>NZ_JAUEPL010000010.1 GCF_030406405.1 Streptomyces ficellus
ACCTGTCGCTCGGCCTGACGCTGGGCCTCGCGCTCTTCTGCATCGGCGCGGGCGCGGGCCCCAGGGCCCCCACCCCGATGTCCCACCACCCGATGGCCGACCACCGGCACCCCCACCAGGCCCCCCCCCAGGTCAAAGCCAACGTCAAGGCCCACGTAGCCGGCGGGGCGCGCCGGTCCGCGCGCGCGGGGCGAGGGGCGGGGCGGGAGCCGGTGCCGGGGCTGGGCACGTGGCCGGGGCGGGCGCCGTGGGCGGAGCTGGGCGCGTGGCCGGGCGCCGGGTCCGGGAGGGACTGCGCGCGGCCCTGCCAGGCGCCCGAGGAGAACCAGTCGGCGACGTCCTGCGCCGGGGGGCGTTCCTCGGGCTGCTTGGCCAGCATCCCCAGCAGGTAGTTCTCGAACGCGGGCGGCACGTCCACGCCCAGCCGCAGCGGCGGCACCGGCGGGGTGTCGATGTGCTGGTACAGGATCGCCGTCGCGGTGTCGGCGTGGAACGGCGGCCGTCCGGTGAGCAGTTGGTACAGCACGCACCCCAGCGAGTACACGTCCGACGCCGGGCCCGCCGGCTGCCCGAGCGCCCGCTCGGGCGCCAAGTACAGGCTCGTACCGACGATTTGGCCGGCCGTGGTGAGCGCGGCGGCAGGATCGTCGACGAACCGGGCGATCCCGAAGTCCCCGAGCTTGACCGTCCCGTCCACGTCCGACATCAGGTTGCCGGGCTTGATGTCCCGGTGGACGATGCCCTGCCGGTGCGCGGAGGCGAGCCCCGCCGCGGTCTGCGCGGCCACGGCCGCCACCCGCGCCGCCCGCAACGAGCCCTCATCGGCCAGCTCCTGCGCCAGGCTGCGGCCCTCCACCAGCTCCATGACCAGGTAGAAACGGCCCTCCCACGCCCCGAAGTCGAACACCGCCACCACATGCGGATGGCTCAGCCGGGCCGCCGTCTGCCCCTCCAGCCGGAACCGCGCCGCCGTCTGCGCGTCGGAGTCGTCCCCGAGCAGCAGCTTCAGGGCCACCGGCCGGCCCAGCACCTCGTCCGTGGCGCGCCAGACCTCGCCCATCGCGCCGCGGCCGATGGGCGACTCCAACCGGTACCGATCCGCCACCAGCACCCTGTGCACCTGCCTGATTCCGATCGATCCGTCAACCCAACCGACGCCGGCGGAACAACTGCACCGTACGGGTGAGGTGATGGGAGTCCGCGACGGCCTCAGAGTACCTACCGCGAGGCGCGCCGAGTGCGCCACCACCGGGGATGCGGCCCCCGCACGACCTGGCGACCACTCGCCCCACCGCCCCACCGCCCCACCGCCCCGGCGCCGCCTCTGCGGCCCGCCCGCCCGCGCGTTCACGGTGAGGGCGGGCGGGTGACCGTGCGGCCGAGGGCGGTGGCCGTGTCGGTGAAGGCCCTGGCGTCCAGGACGGCCGCGCCGCCCGGGTCGTTGTTGAAGTAGACGTACACATCGGCCTCGTCCGGCCAGGCGGCGGCGATGCGGTGGACCCAGGACGTCAGGGCGCGCCGGCCGTAGCGCGGCGGGGGCTGGGCGGTCCCGGCGTGGAAGCGGACGTAACCCCAGGGCGCCGTGCGCCACAGCGGGGTCACCGGGCGCGAGCCCCGGTCCGCCCAGCACAGGGCGCTGCCGTGCCGTTCCAGCACCGTCCGCAGCTCCGCCTCCGCCTCCCACCACGAGGGGTGGCGCGGCTCGACGGCCACGCGGACCGTGCGCGGGAAGCGGCGCAGGCAGGCGTCCAGCGTGGCGGTGTCCACCCGGAGGGTCGGCGGCAGTTGCAGCAGGACGGGCCCCAGCCGGTCGCCGAGGCCCGTCGTGCGCTCCATCAGCCGGTGCACCGGCTCCTCGGGGTCACGCAGCCGCTTGATGTGGGTCAGAAAGCGGCTGGCCTTGACCGCCATGACGAACCCGTCCGGCGTCCGCTGCCGCCAGGAGGCGAAGACCTCGGTGGTGGGCAGCCGGTAGAAGGCGTTGTTGTTCTCCACGGTCGGGAAGTGGCGGACGTACTCCTCCAGCCACAGCCGCTGCGGCTGCCCGGGCGGATAGAGGACACCGCGCCAGTCCGCGTACTGCCACCCCGAGGTTCCGACGAGCATGGGCACAGAGCCCATGATCCCCGGTGTTCACGGCTTCCACCACGCGGCGGAGGTGTCGCGCAGGGTGTTCGTACCGCAGTGCACCTCCCCCATGCCCAGGTGGTAGGTGTCCCAGTCGTCTATGTACGACACCCTCATCCCCGCCCGGGTGTACGCGGCGGTCACGGCGGCCGTGAAGACGTCCGTGCCGCCGATGACAGGACCCCACTGCCGTGGCGCCAGGTACCGGTCGCGGCCGAGGAGCACGCCGTTGACCGCACCGGGCACGTACGCGCTGGTCATGACCGTGCCGGGGCCGGCGGCGCGGCCGGACCGCTCCCGCAGCCGCTTCTGCTGGCCGTACTCGTCCACCGCGTCCGGCACCGCCCCCGCGCCCAGCCGCGTCAGCCGGGGCACGCGGTCCCCGCGCTCGCCCTGCTCCGTGCCGCGCGTGTAGAGGGCGGGCACCCGCACGATCTCCGCGTCGGTCACACCCGTCTCGCGCCGCAGGACGTCCAGGTTGGCCTGGATGCGCCGCGCGGCCATGGTGTTGTCGGCGACCAGCCACCGCGAGGCGAGCGCCTGGGCGATGGTCTCCTTGGGGGCCGGCGCGTCCTTCCGGTCCGGCACGGAGAACATCCGCGCCCCGCCGTGCCCGGCCCGCTGCGCGTCACGCAGGAGCTTGAGCCCCGCCTCCGGGTCGGCGATCCCGATCTTCCAGCCGCGCGGCGTGTCGGCGGGCAGGAACTGGACGAACTCGTCCACGTGCCCCACGTGCAGCCACGAGGTGTCCAGCAGCAGCGGGTCCTGCATGCCCTGGGACGCCAGCAGCGTCCGCATCGCCCGCGCGGGCTTGGAGCCGTCGTCCTTGCGCTCGCCCATGATGATGCGGCCGGCGGGGAAGGAGCGGCCGCCGTGCGCGTACGGCGGGATGGTCTCCAGGTTCCCCATCGAGTTCAGCGTCCACTCCTCCGAGTCCCGGACCCCGGAGACCTGGACGACGCCCACGCCGTTGCCGCGCAGCTTCTCGAACAGCTCCCGGCCGGCCTCGCGGTCCGGCTGCGCCGAGCGCAGCATCACCCGGATCGCCTGCCGGCGGCCGTCCGGCCCGGTCATGCTCACATAGCCGGGTTCGACGAAGTCCTGCGCCCATATGTCCTGGTACGCATCGAAGGTGATCAGCGGCTTGTCGATCCCGGCCGCCGAGACCTCCTTGGCCAGGCCGCCGACGAACGCCCGCTGCCTGCGCGCGAACTCGTCCGTGCCGGGCACCTTGGTGACCATCACCTGCTGCGCCCGCTGGAGGTGATGGTGCGTCAGCAACGGGGCCACGCGCAGCGTCACGTCGTCGGAGGCGGTCACGCCGCCGGACGTCACGGTCAGCCGGATCACGGCCCGCCCGTCCCAGACCGCCGCGCTGTCGCGTACGACGTCGGTGCTCTCCACCCCGAACTCCACGCCCGCGCGCAGCTCGGCGGCCGTCAGCCGCGTCGTGCCCGTCACGAGCGCCCAGCCGCCCGGGCGCTTGACGAAGACCCGGGTGCGCTTGCCGCCGGCGGGGACGCTCACGGAGCCCCTCGCGGTGGCGGGCAGGCCCGCCATCGGTACGGATCGGACGCGGGCCAGGTCGGCGAGGTCGCCGTTGCCGTTGATGACGGCGTCGGAGGCGTCGTTGCAGGCGGCCAGCGCGGCGTCGGACAGCGGCTTGCCGCCGGGGCCCTTGACCGCGCACCGCTTGGTGTCGTCGTCGATGTTGGGCAGGAACACCGCGCCCCTGGCGGTGCTCCAGCGGTCCTCGCCGGCGGTGTCGGTCGCGCCGGTGACGTCCACCCGCCCGTCCCGGTTCACGTCCGCCCGCAGGTCCACCCTGGGCGGATCGGCCGCCAACGCCGGTGACGCGGGCGCCAGTACGGCGCCGATCACGGTGACGGCCAGGGCCGCTCGTCCCGCACTGCTCGTAACCACCATGCGTCCCCTCGGTTCCCTCTGTGGAAGTGGGTTGCCGAGGGGGAAGACGGCGTGGAGGACAGGTGCGTTGCCTGCGCCGCCGGGTGGAACCGCCGCGGCGTGCTACCTCGGTACGAGAGTGACCTCGGTGGCCTTGACGCCCGCGAAGACGGCCGTGCCGTCGGCCAGCCCGAGTTCGGCGGCGGCGGCCGGGGTGATCTCCGCGACCAGGTCGGGAGCCTGACGGGACGTCAGCAGCACGCGCAGCCGGCTGCCGACCGCCGTGATCTCCCGTACGGTGCCGGGCCATACGTTGCGCGGGCTGCCCGTGGGCCTGTCGCGGTGGAGCGACACCGCCTCGGGGGCGATGACCGCGAGGGCGTCCGTCCCGGCGGGGAGGGGCTCCGCCGCCACGACCGCCGTACCGCCGGGCAGGCGCAGGCCCTCGTCGGTGGCGGTGCCCGGCCAGGCGTTGCGGCCCAGCATGCGGGCCACCCATGGGGAGCGCGGGTGGCGGGTCACCTCGGCGGGGGTGGCGTCCTGGATCGCGCGGCCGTCCTCCAGTACGAGAACCCGGTCGGCGAGCGACACGGCCTCCACCGGGTCGTGCGTGACGAGCAGGCAGACGCCGCCGAAGCCGTCGAGGTGGCGGCGCAGCGTGTGGCGGACGCGGGCGCGGGTGGTCTGGTCGAGCGCGGCCAGCGGTTCGTCCAGGAGCAGCAGCCGGGGGCGGGTCGCCAGCGCCCGCGCGAGGGCCACGCGCTGCGCCTGGCCGCCGGAGAGCTGGGCGGGGCGGCGGTGGGCGAGGTGGCCGACGCCGAGGCGGTCGAGCCACTCGCGGGCGGCGCGGCGCGCCTCGGCACGCGGTACGCCGTGGGCGCGCGGCCCGTACGCGGTGTTGGCGAGCGCCGACAGGTGCGGGAACAGCGCGCCGTCCTGCGGCACCCACGCGACACCGCGCCGGTGCGGCGGGAGGTCGCTGACGTCCCTCTCGCCGAGCCGCACGCGGGCGTGGGCGCGGTCGGTGAGGCCGAGCAGGGCCCGCAGCAGCGTGGTCTTCCCCGCGCCGTTGGGCCCGACGACGGCGACGGTGGTCCCGGGCGCGGCGTCGAGGACCAGCTCGGTGAACCCGCTGACCTCGGCGTGCAGGCCCCAGCGGGAGGCGGCTGCGGACGAGCCGGCCACCCCGCGTGCCCGGCCACCGGCGCCTGGGGTTTCGGGGTGGCCGGGGTGGCTGGGCGCCTGGGGGTCCTGGGGGTGGGCGGGGTGGCTGGGGTGACCGGGCGCCTGGGGGTGGGCGGGCGCCTCGGGGTGGGCGGGGTGATCGGGCGCCAGGGGGTCCTCGGGGTGGGCCGGGTGACCGGGCGCTTGGGGGTCCTCGGGGTGGGCGGGGTGGCTGGGGTGGCCGGGGTCGTCAGGAGGACCGGGGTGGCCGGGCTGACCGGGGCGATCAAGCTGATCGCGTGCCTCGGGGTGGCCGGGGTGATCGGGGTGGTCCGAGTGGTCCGGCGGGGTGGCCGGGGCATGGGGTGCCTTCCGCTTGGCGTCGCTCGGCGCGGCCGTCCAGCGGCCTCGCAGCGCCACCAGGACCGCCATCGCGATGGCGAGCAGCAGCAGTGAGACGGACGTCGCCGCCTCCGGGCGGTCCTGGAGCAGCAGGTAGACCTGGAGCGGCAGGGTCTGCGTCACGCCCGGGAGGTTGCCCGCGAAGGTGATCGTGGCGCCGAATTCGCCCAGCGCCCGCGCCCAGGTCAGCGCCGCGCCGGCGGCGAGGCCGGGGGCGACCATCGGCAGCGTCACGGTGCGGAACACCCGCACGGGCGAGGCGCCCAGGGACGCCGCCGTCTCCTCGTACCGCCTGCTCAACCCGGCGAGCGCGCCCTCCAGGCTGATGACCAGGAACGGCATCGAGACGAACGTGGCGGCGACCACCGCGCCCGAGGTGTGGAACGGCAGCGTGACGCCGAACCAGTCCTCCAGCCACGGCCCGAGCAGCCCGCGCCGCCCGAACCCCAGCAGCAGGGCCACACCGCCCACCGTCGGCGGCAGCACCATCGGCAGCAGGACCAGCGAACGGACCAGCGCCTTGCCGGGGAACTCCGCCCGCGCCAGCAGCCAGGCGAGCGGCACGCCGAGCAGGGTGGACAGCCCCAGCGCCCAGAACGACACGACCAGCGACAGCTTGAGCGCCTGGACCGACTCGGGGCTGCCGAGGTGCGCGCCGAGGTCGCCCCACGAGGTGCGGGTGAGGATGCCGACGAGGGGCAGCAGCAGGAACGCGATGGCGACCAGCGCGGGCACGGCGAGCGCCATCGGGGTGCGCGGGCGGAGGCGTCTCATCGAATTCCTGTCGGCGGGTCGGGCGGGTCGGGCGGGTCGGAAAGTCGGACGGTCGGCGGGTCGGGCGGGTCGGCGGGTCGGTGCGTTCTCGGCGCGCGGTACGGCTCCGGCGGTGCGTTACGGCTGCTGGAAGCCCGCCTCCTTGAGGATCTTCCGGGCCTCGGGACCGCTCAGCCAGGTCACGAACGCCTCGGCGGCCGCGCTGTTCTTCGAGGACGTGAGCGCGGCGGCGGGGTACTCGGCGATGGCGTTCTGGGCGTCGGGGATGTCGACGGTGTCGACCTTCCCGGGCGCGCTGCCGGCGTCCGTCTTGTAGACCAGGCCCGCGTCCGCCTCGCCGAGTTCCACCTTGCTCAGTACGGCGCGGACGCTGGGCTCCTGGGAGACGGGCTTCACCGCGATCCCCTGGGCGTCCAGGATCTTCCTGCTGTACGTGCCGGCCGGCACCTCGGGCGCGGCCAGGACCACCTTGAGCGCCGGGTCGGCCAGGTCCTTCAGCCCGCGCACCTTCTTGGGGTTGCCCTCGCCGGTGGCGATGACCAGGCGGTTCTTGGCGATGACGGTCGGCTCTCCGGTCTCGCCGCGTACGCCGGCCATGCTCCGGGCGTCGGCGGTGACCAGCACGTCCGCGGGCGCGCCCTGCCTGACCTGGGCGACCAGCTCCTGCGACCCGGCGAAGGAGAAGGTGATCTCCGTGCCCGGGTGGGCCTTCTCGTACGCGGCGCCCGCCGCCTTGAACACGTCGGTCAGGGACGCGGCGGCCAGCACGGTCAGGTCGGCCTGTGGCTCGGCGTTACCCGCGCTCCGTACGGGCTCACCGCCGTCACCGCCGCAGGCGGTGAGCGTCAGCAGCAGGGCGGCGCTCAGCGCGGCGGCGGTCGCGGTACGGCGGTGGGTGACGGGCTGCGGCATGGGGTCGGCTCCTCAGAGGCGGTCGATGTGGACGCTGGTGGACTTCACCCGGGCGGTGGCGCGCATGCCCACCTCCAGGCCGAGTTCCTCGACGGCCTCGCGGGTCAGCAGGGAGACCAGCCGGTGAGGCCCGGCCTGGATCTCCACCTGGGCGGCGACATCGCCGAGCTTGATCGCGGTGACGATGCCCGGGAAGGCGTTGCGGGCGGAGGTGTAGGACGGGTCGTCCTCCCCCTGACCGCCCGGCCCGCCCTGGCCGCTCTGCGCGACCTCGACCGAGAACGCGGCCAGGTCCCGGCCGTCGATGAGACGGCGACCGCCCTCGTCGCGATGGGTCGCGATGCGGCCGGCGTCCGCCCAGCGGCGCGCGGTGTCGGGACTTACCCCCAGCAGCCGCGCGGCCTGGCCAATTGTGTAGGACTGCATATGCGAAACGGTAGGCCCCATTGCCTCTCGTTTGCAAAGGTTCAAGCGATCCTCCATGGCAGATGCGACCTTGCCTGGAGGATGCGCCGAAGGTCTACGGTCGGTGGTGCGCGCGGATCGGCTCCGCCGCGCCCCGGCCACTCGACCCGCTCTCCCCGACACGTCAGAGAAGGAACCCCGCCGCCGTGCTCGTCGCCCGTTCCGTCGCCCTGTTCACCGTCGCCGCCCTCTTCGAGATCGGGGGCGCCTGGCTGGTCTGGCAGGGCATCCGGGAGCACAGGGGCTGGATGTGGGTGGGCGCCGGGGCGATCGCCCTGGGTCTGTACGGGGTGGTGGCCACGTTCCAGAGCGACGCCGACTTCGGGCGGGTGCTGGCCGCGTACGGCGGGATCTTCGTCGCCGGGTCCATCGCCTGGGGCATGGTCGCCGATGGCTACCGGCCCGACCGCTTCGACATCATCGGCGCCGTGGTGTGCCTGGCCGGCATGGCCGTCATCATGTACGCCCCGCGCGGCGGCTAGGGCCGCCCGGCGCCGTGTCGGGCGGTGGCCGCCTCTGGCGGAGGCTGCTGACCGGGCCCGCGGCGGCGCCCGCGAGTGCGGTGGCGCCCGAGAGGGCGGGCCCGGCCGCGCCGGCGGTGGCCGCGGCGCCCAGGGGGCGAGGGCCGTCCCGGGTCTGCGGGCAAGGTGACGTGGGGGTGCGCGGGGGCGCGTGGGGGTGCGGGAGATCTCGACATGGTCACAAGTGGCTGGTATCGGTACCGAGCTATTAGGTGTGCCTTACCTAAGTTGTATGGTGGCGCCGTCAGTCCGGCGGCAGGAGGGGTACGTGGTGTCCGAAGGCGATGTCCGTCTGGTGGCGCGAAATCTCGACGTCGGGCACGCGGGTCGCCCGGTGCTGAAGCAGGTGGACCTGTCCCTGACGGCGGGCCGGATCACCGTCCTGGTCGGGCCCAACGGCTGCGGCAAATCGACCCTGTTGCGCACGGTGGCCGGTCTGCTGCCGCCCATGGGCGGCGAGGTGCGCATCGATGACGAGCCGCTCCGCTCGCTCGGGCGCCGCACCCTGTCCCAGCGCCTGGCGTTCCTGCCGCAAACCTCGCAGGCCCCGGCCGGGGTGACGGTGCGTGAGCTGGTACGCCACGGCCGGTACGCCCACCGCGGCGCCCTCGCCCGCCACACCGCCGAGGACACGGAGGCCATCGACTGGGCGCTGGAGGTCACCGACGCGGCCCCCCTGGTGGACCGCCGGCTGGACGAGCTGTCCGGCGGCGAACGCCAGCGCGCCTGGCTGGCCATGGTGCTGGCGCAGCGCGCGGGCGTCCTGCTGCTGGACGAGCCCACCACGTACCTCGACATGCGCCACCAGTTCGAAGTGCTCGACGTCGTACGGCGGCTGGCCCGCGAACATGGCATCGCCTGCGGTGTGGTGCTGCACGACCTGATGCAGGCGGCCGCCTACGCCGACGACGTCGTGGTCGTCGCGGACGGCGGGATCGCGGCCGCCGGCGCCCCCGACGACGTACTGAACCCCGACGTCATCGACCGGGCGTTCGGCCTGCGCGTCAATGTCGTCCGCGATCCGGCGACCGGCTACCTGGCCTGCTTCCCCCAGCGTCCCGAAGCCGCGACCGCCTCCTGAGACGCGCGTACCACCCCAGTACACCCCCCGCACACCCAGCACACCCAGCACAAAGGAGACACTCCATGCAGAGAATGCTGCGCGCCCTCGCGACGGGCGGTACCGCTGTGGCACTCATGCTGACCGCCGCCGGCTGCGGGTCCGGGACGGTCGGTGACACCACGGACGGCAAGACGGGCGGGGACAAGACCGCGAGCGGCAAGATCACCGTCGACACCGCGCAGGGCAAGGTCAGCCTCGACAAGCCCGCCACGAAGGTGGTGGCGCTGGAGTGGACCTACACCGAGGAGCTGGTCGCGCTCGGCGTCACCCCCGCGGGCAACGCCGACAACAAGGGCTACAGCACCTGGATCACCGCCAAGGGCGCCGCCCTGCCGGGCAAGGTCACCGACGTGGGCGACCGCAACGAGCCCAGCCTGGAGAAGATCAGGGCCCTCCAGCCCGACCTCATCGTCATCGACAACGACCGCTCCAAGGCCAACCTCAAGCAGCTCCAGGCCATCGCGCCGGTGCTGTCCTTCACGTACACCACCAAGCCCCAGCTCGCGACGATGAAGAAGAACTTCGGCGAGCTGGCGAAGGCGGTCGGCAAGGAGGACAAGGCCGCCGAGGTGACCAAGCAGATCGACGCCAAGGCCGCCGACCTCAAGGCCCGGCTCGACAAGGCCGGCAAGGGCGGCCTGAAGTACGCGCTCGCGCAGGGCTTCACCGCCAACGGCAGCGCCTCGATCCGGATGCTCACCGACGACGCCATCGCCCCCCAGGTGCTGGGCCTCGCCGGGCTGAAGAACGGCTGGAAGGGCCAGTCCGACGCGTGGGGCATGACCACGGTCGGCGTCGAGGGCCTGACCAAGGTGGAGAAGGACGCGACGTTCCTGTACGTGGCGGCCGACAACGACAACCCGTTCACCGGCGACCTCAAGGACAACCCGGTCTGGAAGGGCCTGGACTTCGTCAAGAAGGACAAGGCGCTGCCGCTCGACCCGGGCACCTGGCTGTTCGGCGGCCCGCTGTCGGCGATGCACCTCCTCGACGAGACCGGCAAGGCTCTGAAGGTCTGATGGTCTCGGAAGGACTGACGGCCACCCCGGCCTGTCCCTCCTGCTGTGCGTGGCCGCCGTGGTCCACTTGGGCCTCGGGGCGTCCGGGGTGGGCATAGGCGACATCGCCGCGCTGCTCGCCGGCCACGGCGACCCCCGCACCGAGGACGTCCTGCTCGGCAGCCGGCTGCCGCGCACCCTGACCGGGCTGGTCGTCGGCATCGCGCTCGGCGTCTCCGGGGTGCTCGTCCAGGGAGCGACCCGTAACCCGCTCGCGGCCCCCGACACGCTGGGCGTGAACGCCGGGGCGTACTTCGCCGTGGTGCTCGTGGCGTTCACGGGCGTGAGCCTGGGTCCGCTGCCCGCCGGAGGGGCGGCGTTCCTCGGCGGGCTCGTCGCGGTCGGCGTGGTGTACCTGCTCACCAGCGGCGGGGTGCTGACCCCCGGCCGGGTGCTGCTCGCCGGGGCGACCGTCGCGCTGGCCGGCACCTCGGCGGCCGAGTTCCTCCAGATGCTCGACGTGCAGGCGACGCGCGGCCTGTTCTTCTGGGGCAACGGCACCCTGATGCAGTCCGGCCTGGAACGGCCGCTGATCCTCGGCGCGGTCGTCCTCGCCGGTGCGTTGATCGCGCCGCTCCTGGCGCGGCCGCTGGACCTGCTGGCGCTCGGCGACGAGACCGCGCAGGCGATGGGCGTACGGGTCGAACGCATCCGGCCCGCCGCGTTCCTGGTCGCCGTGCTGCTGTCCGCCGCGGCCGTCTCGCTGGCCGGACCGATCGGGTTCGTCGGGCTCATCGCGCCCGTGATGGTGCGCCAGTTGGGCCTGCGCAAGCACGCGCTGGCCATCCCCATGGCGGCGCTGCTGGCCTCGGCGCTGGTGCTCGGCGCGGACGCGGCGGCCCAGCTGATCGTGACGCCGTCCGCCACGCAGCCCGCGGAGATCCCCGTCGGTGTGGTCACCGCGCTCATCGGCGGCCCCGTCTTCATGGCCCTCGCCCGGCGGGTGAGCACCGGCGACGCCGACACCGGCGCGGCGGTCGTCGTCTCCGGCCGGCGCCGCGCGCCCACCTACGCCGTCGCGCTCGGCGGCGGACTGGTGGCGCTGGCCGTCGCGATCGTGGTGTCGCTGCGCGTGGGAGACGTCGAGGTCAGCTGGAGCCAGCTGGGCGCGGCGCTGTTCGGGTCGGCCGAGCAGATCACCGAAGCGGTGGTGTCCTACCGGCTGCCGCGCATCCTGGTCGCCGCGCTCGCCGGGGCCTGCCTGGCGGTCGCGGGCGCGGCCGTGCAGGCGGTCGTACGCAACCCCCTGGCCGAGCCGGGACTCGTGGGCGTGACCGGCGGGGCCTCGCTCGGTGCCGTCACGGTCATCCTCGTCGTGCCCTCGGCGCCGCTGGCGGCCCTGCCCGCGGCGGCGGCGATCGGCGGCGTCCTGATGCTCGGCCTGGTGATCCTGGTGGCCCGGGGCACCAGCGGCGGCGGGCGGAACGTGCTGGACCCGACCCGGGTGGTCCTGGTGGGCCTGGGCGCGGCCGCCACCTCGATGGCCCTGGTCAACATCATGGTGGTCGGCGCGCAGATGAACATCGCGGCCGCGCTGAACTGGCTCGCCGGCAGCACGTACGCCCGTGACTTCTCCGCGCTGGGCTGGCTCGCCCTGCCCGCGCTGGTCGCCGTCGTGCTGGTGGCCGCCGCGCGGCCGGTGAACCTGCTCGCCCTGGGCGAGGAGCTGCCGCGCGCGCTCGGCCTCGAACTGGGCCGCGCCCGGCTGCTGGTGCTCGGCGCCGGCGCCGTCCTGGCGGCCGGTACGGCGGCGGCGGTCGGCGCGGTCGGCTTCGTCGGGCTCGTCGCCCCGCACCTGGCCCGGCGCATCGTCGGCAGCGGCACCGCGCGGGTGGTGCCGATGGCGGCGGTCCTGGGCGCGGTGCTGGTGGTCGCCTCCGACGCGCTGGGCCGCTGGCTGCTCGCCCCGACCGAGATCCCGGTCGGCATCGTCACCGCCCTGCTCGGCGCACCGTACCTGGTGTGGCTGCTGCGCCGGACGCAGGACGTGTGACGGCCGGCTCAGGACGTCTGGGGGATACGGGACCGGGGCCGCTTCGCGGTCCCGGTGGCCGCCTCCGGCCCGTCCCTGAGCGTGCGGGCGGCAAGCACGCCGAGCAGGCAGACGAGTGCGGAGGCCAGGCAGACGGTGCTGAACGCGCCGGAGAACGCCGAGCGGGCCAGCGGCTGGAGCGCGGGGTCGACCATCTCCAGCCGCCCGGTCGCGACGGCGTCCCGCAACCCCGCCCCGCCCGGCCCCCCGCCCGCACCCGGGCCCTGCACCAGGCCCAGGCCCTCGTCGAGGCGGGCCGAGAACAGGGCACCGAAGAGCGCGACGCCCGTCGCGGTGCCGAGCGGGTAGCAGGCGTTGGTCAGCCCGGAGGCCATCCCCGCCCGGTCGGCGGGGGCCGCGCCCACCGCCACGCCCATCAGCGGCGGGAAGATGACGGCGCCTCCGACGCCCAGCAGCACCAGGCCGGCGGCCGTCGCCACCCGCCCGCCGGCCGCCCCGCCACCTCCCGGCGCGGCGGCGGCCGCCAGCACCAGCAGGCCGCCCGCCTGGGCCGCGAAGCCCCCGGCGACCAGCGAGGCGGCCGAAAAGGCGCGTTGCAGGCGGGCCATGAACAGCCCGGCCAGCAGCAGACTGCCCGTCAGGGGGACCAGCTGGAGCCCCACTTCCAGGGGCGAGTACGCGTGGGTGCTCTGCAGCCACAGCGTGACGAAGGCGAGCACGCCCAGGCTGGACATCCGCGCCAGGAACCCGAGCACCGCCGCGCCCGAGAACGCGCGGACCCGCAGCAGCGTCAGGTCGATCAGACCGTCCCCGCGCCGCTGGCTGGCCACCAACGCCACGGCGAGTACGACGCCGACAGCCGCCGAGACCGTCACATCGGCCCCCGCCCACCCCGACTCAGGCCCGGCCACCAGCGGATAGTGCAGGGCCAGCAGCGCACCGACGGCGAGCAGCGCGCCCAGGGCGTCGATCCGGCGCCGGGCCCCACGCGGCGCGGCCGACTCCGGCATCCGGGCCAGCGCACCGGCCACCACCAAGGCGCCGATGGGCACATTGACCAGGAAGATCCACCGCCAGCCGAGCGCCTCGACCAGCACCCCGCCGACCAGCGGCCCCAAAGCCCCGGCGGCCGAGGCGATGGCGGCGAACGCGGCTATCGCCCGCTGGCGGCGGGCGCCTTCGTACGCGGCGGCCATGAGGGCGAGCGTGGGGGCGAACACCATGGCGCCGCCCAGTCCTTGGGCGGCCCGCGCGGCGATGAGCGCCGTGGCGTCCGGGGCCAGTCCGCACCCAGCCGAGGCGAGCGTGAACAGCACCATGCCGAGGGTGAACACGGCGCGCCGGCCCATCCGGTCGGAGAGTGCCCCCGCGGTGAGGATCAGCGCCCCGAACGCCAGCGAATACGCCGACACGGTCCACTGCACCCGGTCCAGCCCGGCCCCCAGGTCCCGCGCGATGTCGGACAGCGCGACGTTCACGACGGTCACGTCCAGGGTCATCATCACGCCACCGGCGCTGACCAGGGCGAAGGTCCAACGGGGGGAACGGCGGCCGGAAGCCACGGGATCACCTCCACTTGACGTCGAGCCCGGGGAAAAGGGCAGCCCGACGCCGGTCGGGCGTTGACGGCACGTCACATCCCGAGTCTGGCCGGATGTTGACCTTGCCTATAAGGTAAGCCTAACCTAATCTAAGCCCGCTTGTGCGTCCAGACGTTCGAGCGGAAAGATCCGGACAGACATCGGAGCTGCCTGATGCCCCTCCCCGCCGACCATCCCGTGCCCGCGCTGTCGGACGTGGCTCCTCCAGCCTGGCGGGAAGCCAACCGACGACTTCTCGCCAAAGCGATAGGCGAGTGGTGCTTCGAAGACATGCTCAAGGCGGTCGAAACCAGTGACGGCGCCTACCGCGTCGACCTCGACAGCGGTACGACGTACGCCTTCAACGCCACCGTGGGCGCGTTCGGCTGGCTGCGCGTCGACCCGGCGTCGATCACCCGCACCGCGACCAGCATGCTCGGCAACGCCATCGCCCAACCGGCCTGGGACGCCCAGCAGTTCCTGCTCGAAGCGGCCTCGACGATCGGCAGCGACCCCTCCACGATCGCCACGTACTTCACCGAGCTCTCCGCCACCCTCGCCGTGGACGCCGCACGCATCACCCACGGCGGCGAAACCGTCGCCGAGCTGCGCGCCCTGGGCCACACGGAGCTGGAGTGCCGCATGACCGGGCACAACCTGCTCGTCGCCAACAAGGGCCGGATCGGCTTCTCCGCCACCGACGTACGCCAGTACGCCCCCGAGTCGGCGCAGTCGCTGCAACTCCAGTGGGTCGCCGTCCACCGCGGCCTCGCCGAGTTCCGCGGCACCTCGGAGCTGTCCGAAGAGAACATCCTCGCAAGGGAACTGGACGACGAGACCCGGGCACGCTTCACCGCCGTTCTCCACGAGGCGGGCGTGGACCCGGAGGGCTACGTCTGGATGCCGGTGCACCCCTGGCAGTGGGACCACGCCGTCCAGATCCTGCACGCCGCCGACGTGGCACAGCGCCGCATCATCCCGCTCGGCGAGAGCACCGACTCCTACCTGCCGGGCCAGTCCATCCGTACGATGGCCAACGTCACCGCCCCCGAGCGGTACGACGTCAAACTCCCGCTCAAAATCCTCAACACCCTCGTCTGGCGCGGCATCCCGCCGCACTGCACCATGGGCGCCCCCGTCGTCACCCAGTGGCTGCGCGGACTGGTGGAGCGCGACCCGTTCCTGACGGACGAGTGCCGCACCGTGTTCCTCGGCGAGGTCGCCTCGGTGACCGTGCGCCACCCCTACCTCTCCAAGCTGGAGAACGCCCCCTACCAGCACCTGGAGACCCTGGGCTGCATCTGGCGCGACTCGGTGTCCGCCCGCAAGGACCCCGACGAGCGCGTCCGCACCTTCGCCTCGCTGCTGCACGTCGACAACGCCGGTGACGCGTTCGTCGCCGAGCTCGTCCGCGCCTCGGGCCTCGACCCGCAGGAGTGGCTGCGCCGGCTCTTCGACACGCTGCTCGTGCCGATCATGCACGTCCTGTACCGGTACGGCGTCACGTTCAACCCGCACGGCCAGAACACGCTGATCGGGTACGACGAGAACGACGTACCCGTCCGCCTGTACCTGAAGGACTTCGTGGACGACGTGTGCGTGTCCTTCACGGACGTGCCCGAGCGCGGTCCCGAGCCGGACGGACACGACCACGTGCTCCCCCGCAAGCACCCCTCGATCATCAAGCAGCACGTCGTGGACCAGGTCTTCGTCGGCCACTTCCGCTACCTGGCGCCGCTCTGCGCCGACCAGCTGGGCGTACCGGAGAAAACGTTCTGGCGCCTGGTGCGGCAGACGATCCTCGACTTCCAGAAGCGGTTCCCCGAGCTGGTCGACAGGTTCGCCGAGTACGACCTGCTCACCCCCGAGATCCCCCGGTACGGCCTGAACCGCGACCGGATCGTGGTCACCCGGTACACCGACCGCGCCCTGCGGCACGCGCTGTACCCGAACGGCACGCACCCCAACCCGCTCGCCGAAGGCTGAGGAGACCGGGCGTGACACCGCTGACCCAGGCACGACCTCTGCTGTCCCCCTTCCCGCCGTCCCTGCTGGCCGGTTCCCGAGACGGCCTCGCCGAAGTCCTCGCCACGCTCGCCGAGGCCATCGACACCGCCTCGACCGCGCACCGCCCGGCCGGACCCCTCCCCGCGGGCACCCCCGCCGAGGTCCTCGCCGCGGCCACCGAGGCGCTGGGGGCCGCCGAGCTGCCCGCCGAGGGGCTCGGCGCCAAAGCCGCCCTCCAGCGGCTGGCCACCGTGCTCGTGGAGCACGGCATCGACCTGTCCCACCCCCGCGCCGCCGCCCACCTGCAACCGCCGCCGCTGGCGGTCGCCGTCGCCGCCGACGCCCTGGCGAGCGCCGGGAACGCCTCGCTCGACACCTATGACTCCGGCCCCTCCGCCATCGCCGTCGAACGCTGGCTCATCGGCGTACTGACCCGGCTGGCGGGACTGGGCGAGCGCGCCGACGGCGTCCTCACCCCGGGCGGGTCGCTGTCCAACCTGATGGGCCTGCTGCTCGCCCGGGACGCCGCCTCCTTCCGGCGCGGGATCAACGCGCGCGAGCAGGGCGTGGCCGCCCTGCCCGGCCCGGTGGTGTTCTGCTCCGAGCTCGCCCACTTCTCCACCCACCGGGCGTGCGCCGCCCTGGGCCTGGGGGAGGCCGCCGTGTTCCCGGTGCCGGTGGACGAGCGGCGCCGTATGCGGCCCGACGCCCTGGCCGCCGCCCTGGACGCGCTCGGGCCCGACCGGACCCCCGTCGCGGTGGTCGCGACCGCGGGGACCACCGACTTCGGCTCCATCGACCCGCTGCCCGAGATCGCCGAGATCGCTTCCGGGCACGGCATATGGATGCACGTGGACGCCGCCTACGGCTTCGGCGCGCTGTTCTCCGAGCGGCTGGCCGGCCGGCTCGCGGGCCTGGAGCTGGCCGACTCGGTCACCCTCGACCTGCACAAGCTCGGCTGGCAGCCCGCCGCCACCAGTGTGCTGCTGGTCTCCGACACCACCGCCTTCACCTCCCTGGACCGCGAGGTCGCCTACCTCAACCCGGTCGACGACGCCGAAGCCGGCTACGACGGGCTGCTCGGCCGCAGCCTCCAGACCACCCGCCGCCCCGACGCGGTGAAGGCCGCCGCCACTCTCCTGACGTACGGCCGCACCGGCCTGGGCCGCATGGTCGACACCTGCCACGAGCTCGCCCGCCACGCCGAGCGGCGCATCCTCGCCGAACCCGAGCTGGAGCTGGTCGCACCGGCGGAGCTGACCACCGTGGTGTTCCGCTACCGCGGCAACGCCCGCCCGGCGGTCCTCGGCGAGCTCAACGGCGCCCTGCGCAGGCGGCTGCTGGAGTCCGGCACCGCCCTCATCGGGCGTACGGAGGTCAAGGCCGCCGGACCGGGCTCCCGCACGCGGGTGTGCCTGAAGTTCACCCTGCTCAACCCCACCGCCACCGCCGACGACATCGACGGCCTCGTGGACACCGTCCTCGACGCCGGCCGCACCTGTGAACGACTCATCGAGGAGGGCGCCGCATGAGCATCACCACCACGGCGGCAACCACCGTCCCCGTCACCACCGCCGACCCCCTGCACGAACGGGACGCGCGCGGCGCCGCCGAACACGCCCACATCGAGGCCCTGCTGCGCTGCTGGCTGCTGGAGACGGGCACCCCCGTCGCGCCGGGACCGCTCCGCGTCGAGCTGCCCACCGCCGGGCTCGCCCTCGTCACCGAAGTCACCCACTGCTCGCCCACCGGCTGGCACCGCTTCGGCCCCGCCCGCCTGGAGGGCCCCGGAGGGCCGCTCGGCCCGGCCGCCGACCCGGTGACCGCGATCGCGCTGCTGTCCACCGAGGCGGCGGTACGCGGCGGAAGCCGGCCCGGCGGGGTGCCGGCCGGTGAGGTCGCCGACCTCGTGGAGCGCACCGCCGAATCCGTACGCCGGGTCGCCTCGTTCATCTCCGACCGCCGCGCCCACCCCCAGCCGCCGCCCGGGGTCGACGGCTTCCTGGACGCCGAACAGGCCCTGTTGCTCGGCCACTTGAACCATCCCGCGCCCAAGAGCCGCGACGGCATCTCCGACAACGACGCCGCCGCGTTCTCGCCCGAACTGCGCGGCTCCTTCCGGCTGCACTGGTTCGCCGCCGACGAGTCGGTCGTCTCGCACGACGCGGTCGCCGGAGCCCCGTCCCTGGCCGGCCGGGACACCGTGGCGCTCCTCGCCGACCTGGCCGGACGCCGCCCGGGCGCCGGCCGGGTGCTGGTGCCCGCCCACCCCTGGCAGGCCCGGGACCTGCTGCACCGCCCCCGTATCAAGGCGCTGGTCGCCTCCGGGGCGCTGGAACCGCTCGGTGAGCTGGGCCCGGAGTGGTGGCCCACGTCCAGCGTGCGCACCGTGTACCGGCCGGGCGCCGACGTGATGCTGAAGCTGTCGCTGGGCCTCCGGCTGACCAACTCCCGCCGCGAGTCCACCCGTACCGAGCTGCGCCGCGGCCTGGAGATCAACCGGCTGCTCGACGCCGGGTACGCCGACGGCACCTTCGCGGCCCACCCCGGCTTCGCCATCACCCGCGACCCGGCCTGGCTCGCCGTGGACGAACCCGGACGGCCCGGGGGCCCGGACGTGACCGGCCTCGACGTCGCCGTACGCGAAGTGCCCGACGGCATCGCCGACCTGCGCTGCCTGGTCGGCCTGGTGGCACCGCGCCCGGGCCTCGGCCGCAGCGCGCTGGGCGAACTGGTCGCCGCGCTCGGGCCCGGCGCGGCCGAGCGGTGGACGGCCGACTACACCGACAAGGTGCTGGTGCCGATGCTGCACCTGTACGCGGCGACCGGCATCGGCCTGGAGGCCCACCAGCAGAACACCCTGGTCCGCCTCGACGCCCAGGGCCGGGTCACCGGCTCCACCTTCCGCGACAACCAGGGCTACTACCTGGCCACCTCGTACCTGCCCGGGCTGCTGAAGCGGCTCGGTGCCGACTCCTCCACGCTCGCCGTCGTGGACGACGCCCTCGTGGACGACCGGCTCTCGTACTACCTGCTGCGCAACCAGGCCCTGTCGGTCGTCGGCTGCCTCGCCGTGGACGGCCTCGCCGACGAGCGGGACCTCCTCGCCGTCCTCGCCGACCGGCTGCGCGCCGCGCTGCCCGCGCTCGCCGCGGCCGGCCCGGACGGCGACCGGCTGGCCCGCCGGTGGCTGGAGGCCGACACCCTGCCCTGCAAGGGCAACCTGCTCACCCGGCTGCACGGCATCGACGAGGTCCTCGCCCCGCTCGACGCCCAGTCGGTCTACCTCGACGCCCCCAACCCCCTCCAGGAGGCCGCACGATGACGCCTGCACAGCAGGAGTCGCGCACCGCCGTCCCCGGCCCCCCGCTCCCCGTCCTGACCGGCCGCTGGTCGGCGCGCGTGGCACGGGCCGAGGGCGCCGACCTGGACCTCGTACACGGCTGGATGCAGTCCCCGCACATCGACGCCTTCTGGCACCAGGCGTGGCCGCGCGAGCGCTGGTACGAGGAGATCGCCGGGCACCTCGCCGGGGACGCGATCCTGCCCGTCCTGGTCGACCTGGACGGCCGGCCGCTGGCGTACATCGAGGTGTACCGGGTGATACGCGACCGGCTCGCCGGGCACTACGCGGAGCTCCCCCACGACCTGGGCGTCCACATCGCCATCGGCGAGGAGAGCCGCACCCGGCAGGGCCTGGGCCGGGCCCTGCTGCGCGCCCTCGCCGAGGGGCTCCTCGCCGCCGACCCCGCGTGCACCCGGGTGGTCGCCGAGCCGGACGTGACCAACGGGCCCTCACTGAAAGCCTTCACGGCGGCCGGGTTCCGCCCCGCCGGGGAGGTGGTCTTCCCCGACAAGACCGCCGCACTGCTCATCCACCCCCGCCGGGAGGAGGACATGCCCCGATGACGGAACTCATCAGCGAACACGACGTCGTGGCCATCGGCTGCGGCCCCTTCAACCTGGGCCTGGCCGCCCTCGCGTCGACCGTGGACGGTGTCGACCTGGTCGTCCTGGAGGAGCGCCCCGAGCTGACCTGGCACCGCGGGATGATGTTCGGCGACGCCTCGATGCAGGTGAACTTCCTCGCCGACCTCGTCACCCTGGTCGCCCCCAGCCACCCCCTGTCGTTCCTCGCCTACCTCCACGACATGGACCGGCTCTACACCTTCACGGTGCGCGAGAACTTCTTCCCCTCCCGCCGGGAGTACGAGGACTACCTGCGGTGGGCGGCGGCGAAACTGCCGTCGGTGCGCTTCTCGCACCGCGTCGAGGAGGTCCACTGGGACGCCGCGGCCGAGCGTTTCACCGTGCACGCCGTACGCGGTGACGGCACCCGGCTGCGGATGTTCGCCCGCGACCTCGTCCTGGGCATCGGCACCGCGCCGTACGTCCCGGAGGCGCTGGCGGCCCTGCCCGCCGGCAAACTGCTGCACACCTCCGACTACCTGTACCGGACGGCCGACGTGGCGTCCGCCGGCAAGGTCACCGTCGTCGGCTCCGGCCAGTCGGGCGCCGAGGTGGCGGTGGACCTGCTCGGGCGCAACCTGGAGGGCGGCCCCGCGGTCAGCTGGCTGACCCGTACCGCCTCGTTCGCTCCGCTGGACTACACCAAGATGAACCTGGAGCTGACGACCCCGGCGTACATGCAGTACTTCCACTCGCTGCCGCAGGACGTACGGGACCGGCTCATCGGCGAGCAGTGGCAGTTCTACAAGGGCATCTCCACCGACACCCTCGAAGAGGTCCACGAACTGCTCTACCGGCGCCAGCTGGAGC
Organism: Streptomyces ficellus; assembly: GCF_030406405.1. Lineage (GTDB taxonomy): Bacteria > Actinomycetota > Actinomycetes > Streptomycetales > Streptomycetaceae > Streptomyces > Streptomyces ficellus_B. The sequence continues at coordinate 20,811 of NZ_JAUEPL010000010.1, forward strand.
ACGGCCTGGCCGAGGTGGAACTGCGCTTCGGCATCACCGTCGAGTCCGCCGCCGTGGACTCCACCGGCCGGGCGGTCCTGACCTGCCGGCACCGCGACACGGGCCAGGCCTTCGAGCACACCACGGACCTCGTCGTGGCCGCGACCGGCTACCGCAACCGCCCGCCGGCCTTCCTCGGCCCCATCGAGGACCTGCTCCTGCGGGACGGGCGCGGCCGTCACCGCGTACGCGTCGACCACTCGGTCGAGCTCGCGCAAGGCGTCACCGGACGCGTCTTCGTCGCCAACGCCGAGATCCACTCCCACGGGGTGTCCTCGCCGAACCTGGACATCGGCGCCGTACGCAACGCCACGATCCTCAACGCCATCACCGGCCGCGAGACCTACCGCCTGCCCAAGCGCAGCGCGTTCACCACCTTCGAGCCGCCACGGCAGTGAGCCCGCCGCGGCGGCCTTCCCGGCGCGGCGGTAATCCCGCCGCGGCGGTAATCCCGGCGCGGGCTGTGACGGGGCGGGACGGGGCGGTCTTCGGCGGCCGCCCCGTCCCGGCCCCCGGCCCGAGATGCGGCGCGGCCGCGCGGGGTCAGTGGTCGGAGTAGCTGAAGTCCCCGACCGTCCAGGCGCTCACGTCCTTGATGGCGATCCGGTACATCCCACCCGTCTCCGGGATGCCCACCGTGCCCTGAAGGATCCTGGCGACGTGGAAGTGCAGGTGGGAGGGGCGCTCGGCCGGGGCGTCCGTCGCGGCGTCCTGCGTGGCGCCCTGCGCGGGGGTCTGCGCGGGGGCCTCGAAAGCGCCGGCGAACGCGCCCAGTTTGGCCGAATCCCTCAGAACCTCGCCCACCCGCTGCCGCCATACCGCCTCCGGCGCCAGCCGGCCCGTGATGACGGCTCCGGGGAGCACGACGGTCAGGGACATCTGATTGGTTTGCTCCGACTCCACCGTCGCGGCGATGTCAACGAGCAGCTCATCAGGGATCGACATGAGCACGGAGTCTACAAGCCGGGCCTCACCCGGCCGGCCCCGGACGTGGCCCTCAGTCCCCGGTGACCTTTTCGCACAGCGCCGAGTAGGCCAGTTGCAGCGAGTCCGCCACGGCCAGGGCGGTGAGCGCGCCCGTGGCCGTCCGCGTGGCCCGCGGCCACAGCAGCCCGGCTCCGGTCAGCGTCGTCACGGTCCACACGCTCATGCAGAACGGGCACGTCAGCAGCTCGCCCACGGTGTGCCGGGCCCCGCCGCGCGGTTCCTCGTGCAGCTCCGCCGGGCCCTGCGGCCCCCGGTACTCGGTGAAGGGCGCCCGCAGCGGGCTGGTCACCGATCCCTTGCTGAGGAGCCGGCTCAGGCGGAACGTCGCCACCGCCGTCAGCGCCAGGTCCCACGGATGCGGCCGCTCCGGCAACGGCCGGCCCCGGAGCCGTACGGCGCTCGCCCACGCCCCCGCGTACCCGCCGTAGACGACCAGGGCGGCGGCGTGCCCGGCCAGCGGCGGCGGCTCGCCCCCGTCCGCGTAGGCACGGCTCATCCGCCTGGCCATACGTGTGAACAGCTCCACCATCCGCTTCGCCTCCGCTGAGTCCTCCGCCGTGTGCTTCCCGCTGTTCGCCTGCCCTGCCAGCCTAGGGCGCAAGCCCCGCGACGGCTCGTCCACCGACGCCTGCCCAACTACTCGTGGACATGCCATGCCGTGCGGTATGTTCCGTGCGCCTCCCCCCATGGATCGGGCAACGCCCGGTGAACCGGTGGCCCACAGGCGTGCCGCGCGCACCCGGCGGAGCTCCTTTTGACAGGAGTTCGTGTGGTCGCTTCCCCCCGACGATCCCGCAGATTGGTGCGCCTCGCCGCCGCCACCTCACTCGCACTGCTCCTCTCCGCCGCCCCGGTCGCCGTCGCCTCGGACGGCCCGGACGTCACCGTCCATACGGTCGGCGGCCGGCAGGTGGTCGACGGCACGGTCAAACAGCCGGTGACCGGCACCGTCGAGGTGGCCGGTACGGCACGCACCGGCGCCCCCGGTGCCCCCGCCCAGCCCGCCCCGCTGCACGCCGACGCGGGCGACAGCGGCTTCGTCGCCGCGGGCGAGAAGGCCGTCCTGCTCGGCAGCGCCTACGGCGGCACCGCCCCCTACACCTGGGCGTGGACCGCGGGGCACGGCACGCTCACCGACGCCGACGCCTCCAGCGCCGCCTTCGACACGACGGGCCTCGCGCCGGGCACGTACGACGTGCGGCTCACCGTCACCGACGCCGCGGGCCACAGCGCCACCGACACCGTCAAGGTCGTCGTGGCCGAGGAGACGACCACGGAGCTCCTCGACGAGACGAGGACCGACACCACGCCCGGCCTCTTCCCGGCCGGCCAGACCGTGGAGTTCCCCTTCGACGTGCCCTCCGGCGTACGCAACCTGGACGTCACCCTGTCCTGGACGACGGCGCAGCAGGACTACGACCTGCGGGTCACCGACCCGTCCGGCAAGGTCGTCGCGCAGTCGGAATCCTCCGGCCACCCGGAGAGGACGTCCGTCGCCGCCCCGGCCCCCGGCACCTGGAAGGTGGTCGCCGTCAAGTGGGCGACCGTCACCGCCGACGTCAGCGCGCTGGTCGTCGCCCGCACGCGCACCGCCGACCCGCGCCCCGCCGTCACGGCCGGCGGCCCGTACACCTTCGGGACCGGTACCGAGCAGCGGCTCAGCGGCACGGTCACCGGCGGCGCCGCACCCGTCGCCACAACCTGGGACCTGGACGCGGACGGACACTTCGACGACGGTACGGGCACGACCGTCACCGCCGCGCTCCCCGAAGGCCGCCACCTGGTCACCCTCAAGGCGACCGACGCGGCCGGCCTGGAGCGCCGCGAGACGACCTCCGTGCGCGTGGGCGCCGCCGACCGGCTCGACGCGGGCCCGCCGGTCACCGTCATCGGCGTCGCCGACACCGGCATCAATCCCTACCACCTGGAGTTCTCCGCCCGCACCTACCCCGACCCCGATGTGCTGGCGCTGACGAGGAACTTCACCCGTCACCCCGCCGAATACATTCCCGGCTACCCGGCCACCGCCCCCGCGATCCCCGTCACCCTCGACAAGGGCTACCTGCCCGCCGAGGACAAGGACCTGTGGACGAGCGGGCGGGTCCCCGGCGGCACACTGCACTGGATACCCGGCACGAAGATCATCGGCGCGTACGCGGCGAGCGTCGACGGCGCCCACCCGGTCCTCGACGACCACGGGCACGGCACCGGCTCCGCCTCCGTCTCCGCCGGCAACCGTTACGGCTACTGCCCCACCTGCCTCCTGGTCGTGGTGGAGGGCCTGGACGAGACGGTCGCCACCACCTACCCCTGGGTCGACATCACCTCGCACTCCTTCGGTTACGTCGGCGGCATCCCCGCCGGCCCGGTCGTCAGCGGCGAGGAGGTCACCAAGGAGGCCGCCGAACGCGGCCAGACCGTCCTGTTCGCCGCCGGCAACGGCGTCGGCAACGCCTTCGACGTACCCGTGAGCACCTGGCACTCCGACCAGACGGGACCGGACTGGAACATCACCGTGGGCGCGCTGCGCCGCGACGACCAGCGGGCCGTCGTCGGTGACGGCATGCCCGTCCACCTGTCGTCGTGGGGCATCGGCAGCCTGCCGTCCGCCTGCCACACCGGCGTCCACTGCCAGGACCAGTTCAGCGGCACCTCGGCGGCCACCCCGTACACCGCCGGGGTGTTCGGCACGACCCTCCAGCGGGTGCGCGACGCCATCGGCGACGAGCGGGCCGGCCAGAAGAGCGGCCAGGCCGTCGCCGAGGGGGCGGCCGTCCCCGAGAGCGCGTACCTCCACGACGGCAGGCTCACGCGCGCCGAACTGCGCGAGGCGGTCCTGAAGAACGCCTTCCCGCTCGGCGAGGACAACCTGCCCTCCGCGAGCTGGCCGCTCGCCTCGCCGTACACGGCCGGCAACGTCCTGTTCGAGGGGTACGGCGCCGCCACCCCCGAGACCGCGCGCCGCGCCGTGGACGTCCTGCTCGGCCGGGCCCTGCTGCCGCGGCGCCCCGTCGAGGACGACTTCTTCGCCGCCGACCGGGCCGTCCGGGACAGCATCTGGGGCGGCTACGACCGGGACGGCGACGGTACGCGGGACACGGCGCCGCTGCCCACCGGCGTATCGGCGGGAGCGGACGACGTGGCGACGCCAGACGCCGCCCTGGGCGTACTGCGCCGCACCCTCACCGCCGGGCCGCAGGAGCCCCAAGGCCCCTACTCCGCGCAGTCCTTCACCTACTACCTCCACCAGCCGGCGGACTGCTCGGCCGAGCGCACCATGGACCGCACCGACCGGGCCGGCGACGCGGACGGCTGCGCCGTCGCCGACACCCTGTCCACCGCCGCGCCCTACCTGCCGACCGCCGCGCACCCCGCCACCGACACCCTGGGTGGGCCGCTCGCCTCCGGCTCGAAGGTACGGGCCGAGCTGTACGTCAAGACCCGCGCCCCGGCCGCCCTGGCGGGCCCCTCGGTCGTCCTCCTCGCCACCGACCGGGAGATCGGCCGCGGCAAGGCCACGACCCAGCCGGTCACCGGCGCCTGGACGAAGCTGACCATCGAGTTCGACACCGCCCGGCACGCCTTCACGGGCGAACAGCTGACCGTCCAGCTGCTGTCCGACACCACCGCGCTGCTCGCGGTCGGATACGAGGGTGACCACGCCACGAGGCTGACGGTCGACCCGGCCCCGCTGCCCGCGTCCGGGCTCGGCTTCGGCGCCGCCATCGCCGCGCCCGCCGACGGAGCCGAGGTCGCCGAGGGCGAGACCGTCGTCGCCGGCGGCCGGTTCACCTTCCCCGACCTGGGCGCGGACGGGCGCCCGGAGACCCACCGGGTGCAGGTGTCCGTGGACGACGCCGACTTCGCCGCACCGCTCTCCGCGAAGCTCGACGACACCACGGGCACCTGGCGCGCGTCCCTCGGCCGCCTCCCGGCCGGCGATCACGTCGTGTACGCCCGCGCGGTCCGGGACGGCACCCCGTCGCAGGTGACGCGGGCGAGCTTCCGGGTCACCCCGGACGCCCGCGTCGAATGGCAGGTCGTCAGCCGCAACGCCCCACTCGACCCGGCCGCCTGGCGCCCCGCCGAGGGCCTCACCGCCTGGTCGTTCGCCCTCCCCACGGCCTCCTACGGCCCGGGCCACCGCACCATCGCGGTACGCCTCGTGGAACGCGGCACCGAAACGGCCCTGACCACGGTGCGGGCCCGCTTCCACTGACCCGTCCCCCCGACCCGGCCCGCGGGCCCGCCCCCTCCCGGGGCGGGCCCGCTCCCATGCGGCCACCAGGGGCGCACACCGGAGCGAACCTGGGTGTACCCACCGCCCGCCCATGCCCTATGTTGCGGAGGCAGAGCAAGGGGGGAGCACGTATGACGCAGGGGGAGCAGCCGATGACCCTGGCCGAGGTCGAGGCCATCGCACGCGCCGCGCACGCCGCACAGCGGGACAAGGCGGGGCGCCCCTACACCGAGCACCTGCAAGCCGTCGCCGAGGGCGTGCGCGCCCGGGGCGGAAGCGACGAGCTGATCGCCGCCGCCTGGCTGCACGACGCCATCGAGGACGGCGCGCTCAGCGAACGCTGGCTCGACGAGGCGGCGCTCACCCAGCGGACGAAGGACGTCGTACGCGCCCTGACCAAGCGCCCCGGCGAGGAACCCGAAGCCTACGCACGGCGCATCCTCGCCGTCCCCGGAGCCCGTCTCGTCAAAGCGGCGGACCTCGCCCACAACGCCGACCCCCAGCGGCTCTCCGCCCTCGACGAGCCAACCGCGCGCCGGCTGACCCGGAAGTACGCCGCCATGCGCGAACACCTCGGCCTGACGGCCGACGAGCATTGACGGATCAGAGCGAGGCGACGGACGACTGAGGCGACGGGCATCGGATGGCACAGGATGAGCCAGCTGCCACTGACCCTTCGTGGACGCAGCACGCCGGGGACGGCTGCGCCTGAGTACGCGTACGTGAGTTGACTGCGTCGCTCGGCCCTGCCGCGCCCGCCGCGCGTTCCGCACGATGGGACGGCTTCACCACCCGCGTCGAGAGAGGTGCTTATGGGCCGTGACCTGCAGCTGCGCACTGCCACTGCGGAGGATCGTGAGTGGATCCACGAACTGCGTCACCGGGTGTACGCACAGGAGCTGGGCCAGCATGCGCCGGATCCGGGCGGCCGGCTCCGTGACGGGCTGGACGGCGACAACGTCTACCTGGTCGTGGCGCGAGGCGCCACCCGGATCGGCTTCGTCAGCCTGACTCCGCCCTGGTTGGGGCGGTACGCGCTGGACAAGTACCTGACCCGTGACGAGCTGCCGCTGCTGAGCGAGGGCGATCTGTTCGAGGTGCGCATCCTCACCGTTGAGCCGCGCTGGCGGTCCTCCGCGGCGGCGCCGCTGCTGATGTACGCGGCGTTGCGCTGGATCGCCTCCCGGGGCGGGCGCCGGGTGGTGGCGATGGGGCGCACCGAGCTGCTCGCCATGTACCGGGCCGCCGGCCTGCGCCCGGTGGGCCGTACCGTCCACAGCGGTGCGTTGACGTTCGAGGTGCTGACCGGCAGCGTGACCGAGCTGACGAAGGTCACGATGGAGCGCTACCGCACCACGCTGGAGCGTCTGCGGTCGGAAGTGGACTGGCGGCTGGACGTGCCGTTCGCACCCCGGCCGGACGGCTGCGAGCACGGCGGCGCTTCGTTCACCGCCATCGGCACGGACTTCCGCAGCCTGCACCGGCGCCGTGAGGTGGTTGCGGCCGACGTGCTGGACGCCTGGTTCCCGCCGGCCCCCGGGGTGCGGGCGGCGCTCGCGGAAGATCCGGCCTGGGCCGCCCGGACCTCGCCGCCGACCGGGGCCGAGGGCCTGCTGGCGGAAATCGCCGAGACCCGGGCGCTTCCGGCGGAGGCCCTCGCGGTCGGCGCCGGCTCATCCGACTTGATCTTCAGGGCGTTCGGCCAGTGGCTGACCCCGCAGAGCAGGGTGCTTCTGATGGACCCGGGCTACGGCGAGTACGCCCACGTCACGGAGAGGGTGATCGGGTGCCGGGTGGACCGGTTCCGGTTGCGCCGCGAGGACGGCTGGCGGATCGATCCGGCGCGGCTGTCCGCTGCCGTCGGGTCCGGCCGCTACGACCTCGTGGTGGTCGTCAACCCCAACAACCCGACCGGACGCCACGCGCCGGCCGCGGAGTTGCGCTCGGTGATCGCCGCGGCGCCCGCCCGCACCCGCTGGTGGATCGACGAGGCATACCTCGGCTATGCCGACCTGACCGAGTCGCTCGCCGGCCTCGCCGCGTCGGACCCGCGGGTAGTGGTCTGCAGCTCACTGTCCAAGATGTACGCGCTGTCCGGCATGCGGGCCGCCTACCTGGTGGCCGAGCCGACCACCGCCGCCCGGCTGCGCCGGTGGACGCCGCCCTGGCCGGTCAGCCTCCCGGCGCAACTGGCCGCGGTGGCAGCCCTGCGCGACCCGGCGTACTACAGCGACTGCTGGCTGCGCACCCACGCGCTGCGCCGCCACCTGGCCGCGGACCTGGCCGGGCTGGACGAGGCCGTGGTGGTCGAGGAGGCCGTGGCGAACTTCCTCACCGTGACCCTGCCGTCCGGCGGGCCGAGTGCCGCGGACGTGGTGAACGAGTGCCGCCGCCACGATGTGTACCTGCGTGACCTGTCGCCACTGTCGTCGGCGTACCAGGGGCGCACGGTACGCATCGCGGTCAAGGACACCGCCGAGAACGCGCGCATCGTGGCCGCCTTCCGGGCCGCCCTGGACGTACTGCGGCCGCGGTCGGCCCCGCTCGTACCGGTGCCTGAGGGTGTTCCCGCCGCCGGCGCCGCCCGGTGATCACCGTGGCGTCCCTGGCGCCCTACCTCGGCGGGGCGCTGGCGGTGGGTGGCGTTGCGGTGGCGGCGTCCCGGCGCCGCGAGCTGCTGACCCGGTGGTGCGCCTGGGCGATCGGAGTGCCCCTGGTCACCGGTGCGTTCTGGTGGGGCCGCCCGGGCGCCGCGGCCATCGCCGTAGTGGTCGGGGTGATCGCCGCGATGGAGTTCGGCGGGCTGATGCGGCTGGGCCGGGCCGACCGGGTGGTGCTGGCAGCGGCGGTGGCAGGCGTCGTGCTGGCCGCCTGGCTGGCGCCCGGGCAGGAGCTTAGGGCGGTCGCGGTCGGGGCGCTCGCGGTGGCCGCGGTGCCGCTCCTGGCCGGCGACACCGACCACGGCCTGCACCGGCTCGGCGCCGGCGTGCTCGGGCTGGCCTGGCTGAGTGTGCTGGCCGCGCTGGTGCCGCTCGGGGCGAGCGCGCTCGCGCTGTTCGTGGCGGTCTCGATCGCCGACATCGTGGCGTACTTCGCCGGTCGAGGACTCGGCGGTCCGCGGCTGTCGCCACTGTCACCGGCCAAGCGGTGGAGCGGGACCCTGGCCGGGGCCGCGGCCGGCCTCGGCGTGCTCGCCCTGCTCTCCGCGCTGAGCTGGCCGATGGCGGTGGCCGTCGCGGTCGGCGGCCCGGCCGGCGACCTGCTCGAATCCATGATCAAAAGAGGGGCGCGGGCAAAGGACGCCGGCCGCTGGCTCCCCGGCTCCGGCGGCCTGCTGGACCGCATCGACTCACTGCTCATCGCACTGGCCGTCCTGCTCGTCCTGCGCTGACCGTCGTCCGCCCCGGGCGGGAATCGCTCACCCGAGGAACCCGAGGAACCGGAATGGCTGGAATGGCTGGAATGGCTGGAAATCGCGGCAACGGCGCAGACTGAAGGGAGAGCACAGCCTCTGTTCGGAAGGTGACCAGATGGCAGGGAAGGGTTCGCGTTACGTACCCGATCGGGGGCTCACCGCGCGCATGGTGACGACGATGTTCCTGATCGGGCTGTTGTACGTCGTGTTCGTCGGGGTCCTGCTGGCCACGCTGCGGGATTCGTGGCCGGTCATCGTGGCGATCGCGGGTGGGCTGTTCGTGGTGCAGTTCTGGTTCAGTGACCGGATCGCCGCGTTCAGCATGGGGGCCCGGGAGGTCACGCCCGAGCAGCAGCCGGAGCTGCACGGTGCCGTCGACCGGATCTGCGCGCTCGCCGATATGCCCAAGCCGCGCGTGGCGATCGCCGAGAGCGACGTACCGAACGCTTTCGCCACCGGGCGTAACCAGAAGAGTGCCATGGTGTGCGCCACCACCGGGCTGCTGCGGCGTCTGGAGCCGGAGGAACTGGAGGGGGTTCTCGCGCACGAGCTGTCGCACGTGGCGCATCGCGATGTCGCGGTGATGACCATCGCGTCGTTCCTGGGGGTACTCGCGGGCACGATGACGCGGATCGCGCTATGGGGCGGCTTCGGCCGGCCCGGCAACAGCCGCGACAGCAACACCGCCATCGCGATGCTGGTGATCCCGCTGGTCAGTGCCGTGGTGTACGTGATCAGCTTCCTGCTCACCCGGCTGCTCTCCCGCTACCGCGAGCTCTCCGCCGACCGCGCCGCCGCCCTGCTGACCGGCCGCCCCTCCGCGCTCGCCTCCGCGCTGACCAAGGTGACCGGCCAGATGGCGAGGATCCCGACGCGGGACCTGCGCAAGGCGGAGCCGTTCAACGCCTTCTGGTTCGCGCCCGCGTTCTCCTCCAAGGAGAGCCTGAGCAGGCTGTTCTCCTCGCACCCGACGCTGGAGCAGCGCCTCGACCAGCTGGGCCGGATCTCGGCGCAGCTCGGCCGCCCGTAAGCCGGTAAGCCGGTAAGCCGGTAAGCCGGTAAGCCGGTGATTTCGTAAGGCGGGGACGGAGGTTCGTGCCGTGGGTCTTCTCGACATCATCCTCGGCCGCAGTCGGCCGGTCCGGCCCGATCTCGACCAGCTCTTCGCCCTGCCCGCCGCCGCGATCACGCTCCAGGCGGGCGCCGGGTTCGCGCCGACCGGCCTCGGCTCGGTGTGCTTCGCCAGCGTCGAGGGCGGCGCCTTCGCGCGGCTCCAGCGGGACGTACGTGAGCTGCTCGACGCGGACACCGGCCGGGGCGGCGTACCGGTCGAGTTCAGCCAGGACGCGTACGGCTACACCTGGCTCCTCGTACGCCACCCTCCCGACGACATCGTGTCGCTGGTCAACGACCTGCACGCGGTCAACACGCTCCTCCAGGACGCCGGGTTCGGCCCGCAGCTGCTCTGCTCATTGACCGGTTTCCACGCGGTCGAGGGGCAGGAGGGGGCGGAGGGGGAGCACCGGGCGCTGGCGCTGGTCTACCTCTACAAGCGGGGCACGTTCTATCCGTTCGCGCCGCTCCCGGGACGCGCCGAGAAACGGGACAGTGCCGTGGAGCTGCAGGTCAGGGCGCTGCTCAAGGACGATCTGCGGATCGAGCCGGAGCTGGAGCGGTGGTTCCCCGTCTGGGGCGCGCCAGGGCTTCGGTGAAGCGCCTCGCGGTCGCGGTCGCGGTCAGGGCGTCCAGCGGTACTTGCCGCCGCCCACCCACCTCACCAGCGCCGGATCGTCCAGGTCCACATGCGTCAGCCCCGCCTGGTGCGCGAGCCGGACCACGTCCAGCATGTCGCGCGCGATCCCGACCGGGTTCCCGTGGATCTGGACGACGCGGAACGGCGGGTCGCCGGGCACGACGCCGGAGACGACGATCGGGGCGCCAAGGTGGTGGTCGGTCACACTTCCAGCGTCTCGCGTCCGTACGCGCGCCGCACTCCGCACACGGTCAGCAGGGTCACCGCTCCAGCGGCCGCAGCACCCGTACCGCCTCCTTCGGGTCGGGTACGGAGACGGCGAGGCGGCCGAACGGTGCCCAGTGGCGCAGCTCGACGCAGAGCACCGGCCCGTCCGCCCGTACGGCCACGAAGTCCTCCGTGCCGTCGGGGAGGCGCCAGGTGCCCACGCACAGCCGCGCCGGGCTCCAGAAACCCTTGCCGCACCGACCCCGCAGCGCCCGCCACCAGTCGGGCTCGATCCGCGCCCGGCGCAGCGCGGAGACCGGAACGCGCACGTTGCGGCGGCGTGCGGCCAGCTTCTCCCACCAAGACAGACGGACGACGATGTCTGTGCCGTCCACGACCACTCGGGCCATCGTCGCGACACCTCCGTGAGTGAGCCCCGCGGCGCTCAGCGGCGCCACCGTTCCACCCGTACCGGACCCGCTCGCAGGGGAGCCTCTGGTGCGGCCCGGTACGGACGGAGGCCGAGGACCACCACGATCCTGGGGCGATCGGCCGCGCGATCGGCCGGGCGATCGGCCGTGCGATCGGTCGCGCGCCGGTCCACCCGTACCGTGCGCCGTGGCGGCGCAGGGCTTGCCGGCTGCGCCCGCCGGCTGTCGTCGTACGCCGTCCGCCGCTGAGGATCGCGCAGCGTCTCGTACGCGGCGACCACACGGTCCAGTTGGTCACCGGCCACGGGCTCACCGGCGGTGGTGTCCGGGTGCAGGGCCCGGACCAGCCTCCGGAAGGCCGCCCTGATCTGGGCGTCCGAAGCCGTCGGTGCCACTCCGAGCACCGTGTAGGGGTTCTCCTGCCCGCGTGCCGCCACTGGTCCCACCTCCGCGTCGGCACATCGCAAACGCCGCGGCTATCTACTGTTCATACAGCTCATGTCCGATGTGTTCAAGGTTGTTCCCCGGGGTGCCCGGGATGCCCGGGGTCCCCGGGTTCCCCGGGTTCCCCGGGGACCCCGGGTTCCCCGGGTTCCCCGGGCGGAGTCGTACCGATGACAAGGTGATCGCCCTCGGCGTCGACCGTGACGACCGAGCCGTCCGCGATCTCCCCCGCCAGCAGGGCGCGCCCGATCCGCGTCTCGACCTCGCGCTGGATGAAGCGGCGCAGTGGCCGGGCGCCGTACACCGGGTCGAAGCCCTCGGCGGCGATGTGGCGGCGGGCCGCTTCGGTCAGCTTCAGGTCCAGGCGGCGGTCGGCGAGCCGGTGGCGCAGGTCCTCGGTGAGCAGGTCCACGACCCGCTCGATCTCGGGCAGCGTCAGCGGCTTGAACAGCACCACGTCATCGACGCGGTTGAGGAACTCCGGCCGGAAGTGGGCGCGCAGTTCGGCCATGACCGCGGCCCGCGCCTCCTCCTTGACCTCACCGTCCGGGGTGACGCCCTCCAGCAGGTACTGCGAGCCGATGTTGCTGGTCATCACCACGACGGTGTTGCGGAAGTCGACGGTGTGGCCCTGGGCGTCGGTGAGGCGGCCGTCGTCCAGCAGCTGGAGCAGGGTGTTGAAGACATCGGCGTGGGCCTTCTCGACCTCGTCCAGCAGCACCACGGAGTACGGCTTGCGGCGCACCGCCTCGGTGAGCTGGCCGCCCTCCTCGTAGCCGACGTAGCCGGGCGGGGCGCCGACCAGGCGGCTGACGGTGTGCCGTTCCTGGTACTCGCTCATGTCGAGGCGGACCATGTTGTCCTCGGTGTCGAACAGCGCGGCCGCCAGCGTGCGGGCCAGCTCCGTCTTGCCGACGCCGGTGGGGCCGAGGAACAGGAACGACCCGATGGGCCGGCGCGGGTCCTTGACCCCGGAGCGGGCGCGGATGACGGCGTCCGCCACCAATTGCACGGCCTCGTCCTGGCCGATGACCCGCTCGTGGAGGATCTCGTCCAGCCGCAGCAGCTTCTGCCGCTCGCCCTCCAGCAGCCGGCTGACGGGAATGCCGGTCCAGCGGGCCACGATGGAGGCGATCTCGTCCTCCGTGACGACCTCGCGCAGCAGCCGGCGTGCGCCCTGCTTGGTCGCGAGCTGCTCCTCCTCCGCCGTCAGGCGCCGCTCCAGCTCCGGCAGCCGCCCGTGGCGCAGCTCGGCGGCGCGGTTGAGGTCATAGGACCGCTCGGCCTCCTCGGCCTCGTACCGTACGTGTTCGAGCTCCTCGCGCAGCGTCTGTACCTTGCGCAGTGCCTGGCGCTCGGCCTCCCACTGGGCGCGCAGCGCGTCGGCCTCGGCTCGGGCGTCGGCCAGCTCCTTGCGCAGCTCGCCCAGGCGGGCATGGCTGGCGGGGTCGTCCTCCTTGGCGAGGGCCGCCTCCTCGATCTCCAGGCGGCGTACGCGCCGGGTGAGTTCGTCCAGCTCGGCGGGCATCGAGTCGATCTCGGTGCGCAGCATGGCGCACGCCTCGTCGACGAGGTCGATGGCCTTGTCGGGCAGGAACCGGTCGGAGATGTAGCGGTGGGAGAGCGTGACCGCCGCGACGAGCGCGCTGTCCTGGATCTTCACACCGTGGAAGATCTCCAGGCGTTCGCGCAGGCCGCGCAGGATGGAGACGGCGTCCTCCTCGCTCGGCTCGTCGATCAGGACGGGCTGGAAGCGGCGTTCGAGCGCGGCGTCCTTCTCGACGTGCTTGCGGTACTCGTCCAGGGTGGTGGCGCCGATCATGTGCAACTCGCCGCGGGCGAGCAGCGGCTTGAGCATGTTCCCGGCGTCCATGGCCCCTTCCGCCGCCCCGGCGCCGACCACGGTGTGCATCTCGTCCACGAACAGCAGGATGCGGCCCTGCGCCGCCGTGACCTCGTGCAGGACGGCCTTGAGCCGTTCCTCGAACTCGCCCCGGTACTTGGCGCCCGCGACCAGCGAGCCCATGTCGAGCGCGAAGACCGTCTTGTCGCGCAGGCCCTCGGGCACGTCGCCGTGCGCGATGCGCTGCGCGAGCCCTTCGGCGATGGCCGTCTTGCCCACACCCGGGTCACCGATCAGGACCGGGTTGTTCTTCGTCTTGCGCGACAGGATCTGCACCACGCGGCGGATCTCGGTGTCCCGCCCGATGACCGGATCGAGCTTGCCGGCGCGGGCCTCGGCGACGAGGTCGCGGCCGTACTTCTCCAGCGCCTCGTAGGTGACCTCGGGCATGGCGGAGGTCACCCGCTGGTTGCCGCGTATGGCGGTGAGCGCGGCGAGGAACTTCTCCCGGTTCAGGCCCTGTTCGTGCAGGATGCGCCCGGCCTGGCTGCCGGAGCCCTCCTCGATGAGGGCCAGCAGCAGGTGCTCCACGGAGACGTACTCGTCCTTGAGCCGCTTGGCCTCCTGCTCGGCGGCGTCCAGCAGCCGGGACAACCGCTGCGTGACGTACACCTGCCCGGGCCCCGCTCCCGGACCGGACACGCGCGGGCGGCGGCCCAGCGCGGCCTCCACGGCGGCGCGGGTCTGGTCCGGGTCGGCGCCGGCGGAGGCGAGCAGCCGGGGGATCAGCCCGTCGCTCTGGTCGAGCAGGGCCAGCAGGAGGTGCTCCCCGTCGACCTCGACGTGGCCGAAGCGCAACGCCTTGGTCTGGGCGTCCTGAAGCGCCTCCTGGGACTTCTGGGTCAGCCGGTTCATGTCCACGGGGGTTCACCTCCTACCGGTGCTGCTGCCTCGCCGGGCGAGGGCGGCTTCGAGTTCCTCGATACGGTCCAGCAGGTCGAGTACGACGCCGAGGGCGGCGTAGTTCAGCCCCAGGCCCGTACGCAGCCGGTGGATGCGCGCCACCCGCGCCAGCTGCGCGGTGCCGAACCACAGCCGGCCGGCCGGGTCGGTGTCGGGCTCCAGGAGGCCCAGCGTGACGTAGCGGCGCACCAGCTCGGGGTGCAGGCCGGTGGCGGCGGCGAACTCGTCCAGCGGGACGCCGGCCCGGTACATGCCGTACGTGCCGTGCGTGCCGTGCGTGCCATGCGCGCTGTACGTGCCGTACGCGCCGTACGTGGCGGTCACGCGGGCGAGTGGGTAGCGGCTCGGGTTCTGCGCCACGTGTGCTCATCCCCTTCCGCTGGGGTTCCGGGGGTCGAATCGGGATTCCTTGGCCAGGCGCTCGAACAGGTCCCGCTCGGTGGGCGTCAGGCCGGCGGGCACCATGATCTTCACCTCGGCGTAGAGGTCACCGGCCCCTCCGCGCGGGTTGGGCATGCCGCGCCCGCGCAGCCGCAGCTTGCGGCCGCTGGAGGAGCCGGGCGGCAGATCCACCCTGGCGGTTCCGCCGGGGGTCTCGACGGGGACCGAGGCGCCGAGGGCGGCCTCCCACGGGGTGACCGGGAGGTCGACGGTGATGTCCCGCCCGTCGACCCGGTAGCGCGGGTGGGGAGCCAGCCGCACGTTCAGGTACAGATCGCCGGCCGGGCCGCCACCGCTGCCCGAACCGCCCTGCCCGGCCAGCCGGATGCGCTGCCCGTCGGTGACGCCGGCCGGGATGTTCACCTCATAACTCCGGGGCCCCGCCGCCGTGTTGAGCGTGATGCGGCGCCGGCCGCCGGCGTACGCGTCCTCCACGCCGAGCGTGATCTCGGCCTCCTGGTCGGCCCCCGGCATCCGCCCGAAGCCCCCCGGCCCCGCCCGGCCGCCCGCCCGGCCGCCCACGCGGCCGCCCGCGCCGCCGAAGAGGCCGCTGAGCAGGTCCTCGACGTCCATGCCGCCGAAGCCGCCGCCGAGATCACCGCCGCGGTCACCGCCGAGGTCGCCCCCGCCGAACCCGGTGCCGAACCCGGACCCGAAGCCCGGGCCGCCGCCGGTGTTGACGTACACCCGTTGGCCGCCACCCGCCCCGAAGGGGCCCCCGGGCCCTGCGGACGCGTCCTCGCGGACCTGCTGCCACGCATGGCCGTACCGGTCGTAGCGCTTGCGGTTCTCGGGGTCGGAGAGCACCTCGTACGCCTCGCTGATCTCCTTGAACCGCTCCTCGGCCCCCGGGTCCTTGTTCAGGTCGGGGTGCCAGCGGCGGGCCAGGCCGCGGTACGCGCGCTGGATCTCCTCCGTACTGGCGTTCCGGGACACGCCGAGTACGTCGTAGTAGTCACGGTTCGTCGTCGCCATCGACTACTCCACCGATCCCTGTCGTGGTCCTTCCCAACTCGCCCCTCACTCGTCCGGCTTGGCCGCCACCGACACGACCGCCGGGCGCAGCAGCCCGCTGTCGCTGCCGTACCCCGGGCGCAGCACCTGGACGACGCTGCCCGGCGCCGCCGCCGGCTCCTCGCGCACCTGCGCGGCCTCGTGCCGGGCCGGGTCGAAGGGCTCCCCGAGGTCGGCGATCCGCCGGTAGCCGAGGTGCGCCAGTACGGCGTACGCCTGCTGGCACACCGCCTCCACGCCCGCGACGATCGCCTTCGGATCGGCCGCGGCGTGCTGGAGCGCGAGCTCCAGGTGGTCCACCACCGGCAGCCACGCGGCGGTGACGCGGTCGCGCTCGGTGCGGCGTACCTCCTCCAACTGCCGCTCGTAGCGCTTGCGGAGGTTCTCCATCTCCGCCACCGCACGCTGCCAGCGGTCCCGCAGCTCCTCGACGTCCAGCTCCGGCAGCGCGGGCGCGCCACCGGGAGAGGCCCCGGCCCGGGCGCCCTCGCCGGGCCGCTGATGCACGTCGCCGTACGTGGCGGCTCCCTGGCCCGGTCGCGGGCTGTGCTCCCCGGCCCGGTCAGCCGCCGTGTCCCGTACGGCCGCGCCGTCAGCCGCCGTGTCCTGTACCGCGGCGTCCCGAGCGGCCGTGTCCTGCACCGCCGTGTCCTCCACCGCCGTGTCCTGTACGGCCGTGCCGTCAGCCGCCGTGTCCTGTACCGCTCGCTCGGGCTCTCGCGCCTGGTCCTTCATGGTCCATCACCCCGCAGTCCACTCGTCCCACTCGTCGTAAGGCCGGGTCGTCCTCACGGGGCGGTCACTCGGGCCTGAAGTCGGCGTCGATCACGTCGTCCCCGCCGCCGGCCCCCGCCGGTCCGCCGCCCGGTCCGCCCTGAGGCCCCGGCCCGGCCGCACCGCCACCGACGCCACCGGCACCACCGGCACCACCGGCACCACCGGCGCCCGCGGCCGCCAGCCCGTGGAGGACCTGCTGGAGGTCTCCCGTCAGGGACCGCACACGGTCCAGCGGGGCCTCTTCCTTGACGGCCTGGCGCGCGTCGGCGACGAGCTGCTCGGCCCGTGCCTTCTCGTGTACGGGGACGGCGTCGCCGAGCTCGCCCAGCCGCCGCTCCACCTGGTAGGCGGCGCTGTCGAGCTCGTTGCGCGCCTCGACCTGCTCGCGGATACGGGCGTCCTCGGCGCGGTTGCGCTCGGCCTCCTCGACCATCTTCTGGACCTCGGACTCGTCCAGGGTGCCGCTGCCGGAGACGGTGATGCTCTGCTCGGCACCGGTGTCCTTGTCCTTCGCGGACACGTTCAGGATGCCGTTGGCGTCGATGTCGAACGTCACCTCGATCTGCGGCACGCCACGGGGCGCCGGACGGATGTTCTCCAGCCGGACGCGGCCCAGGACCCGGTTGTCCGCGGCGCGTTCGCGCTCGCCCTGGAGGACGACCACGTCCACGGCGGGCTGGTTGTCCTCCGCTGTGGTGAACACCTCGCTGCGCCGGGTGGGGATGGTGGTGTTGCGCTCGATCAGCTTGGTCATCAGACCGCCGAGCGTCTCCACACCCAGCGACAGCGGGGTGACATCCAGCAGCAGGACGTCCTTGACCTCGCCCTGGAGCACCGCCGCCTGGACCGCCGCGCCCAGCGCCACGACCTCGTCCGGGTTGACCGACATGTTCGGGTCCTTGCCGCCGGTCAGCCGCCGCACCAGCGCCTGCACCGCAGGGATACGGGTCGAACCGCCGACGAGGATCACCTCGTCCAGGTCGTCCGCCGTCACCTTGCCGTCCGCCATCGCCTGCCGCACCGGACCCATGCACCGCTCGACCAGGTCGGCCGTGAGCTGCTCGAACGTCGCCCGCGTCACGGTGGTCGTGAGGTGCTTCGGCCCGGAGGCGTCGGCGGTGACGAAGGGCAGGTTGATCTGCGTCTGCGCCGTCGCGGACAGCTCGACCTTCGCCTTCTCCGCCGCTTCGTACAGCCGCTGGAGCGCCTGCGGGTCGCGGCGCAGATCGATCCCGTTCTCGCGCTCGAACTGTTCCGCCAGGTGGTCGACCAGGCGCCGGTCGAAGTCGTCACCGCCCAGGTGGGTGTCACCGGCGGTCGAACGCACCTCGACCACGCCGTCGCCCACGTCCAGGATGCTGACGTCGAAGGTGCCACCGCCCAGGTCGAAGACCAGCACCGTCTCGTGCTTCTGCTTGTCCAGCCCATACGCCAGGGCCGCCGCGGTCGGCTCGTTGATGATCCGCAGGACCTCAAGGCCCGCGATACGCCCCGCGTCCTTGGTCGCCTGCCGCTGCGCGTCATTGAAGTACGCCGGAACCGTGATCACCGCTTGGGTGATCTTCTCGCCGAGCTGCTTGGCGGCATCGTCCACCAGCTTGCGCAGCACCGCGGCGGAGATCTCCTCCGGGGCGTACGACTTGCCCCGCACCGAGAAGCGTGCCGCGTCCTCGGGGCCGGGCACGACTTCGTACGAGACCTGCTCGGCCTCCGTACGGACCTCGTTGAAGCGCCGGCCGACGAACCGCTTGGCCGAGTACACCGTGCCCTTGGGGTTCAGCACCGCCTGCCGGCGCGCCATCTGCCCGACCAGCCGCTCGCCGGTATCGGTGAACGCCACCACCGAGGGTGTGGTGCGACCGCCCTCGGCGTTGGTGATCACGCGGGGCTGGCCGCCCTCGTACACGGCGATCACCGAGTTCGTCGTCCCCAGATCGATACCCACAGCCTTCGCCATCGCCATGCCTCCACGCTGACCTGCTGACCTGCTGACCGCCACGGCCGCCCGCCCGGCGTCAGGCCCTGCTCGCCGCCCGGCGAACAGGCGCTCGGCGCTCGGCGAGGGGCATACGGCACATCACCCGATGGAGCCTCATGAGGCCTGCCGCCTCCATGGTGCGTCGTAGGGCGTTATGCCGACAATGCCCTGTTCGGAGGCCGTGGAGCCCACTGACTTGAGTCTCGTCTTGTCAACTAGTCTGCCGTGCTCTATATAAGAGATGTCAAGTCCGTCCGGACCACTACACCAACCGGTACGAGGAGGCGATGTGCAGATGCTGATGCGGACCGATCCCTTCCGTGAGTTGGACCGTGTCACGCAGGAACTGTTCAGCGGCGTACGACGCCCGTCGGCCTTCCCGATGGACGCGTGGCGCAAGGACAACACGGTGTGGGTCGCGTTCGACCTGCCCGGCGTCGACCCCGATTCGGTCGACCTGAAGGTCGAGCGGGACGTGCTGACCGTCCAGGCCGAGCGCAAGCCGCTGACCAAGGAGGGCGCCGACGTCCTGATCTCGGAACGGCCGAGCGGTACGTTCACCCGGCAGCTGTTCCTCGGGGAGTCCCTCGACACGGACAACATCGAGGCGACGTACGACGCGGGCGTGCTCAGCCTGCGCATCCCGGTGGCCGAGCAGGCCAAGCCGCGCAAGATCGAGATCAGCGGCGGCGGCCACAAGGAGCTGCGGGCCTGACCCGCTGACGCGCCTTCCCGGTACGGGCCCTGCGGTCGCGCGGCCGCAGGGCTCGCCGCCGCCCACCGGGGGTCGCCACCGGAAGCCTGCCGCAAAGTCCCCGCCGAAGCCCCTTGTCCCCACCGCGAACGGGAGGAGAAACCGCTGTGGCTGCGATGATCTGGCTGCTCATACCGCTGATGGCCGGCCTGGGCGCGAGCTTCTGGGCCTGGTACGTCTCACGCCCGCACCCCACCGACGTCTGGACCGACGTCGAGCGCCACCACCGGGTGCGGGCGACCTACGGACGCATGCTGGCGGGCCAGCGGTAACCGCCCCGCCTCACCGCCCCGTCTCACCGCCCCTGCCTCACTGGCCCGCACCACTGGCCCGTCCCGCTAGTCGCTCAGGTCGGGCTTCCCGAACAGGACGGCGTAGCCGGAGGGGAGCTGGCTGATGATCTGGTTGAGCTCTCCGGGGGAGATGGCGTCGGCGAGCGTGCTGAGCACGGCACTCGCGTCCCACTGCGCGGTGCGGGTGTGTGCCCCGGTGCGCTCGGCGACCCGCCGGCAGAACTCCCCGACGCCGTAGGACTCGGTCGGCCGGTCGCCGTCCGTCACCAGGGCCTCCTTCAGCCGCGCGGGCAGCTGGGCCGCCAGGTCCTTGGCCTCACCGGGCGTGATCCGGTGGGCGAGGACCTCCAGTACGGCCGTGGTGACCTGCGCTGCCTCGTCCTGGCTGGCGTACTCGCCCCGCTCACGTACGCGGGCCAGGAATTCGTCATGCCTCATGAGTTCCTCCCGGGTTCCTCCTGGTTCCGTGATCTGCGCCGGCCGACGGTGCGCGATCCGTGCTCGATCCGCATGGGAGCCCGGCGGGTAACCGGCCGCTGGGGGAGCTAAACAGGCTCGTGGGGGAGGAACCCCGGGGAGAGGAAAACGAACCGGGGCCCGCACCTCACGGTGCGGGCCCCGATCATGTTGTACGCGTCAGCGTCAGGCGGGAACGATGTTCTCGGCCTGCGGGCCCTTCTGGCCCTGCGTGACGTCGAAGTTCACCTTCTGGCCTTCCTGAAGCTCACGGAAGCCGGAGGTGGCGATGTTCGAGTAGTGGGCGAACACGTCAGCGCCGCCACCGTCCTGCTCGATGAAGCCAAAACCCTTTTCCGCGTTGAACCACTTCACGGTGCCAGATGCCATATTCATACTCCCTTTGGGGCAGTGCCGGGCGCCGCACTTTACGGACCCGAGTCGCCGTGATGATTGCCCTCCGGAAGGCACCGGAAATGAAAATAGTGCTCTCGCCGGCGGTCGGACGGCCGGCAGAGCACATGAAGTCTCTGGGAACCACAACTGCAACTGCCGTCACCGTAGCACGGGCCGAGCCGCCGAGCGCGGCAACTTCTGGCAGATTTTTTCGTTCGGCATTTCGGACTCGGGAGCTCGGGCTCAGGAACCGTCGTCCGGGGTGGGGACGTTCTTCTGGCGGCGCATTTCCTCGTTCAGCCGCAGGGCCTCTTCGAGCTGGTCCTCCAGGATGATGATGCGGCAGGCCGCCTCGACCGGGGTGCCCTGGTCGACCAGCTCGCGGGCGCGGGCGGCGATGCGCAGCTGGTAGCGGGAGTAGCGGCGGTGGCCGCCCTCCGAGCGCAGGGGCGTGATCAGCCGGGCTTCACCGAGGGCCCGGAGGAAGGCCGGGGTGGTGCCCAGCATGGCGGCGGCCCGCCCCATGGTGTAGGCGGGGTAGTCGTCATCGTCGAGGGCGTCGGCGATGGGCGTCTTCTCAGGGGGCATAGCACCTTCGTTTCGGGGACGCATCGAGGGGCCCGGGTGCGCTTGGCACCCGGGCCCCGAGGGGTTCAACACCATCTACCGGCATGTTCTTGCTGCCGGCCTTCTGTTTCCGCAGCGACGCCCCGGAGGGCGTGGGTGCGGGATCGCGAATACGTAACCGGGGACCACCTGCCGTTCTGGGGTCTGCGGTACCCGGGCGGTTCGGGGCCCGGGCGATCTGATGGCGTCTACTCCTTACCTCTTCCGGAACCATCTTTTGTTCGAATCAACTGCTTGCGGCCCCTGGGGCCGCTCGGCCCGGCAGTCAGTGGTGGGGCCCTTCGCTTTCCGGTCCCACCGCTCCACTGCCGTTCCGCGCCTTCTGGACCTGCATGCGCGGCAGTTCGTCATCTGCCGCGCTCGTCTGATGTCTTCAACGCGAGAGAAACGCTACCCCGGTCGGCGCTCAATATCTACCGTTGCCGCGATAGTTTTTCTGAGCCGTGGACTGATAGTGGACGGATGGTGGACGGGGAACGGTGGCTCGGTGCGGAGTTCCCGCAGGCGGCGGGCCATACGGGGCTTGGTAGGGTCCCGCGCGGAAGCCGGGCGTGAACGCGAGCGGAGACTCACGCGCGGGCGGTGTGCGGGCGGTGTCCCCTCATCTCCCGACGGTCGTGGCACTCGCTGCCGCCGTGTTCGTCCGTACGCACGTCACATCGCCCTGACCGACAGCACGAGGTGCAACCCCATGGCCAGCGTGAACACCGCCACGAAGACGGACCCGTCCCGCCGACCGCACCGCCGCCGTCCTGCCGCCGTGGGCACGGCCGCCGCGGGCGCCCTGCTGCTCGCCGCGTGCGGTGGAGGCGCCACCACCACCGGCGGCGACGCGCCGGCCGGGGGCCACGGTCCCGAGCACGCGCCCGCCGTGCACAGCCACATCCACGGCCTGGGCATCGACCCGGACGGTGGTGGTCTCTACGTCGCCACCCACGAAGGGATCTTCACCGCGGACGCGTCCGGAAGGCCCCAGCCGGTCGGGGAGAGCAAGGACGACTTCATGGGCTTCACGGTGGCCGGGAAGGGAACCTTCCTGGCCAGCGGCCACCCGGCCCCCGGCGGCGATCAGCCCGGGAGCCACGGGCTGATCAAGAGCACCGACGCGGGGAAGTCCTGGAAGACCACATCGCTCAAGGGCGAGGCCGACTTCCACGCCCTGGACTACGCGAAGAACACGATCTATGGCTACGACAGCAGCGGCGGCCTGCTGCGCGTCAGCGAGGACGGCGTCACCTGGCAGGACCGGGCCCGCCTGCAAGCCCTGGACATCGCCGTCAACCCGGCCGACCCGGACCTGATCGTCGCGACCACGTCGGAGGGCGTCGCCCGTAGCGCCGATGGAGGCCGGACTTTCGCGCCCGGCCGGCTGCCCGCGATGGAGTTCGTGTCGTGGGCGTCCCCGGACGCCCTGTTCGGCGTCGACTTCACGGGCGCCCTGAGCGTCAGCGCGGACGGCGGGGCCACCTGGAAGAAGACGGCCACCGTGCCCGGGGGACAGCCCCAGGCCCTGACGGCCGTGAATGCCCGGCACATCCTGGCGGCCACGCAGAACGGCGTGTACGAGTCCAAGGACGCCGGAAAGACGTTCACCAAGCGCCTCGCGGTGGCGGACGGCGGCCACTGACGCACCGCCGTCAGCGTCACTGACGCACGGGACGCGGGGACGCACGGCACGCCCGGCAGGCGCGGGACGCCCGGCACGTATGGCACGCCCGGCACGCATGGGACCCATGGCACGCACGGCACGGCACACGCGGGACGCCGGCATGCCCGGCAGGCGCGGGACGCCCGGCAGGCACGGGACCCACGGCACGTGTGGCACGCCCGGCACGCGCGGCACGCCCGGCACGCGCGGCACCGCGGCGGGTGCCCGGTCACCGGACCGGTCGGCCGCGCACCCGGCGTACCCCGCCGCCCACCGGCCGTAGAAGCGGCGCGAGGCACCGGCCCGGCACCGGAACGGTGGCCAGGCCGCTGGGCGCTGTACCGCCGACCCGGCCATGCGTCGCGGCCCGGCCGGCCGCAGCGCCCCCCCAAGGCCGCTCGCGTCAGCCGTCGCGGGGCGAGATCGGGCACGTACGAATTCGGCCGACTCGTCCCGCGCTGCTCGCCCCTTCCCGGCGAGCGTCATCACCGCCGCCCCGGCCGTCCCGGCGAGCACACCCCGCCACAGTGGGCGGCTCATCACGCGGGGCCGGATACCTGCTCTGGCCTCGGCAATCCCGCCGCAGCTCGCCGACCGGTCGGGTGGCCCGGCCCGCCCGACCCGGCCGCCCGGCCGCGCGGCCGGGCGGGTGACAGCCGGGGTCGTCCGGGCGCGGATGCGATGGCTGTCGGCCACGGGGCCGGAGCATGGCCGACGCCCCGTCAGGTCAGCGCGTTCGCTCGGCGCGCTGAGGGGTAACCGGAACACTCCCCACGGCCTTCGAGGAGGCACAGGTGACCTTCAACCCCCTGGAACAACGCGGCATCCCTCTGGACCGTCAGCTCAGGAACTGGCGGGAGCTCAACGTGGAGCCGATCGACCCCGACCACTGCGACCCGTACACCCGCTGCCGGATCATCACGATGAACGGCATCGAGGTCGAGGCGATCCTCTTCAGCCACACCCTCGCCCGCAACACCGTCGACCCCGAGGTGAAGCGGCAGCTCGCACAGACCCGGTACATCGAGGCGCAGCAGCAGAAGGCGGTCAACTGGCTGCTGCCCGGCGTGTCGTCGGTGCTGGAGACGACGATCGCGTACGAGCAGGTCGCCGTGGACCTGACCGCCTGGGTGGCCCGTATGGAGCCCGATCCGTACCTGAAGCAGGCTTACCAGTTCGGCGTGCTGGAGGACTTCGACCACCTGTACCGGTACGCGAACCTGTACGAGATGATCGAGCACCGCAAGGCCGAGTCGATCGTCGACAACCTGACGGAGGTCATGCCGGGCCGGCCCACCAAGTTCCACCACCGCCACCCGGCCGACAACGTGCGCGACCCGTACGACCGCGCCACCACCGACCCGCTGTCCAAGCTGCACGCGCTGACGATCCTGTCGGCGGAGCAGCAGACGATGAACTTCTACATGAACACCGGCCCCACCTACATGGAGCCGATCGCCCGCCAGCTCTACCAGGAGATCGGGCTCATCGAGGAGGAGCACGTCACCCACTACGAGTCGCTGGTCGACCCGGGGGAGACGTGGTGGGAGCAGCTCGTCAACCACGAGTACAACGAGTGCTACCTGTACTACTCCTTCATGGAGCAGGAGACCGACCCGAAGGTGAAGGCGGTCTGGGAGCTGCACCTGAACATGGAGCTGGAGCACCTGCGTATCGCCTGCGACCTGATGCGGCGCCTGGACGGCCGCGAGCCGGAGGAGGTGCTCGCGCCGCAGCTGCCCAATGTGCTGACGTTCGAGCCGAACAAGGCGTACCTGCGTGAACTGCTGGACACGCAGATGGACCTGACGACTCTCGGCGCCGGCTATGTGCGCGAGGCGCATGAGCGCTTCGAACGGATGCAGGAGCAGCTGAACGGCGGCGAGGAGCCGCCCAGCGAGCGGGTCGTCGCGGACCACGACGAGATGTTCGGCCGCGAGTACCGGCTGGAGACCGAGGGCGAGCACCCCGACCCCGCCATGCGCGCCAAGTGAGGAGAGCCGGTATGTCCCAGAGCACGCCCGACAGCCCCGAGAGTTCCGACGGCCTCGGCAGCCGCGACAGCGACGTCGTATCGCTGCTGATGCGCCAGCACGGAGAGATCCGCAACCTCTTCGACGAGGTCGAGCAGAGCAAGGGCGACGACCGGAGGGACGCGTTCCGCCGCTTGGTGCGCTTCCTCGCCGTGCATGAGACGGCGGAGGAGGAAGTGGTGCATCCCTTCGCCCGCCGGAGGCTCCCCGGCGGCGACCAGGTCGTGCGCGACCGCCTCGCCGAGGAGCGCGACGCGAAGGAGACGCTCGCCGCCCTCGATGACATGGACCCCGACGACCCGGAGTTCCTGCCCAGGCTGCTGGCCCTGCGCGCGGACGTCCAGGCGCACGCGCGGGCCGAGGAGCGGTACGAGTTCGCCCACCTCCGGCGCACCGCCGATGCCGCGACGCTGGCCTCCATGGCGACGGGCGTCAGGGCCGCGGAGGCGATGGCACCGACCCGCCCGCACCCGGGCGTGGAGTCCGCCGCGGCGAACCTCGCGCTGGGGCCCGTCGCCGCTCTCATGGACCGCACCAAGGACGCCGTGCGCAAGGCCATGGGCCGCGACTGACGGTGCGGCCGGGGCAGCGGGGCCAACCGTCACCGCTGCCCCGGCCGCGGCTTCCGGCTCCGGTTCCGGTTCCCGGCTCCGGTTCCGGCTTCCGGCTTCCGGCTTCCGGCTCCGGTTCCGGTTCCGGTTCCCGGCTCCGGTTCCGGCTTCCGGCTCCGGTTCCGGCTTCCGCTCCGGCGCTCGCTTCCGCTTCCGCTCAGCTTCGGCTCAGCTTCCGCTCAGGGGATCACGCCGCGCCGGGCGCCTCGGGTGAGCAGGAAGCCCAGGGCGACCATCCCGAGGCCGAGGCCGAGGTGCAGCCAGTTGTCGGCGGTGTTCACCGGGATGAAGTTGGCCGTGCTGTCGTGGTCGATGATCAGGCCGTACACCCACAGGGCCAGGTAGATGACGCCGCCGACGATGAGGAACGTGCGGGCCGTCGACGCGGCACGGGCCATGGTCACACCCGCGATGCCGAACAGCAGGTGCACGAGGTTGTGCAGGATCGACACCTGGAAGACGCCGAGCAGCTTGGCCTCGGAGTGGTGCTCGGCGAACTTCATCGTGTCGTAGTCGGTGGTGATCCCCGGGATGAACCCCAGGACGCCCACCAACAGGAAAACCGCCCCCACCAGGAGCGCCGCCTGCTGCACAGGAGTCCGGGCGCTCGGCGCCGTACGGTGTGCGCTGCTCATGAGCAGAGCCTTTCTCACGGAGGCGGCCCGCTCGGGTCCGCCCATTCCGGATGTTTCCCAGGCGCCGGGTACCCCCCTCGTGCCCCATTCAACGGCTCTCGACCAGGAAGGATCACCCCGAGACCATGACCCCGCACACCGGCCAGGACGACCGCCCCCGAAGCCGCCGTTCCCTCCTGGTCTGCGCCCTGATCGGCGCCGCGCTGATGGCCGCCGTCGATGAGATCGTCTTCCACCAGATCCTGGCCTGGCACCACTTCTACGACCGCTCCACCTCCACCGTGGGACTGCTCTCGGACGGTCTGTTGCACACCGCCGAGCTGCTGGCCCTGGTCGCCGGCTTCGTCCTCTACGCCGATCTGCGCCGCGGGGGTACGCTCGCGCCGCGCCACGCCCGCGCCGGACTGGTCCTCGGCCTCGGCGCCTTCCAGCTCTTCGACGGCGTCGTGGACCACAAGCTGCTGCGCGTGCACCAGATCCGCTACGGCGTCGACATCACCGGCTACGACCTCGCCTGGAACGCCGCCGGACTGGTGCTGCTGATCGCCGGCGTCGTCCTCGCGCTGCGGGCCCGCCGCGCGTGATGCCGCCGCACCTCGCCGGGGCGCCGCCGGGCCCGGCCGCCCAGTTCACCGTCCCGTTCGCCGCCCTCGCCGCCCTCGTGGCGGTGGCGGCCGTCGCGCTCTACCTGGCCGCCGCCGCGCGCCTGCGGCGCCGGGGCGACGCCTGGCCCCGGGCGCGGGACGCGTCGTTCGCGGCGGGCGGGACGCTGGTCGCCGCGGCGGCCATGGTGCCCGTGCCGGGTCCGGCGCCGTTCACCGCGCACATGGTCCAGCACCTGCTGGCCGCCATGGCCGCGCCCGTAGCGCTGGTCGTCGCCCGCCCGCTCACGCTGACCCTGCGGCTGCTGCGTCCCGGTGGCGCCCGCCGCGCCCTGCTGGCCGTGGCTCATGGCCGGCCCGCCCGGTGGCTGTGCTGCCCGCCGGTGGCGGCCCTGCTGCACACCGGCGGGCTGTGGCTGCTGTACCGCACGCCGCTGATGGCGGCCGGCCACCACCACCCGGTACTCCGGGCGGCCCTTGACGCGCACGTCCTGGCGGCCGGGCTGCTGTTCGCCTTCTGCGTGTGCGGGCTCGATCCCGTACGCCGCCCGTGGAGCCTCGCGTGGCGCGGCGGTACCCTCCTCGCCGCCGGCGCGGCCCACGCCGTACTGGCCAAGTGGCTCTACGCCGCACCGCCCCCTGGCCTGTCCTTCACGGCCGCCGACCTCCATACCGGCGCACAGGTCATGTACTACGGCGGCGATCTCGCCGATCTCGGCCTGGCCGCCGTACTGGCCGTCCAGTGGTACGCCACCACCGGGCGCGCCCGCGCACGCCTCCGGCGGCCGGGCCGGGCCAGACACGCCGCATGAGCGATACGGGCGGCCCCGGGTCAGCCGTCGTCCTCGTCCTCGTCCCAGGTCGCTTCCTGGAGCCGTTCGGCGATGTCGTCGGCCCACGCCTGTGCCCACCGGCGCAGTTCGCCGATCGCGTGGTCATCGAGGCCGTAGGCGGCGAACTCGGAGTCGTCCATCCACTCGGCGCCCGCGAGCCGATCGCGCAGGTCGGACAGGTCGAAGGTGTCGGGGGCGTGACGGCGGCCGAGCTCTTCCAGCTCCGCGTGGCTCCAGCGCTCGGCCGCTGCCCGGACGTCCACGAGGTCGCGGGCCAGGCCCCGGTCGGCCAGCGCGCGGACCTTGGTGCCGACCACGTCGTCCAGGGAGAGCACCAAGCCGTACTCGGTCACCACGGGCGGACGCCACAGGGCCTCCTTGAGCACGTCGATCTCGCACCCGTCACCCGTGACGGGGTCGGTGACGATCAACGACGCCGCCAGCGGACCGGCCTCAAGGGCCCGCACACGCCAGCCGCGTTCCTCCAGCCCGGCACGGACGGCGTCGGCGATGCGCTCCAGCGGCTCCGGGTTCTCGGTGGCGAACTGAAGGTCCCGGCTGAGCCGGTCGACGAGCCCGTGCGCCTGGACCGCGTACCCGCCCGTGAGCGCCAGCGGATACGCCCCGCCCACGGCGAGGACGTCCGGCAACAGGCGCCGGTGCAGCTCGGAGAGGCTGGGCGTGGCTGCCATGCCGCGATTATCCCGCAGAGCCCGCCGCACCCCGGCGACCCCGACGCGCGCCCCGTGGCAGTCGGCGTAACGGGTCAGGGAACCGTCAAGAGGGGCGGGGCGGCCGTAAGGGAGCCGTCAATGGCAGGAGCACCTGGCAGGAAACCGCGCTTTCCTCAAGAGGTCCGATGCTCAACCGAACAACCTCCTCAGGAGACACCGATGGCCGACGTGACCTTCGTCGCCACCACGATCGCGGTCTTCGCGCCGGTGGCGTTCATCGCCAAGGGGGTGGCGAAGCTGTGACCGCAGAGAACGTCGTCGGCCTCCTCGTGGCCGCCGCCCTGCTGGGTTACCTCGTCCTCGCCCTGGTCAAGCCGGAAAGGTTCTGAGCGCGGCCGCACGGTCGAGCCGCACGGGGCCTGACCCGGTACGCGCGGCGCGAGCAGGAGGGCGGGTCGGTCAGTGGTAGGCGTGGACGACGGCGTGGCCCTTGCCGCGGCCGATCATCCACTTGTTGACCGGAGTGGTGATCACGAAGGCGACGGCGAAGCCGCCCAGGAGCGCCGACCAGAACAGGCCGTCCGAGAGATGGGCGTCCATGGCTCCGGGGGTCAGCGCGATGATGAGGTTGTCCACCAGTTCCATGATGGCGATGGATACGGTGTCGGCGGCCAGGGCGACGCGGATGGCCGCCTTCAGGCTCAGCCCCGCCCTCCGTACCGCGAACAGGGTGAACGAGTAGCCGAAGAGGAACGCCAGGGTGATGGCCAGCACCATGGTGGGGACGTTGCCCCACAGCAGGGCCGTGCCGATGACCATGCCCAGGATCTCGCCGATCGCGCAGCCGGTCAGGCAGTGCGCGGTCGCCTTCGCCGCCGTACCCCAGGAGGCGCCTTCCGCCTCGGTGTGAGCGCCGTGGCCATGCTCGGCGTGACCATGCTCGGTGTGCACATGCTCGGTGTGACCGTGCGCGGAACCGGGGTGGTGAGCGGTGTGGTCGCTGCGATCCATGTGGTCCATGTGGTCGTCCCCTCTCTCACCCTTCCAGTGTGGGCCAGAGGCGGCGGGGGCGGTCGGGGAAGACCGCCCCCGCTGTGCGGAGACCGGACGGGTCAGCTCTTGCCGAACAGCTTGTTCAT
This sequence comes from Streptomyces ficellus, assembly GCF_030406405.1. Lineage (GTDB taxonomy): Bacteria > Actinomycetota > Actinomycetes > Streptomycetales > Streptomycetaceae > Streptomyces > Streptomyces ficellus_B. The sequence continues at coordinate 50,044 of NZ_JAUEPL010000010.1, forward strand.
GCGCTCGATCTCGGCGCTCTGCGAGGTGATGATGGCGCGGGCCATGTCCCTGGCGGGCCGGTAGGCGCCGTTGGACTGCTCGGTCTTGGCCATCTCGATGGCGCCCTCATGGTGCTTGACCATCATCTGGAGGAACGCGGTGTCGAACGCCTTGCCGGATGACTTCTGCAGCTTGTCCATCTCCTCGGGCGTCATCATTCCGGACATGGAGTGCCCGGCGTGCTCTCCGCTCTCCTCCTCCGTGGGGACTGCCTCGCCCCAGGAGGTGAGCCACCCGGAGAGGGTCTTGATCTCCGGGCCCTGAGCCTTCTTGATCTCCGCGGCCAGCTTCTTGACCTCCGCGGACCCGGCGCGGGTCTCCGCCAGCTCGGCCATCTCCACCGCCTGCCGGTGGTGCGGGATCATCCCCTTCGCGAAGGAGACGTCGGCGGCGTTGTGCTCGCCCTGCTTGGCGGAGGCAGAGGCGGACGCGGGCGCGGACGCGCTCGGCGAGGGGGACTTGCCGTGACCCTCGTGGCCGGCGGAGCTGTCATTCCCGCCGCCGCAGGCGGCGAGTACGACAGCGGCGGTGGCCGCGGCCGCCACAGCGGCGGCGCGGCGGATCATGGAACGGCGTGCGGTCATGGTGTGCGACTCCTGTGTGTGCGCTGAATCGAGGCATGGCTCTCAACGGCGGCACCGACCAGGGGGTACGGGCCGCCGGGGCCCGCCTATATGCGCAGGAGTTGCAGTTCGCTCAGCGACGGTGGGGCACGTCCACCCGGCGTCGCGGCGGGCACGAGCGCGGTCAGGTCCGCGGTCGCGCAGGTGACCGCTCCGGCCGGGGCCAGGGCGGGAAGCGCGGGCGCCGTGCTGGTGCCGCCGGCCGCGCAGGTGGCGTCGGCGTGCTCGGCGTGCCCGCCGCCACCCGCGTCACCGTGGGCGACGCGCTGGGCGTGCCCGGCGTGCTCGGCGTGGGCGCAGCCCTCGCAGCCCATCGCGGCAGCCACGCCATGGTGCGCGTCCGCCGCCGCCACGGCATGCGACGGCGCGGGGGAGGAGCCGGCGGGTGCCAAGCCGTGCATGGCCACCAAACCAGCCAGCACAGCCAGCACAAGCAGCGCATACGCCCGCACCCGCACCCCACCGGGCCGGGCCGCACGCCACGCCTGCTGACTCATGCCCGCATCGTAACCGGGCACCCCGCACGCCCTCGGCGCGTACCCCGTCCGACAGCCGTTGCCGTTCCCGGGGAGCGGACGGAGCGGACGGAGCGCCACGCGGTGCCGTCGTGGACTGCGCACTGCGGACTGCGCACTGCGGACTGCGGGGTACGGGGAGCGGGGAGCGGGGTGCGCGCGAGGTCAGACGCGGGCGGGGGCTCCCAGCAGGGCCGCCGCCGTCTGCAGGGGGGTGAGAACGGGCGCGGTTGTGGCCGCGGGGGCGTGACAGGTGAAGCCGAGTTGGGTCAGCGCCCTGCTCACCTCGCCGGCGGTGAAGTCGCGGCGGTCCTGCCTGGTGATCACTTCACCGACCTGCTTGAGGGGATAGGTGCGGCGACCGATGGTCACGGACGCTCCCGAGACGGGTTCGGGCTTGATGCCCTTCATCGCCTGCTGCACGTCGGTCTTGATCAGGTCGAAGGGGAAGTGGGCGATGACGCAGCGCATAGTGCCTCAGCAGGGTTGAAGGGGGAAGCTCCGGGTGGAACTGACGGCCTGGGGGCGGTCAGGGGGTGAGAGCGAGGACGCCCAGGGTGTAGCCGTGCTCGTCCACCACGGGGGACACGTCCAGCGTCCGGTCCCGCATGGCGGCTTCCGCGTCGCTCAGGTGTGCCGCGTCAAAGGTGAACGGCCCCCGGTCGAGGGGGATGTCCCTCAACCGGGTGCGGTCGCTGTACCAGGAGCCGCCCCGGTGGGCGGCGAGCTGGGCCCGGGTGACCAGTCCGGAACAGCGGCCCGCCTCGTCCCGCAGGAGCAGGTGCTCGACGCGGGCGCTGATGAGTACGGAGAGGGCCACGTCGACCATCATGTGGTCGTCCACCTGGGGCCCGGGTGCGTCCATGGCGTCGCGGGCGGTGAGGCCCGTGCCGCTTGCTGCGCGGGGCCGTGTCTGAACCGGTGTCACGGGCTTCTCCTCTTCGGTCGGGCATGCACGACAAGCGGGGCTGTGGCTATGCGGCGGTGTAGGAGGAGGGGCGACGACGCCCTCGCGCGGGCCGGCTGCGGCGTCCGCGCGTGGAGGAGCCGCCGCGCTCGGACCGCTCGACGACCGGGGCGCTGATGGTGACGGGTACGCCGGAGGGAACCTGGGCGCCGGTGATACGGCTCAGCTCGGCCTCGCCCGAACGGACCCTGGTCACCTGCGCGGTGATGCCGGCGTCGTTCATCAGGCGGTCCATGCCGCGGCGCTGGCCGGGCAGGACCAGGGTGACGACGGTGCCGGACTCGCCGGCGCGGGCGGTGCGACCGCCGCGGTGCAGGTAGTCCTTGTGGTCGCTGGGCGGGTCGACGTTGACGACGAGGTCCAGGTTGTCGACGTGGATGCCGCGGGCCGCCACGTTGGTGGCCACCAGGACCGTGACGTGGCCGGTCTTGAACTGGGCGAGCGTGCGGGTGCGCTGGGGCTGGGACTTGCCGCCGTGCAGGGCCGAGGCCCGCACGCCGACGGCCAGGAGGTCCTTCGTCAGCCGGTCCACCGCGTGCTTGGTGTCCAGGAACATGATCACCCGTCCGTCCCGGGCGGCGATCTCCGTGGTGGTCGCGTGCTTGTCGGCACCCTGCACGTGCAGCACGTGGTGCTCCATCGTGGTGACCGCTCCCGCGGAGGGATCGACGGAGTGGACGACCGGGTCGGTCAGGTAGCGGCGTACCAGAAGGTCGACGTTCCGGTCCAGGGTCGCGGAGAACAGCAGGCGCTGCCCCTCGGGCCGTACCTGGTCGAGCAAGTGGGTGACCTGGGGCATGAAGCCCATGTCGGTCATCTGGTCCGCTTCGTCCAGGACGGTGATGGCGACCTGGTTCAGTCGGCAGTCGCCCCGGTCGACGAGGTCCTTGAGCCGGCCGGGTGTCGCGACGACGACCTCGGCCCCGGAGCGCAACGCCCCTGCTTGGCGGCCGATCGACATACCGCCGACCACCGTGGTGAGCCGCAGGTGCAGCGACCGGGCGTAGGGGGTGAGCGCGTCGGTGACCTGCTGGGCCAGTTCCCGGGTGGGTACGAGGACCAGTGCCAGCGGCTGGCGGGGCTCGGCGCGCTGCCCGGCGGTACGGGCCAGCAGGGCGAGGCCGAAGGCGAGGGTCTTGCCCGAGCCGGTGCGCCCGCGGCCCAGGACGTCACGGCCGGCCAGCGAATTCGGCAGGGTCGCCCCCTGGATCGGGAACGGCACGGTCATGCCTTCGGCGTGGAGCGCGGCCAGCAGACGGTCGGGCAGGCCGAGATCGGCGAACGCCTCGACGGCCGGCAGCGCCGCGGTGACGGTCTTCGGCAGCGCGAACTCCCCGTGGAGCGCGGCGGGCCGACGCCCGTGGCCGCCCGGCCGGCCGGATGCGGCCGAACGGGACGGAGCGCCTTGGCGGCCCATGCCCTGGGGGCGCCCGCGGCCGGCGCGGCCGGAGCCGGCGCCTGTGCGGGAGGAGTAACTGTCGTTCGTGCGAGCGGTGCGGTTCATGCAGAACCTTCCTCGATGCGGCACGTATCGAGGAACGCCTTCCAGCAGCAATGAGCTGGATGAGGATTCGCAAGAACGAGCCGAAGAAAAAGACGAAACAAGCCGGGCCGACAGGGGCAACGGGTTCGTCTTTGAAAAGGGCGCCGGAGTACGAGCCGCAGAGAAGGGCGTCGTTATTCGGGCGCGAGAGCCGGGACAGGATCCGTCCGGCTGAAGCCCTGGGCGATGCGGCAGGAGACGCTGCCGTCCAAGAGGCCGTCGAAGCCGACGGGGCCCGGAGCAAGGAACGAGCTGGGGCCCACACCCATGGTGCGGGCCCCAGCTACGTAGTACGCGTCAGCGTCAGGCGGGAACGATGTTCTCGGCCTGCGGGCCCTTCTGGCCCTGCGTGACGTCGAAGTTCACCTTCTGGCCTTCCTGAAGCTCACGGAAGCCGGAGCTGGCGATGTTCGAGTAGTGGGCGAACACGTCAGCGCCGCCACCGTCCTGCTCGATGAAGCCAAAACCCTTTTCCGCGTTGAACCACTTCACGGTGCCAGATGCCATATTGAATCTCCCTTGGGGGCAGTGCCCGGAGTCCACACCTTGTGAACCCGGAGTCGCTGCGATGATGTCCCCTCCGGGAATACCGGAATGAATACGGTGCTCGTCGGCGATGCCGGAAGAGCGCCTGAAGTCTTTGGGAACCAAAACTGCAACTGGCATCACCGTAGCACGGCTGAAGCCCAGGAGTGCGATAAGTTTCCCGGTTCGATCTTCGGAGCCAGAAATCCTCACCGCCCATTTCGCGAATTTCTGCAACGGCGACAAGAGATATCCGCCACCACCGCGGCCGCGCACCCGCGAGCCGTGGTCCAGGGAGTGACGGTGCCGGACTCGCTGGAGCCGGGGCTGTCGCCCGGAGTCCTGGACTGCGCACAGGACCCCCCATGTCAGCGGCGGACGCGGGCGATGAGCAGAGCGACGTCGTCGTGGTCGTCCGGGTGGCGCAGTGCGTCCAGGAGGTGGTCGCAGGTGTCTTCCAGGTTGCGGTGCGGGCCGTCGAGGAGGGTGAGCAGGGCGCCGAGGCGGGTGTCGATGTCCTGGTCGCGGGTCTCGACCAGCCCGTCGGTGTAGAAGACCAGCTGGTCGCCGGGGTCGAGGTCGACGGCGGTGGTGCGGAAGGGGACGCCACCGACGCCCAGGGGTGCCCCGGTGGGCAGGTCGAGTAGCGCGGGGGCGCGTCCGGGTCGCATACGGACGGGTGGCAGGTGTCCGGCGGTGGAGATGTGGCATTGCGCGGTGTGGGGGTCGTAGAGCGCGTACGTGCAGGTGGCGATGTAGGGGTCGAGTCCGGCGGTGATCCTGTCCAGGTTGCGAAGCACCTGCTTGGGTGCGAGGCCGAGTCCGGCGAGGGTCTGTGTGGCGGTGCGGAGCCGCCCCATGGCGGTTGCGGCGTTGATGCCGCTGCCCATGACGTCGCCGACCACTAGCGCGGTCCTGTCGCCCGGCAGGGGGAGGACGTCGTACCAGTCGCCGCCGACCTCGCTGGTGGCGCCGGCCGGCTGGTACCGGGAGGCGACTTCCAGGCCGTACAGGGGCGGCGGTGGCTCGGGCAGGAGGCTGCGCTGGAGAGTGAGGGCCGTGTCGCGCTGCCGCTGGTACCAGCGGGCGTTGTCGATGCAGACGGCGGCGCGGGCGGCCAGCTCGGAGGCCAGGGTGGCGTCGTCCTCGGTGAAGGGATGGGGGTTGCGCGCGCGTACGAGGTCGAGGGCGCCGAGGACTTCGCCGCGCGCCACGAGTGGCACGGCCAGATAGGAGTGGACGCCTGCCCGGGCCAGCATGGCCGCGGCCCTGGGGTCGCGGGCGATGAGAGACAGGTCGGCCTCGTTCACGTGGGGCACCATGACGGGCCGGCTGGTGTTGACGGCTCGGGTGACCAGGCGGTCGGCTTCGTAGCGGGCCACTTCGCTGGGAGGGTCGGCGGCACTGGTGACGTCGGTGGGGTAGGCGGCGGCGACGGCCAGGGCACGGAAAAGCGCAGGTCCGTGCGCGGGGGCGGTGGTGCGGTGGCCGGTCAGGGCGGAGTCGAGGACGTCCACGGCGGCCATGTCGGCGAGCTCGGGGACGGCGACATCGGCCAGCTCACGGGCGGTCTGTTCCAGGTCCAGCGTGGTGCCGATGCGCACGGAGGCGTCCGCGACCACAGCCAGCCGGTGCCGGGCACGGTCGGCCTCCAGGGCCGCGCGGTGCCGGTCGGTGACGTCCACCACCGAGGTGCCCACGCCGAGCACCTTCCCACCGGGGTCTTCCAGCCGGTAGTAGGACACCGACCACGCGTGCTCGGTACCGGGGTCGGCTCTGGTGCGGCCGACGGCGTACTGGTCCACCAGCGGCGTACCGGTGGCCAGGACCTGCCGCATCGCGGACTCGATGCTGTCGGCGTCCAGGAACGGCAACGCTTCTCGCACGGTCCGGCCCAGATGCTCCTCTGCGGGCAGGCCGTTGATCCGCTCCAGAGCGGGGTTGACCATCGCGTACCGCAGGCCGGTGTCCAGCACGGCCAGCCCGATCGGGGACTGGTCGACCAGCCGGACCGACAGCGCCAGGTCTTGCTCCACCTGGCGCAGGATCCCCTGGTCGGTGGCCAGCCCCAGGGCGTACGGATCACCGCGGTCGTCCTGCAGCCGCATGTTGCGGAACTCCAGTAGCCGCGTGCTGCCGTCCTTGTGCCGTACGGGGAAGACGCCCGCCCAGCTCCCTTCACCCTCCATCACCTGGGCGAACAGTCGCAGCACCAGGTCGACGTGCTCGTCCGCCACCAGGAGCTGGGCGGCGAACCGGCCGAGCGCCTCCTCGGCGCTGTAGCCCAGCAGCGTCTGGGCCTGCGGGCTCCAGAACACGATCCGCCCGTCCGCATCGAGCACGACCGCCGCCACACCGAGCACGTCCAGCAATCCGCCCGGCGGCGAAGGGCCCAGCTCCGCACGTCCGGCGGGACCGAGATCGGCCTGGAACCCGTCTGTATCCATGGCCAGCTGCTCCTTCCACCGGCGTCACGGTCACCGCACTCCTGCAGCGGGCGACGTGGCGCTTCCATCGTCTCTCCGGTTCAGTGGAGCCCGCAGCCCCCGCGTGTGCGGCACGACGGCCTGGCCGGCACGACGGCCTGGCACCCGCGTTCTCCCGGCAAGGACGCACGGTCAGTGGTACCGGGCCCCTGCCGGGCCGAACCTCGGCAAGGGCCTGGTCTTGGCACTGTCGCCGCCCGAGCCACCACGGCCGATACCGTCACCGCGCGAGGGTGCAACACACAGGTTCCCCGATAGCCTGGAAGGGCAAGGGGCTACCGGTCTCGGCGGTCGGCGAATACCTGTGGGGCGGCTCGTACCTGCCGGGTGAATGCTCAGGAAGGCAGGCCATGATCCAGGCAGCCGATATCCGTGAGTGGCGTAACCGCGATGTCGTCGATCCGAAGGGCCACAAGATCGGTGTCCTGGAAGCGATCTATGTGGACACCACCACCGACGAACCGGCCATGGCCACGGTCCAGGCCGGGTTGCCCACCCGTCACCGCCTGGTTTTCGTCCCTCTCGACGACGCGATCCTCGGGCCGGACTACGTCAAGGTCTCCTACGCCAAGGCACTGGTCAAGAAGGCTCCCTCGGTCGGCATGGACGACATCCTGCCCGCCGAGGCGGAGGAAGCGGTCTTCCAGCACTACGGCATGACCTACCAGCCGGGCGCCGCCGGCGAGCGCCAGCTCGCGCGCCGCTGACCGCCCGGCACAAGGACCCAAGGAGGCGTTCGCATCATGGCCCTCTTCCTGTTCCTCGCTCTGGTGGCCGTCGTGCTGGGACTCATCGGCGCGGTGGCTGAAGGGCTGGGCTACCTGCTCATCATCGGCATCGCGGTCCTCGTGATCGATCTGGCCATCATCGCCGTGCGCTGGTCCCGACGGACGGGACGCCGCCCCGTCCGGTGACACCCAAGGTCCCCGGCGGTCAGTCCTGCCGCCCCAACCGGCCCCCGGCCGTACGTAGCCGTTTGACGCTGGCGCGCGCTGTGCGGCAGCGAACGAGTTGTGTTGTGACTGGTCGGCTATGGCGGGGTCCCTTGGTTGAACGGCTATTGCGACGCCGGCGATCAGTGATTTTGCGGGACGAGCCATTTGTGCTTGCTGTCGTTTCTGCATTCGTCGAGATGAATGGCAATCTCATGGCGAGCCGCGCACCTCTGCGTCAAGCCCTTGTCGAGAGCTTGCTCGTTCACCAGATGGAAAAATCCGTCCCCCTGTGGCTGCAATACCCAGGCGGAGGCGGGGCCGTCGCAGCCCCAAGTGCCGACGGGCTTGGCAGGCGCCTGGATGTCTGCCCCTAGACACACCCCGGGTATGCGCTGACTGATGAACCGCACATGGTCGTTGGGGAAGGTCCACATCGACCAGTCCACCTGTGCCGCGTCGCACGCCCCGATGGGCGCGCTCCCTAGCGGCGGGTCACCGATATGTCGGACGCAGTCCCTGCCCCTGTTGGAAGCGCTTTGGAGTAATCCAGGGTCTTGCCGCTTGGGCGGGATGGGCGCAGGCGTGCCGCGATCAGGAACGTCAGCAGGAAGAACGGAAGACGCCACGGCTATGGCCAGGGTGACGACGGCCAAAAGGGCGGCAGCGTATCTGTTCCGGTATCGGCGCCAGTGGATGCGCAAGCTCTGGACGCGGCTGCGGCGGGCCGGGATGGTCCGCGGCGCGGGCCCGGGTGGAGGCGCTTGTTCTCCGATGGAAGGGACCCAGGCTCGGTTGCGTGCGATGGGGATGTGGCCGGCCAGGTTGCTGTTGCGCTGCTGGGGGCGGGGCAGTCCTCTGGCCCGTAACCGGGCATCGACCTGCCGATAGACGGTCTCCATGGTCAGCATGGGCCCTTCACCCGGCACGCCGGATTCCAGCACCTCGATCAACGCGCCGGAGAACGCCGTGTACCGCTCCCCGGGCACGGCGAAGGAGGGCGACGTGCTGGACGAGGACGTGGTGACACAGGTTCCCTCGATTACCGCGAGATCGGCCTTGTTCTCCGGGCCGGCGGGACCCATGCCGCCTTCCATGGCCCGTCCGCTGAAGCAGCAATCGAGCAGCAGGACTTTGTTCTCGGCAGTGTTCTCGTGGTCGAGGATGGCGTGTCTGAGGTCGCTGATCGGGAGACCAGCGGCTACGCCCCAACGCTGCAGTCGCGAATTGTGCAGTGCGAGATAGAGCTCCCCGCTTTTCGGATGGATCAGGCCGTGGCCTGCGAAGTAGACGATGAGCGTGTCCTGCGCCTCCTCGCCTGCGGCTGCCACGGTTTCAAGTATCTCGTCGGCGCCGGCCCACGGGCTCACTGGAGTGACGTCCATGCCCGGCTTGCCCCACGTGGGGTCCAGGAGCATTTCGTGCAGGGCGGCCAGGTTGTTCTGCACGGCGGGGATGCTGTCCCGGTGGTGGTAGGCATGGCATCCCACGAGCACCGCTCGTGACCTCTTCGAGTACGAGCCGCTACCGGGGTAGTCCTGGCTCATCCTCCGCCGTCCGGATCGGACCCGTCGGCCTCGCGCAGCGCGCGGGCCAGAGCCTGCAACTCGCTGGGGTTGCTCGTATCGAGCGTGAACGAGCAGCCGTTGACCTCGATGCGTACGGAAGGCCGCCGGGGCCGCGACTGCCGCCAGGCTGCTACCGCCACCAGCAGATTGCCCAGGGCGATGGTGTTCGACAGGAGGACGCTGACCAGTTCCAGCGGCTGCCCCATGGCCCCAGGCAGGGGAACGCTGTCTAGCGGTATCCGCACCTGGCCACGCAGCAGCTGCTCCTGCGTGAGCCAGACGCGCAGCGCGTCTGCCTCCTGCCTGCTGCTGCCCTCATCGACTGCCAACGTCAGACGCATGTGTCCTCCGGCCCCTCACCACCCGGCAACGACGGGGTCATGGGTCAACTGCCATCTTTACTGGCACTGTAAGGCGGTCCGGGGCAGGCTGTGGCCTCTTTACTGACGCCCAGGGGTGTCGTGACGGCCACTTCCTTGGGCGGCGGCGCTGGGCGGCGGCAACGACGTGCCTCGTCACCATCTCAGGGGGGCCGGGCAGGCCGACGGGGCACAGGATGCCGAGGTCAGCCGCCGGGCCAACGAGATCAGCACCGACGAGGCACTGGGTGAGGAAGTTCGGAACGATCCCCCTTCGCGTACCCCGCCTCACGCGCAGCTCCACGTCCGCCGCATGACCAAGGACCCTCTGTAGGCGGTGGCCTTGCAAGGGCGCCCGGCCTTGCCTCCTGGCATACCGTGGCGCCACCGTTGGGGGCGGTCAGGGGGATCGGGGGGACCGATGAGTGAGTTGCGCCCGGAGTTTCGCGCTGCCATCCGGGGGGCGATGGCCGCACCGGAAGAGGGCGCCGCTGTTCCTCTTGGAACCACCGGAAAGCGTGTTGGCGCGGAACACACATGACCACCTGGCCGAGCTCATTTACCAGGTCCGCGACAAGCTGACTCCCGAACAGGCGGGCGGCACGGGCGGTTCCGAGGGCCTTGGTACGAAAGTGCTCGACGTGGTCTACCTCGTCGGGTGCTACCACTTCGCGCGGTGGTGGCACGCGCCCGAGGAAGAAAAGACTGACGACGAACTGACCGCCACTGGATCGCTGTCCGGTCCCAGATCCGAGCTGCGGGACGCGGACGCCACGCCGGAAGCGGTGCTGGCCGCCCTGCGAGCGCACACCCACGCCCACCTGGCCTGCCATGGCGTACGGGACCCGGCCGACCCCTCGCAGAGCAGACTCCTGTTGCACGGCGATGACCTGGCGCCGCGTCAGCTGGCCGCCGAGCGGCTCCGGGGCGCCGAGTTCGCCTACCTGTCCGCCTGCCACAGTGCCGCCCCGGGCAAAGAGCTGGCCGACGAGGTCATCTCCGTCGCATCCGCCTTCCAGCTGTGCGGCTACCGGCACGTCATCGGGAGCCTGTGGACCGTGGAGGACGACATGGGCCCGCTGCTCGCCCAGGAGGTCTATCGGCTCCTCGGCGCACCGGACACCCCGGGCACCGCGCACGCCCTGCACCGGGCGATCGGGAAGCTGCGCCAACACGACCGCTACCGGGAACCGCTGTTCTGGGCGTCGGTCGTCCACAGCGGACCCTAGGCGACCGGAAGACCGTACGCGCCGGTACACAGCCGCACGAAGCGAGGAGAGGCCGATGGACGACGACCGCGAGATGCGCGCCAAATTCTGCTCGGCGCTGCGCTTGCTGGAGCAGGACATACCGGAAGAGGACCTCAACGACGCCGTACGCGCCGTCCTTGCGGGTACCCCCGTACGGCAGGCGGTGGCGGGGCTGGGCATCCCGTCGTACGTGTTCGAGGAGGCGGGCCCGTGCGCGGGGACGAACCCGGGAGCATGGTCTTCGGGACGAGGCCGCGCTCCGCGGGAGAGCGGTACCGCTGCCCCGACGGGTCGTGCAGTCTCAACGTGGTCCGAACGCCGGGCGGCGAGCTCCCCTCCGGTGGGCGCTGCTGGCTGCGTAAGCGGCCGCTGCGCCTCGTCGAGGCATGAGCCGGTGGCCCCGGCCCTCGACAGCCTCAGCCAGAAGCTGGCTGAGTAGTGGCTATCCGCCCTGGCAGCTCCCGCCCTGTTCTTCGTCGCGGCGGCGGCCACCGGCGCGGTGCTCGGCCACGGGGCCGCGCTTGACCGGTCCGCCCTTTTCGAGCGGTTCGGGCACTGGGCGACGGTGGCGGGACGGTGGCCCACGGTCGGTCAGATCGCCCTGGTCGCGGCGATCGTCCTTCCAGTGCGTTGAGGAGGGCGGAGTCGGCGAACGTGACCCGGTGTGTGTCGATGATGACGCGGCGGTAGCCGTAGGCGGCTGCGGTCAGCTAGACCAGCGCGGTGATCCGGTTTGCGCTGTTCCCGACCTGACACTGATCATGCTGGGGCCGCACAACGGATCCCGAAGTCACCGTGAAGCGACCCGCCAGAAACTGACACAGCCACCGAGCCCTGCTGCTGCGACAGTGCGCCGTTGACGACACCGACGTGCATCATGCCGCCCACCAGCGACTCGCCGCCCATGCGAGCGCGTAGCCCGCACTGTTGAGGGCGCAGTGCAGCGCCACGGGCGGGATGAGGCTGCCGGAGCGGCGGCGGAGCTCGCAGAAGAGCACACCGGCGAGGGCGGTACCGGCGACCGCCGCTGTCACGGACAGGGCGACGCCGACCTGGCCGGCTCCGAAGACCGCTTGGGCCGCCGCGTTCGCGCGCGTGAGCCCGCGTGACGGCTGTACGTGCCAGAGCCCGAAGAGCACTGAGGAAACGACGGTGGCCCATACAGGCCCCCACCGTCGCCAAACCATGGCCCACAACACGCCGCGAAATGCGATCTCCTCAAGCAGCACCGTGCCGAGCGGTACGCGGACCAGCACGCGGTACACCAGTTCTCCGGGAGACAGGCCCGCGGCCCGCTCGTCCTGGAATGCCTCCCGGGTGAGCGGCAGGGCCAGGCCCACCAGGTAGACCACGAGAACGGCTCCGGTCAGGACCAGGCCCCAGCGCATACCGCGGCGGGCCGCGACCCTGCCGAGCCCCAGATCGTCCCAAGTGAGGCCGGACCGGCGGGCGATCAACACAAGCAACAGGGCCGCGACCGCACAGACCGGCACGTACCAACCGGGCGTGAGCAGGGCGTTGAGCGCGTTCGCGGCCGCGAGTACCACGACGGCCAAGAGCAGCATCCACATGGCCGCACAAGAATCGCCGACGTTCGCGACGCGCGGCCCGGCAACGCGCCGTTCCACGGAGCACCGCCCTCTTTCGGGCAAGTGGTTGTCGTGCATGACCGGGAAGCTCGGGCGGCCGCGAGGTCGCGGCTCCCCGCGCCCGAGCCGAGTCAGAGGCGGGCAAGCGCATCGTCATCCTGCCGGAGTTCCTCCGGATCGCTCTCCAGCGACACCTCGACTAGTACGCGGAGGAGGGCCACGGACGGGCTGCCCTTCGGAAGGAGAAAGGGGCGCCATACCGCCGGTCGACCTTCGGCAGGAAGCGGCGGAGACAACAGCAAAGCCCCGGGCCGCTAGCCTGGGGCTTCACTTCGGAGCGGGTGACGGGAATCGAACCCGCGCTCTGAGCTTGGGAATCATTGGGTACGGCCTCCATGTCAGGCCGCTGAACAGCACGAATGTCACTCCGCCGCTGCAAGGCATCCCAGTCCTTGCACCCCCGTTAGCCGTGGTTGACCGATCGATCTGGTGCGGATCTGGAGCGCTAGCCGCCCCCGGGGCTGATGTCAGACCCACCCTCGATACTTGACTTGGCTCATCAACAGGTGACGTGCTGGCAACTACGGAAGGTGGGATCAATGGTGCATAAGCCCCAACCGGCGAGTAGCTAGGTGCGCGCGCTTGGGGTGTTACCAAGTGCAGTCGTAATCTGGAGAGATGCTGAAGCGGAAGCTGGTTTTCTATCGCTGGACCTCTGTTGCTGGCCGGGCCAGCTTCGCACCCTCGGCCGTGGCGGAGCGGCTAGCCCGGGAAATTGCTGCGGACAGTGCCTACCAAATGATTGACAAGGACGGCGTGATCACCGCTGTGGAGGTGGTGGACGCGGGGGATGAAAGGGAGCCGACGAAGTTTCGAGTCCTGGCCTTGCGGGGTCACGAGGACCGGCCCTTCAAGTGGGATCCGCATGCCTCGATCGGTCCCATCTCGCTACTGGAAAACGAGTACCCGGCGGACGCCACTCACGTCTCCATCTGGCCTGATGGGTACTGTGCTCACGATATGGGTAGGTATAGTCCGAGGGTGTCGCGGTTGGCGTTCTTTCTGCGTCAAAAAATGCAGGAATATGTGAATTTTGATCCCTTGTTTAACGAAGATGCTTTTCGCAAGCTGGATGAGATGAAGGGGCAGTTCCGGTCATTCGACCTAGCGATGACTAAGCCGGAGTACTCGACACGCGACCGAGGGACGTTCGGCAAGTTGTGGCCGGCGGTTGCAGGTGAGGAACTGCCGTCGGTGCGAGTCAGTCTAGGGATGGGCCGCTATGGGCCGAAGGATAGGTATATAGATCAGCATTTGGAGGATGAGCTTTTGGAGCTGGCGGCGAGGGCCAGTGACCTTCTGACGGGCATGGTGGTGCGTGGGCGAAGCAGTCGGACCAACCGGGTGGAGGAGGTCAACCTGTTGACCGAGCGGCTCAGTGTGGAGGTCGAGCTGCCTCAACGGGCTGACATTCCTTCGGCTCCACGTGTGGAATCCGTGTTTCACGAGCTTGAGCAAGCGTACAAAGACTTCAAGCGGCGAGGTGTCTTCGAGACGACATCTACTGCGGAACTGATGCGTAAGGATTGAACGTTAGGCTGGGGGGCCCGTGTCGAAAATCCTGAAAAAGATGAATCAGAACTGGTGGATTTTCCCTCTTCTGGTTTTCGTAGTGGTGGAGTCGATACTCGTCGCCATCTCTTTCGTTGTTGGTCCGATTCTCCTGGCCATGGTGGAGCCCGGCCTCCGCAAGGACATTTACTCGTCACTCACAGGCTCGTCCAGTGGTCTATTGGGCTTTTCTTTGGCCGCTGTCGCTATTCTTGCCGCTTTTTCGCCCAGGGTGGGGGCGGGTGTGAACCGCACAAGGGAGCAAAGTATGGCGGAAGCGCGTGGAGATATCGCTAAATGCCTCCTCGCGACGAGTTTTCTTCTTATGATCGTCCTGGTTGTGTCCACCATTGGGATCGGGATCGACACCAAAGGGGAAGGCAACCTGCCTATTGTGAGCTTGGTGGTTGCTGCTGCCTTCGCTAGCATCATCGGTCTGCTTATTTCGGGCCTTGGCGTAACTCTTTCCATTTTGGAGAGAAATTCGCTGGGGGTCCAGACAGGTTCGTAGCTTAGGTCGGTGGAGCGGGTTTGGCCGGTGGCCTGCCCGGTTTGGGGCCGAGCATGATCAGGGGGCCGTACGCTGGTTGGCAACTCGGGCAGGCTTTGGACCTGCCCGTAATGAGCACGAGTGGCCCCCTGGTCTTGCTCGGCGCGGGACCCGGACCGGGGAGGTGGCTAAAGCCGTGGAGCCGACCGCCCCAGCCGCAGCGGGTTTCTCCCACCATCAACCCGAGCTGCTAGGCGTGCGGCCGGCGGCCGGGCGGGAGCGGGGCGTAGACAGGAGCGTCGGCCCGGGCGACGGGCCGCGCGCGCCGCGCTGTGCGCGGCGGGTGCCTTGATGAAGTAGGGAAAGTTCTACCGCGCTGGAAGCAGGTGGCGTCCGTCGTGGCTCCGGACGTGCGGGCCTTCCCCGTCCAGGGCGTCCAGCAGCCGGACTGCGTAGACCTCGGACATCCGCTCGGCGATCTCTGCGGGCGTGAGCCAATCGACGGCCAGCGACTCTGCTGACGTGCGCTCCGAGCCGCCGGAGGGCTTGCAGCGGAACACCAGGGCGACGATGCCCCGAGCCGTGTTCTTGTAGACGCCGGTCAGCTCGTCGACCTCGACGCGGATGCCGGTCTCTTCCCAGACCTCGCGGGCTACGCCTTCTTCCGGTGACTCTGCCAGTTCCAGCACTCCGCCCGGCAGCTCCCAAGTTCCGTTGTCCGCCCGCCGGATCGCGAGGAGCCGTCCGTCCTCCCGCACCACCGCTCCCGCCACGGACACGGAGTGCAGCGGCGTTGACTTGTGTTGCTGGGAACCCGTACTCATGTACAGGAGCATAGGAGGAAGAGAAGGACTATGGGAACTTCGGTAGGAGGTGGCAAGGCCGTACCCCGATACCTACAGATCGCTGACGAGATCGTTCAGCAGATCCGGGCAGGCGTCCTGAAGCCTGGTGACATGGTGCCGAGTGAGTCCGAGCTGGTGGACCGCTACGGCGTCTCCGGCGGAACGATTCGCAAGGCCATGGTGGAGGTCCGGGCCAGTGGGCTCGTCGAGACCCGCCACGGCAAGGGCTCGATCGTGAAGGACCGGCCGCCCGTACGACTGCGGTCTTCGGACCGGTTCAGGGCGTCGCATCGTCGGGGTGGCAAGGCCGCGTACCTGGCCGAGTCCGAGCAGTCCGGGGCGACCGCCAAGGTGAGCGTTCTGTACATCGGTCCCATGGAGGCCCCCGAGGACATCGCCGAGCGACTTGGCGTCGAGGCCGGCACCCAGGTGCTCGCGCGGCGGCGCCTGTACTTCCGCAACGGCACCCCGGTTGAGACGGCTTCCTCGTACCTGCCGTGGGACGTGGTCAAGGACATTCCCGAGCTGTTCGCCGAGAACCCCGGCCCTGGTGGCATCTACGCCCGGCTCGAAGACCACGGCCACACCTTCGCCGAGTTCGTCGAGACGCTCCAGGCGCGGGCGGCCGCCAAGGCTGAGGCGTCGGAACTGGCCCTGAGTCCTGGGGCGCCGGTGGTGCACCTGGTCCGCAACGCGGTCACCGAAGAGGGGCGTGTGGTCGAGGTCTGCGACACCCTCATGGCCGCTGACCAGTTCGTTTTCCAGTACCGGATCCCCGCCACCGACTGACGCTCGCTCAGCTCCCCTCAGCCCGCCGTGATTTGTTCTTCGCGGCGGGTTGACTCATGTACAGGAGTGCTGCACTCTTCTTCATGTCACTCATGTACATGAGTGGCGGAGTCCAGCACTTCTAGAGGAGTGATCTCTGTGCGTCAGATTCCCGTGGACATGACCGGCACGACCGTGATGGTCGCCCAGCCGCCCCAGCTCAAGATGCGCGACAAGAAGAACGGCGTCGTCGCCGTCGACCCCGAGACCAACGGGTCCCTGATGACCGTCGACGTGCTGTTCGTCGCGAACGGCAACGCCGAGGTGATCACGGTGACCGTCCCGGAGGCGGACATCTCCGGTGAGCTGACGACCGGCACCCCGGTGGCACTGACCGGCCTGGTCGCCCGGCCTTGGGAAAACGAGTTCAACGGCCAGAAGCGCCACGGCATTTCGTTCCGCGCCACCGCCGTCACCTCGCTGGCGGGCTGATCGATGACCGGCGGACAGATCACCGCGCTCATCGGCTTGGCGCTGGTCGTGGCCGGGCTGCTCGTGTTCCGCTGGCAGCGACCGGCTTGGTACTGGGTCGGCTTCGCCGCCCCCGCGAAGCTCATCCGCATCGCGGTCACCTACCGCTCCGTGATGGAGGCGTGCGGCCTGACCGAGCCCCCGTCCCGCATACGGCTGGCCATTGCGGCGGCGACGAACCGGACCGCGACCCGCATGGTCCCCCGCCTCACGCGCTTCCGGATCACCGCGAACGGCATGGTGCTGCGGATCAGGCTGCGGCCAGGCCAGGAGGTACGGGACTTCCAGACCGCCACGGAACGGCTGCGGCACTCCTGGCGGGCCCACGGCGTCCACATCAAAGCGCTCAAGCCGGGATGGCTCGAAGTCCGGATCATCGGTTACGACGTGCTTCGGCGGGTCGTCATGCCCCGCACGGCGATACCCGACCTGCTCTCGGTCCCGCTCGCACTCCGGGCTGACGGAGGCGTCCACGTACGGGACTTCCGCACCATCGCTCACGAGCTGGTAATCGGTGCGACCGAGTCCGGCAAGTCGGTGTACCTGCGAGGGCTGTTCAAGGGCCTGGCTCCCCAGCCGGTTGCCCTGGTCGGCATCGACTGCAAGTGGGGCGTGGAACTGGCCCCGTTCGCCCGCCGACTGTCGGCACTCGCCTGCACTCCGGAGGAAGCCGCGGATCTGCTCGACGCCCTGGTCGTCGAAATGACCAACCGCTACGAGCTGATCCGCTCGGTGCAACGGCTGGCACGGGACACGCCGCTGGAGTCGTTCACCTCCGACGTGTGGGGGCTCGATGAGGACATGCGGCCGGTGCCGGTCGTGGTGTTCATCGACGAGGTGGCTGAACTGTTCCTGACGGCCACTGCTGCCGACGAAAAGCGGCGCGACCACATGGTGTCCCAGCTCGTACGGCTCGCTCAGCTCGGCCGGGCCGCCGGCATCTATCTGGAAGTCTGCGGCCAGCGCTTCGGCTCGGACCTCGGCAAGGGAGCCACCGCACTGCGCGCCCAGCTCAGCGGCCGGGTCTCGCACCGGGTCAACGAGGAAGCCACGGCCAAGATGGCATTGGGCGACATCGGCCCGCTCGCGATGAACGCGGCGACCGCGATACGGCCCGACAAGCCGGGTACCGCCGTGGTCGGTGTCTCTTCGGGTAGCTGGTCGCTGATCCGCAGTCCGTTCACGAGCCTTGATGACGCCGTGGCGGCCTGCAACGAGCACGCGGACATGACGCCGTACCTCCCGTCGCTCGACGCGTTCCACCCGGACACCACGCTGTCCACGCTGGCACTCGTCGCCGACAAGGCGTGATCCCGATGCGCTCGTCCCTGCGGCTGGACGCCGTACTCGTGCAAGCCGTCATCGCTGGTGCCCTGTCCTTCTCCCACCTTCACGACCTGGCGGCCGCCGCCGGGCAGGACGGCTGGAAGGCATGGGCCTACCCGATCTCCGTGGACCTACTGCTCGTCGCCGCCTGGCGTCAGCTCCGGGCACTGCGGGGCACCGAGTCACCGAGGCGGTCGGCCTGGACCTGGTTCGCGGTAGCGCTCGCCGCCTCCCTCGGGGCGAACGTCGCCACGGCCGGACTGCTCGACCTCAACGACGTACCGGACTGGCTCCGCATCCTCGTCGCAGGGTGGCCGGCACTCGCCTTCCTCGGCGGCACCCTCCTGGTCCACACCCCGGCTCCCGAGCATCACGAGGCGATGCCGGTGGAGGTGGAAGAGCCCGAGCCGGTACGCGAAGAGGTCCCCGAACCGGAACCGGCCCCGGCTCTGCCTCCCGTCCCGCCCGCTCCCAACGTCCCGCCTGCGCTCATGGCCCACGCTCGCAAGCTCGCCGACGCCCACCAGGCGTCGACCGGCCAGGCGATCGATTCCGACACCCTGCGCGCCCGCCTCGGCGTCCCCGCCCCGATGGCCGACGCCATCGCCGCCCAGCTCGCCTGAGAGGAGGTGACCCCTTGGCCCGCAACCGCTTCTGGGACGTCGACCGCATCGGCCCCGTCCAGATCGGCACCCACCGCGACCGCCACGGTCGCGAAGCGCACGCCGCTGCCTGCACCGCGCCCGGCTGCGACTGGTCGGCCGACTACATGAGTCGCGCCGCCGCCGAACTCGCCGCCCGTACGCACCGCTGCAACCCCCGCTGATCGCAAGGGAGATCACGTCATGGACGTCCCGCTCTGGCTCGGCCTCATCGTCGTCGGCTGGCTCGGCATCAAGCTCGTCCGCCCGCCCCTGTGGCTGGTCGTCGTCCTGATCCTGGCGGCTACCTCCTCGCCGACAGCTTCCTGAGCCCCGCCATCGACCCGCTCGCCAAGTAGGAGGAACCCGTGTTCAAGCCCAAGTACCCGCCCTCGGACACGCACAACGCGATTGCGCCCAGCACCACCCCGGCCCCGGTCGTGCCGACGCACCAGGCCCCGTCCGGGATCGTCCAGAAGGCCGCCACCAACCCCACCGCCGTCATCGTCGGCGTCGTCGCGGTCGGAGCCGTCCTCGTCTCCACGCTCCTGGCCGTGGCCATCACCGGTATCGCGCTCTCGATCAGCGGCGTGGTCCTCCTGCTCCTGGTCCGCCTGCTCCGCCAGGAAGTCAACCGCTGACCGGCCTCCGGGCGGTGCCACAAGCCGCCAAGCATCGCCACCGCCCCGGACGGCCCACCCAACGCCCCTTCCAACCGCAACAAGGGAGAACCGTGGACACGCAAGCGCTCGCCTTATCCGTGCCCCTGCTCGGCTGGGCCGCCCACTCCGGGTACCTCGCCCACCGGCTGGCCACCGCCCGCCGCGACCCGCTCACCGGCCTGCGCACCCGCGCCGGGTGGACCGCTCGCGCCGACCGCCTCATCCGCCGGCACCCCGACGCCCTGGTCCTCCTCCTGGACGTCGACGACTTCAAGACCCTCAACGACACCCACGGCCACGCCGCCGGGGACGCCGCCCTCACAGCCACCGCCGCTCGCCTCGCCGCCTGGTGCGGACGCCACGGCATCGCGGGCCGCCTCGGCGGAGACGAGTTCGTTGCCGTCATCCGCTCCGCCGACGCCGCCGACATCGACCAGCTCGTCGACCTGCTGCACGAACCGTTGACGCACGCCGGTAAGCGCATCCCGGTGTACGTCTCCGTCGGCGCCTGCCGCGTCGCAGACCTCCCGGTCCGCAGCCTCTCCGACGCGCTCGCCGCCGCCGACGCCCACATGTACGAGATCAAGGGCAAGCCCGGCCGCCGAGGCGCCCGCACCCTCGCGCGCTGAGCACGACCACGTTCTGACCGGCCTCCGGGCGACGCACAAGCCGCCAAGCATCGCCGCCACCCGGACGGTCCGGCCCCTTCCAACCGCAATCGAAAGGAAGCTCCATCATGGCCCAGCACAGCCCTGCCCGGACCCGGGTCTGCCCCGACTGCGACGGCTTCCCCGTCGTCGCCATCGACACCGGCACCCACCTCCCCGACGGAACCCGCGCCACCCTCCACGTCATCTGCCGTCGCTGCCAGGGCACCGGCACCACGACCGCCCCGGCCCCCGTCGCCCTCGGCCACCAGGAGCGCGTGTGACCGACACCGCGACCTTCGCGGGCCTGGACCCGGTCACCTTCAGCGATCTGCTGCGGGTGGCCGGGTCACCGGGCTTCGACCGCTGGCAGGACCAGATCCGCCGCACCGGGGGCTGCGCCAACCCCATCCACCTCACCGGCTGGACCGTCACCAAGGACAAAGCCACCGGCGAGGTCCTGCACCGCTACTCCACCGAGGACGAGCCCGGTGGGCGCCTCCGTCTCGCCTGCGGCAACCGCCGCGCCTCCCGCTGCCCGGCCTGCGCCTGGATGTACGCGGCCGACACCTACCACCTGATCCGTGCCGGACTCGCGGGCGACCAGGACAAGGACGTCCCCGCCACCGTCCGCGAACACCCGCGCGTCTTCGCCACCCTCACCGCCCCCAGCTTCGGCCCGGTCCACAACCGCCCCGACACCGGCCGCTGCCGCTGCGGCACCCGCCACGCACCCGACGACGACACCCTCGGCACGCCGCTCAACCCGGACACCTACGACTACGCGTGCTCGGTGTTGTTCAACAACTACGCGGGACACCTCTGGCAGCGCTTCACCAACCGGCTCCGCCGTGAGATCGCCGCCCGCGCCGGACTCACCCAGCGCGAGCTGAAGGAAGCCGCCCGCGTCTCGTATGGCAAGGTCGCCGAGTTCCAAAAGCGTGGCGCCGTGCACTTCCACGCCGTCATACGCCTCGACGGACCCGACGGCCCCGAGGACCCGCCGCCCGCCTGGGCCACCGTGCAACTGCTCACCGACGCCATCCGCGCCGCCGTCGCCCACCCGTACACGACCATCACCGTCCCGGCCGCCGCCGACCAACCCACCCGCACGCTCCGCTGGGGCGCCCAGATCGACATCCGGCCCATCCGCGCCTTCGAGGCCGGCACCGACATCACCGAACAGGCCGTCGCCTCCTACGTCGCCAAGTACGCCACCAAAGCCGCCGAAACGACCGGCACCCTGGACCGCCGCATCGGCGAACTCTCCGAACTCGACCGCCACCAGGTCCCTGAGCACGCCCAGCGCCTCATCCGGGCCTGCAAGGAACTCGACCCCATCTATCCCGACCGGCGGCTGTGGGCCTGGGCTCACATGCTCGGCTTCCGCGGCCACTTCTCCACCAAGTCCCGCCGCTACTCCACCACCCTCGGCGCCCTCCGCCAGATCCGCGCCGACTACCGCGCCGCCCAGCAGCGCGAAGCCCTCGGCCTGCCCGACCTCGAGCACGACCAGGACGACACCGTCCTCGTCCTCGCCGACTGGCAGTACGCCGGACACGGCCACAGCCCCGGCGAATCGGTCCTGGCGGCCTCCATCGCCCGAGACCTCCAGCTCAACCGCGAAACCGCCCGCGCAGCCCTGCTTGCCATGGAAGGAGACCCGACGTGAGTGACCGCCTGTTGACCGTCGACCAAGCTGCCGAACGCCTTGGCACCACCGACCGCTTCCCCCGGCGGCTGATCGCCGAACGGCGGATCGCCTTCGTCAAGGTCGGCCGACACGTCCGCATCCCTGAGCGAGTCCTGGACGCGTACATCGAGAACAACACTGTGCAGCCGATCCGCCGTCGACGCTCCCGCTACGGGAGGGCTGCCTAGTGGGCAACAAGAAGGGGACGCGCCGCCGCTTCGGAGCGGTCCGGCAGTACCGGTCCGGCCGCTGGACCGCGAGTTACCGTGGCCCGGACGGACAGGAGTTCCGCGCTCCCGAGACGTTCGACACCAAGCGGGATGCCGAAGTCTGGCTCTCCCAGGTCGAGGCCGACCTGTCCCGGGGCGACTGGCAGGACCCGGACGCGGGCGCCGTGAACTTCAAGGAGTACGCCCTTCAATGGGTCGACGAGCGCGGGCTCGCTGCCACCACGGATGAGCTGTACCGCCGCCTCCTCCGGCTGCACATCCTGCCCGCCTTCGAGGACCTGGACCTCGACGAGATCACCGCTCCCCGCGTCCGCACCTGGCGCACCGAACGGCTGAAGGCCACCGGCGCCACGACCGTCGCCAAGTCGTACCGGCTCCTTAAGGCCATCATGGAGACCGCCGTCGACGATGAGCTGATCCGCCGCAACCCCTGCCGCATACGGGGTGCGGGCAAGGAGTCCGCCGCCGGACGGCAGATCGCCACCGTCGACCAGGTCGACGCGCTTGCCGACGCCATCGGGCCCCGCTGGCGGCTGATGGTCTTCCTCGGTGCCTACGGACCCATGCGCCCGGAGGAACAGGCGGAGCTGCGCCGCAAGGACGTCGACCTGGACGCCATGACCATCCGCGTCCGCCAGGCCGCCCCCGAGCTGACCACTGGCAAGCGTGCGGAAGGGCCCACCAAGTCGGAAGCGGGCAAGCGGGTCGTCGTCCTGCCGGCCTTTCTGCGGACCGACCTTCGGCGGCATCTCGACTGGTACGCGGAGAAGGGATCGGACGGGCTGCTCTTCGTAGGGGAGAAGGGCAAGCCGTTTCGGCGCTCCACCTTCGGGCGGAAGTGGCGCAAGGCCCGAGCCGCTGTCGGCCTGCCGGACGACTTCCGCTTCTACGATCTTCGTCACACCGGCCACACCCTGGCGACCCGCTCCGGAGCCACCCTCAAGGACACGATGGTCCGCGCCGGACAGTCCTCGGAGAAAGCCGCGCTGATCTACCAGCACTCGGACCTGACCCGACAGCAGGAGGTCGCGAGCGGGCTCGACCAGCTCGTGCGCGCCGCCCGCCGGAAGGGTGCCGAACAGCCATCTGGTGCGGATCTGGTGCGCGACGCCTAGCGTGGTCCAGACAACAAGAAAGGCCCGGGTCCGTGACCTGGGCCTTCTGCGTGGAGCGGGTGACGGGAATCGAACCCGCGCTCTGAGCTTGGGAAGCTCATGTTCTACCATTAAACTACACCCGCGTAAGCGGACCGGAGATCCGGTATCGCATCGTCGCTCACTGTACCTCATCGTTCGGCCCCCGGTGAATCCGCCGCGGGGTCGTTGTGCCGTGTGGGGGTGGATAGGGGTGCGGGGGGCGGGAGTTGAGGCGTACGGTGGGGGGTCGGAGTGCCGCCTGGAGTGGTGTCCTGTTGATCCCCTAATGTGGCTTTCTCGTCCACGCATCGTTGGGGAAGGGACTTGATGGACTCCATGGAGCGCACCGTCGTCCGCTGTGCCGAAGGGCATGTGTTCAGTACCGCTTCGTTCCCGATGCAGCAGCTCGGTGCCGGTCGGATCGGGCCCGGGCGGCTCATCCGGTGTCCGCGGTGCGCGCGGTTGCGGCATGCCGTCCCCGTGGAGCTGGAGCGGCGGTAGCCGCCGGGGTAGCCGCGTACGGCGGTGGCGGGAGGCGCGCGGAGTCTGTCCGATTGCGGTGGGCCCGCGCGCCTTGCGTATCCTCGGGACGTGCTTCTCTCTGACTTGGACATCCGAACTGAGATCGACGCGGGACGGGTGCGTATTGACCCGTTCGACGATTCGATGGTGCAGCCCTCGAGCATCGACGTGCGGCTGGACCGCTACTTCCGGGTGTTCGAGAACCACCGCTACCCGCACATCGACCCGGCCGTCGAGCAGGCGGACCTGACGCGGCTGGTCGAGCCGGAGGGGGACGAGGCGTTCATCCTGCACCCCGGGGAGTTCGTGCTCGCGTCGACGTACGAGGTCATCACGCTGCCTGACGATCTTGCCTCGCGGCTGGAGGGGAAGAGCTCGCTCGGCCGGCTCGGGCTGGTGACGCACTCGACCGCCGGGTTCATCGACCCCGGGTTCTCGGGTCATGTGACGCTTGAGCTGTCGAACCTCGCCACGCTGCCGATCAAGCTCTGGCCGGGCATGAAGATCGGGCAGCTGTGCATGTTCCGGCTGAGCTCGCCGGCGGAGCATCCGTACGGCTCAGAGAAGTACGGGTCGCGCTACCAGGGGCAGCGCGGGCCGACCGCCTCGCGGTCGTTCCAGAACTTCCATCGGACGCGGGTGTGAGCATGAGTGACGTACGGGAGAACCTGACCTACGAGGGCTTCGGGCGCGCCGTGCGCGAGCTCGCGCAGACCATCGCCGACGACGGGTACGAGCCCGACATCGTGCTGTCGATCGCGCGTGGCGGGGTCTTCGTCGCCGGCGGGCTGGCGTACGCGCTCGACTGCAAGAACATCCACCTGGTGAACGTGGAGTTCTATACGGGCGTCGGGACGACGCTGGAGATGCCGGTCATGCTCGCGCCGGTGCCCAACGCGATCGACTTCAGTGACAAGAAGGTCCTGATCGCCGATGACGTCGCCGACACCGGCAAGACGCTCAAGCTGGTGCACGACTTCTGCCTCGGCACGGTCGCCGAGGTCCGCAGCGCTGTCATTTACGAGAAGTCCCAGTCGCTGGTGAAGTGCGAGTACGTCTGGAAGCGGACGGACGACTGGATCAACTTCCCGTGGAGTGTGGAGAAGCCGGTCGTACGGCGCTCCGGGCAGGTCCTCGACGCGTGAGCAGGCGCGGCAGGCGCGGCAGGCGCAGCAGGTGACAGGAGAGGCCCCCGCCGCCGGCGGGGGCCTCTGCCGTCAGATCGTGCCCAGCTTGATCAGCGACAGCAGTGCCACCAGCTGGATCGCCGACGCGCCCAGCGCCTTCGGCCACGGCAGGTCGTGCGAGGTGCGAACCATCGAGGTGAACAGCGCCCCCGCCGCCAGCCAGGACAGCCAGCCGATAATCTGTACGAGGGTGTTCTCGCCGCCCAGGAACAGCGCGAAGACCAGACGCGGCGCGTCCGTCATCGACATGATCAGCATCGACAGGCCGATCGTCGGCTGCCAGCCGCCGTCACCGCCCAGCTGACGCGCCAGCGTGTGCGTCACGGCGCCCAGGATGAGGCCGCCGACGACGAACATGACGCCGGTCACCAGGACGTACGGGATCGCCGTGGAGATCGTCGCGTTGATCGCCTCCTCGCGGGCCTGGTCGAACCCGAACAGGGCGAGCAGGCCGTAGAGGAACGTCACGATCAGCGCGGGGCCCCACACGGCGTGGTCGCGCATCTGCCAGAACGTCGGTCCCGGGCGCAGCACGATGCCGCTCAGCAGCTGCTTCCACGGCAGGCGCGGGCCGGCCGGCGCGGGTGCGGCGCCCGCCTGGTACGTCGCGCCCTCGCCGTAGGCGGCGTCGTCGTTGATGCTGAAGGCCCGGGTGTGGCCCGGGCTGTCCGCCGCGTACGGGTCGTGCGGCGGGTGCGGGTGCGGGTGGGGGTGCCGGTGCGGCGCATGTGGCTCGTGCGGGTCGCCGAAGTACTCCGGCTCTCCGTACGGCTGCTGCGCCTGCTGGGCCTGCTGCCACTGATGCTGATGCTGCTGTTGGGCGTACGGGGGCGGCGCTGCCGCGCTGCCGTACGGCGCCTGCTGCGAGTGTTGTTGCGGGGTGCGGTTGTCCCGGCCGCGTCCGATCCTGAATCCAGCCACGTCAACGAACGTACCTGGTCCCGCTGTGCCCGGTGGACGGGCCGGGGAACAGGGGCTTCTTTGCTGCTGAGCTGTGACATCCCTTAAGGGCCGCTCTTAGGGGCCTCGCGAAAAAGCGGCCGGACCCGCCCCCGAGGCAGGTCCGGCCGCTTCCGTATGCGTACGCCGTGCTACTTCACGGGCGCCGGCTCCGCGTCCGCGTCCGTGTCGCCCTCCGGAGCCGGCGTCGCCGGCGCCGCCTCGTCCACCGGGGTCTTGACCGAGTCCAGCAACAGCTGGGCCACGTCCACGACCTGGAGGGACTCCTTGGCCTTGCCGTCGTTCTTCTTGCCGTTCACGGAGTCCGTGAGCATCACCAGGCAGAAGGGGCAGGCCGTCGAGACGATGTCCGGGTTCAGGGACAGGGCCTCGTCGACGCGCTCGGTGTTGATGCGCTTGCCGATCCGCTCCTCCATCCACATCCGCGCGCCACCGGCGCCGCAGCAGAAGCCCCGCTCCTTGTGGCGGTGCATCTCCTGCTGGCGCAGGCCCGGGACGGCCGACATGATCTCGCGCGGCGGCGTGTAGACCTTGTTGTGGCGGCCCAGGTAGCAGGGGTCGTGGTAGGTGATCAGGCCGTCGACCGGCGTCACCGGGATCAGCTTGCCCTCGTCGATGAGGTGCTGGAGCAGCTGCGTGTGGTGGATGACCTCGAACTCGCCGCCCAGCTGCGGGTACTCGTTCGCGATCGTGTTGAAGCAGTGCGGGCAGGTGGCGACGATCTTCTTGGACGACTTCGGCTTATGGGTCGCCGGGTCTTCGTCGTCCTCGCCGAACGCCATGTTCAGCATCGCCACGTTCTCCTGGCCGAGCTGCTGGAACAGCGGCTCGTTGCCCAGGCGGCGGGCCGAGTCACCCGTGCACTTCTCGTCGCCGCCCATGATCGCGAACTTCACGCCCGCCATGTGCAGCAGCTCCGCGAAGGCCTTGGTGGTCTTCTTGGCCCGGTCCTCCAGGGCGCCCGCGCAGCCGACCCAGTACAGGTAGTCGACCTCGGAGAGGTCCTCGATGTCCTTGCCCACGATCGGGACCTCGAAGTCGACCTCCTTGGTCCACTCCACGCGCTGCTTCTTGGCCAGGCCCCAGGGGTTGCCCTTCTTCTCCAGGTTCTTGAGCATCGTGCCCGCCTCGCTGGGGAAGGCGGACTCGATCATCACCTGGTAGCGGCGCATGTCGACGATGTGGTCGACGTGCTCGATGTCGACCGGGCACTGCTCCACGCACGCGCCGCAGGTGGTGCAGGACCACAGGACGTCCGGGTCGATGACGCCGTTCTCTTCGAGAGTGCCGACCAGCGGGCGCTCGGCCTCGGCGAGGGCGGCGGCGGGGACGTCCTTCAGGGCGTCCTCGGAGGCCTTCTCCTCGCCCTCCATCGTCTTGCCGCCACCGGCCAGCAGGTACGGGGCCTTGGCGTGCGCGTGGTCGCGCAGCGACATGATCAGGAGCTTCGGGGACAGCGGCTTGCCCGTGTTCCAGGCGGGGCACTGCGACTGGCAGCGGCCGCACTCCGTACACGTGGAGAAGTCGAGGATGCCCTTCCAGGAGAACTGCTCGACCTGGGAGACGCCGTAGACGTCGTCCTCGCCCGGGTCCTCGAAGTCGATCGGCTTGCCGCCGCTCGTCATCGGCTGGAGCGCGCCCAGGGCCGTCGAGCCGTCCGCGTTCCGCTTGAACCAGATGTTCGGGAAGCCGAGGAAGCGGTGCCAGGCGATGCCCATGTTGGTGTTGAGCGAGACCGTGATCATCCAGATCAGCGAGACGCCGATCTTGATCATCGCGGTGAAGTAGATGAGCGTCTGGAGCGTGCCCACGCTCAGGCCCTCGAAGGCGAGGACCAGGGGGTACGAGGCGAAGTACGCGGCCTCGTAGTGCTCGACGCCGTGGATGGCGCCCTCCAGGCCGCGCAGCACCAGGATCGCCAGGCCGATGGTGAGGATGACGTACTCGACGAAGTACGCCTGCCAGGCCTTGGAGCCCGCGAAGCGCGACTTGCGGCCCGCGCGCGAGGGCAGGCTGAGCAGCCGGATCACCATCAGGATGACGATGCCGACCACGGTCATCAGGCCGATGAACTCGATGTACATCTCGAACGGCAGGAAGCCGCCGAGCACCGGCAGCGTCCAGTCGGCCTGGAAGAGCTGCCCGTACGCCTGGGCCAGTGTGGGCGGCAGGGTCAGGAAGCCGATCGCGACGAACCAGTGCGCGAAGCCGACGATCCCCCAGCGGTTCATCCGCGTGTGGCCGAGGAACTCCTTGACCAGCGTGATCGTGCGCTGCTTGGGGTTGTCGGTACGGCTGCCGGCCGGCACGGGCTGGCCGAGCTTCACGAACCGGTAGATCTGCGCGACCGCTCGGGAGATGAGCGCAACCCCGACCACGGTCAGGGTCAGCGACACAATGATCGCGGCGAGTTGCATGGGGGCTCCTCGGGCCTGTCCACCTGCGCACTACTAAGCGGTAACTTATTCAGTCAGTGCCGAGCGTACCCAGTTATTCCGCCGCACTGTAGCCGCGCAGTCGGTGATCTGCGTCGCTCAGGTGAGCCTGACCCGGCACAGTGCGCAACGTACGCAAGAGTACGGCCACGTCCAGCCCGATCCACTGGTGCTCCACATAGTGCTGGTCGAGCAGGAGTGGCTCGTCCCACGGCAGCGTGGAGGCGCGTCGCAGCTGGGCCAGTCCGGTCAGTCCCGGCCTGACGCTCCGGCGCCACGGGGCGTCCGCGCCGGGGGCGCCGGGCGGCAGCGGCGCGGGTCCGACGAGCGACATCTCGCCGCGTACGACATGGGGCAGACGGGAGAGCGCGTCGAGCCGGAAACGGCGGACGGGCAGGGAGCGCAACGTGAAGGGCCGGCCGTCCAGGCCGGTTCTCGTTTCGCGTACGCACACGCCCCCGGGCGGCCGTCTGAGCGCGGTGGCGAGGGCGGCGGCGGCGAGCAGTGGGGCACACAGGACCAGCAGGGTGCAGCCCAGGGTGAGATCGAGGATGCGCTTGGGGTCCGGCGAGGGGGGTGGGGGCGGAGAGGGGCGCGGGTGCATCGGGCACACACCTGACCGTTCTTCGGGTGGGACGTCTGCGAGCGTTTGACATGTAATGCGGCTTTTGCTGCGTTATTGGAACGATCGCACGGTTGTGTGTGCGGCGGTAGTGGTTCGGAAGGCGCGGCGGGTCGTGTCAGGGTGGGGTGTGGGGAGAACCCCGCCCGGAGGGGTCGAGAGCGGCGCCCGAAGGCGCCGCGCCATGCGCACGAGGACGGCGCCAAGGGCGGCGTCATGCGCATAAGGGCGGGATAAAACTTGAGCCGGGCCGACTCAGGTCCGTTGACTCGTTTCCTTCCGTCATGCATCCTTGAGCCTGTTCCACTCAAGTCAGCTGGAGGAATCGAAATGGCACGTGCGGTCGGCATCGACCTGGGCACGACTAACTCCGTCGTCAGCGTTCTCGAAGGCGGCGAGCCCACCGTCATCACCAACGCCGAGGGCGCCAGGACCACGCCGTCCGTCGTCGCCTTCGCCAAGAACGGCGAGGTGCTCGTCGGCGAGGTGGCCAAGCGCCAGGCGGTCACCAACGTCGACAGGACCATCCGGTCGGTCAAGCGCCACATGGGCACCGACTGGAAGATCGAGCTGGACGGGAAGAACTTCAACCCGCAGCAGATCAGCGCCTTCATCCTGCAGAAGCTGAAGCGCGACGCCGAGGCGTACCTGGGCGAGAAGGTCACCGACGCGGTCATCACCGTCCCGGCGTACTTCAACGACTCCGAGCGCCAGGCGACCAAGGAGGCCGGTGAGATCGCGGGCCTGAACGTCCTGCGCATCGTCAACGAGCCGACCGCCGCCGCCCTCGCGTACGGCCTCGACAAGGACGACCAGACGATCCTGGTCTTCGACCTCGGTGGCGGCACCTTCGACGTGTCGCTGCTGGAGATCGGCGACGGCGTGGTCGAGGTGAAGGCCACCAACGGTGACAACCACCTCGGTGGTGACGACTGGGACCAGCGCGTCGTGGACTACCTGGTCAAGCAGTTCCACTCCGGGCACGGCGTCGACCTGTCCAAGGACAAGATGGCCCTCCAGCGCCTCCGTGAGGCCGCCGAGAAGGCCAAGATCGAGCTGTCCTCCTCCACCGAGACCTCGATCAACCTGCCGTACATCACGGCGTCGGCCGAGGGCCCGCTGCACCTGGACGAGAAGCTCACGCGCGCCCAGTTCCAGCAGCTGACCGCCGATCTGCTGGAGCGCTGCAAGACGCCGTTCCACAACGTCATCAAGGACGCCGGCATCCAGCTGAGCGAGATCGACCACGTCGTTCTCGTCGGTGGCTCCACCCGTATGCCCGCCGTCGCCGAGCTCGTCAAGGAGCTGACCGGCGGCAAGGAGGCCAACAAGGGTGTGAACCCGGACGAGGTCGTCGCCATCGGTGCCTCACTCCAGGCGGGTGTCCTCAAGGGTGAGGTCAAGGACGTCCTGCTGCTCGACGTGACCCCGCTGTCCCTGGGTATCGAGACCAAGGGCGGCATCATGACCAAGCTGATCGAGCGCAACACGACGATCCCGACGAAGCGTTCGGAGATCTTCACGACGGCGGAGGACAACCAGCCGTCGGTGCAGATCCAGGTCTACCAGGGCGAGCGCGAGATCGCGGCGTACAACAAGAAGCTCGGCATGTTCGAGCTGACCGGCCTTCCGCCGGCCCCGCGCGGTGTGCCGCAGATCGAGGTCTCCTTCGACATCGACGCCAACGGCATCATGCACGTGACCGCGAAGGACCTGGGCACGGGCAAGGAGCAGAAGATGACCGTCACCGGCGGCTCCTCGCTGCCGAAGGACGAGGTCGACCGGATGCGCCAGGAGGCCGAGCAGTACGCGGAGGAGGACCACCGCCGCCGCGAGGCCGCCGAGACCCGCAACCAGGGCGAGCAGCTGGTCTACCAGACGGAGAAGTTCCTCAAGGACAACGAGGACAAGGTCCCGGGCGAGGTGAAGACCGAGGTCGAGGCCGCCGTCTCCGAGCTCAAGGAGAAGCTGAAGGGCGAGGACACCGCGGAGATCCGTACCGCCACCGAGAAGGTCGCGGCCGTCTCCCAGAAGCTGGGCCAGGCCATGTACGCCGACGCCCAGGCCGCCGGCGCGACCGCGGGTGGCGCCGAGGGCGCCGCCGGTGCCCAGGCCGAGGACGATGTCGTCGACGCCGAGATCGTCGACGACGAGAAGCCGAAGGGGGCCGCATGACGGAGGAGACCCCGGGCTTCGAGGAGAAGCCCGACGTCCCCTCCGGCGCCGTCCCTGACGACGCCGCCGAAGCCGCCGAGACCACTGCCTCCGCGAACCCCGCGGAGGAGGGCCCGGCGGCCCCGGCCGGGGACGCAAGCGAACAGACGGTCGGCCTGACCGCGCAGCTGGACCAGGTCCGTACGGCGCTCAGCGAGCGCACCGCGGACCTCCAGCGGCTCCAGGCCGAGTACCAGAACTACCGCCGCCGGGTCGAGCGGGACCGGGTCACGGTCAAGGAGATCGCCGTCGCGAACCTCCTGACCGAGCTCCTGCCCGTGCTCGACGACATCGGCCGCGCCCGTGAGCACGGCGAGCTGGTGGGCGGGTTCAAGTCGGTCGCCGAATCGCTGGAGACGGTCGCCGCCAAGATGGGGCTGCAGCAGTTCGGCAAGGAGGGCGAGCCCTTCGACCCGACGATCCACGAGGCGCTGATGCACTCGTACGCGCCGGACGTCACCGAGACGACGTGCGTCGCGATCCTTCAGCCGGGGTACCGCATCGGCGAGCGGACCATCAGGCCCGCGCGCGTCGCGGTGGCCGAACCCCAGCCCGGGGCGGCTCCGGCGGCCAAGGACGAGAAGCAGCCGGTGGACGAGGAGAGCGGTGGCCCCGGGGAGGGCTGACGCATTGAGCGGTAACCGGAAGGAGGGACGTCGGTGAGCACGAAGGACTTCGTGGAGAAGGACTACTACAAGGTCCTCGGCGTCCCCAAGGACGCCACCGAGGCCGAGATCAAGAAGGCGTACCGGAAGCTCGCCCGCGAGTTCCACCCGGACGCCAACAAGGGTGACGCGAGCGCGGAGGCCCGCTTCAAGGAGATCTCCGAGGCGAACGACATCCTCGGCGACCCGAAGAAGCGCAAGGAGTACGACGAGGCTCGCGCGCTCTTCGGCAACGGTGGCTTCCGCGCCGGGCCGGGCGGCGGACCCGGCGGCACGTTCAACTTCGACCTGGGCGACCTCTTCGGCGGTGCCCAGGGCGGAGCCGGTGCCGGCGGCTTCGGCGGCGGACTCGGCGACGTGTTCGGCGGCCTGTTCAACCGGGGCGGCCCGGGCACGCGCACCCAGCCGCGCCGGGGCCAGGACATCGAGTCCGAGGTGACGCTCAGCTTCACCGAGGCGGTGGACGGGGCCACGGTCCCGCTGCGCATGTCCAGCCAGCAGCCGTGCAAGGCGTGCTCGGGCACGGGCGACAAGAACGGCACGCCGCGCGTGTGCCCCACCTGCGTCGGCACCGGCCAGGTGTCGCGCGGCGGCAGCGGTTCGTTCTCGCTGACCGACCCGTGCGTGGACTGCAAGGGCCGCGGGCTCATCGCCCAGGACCCGTGCGAGGTCTGCCACGGCAGCGGCCGCGCCAAGTCGTCCCGCACCATGCAGGTCCGCATCCCGGCGGGTGTGTCCGACGGGCAGCGCATCCGGCTGCGCGGCAAGGGCGCGCCCGGTGAGCGGGGCGGACCGGCCGGTGACCTGTACGTGGTGGTGCACGTCGACGCCCACCCGGTCTTCGGCCGCAAGGGCGACAACCTCACCGTCACGGTGCCCGTCTCGTTCGACGAGGCGGCGCTCGGCGGCGAGATCAGGGTGCCGACCCTGGGCGGGCCGCCGGTGACGCTGAAGATCCCGGCCGGCACGCCCAACGGGCGGACGATGCGCGCCCGGGGCAAGGGCGCGGTCCGCAAGGACGGTACGCGCGGGGACCTGCTCGTCACCGTGGAGGTGGCCGTGCCCAAGGACCTGAGCGACAAGGCGCGCGAGGCGCTCGAAACGTACCGGGAGGCCACGGCGGGCGAGGACCCGCGGGCCGAGCTGTTCCAGGCCGCGAAGGGGGCTTGAGATGGACGGACGCCGTCGCAATCCGTACGAGCTGACCGATGAGACGCCGGTGTACGTCATCTCGGTGGCCGCCCAGCTGAGCGGGCTGCACCCGCAGACGCTGCGGCAGTACGACCGGCTGGGCCTGGTCTCGCCGGACCGTACGGCGGGGCGTGGCCGGCGTTATTCGGCCCGCGACATCGAACTGCTCCGGCAGGTGCAGCAGTTGTCGCAGGACGAGGGCATCAATCTGGCCGGCATCAAGCGGATCATCGAGCTGGAGAACCAGGTCGCCGCGCTCCAGGCGCGGGTCGCCGAGCTGACCGCGGCCGTCGAGGGCGCGGCGGCGGCGATGCGCCAGCGCGAGGCCCAGGTGCACGCCTCGTACCGGCGCGACCTCGTGCCGTACCAGGACGTGCAGCAGGCCGGCGCCCTGGTGGTGTGGCGCCCCAAGCGCGGCGAACACCAGCCGTGACCGGCTGAGTCCGGCGGCGGACCCGGACCCGGCGCGGACCCGGCGAGTGGGCCCCCTTGCGTTTCGGCGGAGGGGGCCTTTGCCGTGAGCGGCGCGTGCGGTGATCCGCGGGGGGCGCGGCGCGGACCCGGCGAGTGGGCCCCCTTGCGTTTCGGCGGAGGGGGCCTTTGCCGTGAGCGGCGCGTGCGGTGATCCGAGGGCGGGCCGGCGCGGGCGGCGCGGCGCGTGCGGTGCGGCGCGGGCGGCGATCGTGGGCCGGCGCGGGGGGCGCGGCGCGTGCGGTGATCGCGGGCCGGCGCGGGCGGCGCGGGCCGGAGGACTGCCGCTCGGTCACGCCTTGGGATCAGTGATCCTGCTCCAGGATGCCGGACTTCGCGATGAGGTACCCCAGTTGCGCGCGGCTGCCGCTGCCGAGGACGGCGGCGAGCTTGGCGATGTGGGCGCGGCAGGTGCGGACGTTCATCCCCAGGCGCCGGGCGATCGCCTCGTCCACGTGCCCTTCGACCAGGAGCTTGGCGATGGAGCGCTGGACGCCGCTGATGCCGTCCGATTTGAGGTCGTAGGGGATCTCCTCGTTGATCGGCACGGCCAGCTGCCAGAACTGGTCGAAGACGCCGCCCAGATAGGCGACCAGGCCGGGATGGCGGAGCTCCAGGGCGACTTGGCGGTCGCTGCGGGCCGGTACGAAGGCGACTTCGCGGTCCACGATGATCAGCCGGTCGATGATCTGCTCCAGCGTACGCACCTGCACTTCCGGACCCACGTGTTCCAGATACGCGAGCGTCAACTCGGTGTGGCGGGCCGTGTGCTGGTAGAGCGTCCGCATCCGGATGCCCCGGCCGAGCAGGGGCCGTACCCGGCGCAGCGCCTCGTTCAGGCCGTGCGCGGGGCGTCCGCCGCCCGGCTGGACGGTGAGCAGTTCCTTCGTACAGCCGGCGATGACCCGGTCCAGCGTCGCGTTGATCCGGCTGAGGCCCTCCAGCACGGTGATGGAGTGCGTGGTCGGAGCGTTCTGGGCGCTGATCGCCATGAATGGCTCGAACGCGTCGGACAATTCGACCGTAAGGCGTCTACGCTCCAGGATCTCGCGCTCAATGGGCTGGAGGAGTTGTGCCAGCGCCGAGGAGGGCGGGACGGGGCGGAGCCACTGGGCGTCGTCCGGGTCGGGGTGCAGGAGCGCCAGGTCGAGCAGGCACGGCACCTCAACCGCCTCTGACCGGGCTATTCGTCCGGTGCGCAAGGCGTTGGCGTAGAGCGCCGAGCCCGCCTCGCACAACTCTGTGAGCGAATGAGGGTGACCCGGTTGGTCCGGTTTTTTCCTCATCTGTACACCCCCAGGCTCCTGCATCTCAGGAACATGATGCATGCCGTAGGTGGTGGAAACGTGGAGAGTGAGCAATCGTCTTAGCCGCGGGGGTTGGGAAAGAGACATTGCCTTCAAGTGAGGTTGCTCGGTGATGACGAAGAGACTCATACGCGCCGTGGTTGCTGTTGCCTTCATCGCTGCCGGCGCGGTAGGGGTTCAGGGGGCGGCCGAGGCGAAGCCGCAGGATCCCGGCTGGACCGCCGCGGTGAAGCTGTTCGACCCCGGCTGGACCGTGGCGCCCGCGTCGTCGGGCCTGGCCGAGAATGACCCCGGCTGGACGTCCGTCGGCGCATGAACGTTCCCGACGACTCGCGCTTCCGCCGCGAGATGGCGTCCGCCTACCGGTCCGGGTGGCATTTCATCGACCTCGTCACCGCTGTGCCGCACAGTGGCGATTCGTTGATGGTCACCCTCTTCGGTGAGCCGATCGTCATCACGCGCGGAGACGACGAGGACATTCGGGCCTACCGGTGCCTTCGGCGGCCTCGCGGAGCTCCGCAGCCCGTTCGATGCGCCATCCGGTACGGCATGATTTTCGTCAATCTCGACCAGCGTGACCACCAGCTCGTCGAGCCCGAAACCACCACCGCCACCCCCCGCAGCGCCTGAGCGGTTCCCCCGTCGTTGTCAATCGCTCAGGTGCTTCCCCCACACAGCGGCGCCATCGTGACCTGAACACGATGGCGCCGCTGTGCTGTCTGCGTACCTCCGGGCCGCTGTCCGTACCTCGTCCGTACTTCCCGGGCCGCTGTCCGTACCTCCGGGCCCTACGCCCGTCCCATCGCCCGCGTCAGGGCGATCTCGATGACGACCCGGTCCGGGTTCGGCGCCGGCGTACGGCCGTAGCGGTCCGCGTACCGCGCCACCGCGTCCGCGACCACGTCCGGCTCCGTACGGATCGTCGCGATCCCCTCCAGCGTCGCCCACCGGCCCTTGTCCACCTGGCAGACCGCGACCTTCGCGCCCCCGGGCCCCGCCGCCAGGACATGGGCGACCTTGCGGCTGTGCTTGTTGGTGATCACCCGGGCGATGCCCTTCTCGCCGCCCTCCGGGTCGTACGTCACCCCTACCGCGACGACATGCGGAGTGCCGTCCGGCCGGGGCGTGGTCAAGGTGCACATGTGGTACTCGCGCCAGAAACCGAGATACGACGCGCCGGGGTTGCGAGGGTCGATGGCCATGCCGGGAACCTACAGGGGGCGGCCGCCCGTCTCCTCCTTGAGTGGAATAGACTCAACTTTGTGTACGTTGGATGAGTCATCCACTCGCCCCGGAGCAAGAGGAGGAGAAGCCGCCCGTGGACGCCGAGCTGACCAACAAGAGCCGGGACGCGCTCAACGCCGCGACCAGCCGTGCCGTGTCCGAGGGGCACCCGGACCTGACCCCCGCCCACCTGCTCCTGGCGCTGCTCGCGGGGCAGGACAACGAGAACATCGTCGACCTGCTCGCGGCCGTCGACGCCGACCAGGCCGCCGTACGCTCCGGCGCCGAGCGCGTGCTCGCCGCCCAGCCCAGCGTCACCGGCTCCACCGTCGCGCCCCCGCAGCCCAACCGCGAGCTGCTCGCCGTCATCGCCGACGCCTCGCAGCGCGCCAAGGAACTGGGTGACGAGTACCTGTCCACCGAGCACCTGCTCATCGGCATCGCCGCGAAGGGCGGCCGGACGGGCGAGGTGCTGGCCGAGCAGGGGGCGAGCGCCAAGAAGCTGCTGGACGCGTTCGAGAAGGCGAGGGGAGGGCGCCGGGTGACCACAGCCGACCCGGAGGGCCAGTACAAGGCCCTGGAGAAGTTCGGTACGGATTTCACGGCCGCCGCCCGCGACGGCAAGCTCGACCCGGTCATCGGCCGTGACCAGGAGATCCGCCGCGTCGTGCAGGTGCTGTCGCGGCGCACCAAGAACAACCCGGTGCTCATCGGCGAGCCCGGCGTCGGCAAGACCGCCGTCGTGGAGGGCCTCGCCCAGCGCATCGTCAAGGGCGACGTCCCGGAGAGCCTGAAGAACAAGCGGCTCGTCGCGCTCGACCTGGGCGCGATGGTCGCGGGCGCCAAGTACCGCGGTGAGTTCGAGGAGCGGCTCAAGACCGTCCTGTCCGAGATCAAGGCGAGCGACGGCCAGATCATCACCTTCATCGACGAGCTGCACACGGTCGTCGGCGCGGGCGCCGGCGGCGACTCCGCCATGGACGCCGGCAACATGCTCAAGCCCATGCTCGCCCGCGGCGAGCTGCGCATGGTCGGCGCGACGACCCTCGACGAGTACCGCGAGCGCATCGAGAAGGACCCCGCCCTGGAGCGCCGCTTCCAGCAGGTCCTGGTCGCCGAGCCGTCCGTCGAGGACACCATCGCCATCCTGCGCGGGCTCAAGGGCCGGTACGAGGCCCACCACAAGGTCCAGATCGCCGACTCCGCGCTCGTCGCGGCCGCCACGCTCTCCGACCGCTACATCACCTCCCGTTTCCTGCCCGACAAGGCCATCGACCTCGTGGACGAGGCCGCCTCGCGGCTGCGCATGGAGATCGACTCCTCACCCGTCGAGATCGACGAGCTCCAGCGCGCCGTCGACCGCCTCCGCATGGAGGAGCTGGCGCTGAAGAACGAGAGCGACCCCGGCTCCGTACAGCGCCTGGAGAAGCTGCGCCGCGACCTCGCCGACAAGGAGGAGGAGTTGCGGGGCCTGACCGCCCGCTGGGAGAAGGAGAAGCAGGGCCTCAACCGCGTCGGTGAGCTGAAGGAGAAGCTGGACGAGCTGCGCGGCCAGGCCGAGCGCGCCCAGCGCGACGGCGACTTCGACACCGCCTCCAAGCTGCTGTACGGCGAGATCCCGGCCGTGGAGCGGGAGTTGGCGGAGGCCAGCGAGGCCGAGAAGGAAGCCGCGAAGGACACCATGGTCAAGGAGGAGGTCGGCCCGGACGACATCGCCGACGTCGTCGGCTCCTGGACCGGCATCCCGGCGGGCCGCCTGCTGGAGGGCGAGACGCAGAAGCTGCTGCGGATGGAGGAGGAGATCGGCCGGCGGCTGATCGGGCAGAGCGAGGCCGTACGGGCGGTGTCGGACGCCGTGCGCCGCACCCGCGCCGGGATCTCCGACCCCGACCGGCCCACCGGCTCGTTCCTCTTCCTCGGACCGACGGGTGTCGGCAAGACGGAGCTGGCCAAGGCCCTCGCCGACTTCCTCTTCGACGACGAGCGGGCGATGGTCCGCATCGACATGAGCGAGTACGGCGAGAAGCACAGCGTCGCGCGGCTGGTCGGCGCGCCTCCCGGCTACGTGGGGTACGAGGAGGGCGGCCAGCTCACGGAGGCGGTGCGCCGCCGCCCGTACAGCGTGGTGCTGCTGGACGAGGTGGAGAAGGCGCACCCGGAGGTCTTCGACATCCTGCTCCAGGTGCTGGACGACGGCCGCCTGACGGACGGCCAGGGCCGCACGGTCGACTTCCGCAACACCATCCTCATCCTCACCTCCAACCTGGGCAGCCACTTCCTGATGGACCCGGTGACCCCGGAGGAGCAGAAGAAGGAGCAGGTCCTGGAGGTGGTGCGGGCCTCCTTCAAGCCGGAGTTCCTCAACCGCCTGGACGACATCGTCGTCTTCTCGGCCCTTGACCGGGACCAGCTCGCCCACATCGCGCGGCTCCAGATCGACCGCCTGGCCAAGCGCCTCGCGGAGCGGCGGCTCACCCTGGAGGTCACCCCGGCGGCCCTGGACTGGCTGGCCGTCGAGGGCTTCGACCCGGCCTACGGCGCCCGGCCGCTGCGCCGCCTGGTCCAGACGGCGATCGGCGACCAGCTCGCCAAGGAGATCCTCGCGGGCGAGGTCACGGACGGCGACACGGTCCGCGTGGACCGCGTGGACGGCGGCCTGACCGTGGGCGCGGCCCGGTAGCCCGGTGACGTACGGGGGCGGGGAGACCGCCCTCGTACGCCGGAACACGCTGCGGCCGTCAGCGGCGTTCCCGGCTCCTGGCCCCCGTGCGCGAGATCATGTCAGCTCGCAGCGGATCGCCGCGGCCGGGCTTGCCAGCCCCCGCCCGGGATGGGAGAGGATGGCCGCAATCGTTCGAAGGGAAATTCACGGTGAGCATCGACCCGGCCTCGATCCCGAATTTCGGTGGCCAGCCCCAGCCTCAGGCCGCAGGACCGGCGGGCCCCGTCGTCCCCGACCAGGACCTGGTCAAGCAGCTCCTGGAACAGATGGAGCTCAAGTACGTCGTCGACGACGAGGGTGACCTCGCGGCGCCGTGGGAGGAGTTCCGCACCTACTTCATGTTCCGTGGCGAGGGTGACCAGCAGGTCTTCTCGGTGCGGACCTTCTACGACCGGCCGCACCCGGTCGAGAACAAGGAGAAGATCCTCGAAACGATCGACGACTGGAACCGCCGCACCCTGTGGCCCAAGGTCTACACGCACCTCCACGAGGACGAGCAGGGCGGCGCGACCGTGCGGCTCATCGGCGAGGCCCAGATGCTGATCGGCACGGGCGTCAGCCTGGAGCACTTCGTGCAGTCCACGGTCAGCTGGGTGCGCGCGTCGATCGAGTTCGACAAGTGGCTCGTGGAGCAGTTCGGCCTGGAGGGCTCCGAGGGCCCCGAGGACGGCCCCGACGGCGACGTCCCCGCGTGACTCACTCGGTGAGTCACAAGGCCATGGTGGCGAGCGTGAGCACGTACGTCCCGTAGCCGAACGACAGCCCGGCCAGGGCGGCGACCACTACGATCGCCGCCCTGGGCCGGGCTTTTCGCAACGCGCACGCGAGGGGTACCAGCAGCGGGAACGCCGGCAGCAGGAAGCGCGGCTTGGACTCGAAGAACCCCGCCCCGCCCACCGCGATGACCACCAGCACCGCCGTGTACGCGACCAGCGGCAGCGGCGGCCGCTCCAGCACCAGCAGCGCGAACAGCACCACCGCCACCCCCGTCACCATCAGCGACATGGTGAAGCCGAGGTCCATCGGCCTGGTCGCCACGTCGCGTACGAAACGGAAGGTGCCCGCCCCGAAGTCGAAGCGCGACGTCCACCCCGCCTGCACGGCGAAGTACCCGCCCAGCGGATCACCCCGCCGTACCCCCACCCACAGCACATAGCCCAGCCACCCGGCCGGGGCCACCGCGGCCCCCGCCCACACCCGCCAGTCCCTCCGGTCGCGTACCAGCGCGCAGGCGGCCGCCACGACGACCGCCGCCGCCACCGCGATCCCGTTCGGCCGCGCCGCCCCGGCCAGCGCCGCCAGCGCGCCCGCCCACAGCCAGCGGCGGTCGAGCACCGCGTACAGCGACCACGCCGCGAAGGCCGTCATCACCGGCTCCGTGTACGCCATGGACAGCACGATCGAGTGCGGCAGCAGGCCCCACAGGGCCACCAGCACGGTCGCGACGTCCCGCCCGTACAGGCGTTCCCCGATCAGGTAGATCCCCCACGCGGCGGCTCCCGCCGCCGTCCAGGAGACCAGCAGGCCCGCCGTGCCGCCCGTCACCGGCAGGACCGTCGTCACCGCCCGTACCAGGCCCGGGTAGAGCGGGAAGAACGCCAGGTCCGACTGGACGGCGCCGTCCGGCCAGTACAGGGTCCTGCCGTAGCCGTGCGCGGCGATGCCCAGGTACCAGTCGGAGTCCCAGGACAGCGCCAGCAGCGCGCGCGGCGACCGGCCGGTGTGCCAGGCCCACAGCGCCATCACCGCCATCCCGGTGAGCCGGGCCGCGGCGAACAGACCCAGCGCGGGCGCCGCGCGGTGCAGCGCGGCGAGCCGGCGGGAAGCGGGGCGGGCGCCTCCCGCCGAAGCGGCGTGGGGGAAGGTCTCGGCGGACAGGGTGCACCTCCGTGCGCGTGGACGTTCACCCCGACCTTCCGCGCCGCCCCGCCCGCCCGCGACCGCTGTGGGCCCGCCCGGGTGGTCCGCCTGCCGAGCCCCGGCCCACGCGCGTGTCGCCGTGACAGCGCCCGGCGCGAAGGCTAAGCGGAGCCTGAGGGGAGCGGAGGCTGAGGCGAGCCGAGGCTAAAGGGAGGCGAGCCGCTTCACCGCGTCCTGGAGGACCTCGGTCCGCTTGCAGAAGGCGAACCGCACGAAGGGCGCGCCCTGCTCGCGGTGGTCGTAGAAGACCGCGTGGGGGATGGCGACGACCCCGCACCGCTCGGGCAGCGCCCGGCAGAACGCGATGCCGTCACTCTCGCCCAGCGGCCGGATGTCGGTGGTGAGGAAGTAGGTGCCCTGCGGCCGGAAGACCGCGAACCCCGCCTGCGCCAGCCCGTCGGCCAGCAGGTCACGCTTGGCGCGCAGGTCGTCGCGGAGGCCGGTGAAGTAGGTGTCCGGCAGGCGCAGCGCCTCCGCGACGGCGTACTGGAACGGCCCGGCGGAGACGTACGTCAGGTACTGCTTCGCCGAGCGCACCGCCGTGATCAGCTCGGGCGTGGCGGTGACCCAGCCGACCTTCCAGCCGGTGAACGAGAACGTCTTGCCCGCGCTGGAAATGGTCACCGTGCGCTCGCGCATGCCGGGGAAGGTGGCGATGGGCAGGTGCTCGGCGGTGTCGAAGACAAGGTGCTCGTACACCTCGTCGGTGACGACGAGCAGGTCGCGCTCGACGGCGAGGGCCGCGATGGCGGCCAGCTCCTCGCGCGTGAGGACGGTACCGGTGGGGTTGTGCGGGGTGTTGAGCAGGATGAGCCGGGTGCGGTCGGTGACGGCGTCCCGCAGCTCGTCCAGGTCGAGGACGAACCTGTCGCCGTGCGGCCGGAGGGTGACCGGGACGCGGGTGCCGCCCGCCATGGCGATACAGGCGGCGTACGAGTCGTAGTACGGCTCCAGGGCGATCACCTCGTCGCCCGGTTCGACCAGCGCGAGCAGGGCCGCGGCGATCGCCTCGGTCGCGCCCGCCGTGACCAGGACCTCCGTGTCGGGGTCGTACACCAGCCCGTACCGCTCGCGCTGGTGGTCGGCGACGGCGGTACGCAGCTCGGGGACGCCGGGCCCGGGCGGGTACTGGTTGCCCCTGCCGTCCCTGATGGCCCGTACGGCCGCCTCGGCGATCCGGTCGGGGCCGTCGGTGTCGGGGAAGCCCTGGCCCAGGTTGACCGAACCGGTGGAGACGGCGAGGGCGGACATCTCCGCGAAGATCGTCGTGCCGAATGCGGCGAGGCGGCTGTTGAGCGGCGGTCGTTTCATGGCGGCCATCCTCCGGTGAACCTCTGGAGTCGCTCAAGTGCGCTTTGCCGGGTGATCTGCGGGGGGATCTCCCTGCCACACCCGTACGACACGTGTACGGAAGAAGGCGGAAGAGGGAGGTGGGGGCCATGGGGGCAGAGTTCTTCCCGCTGTGGTTCTTCGTCGGGATGGCCATCGCCATCGCGGTCGTGGTGGGCGTGGTCCGACTGGTGAACTGGGGCTCGGGGCGTTCCTCGTCGTCCTCCTCATGGGGGTCGTCGTCGGGGTCGTCGTGGGGGTCCGGCTCGTCGCCGGACTCGTCGTGGTGGTCCTGCGGCGGCTCGTCCTCGTGTTCCAGTTCCTCGTCCTCATGCGGAGGCGGATCTTCCTGTAGCTGAAAGCTCTGGAGTTCCTCAATTCGGATTGGGACGGGTGAGCGCGCGGGCATTTCCCTGTCACGTAAGAAAACGGGGGATGGTGAACGGGGGATGGTGAATCGAATGGACATCGGACTGCTCTTCGCCGGGGCGATCATCGTGGTGGGCTTCCTCATCGCGGTCGGCGCCGCAGGCGGTGGCAAGAAGCGGCGTCGCCGTTCGTACTCGGGGGGTTCCGGTGCTTCCGGAGGCGGTTGGTGGTCCGGCGACGGGGGCGGGTCCTCCTGCGGCGGCGGGTCGTCGTGCGGGGGCGGCGGCGGGGGATGTGGTGGCGGAGGCAGCTGACACGGGGCAGCTGGTCCGCGACCACGGAAGGCGCCCGGCCGGTCCAACGCCCGCCGGGCGCCTCCTGGTTGGCACTTTGTAGACCTGAACGGTCGGTTCATGTTGAACAGTTGAACCGTCAGGCCCCCCAGGGGATGGAAACCCTGTCAAGTTGGGTAAAACCGCTGTGGGTCTCGCACAGTTCATGATTCCCTCACTGTCGAGAACTTCCAGCCCTCGGCCCACGCCTGGAGCCGAGACGGAGATCCCCCACTCCCCTGGCCGTCTTCCGGGACGCACCCGGTCCACCCGTCAAACCGTGTTTGCGGAGCCGACCCATGCTCACGACGCTCAAGACTTCCTACACCGATACACGCGCCGCCGACCTGGCCTGGGCGCTGGGGCGGGAGCCGCTGCCCGCGCTCGCCGTGCTCGACCTCGAACTGTCCGGCGCCACGCTCCAGTTGCGACTTCTCGGCGCCTCGCACCAGGTGCTGCTGGAGGAGGACCGGGGCAGCTGTTCGGAGACCGTCGCCTGTATGCCGGGCAGCAGCACGCCGCTTCCCCTGGGTGTGGCGAAGCGGATCGGGGAGTGGGAGTACCAGTTCGCCGCGCGCGTCGAGACGCTCTCGCAGGGGTCGTTCGCTGGCCGCGCGCAGGAGCTGCTGGCGCTCGTCGCCGACCATCCCAACGGCCTCGCCGGTACGTTCCCCGGTTCACCGCACGCCTTCACGGCGATGCTGGCGCAGCGGCACGAGGGTCTGGTGCGGTGGCGCACCTGGCACGCGTATCCGCAGGAGGGGCAGCTGGTCGTCACCAGGACGAGTGTGGGCGTACGTAGGCACGCTCCGCAGTAGTTACACCCGTGTGGGTGACAATTGGGCATCGAGGCGTGACGTAGCGTTATTTGCATGATCGAAGCGCCGCACGCCTCCGCCGCCGTGGCGCCCGCGCGGGACCGGCCACCGCTGCCCGTGCGGCAGCGGGCGGGGCGCTTCCTGGTGCTGGTCACGGTCTTCATCTGCGCCGCGTGCGGACTGGTGTACGAACTGGAACTGGTCGCTCTCGCCTCGTATTTGATCGGGGACTCCGTCACCCAGGCCTCCGTCGTCCTGTCGGTCATGGTGTTCGCGATGGGCGTCGGCTCACTGCTCGCCAAGCGGCTGCGCTGTCGCGCGGCCGTCGGCTTCGGGCTGGTGGAGGCCGCGCTCGCGCTGGTGGGCGGCTGCTCGGCCCTCGTGCTGTACGCCACGTTCGCGTGGGTCGGCGGCTCGCGGTATGCCCTGGTGGCGTTCTCGCTGGCCATCGGGGTGCTGATCGGCGCGGAGATCCCGCTTCTGATGACGCTGATCCAGCGCGTCTCGCGGCGGGCCGAACAGGACGCGGGCGGGACGGTCGCCGACCTGTTCGCCGCCGACTATGTGGGCGCGCTCGTCGGCGGGCTGGCGTTCCCGTTCCTGCTGCTGCCATGGCTGGGGCAGCTGACAAGTGCGTTGCTCACCGGGGCGGTCAACACCGTCGCGGGCGGGGCCCTGGTGCTGTGGCTGTTCGGGCGGGACCTGACCGCGCGGGCCCGGTGGCTGCTGGTCGGCGTCAATGTGGCGGTGCTGGGCGTGCTCGCGACGGTGACCGTGCTGGTGGACGACTTCGAGCGGGCGGCGCGGCGGGCGGTGTACGGGGACGGGGTGCGCGTCGCCGTCCACACGGGCGTGCAGGAGGTCGTGCTGACCGGGGCGGCAGGTCAGCCGCCGGAGCTGTTCCTGGACGGGCGGCTGCGGGTCAGCGGGCGGGACGAGCACCGCTACCACCGGGCGCTGGTGCACCCCGCGATGCGCGGGCCGCACGCGCGTGTGCTGGTCCTGGGCGGTGGCGACGGGCTGGCGGTGCGGGAGGTCCTCACGTACGACGGCGTGGAATCGGTCACGGTCGTCGAGCTGGACGCGGGCGTGGTGCGGCTCGCCCGTACGGACCCGGCGCTCAGCCGCCTCAACGGGCGGGTGTACGGCGACCCGAGGGTGCGGGTGGTGTACGCGGACGCCTTCGCCCGGCTGAGGTCGACGGCGGCGACGGGCGAGGCGTACGACGTGGTGATCTC
This sequence comes from Streptomyces ficellus, assembly GCF_030406405.1. Classification (GTDB taxonomy): domain Bacteria; phylum Actinomycetota; class Actinomycetes; order Streptomycetales; family Streptomycetaceae; genus Streptomyces; species Streptomyces ficellus_B. The sequence continues at coordinate 94,547 of NZ_JAUEPL010000010.1, forward strand.
GGACCTGCCGGACCCGGGCATCACCGCCAGCACCAAGCTGTACTCGCAGGAGTTCTACGGCTTGGCCGCCCGGGTCCTCGCCGACCGCGGGCGGCTGGTGGTCCACGCGGGCCCGATGGAGTCGAGGCCGCGCACGTACTGGACGGTGCACGCCACCCTGCGGTCGGCCGGCTTCGTGACCCGGCCCTACCGGGCGACGGGACGGCTGTCCGGCTTCGAGGCGGGCCCCGACCGGTCCACGGACGACCGGGCAGGACCGCACGACTGGGGCTTCGTCCTCGCCGCGCTCGGGGCGGCGCCCCCCGACCCGCAGGCCGTTGCAGGGGTGCGCCCGGCCGAGGGGCCGCCGGCCCGGGACCTGCCGCCGTCGACGCTCGTGCACCCCCGCTACGGCGAGTGACCCCTTTTGGCCTCGCGCACCTGGGAGACGTGAGGGCCGGGCGTGGGTAGGCTCGGGACCCATGGAGCATGAGGTGTTCGTTCCGGTTGCCGTCGAGACCCTCCGCGAAGTGCTGGCGGACCCCGCCCGGGTCGCCCCTTGCGTGCCGGGGCTCCAGCAGGACGCGGACGCGTCCGCCGGTCCGCTGTCGGGCCGGCTGAAGGTGCGCGCCGGCGGGCACTCCATCACCTACCGGGGCGCCCTGCGCGTCGTCGCCCAGGACGACGGTGCGTACGCCGTGGAGGGCGAGGGCACGGAGGTGCGCGGCACCGGCTCGGCCAAGCTCGCCCTGACGGTGCGTCTGACCCCGGTGGACGGCGGCACGACGCTGGGCTTCACGGGGACCACGAGCGCGGAGGGCCGGCTCGCCGAGCTGCCGGACGACGCGGCCGCCTCGGCGGCCCACCGCCTGCTGGACCGTTTCGCCGAGTCGCTCGCCGACACGGCCACGGCGGCGGCGGGTCCGGCCGCCTCGCCGTCCCCGGAGGTCGAGGCCGCCGACGCGGAGGTCTCCGACGCGCAGGTCCCCCGCGCCACGGCCGCCGACGACCTCTCCGCCTACGACCTCGCCGGTGAGCTCGCCGACGAGCCCGACACCGACGACGACGGAGTCGACCAGGGCGCCGAGGGCACCGGTTCGGTCTTCGACGCACCCGTACCGCCACCGTCGCTCGACCCGCTCGCCGACGCCGAGTTCGAGGTGCCCGAGCTGCCCGAGGTCCCCGAAGGGCCCGAGGGGGCGATGTCCGAACCGGCCGCCGAGGCCGCGCACGCCCGGCGCACCATGATCGGCCGCAGTGCCGAGGAGGTCGACCACGCCCCGCCCCGCGGGCGGTACGCCCCCACGCCGGGACCGGACACCGACACGGCCGGTGCCACGCTGCGCTGGCTCGCCCCTGCCGCGGCGCTCGCCCTCGCGTCGGCCGTGGTCGTCGGGCGTGCGCTGCGCCGCCGCAAGTAGGGTCGGCAGCGTGACTAGCAGCAGCGAAGAGCACGTCCGGCTGGCCGCCGGAGACGTCGAGTTGACCGTGACCCCGGCGAACGGATGCCGCATCAGCAGCCTGCGCGTCGGCGGCGCCGAACTGCTCCGCCAAGGCGAGCGGTACGGCTGCTTTCCGATGGTGCCCTGGTGCGGGCGGATCGAGAACGGCCGGTTCCTCAATGGGGCGACGTGGCACCGGATGCCGCTCAACTCCCCGCCGCACGCCATCCACGGCACCGGCCGCGACACCGCCTGGCGCACCGCCGTCGCGGACAAGGCCGAGGCGGTGTTCACCTACGACCTGGCCGAGCCGTGGCCGTATCCCGGCAAGGTCACCCAGACCGTCCAGCTGGCCGAGGACTCCCTCACGCTCCAGCTCGGCGTCGAGACGTACGGCGACTCCTTCCCCGCCCAGGCCGGCTGGCACCCGTGGTTCAACCGGACCCTGGGCGGCGCCGACGTCACGCTGGACTTCACCGCCGCGTGGCAGGAGGAGCGAGGCGAGGACCACCTGCCCACCGGTCGCCGGATCCCGCCCATGCCCGGCCCCTGGGACGACTGCTTCGGGATGCCGGACGGTGTGGACGTCACCCTCACCTGGCCGGAGCGGCTGGAGCTCAAGGTGGCCAGCCGCGCCGAGTGGGTCGTGGTGTACGACGAGCAGGAGGCCGCGGTCTGCGTGGAGCCCCAGTCGGGCCCGCCGAACGGGCTCAACACCGCTCCGCGCCTGGTCACCCCCATCGATCCGCTGGAGATCGCCGCCACCTTCACCTGGCGCAGGCTCTGACGGGCCGGCTTTAAGCTCAGGGCATGACTGACGTACGAGCTGATCTGCTCCAGCAGATCAAGGACAAGGCCGTGGTACACGGCAAGGTGACCCTCTCCTCGGGTCTGGAAGCCGACTACTACGTCGACCTGCGCCGGATCACCCTGGACGGCGCGGCCTCGCCGCTCGTCGGTCAGGTCATGCTGGATCTGACCGCCGACCTCGACTACGACGCGGTGGGCGGCCTCACCCTCGGTGCCGACCCGGTCGCGACGGCGATGCTGCACGCCGCGGCCGCCCGTGGCCGGACGCTCGACGCCTTCGTCGTCCGCAAGGCCGCCAAGGCACACGGCATGCAGCGCCGTGTCGAGGGCCCCGACATCAAGGGCCGCCGCGTCCTCGTGGTGGAGGACACCTCCACCACCGGTGGCTCGCCGCTGACCGCCGTAGAGGCGGTACGCGAGGCGGGCGCCGAGGTCGTCGCCGTGGCCACGATCGTGGACCGGGCGACCGGCGCGGCCGAGAAGATCAGCGAGACGGCGGGGGTGCCGTACCGGTACGCCTACGCGCTGGACGAACTCGGCCTGGCCTGAGCGGGCCTCGCCTGGGCAGGTCCGTCCTGAGCGGGCCTGGACTGAGTCGGCCTCGCCTGGGCAGGTCTGTCCTGAGCGGGCCTGGACTGAGCCGGCCTCGTCTGGGCAGGTCTGTGCTGACCTGGGCTTATGTCGAGGGGTGGATGGTTTCACGTGAAACCGTCCACCCCTCGCGTATGGTGCCGGCCGCCGCAGGGGCAAGCCCACGGCGCGGTCTGGAAAGATAGGTGCGACGATGACGTCGCCCCCAGGTCAGGGATCAGCCACGCACGCAACCGCAGATCACAAGGAGCGGACAGATGCCCATCGCAACCCCCGAGATCTACAACGAGATGCTCGACCGGGCGAAGGCAGGCAAGTTCGCCTACCCGGCCATCAACGTCACCTCGTCGCAGACTCTGCACGCCGCTCTGCGCGGCTTCGCCGAGGCAGAGAGCGACGGCATCATCCAGATCTCGACCGGTGGGGCGGAGTTCCTGGGCGGCCAGTACAGCAAGGACATGGTGACCGGCGCGGTCGCCCTGGCCGAGTTCGCGCACATCGTCGCCGCCAAGTACGACATCACCGTTGCCCTGCACACCGACCACTGCCCGAAGGACAAGCTGGACGGCTACGTACGTCCGCTGCTCGACATCTCCGCCGAGCGTGTTGCCAAGGGCGAGAACCCGCTGTTCCAGTCCCACATGTGGGACGGCTCGGCCGAGACCCTCGCCGACAACCTGGCCATCGGCCAGGAGCTGCTGGCCAAGGCCGCCGCAGCCAAGATCATCCTTGAGGTCGAGATCACCCCGACCGGTGGCGAGGAGGACGGCGTCAGCCACGAGATCAACGACGAGCTGTACACCACCGTCGACGACGCCATCCGCACCGCCGAGGCGCTCGGCCTGGGGGAGAAGGGCCGCTACCTGCTGGCCGCCTCCTTCGGCAACGTCCACGGCGTCTACAAGCCGGGCAACGTCGTGCTCCGTCCCGAGCTGCTCAAGGACCTCCAGGAGGGTGTCGCCGAGCGCTTCGGCAAGGCGAACCCGTTCGACTTCGTCTTCCACGGCGGCTCCGGCTCCACGGCCGAGGAGATCTCCACCGCGCTGGAGAACGGCGTCGTGAAGATGAACCTCGACACGGACACCCAGTACGCCTTCACCCGCCCGGTCGCCGACCACATGTTCAAGAACTACGACGGCGTCCTGAAGGTCGACGGTGAGGTCGGCTCCAAGAAGACCTACGACCCGCGCACCTGGGGCAAGCTCGCCGAGGCCTCCATGGCCAAGCGCGTGACCGAGGCCTGCGCGGCGCTGCGCTCGACCGGCACGAAGCTGAAGTAACACAAGACGTCTGACCCCGCAGGTCAGGCACCGCACGTCAGACACAGGCCCGGTATCGCACACGCGGTGCCGGGCCTGTGACACTGGTGGCATGGCCATCCACGAAAACCTCCTGGGGGGACCGCCCCCCACCCACCTGCCCGACGACCCCGAGCCGCGCGAGCTGCTCGCGTCCGGCGCCGAGCCCGCGGACGTCGCCGCGAAGTTCCCTTCCTCCTCGCTGGCCTGGGCGCAGCTCGCCGACGACGCCTTCGAGGCCGGCCGGGTCGTCGAGTCGTACGCGTACGCCAGGACCGGCTACCACCGGGGCCTGGACGCCCTGCGCCGCAGCGGCTGGAAGGGCCATGGCCCGGTGCCGTGGGAGCACGAGCCGAACCGTGGCTTCCTGAGGTCCCTGAACGCCCTGGCGCGGGCCGCGCGGGCGATCGGCGAGCAGGAGGAGTACGAGCGGTGCTCGACGTTCCTCCGCGACTCCTCGCCCCTGGCGGCGGACACCCTCAGCTGACCACCCCCGCACCCCCGCACACCCGGCTCCCCGCCCCGCCCCGCCCGCTGCCCCGGGCGCGGCGGGGCGGGGCGTCATGTCATGATGCGAGTGGGGCCGTGCGTACAACCGTACGGTCCCGAGGGGACCGGGGCTCTCGCCAGGCGCGAGTGAGCCGAAGGGGACGCACGTGACAGGCGCCCCGAGGCGAACCGAGCGCGCAGAAGGGGGAGGGCAGACCGCTACCCGGTAGCACGCATTGAGGAGACAGCGATGTCTACTTCCCCTGATGCCTCCGCGCCCGGTTCGGACTCCCCGAACCTGGATTACGAGGGCACCACTCCGTACGAGGACTATGTCCAGGCGGATGTTCTCACCCATCTCCAGCATCCGCTCTCGGACGATCCGGGAGAGATGGTCTTCCTGGTGACGACCCAGGTCATGGAGCTGTGGTTCACCGTGATCGTCCATGAGTGGGAGACGGCGAGCCGCGCCCTGCGCGAGGACCGCGTCACCGTGGCGATGGACGCGCTGGAGCGCTCCGCACGCGAGCTGGAGGCGCTGAACGCCTCCTGGAAGCCGCTCGCGCGGCTCACGCCCGCCCAGTTCAATTCGTTCCGGGGCGCTCTCGGCGAGGGCTCCGGCTTCCAGTCGGCGATGTACCGGCGGCTGGAGTTCCTGCTGGGTGAGAAGTCCGCGTCGATGCTGGTGCCGCACCGGGGCGCGCCGCGTGTGTACGCGGAGCTGGAGAAGGCCCTGCACGAGCCGAGCCTGTACGACGAGGTGCTGCGGTTCCTCGCGCGGCGCGGGCTGCCGGTCCCGGCCGGGGTCCTCGGCAGGGACCTGTCGCAGAAGTACGAGCCGTCGCAGGCGGTCGAGGACATCTGGGCCCGGATCTACGCGGACCCCGACCAGCACGGTGAACTGGTCCGGCTGGGTGAGGCGTTGACGGACGTCGGCGAGCTGGTGTGGCGCTGGCGCAACGACCACTTGGTGGCGACGCGGCGCGCGATGGGCTCCAAGACGGGCACGGCCGGTTCGGCCGGGGTGGCCTGGCTGGAGAAGCGGGCCCGTAAAAACGTGTTCCCCGAGCTGTGGACGGCGCGCAGCCATGTCTGACCTCATAGCGAAGGCGCGGGCGCTGGACGCCACGGACGAACTGGCCGAGCGGCGCGAGCTGTTCGCCCTCGATGACGGGGCCGTCTACCTCGACGGCAACTCGCTGGGCGCGCTGCCCCGCCACGTCCCCGAGCGGATGGCGGACGTCATCGCCCGCGAGTGGGGCGAGCTGCGCATCCGTTCGTGGGACGAGAGCGGCTGGTGGACGGCGCCGGAGCGGATAGGCGACCGGATCGCGCCGATCGTCGGAGCCGGGCCCGGCCAGGTGGTGGTCGGCGACTCGACGAGCGTCAATGTGTTCAAGGCGCTGGTGGGGGCGGTACGGCTGGCCGGCGATGACCGGGACGAGATCCTGGTCGACGCGACCACGTTCCCCACGGACGGGTACATCGCGGAGTCGGCCGCGCGGCTGACCGGCAAGCGGCTGGTGACCGCCGATCCCCGTGACGTACCGGCCGCCGTCGGCCCGCGCACGGCTGCCGCGCTGGTCAACCACGTCGACTACCGCACGGGCCGGCTGCACGACCTGCCGGGTATCACCGCGGCGGTCCAGCAGGCCGGCGCGCTCGCCGTGTGGGACCTGTGCCACAGCGCGGGCGCCCTGCCGGTCGGCCTGGACGCGCACGGCGTGGACCTGGCCGTCGGCTGCACGTACAAGTACCTCAACGGCGGCCCCGGTGCGCCCGCCTATCTGTATGTGGCGAGGCGGCACCAGGCGCGCTTCGACTCCCCGCTGCCCGGCTGGAACTCGCACGCCGACCCGTTCGCGATGACGACCGGGTACGCGGCGGCGGACGGGGCGACGCGCGGGCGCGTCGGCACGCCCGACATCCTGTCCATGCTGGCGCTGGAGTCGGCGCTGGACGTGTGGGACGGGGTGTCGATCGAGGCGGTACGGGCGAAGAGCCTGGCCCTGACGGACTTCTTCCTGGAGTGCGTCAGGGAGTACGTCCCCGAGGGGCGCGTCACCTCGGTCACGCCCGAGGCGCACGAGGAGCGCGGCAGCCAGGCCGCGCTCAGCTGCGCCGACGCCCCGGCTGTGATGAAGGAGCTGATCTCCAGGGGTGTGATCGGCGATCTGCGCCGCCCCGACGTGCTGCGGTTCGGCTTCACTCCGCTGTACGTCGGCTTCGCGGACACCGAGCGCGCCGCGCGCATCCTCGCGGAGATCGTGGGCTGACGTTCGAGCCGGTCTGCGGGGGCGGCACTCCTGGTACCGTCCCCGCAGGTCAGGCCAATTCGGCCCCGTCACCGAAAGGTTGAGCATCATGCCCGACCCCGCCGCGCGCGACGCCGCCGAGGAAGCGTCGGCCCTGTCGCATCCGGCCGTCGACCCGGATTCCACCGTTTCGTACGGGGAACACCCGGACCAGACCGTGGATTTCTACGTGCCGCGTGACGGCCGCGGCACCAGCGCGCCGCTCATCGTCGTGTTGCACGGCGGAGCGTGGCGGGCCCCGTACGACCGCCGGCACATCACTCCCTTCGTGGCCTATCTGGCGCGCCGGGGCTTCGCCGTCGCCAATGTCGAGTACCGGCGCGGCGGCGGCATTCCCGCGCCACGGGGCGCCGGTTCCGTGGCCGGTTCCGCCGCCGGCCCCGTGGCCGGGCGCTGGCCGGAGACGTTCGACGACGTGGCCGCCGCGCTGGACGCGCTGCCCGCGCTCGTACGGACGCATCTGCCGCAGGCCGATCCGCGGCGCACGGTCGTCACCGGGCACTCGGCGGGCGGGCACCTGGCGCTGTGGGCCGCCGCCCGGCACGTACTGCCCAGCGACGCGCCGTGGCGGCTGGACGCGCCGCCGCCGCTGCGCGGGGTCGTGGCGCTGGCGCCCATCGCGCACTTCGAGCGGGCGGTGGAGCTGGACGTGTGCGGTGGAGCGGTACGGCAACTGCTGGGCGGCGAGGCGGAGTTCGCGGCGCGGGCGGGGTCGGCCGATCCGGCCGCGCTGCTGCCGACCGGGATCGCCACGGCGGTCGTGCAGGGCCGCGAGGACACCGTCGTACCGCAGGCCGTCGCGGAGGCGTATGTGGACGCGGCGGCGAAGGCGGGCGAGATGGTGGGGCTGACGCTGCTGGACGGCGTGGGGCACTTCCCGCTGATCGACCCGGCGGCGGACGCCTGTGCGGTGGTCGCGGAGGAGATCGCGCAACTGGCCTGGTGACCGAGAAGGTCACCGGCCGCCCGGCCGGTACGTTCGCCCAGTGGGCGGCGGAGCACGCGGCGGCGTTCCGCGCGCAGCGGCCGGCAGGGGGAGCGGGTAGTACCTGAGAGGGACGCGGAAGGATCCGTACGCAAGGTGACGACCGCGTCCCGGCCGCCGCTTACCTTTGCTGATGTGACCGACACCAACACCCGCAGCCCGGAGATCCGCCTGCTCCAGAGCCTGCTCCAGGGCCTGCGCCACGACCTCTTCGACGACGTCCTCGCCTACCGGCTGCTGCCCCCGGTGGGCCAGGACGGGCCGGCGACACGCCGCCTGCCGGGGCGGATACGCGCCTACGCGGCATGGCGGCGCCACGCCCTGGTGGTGGCCGCGGCCATGCTCGTGGTGTTCGTCGCGCTGGAGGTGAGCATCGGCAACAACAGCGCCGAGCTGTTCGCCGTCAGCGGCTTCCTCCCGGCGGCCGCCGTGCTGCTGACGCTCGCCAGACCCGTCGCCGCCTTCTGGCTGTCGCTGCTGTCCACGCCGTTCGTGGCGGTGCTCGGCGACTACTACGACGACTATCCCTGGCCGGCCACCTCCTTCGTCTCCCACCTGGTGGTCATGACCGTCGTCGCCGCCCGGACCCGGCCGCGTACGGCGGCCTGGATGTGGGTGATCAGCGCGGTGTACGGGGCCTTCGCCGAAGCGGTCTTCAGCCGGGGGCACGGCTCCAACGCGCCGCCCTTCCTCGTCGTCGCCGCGTTCGCCCTCCTGATCGTCACCGTCCTGCACGTACGACGCGAGGCCAGGGAGGAGGTCTCCGCCCAGCAGACCGTCACCGCGCAGGAGCGCTCCAAGCGCACGCTGCTGGAGGAACGCACCACCATCGCCCGTGAGCTCCACGATGTGGTGGCCCACCACATGTCGGTCGTCGCCATCCAGGCGGAGGCCGCCCCCTACCGGGTGGAGAACCCGCCGCCCGAGCTGGAGCAGGCGTTCGCCACGATCCGCGAGAACGCGGTCGCCGCGCTGACCGAGCTGCGCCGCATCCTCGGAGTCGTACGCGCGGAGGACTACGAGGCGCCCGACGCCCCGCAGCCGACGCTCGCCGACCTCGACGGCCTGATCGCCAACGTCCGTGACGCGGGCCTGAGCGTGGACGCCACCGTGACGGGCGCTGCGCGTGAGCTGCCGCAGGGCGTGGAGCTCTCCGCGTACCGGATCGTGCAGGAGGCCCTCAGCAACGTGCTGCGGCACGCACCGGGCGCGTCCGCGAAGGTGGAGGTGTCGTATGTGCTCGGCGGGCTCGGGCTGCGGGTGGTGAACGGCCCGGCGCGGGGCCTGGTCAAGCCGTCGCCCGGGGCGGGGCACGGGATCACAGGCATGCGGGAGCGGGTGACGATGCTGAACGGCGAGATGACGGCGGAGGCGACGGAAGACGGCGGCTATGAGGTCGCGGCGTTCATCCCGGCCCAGAGGGACGCGTCATGACCATCCGCGTACTGATCGTCGACGACCAGATGATGGTCCGCGAGGGCTTCTCCGTCCTGCTGAACGCCATGCCCGACATCGAGGTCGTGGGCGAGGCGGTCAACGGGCGGCAGGCGGTGGCGCAGGTTGCCGGGCTGCGCCCGGACGTGGTCCTGATGGACATCCGCATGCCCGAGATGAACGGCATCGACGCCACCCGGGAGATCGTCGCGGCGGACGGCGACGCGAAGGTGCTGGTACTGACGACCTTCGATCTGGACGAGTACGTGTACCAGGCGCTGCGCGCCGGCGCGTCCGGGTTCCTGCTGAAGGACGCCTCCGCGCGGCAGCTCGCCGACGGGGTACGGGTGGTGGCGGCCGGTGAGGCGCTGCTGGCGCCGACGGTCACCAAGCGGTTGATCACCGAGTTCGCCAAGACCACCGAGACGCCGCGCCCGTCGGCGCTGGCGCAGGTGGGTGACCTGACGGAGCGCGAGACGGAAGTGCTGGTGCTGATCGCCCAGGGCCTGTCCAACTCCGAGATCGCCTCTCACCTGGTGGTGGCCGAGTCGACGATCAAGACGCATGTGAGCCGCATCCTGGTGAAACTGGGGCTGCGGGACCGTACGCAGGCCGCGGTCTTCGCGTACGAGGCGCGCCTCGTGACGCCCGGGTAAGCCTCGTGACGCCCGGGTGAGCCTCGTGACGCCCGGGTAAGGTGCGGGCGCATGGATGTCGACCCGTGGTCGCCCGCCTTCGTCGCCGACCCGTACCCCGCCTACGCGCGGCTGCGCGCCCGGGGCCGGGCGCACTGGTTCGAGCCGAGCGGACAGTTCCTCGTCCCGCGGTACGCCGATGTGTCCGCGCTGCTCCGGGACCGGCGGCTGGGGCGGACGTATCTGCACCGGTTCACGCACGAGGAGTTCGGGCGGACGCCGCCGCCCGCCGCGCACGAGCCGTTCCACGTGCTGAACGGCAACGGGATGCTGGACCTGGAGGCGCCGGACCACACCCGGATCCGGCGGCTGGTGTCGAAGGCGTTCACGCCCCGCACGGTCGAGAAGCTGGCGCCCGTGGTGGCGCGGCTGGCGGAGGAACTGGTCGACGGGCTGGTCGAGGCGGGCGGGGGCGACCTGCTGACGGAGGTCGCCGAGCCGCTGCCGGTGGCCGTCATCGCGGAGATGCTGGGCATCCCGCCGGCCGACCGGGGGCTGCTGCGGCCCTGGTCCGCGGCGATCTGCGCAATGTTCGAGCTGAACCCGGACGAGGAGACGGTGCGGCGGGCGGTCGCGGCGTCGGTGGAGTTCTCGGCGTACCTGCGGGAGCTGATCGCGCGGCGGCGGTCGGCCCCCGGCGAGGACCTGGTCAGTGCGCTGATCGCCGCGCACGACGAGGGCGACCGGCTGAGCGAGCAGGAGATGATCTCCACGTGCGTGCTGCTGCTGAACGCGGGGCACGAGGCGACGGTCAACAGCACGGTCAATGGGTGGTGGACGCTGTTCCGGCACCCGGAGCAGCTGGCCGCGCTGCGGGCCGGGGAGGTGGCGTTGTCCACAGCTGTGGAGGAGCTGCTGCGGTACGACACCCCGCTCCAGATGTTCGAGCGCTGGGTCCTGGACGACGTCGAGATCGGTGACCTCACGATTCCGCGCGGCTCGGAGGTCGCGCTCCTGTTCGGCTCGGCCAACCGCGACCCGGCGCGCTTCGACCGGCCCGACGAGCTGGACCTCTCGCGCACGGACAACCCCCACATCAGCTTCGGCGCGGGCGTCCACTACTGCCTGGGCGCCCCGCTGGCCCGGCTGGAGCTCGCCGCGTCGTTCGGTGAGCTGCTGCGCCGCGCCCCGACGATGCGGCTCACGGCGGAACCGCAGTGGCGTCCGGGGTACGTCATCCGGGGCCTGCGGGAGCTGCGCGTCGAACTGTGACGGCGGGGGGCTGCCTCGGGGGCGGGGGGCGGGACGCCTGCGGGGTCGGGGGCGCGTGCGGGGCGCGGTGTCTTGGGCGCAGCCCCTGCGGAGACGACCCTGCACGGCCCCGCCTCAGGCCGTCCGCCGTCATGCGGTGGGTGGGGCGGCACGAAGGAAAGGCGGCGTCCCCGCCCGCGGGGCCCCGGTGCTTACGCCGCCGGGAGTGTCAGCGACCAGGCTGCCGGGCGGACCGTCCAGGTGCGCGTCCACACCGGGCCCGTCACCAGCGCGTCCGCCCGGTAGCGGAACGACGCGCCCGAGATGGTCACCGCGCTCGCCTCCACCCGGACCGGCTCGGCCGCCCGTGGCCGTACGACGACCTCCGCGACCCCGCCCCGCGACAGCACCGTCACGCCCTCCACCGGGTCGTCCAGGTCGCTCAGGACCCGCCCGTCCGCCTCCACCCGCAGCCGGTGCGTCCGTATCGTGGGCACGGAAGGCGCCGGGCGGACCAGCGTCCGTACCAGCGACCGGCAGGTGTCCCACACCGAGCCGGGCTCGATCACCGCCAGCCCCGAAGGCCCCGCCGGAACCCGCAGCCCCCGCACCACCACGCCGTCGCTGTCGTCGACCAGCAGGTCCAGCCGCCGGGCCGCCCCGTCCAGCACCGCCCGCGCGGCGGCCACCGCGCCGAGCGGCACGCCGAGCGCTCCGGCCAGGTCCACCGAGCCGTGCGGACCCACCGGGACCAGCGACAACGCCCCGTCGGACAGCTCCCGCCCCCGGTGCAACAGCCCCACCGCCCGCACCAGCGCGCGGTCGTCGCCGATGACGACCGGGCGGCGCGAACCCCGCCGCGCGAGGGCTTTGGCGAACTCCGCCGGAGTGTCCGGGAGGCACAGCTTCACCGCCGCCCCCGCGCACAGCACGTCCTTCGCGATCCGTACGGATTCGCCGTCGCTCCGGCGCGCGACCGCGTCGATGACGACCAGCAGCTGGTCGGGAGCCGACACCTCGGTCCTTCCTCGGGTAGCATCTTTGTGCAAGAGCCCCTTGCGCTATTGCGCCAGGGGCTTCGTCTATTCCGGGGCACCGGTCCGACGGCTCGGGTTGTGTCGTACACCGTCGTACGACGTTTGTACTGCCCTCTGGCCTTGGACATGCCCCGCCCGGAAGGGGTGTACGCCTGTGCCCGCACTTGTGCTGCTCGGTGCTCAGTGGGGTGACGAGGGCAAGGGAAAGGCCACCGATCTCCTCGGTGGATCCGTCGATTATGTGGTGCGCTACCAGGGCGGCAACAACGCCGGCCACACGGTTGTCGTAGGCGACCAGAAATACGCGCTGCATCTTCTCCCTTCCGGGATCCTCTCGCCGGGGTGTATCCCGGTGATCGGGAACGGTGTCGTCGTCGACCCGGCGGTCCTGCTCTCCGAGCTGAGCGGACTGAACGAGCGTGGCGTTGACACGTCAAAGCTGCTGATCAGCGGTAACGCGCACCTGATCACGCCGTACAACGTCACCCTCGACAAGGTGACGGAACGGTTCCTCGGCAAGCGCAAGATCGGCACGACCGGCCGGGGCATCGGCCCGACGTACGCCGACAAGATCAACCGCGTGGGCATCCGCGTCCAGGACCTGTACGACGAGTCGATCCTGACGCAGAAGGTCGAGGCTGCGCTGGAGCACAAGAACCAGCTCCTCGCCAAGCTCTACAACCGCCGCGCCATCGAGGCCGGCAAGATCGTCGAGGAGATGCTCCAGTACGCGGAGCAGATCCGGCCGTACGTCGCCGATACGACGCTCATCCTGAACAACGCCATCGACGAGGGCAAGGTCGTCCTCTTCGAGGGCGGCCAGGGCACGCTGCTCGACGTCGACCACGGCACGTACCCCTTCGTGACCTCCTCCAACCCGACCGCCGGCGGCGCCTGCACCGGCGCGGGCGTGGGCCCCACGAAGATCAGCCGCGTCATCGGCATCCTCAAGGCGTACACCACCCGCGTCGGCGCCGGCCCGTTCCCGACCGAGCTGTTCGACGAGGACGGCGAGGCGCTGCGCCGCATCGGCGGCGAGCGGGGCGTGACCACCGGCCGCGACCGCCGCTGCGGCTGGTTCGACGCGGTCATCGCCCGGTACGCGACCCGCGTCAACGGCCTGACCGACTTCTTCCTCACCAAGCTCGACGTGCTCACCGGCTGGGAGCAGATCCCGGTCTGCGTCGCGTACGAGATCGACGGCAAGCGCGTCGAGGAGCTGCCCTACTCGCAGACCGACTTCCACCACGCGAAGCCGGTGTACGAGTACCTGCCGGGCTGGTCGGAGGACATCAGCAAGGCCAAGACCTTCTCGGACCTGCCGAAGAACGCGCAGGCGTACGTGAAGGCGCTGGAGGAGATGTCGGGCGCGCCGATCTCCGCGATCGGCGTCGGCCCCGGCCGCACCGAGACGATCGAGATCAACTCGTTCCTGTAAGCCTCCAGGAGCTCCGGACGGGGAGTCCGCCGGGTACGTCCCTTCCTGACGTACCCGGCGGGCTCCCCGTCCGCTATTCGCCGCAGGCCCGCAGCCCCTCCGGCGTCGCGCGGGGCAGGTGCCCGTGCGTACGGATGACGTCCTGGCCCCTGCCCCGGCTGAGGTGGGTGAGGAAGGACGAGGTGAGCGAGTCGGCGGGCGGTTGGCCGTAGGTGCACGCGTACTCCAGCTCCCGGGACGGGTACGGGTACGGGTACGCGTACCGGGAGCTGATCTCATCGGCGTCCGCGCTCCGCCCGTCGAGGGAATCGGCCAGTCCACACGCTTCACGGTAGGTACGTCGTGTCGCGAACGCGCCTGGCGGGAGCCGTAGTTCGCCCAATGTTCAACCGTCACAACGTCTGGTCCAGACCTTGACAGGTACAGACCATTCGCGCTTCGGTATGGCCCATCCCCCCACGGAAGGGCATGCCCCATGCTGCGACGCCTATGGACCTTGTTCGCCGCTCTCGTCATGGCCGTCGGTCTGGCCGTCGTCCTCCCCGCCTCCACCGCGTCGGCCGCCGAATGCGCCACGCCCTGGAGCTCCGCCACCGTCTACACGGGCGGCAAGGCCGCTTCGTACAACGGCCGCAACTGGCTGGCGAAGTGGTGGACCCAGAACGAACGGCCCGGTTCCGCCGACGTCTGGTCCGACCAGGGCGCGTGCGGGGGCGGTGGCGGCACCCCCGCCCCCTCGCCGTCCGGCTTCGTCGTGAGCGAGGCCCAGTTCCACCAGATGTTCCCGAACCGGAACTCCTTCTACACCTACAGCGGCCTGACCGCCGCGCTCAGCGCGTACCCCGCCTTCGCGAACACCGGCGGCGACACGGTGAAGAAGCAGGAAGCCGCCGCCTTCCTCGCCAACGTCAGCCATGAGACGGGCGGCCTGGTCCACATCGTGGAGCAGAACACGGCCAACTACCCGCACTACTGCGACCGTAACCAGCCCTACGGATGCCCGGCCGGACAGGCCGCGTACTACGGCCGAGGGCCGATCCAGCTCAGCTGGAACTTCAACTACAAGGCGGCGGGCGACGCCCTCGGCATCGACCTTCTCAACAACCCCTACCGCGTCGAGCGGGAGTCGGCGGTCGCCTGGAAGACGGGCCTTTGGTACTGGAACACGCAGAACGGCCCCGGCACCATGACCCCCCACCACGCCATGGTCAACGGCGCCGGCTTCGGCCAGACCATCCGCTCCATCAACGGCGCGCTGGAGTGCGACGGCAAGAACCCGGCCCAGGTCCAGAGCCGCATCAACAACTACCAGCGCTTCACCCAGATCCTGGGCGTGCCGACGGGCTCGAACCTGAGCTGCTGACAGGCCACCCCGGCATGTGACGCCCCCCTCAGTCGTGCGTGCCTATGACCACCGTCGCGTACCGGTCCTCGCAGGTCGCGACGTGCGGCGTCAGGCCAGCGGCCGCCACGATGGCCGTGGCGGTCGGGGCCTGGCGCTCGCTCGTCTCGAACAGCAGGCTGCCGCCCGGCGCGAGCCAGGCGGTGGCCTCGCCGGTCACGCGGCGCAGGACGTCGAGCCCGTCCGCGCCGCCGTCGAGCGCGACGCGCGCCTCGTGGTCGCGGGCCTCGGCGGGCAGCAGCTCCACCTCGCCGGTCGGTACGTAGGGCACGTTGGCGAGCAGGACGTCCACGCGGCCCCGCAGCCCGGCCGGCAGCGGTCCGTACAGATCGCCCTCGTAGACCTGGCCGCCGACCGGGGCCACGTTGCGCCGGGCGCACCGCACGGCGGCGGGGTCGATGTCGGCGGCGTACAGCTCGGCGCCGTCCAGGGCGGTGACGAGCGCGGCGCCCAGCGCGCCGGAGCCGCAGCACAGGTCCACCACGACCGTGCCGCCCCGCCGTGCGAGCGCTTCCGCCCGCTCGACGAGGAACTCGGTGCGTCGGCGCGGTACGAAGACGCCCTCGCCCACGGTGACCCGCAGGCCCCGGAACTCGGCCCAGCCGACGACGTGTTCCAGTGGATGCCCGGCAGCCCGCCGCTCGACCATCGTGCCGAGCTCTTCCGGTGTCCGCGCGGCGGACAGGAGCAACTCCGCTTCCTCCTCGGCGAATACGCAACCGGCCGCGCGGAGCCTGGCGACGACGGAAGGTGCCGGAGGTACCGAAGGTACGGGAGGTACGGCCATGGGGTAAAGCCTTTCGGGAGCTGTGGGCGCTCCCGCGGTGACCTGTTTCCCTACGGGCCGTGCGAGGAGAACACCCTGCCTGATGTGGCGTTGATGGGTCTCACCTCCTCGATCGGTCTCCACTGGTCAGCGGAGAGGCGGCCACCTTACCCCGCTGGAGGGTGCTCAGGGCTTGTCCGGGGCCGTGACGGCGTCCAGCGCCTCGGAGAGCCGCTCCAGCACCCGGGCCGTCTCGGCGAACGCCTCCTCGCCCAGCTCGGCGGCGAGTCGAGCCGCCAGGTCAGCGTGGCCCGGGTTTATCAGGGCGACGCGGTCGCGGCCCGTCTCCGTGGGCGTGAGGAGCTTCGCGCGCCGGTGGGCCGGGTTCGGGATGTACTCGGCGAGGCCCTCGTAAACCAGCAGGTCCGCGATCCGCTGCACGCTCTGGCGCGTGATGCCCATGGTGCGGGCGATCCCGGAGACGGGCAGCGGCTCGTGCAGTACGGCACCGAGGACCTGCCACCACGCGGCGGTGAGCCCGACCGGGCGGGCCAGTTTCTCGGATACGGCGAGGAACTGGCCGTTCAGCCGGAACACCCCGAGCGCGGTTCGGCTGAGCAGGTCCTGTTCGGTGCGGGTCACGAGTTGAGTTCCTCATAGGCGGCCGGGTCGGAGTCATGGAACAGCCGGTACCAGGCGTCCAGTTTGTCGCCCTCGAACACCCCCATTCTGCCCAGCACTTCGCGAGCGAAGGCGACCGGCTCGGTGGGTCCGGCCGTGATCAGGTCCCCATCGGTGACGGCGTCCGTCTCGACGTAGCGTTCGCCGCCCTTGTAGCCGGTGGCCGCGAGGTAGAAGGAGGCGGCGCTGGTGTGGTCGCGGTCGTCGAGCAGCCCTTCCCGGGCCAGTCCGGCGGTCGCGCCGCATATCGCGGCCACGGGTATGCCCGCGTCCAGGAACGCGCGCGCCTTCGCGGCGAACGGCGCGAGGTCGTCGCCGGCCTCCCACAGGTCGGCCCCCGGGAGAATGAGCAGCGCGCTGTCCTCGGGTCGCAGGTCCGCCAGCGCCAGGTCAGGCGCGATGCGCAGCCCGCCGATGGTGGTGACCGGGTCGGTGGCCGGCCCGACAGTCCTGATCTCGTACCCCCCGCGCGCCAGCCAGGCGGTCGCGTGCCCGGTCTCCCAGTCGGCGAGTGTGTCGTAGACGGCGAGGTGGACAGTCTGACGGGGCGTGGTGGCGGACATGGTGGCCTCCTCGGTGAGCCCGTGCGTGCGTTCATAGGCGCTCAATCGTTCGAGTCGATGACAGAATGCTGTCATCTCGACAGAATGCTGTCAATGCCTTCTTCTGTGCGTCCACGCCCGACACCCTGCCGACCCTCGCCCCTTCCGCCATACAAGATGGCCATACCGCCGCCCACCTGCACATCCTTAGTCTGGGCCGCATGACCCCTCATGCCGACCTCCCCGACCCCCGGACCGGCGCCGCCGTCAAGGCCGCCGACCGCGCGCACGTCTTCCACTCCTGGTCCGCCCAGGGCCTGATCGACCCGCTCGCCGTCGCCGGCGCCGAGGGGGCGTACTTCTGGGATTACGACGGAAACCGCTACCTCGACTTCACCAGCGGCCTCGTCTACACCAACATCGGCTACCAGCACCCCAAGGTCGTCGCCGCGATCCAGGAGCAGGCGGGCAGGCTCGCGACCTTCGCGCCCGCCTTCGCCATCGACGTACGCTCCGAGGCCGCACGCCTCATCGCCGAGCGCACCCCGGGCGACCTGGACAAGATCTTCTTCACCAACGGCGGTGCCGAGGCCGTCGAGAACGCCGCCCGCATGGCCCGCGTGCACACGGGCCGCCCCAAGATCATGAGCGCTTACCGCTCGTACCACGGCGCCACCTCCACCGCGATCAACCTCACCGGCGACCCGCGCCGCTGGGCCTCCGACACCGCGTCCGCCGGTGTCGTGCACTTCTGGGCGCCGTTCCTCTACCGCTCGCCGTTCTACGCCGAGACCGAGGCGCAGGAGTGCGAGCGGGCCCTGACGCACCTGGAGGACACCCTCGCCTTCGAGGGGCCGCAGACGATCGCCGCGATCCTCCTGGAGACCGTCCCCGGCACCGCCGGCATCATGACGCCGCCGCCCGGCTACCTCGCCGGCGTGCGCGAGATCTGCGACCGGTACGGGATCGTGTTCATCCTCGACGAGGTCATGGCGGGCTTCGGCCGCACCGGCCGCTGGTTCGCGGCCGAGCACTTCGACGTCGTGCCGGATTTGCTGACCTTCGCGAAGGGCGTCAATTCCGGTTACGTGCCGCTCGGCGGCGTCGCGATCTCGGCGGAGATCGCCGCCACCTTCGACAAGCGGCCCTACCCCGGCGGGCTGACCTACTCCGGGCACCCGCTCGCGTGCGCCGCCGCCGTCGCGACCATCCAGGTCATGGCCGACGAGCAGGTCGTTGAGCACGCCGCCCACCTCGGCGAGACCGTCCTCGGCCCGGGCCTGCGCGAGCTCGCCGAGCGCCACCCCTCGGTCGGCGAGGTGCGGGGCCTCGGCGCCTTCTGGGCCCTCGATCTCGTACGGAACAGGGAGACGCGCGAGCCACTCGTCCCGTACAACGCGGCGGGTGAGGCCAACGCCCCCATGGCCGCCTTCGGCGCGGCCTGCAAGAAGAACGGCCTGTGGCCCTTCATCAACATGAACCGCACCCACGCCGTCCCCGCCTGCAACATCACCGAGGCCGAGGCCAAGGAGGGCCTCGCCGCCCTCGACGCGGCGCTCGCGGTGGCCGACGAGCACGCCGCGTAACGAGCACACACCGTGCCATCGGTTCTCAGTGGCCCCCTCCGGCTGGCTTAAGGTGTCCGGAACCGGACGGAGGGGGCCACAAGCCATGCCCGCGAGCGGAGGTGTGACCCGCAACACTTTGCGACAGCAGATCGCGGACGCGCTGCGTGACGAGGTGCTCGCGGGGCGTCTCCAGCCGGGGCAGGAGTTCACGGTCAAGCAGATCGCCGAGCAGTACGGGGTGTCGGCGACGCCGGTACGGGAAGCGCTGGTCGACCTCACGGCACAGGGCCTGCTCGACTCCGACCAGCACAAGGGCTTCCGCGTCCACCAGTTCTCGGTCGACGACTACCGGGGCATGGTCGAGGCCCGCGCGCTCATCGTGGACGGCATCTTCCGGCGCCTGTGCGACCGCAGCGGCGCGATCCACGCGCACGGGGCGCCGCTGGTGTCGGTACGGCGCAGGGCGGAGGAGGCGGCGCGGGCGGCGCGCGCCGGTGACCTGGACATCCTGATCGGATACGACCTGCGGTTCTGGCGCGAGCTCAGCGGTTTCGTCGCCAACCGCTACATCGCCGACTTCCTGCACCGGCTGCGCGTCCAGGCCTGGGTGTTCGCCGTGCCACACCTGCGCGCCGACCGCAGGCCCGGCGACTGGCTGTGGAGCCGCCACGAGGACCTCGTCGACGCCGTCACGCTCGCCGATCCGGACGCGGTGATCGCGGTCATCGACGCGTACAACGCGCACGCGATGCGGTGGGCCGACCATCTGGAGCGGCTGCGCTGAGGGCACTTACCGCTCACGGCAGGTGGGTATGGGATGTGCACCCGAACCGGGCACTACGCTGTCCCACCGCTGCCGTAACTGAAGGAGAGCGAGTCTCCCTTGGCCTGTGACCTGTGGTTGGTCCCCCTCGTCGACGTGCTGTGCCACAGCCCTGACAACCCGTTCGCGGAAGAGATCGCCGCGTACGACAAGGCCCTCACCGAGTCGGGTCTGCCGACCGTGCCCGTCTTCGCCTATATGCCGGGCCTGTCGGGTGATGTCGCGCCGGTCGCCGGCTTCGACTACGACGCCCTGCACTTCCTGCGCCGGGCCTACCTGCTCCAGATCTGCGGCCTCGCGGTCACACCGGTCGACGAACTGGGCGGCGACTACGAGCAGTTGCTGGAGATGTTCGAGTCGACGGCCCAGCGCTCCCACCTGGTGTGGCATTACGACCACGCGGGCGCGTACGTGCCGGTCGACTTCCCCACGCCGCTGTCCAACGAGGAGCTGCTCGCCGGAGGCGGCCCGCTGGGTTCCGCGCAGGGGCTGCTGCGGGAGCTGGAGTACGTCGCCCCGTCGATCGGCATCGACCCCGCGAACCCGCCGGCCGCGCCGCACCCCCCGCAGCGCCCGACGGCGCTGGAGGAGCCGGCGGGCCCGATCCCGTACGACGACAGCCCCTTCGCCCGCGAACGGCATGTGTGGCTCGGCCTCCACGCGGCGGCCACACGCAGCCTGGGCCAAGGCTCCATGAT
This sequence comes from Streptomyces ficellus, assembly GCF_030406405.1. Lineage (GTDB taxonomy): Bacteria > Actinomycetota > Actinomycetes > Streptomycetales > Streptomycetaceae > Streptomyces > Streptomyces ficellus_B. The sequence continues at coordinate 114,731 of NZ_JAUEPL010000010.1, forward strand.
CATCTTCAGCTGAGCCGCCGACTGAGCCGCCGGCCGAGCCGCCCCGGCTGGGCCGCTCGGCGAGGGCAGCGGGGTCAGTGGGGTCAGTGGGGTCAGAGGGTCAGCGCGGCTCCGGGGGGCGCTGGCGCGGCATGTTGGGGCGGGTGCCCGGGGGGAGGGGGAAGCGGCCCGAGGGATGGGTGCTCTCCGCCCGGGGCGGCGCGCACGACAGCGTGGACTGCATCACCAGCGGCGCCGGGCCGGACCGGAACTCGACCATCCAGTCCGCCGTCTCCGCCCGCACCAGCTCCGTCACGTCCTCCGAGAACCGCCGCAGCACCCCCAGGCACCGCTCCGCCGCCTCGCTCGCCGTGCCCTCCGCCGGGCCCAGCACCTCCCGGACGCTCTCCGACGCCCAGTCGAACTGCAGCACCTGCAACCTCCGCTGCACCGCCTGCGCGGTGGCCACGTCCCGCATCCACCCGGACGTGAACCCGAAGTACCGGTCGCAGGCCAGGCACGCGGCAGCCAGCAGCAGCGACAGGTACCCCCACCCCGACGCCCCGTCCAGGGCGCCGGTCAGGTCCAGCAGGGGCAGCGCGGCACCGGCGATCGCGCCCAGCGCCGTACCGATCCGCAGCGTGCGCGCCCCGCGCCGCTTCCACACGCGGTCCGCCAGGTACCAGTCCGCCGTGCGCAGCGCATCCGCCTCGACCCACCGGTACAGCTCGTCCAGCCGCTCCGCCGGTTCGCCCCAGTCACCGAGCGGAAACGGCCGCCCGGCCAGATCACCACCGTGGCCGCCGTACCGGTCGTGGCTGTCGCCCTCCCCCCGGGCGGGCCCCCCGGGCTGCATCTCCGGCTGGCTCACCGGGGCACTCCTCTGCGCTCTGCGTGACAATCCGTAACTGCGGTAACGCGCGGTGCGCCTTGTGCGTACTGGTGCGCATGCCCTTTCCTACCGCCGAATGGTGGGCCGGAAGCGCGTAATCCCGGGATTTCCGCCCGCAAGAGGGTCTTGATCAGGTAGGGGGCGCGCCAGAATCCCACCCGAAAGAGTGAAGCCGTGTGGATGGAGCGCACCGTCCGGTGACCACGTAGGCTCGGCATACCGAATACTGATCGTCGAAATGCCAGGAGTGACCGTGATTCCCGGTGGTGGACAGCCCAACATGCAGCAGATCCTCCAGCAGGCCCAGAAGATGCAGCAGGACCTCGCCCGCGCCCAGGAGGAGCTGGCGCGGACCGAGGTCGAGGGGCAGGCGGGCGGCGGCCTGGTGAAGGCCACCGTCAGCGGCGCCGGCGAGCTGAGGGGCCTGGTCATCGACCCCAAGGCGGTCGACCCGGAGGACACCGAGACCCTCGCCGACCTCGTCGTCGCCGCAGTGCAGGCCGCGAACGAGAACGCGCAGGCGCTCCAGAAGGACAAGCTCGGCCCGCTGGCCGACATGCCGGGCCTGCCGTTCTAGCCGGCGGGCCCCTCGTGGAGCCGCCGCGGGCCCCGGCCCCGGGCTCTTCCGGGCTCTGGGCCTTGCGGTCTCAGGGGCCTTCCGGCCTTCCGGTCTCCGGGCCCGCGGTCTCCGGGCCTGGCGGGTCTCCGGGCCTGCGGTCTCCGGGCCTGCGGTCTCCGGGCTGGCGGGTCTCCGGGCCTGCGGTCTCCGGGCCCCCGGCCCTCCGGCCTGGGCCTCGCGGCCTTCCGGTCATCGGGTTTTCCGGTCTCCCGGCCTGGGTCTTCCGGCCTCCGGTCTGCCGGCCGCCGGTCGCCCGGCCCCCGGTGTTCCTGGGGCCGGGCCCGGGTCGGCCCTTCTAACCCGTACGCACAGCAACTACCGTAAGCATCACAGCACTCCACGAGAGGCGTTCCGTTGTACGAAGGCGTGGTTCAGGACCTCATCGACGAGCTGGGCAGGCTGCCAGGCGTCGGTCCCAAGAGCGCCCAGCGGATCGCCTTCCACATCCTGCAGGCCGAGCCCACCGACGTACGCCGTCTCGCCCATGCCCTCTTGGAGGTCAAGGACAAGGTCCGGTTCTGCGCGGTGTGCGGCAATGTCGCGCAGGAGGAGCGGTGCGGCATCTGCCGGGATCCGCGCCGTGACGAGTCGGTGATCTGCGTGGTCGAGGAGCCGAAGGACGTCGTCGCGATCGAGCGGACGCGCGAGTTCCGTGGGCGGTACCACGTGCTCGGCGGCGCGATCAGCCCGATCGAGGGCGTCGGCCCGGACGACCTGCGGATCCGCGAGCTGCTGGCCCGTCTCGCCGACGGCACGGTCACCGAGCTGATCCTCGCGACCGACCCCAACCTGGAGGGGGAGGCCACCGCGACGTACCTGGCGCGGATGGTCAAACCCATGGGCCTGAAGGTCACGCGCCTCGCCAGCGGACTTCCCGTTGGCGGAGACCTGGAATACGCCGACGAGGTCACGCTCGGGCGTGCGTTCGAAGGGAGACGACTCCTCGATGTCTGACGCCACACTGCACGCGCACACCCTGGACCCCGACAGCTTCGCGGTCCAGATCGCCGACTCGATCGAGTCGTTCCTCGTCGCCACCACGGAAGTGGCCAAGGGCGACGAGCCCGACAGCGCGATCCCGTTCCTCCTCCTGGAGGTGTCCCAGCTGCTGCTCACCGGCGGCCGGCTGGGGGCGCACGAGGACATCATCCCGGAGGAGCGGTACGAACCGGACACCGGCCCCGATGTGGACGTCGACGACCTGCGGATGCGGTTCGCGACGATGCTGGAGCCGGTCGACGTCTTCTCGGAGGTCTTCGACCCGTACGAGCCGCGCAAGGCGCCGGTGCCCTGCCGGATCTCGGACAACCTCGCCGACATCGTCACGGACCTCCGCCACGGCCTGGCCCACTACCGGGCGGGCCGCACCACGGAGGCCCTGTGGTGGTGGCAGTTCTCCTACTTCTCCAACTGGGGCCCGACCGCCTCGGCGACCCTGCGCGCCCTCCAGTCGCTCGTCTCCCACGTCCGGCTGGACCAGCCGCTGGAGGAACTGGACGGACTGGACACGGACGAGGACCTGACGGAGGACGCCCTGGCGGAGGAGGCGGGCCGCGTCATGGCCCAGGAAATCCTCGGCCCCCTGGGCATGCGCACCGTGAAGTAACCGGCTGGGGAGTCGTCCGGGATTCCTCCGGCTCCCCAGGGCGGGAGTGACCCGGCACACATTCCGCGTACGGCGGGCGGGCCCGGGCAGGCACAAGCCGAGCGGCCGTGAAGCGCCCCACGATGATCACGTCGTGAGCGGGACATCTCACGATGTGATATCGCAGGGGCGATTCACGGCCGCTCGTTAGACTGAGCTGACCGCAAACGGACTGAGCGAGGAGCGCACGTGGGCCTTGTCGTGCAGAAGTACGGAGGCTCCTCCGTTGCCGATGCCGAGGGCATCAAGCGCGTCGCCAAGCGAATCGTCGATGCCAAGAAGAACGGCCACCAGGTGGTCGTCGTGGTTTCGGCGATGGGCGACACGACGGACGAGTTGATCGATCTCGCCGAGCAGGTATCCCCGATCCCTGCAGGGCGTGAGTTCGACATGCTGCTGACCGCCGGAGAGCGCATCTCCATGGCGCTGCTGGCCATGGCGATCAAAAACCTGGGCCATGAGGCCCAGTCGTTCACCGGCAGCCAGGCGGGCGTCATCACCGACTCGGTCCACAACAAAGCGCGCATCATCGATGTCACGCCGGGCCGGATCCGTACGGCGCTGGACGAGGGCAACATCGCCATCGTCGCCGGGTTCCAGGGCGTGTCCCAGGACAAGAAGGACATCACCACCCTCGGGCGCGGCGGGTCGGACACGACCGCCGTCGCGCTCGCCGCGGCGCTCGACGCCGAGGTGTGTGAGATCTACACCGATGTCGACGGCGTCTTCACCGCCGACCCCCGGGTCGTGAAGAAGGCCCGGAAGATCGACTGGATCTCCTTCGAGGACATGCTGGAGCTCGCCAGCTCCGGCTCCAAGGTGCTGCTGCACCGCTGCGTCGAGTACGCACGCCGTTACAACATCCCGATCCACGTCCGGTCCTCCTTCTCGGGGCTCCAGGGCACGTGGGTCAGCAACGAACCGCGAGGGGACCGCAAGGTGGAGCAGGCCATCATCTCCGGTGTCGCCCACGACACGTCCGAGGCGAAGATCACCGTCGTCGGAGTGCCGGACAAGCCGGGCGAGGCCGCCGCGATCTTCCGCACCATCGCGGACAACGAGATCAACATCGACATGGTGGTGCAGAACGTCTCCGCCGCGTCGACCGGGCTGACCGACATCTCCTTCACGCTGCCCAAGGCGGAGGGCCGCAAGGCCATCGACGCCCTGGAGAAGCAGAAGGCCCTCATCGGCTTCGAGTCGCTGCGCTACGACGACCAGATCGCCAAGATCTCGCTCGTCGGCGCCGGTATGAAGACGAACCCCGGTGTCACGGCCGGCTTCTTCCAGGCTCTCGCCGACGCGGGCGTGAACATCGAGCTGATCTCGACCTCCGAGATCCGCATCTCGGTGGTCACCCGCGCCGACGACGTCAACGAGGCCGTCCGCGCCGTCCACACCGCCTTCGGACTGGACTCCGACTCCGACGAGGCAGTGGTGTACGGAGGCACCGGGCGGTGACGAACCGGTGACCAACCGCAAGCCGGCGCTCGCGGTCGTGGGAGCGACCGGAGCCGTCGGTGCGGTGATGCTCCAGATCCTGTCGCAGCACGCCGACGTCTGGGGCGACATCCGTCTGATCGCCTCCCCGCGCTCGGCCGGCCGCAAGCTGGCCGTGCGCGGGGCGGAGACCGAGGTGCTCGCACTCTCCGAGGAGGCCCTGGAGGGCGCCGACGTGGCGCTCTTCCTGGTGCCGGAGACGGTCGCCGCCCAATGGGCGCCGATCGCCGCCGCCAAGGGCGCCGTCGTCGTGGACGCCTCGCCGGCGTTCCGGATGGACCCGGACGTGCCGCTGGTGGTGCCTGAGATCAATCCGCACGCCATGCGGGTACGTCCGCGCGGCATCGTCGCCGGGCCCGGCTGCACCACGCTCGCCCTGATCGTCGCGGTGGGCGCGCTGCACGCCGAGTTCGGGCTGAGCGAGCTGGTCGTCTCCGCGTACCAGGCGGCCAGCGGCGCCGGGCACGGCGGGGTCACCGCGCTGCGCGAGCAGCTGTCGCTGGTCGCGGGTACGGAGCTGGGCACCAGCCCCGGTGATGTGCGCCGGGCCGTCGGCGACGACACCGGGCCGTTCCCCGCCCCGCTCGCGCTGAACGTGGTGCCGTGGTCGGGTTCCGTCCAGGAGGACGGCTGGTCCTCCGAGGAGCTGCGCATCCGGAGCGAGGCCCGCAAGATCCTTGACCTGCCGGAGCTGCGCGTCGCGGCGACCTGCGTACGCGTTCCGGTCGTGAGTGCCCACTCCGTCTCCGTACACGCGCGTTTCGAGCACGAGGTGACGGTCGGCCGGGCGCACGAGATCCTGGCGACCTCGCCGGGTGTGGTGCTGTACGACGATCCGTCGGCCGGGGACTTCCCCACGCCCGCCGATGTGGTCGGCACCGACCCCACGTGGGTGGGGCGGGTGCGGCGGTCGCTGGACGACAGCCGGGCGCTGGAGCTGTTCGTGTGCGGCGACAACCTCCGTAAGGGCGCCGCGCTCAACACCGTTCAGGTCGCGGAGGCCATCGCGGCCGAATTCACGGTGGACTGAGGGCGGGGCCTTTGTAGGATCTGTGAACGCCCCGTGTGCAAGTCTTTGGTCTGTACCGCTTGAACTGGGGCGATGGCATGTTCGACGATGCTGTCCCCGTCGCTGCAACCGGTAGTCGGGCGCGAAGCGTCTATGCGGTCACCTCTCAGTGCTGCCGCAATAACGGGGCAATGGGGGAGAGCGGGTACGCATGAGGGCAAACGACGCACCGTCAAAAGCGGCTGCGTGCGCGTACAACCCTGACGGGGGGCAGCGTGTCCAACAGGCGTGGCAGAGGTACTCGACATCACAGCGGTGGTCCCGCTCCGCGCCGGTGGCGCCGGCGTCGGCACGGTGCGCCCGCTCCGGCGGCCCCGTCAGTCCGGTGGCATGCCGGTGATCGCCCCCATGCCCGCCGCTAGGCGCACCACCCGCATACCGTCCCAGTCGTCGCAGTCGCCCCAGAGCCGGGGCGCCGACGGCATGACGGTCGCGGGCACCACCGTCGACCACCTCACCGAGACCTACCGCGCCCACTACCGGTCGCTGCTGGGTCTCGCCGCGCTGCTGCTGGACGACACCGCCTCCTGCGAGGACGTCGTACAGGAGGCGTTCATACGCGTCCACTCGGCGCGGAACCGTGTACGTGACCGCGAGAAGACCCTCGCGTACCTGCGCCAGACCGTGGTCAACCTCTCCCGGTCCGCGCTGCGTCGGCGCATCCTCGGACTGAAGCTCCTGTCCAAGCCGATGCCCGACATGGCGAGCGCGGAGGAGGGCGCCTACGACCAGCTGGAGCGGGACGCGCTGATCAAGGCGATGCGCGGGCTGCAACGCCGCCAGCGCGAGGTGCTGGTGCTGCGGTACTTCGCCGACATGACGGAGGCGCAGGTCGCGGAGACGCTGGGCATATCGCTCGGCTCCGTGAAGGCGTACGGCTCACGTGGCATAGCGGCGCTGCGCGTCGCCATGGAGGCCACGGCATGAGTGAGCACAGCAACAGGGACAAGCACAGGTTTGAGCGGTACGGGCCGGACGGGCCGTTGAACGACCGGACTGGGAACGACATGGTGAACAACGGGCCGGAGAAGGACTCCCCGGACGCCGGCGGGTCGGGCGGAAGCGTCGAGCGGGGTGGAACCGACGCGCCGGGTGGCTTCGGTGGGGCGGACGGAACCGGCGCGCCGGGTCGAAGCGGCGGGTCGGGTGCAACCGGCAGGCCGGGTGGCTTCGGCGGGCCTCGTGCGGCTGGTGGGCCGGGTGGTGCTGGGCCTGGTGAGGCCGGTGGGCCCGGCGGCTTTGGCGGGCCTGGTGAGGCCGGTGGAGCCCGCGAGGCCGGTGGGCCAGGCGGCTTTCGCGGGCCTGGTGAGGCTGGTGAGCCGGGCGGAACGGATGGAACTGGTGGGCTGGGCGGGCCACAGGTAACCGGCGGAGCTGATGGACCGGGCCGAACCGGCGGAGCGGGCGGCTTCGGCGGGTTCGGTGACGACGAGTTGGCGCTGCGTCGCATGCTGCACGGCGCGGTGGAGGACCTGCGGCCCTCCGACGGCGCCCTGGACCACCTCCGCCGGGCCGTGCCCGCGCGCCGGGCGCGCAAGCGTCAGGCCGTGGTCGGTATGGCGGCCGCCGCGCTGCTGTTCGGCACCGCGATCCCGGCGTTCGTGCACGTCGCGGGTTCCGGCGGCACCTCCGACGACCGTCCCGTCAACGCCGGGCACGGCGAGCAGGTTCAGGGCGGCACCGGAAACGAGACCGGCGGCGAGGACGGCGAGCAAGGAAACCTGAACCTGACGGGCGGTCAGGGGCCCGGCGGCGACGAGGGCGCGAAGGACGGTCCGAAGACACCGCAGGAGGCCGCGTCCGGCACCTCGGACGGCACAGAGGGCGGTACGGCCGCCCCGAGCAGCTCGTCCCCGGAGACCGTGCCGGTCTGCGAGCCGGGCCAGCTGGGTGTGGCGTCGGCGGAGACGGCCCAGCCGGACGCCGAGGGCAAGGTGTACGGGACGTTCCGCATCGCCAACATCTCCGGCACCGACTGCGCGGTCGGCGGCGCCGGTACGGTCACCGTCCAGGCCAAGGGCGCGGCGGACGCGGCGAAGATCACGGTCGTCGACCACGCGGCGGGTGACGCGGCGACGGGGCTGCCGGATCCGGCCCAGGAGGCGAAGACACCGCTGGTGCTCAAGCCGTCTTCGGCGTACGAGGTGAAGTTCGCGTGGGTGCCGAGCGAGACGTGCCCGACGAACGGGGGCGGTGGCGCCTCGCCCGATCCGACCCCGCCCACCGACGGCGCGTCATCGTCCTCCTCGGGCTCGGAGGGTACGGGCTCGTCGGCCACCGAGCCGCAGCTCGGTTCCGAGGACGACGGCACACGGGCGGAGGGCAGCGTCGCGGTGACCCACACCCCGGAGCCCGGCGCTCCGGCGGCGGAGGCCACGGTCCCGAACGCCTGCGCGGGCACGATCTACCGCACGGGCGTCCTGGCGCCGGAGTAGCGCCCGGCACGGCGAAGCCCGACGCGGCGCGTCAACATGGCGACACGGTTCCTGCCCCCCGGCCCAGGGCTTCCCGCTCGGACTCGGCCCTCGCGGCCGGGCCTAACGGCTCGGCCTTGCGTCTCCGGCCGGGCCTAACGGCTCGGGCCCTGGTTCGCAGCTCGCCTCTCACGGCCGGGGCCTCACCGGACGCGGCTCGTCTCCCGGCCAGCCTCACGGCTCACACCTCTCGGGGCCGCGCCTCATGGCTCGGGGCTACGTCCCCCGACGTGACCTCGCGACCCGGGCTTCAGGTCTCCCGACGTGCCCTCGCGGCTCGGGCGTCAGGTCTCCCGACCCGCCCTCGCGACCCGGGCTTCAGCTCTCCCGACGTGCCCTCGCGACCCGGGCTTCAGCTCTCCCGACGTGCCCTCGCGACCCGGGCCTCAGGTCTCCCGACGTGCCCTCGCGGCTCGGGCGTCAGGTCTCCCGACCCGCCCTCGCGACCCGGGCCTCACGCCTCCGGACCTAGCCACGCGTCTCCGGCTTCCCGCTCCGCGCTCAGGAGCGCGTGGCCGGGCCCGGGGCAGGGGCCGGCTCCGGGGCGAGGCCGAGTGCCGCGTCGCGGGCCGCTTCCGCCTCGCGGCGGAACAGGCGGAACCACATGAAGAGCACGAAGCCCGCGAACACGAACCACTCGCCCGTGTACCCCAGGTTCTGGAACGCCTTCAAGTCCAGCCCGCTGCCCTCCGCCGCGGTCGCCGGGACCGGGGTCAGGCCGGCCGGCGAGTCCGTGAGGGTCACCCACGCGTCGTAGACGTCGTCCGGCACCAGGTTCACCAGCGAGGCCGCGCTGATCATGCCGACCTGGCCCCGCGGCAGCGCACCCGACGCACCCACACCCGAGCTGCCGGTGTGCTCCGATGCCTGGAGCGCGCCCGTCACCGTCACCTCACCGGCCGGCGGGGGCGGGGCCGTACGGCCCTGGGGCAGCCAGCCGCGCACCACTGGCAGCGCCTTGCCGCCCTCCGTACGCAGCAGCGTCAGCACGTAGGAGCCGGTCTTGCCGTCCAGCTCCCGCCCCGATACGAGGAACTGCTCCCCGTACCGCCCCGTCGCCGTCGCGTGGCGGCCCGACGTCTCCTTGTCGACGGGCAGCAGCTCCTCCAGCGGCGCGGCCTTCACCGAGCCCGGATCAGGCCGCCGCTCCGCCTCCCGGTGGGAGTCGACGCGGTCCTCGAACCTGCCGAGCTGCCACGTCCCCATGAAGACGCAGAAGGGGATCGCCAGCACGACGAAGATGTTGATCCCCCACCAGCGGGGCGTCGTCAGGAACCGGTACACACCTACACGGTACGGAACACCCTCACCTCCCCTCCGCGCGGGCCCCCAGGTGCCGCGCCGCGAAGTCGAGCTCCATCCCCACCTGCTTGATCCGCTCCTCCACCACCAGCGAACCGTGCCCGGCGTCGTACCGGTACACCTCGTGCACCGCGCCGCGGGCCGCCAGCCGGTCCACGTAGTTGTCGATCTGGCGGATCGGGCAGCGCGGGTCGTTGACGCCCGCCGAGATGTACACCGGCGCCCGCACCGCGTCCACGTACGTCAGCGGGGACGAGGCCTCGTACCGCTCAGGGACCTCCTCCGGCGAGCCCCCCAGCAGCGTGCGGTCCAGCGCCTTCAGGCCCTCCATCTCGTCGTGGTACGCCGTGACGTAGTCCGCCACCGGGACGGCGGCCAGCCCCAGCGCCCAGGCGTCCGGCTGCGTACCGAGACCCAGCAGCGTCAGGTACCCGCCCCAGGAGCCGCCCGTCAGGACCAGCCGCGAAGGGTCGGCCAGCCCGGACGCCACCGCCCACTCCCGTACGGCGGCGATGTCCTCCAGCTCGATCAGCCCGACCCGGTGCTTGAGCGCGTCCGTCCACTCGCGCCCGTACCCGGTCGAACCCCGGTAGTTGACCCGCACCACCGCGTACCCGTGGTCCACCCAGGCCGCCGGGGCGGCGGCGAACGCGTCGCTGTCGTGCCAGGCCGGACCACCGTGGATGTCGAACACGGTCGGCAGCGGACCACGCGCACCCGCCGGCCGCTGCACGAGCGCGTGGATGCGGCCGCCGGGACCGTCCACCCACACGTCCTCCACCGGCACCGACTCGGGCGCCTTCATTCCCGGCGGGTCGAGGACCACCCCGCCCGCCGTCGACCGCACCGCGGGCGGCTGCGCGGCCGACGACCACAGGTACTCCACCGAGCCGTCGGGCCGCGCCGTCGCACCGGACACCGACCCGGCCGGGGTCGGCACGCGCGACAGCTCGCCCGTCCCGATCTCGTACCGCCACAGCTCGCTGCGCGCCTCGAAGCTGTGCACGATCAGCAGCCCCGACCCGTCCGGGTACCACTCCGCCGACACGTCACCGGGCAGGTCCAGCCCCAGCTCCGTCTCCGTGCCCGACGACACGTCCCACAGCATCGGCTCCCAGCGCCCGCGCCGCTGGTGCGCCACCAGCAGCCGGTTGTCCCCGTCCGCCGGCGCGAAGCCGAGCACCGACAGGCCCAGCTCCTCCGTACCGCCCTTGGTGTCATCCAGCTCCGCCACCACGGAACCGTCCAGCCGGACCACCCGCAGCGCCGCGTGCATCGCGTCACCGTGCTCGGTGTGCTCGACGGCGATCAGCGTCCCGTCGTGCGACAGGTCCCCGACCCCGGCCGACTCCCGGTGCCGGTAGATCTCCAGGGGCGGCCGCCCGGGGCGTACGACGTGGATCGTCGAACCGTCCTCGTCCGTGGACCGGCCGACCACCGCCGTTCCGTCCCGGCCTATCGCCAGCCCCGCCGGATACGACGCCGCCGGACCCGGCGCCGCCGGCTCGTCGTCGCCACCGCCGAAGGGCTGCCGCATCCAGACGCCGAACTCATCACCATCCGTGTCCGAGAACCACCAGATCCACTCGCCGTCCGGCGACAGCGTCCCCTCCGTCGTGCCGTTCGGCCGGTCCGTCACCTGCCGCTGCTCGCCGCTGTCCCGGTCCCAGGCGTACAGCTCGTACGTCCCCGTCGCGTTCGACACGAACAACGACCGGCTGGGCGCGTCCAGCGCCCAGTCCGGCAACGACACCCGCGGCGCCCGGAACCGCTTCTCCCAGTCGGGCATGGTCTGCGTATCGGTCGGTTCAGTCATGCCCCCATGTAACCCGATCGGCCCGACAATTCGTTCGCGTCGTCCGCAGCCTGTGGATAACCTCCGGCGCATGTACTCCCCAACCCCCGGCGACTGGCGAGAGGCGAACCGTTCCCTCTGGGACGAGCGAGTGCCCATCCACGTCGCCGGCGACTACTACGACCTCGACGCCTTCCGGGCCGGTGAGCGCGAGGTGCTGCGGGACTTCGAGCTGGCGGAAGTCGGGGACGTCACCGGGCGCTCGCTGCTGCACCTGCAGTGCCACATCGGGCTGGACACCCTTTCCTGGGCCCGCCGCGGCGCCTCACACGTCGTCGGCCTCGACTTCTCCGAACCGGCCATCGAGACCGCTCGCTCCCTCGCCGCCGACATCGGCCTCACGCCCGAGCGTGCCGCGTTCGTCGCCGCGGACGTGTACGACGCCGCCGAGGCGGTGCCGGACGCTTCGTACGACATCGTCTACACAGGCGTGGGCGCCCTGAACTGGCTGCCGGACGTGCGCCGCTGGGCCGAGACCGCGGCGTCCCTCGTCGCGCCCGGCGGTTTTCTGTACCTCGCCGAATTCCATCCGCTCACCGACATCCTGGACGACGAGACAGGTTCACGGATCGCGTACGACTACTTCAGCCGCGACGCCTGGGTGGATGAGACCCCGGGGACGTACGCCGACGTCGACGCCGCCACCGTCCACAACCGCAGCGTCGAATGGCAGCACCCCATCGGTGAGGTCGTCTCCGCGCTCATCGCGGCGGGGCTGCGGATCGAGTTCCTGCACGAGCACGATGTCTCGCTGTTCGCCCGCTTCAAGGCACTCGTACGGCACGAGGACGGTTACTACCGCTTTGCGGCGGACCGCCCGCGTATCCCGCTGATGTACTCGCTCAGGGCCCGCAAGGACTGATCCACGCTCCGCCGGGCACCCCCTCGACCAAACGGCCTCAGTGCCTCGTCGGCGGTGCCACAGGCGGCGTGTCCTCCGTGCACAGCGCCCAGATGACGAAGACGGCGATCGCGATCGAGACGATTGCCCAGACCGGCTGGTACGGCAGCCAGATGAAGTTGGCGATCAGGGCGAACGAGGCCAACGCCACGCCGCTCGCCTTCGCCCATGCGGCACCGCTGAGGATCCCCGCACCAACGGCGGCGACCACCAGCCCGAGCACCAGATGGATCCAGCCCCAGGCGCTGACGCTGAACTCGAAGACGTACTCGCCGACGCGCCCGTACACATCGTCCTCGGCGATACCCGCGACGCCTTGCAGCATGCCGAGAACCCCGTTCACGAGCATCAGCACCCCGGCGAACAACGTCACCCCGGAAGCCCAGCCGCCGACTTTGCCGGCTCCGCCGCCACTGGGGGCTCCGTGGGCGGTGTGGTGCGCATACGCATGGTGCACCGGGCCACTCGGGCCCTCGGATGAGTTGCTCATTCTCCGATTCTGTGCCGGAGCCCGGACGATCGGCGACAGGACCAAGCCGTCCGGGTGACGGTCTCCGAGAAACCAGGTGATCCGCGATTCGGGTGGCTTCCGCCTCGGTCCGAGCCGGAGCGAGGGGGAACTCCTCGGCCTCCGCTCGATGTCGAAGTTCATCTCGGACAGACCCGGGTGTACGTCTCGACCGGCCGTTCCCCGCTGGAGCGACGACCGTGAGGCGTCCGGCGGCGTCCAACCCCAGGACGCCCCAGCGGGCCCTGCGGGCACTCAGTGTGTCGGCATTCATGGCTCCCAAGATCACCCCAGGAACCACTCAGGGGCCCGAACCGCTATCGCGGATCAGGCCCCTGACCTGGTGTTTCAGCTGTCGGGGTGGCGGGATTTGAACCCACGACCTCTTCGTCCCGAACGAAGCGCGCTGCCAAGCTGCGCTACACCCCGATGCCACCGCGTGTCTCGGCGACGTCGTTTACTTTAGCCCACTGGCGGCCGGAGACGAAATCCGGTTTAGGGTCCGCGCAGGTGGGGCTGATCCGGTCCAGGCCCTCCGGGCCGGTCGCGGAGGCCGTCGCCGGGCGGCGCCAGGTGGTGGGAGGAACGGGCCGCCCACCACGCGCGGCGGCAGCGGTGGGCGGCACGTCCCGGCTCGGTGGGCCGACAGGGCCGGACCGCCCTGGGCCCGGTCGATCAGGTTCCGGTGACGCCGCCGCGATCAGGACGCGGACGCAGTCGGCGGGGCAGCCGCCCGGCAGTCCTCCCTCCACCGTACGAAGGTGAAGATCAGTCCCGTGGCGTGAGGGTCAGCAGCGTCGCCTCGGGCGGGCAGGCGAAGCGGACCGGCGTGTAGCGGTTGGTGCCGCAGCCCGCCGAAACGTGGAGGTACGAGGTGTGGCCGCCGGCCCGGTGGGTGGAGAGGCCCTTCACCCGGTCCGTGTCCAGGTCGCAGTTGGTGACCAGCGCCCCGTAGAACGGGATGCAGACCTGACCGCCGTGCGTATGGCCCGCGAGGATCAGCGGGTAGCCATCGGCCGTGAAGGCGTCGAGGGAGCGCAGGTACGGGGCGTGGACGACGGCCACCGACAGGTCGGCGTCCGACTCCGGGCCGCCGGCGACCTGCTCGTACCGGTCGCGCTTGATGTGCGGGTCGTCCAGGCCCGTGAAGGCGAGCTCCAGGCCGTCGAGACTGTCGAGCTTGAGCCGGCCGCGCGTGTTGGTGAGGTTCAGCCAGCCCGCCGCGTCGAAGGCGTCCCGGATCTCCTCCCACGGGTTGTGCACGGCCCCGACGGCCGGCGCGTTGCCGTTGAGGCCGTGGCGGCCCTGTGCCCGCTCGATCAGGTAACGGGCCGGGTTGCGGAGCTTGGGCCCGTAGTAGTCGTTGGAGCCGAAGACGTACACACCGGGGAAGTCGAGCAGCGGACCGAGTGCGTCCAGAAGTTCCGGTACGCCATTGGGGTCGGAGAGGTTGTCGCCGGTGTTGACGACGAAGTCCGGGCGCAGCCCGGCCAGCGTCTGGAGCCAGGCCCGCTTCTTGCGCTGACCGCTCACCATGTGGATGTCGGAGACCTGCAGCATCCGCAACGGCCGTGTCCCACGCGGCAGTACGGGGACGGTGACCCGGCGGAGCCGGAACGAGCGGGCCTCGAAGCCGGCGGCGTAGGCCAGGCCGGCCGCGCCGACCGCTGCGATTCCTGCGGTGACTTTCAGGGGAACTCCGTATCGCGCGCGCATGGAGCCATCGTCCCAGACCCGACGCGGCGGCAGAAATGAGCGGGCGTACGGATCGCCGCACCTGCCACACTTGTGCGCATGACCACGCTCAAGTCCAACCTGCAGGAAGACCTCACCGAGGCGATCAGGGCGCGCGACGAGCTGCGCTCCTCGACGCTCCGGCTGACCCTTGCCGCCATCACCAAGGAGGAGGTCGCGGGCAAGCAGGCGCGCGAGCTCTCCGACGACGAGGTGCAGAAGGTGATCGCCAAGGAGGCGAAGAAGCGCCGCGAGGCGGCCGAGGCCTTCGCCCAGGGCGGTCGCGCCGAGCAGGCCGAGCGGGAGAAGGCGGAGGGCGCCATCCTTGACGCCTACCTGCCGCAGCAGCTGAGCGACGACGAACTGAAGCAGATCGTCGCCGAGGCGGTGGAGGAGGCCAAGGCGGGCGGTGCCGAGGGCCCGCGCGCGATGGGCGCCGTGATGAAGATCGTGAACCCGAAGGTGGCGGGCCGCGCCGAGGGCGGCCGCGTCGCGGCCGTGGTCAAGCAGCTGCTGGCGGGCTGAGCCGCCTACGCGTCGCCGTCGGGGGCTAGCCCCCTCGGTTGCCCCGTACGGTCCGGGCTCCCGGGGTCCCGGGGTTCCGGGGCGGCGCACGACGCCTGCGCGTTGCGGCGGGGGCGGGTGCGCCCGGCTCATGCCCCCGCCGAGGCGTCGGCAACGCCGGCGCGTTGCGGCGGCCCCCCGCACCTCACCAAAAAAAGGGCGCCCCACCGAACCACCGGTGGGGCGCCCTTCCCCGTTGCGCGTCCCCTTCCGCGTCCCGCTACGCGTCCCGTTCGCGCTGCGCTACGCGGGTGGCGTCACCGGTGGCCGCCGCCGTTGCCCTGGCCGCGCGCGTTGCCTCCGCCGATCAGGTCCGGCGGGATGGTGATGCCGCCCCACGGGTCGTCGTCGTCCCGGCCGCCTCCGCCGCCGCCGGTCGTGCCTCCGCCGCCGGTCGTGCCGCCGCCCGGCTTGTTGTCGGCGACCGGCCCGCCCTTCCCCTTGCCGTCCCTCGGGGCGTCCGGGATGTTGACGCCGACGAAGCCGGGGGCCTCGTGGCCGTCCAGCGCGCCGGTCATGGCGTCCTTCCAGATCGGCCCCGGCACCTTGCCGCCGAAGACCTTGTCGTGGTACTGGCCGCCGATGGTGATGTACTGCATCTCGACGTCCTGGGCCGGGGCCCCGACCCACACGGCGCCCGACAGGTTCGGGGTGTAGCCGACGAACCAGGCGTTCCTGCGGCCGTCCGTCGTACCCGTCTTGCCTGCGTTGTCACGGGACGACAGACCCGCCGCCTGACCCGTACCGGAGTCGATCACACCGCGCAGCAGGGTGTTGATGGTGTCGGCGGTCCGCTCCGACATCGCCTTGCTGCACTTGGTCTTCGGGACGGCGAGGCTCGTGCCGTCCGCCGTCTTGATGGACTCGATGGCGGTCGGCGTGCAGTACGTGCCCCGGTTGGCGAAGGCCGCGTAGGCACTGGCCATGTTCAGCGGCGAGATGCCGTTGGAGCCGAGGGTGAGGCTGGAGGGCTTCTCGGGCAGCTTCTCGTCATTGCCCATCACCACGTTCAGCTTGTTGGTCATCTCCACGACCGGGCACATGCCGATCTCGCCGATCATCTGTACGAAGTACGTGTTGACCGACTTGGCCATCGCTTCCTTGAGCGCGTACGGGCCGACCTCCGACTCGTTCTCGTTCTCCACGGTGTCCCCCTGGTTGACCCAGGGCTTCCCGCTGCAGGTCGACACCGACTCCGGGTAGGGCATCTCGAACGGCGACGGGTACACCTGCGTCGGCGGCTTGCCCTGCTCCAGGGCGGCGGCCGCCACGAAGGGCTTGAACGTCGACCCGGTCGGGAAGCCGTAGTTCGAGCCGCCCATGCCCCTGTTGACCGAGTAGTTGATCTGGGTCTCGTTCTTCCCGAAGCCGTACGGCTTGGACTGACCCATCGCCACGATCTTGCCGGTGCCCGGCTGAACCATCGTCACCGCCGTCGCGACCTTGTCGCTCTGGTAGACGTGGCTCTTGATCGATTCCTGCGTCGACTTCTGCGCCTGCGGATCGAGCGTGGTCCTGATCGTCAGGCCGCCACGGTTCCAGATCTTGCTGCGCTCCTCCCGGTTCTTGCCGAAGACCGGCTCGGAGAGGAAGACCTCGCGTACGTAGTCACAGAAGAAGCCCGCGCCGTCCACGGCGGTGATGCAGCCGTTCTTCGGCTTGCTCACCTTCAGCTGGATGGGGGTGGACTTGGCGCGCTCCGCCTCCGCCTCGCTGATGTCGCCGACGGCCGCCATGCGCGACAGGACGACGTTGCGGCGCTTGGTGGCCTCCTGCACGTCGTTGACCGGGTCGTAGCGGCTCGGCGACTGGACGATGCCGGCCAGCATCGCCGCTTCCTCCAGGTTCAGGTCCTTGGCGCGCTTGGAGAAGTACCGCTGGGACGCCGCCTCGATGCCGTACGCCTGCTGCCCGAAGAAGGTGATGTTGAGGTAGTTCTCGAGGATCTTCTTCTTCCCGAGCTCCTCCTCCACCTGGATCGCGTACTTCAGCTCCTGGATCTTGCGGCCCAGGGTCTGCTGGGTGGCCTGGGCGACCTTGTCGGGGTCGTCGCCCGCCTCCTCGACGAAGACGTTCTTCACGTACTGCTGGGTCAGGGTCGACGCACCCTGGGCGACCCCGCCCGACTGCGCGTTGCGGTTGAGTGCGCGCAGCACGCCCTTGAGGTCGATGGCCCCGTGCTCGTAGAAGCGCGAGTCCTCGATCGCGACGATCGCCTTCTGCATGTACGGGGAGATGTCCTTGAGGTCCACGACAGTGCGGTCGCGGGAGTAGACCGTGGCGATCTGACCGCCCTGCGAGTCGAGGATCGTGGTGCGCTGGCTCAGCGGGGGCCGCTTCAGATTGGCCGGGATTTCGTCGAACCCCTGGACCGTGCCCTTGGCCGCGAGACCCAGCGCCCCCGCGGCGGGCAGTGCGATCCCCGCGAGCACCGCACCGGACAGCACGCTGACACCGAGGAACTTGGCGGCCTGCTGGGTCCCGGTCAGACCCCCGCCCGAGCGCTTCTTTGGCATGGAGTCAGCCTACGTTCTCATTCGCCGGACACGCGTATATGCCTTGGCCTAAGCTGGTCACAACTGTCACAGCAGTTGCGCCCCCGTGACAAAAACCCGGTACGGCCCCCGCGTTCCCCGAGCCGCGCGGCCTCATGCCCGTTTCGACCCCATGCGTCAGTGCCCGCCCTGTGCAGCCCCGGTGAAGTGCCCTGGTTTACGGGATTCCTTACGTATGTCTACCGCTCACTCCCCTGGGTGATCTGCCGCGTACGCATAGTCCGTTCGGACCATTCAAGATTGGGCCCGAAGGGGGTGTTGCGCTGTGCCCACCTTCCGTAACGTCCTCAACTGGTGGCGGTGAATATGCCGCTGCCGCCGTGGGGGAGCCTCGATTCGGGAGAGGACGGCGCCGGTATGGGCTGGGTAGCTGACTGGAGTGCGCAGGCCGCCTGCCGCACTACCGATCCGGACGAACTGTTCGTACAAGGAGCGGCGCAGAACAGGGCCAAGGCGGTGTGCACCGGGTGCCCGGTGCGGACCGAGTGCCTGGCCGACGCGCTGGACAATCGCGTCGAGTTCGGCGTGTGGGGCGGTATGACGGAGCGTGAGCGCCGCGCACTGCTGCGGCGGCGGCCGACCGTCACCTCATGGCGCCGGCTGCTGGAGACCGCGCGCACGGAGTACGAGCGCAGCGCGGGCATCCTGCCCGTCGCGCTGGACGACGACGAGACGTACGAGACGTACGCGGCAGTGGGGTAGCGACAGAGTCAGTCAGTGACACGGTCAGTGACGTGGTCAGTGACGTGGCCCGTGGTTCCGTCAGCCAGTGGTTCGGTCAGTGACGGGGATCAGTGACGCGCTCAGTGACACCCTCAGCGGCGGTGACCCGCCGCGAGACGGTCGCCGATGGCCCGGAGCCCCGCCAGATCGTGTACGTCACCGGGTAGCGCGGGCACTTCAGTCACCGCTACCTCCGGATGGAGCGCGGTAAACCGGTCGCGCGTGCGCTGCTCACGGGCGAGCACCTGCATCCGTTCGGCATGCAGGCGCAGCAGCCCCGCGGTCAACCGGCCAACGGCCGGAGAGACAGACGCGGCGGAGACATCAACGGGCGCCGTGGGGGGCGTGGGCGGCGTGGGTGCTGTTGTGGTGCCGGTGGCCTTCGACTCGGGGGAGAGGGCAGCCTCGGGAGAAGTGACCTCTGGGCCACGAAGTCCAGCCTTCCCGGCCCCCTGATCCACAATGCCGCCCTCTTCAAGATTTTCCGCAGCGGCCAGCGCCCGCTCGGCGGACAGCCGCACGGCGCCGCTGCCGTGAACCCGGTTCAGCACCAGCCCGGCCAGCGGCATCTGCTCCGCCGCCAGCCGCTCCACGAAGTACGCGGCCTCCCGCAGCGCGTCCCGCTCGGGCGCGGCCACAACCAGAAACGCCGTACCCGGCGCCTGTAGCAGCCGGTACGTGGCGTCCGCCCGTGTACGGAAGCCGCCGAACATGGTGTCCATCGCCGCCACGAAGGTCTGTACGTCCCGCAGCAGCTGACCCCCCAGCAGCTTGCCCAGGGTGCCCGTCATCATCGACATACCGACGTTCAGGAACTTCATCCCCGCCCGGCCGCCCACCTTCGCCGGCGCCATCAGCAGCTTGATGAACGTGCCGTCCAGGAACGAGCCCAGCCGCTTCGGCGCGTCCAGGAAGTCCAGCGCGGAACGCGACGGCGGCGTGTCGACCACGATCAGGTCCCACTCCTCGCGCGCCCGCAGCTGGCCCAGCTTCTCCATCGCCATGTACTCCTGCGTGCCCGCGAAACCGGCCGACAGGGACTGGTAGAAGGGGTTGCGCAGGATGGCGGCGGCCCGCGCGGGGTCGGCGTGCGCCTCGACGATCTCGTCGAAGGTGCGCTTCATGTCCAGCATCATGGCGTGCAGTTCGCCGTCGCCCTTGATGCCGTCGACCCGGCGCGGAACGTTGTCCAGCTGGTCGATGCCCATCGACTGGGCGAGCCGCCGGGCCGGGTCGATCGTCAGCACCACGACCTTCCGGCCGCGCTCCGCCGCCCGTACGCCCAGCGCGGCCGCGGTCGTCGTCTTGCCGACACCGCCCGCCCCGCAGCACACGATGATGCGGGTCGCCGGGTCGTCCAGGAGCGGATCGACCTCCAGGCCGGGAACCCCATCGAGAGTCATACGCCCACCCCGAGCTTCCTCAGTTCCTTGGCCAACTGGTAGATACCGGCGATATCAGCGCCCTCCCCGAGGAAGGGGAGTTCGTACGTGGGCACCTGAAGTTTCGCCAGCGCCTCACGCTGCTCCCGCTCCAGCTCCACGCGCTCGGCGTGCTCGGCGGCCTGGTCCAGGAGCGGGCCGACCAGCCGGGTGGAGCCGCTGATACCGGCCGCGGCGAGCGCCTTGGCGATGTCCTTGCGGTGGTCGCCCGCCGCCGCCCGTACCGCGTCCTCGTCCAGAACGTGCGGACGGACCATGTTGACCAGCACGTTGCCCACCGGAAGGTCCGCGTCGCGCAGCTCGGCGATGCCGTCCGCGGTCTCCTGGACCGGCATCTCCTCCAGGAGGGTCACCAGGTGGACGGCCGTCTCCGGGGACTTGAGCACCCGCATCACGGCCTGCGCCTGATTGTGTATCGGACCGATCTTCGCGAGACCCGCCACCTCGTCGTTGACGTTCAGGAAGCGGGTGATGCGGCCGGTGGGTGGGGCGTCCATGACGACGTAGTCGTAGACGTAACCGCCGCCTTTCTTGTCCTGGCTAGGGTCCTGGCTCTTGTCGCGGCTGGTGCCCCGGCTGTTCTCCCGGCTGTTCTCCCGGCTCTTGTCCCGGCGGCGTACGGCTTCGCACGCCTTGCCGGTCAGCAGTACGTCCCGTACGCCCGGCGCGATGGTGGTCGCGAAGTCGATCGCGCCCAGTTTCTTCAGCGCGCGCCCGGCGGAACCGAGCTTGTAGAACATCTGGAGGTAGTCGAGGAGCGCGCGTTCGGCGTCAATGGCCAACGCGTACACCTCGCCGCCGCCCGGGGCGACGGCGATCTTCCTCTCCTCGTACGGAAGGGCTTCCGTTTCGAAGAGTTGTGCGATGCCCTGTCTGCCTTCGACCTCCACGAGGAGAGTCCGCTTGCCCTCCGTCGCGAGGGCGAGCGCGAGGGCGGCGGCGACCGTCGTCTTACCGGTACCGCCCTTGCCGCTGACGACCTGGAGCCTGCTCACGTATTCGAGCCTAACCAGTCGGCCCATGGGCTACGCAGGAGGCTGCCCTTGGCGGTGCTGTCGGTGGCAGCGGCTACAGTCGGCTCCATGACCAAGTGGGAATACGCGACCGTGCCCCTTCTCGTGCACGCGACCAAGCAGATTCTGGACACCTGGGGCGAGGACGGCTGGGAGCTCGTCCAGGTTGTGCCCGGGCCGAACAACCCCGAGCAGCTCGTGGCGTACCTGAAGCGGGAGAAGCAGTGACCGGCCGCGTCGAGGCGACCCTCGCCGAACTGGGCCTGACCCTGCCCGACGTGGTGCCGCCGCTGGCGTCGTACCAGCCGGCGGTCCAGTCGGGTGTGTACGTGTACACGGCGGGCCAGCTCCCGATGGTGGACGGCAAGCTTCCGGTCACCGGCAAGGTGGGCGGCGAGGTCACCCCGGAGGAGGCCAAGAAGCTGGCGCGGATCTGCGCGCTCAACGCACTGGCCGCCGTGAAGTCGGTCGCCGGGGACCTGGACCGGATCGCGCGGGTCGTGAAGGTCGTCGGGTACGTCGCCTCCGCCGCGGACTTCACCGGGCAGCCGGCCGTCCTCAACGGTGCCAGCGAGCTGCTGGGCGAGGTGCTCGGCGAGAAGGGCGTGCACGCGCGCAGCGCGGTCGGCGTCGCGGTGCTGCCGCTGGACTCGCCGGTCGAGGTCGAGATCCAGGTGGAGCTCGTCCAGGACTGAGGCGGCGGTGAGGGGACGCGGAGTCGCTGTCGTGACCACGTTCCCCTCTCGAACATCGCGACGGATGCGCATAGCATCCGGCCATGTCCAATGGTCAGTGGTACCCGCCGGAATGGCCCGACCGCATCCGCGCACTCGCCAGTGGGGCACTCGTGGCCGTGACCCCCAAGCGGGCCGCGACCGTGATGCTCCTGCGGGACGGCGCCGAGGAGGGGTTGCGGGTGCACATGCTGCGCCGGCGTACGTCCATGGCCTTCGCGGGCGGTGCGTACGCCTACCCGGGCGGCGGCGTCGACCCGCGCGACGAGCACCCCGTGCGGTGGGCGGGCCCCTCCCCGGCCGACTGGGCGGCCCGGCTCGGGGTGGCCCCGCCGGCCGAGGCGCAGGCCATCGTGTGCGCGGCGGTGCGCGAGACGTACGAGGAGGCCGGCGTCCTGCTCGCGGGGCCGACCGCCGACACGGTCGTCGCCGACACCACGGGCGACGACTGGGAGGCGGACCGGGCGGCCCTGGTGGCCCGGGAGCTGGCGTTCGCGGACTTCCTGGACCGGCGGGGCCTGGTGCTCCGCTCCGACCTGCTGGGCGCCTGGGCGCGCTGGATCACCCCCGAGTTCGAACCGCGCCGCTACGACACCTGGTTCTTCGTGGCCGCGCTGCCGGAGGGCCAGCGCACCCGTAACGCCTCCACGGAGGCCGACCGCACGGTGTGGGTCCGCCCGGCGGACGCGGCGGCGGGCTACGACCGGGGCGAGCTGCTGATGATGCCCCCGACCATCGCCACGCTGCGGACCCTGGAGCGGTACGGGAGCCCGGCAGCGGCCCTGGCGGCGTCGAAGGACCAGGACCTCACTCCCGTACTGGCACAGGCGCGCCTGGAGGGCGACGAGGTGATTCTGAGCTGGCCGGGGCACGAGGAGTTCACCAAGCACGTGCCGACGGGGGGAACGTCCCGATGACCGACGCCGCCGCGCTTCCCGGGCAGCCGCGCGGAGCCGTGGTCTCCGGCCCCGCGACCGAACGCGCCGTCAACGTCCTGGCGCCGAACGCGTCCGCGATGACGCTGGACGGCACGAACACCTGGATCCTGTCCGAGCCGGACTCGCGGCTCGCGGTCGTCGTCGACCCCGGACCGCTTGACGAGCGGCATCTGCGGCGGGTCGTGGACACCGCCGAACGGCTCGGAAAGCGCGTCGCGCTCACCCTGCTCACGCACGGGCACCCGGACCACGCCGAGGGCGCGGGGCGGTTCGCCGAACTGACCGGTACCCCCGTGCGCGCTCTGGACCCGGCGCTGCGGCTGGGCGACGAGGGGCTGAGGGCGGGGCAGGTGATCGAGGTCGGCGGCCTGGAACTGCGGGTGGTGCCCACGCCCGGCCACACCGCCGACTCGCTCAGCTTCCACCTGCCCGCCGACCGCGCGGTGCTGACGGGGGACACGATCCTCGGGCGCGGTACGACGGTGGTCGCGCACCCGGACGGGCGGCTCGGCGACTACCTGGACTCGCTGCGGCGGCTGCGCTCGCTGGCGGTCGACGACGGGGTGCACACGGTGCTGCCGGGACACGGGCCGGTCCTGGACGACGCGCAGGGGGTCGTGGAGTTCTACCTGGCCCACCGGGCCAGCCGGCTCGCCCAGGTGGAGACGGCCGTCGAGAACGGTCACACGACGGCGCGGGACGTCGTCGCGCATGTGTACGCGGACGTGGACAGGTCCCTGTGGCCCGCGGCCGAGCTGTCGGTACGGGCACAGCTGGAGTACCTGACCGAGCACGGCCTGATCTGAGGGCGGGCGTCGCGCGGCCCGGACGCGCGGGCGGGGCGAGCCGCGGGCGGGCGTCCCAGACGGCCCGGATGCGTGGCCGGGGCGGGGCGAGACACGGGTGGGCGTCCCAGACGGATGCGCGGGCAGCGCGAGACGCGGGCGGGCGGCGCGCCGTTCGGACACGCGCAAGGGCCGCCCCGGCGAGGGGGGCGGCCCTTTCAGCTGCTCCAGGCGGCCGTCGCGTGCGTCGCTCGCGGGCGGTCCTGGCGCTGCGCTCTAGCGGGAGCGCTTGGCCAGTCGCTCGACGTCCAGCAGGATCACGGCGCGCGCCTCCAGACGCAGCCAGCCGCGGCCGGCGAAGTCCGCGAGGGCCTTGTTGACCGTCTCGCGGGAGGCGCCGACCAGCTGGGCGAGCTCCTCCTGGGTCAGGTCGTGCACGACGTGGATGCCCTCCTCGGACTGCACGCCGAAGCGGCGCGACAGGTCCAGGAGCGCGCGGGCGACCCGGCCCGGCACGTCGGAGAAGACCAGGTCGGACATCTGGTCGTTGGTCTTGCGCAGGCGGCGGGCGACGGCACGCAGCAGGGCCGTGGCGACCTCGGGGCGGGCGTTCAGCCAGGGCTGCAGGTCACCGTGGCCGAGACCGAGGAGCTTGACCTCGGTGAGGGCGGTGGCGGTGGCGGTCCGCGGGCCCGGGTCGAAGAGCGACAGCTCACCGATCAGCTCACCGGGGCCGAGGACGGCGAGCATGTTCTCGCGGCCGTCGGGTGAGGTGCGGTGCAGCTTCACCTTGCCCTCGGTGACCACGTAGAGCCGGTCGCCCGGGTCGCCCTCGTGGAAGAGCGCGTCGCCACGGGCGAGCGTCACTTCACTCATCGAGGCGCGGAGCTCCGCGGCCTGCTCGTCATCGAGCGCCGCGAAGAGCGGGGCGCGCCGCAGAACGTCGTCCACGAGTTCTCTCCTATGTCGACCTGCTCAGAGACGTTGGGTCCCATGATGCCGGACGGTAAAACAGTGCGATCAATCACAACAAGTTTGACGCACTGGTACGCGTGTCCGTACGGCAGGGCCCCGATTGGGCGCTGATCGCCGTCGGCCGGGGCGGATGTCGGTGGTGGCCCTTAGGCTGGCCGGGTGTCCAATTCGCCGGTGAGAGCGCAGGTCGAGGGGGCCGGGAGAGTGTCCGGGGAACAGAATTCCGCCGTGGGCGAACAGGTGTCGCCCGCGCCGAATAAAGCGACAAAAGCGAACAAACCGACCAAGGTTGCGAAGGTCGCGAAGGTCGCCAAGACGGCGAAGTCCGCGCAGGCTGTCAAAGCGACCGGGGAAGCCTCCAAGAAGGCGACGCGGGGCGCGGCCAAGCAGGCGAAGCCGTGGAAGCCGGAATCGCACCTGGCGATGGTGCGCCGTGCTCGCAAGATCAACCGCGAGCTGGCCGAGCTCTATCCGTACGCCCATCCCGAGCTCGACTTCCGCAACCCCTTCGAGCTGCTCGTGGCGACCGTCCTGTCGGCCCAGACCACCGACCTCAGGGTCAATCAGACGACGCCGGCGCTTTTCGCGAAGTACCCGACTCCGGAGGACCTGGCGGCGGCGGACCCGGAGGAGCTGGAAGAGATCATCCGGCCGACCGGTTTCTTCCGCGCCAAGGCGAAGTCCCTCATCGGCCTGTCCGCCGCCCTCCGGGACAACTTCGGCGGTGAGGTGCCCGGCCGCCTCGAAGACCTGGTCACCCTGCCCGGCGTCGGCCGCAAGACGGCGAACGTGGTCCTGGGCAACGCCTTCGGTGTGCCCGGCATCACCGTGGACACGCACTTCGGCCGGCTGGTCCGGCGATGGAAGTGGACGGAGCAGGAGGACCCGGAGAAGATCGAGGCGGAGATCTGCGCGATCTTCCCCAAGTCGGAGTGGACGATGCTTTCGCACCGCGTCATCTTCCACGGCCGGCGTGTCTGTCACTCCCGCAAGCCGGCGTGCGGCGCCTGCCCGATCGCGCCGCTGTGTCCGGCGTACGGAGAGGGCGAGACGGACCCGGAGAAGGCGAAGAAGCTCCTCAAGTACGAGTTGGGCGGCTACCCGGGCCAGCGCCTGGCGCCGCCCCCGGACTACCCGGGCCGCCCGGCCGCGCCCCTGGGCACCGGCGACGAGTGACGGAACGACCAGTGGCTGGAACGCGTTGTGAAGCCGGGGGTGCCTATGACGCGCGCTGAAGAACACACGCAGAACCGCGAGACCGACCGGCCGGGGCCGCCGCCCGCCGGGGGGCCCACCGTGCCCGGCATCGAGCGCTCCGCCCCCCGCCGCGGCGCGGCGCCCGCACGGCGCGCGCGCGCCGCCGACCGCGCCGCCGCGGGCCCGGCACCCCCCCCCCCGCCCGGCGGTCAGCCACGTCAACAAGGCGACGAAGGGCCGGATCGTACGGAGCCTGCTGAGCGAGGCGGGGACCGCGCCCGGGTCGCCCGCCGAGCTGGTGGAGGCGCTGAGGGATCTCGGGTACGTGGTCGAGGCGGAGGCGCC
>NZ_JAUEPL010000011.1 GCF_030406405.1 Streptomyces ficellus
CCCGCACCTGCTCCTCGGTGCCGTGGATGTGGCCGCGCAGAGCCGACTCGTACCACTCCCGCTGCTTGGCCGTCATCGTCAGCCCCTCGATCCGCTCCGGCGGCGCGAGCGGCGGGACGACGGCGCGGCCGGCAGATGCGCCATCGGCGGGTTCGGCACCGGCATGTCGTGCTGCAGGATGGCCTGCATCCGCGCCTGGAGCACCGGAGAGGGGTCGAGCCCCAGCTCCGTG
Source organism: Streptomyces ficellus (assembly GCF_030406405.1). Classification (GTDB taxonomy): domain Bacteria; phylum Actinomycetota; class Actinomycetes; order Streptomycetales; family Streptomycetaceae; genus Streptomyces; species Streptomyces ficellus_B. The sequence goes on from NZ_JAUEPL010000011.1 coordinate 233, forward strand.
CGGAGCACGGTGTGCAGCCGCCGGTACGCGTCGAGCGCCTCGGCCGTTCTCCCCGCCCGGTACAGCGCGATCATCAACTGTTCGGAGAATCGTTCATGCAAGGGGTGGAGGATGGTCATCCGGCACAGTTCGGCCACGGCCATCTGGTATCGCCCGCCCTGGATCTCCAGATTGAACTTCTCCTCCAGCGTCAGCAGACGCACCTCGTCCAGCCGGGTGGCCGCGGAGCGGCACAGCAGCCCGCCCGCGACCCCCTGGAGGGCCGGCCCCCGCCACAGCGCCAATGCCTCGTCCAGCTTGGCCGACGCCGCCGCGTGGTCCACCTGGCCGAGTCGGCGCGCCTCGGAGCACAGCGCCTCGAAACACAACAGGTCGAGTTCGTCCTCGGCGAGGTGCAGCCGGTAACCGGACTGCTCAGTGCCCAGGCGCTCCTTGGCACACCCGGGGCCGTACCAGGAATCGAGAGAGCGGCGCAACCGGGTGGCCACCGCCTGGAGGGCGTTGTCCACCTGCGCCGGTGGCCGTTCCCCCCATATCTCATCAATCAGCTGCTCCTTGCTCACCGTGACGTTGGCGTTGAGTAAGAGCATGACCAGAAGAGTCCGCTGTCGCCCCCCTCGCACATACATCCGTCGGTCGCAGGCCTGCACCTCAAGAGGTCCGAGCAGATTGAACCGCACCGCATCCACCTTCCCCATGGGCGAACGGCTTTGAGCCCCGCCCGGTACAGGACCGGTGGCTCTGCACCCGGAGTCCCCGCCCCCTGCTGCCCCCGGTGTGACTGACGTGATGTGCGGTACGCCAGTTCACTGATTAAAAAATCCGGCCATCCGGTTTGTCAATGAAATATGGACTACCGATGTGGAGGGCCACACAGGGTCAACACCCTTTGTCCACATGCCAGTTGACATGGCCGAAAAACAGGACGGCCGCCATCACCACGGAGTGACGGCGGCCGACCGGGCTTTTCGGTCAGAAGCCGGGCGGTTCGGTGTACGTGCCCCATTCCTCCCGCAACGCGTCGCAGATCTCACCGAGCGTGGCCTCCGCCCGTACCGCGTCCAGCATGGGTTCGATCATGTTGGCGCCGTCGCGCGCGGCGGCCAGCATCGCGTCCAGCGAGGCCCGCACCCGTGCGTCGTCCCGGCGCGCCTTGCGCTCGCCGAGCACGCGCACCTGCTCCCGCTCCACCTCGTGGCTGACCCGCAGGATCTCCAGGTCGCCGGTGACCGAGCCGGTGTGGCAGTTGACGCCGACGACCTTCTTGTCGCCCTTCTCCAGGGCCTGCTGGTAGCGGAAGGCGGACTCGGCGATCTCGCCGGTGAACCAGCCGTCCTCGATGCCGCGCAGGATGCCGGAGGTCATGGGCCCGATGGGGTGCTGCCCGTCGGGGTGCGCGCGCAGGCCCCGCTCCCTGATCTGGTCGAAGATCTTCTCGGCGTCGGCCTCGATGCGGTCGGTGAGCTGCTCGACGTACCAGGAACCGCCCAGCGGGTCGGCGACGTTGGCGACGCCGGTCTCCTCCATCAGCACCTGCTGCGTCCGCAGGGCGATCTCGGCGGCCTGCTCGGACGGCAGGGCCAGGGTCTCGTCGAGGGCGTTGGTGTGCAGCGAGTTGGTGCCGCCGAGGACCGCGGCGAGGGCCTCGACGGCGGTGCGTACGACGTTGTTGTACGGCTGCTGGGCGGTGAGCGAGACACCCGCGGTCTGGGTGTGGAACCGCAGCCACTGCGCCTTGTCGCTCCGCGCGCCGTACACCTCGCGCAGCCAGCGGGCCCAGATGCGGCGCGCGGCGCGGAACTTGGCGATCTCCTCGAAGAAGTCGACGTGCGCGTCGAAGAAGAAGGACAGGCCGGGCGCGAAGACGTCGACGTCCAGGCCTCGGGACAGGCCCAGTTCCACGTACCCGAAGCCGTCGGCGAGCGTGTAGGCGAGCTCCTGGGCGGCCGTCGCGCCCGCCTCGCGGATGTGGTAGCCCGAGACGGAGAGCGGCTTGTACGCGGGGATGCGGGCCGCGCAGTGCTCCATCAGGTCGCCGATCAGGCGCAGATGGGGCTCGGGCTGGAACAGCCACTCCTTCTGGGCGATGTACTCCTTGAAGATGTCCGTCTGGAGGGTGCCGTTGAGGACCCCCGGGTCGACGCCCTGGCGCTCGGCGGCGACGAGGTACATGCAGAAGACGGGGACGGCCGGGCCGGAGATGGTCATCGAGGTCGTGACGTCCCCGAGCGGGATGTCCTTGAAGAGGACCTCCATGTCGGCGGCGGAGTCGATGGCGACACCGCAGTGGCCGACCTCGCCGAGCGAGCGCGGGTCGTCGGAGTCCCGGCCCATGAGGGTGGGCATGTCGAAGGCGACGGACAGGCCGCCGCCGCCGTTGGCCAGGATCATCTTGTAGCGCTCGTTGGTCTGCTCGGCGTTGCCGAAGCCGGCGAACTGGCGGATGGTCCAGGTGCGGCCGCGGTAGCCGGTCGGGTACAGGCCGCGGGTGAAGGGGTACTCACCCGGCCAGCCGATCCGCTCGAAGCCGTCGTAGGTGTCACCGGGCCGGGGCCCGTACACGGGCTCCACGGGGTCGCCGGAGAGCGTGGTGAAGTCGGCGTCGCGCTTGTGGGCGGCGTCGTAGCGGGCCTGCCAGCGTCGGCGGCCTTCCTCGATGGCGTCAGCGTCCATACCTTCGAATTTACTAGGACGTCCTAGTAAATGTCGATGGGTGGCCGCCGTACGCGTGGCGCACGGCGGTCGGGGTCAGGCCTTGGCGGCGACCGGCGAGGCGTCCGCGAGCAGCGGCTCGACGTCGCGGGTGACCTTGCGCTCGACGAAGAACGCGGCGAAGGGGATGGTCCCGGAGAGCAGGATCCACAGCAGCTTGCCGAACGGCCACTTCGCCTTGGACCCCAGGTCGAAGGCGAAGACCAGGTAGATGATGTAGAGGACGCCGTGGGTCTGGGAGACCATGAAGGTCACGTCCTCGCCCGTGTCGAACCCGTACTTGAACACCATGCACGTGCAGAGCACAAGCAGCATGACGGCGGTCACATAGGCCATGACCCGGTAGCGGGTCAGCACGCTCCTCTTCATGGCATTGAGCGTAACGGCACGTTCCGGGCGATCTTCCGGCGGGACCCCCGGGGCTACTTCTCGTCGAAGTCGCCCGCGGCCACCCGCAAGGGCCTGAGCATCGCGAAGATCTCCGCGCACTCCTCGTCGTCGTACACGCCCAGCCCGAAGTCCATCGCCATCAGGTCCGCCGTCGCCGCCTCGACGACCTCGCGGCCCTTGTCGGTGATGGAGGCGAGCGTGCCGCGTCCGTCGTTGGGGTTGGGGCGCTTGGCGACCAGGCCCGACTTCACCAGCCGGTCGACGGTGTTCGTCACCGAGGTCGGGTGGACCATCAGCCGCTCGCCGATCTTGGACATCGGCAGCTCGCCCTCCTTGGAGAAGGTGAGCAGCACCAGCGCCTCGTACCGGGCGAAGGTCAGCCCGTAGGGCTTGACCACCGCGTCGACCTCCGCGAGCAGGATCTGGTGCGCGCGCATGATCGACGTGATGGCGGCCATGGAGGGGACGGGCCCCCAGCGGCGCTGCCAGAGCTCGTCGGCACGGGCGATGGGGTCGAACGGGAGACTGAGCGGCTTGGGCACGTCACCGACCTTACCGACTGGTCACATGCTGGTCAGCCCCGTCTCGCGGATCGGTCCGGGGGTGGTCCGCCGCCGCCGTCGCGCGGTGTCGCACCCCGACTCTCCGTGACCGCTATGTCACGATTGACCGGTCCGCTGTCCGTCCGTAGCTCACAGCCATACGAGGGGGCTGGATGTCCGGCCACAGAGCATTCCGCGTACTCACCGCCCTTCTGCTGGCTGCCGGGCTCGGCGCCGGCGCCGGCTGCGCGCCCGGCGGCGGCACGGGCCCCGCCCCGGGCGAGCAGGGCCCCGCCCAGGAACCCGTGGGCAGGAGCGAGCCCGCGAACGGCTCGCCGTTCTGGGTGGACCCGAACAGCGACGCGGCCCGCCAGGTCACGGCGTACCAGGCGCAGGGCCGCACCGAGGACGCCAAGGTGCTGCGGCGGATCTCCGAGCGCCCGGCCGCCGTGTGGCCGGCCTGGAACAACCACGTGGCGGACATCCACCGGGCCGTGCGGGGCGCCGCGTCCGCCAAGCGCACGGTCGTCCTCGTCGCGTACAACATCCCCCACCGGGACTGCGGCATGTACTCCAAGGGCGGCGCCGAGAGCGCGGAGGCGTACCGCACGTGGATCGGCTCGTTCGCCGAGGCCATCGGGGACGCGCCCGCGATCGTGGTGCTGGAGCCGGACGCCGTGCCGCACCTGGTGGACGGCTGCACGCCCGCGCAGCACCACGACGAGCGCTACCAGCTGCTCGCCGAGGCGGTGGACCGGCTCAAGCGGCAGCCACGCACCAAGGTGTACCTGGACGCGGGCAACCCGGCGTGGCTCAAGGACCCGGGCAAGCTGGTGGAACCGCTCCGGCGGGCCGGTGCCGCCAGGGCCGACGGCTTCTCGCTGAACGTCTCGAACTTCCAGACCACCGAGTCGGTCACCGCGTTCGGCACGGAGCTGTCCGCGCTGCTGGGCGGCGCCCACTTCGTCATCGACACCAGCCGCAACGGCGCGGGCCCGCTCGCGGGCGACGGCGAGGAGGCCTGGTGCAACCCGCCCGGCCGGGCGCTCGGCACGCCGCCGACCGAGGACACGGGCGACGAGCGGCTGGACGCGTACCTGTGGGTGAAGCGGCCCGGCGAGTCGGACGGCACGTGCCGGGGCGGCCCCGCCGCCGGTACGTGGTGGCCGGAGTACGCGCTGGGCCTGGCCCGCCGCGCGAAGGCCTGACCACCCGCCGTACGGGCGTGCGCGCGCCGCCCGTACGGCTCGGTCCCCATACGGCTGACTCCGCCCCCGTACGACCCGGGCCCGTAGGGACGTTCACTCCGCCCCGTACCGCTCAGTCCACCTGGATCCACTTGGCCACCGACGGCCGCCCCTTCCCGTCGACCACGAACAGCATGTACCAGCCCGGCGGGACCAGCGTCTTGTCCAGCGGCGCCTGCACCGTCACCGCGCCCTTGCCCTTCGTCAGCCCGAGCGCGATCGAGCGCTGCTCCACGTCCGTCGTGTGCGTCACCGCGCTCGGCCGCACCAGGCGGGCCTTGGCGATGCGGGCGGCGTCCTTCGTGCGGAAGGTCGCCCGGCCGTTCTGGTCCAGCTCCCGCGGGCCCTCGGCCAGCACCGGCCGGCCGGCCGCGCCCCCGCCGTGCAGGTAGGGCGGCGTGAAGATCTCCACGCGCTGCTCGAAGGTCCCCAGCTTGGTGTTGTCCTTGTCGCTGAACAGCGGGTCGGAGCCGAACGTCGCCACCCGCCCGTCCGGCAGCAGCAGCGCCTCGGAGTGGTAGTTGCGGCCGACGGTCGGTTCGGCCGCCGCGCGGAAGGAGTCCTTCCCCGGCTCGTAGAACTGGGCCTTGAGGATGTCGCTGCCGCTGCGGCCCCGGTACTGCTTGGAGCCGCCGGTGGTGAAGACCGTGTCGTCGGGCAGGAGCACGCTGTTCAGGTAGCGGGTGCCCTGGGGCAGTGAGGGGCCGTTGCGGAAGGCGGGGGTGGCGGCCTTGAGGTCGATGATCGCGGTCCGGCCGGTCGACAGCTCCGACTCGCCGACGCCGCCGCCGCCCAGCACCATCAGTTTCTGGTCCTGCGCGGGCGGCAGGATCAGGGAGGCGGAGGTCTCCAGCTGGTCGGGGTCGGTGATGCCCCTGATCTGCTGGAAGGTGTTCTTCTTCAGGTCCCACAGGCCCGGGACACGGCCCTTCTCGGCGGGCCCGTAGCCGGCGTTGGAGCCGGTGTAGAACAGCTTGCCGCCCTGGGTGAGGAAGAGCGCGGGGTACGTGGGGAAGTAGCGGAAGGGGCCCTTGGTCCACTTCTTCGTCTTCGGGTCGTAGATCTCGTTGTCGCCGGGGACGACGTCACCGACGTCGTTGAGGCCCGAGACGGCGAGCACCTTGCCGTCCTGGAGGGTCACCAGCGTGGGGTACCAGCGGGCGTCCTTCATGGGGGCGACGGGGATGTACTTCTCGGCCTTGGGGTCGAACTCGTACGCCGCCTTGATGCCCTGGAAGTCCTGTTTCTCCGTGGTGAGTTTCTGGGCGATGCCGTAGACGTTCGCGGCGTCCTTGCCCTTGAGGCCGAGGACCTTGTACTGGGCGGCCTCGGTGGTCAGGGCCTTGGGGCCCTCCTTCCGGGCCTCGACGAAGACCCGCGCCTCGGCCGCGGTGACCTTGGTCTCCCAGGGCTTCATACGGCCGCTGCTGAAGTACGAGATCTTGAACTCGCGCTTGGCCTTGGGGACCGTCACGTCGAACTTCGACACGTACTCGACGCCGGACGGCGAGCGGAAGACGGTGCCCTTCTTGAGGGTGATGGCCTTGTCCGGGCTCTCGTTCTTGACCCGCATGCCGCCGCCGGCGCGCTTGACCTCGCCGTCGAGGACCTCGTAGCGGGCGGTGCCGCCGGCCACCAGCAGCCGGCCGTCGGGAAGCTGGGAGTGCCCGGCGCAGAAGAAGTCCTCGGGGGTCGGGATCTTCTTGAAGGTGTTCTTCACCGGGTCCCACAGGATGGTGTCGAAGGTGCCCGCGTCGAACTTCTTCTGGTTGTTGCCGGAGCCCGCGATGAGCAGCACTTTGCCGGTGTGGAGGAGAGCGGCGTGGATGGCGTTGAGCCGGAACTCCTCGGGCACGGCGAGATGCTGCCATGAGCCGTACTTCGCCTTGTAGCCGGGCTGGGAGATCTTGTACGCGTGGTACTTCTCCTCGGCGAACGAGATCGCCGCCGGCGCGTTGAGGCCCGCGAGGATGACCACCGCTCCGCCCCCCAGCAGTGTCTTCTTCAGCTTCTTCGACGGCCGGTAGGCCATGGTTCAGTTCCCTCCTGTCGTCGTGGCGAACGCGGGCTCGGGCTCGTCGCCCCGCTTCGGGTTCGGCGTCGGCTTGGGCTTCGGTGCCGGCGCCGGCTTCGCCTTGCGGGCCGGGGCGAGTGTGGTCTTCAGGGAGCGGACCCGGACGCGCGCCCGGCGCTCCTGGAGCAGGCCCCAGCTCCAGACGCCGATGGGGGCGAGCGCGATGGCGAGGGCGAGCACGGCCCAGGTCCGCATGGCGGCGTGCGTGTGGTCGAGGGGCACGGACGCGATGAGTGAGGCGGCCAGCACGGCCGCCCAGTAGAGGTGGATACGGAAGGTGGGCAGCCGGTCGGGGCTGGCCTCGCCACCCTTGGGGGTGACCACGAACCGGCCGTTGGTGCGCAGCAGCGCCGAGGTCAGGGACTTGAGGTAGATGGGCGCGGAGAGCGCGGACATCGCCATGCCGGCGAGGCCACCGGAGCCTTCCGGTTCGTGGGGCGAGACGTTGTGGCGCCGGTTCCACAGGTAGAGGGCGATCTGGAGGGCGGCCGCGTCGCTGTAGAGCATCAGCCAGACGGAGGACGACACCTGGGTGCCGGACGCCCCGAGCCAGAGGAACAGGACGCAGGAGAGGATGCCGAGGAACCAGTTGACGGCCGTCATCGGGTAGTAGACGAGCATCAGCGTGTAGTTGAGCAGCCGTCCGGGCGGCACGCGGAAGAGCGCCTTCCCGTACTGCTTGAAGAGCGTCTCGTAGGTGCCGCGCGACCAGCGGAGCTGCTGAGTGAAGAAGTCGGTCCAGGAGGCCGGGCCCTCCCCCACCGCCAGGACGTCGGGGGTGTAGACGGACCGCCAGTAGCGGCCGGTGCGGGGGTTCTTGCGCCGGTGGAGTTCGAAGCCGGTGGCCATGTCCTCGGTGATCGAGTCGTACAGCCCGCCGACCTGTTTGACGGCGGAGACGCGTACGACGTTGTTGGTGCCCACGAACATGGGCGCGTGGTAGCGGTTCCCGGCGCGCTGGATGAGCGCGTGGAAGAGGAACTGCTGGGATTCGGCGGCCTTGGTGACGGGTGAGGTGTAGTTGCCGTACACCTGGGGGCCGACGACGAAGGCGACGTCGGGGTCGCGGAAGTAGCCGAGCATCCGTTCCAGGAAGTTGGGCAGCGGTACGTGGTCGGTGTCGACGGAGGCGAAGAAGTCGTAGTCGTCGCCGTGCATGGCGATCCAGGCGTTGTAGTTGCCGTGCTTGGTCTTCGCCTTGTGCACGCCGGTGCGGCGGTTCCAGGCGGGGACGCCGGCCCGGGTGAAGTGGCGTACGCCGAGCTCCGCGCACAGGGCCTTGGCGAGGGGGTCGTCGCCCTCGTCGAGCAGCCACACGTCGAGCTTTCCGTCATGGGTGACGCGTACGGCCGCTTCGAGAGTGGCGCGGACCATGGAGAGCGGCTCTTTGCCCGGTACGTAGGTGGTGAGGAAGGCCACGCGGGTGCCCTTCTCGGGGACGACGGGTACCGGGTCGCGGGCGACCATCGTGGCGTGGGCGATGGAGACCACGTTGATGAGCATGAACAGGCAGATGAGCCCGATGGACCCGAGCATCACGGCGTCGAACCTGATCAGCCACCGGTCGCCGCCCTCGCGGGTGGTCCAGTGGGTGGGCCAGACGAGGTAGACGAGCAGGCTCGCCGACAGCAGCGGGGCGAGGCTCATCAGCAGGACGGCTCGTATTCGGTGCGGTTCCTGGGAGAGCAGACTGCGGTACTGGACCTGGTAGGCCGTCGGGCCCGGTTCCGTCAGGGGACCGGCGAGACGGCTGTAGGTGTCGTAGTCGTAGCCCTCCGGCCGCACGGTGCCTCCAGCTGTCGAGCGGGTCGCTATACCCCCACAAAAAGGGAGATTAGGGAGCGTGTCGACCGGAGACGTCCGAGCGGGCGTTTCTGTGGTGCGCGAGGTTTGGCGGGGTTTCAGCCGACTCCGGTACGGGGTCCGGGCAGCGGAAAACCCCGGCCCGCGCGGACCGGGGTGCGATGAGCCGGGCTCAGGCGGACAGGTGGCGCTCCACCGTGTCGACCTTGGCGGTCAGGCCGTCGGTCACGCCGGGGCGGATGTCGGCCTTGAGGACGAGGGAGACGCGCGGCGCGCGCGCCTCGACGGCGGCGACGGCGCGCTTCACGACGTCCATCACCTCGTCCCACTCGCCCTCGATGGAGGTGAACATGGCGTCGGTACGGTTGGGCAGGCCCGACTCGCGGACCACGCGGACCGCGTCCGCGACGTACTCGCCGACGTCCTCGCCGACGCCGAGTGGGGTGACGGAGAAGGCGACGATCACGCGGGGTTCACCGTGCCCTCGCGGCGGGCGCGGGAGGCGATGACCGCGTCGTCGGCGGCGCGCTTGAGCTTGCGCTCGGCGACGAAGCCGCCGAAGGGCAGGACGGACAGCACGAAGTAGAGGGCGGCGGTCTTCAGGTCCCACTTGGTGCGGCTCCAGGCGTCCAGCCAGAACAGCACGTACAGGATGAAGAGAACACCGTGGATCATGCCCATGACCGGAACCGCGTTGAACTCCGTTGTGCGCTTGAGCACCGAGCAGACGAGCAGCAGCAGGAACGACACGGCCTCCGGGGCGGAGACCAGTCGGAGGCGGTGGAGGGAGGAGGCGGTCTTGATGTCCACGGGGCAGCACCTTCGGCGTTCGGATCGATGTGAATCGACGCACAAGCGGTCCGTTCCATTCTGACAGGCGACTTTGCGCACCCTTTATCAGGGTCCGGATCCTCCCCAGGGCCCTGTCTGCGCCCGGCGGCCACCGGTTACCGTCGTCGCGTGGCAACGTTCCGACTCCAAGGCAGCAAAGTGCTCGCCGTCGACATGACCGGCGACGCCGTCAAAGCGAAGAACGGCTCGATGGTCGCGTACGACGGCCAGATGGCGTTCAAGAAGATGTCCGGCGGCGGTGAGGGCATCCGGGGGATGGTCACCCGCCGCCTCACCGGTGAGCAGATGGAGCTGATGGAGGTGACGGGGCAGGGCACCTGCTACTTCGCCGACCGCGCCTCCGAGATCAACCTCGTCTCCCTGCGCGGCGACACGCTCTACGTCGAGGCCAGCAACCTGCTCTGCACCGACGGCGGCCTGCGCACCGGCACCAGCTTCACCGGCCTGCGCGGCGGAGCGAGTGGGACCGGCCTGTTCACCACCACCGTCGAGGGCACCGGCCAGGCCGCGATCATGTCCGACGGGCCGGCCGTGGTGCTGCGCGTGACGCCGCAGTACCCGCTGTCCGTGGACCCCGGGGCGTACATCGCCCATCAGGGCAGCCTCCGGCAGAACTTCCAGTCCGGTGTGACGTTCCGCACACTCATGGGCGAGGGTGGCGGCGAGGCGTTCCAGATCCGCTTCGAGGGCGACGGGCTCGTGTACGTACAGCCCAGCGAGCGCAACACGATCGGAGGGGACGTCTGATGCCGTTCCGCGAGGTCAACTCGAAGATGGTGGAGGCCACGGTCTTCCCCGGGCAGAAGATGTTCAGCCAGCGTGGCGCGATGCTCGCGTACCGAGGGGACGTCACTTTCACGCCGAACACGGCGGGTGGCCAGGGCGGGGTGATGTCGATGATCGGCCGCCGCGTGGCCGACGAGGCGACACCGCTCATGACCGTGGAGGGCAGCGGCACGGTGATGTTCGGGCACGGCGGCCACCACATCCAGGTCATCCACCTGACCGGCGAGACGCTGTACGTCGAGGCCGACCGCCTGCTCGCCTTCGACGGCACGCTCCAGCAGGGCACGATGTTCATGGGTTCCCAGGGCGGCGTCATGGGCATGGTGCGCGGCCAGGTCACCGGGCAGGGCCTGTTCACCACCACCCTCAAGGGTCACGGCGCGGTGGCGGTCATGGCGCACGGCGGAGTGATCGAACTGCCCATCACACCCCACCGCCCCGTCCATGTCGACCCGCAGGCGTACGTCGCGCACCACGGCGACGTACGCAACAAGCTCTCCACCGCGCTCGGCTGGCGCGACATGGTGGGGCGCGGCTCGGGCGAGGCGTTCCAGCTGGAGCTGAGCGGCAGTGGCGCGGTGTACGTCCAGGCGTCGGAGGAGAAGCTGTGAGCACGCCCGTCATCCACGACCCCACCACCCTCCCCAGCGACGACAACGTCAATCCGTACACCTTCTGCGTGGAGCTGAAGGGCTCCCAGTGGTTCCTGCAGAAGGGCAAGATGATCGCCTACTACGGGCGCATCGAATTCAACGGCATCGGCCACGGCCGCCTGGACCGCCTGGTCCGTACGAGCTTCCACTCGCCCCTGCACGCGAGCGACTGGGTGGTGGCGGAGGGCAGCGGCAAGATGCTGCTCGCGGACCGCGCGTTCGATGTGAACTCGTACGACCTGGACGACGGCAACCTCACCATCCGGGCCGGGAACCTCCTCGCCTACCAGCCTTCCCTCGCCCTGAAGCAGTCGATCGTGCCGGGCTTCCTCACCCTGATCGGCACGGGCAAGTTCGTGGCCGCGTCCAACGGCCCGGTGGTCTTCATGGAGCCGCCGCTCCGCGTCGACCCGCAGGCCCTGGTCGGCTGGGCCGACTGCCCCTCCCCCTGCCACCACTACGACCATGGCTATATGACGGGCGTGATGGGCGGTCTGCGGGCGCTGACGGGGCTCGGCGGGGCGTCGGGCGAGGAGCACCAGTTCGAGTTCTCGGGGGCCGGGACGGTGCTGCTCCAGTCCTCGGAGGCCCTGATGCCCGAACAGGCGACGGGGGCGGTACCGCACGAGGCGGGGGTTCCGGGGACGGGATCCGGCCAAGGTCAGCACGGTTCCGCACCACGCCTTCCCGGTCAGCTGGGGGACCTCCAGCGTCGCTTCGGGCTGTGAGCGGTAGTCTGCGGAGTGTGACGCCCTCGAACGTCTGCACCCGTGACCGGGTACGGGCGGGAGGACCGGGGGGCCGGCGTGCCCGGCGTCACTGACCCTCATTTCGTCCAGAATTCAACTTCTTAGGTAGAATCCATATATGGAGACCGAGACGGCCACCCCCTGGCTGACCGATGCCGAGCAGTGCGCCTGGCGCACCTATCTGGACGTCAACAGGCTGCTGACGTACCAGCTGGAAAAGGACCTCCAGCCGTTCGGCCTGACCAACAACGACTACGAGATCCTGGTCAACCTCTCGGAGGCGCCCGACCGACGCCTGCGGATGAGTGACCTGGCCACGGCGACGCTCCAGTCCAAGAGCCGGCTCTCCCACCAGATCACCCGTATGGAGAACGCGGGCCTGGTACGCCGTGAGAACTGCGAGTCCGACCGGCGCGGGCTGTACGCGGTGCTGACCGAACAGGGCATGGAAACCATGCAGAAGGTCGCCCCGCACCACGTGGAATCGGTGCGCAAGCACTTCATCGACCTGCTGAGCCCGGACGCACTGGCCGGCCTGCGCAAGTCGCTCACGCCCATCGCGGAACAGCTCCGGGGCCTGCGCGGCAAACCGTAGGTCAGTCCGCCACCGGCAGGCGCAGCTCGAACAGCGCCCCGCCGGACGCGGCACGCCGCACCCGGAGCGTGCCGCCGTGGCGGGCCGCGACATCGCGGGCGATGGCGAGGCCGAGACCGGCTCCGCCCTCGTCGCGGCTGCGGGCGTCGTCCAGCCGGACGAACCGCTCGAAGATCCGCTCCCGCTCGGCCTCCGGCACACCGGCCCCGTCGTCCGCGACGGTGAGCACGGCCTGCCGCCCCTCGCGCCGTACGGCCACGGTCACGGCCGACTCCGCGTGCCGCTGGGCGTTGTCCAGCAGGTTGCCCAGCACCCTCGCGAGCTGCCCGCGCGACCCGGCGACCTCGGCGCCGTCCTCGGCGTCCACGGCCACCGCCACCCGGTCGCCGGACCGCTGCCCGACCTCGTCGCGCACCAGCGCGGCGAGGTCGACGCGCGTCCGCCCCGGCCGCTCCCCCGCGTCCAGGCGGGCCAGCAGCAGCAGGTCGGCGGCGAGCCGCTGAAGCCGTACGGTGTCGGCGACCGCCCCTGGCACGTCCAGCAACCCGGGGTGGGCGGCGCCGACCTCCAGCTGGGTGCGCAGGCTGGCGATGGGGCTGCGCAGCTCGTGCGAGGCGTCCGCGACGAACCTCCGCTGCCGCTCCACGGAAGCCTCCAGCGCGGCCAGCGTCTCATTGGTCGTCCGCGCCAGCCGGGCCACCTCGTCGTGCGTCGCCGGCTCCGGGACCCGCCGCGACAGGTCCTCCGACGCCGTGATCGCGGCCATCTCGCGCCGGATGCCCTCGACGGGCTTCAGCGCCCGCCGGGTCACCAGCCACGTCACGCCCGCGACGACCAGCAGCAGCGGCGGCAGGGCGGCGAGCATCGCGTCACGTACGCCCGTGAGCGTGGCGGTGGACAACGGCGCGCCCGCGTAGACGGTGGCCTCGCCGCGCGGCCCCTCCGCCTTGACGGCGGCGAAGCGGTACGTGGCCCGGTCGCCGTCCACGGTGACATCACCGGTCGAGTACGTGACGTCGTCGGACACCTCACCGCCGCCGTCCCCCTCCCCGGCGCCGGCCGCCACGGCCCTCACCGCGGTGCTCCCGGTCCCCTCGATGGCCTCGATGTCCTCGCCGATGGCCACCACCCGCCCCTCCCCGTCCACCACCTGCACCGGGTGCTCCTCGGTGTCGTCGGGCAGGTCCAGCCCGGCGAACGGCGTGCCCTCGGCGATCTGCACGGCGACCGACCGGGCGGAGATGTTCGCCTGGAGCCCGGCCTGGTCGACCAGGTTGCCCCGCAGCACCATGAGCAGCGCGGCCCCGGCCGCCACCAGGGCGAGCGCCACCACAAGGGTGGCCCCGAGCGCCGTACGGGCGCGTACGGACCTCACCGGTCCTCCAGCCGGTACCCGGCGCCGCGCACCGTCGTGATGACCTCGGGCCCCAACTTCCGCCGGAGCGCGCTCACATACACCTCGACGATGTTCGGATCGCCCTCGTAGGCGAAGTCCCAGACGTGCTCCAGGATCTCGGCCTTCGACACCACGTCACCCGCCCGGGTGACGAGCTGCTCCAGCACGGCGAACTCCTTGGCCGTCAGGGTCACCTCCTCCTCCCCCAGCCGCACGCGCCGCGCCGCCGTGTCCACGGTCAGCTCCCCCGCCCGCAGCACGGGCGACGCGGTACGCCCACGCCGCCGCAGCAGCGCCTTGACCCGGGCGACGAGCACGACGTACGAGAAAGGCTTGGTCAGGTAGTCGTCGGCACCCGTATCGAGGCCCTCGGCCTCGTCGTACTCGCCGTCCTTCGCGGTGAGCATCAGGATCGGCACGTCGTGCCCGGCGGCCCGCAGCGCCCCGCACACGCGGTAGCCGTTCATGCCGGGCAGCATGATGTCGAGCACGACCAGGTCATAGGACCCGTCACCCGCGCGATGCAGCCCCTCCAGCCCGTCATGGACCACATCCACGGCGAACCCTTCGGCCCGCAGCCCGGCGGCCAGGGACAGGGCGAGCCGCTTCTCGTCCTCCACGATCAACAGGCGCATGGTCCCAGCGTCCCAAACGAAAGCTGAAGAACGCTTCAGCCCACTTCAGGCTGCGTTCAGCGACGCCGCGCCACCGTGGTTGCCGTACCGAACGAACCCCCTCACGGAGGATTACCCATGAAGCGCAACCTGATCATCGCCACTGTCACCACGGCGGCCCTGCTCACGGGCGGCACGGCGGCGGCGTTCGCGTCGTCGGGGGACGACGAGGCCCCCCAGGCCGTCAAGACCACGACCGTGACGGCCGAGCAGGCGCTGAAGGCGGTCTCGCCGCACGGCACGGTGGTCTCGCTGGACCTGGAGGACAAGGCCTGGGACGTCGAGGTCGTGACGAAGGACGGCAAGATCCAGGAGTGGAACGTCGACGCCAAGACGGCGAAGGCCACCCAGGACACGGACCAGGACGACTCGGACGACTGACGGCCGCACCCGGCGTACGGCTGGGGCGGGGCTCGCCCCCTCCGGGGTTCACGTGACCACCGCCCCGCACCCGGCGTACGGCCGGGGCGGGGCCGTGCAGAGCGCGCCCCTCCGCCTTGTGACCACCGCCCCCACCCGGCGCACGACCAGGGCAGGGCCGTACAAAGCGCACCCCCTCCGGGGTTCACGTGACCACCGCCCCGCACCCGGCGTACGGCCGGGGCGGGGCCGTGCAGGGTCGTCCCCGCAGGGGATGGGGGTCCCCCCTGCTCGAGCGAAGCCGAGAGCTTGGGGGAGGCGAAGCAGGGGCTCCCATCCACGAGACCCAAGGCCGCCGACCCCGAGGAGACGAGCCCGGAGGGGCCCCGCCCCACCCCCACCGGCCCACGCCGCCGCCCACCGGGCCGCGCCCACGAACAAGCGCACCACCCCCACGCGGCACCACCCCCACGCGGCACCGCGCCACGCGGCGACACCGCCCCCGGGCGGCGCCTGCGGCTACTGCCCCGTCCGCGCGGTTACTGCCCCGTCAGCCCCTCCACCAGCGAGTCCGCCGCCGCGTACGGGTCCAGCTCGCCCGCGACGATGCGCTCCGCCAGCGCGTCCAGGCGCCGGTCGCCGTGCAGGTCGCCGATCCGCTCCCGCAACGCGGTCACCGCGATGGTCTCGACCTCGTGCGCGGCCCGCGCGCGGCGGCGTTCCGCGAGGACGCCCCGCTCCTCCATCCACGCGCGGTGCTTCTCCAGCGCCTCGACGACCTCGTCGATGCCTTCTCCCCGCGCCGCCACGGTCTTGACGATCGGCGGCCGCCAGTCGCCCGGCCCGCGCGCCTCCCCCAGCCCCAGCATGTGGTTGAGCTCGCGCGCGGTGGCGTCGGCGCCGTCCCGGTCGGCCTTGTTGACGACGTACACGTCACCGATCTCCAGGATTCCGGCCTTCGCGGCCTGGATCCCGTCACCCATCCCCGGGGCCAGCAGCACCACCGACGTATCGGCCTGGGAGGCGATCTCCACCTCCGACTGCCCCACGCCCACCGTCTCCACCAGCACCACGTCGCACCCCGCGGCATCCAGCACGCGAATCGCCTGCGGGGCGGCCCACGCGAGCCCGCCCAGATGCCCCCGGGTCGCCATCGACCGGATGTAGACCCCCGGGTCCGACGCGTGTTCGGACATCCGGACCCGGTCGCCGAGCAGCGCGCCCCCGCTGAACGGCGAGGACGGGTCGACGGCGAGCACCCCGACCCGCTTCCCGGCCCGCCGGTACGCGGTGACCAGCGCCGACGTCGATGTCGACTTGCCGACACCGGGCGAGCCGGTCAGGCCCACCACGTACGCACCGCCGGCCAGCGGCGCCAGCGCCGCCATCACCTCACGGAGCTGCGGGGACGCCCCCTCCACGAGCGAGATCAGCCGGGCCACGGCGCGCGGCCGGCCCTCCCGTGCCTGGGCGACCAGTGCGGGGACGTCCACCATCACGTACAGAGCTCCTTCAGCCGGTTTACTTGCCGTTGCCCGGCACGCGGACGATCAGCGCGTCGCCCTGGCCGCCGCCACCGCACAGCGCCGCCGCGCCGACGCCGCCGCCGCGCCGCTTCAGCTCCAGCGCGAGGTGGAGGACGACACGGGCGCCGGACATGCCGATCGGGTGCCCGAGCGCGATGGCGCCGCCGTTGACGTTCACCTTTTCCGGGGTCACGCCGAGGTCCTTCATTGACTGGACGGCGACGGCCGCGAACGCCTCGTTGATCTCGATCAGATCAAGATCGGTGACGTCCAGGCCCTCCTTCTTCAGGGCGTGCCGGATCGCGTTGGACGGCTGGGACTGGAGCGAGTTGTCCGGGCCGGCCACGTTCCCGTGGGCGCCGATCTCGGCGATCCACTCCAGCCCGAGCTGCTCGGCCCTGGCCTTGCTCATGACGACGACCGCGGCCGCGCCGTCCGAGATCTGGGAGGACGTGCCGGCCGTGATGGTGCCGTCCTTGGCGAAGGCGGGGCGCAGCTTGCCCAGCGACTCGGCCGTGGTCTCGGGTCGGATGCCCTCGTCCTTGCTGAAGAGGACGGGTTCACCCTTGCGCTGCGGGATCTCCACGGGCGTGATCTCGGCCTCGAAGATGCCGTTCTTCTGCGCGGCGGCGGCCCGCTGGTGGGACAGGGCCGCGATCTCGTCCTGCGCCTCGCGCGGGATGCCGAGGCGGGTGTTGTGCTTCTCCGTGGACTCGCCCATGGCGATGTTCTCGAAGGAGTCGGTGAGGCCGTCGTAGGCCATGGCGTCGATCATCTCGATCGCGCCGTACTTGTAGCCCTCGCGCGACTTGGGCAGCAGGTGCGGGGCGTTGGTCATGGACTCCTGGCCGCCGGCGACGATGACGTCGAACTCGCCCGCGCGGATCAGCTGGTCGGCGAGCGCGATGGCGTCGAGGCCCGACAGGCAGACCTTGTTGATCGTCAGCGCGGGGACGTTCATCGGGATGCCGGCCTTGACGGCGGCCTGGCGGGCGGGGATCTGGCCGGCGCCGGCCTGGAGCACCTGACCCATGATCACGTACTGAACCTGGTCACCGCCGATGCCCGCCCGGTCCAGCGCGGCCTTGATGGCGAAGCCGCCGAGGTCGGCTCCGGAGAAGGACTTCAGCGAGCCGAGCAGCCGGCCCATGGGCGTGCGGGCGCCCGCGACGATGACGGAGGTGGTACCAGTCGTTCCAGACATGAGGCACGGCCCCTTGGGTGAGATGTGAACGAGGGTTTACTGCCAATGTACTGAGCGGTACGGGCCCGGGTCACCGGGCAGTCGGTGTGATCGCGCGCACGTTGCGTAACCACCTCCCGCGCGCTGCACTGGTCCCATGCTGACGCGAATCGACCACATCGGGATCGCCTGTTTCGACCTCGACAAGACTGTTGAGTTCTACCGTGCCACGTACGGCTTCGAGGTCTTCCACTCCGAGGTCAACGAGGAGCAGGGGGTCCGCGAGGCCATGCTCAAGATCAATGAGACGTCGGACGGCGGCGCCTCCTACCTCCAGCTCCTGGAGCCCACCCGCGAGGACTCGGCGGTCGGGAAGTGGCTGGCCAAGAACGGCGAGGGGGTGCACCACATCGCCTTCGGCACGGCGGACGTCGACGGGGACGCCGCCGACATCCGTGGGAAGGGTGTGCGGGTTCTGTACGAAGAGCCGCGCATCGGGTCCATGGGCTCCCGTATCACGTTCCTCCACCCGAAGGACTGTCACGGCGTGCTCACCGAGCTCGTCACCTCGGCGGATCCCGCTCCGGCCGACTCGGCGGAGCACTGACCTCCGGATTCTCGGCCCGGTAGAGTGGGCGGCTCCGGGCCGGGGCCGGATCGGGGCCGTGCCGCGTCCTCGTCTGTGATCTGACACCATTCCCCGGGGGGCCGTTCGCCGGCGAACGGTGCTCGTACAAAGAGAGTTGCGACCAGGGGACGGATGGGACCGCGCAGTGCGGGGCTACGAACGCCAGGAGAGCCACCGGGCTGACGACCACCTTTCGCGGTTCGAAGCCGAGATGGACCGGCTGAAGACCGAGCGGGAGAAGGCCGTCCAGCACGCCGAGGACCTCGGTTACCAGGTCGAGGTGTTGCGCGCCAAGCTCCATGAGGCGCGCCGCACCATCGCCTCGCGTCCGGCGTACGACAGCGCCGACATCGGCTACCAGGCCGAGCAGTTGCTGCGGAACGCCCAGATCCAGGCCGACCAGATGCGCTCGGACGCCGAGCGCGAGCTGCGCGAGGCCCGGGCCCAGACGCAGCGGATACTGCAGGAGCACGCCGAGCACCAGGCGCGCCTCCAGGCGGAGTTGCACGCCGAGGCGGTGCAGCGCCGCCAGCGCCTGGACCAGGAGTTGTCCGAGCGCCGCCAGACGGTCGAGGCGCATGTCAACGAGAACGTGGCCTGGGCGGAGCAGCTGCGCGCCCGTACCGAGGCGCAGGCCCGCCGCCTGATGGACGAGTCCCGCGCCGAGGCCGAGCAGGCGCTCGCCGCCGCCCGCGCGGAGGCCACCCGGCTCGCCGAGGAGGCCCGCCAGCGGCTCCGCTCGGAGACCGAGACGGCCCGCGCGGAGGCCGAGGCGATCCTGCTGCGCGCCCGCAGGGACGCCGAGCGGCTGCTGAACGCCGCGTCGACCCAGGCCCAGGAGGCCACCAGCCACGCCGAGCAGCTGCGCAGCGCCACCACCGCCGAGTCGGAGCAGGCGCGCCAGCAGGCGACCGAGCTGAGCCGGGCCGCCGAGCAGCGGATGGCCGAGGCGGAGGAGCGGCTGCGCGAGGCCCGCGCGGAGGCCGACCGGGTCCTCGCGGAGGCCAAGGAGGCCGCCACCAAGCAGCTCGCCAGCGCCGAATCGGCCAACGAGCAGCGCACCCGTACGGCCAAGTCGGAGATCGCCCGGCTGGTCGCGGAGGCCACCAAGGAGTCCGAGGCGCTCAAGGCGGAGGCCGAGCAGGCGCTCGCCGACGCCCGCGCGGCGGCGGAGCAGCTGCTCGCCGAGGCCACGGAGAAGGCCCGTACGAAGGCGGCCGAGGATTCGGCGGCGCAGCTCGCCAAGGCCGCTCGTACGGCCGAGGAGGTCCTCAGCAAGGCGTCGGAGGACGCGCAGGAGACCACCCGCAAGGCGTCCGAGGAGGCCGAGCGGATCCGCCGCGAGGCGGAGGCGGAGGCCGACCGGCTGCGCGGCGAGGCGCACGACACGGCCGAGCAGCTCAAGGGCGCGGCGAAGGACGACACCAAGGAGTACCGCGCCAAGACCGTCGAGCTCCAGGAGGAGGCGCGCCGGCTGCGCGGCGAGGCGGAGCAGCTGCGGGCGGACGCGATCGCCGAGGGCGAGCGGATCCGTGGCGAGGCGCGGCGCGAGGCCGTCCAGCAGATCGAGGAGGCGGCCAAGACCGCCGAGGAGCTGCTGACCAAGGCGAAGGCGGACGCGGACGAGCTGCGCACGGGTGCGACGGCCGAGAGCGAGCGGGTCCGTACGGAGGCGATCGAGCGGGCGACCTCCCTGCGCAAGCAGGCCGAGGAGACCCTGGAGCGCACCCGCGCGGAGGCCGACCGGCTGCGCGCCGAGGCCGAGGAGCAGGCCGAGTCGGTGAAGGCCGCGGCCGAGCAGGCCGCCGCCGCGCTGCGCGAGGAGGCCGAGCGGGGCGTCGCGGCCCGGCAGGCGGAGGCGGCCGAGGAGCTGGCCCGGCTGCACACCGAGGCCGAGGCGCGGCTCGCCGCGGCCGAGCAGGCGCTCGCCGACGCGCGCGCGCAGAGCGAGCGGATCCGCCGCGAGGCCGCGGAGGAGGCCGAGCGGCTGCGCACGGAGGCCGCCGAGCGGCTGCGCACGCTCCAGGCGCAGGCCGAGCAGGAGGCGGAGCGGCTGCGTACCGAGGCCGCGTCGGACGCGTCGACCACGCGCGCGGAGGCGGAGAGCGCCGCGGTACGGCTCCGCTCGGAGGCCGCCGCCGAGGCGGAGCGCCTGAAGTCGGAGGCGCAGGAAGCGGCCGCCCGGATGCGGGCGGAGGCGCAGACGGCGGCCGAGCGGGTGACGGCGGAGGCCGCCGAGGAGCTGGCCGCCGCCCGCGAGGAGGCCAACCGTCGCCGCCGCGAGGCGGAGGAGACGCTGGGCTCCGCGCGCGCGGAGGCCGACCAGGAGCGGGAGCGGGCGCGCGAGCAGAGCGAGGAACTGCTGGCGTCGGCGCGCAAGCGGGTCGAGGAGGCGCAGACCGAGGCCCAGCGGCTGGTCGAGGAGGCGGACCGGCGGGCCACCGAGATGGTGTCGGCCGCCGAGCAGACCGCGCAGCAGGTGCGGGACGCGGTCGCGGGGCTGCACGAGCAGGCCGAGGAGGAGATCGCCGGGCTGCGGTCGGCCGCCGAGCATGTCGCGGAGCGCACCAGGACCGAGGCGCAGGAGGAGGCGGACCGGGTCCGTTCCGACGCGTACGCGGAGCGGGAGCGGGCCGCGGAGGACGCGGGCCGGGTGCGCGAGCGCGCCAAGGAGGAGGCGGACGCCGCCAAGGCGCTGGCCGAACGGACGGTGGCGGACGCCATCGCCGAGTCGGAGCGGCTGAAGGCGGACACCGCCGAGTACGCCCAGCGGATGCGGACGGAGGCGTCGGACTCGCTCGCCTCGGCGGAGCAGGACGCGGCGCGTACGCGGGCCGAGGCGCGGCAGGACGCCAACCGGATCCGTTCGGAGGCGGCGTCGCAGGCGGACCGGCTGGTCGGCGAGGCGACGAGCGAGGCCGAGCGGATGACGGCCGAGGCGGCCGAGCTGCTGGCCACCGCCGAGCAGGACGCCGCGCGGCTGCGCACCGAGGCCGAGCAGGTCAAGGCGGACGGTGAGGCACAGGCCGAGGCGCTGCGGGCGGCCGCCCGGGCGGACGGCGAGCAGGTCCTGGACGAGGCGCGGCAGGCGGCCGACAAGCGGCGCGCGGACGCGGCGGCGCAGGCGGACCAGCTGATCGGCGAGGCGACGAGCGAGGCCGAGCGGATCGGCTCCGAGACGGCCGAGCGGGTGGAGCGGCTGGTCGCGGAGGCGACGGCGGAGGCGGAGCGGCTGCGCACGGAGGCGGCGAGCGAGGCCGAGCGCGTGCGGGCCGAGGCGAACGCGGAGGCGGAGCGGCTGCGGGCCGAGGCCGCCGAGACGGTCGGCTCCGCGCAGCAGGCGGCGGAGCGCATCCGCGCGGAGGCGGAGCGGCTGCGTACGGAGACGGAGGCGGCCGCCGAGCGGCTGCGTACCGAGGCGCGGGCCGAGGCCGACCGTACCCTCGACGAGGCGCGGGAGGCGGCGGCCAAGCGGCGGGCGGACGCGGCCGAGCAGGCCGACCAGCTCATCGCGAAGGCGCGGGAGGAGGCGCTGCGGGCCACCGCCGAGGCGGAGTCGCAGGCCGACACGATGGTCGGCGCGGCCCGCAAGGAGGCCGAGCGGATCGTCGCCGAGGCGACCGTCGAGGGCAACACCCTGGTGGAGAAGGCCCGCACGGACGCCGACGAGCTGCTGGTGGGGGCGCGCAGTGACGCCAACGCCATAAGGGAGCGTACGGAGGAGCTTCGCCGGCGTACCGAGGCGGAGGTCGAGGAGCTCCACGAGCGGGCCCGCCAGGAGAGCGCCGAGCAGATGAAGACGGCGGGCGAGCGCGTCGACAAGCTGGTGAAGGCCGCGACCGAGCAGCGGGCGGAGGCCGAGGCCAAGGCCAAGGAGCTGCTGGCCGAGGCGAACTCGGAGGCGAGCAAGGTCCGTATCTCGGCGGTGAAGAAGGCGGAGGGGCTGCTCAAGGAGGCCGAGCAGAAGAAGGCCGCGCTGTCCCGCGAGGCGGAGAAGATCAAGGCGGACGCCGAGCGCGAGGCCGAGCAGATGATCTCCGAGGGCAAGCGCGAACTGGAGGTGCTGGTGCGCCGCCGCGAGGACATTCAGGCCGAAATCTCCCGTGTCCAGGACGTGCTGGAGGCGTTGGAATCTTTCGAAGCGCCCACGGGGGGTACCAAGGACGGCGGAGTCAAGGCGGGCGCGGCGGCAGGGGTTACCCGTTCCAGTGGCAAGTCAACCGAGGGCTAAGCCACTCAAAAGGCTGGACATTCTCCAGTTTGAACGGGCATCCGCTCGAAGACACGCCGCATTGACCCCTAGGATTCCCCCTAACACCTCAGCCGGTCTCATTCGACAGGAACCCCATGAGCGACACTTCCTCCCCCTTCGGCTTCGAGCTCGTGCGGCGTGGGTACGACCGCGGTCAGGTGGACGACCGCATTACCAAACTCGTCGCCGACCGAGACAGTGCTCTGGCCCGAATCACCTCTCTGGAAAAGCGCATCGAGGAGCTCCACCTCGAGACGCAGAACGCCCAGGCCCAGGTCAGCGACGCCGAGCCGTCGTACGCCGGCCTCGGCGCCCGCGTCGAGAAGATCCTCCGCCTCGCCGAGGAGGAGGCGAAGGACCTGCGTGAGGAGGCCCGTCGCGCCGCCGAGCAGCACCGTGAGCTCGCCGAGTCGGCGGCCCAGCAGGTGCGCAACGACGCCGAGTCGTTCGCGGCGGAGCGCAAGGCGAAGGCCGAGGACGAGGGCGTCCGGATCGTCGAGAAGGCCCAGAGCGAGGCCAACTCGCTGCGCGCCGAAGCGCAGAAGGACGCGCAGTCCAAGCGTGAGGAGGCGGACGCGCTCTTCGAGGAGACCCGCGCGAAGGCCGCTCAGGCGGCGGCCGACTTCGAGACGAACCTCGCCAAGCGGCGCGAGCAGTCCGAGCGCGACCTGGCCTCGCGTCAGGCCAAGGCCGAGAAGCGCCTCGCCGAGATCGAGCACCGGGCGGAGCAGCTGCGCCTGGAGGCGGAGAAGCTGCGTACGGACGCGGAGCGCCGGGCCCGCCAGACGGTGGAGACCGCGCAGCGCCAGGCCGAGGACATCGTGGCCGACGCGAACGCCAAGGCGGATCGTATCCGCAGCGAATCGGAGCGGGAGCTGGCGGCGCTGACGAACCGTCGCGACTCCATCAACGCCCAGCTGACCAACGTCCGCGAGATGCTGGCCACCCTGACCGGCGCGGCGGTGGCCGCGGCCGGCTCCCCGGCCGACGACGAGCCGACCACCCGCGGCGTCCCGGCGCAGCAGACGCGCTGAACCACTCCGCGGCGGAAGAACAGCCCCCCGTCATTCCGGTGGCGGGGGGCTTTGTGGGCCCGTAGCGTGGACGGGTGATCGAGCTTGAGGGTCTAACGAAACGTTTCGGTACGAAGACGGCGGTCGACCATCTCTCCTTCCAGGTCCGCCCGGGTCAGGTGACGGGCTTCCTCGGGCCCAACGGGGCGGGCAAGTCGACGACCATGCGGATGGTCCTCGGTCTGGACCATCCGACCAGTGGGACGGCCCGCATCGACGGCAAGCACTACGGGGAACTGGACGAGCCGCTCACATACATCGGCGCGCTGCTGGAGGCCGGCGGGCTGCACGGGGGGCGCAGCGCGTACAACAACCTGCTGTGCCTGGCGCAGTCCAATCGCATTCCCGAGCGGCGGGTCGCTGAAGTTCTCGATCTTGTCGGGTTGTCCGCCGTGGCCAGGAAGAAACCGAAGGGTTTCTCGATGGGGATGGGCCAGCGCCTGGGAATCGCCGCCGCGCTGCTGGGTGATCCGCAGATCTTGATGTTCGACGAACCCGTCAATGGTCTGGACCCCGAGGGAATTCACTGGATCCGCAATCTGATGAAGGCCCTTGCCGCGGAGGGCCGGACGATCTTCGTATCCAGCCATCTGATGAGTGAAATGGCCCTGACCGCCGACCACTTGATCGTCATCGGACGGGGGAAGCTTCTCGCGGACACCTCGATGGCGGATTTCATTCACCAGAACTCCCGCAGTTATGTACGGGTGCGTTCACCGCAGCCGGAGCAGCTGCGCGACGCCCTGCACAGCAGCGGCATGACGGTGGCCGAGGAGGGGAACGGCACGCTGGAGATCGACGGGGCTACGACCGAGGAGGTCGGCGAACTGGCGGGCCGGCACGGGATCGTGCTGCACGAGCTGAGCGCCCAACGCGCCTCCCTGGAGGAGGCGTTCATGCGGATGACGGCGGCGGCGGTCGAGTACCACGCCCATGACGCGAACGCCCCTCAGTGGGCCCCGAAGGGGGTGTGACGATGGCATCGGTGCCCGCGGTCCTCCGGTCGGAGTGGACCAAGATCCGTACGGTCTCCTCAACGGTCTGGACCCTCACGAGCGCCCTGGTGGTCACCGTCGCACTGGGCGCGGCGCTGAGCGCGCTGGTGAGGGCGACGTTCGAGGACATGCCGCCGATCGAGCAGGCGACGTTCGACCCGACCGTGGTCAGCTTCTCCGGCATGCTGCTGGGCCAGCTGGCGATGGTGGTGTTCGGGGTGCTGGTGGTGGGCACCGAGTACAGCACCGGCATGATCCGCACGTCACTCGCGGCCGTCCCCCGGCGGGGCACGTTCCTCTTCAGCAAGATCTTCGTCGCGGGCGTGCTGGCGCTCGTCGTCGGCCTGGCGACCAGCTTCCTGTCCTTCTTCCTCGGCCAGGCCCTGCTGGGCGAGCACCGCACGAGCATCGGCGAGGACAACGTCCTGCGCGCGGTGATCGGCGGCGGCCTCTACATGGGTCTGATGGCGGTGTTCTCGATGGGCGTGGCGGCGATGCTGCGCTCGACGGTGCTGTCGCTCGGCATCCTGGTGCCGTTCTTCTTCCTGATCTCCCAGATCCTCTCGGCCGTGCCGAAGGCCAAGGAGGTGGCGGAGTTCTTCCCCGACCAGGCGGGCTCCACGATCATGCAGGTCGTCCCCGGCGCCATGGGCAGCGACCCGCCACCGTACGGCCCCTGGGGCGGCATGGGCATCATGCTCCTCTGGGTCACGGCAGCCCTGCTCGGCGGCTACACGGTCCTGAAGAAGCGCGACGCCTGAGGCACGCGGGTCCTTTTTTACGGCTTGGCCGGAACCGTCAAGGGGTCGATACGCTCTTACCTCTTACGGGGGCCATGGTGATCGCGCCGGGGCCCGACGCGAATGACCTGTCGATGGGGCTGGAGAGAATGATCGAGGCAGTCGGCCTGACGAAGCGCTATGGCGCCAAGACGGCCGTGTACAACCTGTCCTTCCAGGTGAGGCCGGGTACCGTGACCGGCTTCCTGGGGCCCAACGGTTCCGGCAAGTCGACCACGATGCGCATGATCCTCGGGCTGGACCGGCCCACGTCGGGGCATGTGACGATCGGCGGCCACCCCTTCCGGCGGCTGCCGAACGCGCCCCGGCAGGTGGGGGCGCTGCTGGACGCCAAGGCGGTGCACGGGGGACGCAGCGCGCGGAACCATCTGCTGTCGCTGGCCCAGCTCGCCGGCATCCCGGCGCGGCGGGTCGACGAGGTGCTCGGGGTCGTCGGGCTCCAGGACGTGGCGCGGAAGCGGTCCAGCGGGTTCTCGCTGGGCATGGGCCAGCGGCTCGGTATCGCGGCCGCGCTGCTCGGCGATCCGCAGGTGCTCCTCTTCGACGAGCCCGTCAACGGCCTGGACCCGGAGGGCATCCTCTGGGTGCGCAACCTGATGAAGGCCCTGGCCGCCGAGGGGCGTACGGTCTTCGTCTCCTCGCACCTGATGAGCGAGATGGCCCTGACCGCCGAGCACCTGATCGTGATCGGCCGCGGTCAGCTGCTGGCCGACATGAGCGTCAAGGACTTCATCTCGGCCAACTCCGCCGACTTCGCGCGGGTGCGCGCGCCGCAGACCGAGCCGCAGCAGCGGGAGAAACTGATGGTGGCGCTCGCCGAGGCCGGCGGGCAGGTCATGTCCGAGCCGGACGGCGCGCTGCGCGTGACCGGTCTCCCGCTGCCGCGCATCAGCGACCTGGCGCACGACGCGGGCGTACGGCTGTGGGAGCTGTCCCCGCACCAGGCTTCGCTGGAGGAGGCGTACATGCGGCTGACGCAGGGCGCCGTGGACTACCGCTCGACCGACGACCAGCGGGCCGGGCTGATGCAGCAGCCGCCCATGGGGTACGCGCCGCCGCCGGTGGTCATCCCGGAGGTGCCGCAGCAGGGCTGGTACGCCCCGCCGCCGCCCGGACACAACCCCTACGCGGCAGGCCCGGGCACCCAGCCGGCCGGGCCCCCGGCGGCCCCCGCCCCCGCCCCCGCCCCCGCAGACCTGAGCAAGAGCGAGGACGCCCGATGACCACCGCCCCCTACCAGCAGGGCCCACAGCCCCAGTACCAGCAGTACACCTCGCCCATTCCGGCCCGCCGCGCCCACCTCGGCGACGCGCTCGCCTCCGAGTGGACCAAAATCCGGTCCGTGCGGTCCACGATGTGGACGCTCGGCGTCATGATCGTGCTGATGGTCGGCATCGGCCTGCTCGCCGCCGTGGCGGTCTCCGCCTCCGACGCCGACATGCAGGGCGAGTCGGTCCTGGTACTCGGGTTCTACGGCGTGCTGCTCGGCTCGATCTGCGTGGTCACCCTCGGCGTACTGACCATCGCCTCCGAGCACGGCACCGGCATGATCCGTACGACGCTGACGGCCTGCCCCAGCCGTGGCCGGGTCCTCCTCGCCAAGTCCATCGTCTTCTTCCTGCTCACCTTCACCGTCACCACGGTCACCGCCGCGCTCGTCGCCGTCCTCCAGGCCGGCTTGGTCGGCTCCGGCACCACGACGGGTGAGGAGTGGCTGCGCGCCACGGTCGGCGTCGGTCTGTTCATCGCCGTGCTCGGGCTGCTGGCCCTGGCCGTGGGCGCGCTGATCCGGCACTCCGCGGGCGCGATCACGGTGATGATCGGGCTCATGCTGCTGCCGCTGGTGGCGGCCATGTTCATGTTCTCGGAGTCGCTGGTCGACGTACGGCAGGTGCTGCTCGACTACTCGATCCCGAGCCTGCTCGTCGCCTTCTACAGCGACGCCGGGATCACCGACACCGGTCCGGAGGGCTGGACCTCCCTGGGAATCCTGACGGGCGTGACCGCCGTCGCGCTGGCCGGCGCGTTCTACGCGCTGGACAGGCGGGATGTGTAGCACATCACCGGGAGTACGATGATCTGCTCCACCCCACACCCGTACGAGAGTCGAGGACATCCCTACCGATGCACGCCCGTCGGCTGCCCACATGGGCCTGGGTCACCGGTCTGACGGCGGGGGCTCTGGCGACCGTGGCCACTCTGGCCGTCCAGGCCGGTCACGCCGCCCCGGACGGTGGCAGGGGCGCTGCCGCCGGGCCACGCCCCTCCGTGTCACCGTCGTCGCCGTCGCCCGCGGCCGGCCGTTCGGCGGCGGCGCCCGAGGCGGCCGCGGTACCCGCGCGTTCCGGAGAGGGCAGGCGCATCGTCTACTCGCTCGGACAGCGGCGGGTGTGGCTGGTCGGGGAGGACAACGGCGTGCGCCGCTCCTTCACCGTCTGGCCGGGCTCCGTGGCTCCGGCCAAGGGGACGCACCTGGTGTCCTTCCGGCGCGCGGCCGGTACGGGCTCGGACGGCGTGGGCGTCGAGAACGTCGTCTACTTCGCCGTCACCTCGGGTGTGTCCGTGGCGTTCTCCAACGCCGTCGACGGCTCCTCGCCCGCGCCGGTGCCCGGGCTGCGGACCGGCGGCATCCGCATGAGCGCCGCGGACGGCGACGCGGTGTGGGGCTTCGGCACCCAGGGCACGACCGTGTCGGTGGTCGACTGAGGCCTTCGTCAACTCAGTAACGAGGCGCGCTACGGGGCCGCTGCACCCGCGAGGTGCGGCGGTCCTTGGCGTTCCAGCACGCCTTGTGCCAGTGGCGCCGGTCGTCCACGCCCCCGTACTGGGACCAGGCCACCACATGCGGCACCGCCGAGGGGATCTCCTGGTCGCAGCCGGGGCAGCGGTACCGCTTGCCCGCGGCGCTCGCGCCCGCCACATGGCGGACGGACCACTCCTCGCCCTGCCAGAGCTCGGTGCGCTGGAAGCCTCCGTACCGGTCGCCCGGCTCGCCTGCGTACTCGTTCGGCTTCTCGCCGCCACGGGGGCGGTTGCGGCGCGGTGACACGGAACACCTCACTGGGGGCAGGCGGCGAATTTTTCCGGTCCAGCCTACGGGCAGCGACTGTGGGTACTCGCACGGTCGGGAACGGTTACCGGAAAATCGCAACAACTTGCCGCTCGGCCGTTGCCTTTGGCACGTGTCAGACGTTGTTGCCGGTGAGGGGAGCCGCGTCGGCCGGTCAAAGAGAGGCAGAAGGCGATGCGTGTGGGAACTTTTGTACTGGCGGCCCAGTTTCCCGGCCAGGGCCAGGGGGAGACGCTGCACCGCGCGGTGCGGTCGGCGGAGGTGGCCGAGGAGGCGGGGCTGGACTCGGTCTGGCTGGCCGAGCACCACTTCGTACCGTACGGCGTGTGCCCCTCGGCCGTGACGCTCGCCGCGCTGTTGCTCGGCCGGACGCGTCGCATCCGGGTGGGCACGGCCGTGAGCGTGCTGCCGACCGCCCATCCCGTCGCGCTCGCCGAGCAGACGGCGCTGCTGCACCTCACCTCCGGCGGGCGGTTCACCCTCGGTGTGGGGCGGGGCGGGCCGTGGGTGGACCTGGAGGTGTTCGGCTCCGGCCTGGCGGCGTACGAGAAGGGCTTCCCCGAAGCGCTGGACCTGCTGCTGCGCTGGCTGCGTGAGCCGCGCGTCTCGGCGGACGGCCCGCGCTACCGGTTTCGCGAGGTCGCCGTCGTACCGAGGCCCGGTGAGCTCATCGACGGCGATCCGGTGCCCGAGACGATCGTCGCCTGCACCTCCCCGTCGAGCGTGCGGACGGCGGCCGAGCGGGGGCTGCCGATGCTGCTCGGGATGCACTGCGGTGACGAGGAGAAGGCCGGCATGGTGGCGCTGTGGCGCCGGGAGGCGCTCGCCGCCGGCCACACACCGGACGCGGTCGAACGGGCGGCGGCCCGCCATGTGTCGGCGGGCGTGGCGCAGATCGCGGACCGTACGGAGGACGCGGTGGAGACCCTGGTGAAGGCCATGCCGGGCTGGCTGAAGCAGGGCCTGGACGCCCATGTCACGGTCGACGGCCGGCAGCGGGCGATGCGTGACCCGGTCGCGTACACCGAGCTGCTGTGCCGGCTTCATCCGGTCGGCACGGCCCGGGTGGCGGCCGACCGGCTCGCGGCGACCTCGGAGCGGACCGGGATCACGCGCTTCGCCCTGCTCGTCGAGGGATCCGGCGATGTCGCGGCCACGGAGGAGAATGTGCGGCGGCTGGGGACGGATGTCGTTCCCCTGCTGGAATGACGACCAACATGCTGCCGCCCCGGCACCAGTCGCATCTCCCGCGATGCGGAGCGGCAGCACAGGGCATCAGCAGTCGCGCATCTGCGGCGACTGGTTCAACAGCTGGGCTCGTACGGAGGTGAAGCGGGCCAGCCGCTCGTCGACCGAGGAGTCCAGCGGGAACACCGCGACGCGGTGGCAGTTCTGGAACGCCAGACGGACGCCGAAGTGCCGCTGGAGCGCACCCCGGATCGCATCACTGGCCAGCGCGCGCAGCAGCTGCCCGCGCGCCTGCTCGTCCGGCGGGGGCGTCTGGTTGTCGGCGAAAGCGCCACCGTCCACCTTCAGCTGGGCCACCAGTGAGCTGATCATCTCCCATGCGTAGGGCAGGGAGGTCCGGACGCAGTCGACGAAGTCGGCTTCGTCGACCTCGCCTCGCTCGGCCTGTTCCAACAGCGCCGGTGAGACGTCGAGCGACATGGGTTCTCCTCTCGCGACCCCGGACGACCGGGGTCTTACGGGCAGGGAAGGAGGACGCCCCCGGTGACACGCTGCGTGTACGAGCGACAACCTCCCGCTTCCACGGTAAGCGCGCTGTCCGGACCGCACCAGGAGATTGGGTGCACAACCGGCCACGGGAGAACGGGAGTTTAGGACCGAATCGCGCGGAAGCGCGTGCGTCGAGTAGCGTTGCCGACCATGCGTCTCGTCATCGCCCGCTGCTCCGTGGACTACGCGGGCCGGCTCACCGCCCACCTGCCCTCCGCCCCCCGTCTGATCCTGGTCAAGGCAGACGGCAGCGTGTCCATCCACGCAGACGACAGGGCGTACAAACCGCTCAATTGGATGTCCCCGCCGTGCACCCTCAAGGAGGGTGATGACAGCGTCTGGACGGTCGTGAACAAAGCGGGCGAGAAACTGATCATCACGATGCAGGAAATCCTCCACGACTCGTCCCATGAGCTCGGTGTCGACCCCGGTCTCATCAAGGACGGCGTGGAAGCGCACCTCCAGGAGCTGCTCGCCGACCGGATCGAGACACTGGGCGACGGGTACACCCTGATCCGCCGCGAGTACCCGACCGCCATCGGTCCGGTGGACATCCTGTGCCGCGACTCGGACGGGGCGACCGTGGCCGTGGAGATCAAGCGGCGCGGCGAGATCGACGGTGTGGAACAGCTCACCCGGTACCTGGAGCTGCTGAACCGCGACCCCCATCTGGCGCCGGTGAAGGGCATCTTCGCCGCCCAGGAGATCAAGCCACAGGCACGGGTGCTCGCGACGGACCGCGGGATCGGGTGCGTGGTGCTGGACTACAACGCGCTGCGGGGCATCGAGGACGACAAGCTGCGGCTGTTCTGACTCTCGGACACGCGTGTACGGCCCCGGGGGCGCAAACCCCGGGGCCGTACGCGTGTGTCAGGCGGCCGTACCGCTGGGAGTGGGGCCGGTGCCGGTGGCGGACGCGCTCTGGCTGGGTGCCTCGCCACCGGTGGTGGTGGTGCCGTCGCTGGTGGTGCCGCCGCTCGTCGTATCACCCGAGGTGGAGCCGCCGGAGCCGTCGCCCGAGGTGGAGCCGGTGGTCGTCTCACCCGACGTCGATCCGCCGGTCGACGTCTCGCCCGACGTGGAGCCGGTGGTCGTCTCCCCCGAGGTGGAGCCGGTCGTCGTCTCGCCCGAGGTGGAACCGCTGGTCGCGTCGCCCGACGTGGACCCGTCCGACGTGGACCCGCCGGTCGTGCCGCCCGTCGTCGTGCCGCCCGACGTGGGCCCGCTGCTGGTGGGGCTGCCCGAGGTGGGGCCGCTGGTGGTCGGGGAGCCGCCGCCGGACGAGGACGAGCCGCCCGGCGGGGTCGAGCGGGTGCCCGCCGAGCCGGTCGTGCCCGGGTGGGCGGAGGAACCGGGTGCGGCCGGGGTGCCGGGGCCACCCTTGCCGTCCTTGTCGCCATCATCGGGGGAGGGCGTGGCGCCCTGGTCCGGCGCCTGCGTACCCAGACCACCGTCGCCGAAGCCCTCATCGGGCGACCGGTCGGTCGTGACCCGGTCCCTGCCGTCCTTGCCCTCGTCACCGCCCGAGGTCGCGCCCAGGGTCACCACCGTGCCGAGGACGGCCGCGAGGACCGCGCCCGCGCCCGCGGCGACCAGGTTGCGCCGTGCACCGGTCAGGACCGTGCGCCGCGCCAGGGGCTTGACCGCGGGGGTGGGCCTGGCGTCCTGGCGGGGGGTGAACGTTTCCGTCCGGGCGCCGGCGCCCGGCACACCCGGCACACCCGGCACACCCGGCACACCCGGCACACCGGGCACGCCCGACCGGGCCGGCGGAACCACGACGGCCGGTACGCCCCCGGGCGGGGACGCCGGCTCCCCGTACCGCGCCGGGGCCGCCTCCTTGCCGGCCGCCTCCTCGCCGGCCGTCGCCCCCGCGGCCGGCAGCGGCCCGCGCTCGCGGTCCGCGACCAGCGCGAGGGCACGGCGGCCGGCGACGGTGCCGCGCTTGTCAGCGAGCGCGCCGCGCATGGCGATGGACGCCTCCAGTTCGGCGCGGGCCCTGTCGAGGTTGCCCGCGCACAGGGCAAGGACGCCCAACTCGTGGTGGAAGTAGGCCTCTTCGGCCACCTCCCCCGCGTTCCTGGCCGCCTCCGCCCCGCTGCGCAGCACCCGCTCCCAGGCGCCCCAGTGCAGCCCGGCCGCGAACGCGGGCCCCGCGCTGCGGGCCAGCACCACCGCCGCCTCGGCGTACCCCTCGCCCGATTCGGACACCCCCGAGGAGCCCGACGTGCCCGGGGTGCCGGACGTGCCCGAGACCAGCGCCGTCATCGTCGCCAGCACCGCGTCGGCTTCGGCGACCGCCCGCTGGGGTGTGACGGATGGGTGTCCGACCCACCAGGCGTAGTGCTGGGCGGCCGTGTGCGCGCGGTCGGCCGCGCCCTCTCCGTACCCCTCCGCCACCAGCTGCGCCATCACCCCGGCGGCCAGACGGTAGCGCGTACCGACCGGGGTGAGCAGGCCGCAGCGCAGCAGCTCGCCGACCGCGGCGTCCGCGTGCGTGTCGCCCACCATCGCGGGCAGGTGCGCCTGGTTCGGGACCTCGCCGCCGAGCGCCACGGCGAAGCGCAGGGTCTCGCGGGCCGACTCGGAGAGCCGGGAGGCGAGCAGCGGGGCGGGCGCCGCGCCCTCGCCGAGCGTCGGCAGCGGTACGTCGCGGCCTTCGCCGAAGACGCTGCCCTCCTCCTCGTCCCCGTCCCCGCCCGAGGGCGCGCCGCGCAGGTGGTCGCGCTGGCGCAGCAGGGCGCCGGCCTGGACGAAGCGCAGCGGCAGGCCCTCGGACTCGAACCACAGGTCGCCGGCCCAGTTGGCCTCCTCGTCGGTGAGCGGCCGGTCCACGGCGCGCTCCAGCAGCTCCAGCGTGGAGTTGCGGCCGAGCCCGGTGAGGAAGACCTCTTCGAGGGGGGAGTCGGCCGAGGGCGCGGCGACGTCGGGCGTGGCGGCGAGCAGGAACGCGCACTCCGGGGTGGCGTCCAGGAGCTCGTCGAGTGCGGCGCCGCCGAACTCCAGGTCGTCGAGGATGACAACGGCGCCGATGTCGTGGACGGCGTCCAGCAGCCCGGCGCGGTCGGGGCGGTGCGCGGGCGCGCGGTGGACGGTGGCGAACAGCTCGTACAGCAGCTCCGTGGGGGTGCGGTGGTGGCCGGAGAGCCGGACGACGCCATCGGGCGCCAGGTCGGCGCAGTCGCCGGCGACCGCGTCGAGCAGTGCGGTGCGGCCGGAGCCGGCGGGTCCGGTGAGCCGTACGGAGCGGCCGCGGCCGAGCAGCCGTACCAGTCGCTCGCGTTCCTCCCCGCGTTCGAGCAGGGGCAGCCGCGGGGCGGCGGGGCCTGGCGGTACGGGCGGGGTGGCGGCGCGGGCGAGTTCGGCGCGCTCGTCGGGGGTGTGGCGGCCGGGTGGTTCGGGCTGCCTGCCGGGCGGGCAGGGTTCGATCTCGCTGCCGTCTATCGGGTTGATGGTGAGCAGGAGGTCGCCCGACACGAGCTGGGCGGTGCGGGCCGGGCCCGGCGGTGCGCCACCCTGCCCGTGGGCGGGCGTCAGGTCGTCGCGCGAGGTGCGCGCACGGCCGTCGCCGTCGCCGCCGTCCTTGTCGTGGCCGTGATCGTCCGCTGTCCGGTTCATCGGGTCCATGGTCCAAGCTCCCAAAAGCGTGGTGCGCCGAAAACCCTCCCGGCCTTTCCGCACGCCCGCTGCCGCTTCTGGTCCGGTGCCCGCCGGTGGGTCCGATATTCGGCGGGCGACCGAACCCTAGACCTTCGCCCAGTATCAATGAAGAGTCGGGGTGCCACGGCGCCCAAGACGTCATGGTCTTGTGAGGATTGGGCGCCTGGGGCGATTTACCCGGCCCGTACCCTCCGTCAGACCCGGGGCAACGTTTCGGCGGCGAGACCGCCTTCGATGGCGAGGATGCGGTGCAGCCGGGTGGCCACCAGCAGGCGCTGCATCTGGGGCGGCACGCCCCGCAGCACCAGTCGGCGGCCGCAGCGGCCGGCCCGCCGGTGGGCGCCCATGATGACTCCGAGGCCGGTGGCGTCCCAGGAGTCGAGACCGGTCAGGTCGAGTACCAGGTCGCCGGCTCCGTCATCGACGGCCGAGTGCAGAACCGTGCGGGCGTCCGCCGCGCTGCGGACGTCGAGGCGGCCCCCGACGACCAGCTCGGCGTGGTCGCCCCTGATGTGCATATGTGCTCCCCGAGAGTGCTTTGTCGTCACTTCTTTCTATGCAACAACTGACTGCCGTACTGGCAGGGCAGTTGCGCCTTGTAAGCGAACCGATACCGAATTCACCCTGAGGGGTGATGGCGTGGTGGTCGAAACGGCTCGCTGACGCTCCGGCACGGCTTAGTAGGTGTAGAAGCCCTGCCCGCTCTTACGGCCGATGTCACCGGCGTCCACCATGCGGCGCATCAGCTCCGGCGGCGCGAATTTCTCGTCCTGGGACTCGGTGTAGATGTTGCTGGTGGCGTGCAGCAGGATGTCCACGCCCGTGAGGTCCGCGGTCGCCAGCGGGCCCATCGCGTGGCCGAAGCCGAGCTTGCAGGCGATGTCGATGTCCTCGGCCGAGGCGACGCCCGATTCGTACAGCTTCGCCGCTTCGACCACGAGGGCGGAGATGAGGCGGGTGGTGACGAAGCCGGCGACGTCGCGGTTGACGACGATGCAGGTCTTGCCGACGGACTCGGCGAACTCCCGGGCGGTGGCGAGGGTTTCGTCGCTCGTCTTGTAGCCCCGGACCAGCTCGCACAGCTGCATCATCGGTACGGGCGAGAAGAAGTGGGTGCCGACGACGCGCTCCGGGCGCTCGGTCACGGCCGCGATCTTGGTGATCGGGATGGCGGAGGTGTTGGAGGCGAGGACGGCGTCGTCGCGTACGAGCTTGTCGAGCGTACGGAAGATCTCGTGCTTGACGTCCAGCTTCTCGAAGACGGCCTCCACGACGATGTCAGCGTCGGCGGCCGCGTCGAGGTCGGTGGTCGTGGTGATACGGGCCAAGGCGGCCTCGGCGTCGGCGGCTTCGAGCTTGCCCTTGGCGACGAACTTGTCGTACGACGCCTTGATGCCGTCCGTGCCGCGGGTCAGCGCCGCGTCGGTGACGTCACGCAGCACGACCTCCCAGCCCGCCTGGGCCGAGACCTGCGCGATTCCGGAGCCCATGAGTCCGGCCCCGATGACGGCGAGCTTCCTGGCCACGATCCACCCCTTAACACCCGTTTACTTTTCGGCTCTTCGGCGGAGGTTAGCGGGCCGGGGCGACCGTGTGGCGCCGAAGAGATGCGCGTCACGTCTCAGATGACGGACATCACACCGATACGGGCTGTCAGGTGAGCCTCATGGGTGACATACCGCATAGGTGAGCGCCTTGTCGCCGGGGGTTCTCCCCTCTCTCCGGGGAAGGCGAGGGCCTCCCGGGACACCTCGGCGGCGGCCGGGGCCGCCCTTCATTAGGCTGGCCGCATGGTCAATCTGACGCGCATCTACACCCGGACCGGCGACAAGGGCACGACGGCGCTCGGCGACATGAGCCGGACCGCCAAGACCGACCTGCGGATCGCGGCGTACGCCGACGCCAACGAGGCCAACGCGGTCATCGGCACCGCGATCGCGCTGGGCAGGCTCGACGCGGCGGTCGTGAAGGTCCTCGTCCGCGTCCAGAACGACCTGTTCGACGTGGGCGCGGACCTGTCGACTCCGGTGGTCGAGAACCCGAAGTACCCGCCGCTGCGGGTGGAGCAGTCCTACATCGACAAGCTGGAGGCGGACTGCGACCGGTTCCTGGAGGACCTGGAGAAGCTGCGCTCCTTCATCCTCCCGGGCGGCACCCCCGGCGCGGCGCTGCTGCACCAGGCGTGCACGGTCGTCCGCCGGGCCGAGCGCTCCACATGGGCGGCGCTGGAGGTCCACGGCGAGACGATGAACGCTCTGACGGCGACCTACCTCAACCGCCTGTCCGACCTGCTGTTCATCCTGGCCAGGGTCGCGAACAAGGAGGTCGGCGACGTGCTCTGGGTCCCGGGCGGGGAGCGCTGATTACTGCGGGACGCATCGGCGGTCAAAGCCGCCGTCAGCGCCCCGCGCGGGCCGGATCGGGGTCCTTGGTGGGGTCCCTGGGGTCCATGGGTTCGGTGGGTTCCGGAGCTTTCTTCGGCCAGATCGCGTAGCTGAGTGCGATCAGGCCGTGGATGCCGGCCGCGCGCCAGGCCACGTACATCCAGCTCTGGAGTGACCCGGTGCGGTTCGTATCGCCCACGTACAGCATCGCGAGCCACAGCAGGGCCGTGGCGACGGCCGCCGCGACGAGCGTGCCGAGCCAGATGCGGCCCTCGTGGCGGGCACGGGCCATGCCGTAGCGGGGCGGGGCGGGCGGCGGAGGGCCGCCGGCGAGGCGGTGGGCGGCGTGGCCGTCGAGCCACCGCACGGTGCGGTGGCCGTGGCCCACGGTGTAGCCGATGTAGAGCGCCGCGAGGCCGTGCTTCCAGCTCGGGTCGGCGCCGTTCTTCAGGTCCATGGCCGTGGCGACCAGGAGCACGACCTCCAGCAGCGGTTCGCACAGCAGCAGCGCCGCGCCCGTGCGGGGCATCTTCAGCAGGTAGCGGGTGGCCAGTCCGGCCGCCAGCAGTACCCAGAAGCCGACTTCACAGATCACGATGAGCGCGACGATCACGACACCTCTCCCTCCGACACCCCTCCAGACTCCCGGGCGCGGGGCGCCGTTTCGTCGTCGCCGGTGACGAATCACCACTGCATCCTTCGATGTAGTCGGCGCTCCGACCGCGCGAGGAGGTCCGCGCGGGCCGGGCCGTGTTGGATGGACCGGTGAGACTTCCCCGTACGCATCGCGACGACGTGCTGATCGCCGCCGCCGGGCTGGCCTGCGGGCTGCTGCTGTGGTCGCTCGGGCTGTACACGCAGGGGCCGGGCACCGAACTGCCCGCCGGTCCGGTGGTCGTGGCGCCGCTCGCGGTGATGACCGCGCTGGCGGTGGTGCGCCGGACGATGCCGCGTACGGCGCTGCTCGCCGGGACGGTGGCGGTCGTCGCCGACCAGTTCACCCGCGGCAACCTGATCACGGTCGTGATGTTCGCCGACCTCGTGTACGCGGCCGTGGTGTACGGACCTCCCGCCTCCGCCCGCCGGATTCCGGTCACCACCGGGCTGATCACGATCGCGGTGACGCTCGGCTTCCTGGCCTGGTACCGGGAGCCGGAGGCGCTGCTGATCGGCGTGGTGACCGGGCTGATCACGTTCTTCCCGGCGATCACCGGCGCGGTCGTCCGCAACCACCGTGAGGCCGCCGACGCGGCCCGGCTGCGGGCCGGGCAGACCGCGCTGCTGGCCGAGATGGACCGCCGCAACGCGGTGATCGCCGAGCGGTCCCGCATGGCCCGCGAGCTGCACGACCTGGTGGCGGGCCACCTCTCCGCGATCGCCATCCACTCCACCGCCGCGCTGTCGCTGGACGACCCGAAGACGTCCCGGTACGCGCTGGGCGTCATCCGCGAGAACAGCGTGCAGGGCCTGGCCGAGATGCGCCGGCTGATCGGCCTGCTGCGCGACACCAGCGGCCATGACGAGCCGGCCGCCGCCCCGACGCTCGACGGCCTGGAGCCCCTGGTGCGCCAGGCCGGGCTGAACGGCTCCGCCGGCGGCCTGACGTTCCGGCTGGTCGACGACCGCGCGCCGGACACCCGGCTTCCCGCGCCCGTGGAGCTCGCGGCGTACCGCATCGTGCAGGAGTCGCTGACGAACGCGCTCAAGCACGCGGACGCCGGTGAGGTGACCGTCCGCCTGGAGTCGGCCGATCACGCCCTGACCGTCCAGGTGACCAGCCCCTTCGGCGCCCGGCCGGGCCCGCGCGCGCCGGGGTCGGGCGCCGGTCTGGTGGGGATGCGGGAGCGGGTGGCCCTGCTGGGCGGCGAGTTCGAGGCGGGGCCGGACGGCGGCGGGACGGACGGCGGCGGGCCGGACGGCGGCGGGGCGGACGGGCACAGGATGTGGCGGGTACGGGCGGTGCTGCCCGTCGCGGAGGACGACAAGGAGCCGTCGGCATGACACGGGTACGGGTACTCGTCGCCGAGGACCAGGGCGCGGTGCGAGCCGGGCTGGTCCTCATCCTGGGCAGCGCCCCGGGCATCGAGGTCGTCGGGGAGGCCCGGGACGGCGAGGAGGCGGTGCGCCTGGCGCGCGAGCTGCGGCCCGACGTCGTCCTGATGGACGTTCAGATGCCGCGGCTGGACGGCGTCTCGGCGACCCGCCAGGTGGTGGGCGAGGGCATCGCCGACGTCCTCGTACTGACGACGTTCGATCTGGACGAGTACGTCTTCGGGGCGCTGCGCGCCGGGGCCGCCGGGTTCCTGCTGAAGAACACGGAGGCGAAGGACCTGATCGAGGCGGTGCGGACGGTGGCGCGCGGGGAGGGCCTGATCGCCCCGGCGGTGACGCGCCGGCTGATCGCCGAGTTCGCGACCCCGACACGGCGGGTACGGGCGGAGAACGCGCCCGATCGGTCCGTGCTCGACGCTCTGACGCGGCGTGAGCGCGAGGTGCTGTCCTGCCTGGGCGAGGGGCTGTCCAACGCCGAGATCGCGGTACGTCTGGACATGGCCGAGGCGACGGTGAAGACCCATGTGAGCCGGCTGCTGGGGAAGCTGGAGCTGCGCAGCAGGGTGCAAGCGGCGGTGCTCGCGCAGGAGTTGGACGTCTGACCAACTCCCACTCCTATGGTCTGGACCTATTGACGATTGGTCCAGACCTTCCTACGCTCACGGCGCGCACCTTTCACGGACCCCCACCTTGTCCGTCCGCACCTTGAGGAGCACCGTTGAGCACTCAAGCACTACCGCGCAGAACGAGATTCCGGGCCAGGGTCACGGCCGGACTCACCGCCCTGCTGCTCCCGCTGGCCGCCATGGTCGGCCTCGCCTCCCCCGCCCAAGCCGCCACCTCGGCGACCGCCACGTACACCAAGGTCTCCGACTGGGGCTCGGGGTTCGAGGGCAAGTGGACGGTGAAGAACACCGGCACCACCTCCCTCAGCTCATGGACCGTCGAATGGGACTTCCCCTCCGGTACGTCGGTCACCTCCGCCTGGGACGCCACCGTCACGGGCAGCGGCACCCACTGGACCGCCAAGAACGTCGGCTGGAACGGCACCCTCGTCCCCGGCGCCTCCGTCTCCTTCGGGTTCAACGGCACCGGCACCGGCTCCCCCTCCGGCTGCAAGGTCAACGGCGGCTCCTGCGACGGCGGGCCCAGCGTCCCCGGTGACACCCCGCCCTCCGCGCCCGGCACCCCGGCCGCGTCCGCCATCACCGACACCTCGGTGAAGCTGACCTGGACCGCGGCCACCGACGACAAGGGCGTCAAGAACTACGACGTGCTGCGCGACGGCGCCAGGGTCGCCACGGTGACCGGCCTGACGTACACCAACACCGGCCTGACCCCGGGCACCGACTACTCCTACACCGTCCAGGCCCGGGACACCGCCGACCAGACCGGCCCGGTCAGCGGCGCCCGCGCCGTGCGCACCACCGGCGGTGGCACGGACCCGGGCCCCGGCCCCGCCCCCGGCTCCAAGATCAACCTGGGCTACTTCACCAACTGGGGCGTCTACGGCCGCAACTACCACGTCAAGAACCTGGTGACGTCCGGCTCCGCGCAGAAGATCACACACATCAACTACGCCTTCGGCAACGTCCAGAACGGCAAGTGCACCATCGGTGACGCCTTCGCCGACTACGACAAGGCCTACACCGCCGACCAGTCCGTCGACGGCAAGGCCGACACCTGGGACCAGCCGCTGCGCGGCAACTTCAACCAGCTGCGCAAGCTCAAGGCCCAGTTCCCGCACATCAAGGTGCTGTGGTCGTTCGGCGGCTGGACCTGGTCCGGCGGCTTCCCCGAGGCGGTCAAGAACCCGGCCGCCTTCGCCAAGTCCTGCTACGACCTGGTGGAGGACCCGCGCTGGGCCGACGTCTTCGACGGCATCGACCTGGACTGGGAGTACCCCAACGCCTGCGGCCTGTCCTGCGACACCAGCGGCCCGGCCGCGTTCACCACCATGATGCAGGCCATGCGCGCCACGTTCGGTACGAACAACCTCGTCACCGCCGCCGTCACGGCCGACGCCTCCGCCGGCGGCAAGATCGACGCGGCCGACTACGGCGGCGCGTCGAAGTACGTCGACTGGTACAACGTCATGACGTACGACTTCTTCGGCGCCTGGGCGGCCAAGGGCCCCACGGCCCCGCACTCCCCGCTCACCTCCTACCCGGGCATACCCCAGGCGGGCTTCAACTCCGCCGAGGCGATCGCCAAGTTCAAGGCCAAGGGCGTGCCGTCCGCCAAGCTCCTGCTCGGCATCGGCTTCTACGGCCGCGGCTGGACCGGCGTGACCCAGAAGGAGCCGGGCGGTACGGCCACGGGGCCGGCGCAGGGCACGTACGAGCAGGGCATCGAGGACTACAAGGTCCTCAAGACCTCCTGCCCCGCCAACGGCACGGTCGCCGGCACGGCGTACGCGCACTGCGGCACCAACTGGTGGAGCTACGACACCCCGGCCACCGTCACGTCCAAGATGGGCTGGGCGAAGAACCAGGGCCTGGGCGGCGCGTTCTTCTGGGAGTTCAGCGGTGACACCGCCAACGGTGAGCTGGTCGGCGCGATCAGCAGCGGTCTGAAGTGACCGTGACGGCGGGGGCGGTGCGCAGGGTGCCGTCCCCGTCGTACCGTGCCGTATGGCACACCACACGGCACTCGTCGCCCAGGACCGCGACCGCTGCCCGGTAGCCGTTCCCGACGTCCACATCATGGAGCCGCACCGCACGGTGCGGCTCCGCCCGTTTCCGCCACTCCAGCAGCGCGGCCGGCGCTCCGGGCGCGCTCACCGTCAGCAGCGCGGGCTCCACCATCAGCCCGTCCCCGGTCGCCTTGAGCACCGCTTCCTTGCGCGCCCAGTAGCGTGTGAAGCCCAGCGCCCGCCGGCCGGCCGGCAGCCGCTCCAGCTCGGCCCGCTCCACCGCCGCCAGCACGGTCTGCGGAAGGTCGGGCTGCCGGGCGGTCTCCTCGATGTCCACGCCGACCGGCCCGGCCAGCGACAGCGCGACCGCCACCCGGTCCCCCGAGTGCGACAGCGAGAACTCCAGGGATGAGTCCGCGAGCCCCGGCTTGCCGTGCGGCTCCGGCCGGTCACAGTGCCGGCAGACCTGGGTGAAGACCACCTCGCGCGGGCCGGTACCCAGCTGCGCCGCCACCAGCTGCCGCACCAGCGCGTGCGCCGTCAGATACAGCGCGCGATCCCGGTCCCGTACGAAAGCGTCATGGCGTGCCCGCTCACGCGCGTCGAGCAACTCCAGCAGCGACGGTACGCGGACGGCGTCGGCGATCCAGACATGGCACTCCCCCGCCCGCACCCGCGGTATCCCCCGGCTCACGCCACACCGCCCCTCCCCCAGGGCTTCGCCCGGGGACATCCCGTCCAGCGAAAGGCCCATTCTCAGGCCACATCGCCCCTCCCCAGAGCTTCGCCGTGGGGAGAGACGCCTGTTCCTCAGGCCACATTGACTCGCTGGCCAGGAGGCGCCGCCTCCAGCCAGGCGAGGAAGCCGGTGAGCGCGTCCTCGCTCATCGCCAGCTCCACATGGCGCCCATGGTGCAGACAGCCCAGCACCACCGAGTCGGACAGCAGCGCCAGCTCCTCCTCGCCCTCGGGCATCCGGCGGGCCAGCACCTCGATGCCCGAACGCTCCAGGATGCGGCGCGGGCGCGGCGCGTACGAGAAGACGCGGAACCAGGCGATCCGGTCGCCGCTGTAGCGGGCGACCCCGTACACCCAGCCCTTGCCCGAGACATCGCCCTTCTCCGGCACGTTCCAGCGCAGGCTGCAGTCGAAGGTGCCGCCCGAGCGCTGGATCAGCCGCCGGCGCAGTCCGAACACGAAGAGCCCGACCACCACCAGGGCGACGACCACGGCGCTCACAAGCAGAGCGAGGAACATCTCCACCGACCTCCTCGCATCGTCCCGTAACGAAATACAACCTGCACCTGCATCGACCTCAGCCGCGGCCCGGTCCGGATGATTCCGGACCGTGCCGCGGCTGAGGGCACAACTGTCGGCGCGGGCGCTCAGGCCCCGCACGGTCGATCGTGCCGGGCTCGCGTGCCGTGGCACGCGCGTCCTGATCGACCGGACAGGATCTAGCGCACCGCTACCGCACGCAACCGGACTTCGGCGCGCCGCTCGGCGGCGGCGTCCGACTCGGCCTTCGCGCGCTCCAGCGCACGCTCCGCGCGCTGGGGGTCGATCTCGTCCGCCAGCTCGGCGATCTCCGCCAGCAGCGACAGCTTGTTGTCGGCGAACGAGATGAAACCGCCGTGCACGGCGGCCACGACGGTTCCGCCCTCACTCGTACGGATGGTCACCGGGCCCGACTCCAGCACACCCAGCAGCGGCTGGTGGCCGGGCATGACGCCGATGTCGCCGGACGTGGTGCGCGCGATGACCAGGGTGGCCTCGCCGGACCAGACACTCCGGTCCGCGGCGACCAGCTCGACGTGCAGCTCAGCGGCCAAGGGTGGCTCCTCGGGTCACCACCCGGCGGTCGTGCCGGGTGTTGGGTCATAAGTCTAGTAGGGCGCCGGACGCCGAAACGCCGGACCCCCGGGTGAAGCAGGGGGCGTACGAAGGGGGGCGGGACGCACCCGCCCCCCTTCACGAGTCACGGGACTCAGGAGACGCCGAGCTCCTTGGCGTTCTTCTTGAGGTCCTCAAGACCACCGCACATGAAGAAGGCCTGCTCGGGGAAGTGGTCGTACTCACCGTCGCAGATCGCGTTGAACGCGGCGATCGACTCGTCGAGCGGCACGTCCGAACCGTCCACGCCGGTGAACTGCTTGGCGGCGTGGGTGTTCTGGGACAGGAAGCGCTCCACGCGACGGGCACGGTGGACAACGAGCTTGTCCTCCTCGCCCAGCTCGTCGATACCGAGAATCGCGATGATGTCCTGGAGGTCCTTGTACTTCTGCAGGATTCCCTTGACGCGGGTGGCCGCCTCGTAGTGCTCCTGCGTGATGTAGCGCGGGTCCAGGATCCGGGACGTGGAGTCCAGCGGGTCCACGGCCGGGTAGATGCCCTTCTCGGAGATCGGACGGGACAGCACCGTCGTCGCGTCGAGGTGGGCGAAGGTGGTGGCCGGGGCCGGGTCGGTCAGGTCGTCCGCGGGGACGTAGATCGCCTGCATCGAGGTGATCGAGTGACCACGCGTCGAGGTGATGCGCTCCTGCAGCTGACCCATCTCGTCGGCCAGGTTCGGCTGGTAACCCACCGCGGACGGCATACGGCCGAGCAGGGTGGACACCTCGGAGCCGGCCTGGGTGAACCGGAAGATGTTGTCGATGAAGAAGAGCACGTCCTGCTTCTGCACATCGCGGAAGTACTCCGCCATGGTCAGACCGGCCAGGGCGACGCGCAGACGGGTGCCCGGGGGCTCGTCCATCTGGCCGAAGACCAGGGCGGTCTTGTCCAGAACGCCGGACTCCTCCATCTCCGCGATGAGGTCGTTGCCCTCACGGGTGCGCTCGCCGACGCCCGCGAAGACGGAGACGCCCTCGTGGAGGTTGGCGACACGCATGATCATTTCCTGGATCAGCACGGTCTTGCCGACACCGGCACCACCGAACAGACCGATCTTTCCACCCTTGACGTACGGGGTGAGAAGGTCGACGACCTTCAGGCCGGTCTCGAACATCTCGGTCTTGGACTCGAGCTGGTCGAAGGCGGGGGCCTTGCGGTGGATCGGCCAGCGCTCACCGACGTTGGCGTTCTCCTCGGGCAGGTTCAGTACCTCACCGAGGGTGTTGAACACCTTGCCCTTGGTGAAGTCACCGACCGGCACGCTGATGCCGTTGCCCGTGTCGGTCACCGGGGCCTGGCGGACCAGGCCGTCGGTGGGCTGCATCGAGATCGTGCGGACCAGGCCGTCACCCAGGTGCTGGGCGACCTCGAGGGTCAGCGTCTTCTTCTTGCCGTCCTGGGCCGGGTCGGCCACCTCGACGTGCAGCGCGTTGTAGATCTCCGGCATCGCGTCGACGGGGAACTCCACGTCGACGACCGGGCCGATCACCCGGGCGACGCGGCCCGTGGCAACGGCCGTCTCAACAGTGGTCGTCATTACTTGTCACTCCCCGCGGTCGCGTCGGCCAGCGCACTGGCTCCACCGACGATCTCGCTGATTTCCTGGGTGATTTCGGCCTGGCGGGCCGCGTTGGCAAGCCGGGAGAGGCTGTTGATCAGGTCTCCGGCATTGTCGGTCGCCGACTTCATCGCGCGGCGGCGGGCAGCGTGCTCGGAAGCGGCGGCCTGCAGCAGCGCGTTGTAGACCCGGCTCTCGACGTACCGCGGCAGCAGGGCGTCGAGGACGTCCTCGGCCGACGGCTCGAAGTCGAACAGCGGAAGGATCTCGCCCTTCGTACCGGACTCCGCCGCGGCCTCATCGAGGCTGAGCGGAAGCATCCGGTTGGCGACGGGCGTCTGCGTCATCATCGACACGAACTCGGTGAAGACGATGTGCAGCTCGTCCACCCCGCCCTGG
Organism: Streptomyces ficellus; assembly: GCF_030406405.1. Taxonomy (GTDB): domain Bacteria; phylum Actinomycetota; class Actinomycetes; order Streptomycetales; family Streptomycetaceae; genus Streptomyces; species Streptomyces ficellus_B. The sequence goes on from NZ_JAUEPL010000011.1 coordinate 44,911, forward strand.
GCCGTCTCCGTGGTGACGGCCTCGATGAGCGGTGCGGAGACCCGCTTGGCGTCCGCGTAGCTCGGGCTGTCGGTGAAGCCGGTCCACGACTCCGCGACCTTGCGCTCGCGGAAGCCGTAGTAGGCCACACCCTTGCGGCCGACGATGTACGTGTCGACCTCCTTGCCCTCGCCGCGCAGCCGGTCGGCGAGCTGGTCCGCGGCCTTGATGGCGTTGGACGAGTAACCGCCGGCCAGACCACGGTCGCTCGTGATGAGCAGCACCGCGGCCCGCGTCGGGTTGTCCGTCTCGGTGGTCAGCGGGTGGTTGGTGTTCGACCCGGTGGCCACCGCGGTGACCGCGCGGGTGAGCTCGGTCGCGTACGGCGTGGAGGCCGCCACCTTGCGCTGCGCCTTGACGATGCGCGAGGCGGCGATCATCTCCATCGCCTTGGTGATCTTCTTGGTCGCCGTGACGGATTTGATGCGACGCTTGTAGACCCGGAGCTGCGCTCCCATGAGTCAGGTCCCTTCCGTCGTCACTTCGAGACGTTGGCGGCGGCCGGGGCGTCCTCTGCCAGCAGCTTGCCGTCCGACGTCTCGAACTGCTTCTTGAACGCGGAGATGGCGTCGGCGACGGCCGTGAGGGTGTCGTCGGACATCTTCGCGCCCTCGCGGATCGAGGTCATCAGCCCCTTGTGCTCCCGGTGCAGGAAGTCCAGCAGCTCGCGCTCGAAGCGACGGATGTCCGCGACCGGGACGTCGTCCATCTTGCCCGTGGTGCCGGCCCACACGGAGACGACCTGGTTCTCGGTCGCCATGGGCTGGTACTGGGGCTGCTTGAGCAGCTCGACCATGCGCTTACCGCGCTCCAGGGAGGCCTTCGACGCGGCGTCCAGGTCGGAACCGAAGGCGGCGAACGCCTCCAGCTCGCGGTACTGGGCGAGGTCCACGCGAAGCCGGCCGGAGACCTGGCGCATCGCCTTGTGCTGGGCGGAGCCACCGACACGGGAGACCGAGATACCGACGTTCAGGGCCGGGCGCTGACCGGCGTTGAACAGGTCGGACTCCAGGAAGCACTGGCCGTCGGTGATGGAGATGACGTTGGTCGGGATGAACGCCGAGACGTCGTTGGCCTTCGTCTCGACGATCGGCAGACCGGTCATCGAACCGGCGCCCATCTCGTCGGAGAGCTTGGCGCAGCGCTCCAGCAGACGCGAGTGCAGGTAGAAGACGTCACCCGGGTAGGCCTCACGGCCCGGCGGGCGGCGCAGCAGCAGGGACACGGCACGGTAGGCGTCGGCCTGCTTCGACAGGTCGTCGAAGATGATCAGGACGTGCTTGCCCTGGTACATCCAGTGCTGGCCGATGGCGGAGCCGGTGTAGGGCGCCAGGTACTTGAAGCCGGCCGGGTCGGACGCCGGGGCGGCGACGATGGTCGTGTACTCCAGGGCACCGGCCTCCTCCAGCGCGCCGCGCACGGACGCGATGGTGGAGCCCTTCTGGCCGATGGCGACGTAGATGCAGCGGACCTGCTTCTTCGGGTCGCCCGAGCGCCAGTTGTCGCGCTGGTTGATGATCGTGTCGACGGCCAGGGCGGTCTTGCCGGTCTGACGGTCACCGATGATCAGCTGACGCTGGCCACGGCCGATCGGGGTCATGGCGTCGACGGCCTTGTAACCCGTCTCCATCGGCTCGTGCACCGACTTGCGCTGCATCACCGTGGGGGCCTGCAGTTCGAGGGCACGGCGGCCCTCGGTCGCGATCTCGCCGAGACCGTCGATCGGGGTGCCGAGCGGGTCGACGACCCGGCCCAGGTAGCCCTCGCCGACGGCGACGGACAGCACCTCGCCGGTGCGGGTGACCGGCTGGCCCTCCTCGATGCCGCTGAACTCACCGAGGACAATGGCACCGATCTCGCGCTCCTCGAGGTTGAGGGCGAGGCCGAGGGTGCCGTCCTCGAACTTCAGCAGCTCGTTCGCCATGGTCGAGGGCAGCCCCTCGACCTTCGCGATGCCGTCGCCGGCAAGGCTGACCGTACCGACCTCCTCGCGCGAGGCCGCGTCCGGCTTGTACGACTGGACAAAGTTCTCCAGCGCGTCCCGGATCTCCTCCGGCCGGATCGTGAGCTCCGCCATCTGGGTTCCCTGCTCTCCTTGTTGGGCCCGAAGTTTCTTTGGGGGGTCTGGGGCTGTGCTGCCCTGAGCGGCTGTCGCCGCGGGCCCCCAGAACTTCTGCATCCTGTGCACGGCCCAACCGGGCCGTAGGTAACGCTTGTTGAGTTGGTGGCCTGGTCAGCCGGCCAGCCGCCGGGCCGCCTCTTCGAGACGGTTGGCGATGGTGCCGCTGATGACCTCGTCACCGACCCGCACCGAGATACCGCCGAGGACCGAGGGGTCCACGTCCAGGTTCAGGTGCATCTGCCGGCCGTACAGCTTGGCCAGAACGGCGCCGAGGCGCTGCTTCTGCTGGTCGGACAGCGGCACCGCCGAGGTGACGACCGCGACCATCCGGTCCCGGCGCGCCGCGGCGAGCTTGGACAGGGACTCGAGTCCCGCTTCCAGGCTACGTCCCCGCGGCTGCGTAACAAGACGGACGACCAGCCGCTCGGTGACCGGATTGGCCTTGCCGCCGAGCAGGCTGCGCAGCAGCTCCGCCTTGGCGGGCGCGGTGGCCGCCCGGTCGGTGAGCGCGGCCCGCAGCTCGGTGCTGGACGAGACGATCCGGCCGAACCGGAACAGCTCGTCCTCCACGTCGTCGAGCGCACCGGCCTGCTGCGCCGCGGTGAGGTCGGCGATGTTCGCCAGCTCCTCGGCCGCGTCGACCAGGTCGCGCGAGTACGACCAGCGGGACCGGACCATGCCGGAGACCAGGTCGACGGTCTCGCCGCCCACCTGACCGCTGAGCAGTCGCGTGGCGAGCTCGGCCTTGGCCTCGCCGGCCTGCGCCGGGTCGGTCAGGACCCGACGCAGCGACACCTCGCGGTCGAGCAGCGCGGTAACGGCGGCCAGCTCACCGGCGAGCTTCGCCGCGTCGACCGAGGTGTTGTCGGTCAGCGCGTCGAGACGCTCACGTGCGGCAGCCAGTGCCTCGCGGCTCGCTCCATTCATCGGGTGGCCTCGGCCTTCTCCTCGAGCTCGTCGAGGAAGCGGTCGATGGTGCGGCTCTGGCGGGCGACGTCCTCAAGGGACTCGCCGACCAGCTTGCCGGCCAGGTCGGTGGCGAGCTTGCCCACGTCCTGGCGCAGCGCGGTCGCCGCGGCCTTGCGGTCGGCCTCGATCTGGGCGTGGCCGGCCGCGATGATCTCCTCGCGCTGGCGCTGGCCCTCCGCCTTCATCTCCTGGATGATCGCGGCGCCCTGCTCCTGCGCCTCCTGGCGCAGCCGCGCGGCCTCGTGGCGGGCCTCGGCGAGCTGAGCCTTGTACTGCTCGAGCACACTCTGGGCTTCGATCTGGGCCGACTCGGCCTTCTCGATGCCACCCTCGATCGCCTCGCGGCGCTGCTCCAGAACCTTGTTGATGTTCGGGAGGAGCTTCTTGGCGAGGAAGCCGAAGACGATGGCGAAGGCGATCAGGCCGATGACGAGCTCGTCGAGATGCGGGACGATAGGAGGCTGAGGCTCCTCCGTCGCCGCAAGGAACAGAGCGTTCACATCAGTGCCTTCCGTAAAAGTGTCTGGGCTGTCGGTCCGGCTTACTGGAAGACGAAGCCCATGACGATGCCGATGAGGGCGAGCGCCTCACAGAAGGCGAAACCCATGATCTGGTTGGTACGGATCAGACCGGCCGCCTCGGGCTGACGGGCGAGGGCCTGGGTGCCGTTACCGAAGATGATGCCGACGCCGACGCCGGGGCCGATGGCCGCGAGGCCGTAGCCAACAGCGTTCATGTTGCCGGAGACGGTGTTCTCGGCGGCGAGGGTCTGGAGAACGGACATGCCGGATCTTCCTTCTCTTTCAATGACCCGGTGGGGGTTGGCCACCGGATGACTGGGGGTCTTGAGGGAGTGGGCTGGCTCAGTGGTGCTCGGCGAGCGCGCCCTGTACGTAGCTGCAGGCCAGGAGGACGAAGACGTACGCCTGGACGGCCTGGATGAAGAGCTCGAAGGCGGTCATCGCGACGACCATCACGAAGGAGGCACCGGCGTAGACGAAGCCGAGCCCGTTCATCAGGTACCAGGTGGCCAGCGAGAACATCACGATCAGCATGTGGCCGGCGAACATGTTCGCGAAGAGCCGGACCGCGTGCGTGAAGGGGCGGATGATCAGGTTGGAGAGGAACTCCAGGGCCATGACCATCGGCAGGATGGGGCCCAGGTTCTTGTCGTAGCCGAGGATGTTCTTCCAGCCGCCCACGAAGCCGTGCTTCTTGAACGTCAGGCCGACCCACGTCACATAGACGACCAGGGCGAGACCGGCCGGGAAGGCGATCAGCGACGTGACCGGGAACTGGGCGAGCGGGATGATCGACCAGAGGTTCAGGATCCAGACGAAGAAGAACAGCGACACCATGAAGGGGACGTACTTCTCGCCGTCCTTCTTGCCGATGATCTCGTAGACGATGCCGCGGCGGACGAAGTCGTACCCGGCCTCACCGATCATCTGCACCTTGCCGGGCACCAGCTTCGGCTTGGCGAAAGCGGCCCAGAAGAAGGCGACGATCAGAACCGAACCCAGCAGGGCCAGCAGCATGGGCTTCGTGAACTCGAAGCCGGCCACGGTGGCGATGGGCTCGTACATGAACGTGTGGAGGCCCGGCGCCGGGAAGCCGCATGGGGTGAAGATGTGGCAGCTCGGATCGAAGGCAAGCGTCTGGTCAGCACTCACCGCGGGCTCCTTCAGCGTGGCGCATAGGTACGGCAACCTCGTTGTGTCGGCGCGGCACGCAGCCGCGGTTCGGCACTGGACTGGTCTTACGGATGGGGGGGCGGCGGTTCGGCGTCGAGCCTCGCGCTGGGACAGGCGTCAGCTCGGATGGCCGCGCCCGCAGTGCCGCAGTTGGCACCGGACGATAGCAGCATCGCGAACGCGCGTTTATCCCGGCCCTACTCCTCACGTCGACGGCCCCGTCCTCTCGGGCTTACCGCCCTTGTCGGAGGCGGGATCCACGTAAAGGATCTTGGCCTTCATGTAGGCGCGGGCCTGGGCCGCGACCCAGACGATGGTCGCCGCGAGCAGCGTGAAGGCGAAGGCCTTGAAATCGAACAGCGTGGTGCTCTTGAGCAAGGCCATGATCATGAACAACAGCAAGAGCTGGGCCATGTAGAGCATCAGCCCCATGGCCTGGAAAAGCTGGGGCAGTGACTTCGCCGTCCGCTGGAGCACCACCAGCCCGGCCCCCATGAAGAGGACGACCACCAGCGTGCCGGCGACGGCGCCGATCGCCCCCTTGCCGCCGGCGACCACACCGCTGACCACGGTCGCCAGAGCGCCGGTGGCAAGGGTGGGTACGGCGGCGTACAGCAGGGTGCGTGCGTCGTTGGACGGCATGGCGGCATCTCCGCTTGCTGGTGGGGGCAGTGGTGTCGTCATGGACGAGCGTAAGCCCGGTCCGAGGTGTGTCTCGGGGCCAAACAGCCGTCGCACTACGGCCCTTCGGCTCTGTCGCCGGGTCTCGTGAACGGTATCACAAACTATTTGATGAGGTCTTTACCCTGTGGTGTGCTGACTCTCACACATGAGAGTGACCCTGCCCGTGTGTGCAGGACAGCGGGCCGGTTTGTCTGGTAATGGCCGCGTCCGGGGCGGTCGTCAACCGCGCGTACCGGCCTTCCGCCGGTCGTGGAGCTCCGGGAGGGCGCTGAGCGCGGTCGCCCCGTTGACCCCCGCCGGGACGGGTACGCGCTCCTCCTCTTCGTACGAGGGCGAAGGCTCGGGCGCGCTCTGCGCGAGCGGCTGCGCCCTGCGGCGGCGGTAGCGCGGCGGAACGAACGACTCCGCCCAGCGCGGGGCGCGCGGGGTGAACCGGGGCAGCAGCAGGAGCACCAGCCCGATGGCGCTCAGCGCGACGATCACCAGCACGATCCACATCGACGCCGAGTGCACCGAGTAGGCGAGCGTCCCGAAGGCGATCAGCGCCGACCAGAAGTACATGATCAGCACCGCCCGGCTGTGCGAGTGGCCGATCTCCAGCAGCCGGTGGTGCAGGTGCCCCCGGTCGGCCGCGAACGGCGACTGGCCGTTCCACGTACGGCGCACGATCGCCAGCACCAGGTCCGCCACCGGGATCGCGATGATCGTCAGCGGCAGCAGCAGCGGGATGAAGACGGGCAGCGCGGCGTGCGTGGCCTCACGGGTGGAGCCCTCGAAGATCTTCAGCGCGTCCGGGTCGACCTGACCGGTGATCGAGATCGCCGACGCCGCCAGCACCAGGCCGATCAGCATCGAGCCCGAGTCGCCCATGAAGATCCGCGCGGGGTGCATGTTGTGCGGCATGAAGCCCAGGCACATGCCCATCAGGATGGCGGCGAACAGCGTCGCGGGGGCGGCGGCCTCGATGCCGTAGCTGAACCAGATCCGGTAGGCGTAGAGGAAGAACGCGGCGGAGGCGAGGCACACCATGCCGGCCGCGAGACCGTCGAGGCCGTCGACGAAGTTCACCGCGTTGATGGTGATGACGACCAGGGCCACCGTCAGGAGCGTGCCCTGCCACTGCGTGAGCGCGACCGTGCCGATACCGGGGATCGGCAGCCACAGGATCGTCAGGCCCTGCATGACCATCACGCCCGCGGCGATCATCTGCCCGCCGAGCTTGATCAGGGCGTCGATCTCGAACTTGTCGTCCAGGACGCCGATCAGCCAGATCAGGGCGGCGCCGGAGAGCAGCGCGCGCGGCTCGTTGGACAGCTCGAAGACGCTGTTGAGGTTCGCCAGGTGGTCGGCGACGAGCAGCCCCGCGCACAGCCCGAAGAACATGGCGATGCCGCCGAGCCGCGGCGTCGGTTCTCGGTGTACGTCGCGGGCGCGGATCTCCGGCATCGCTCCGGCCGCGATGGCGAACTTCCGCACCGGACCGGTCAGCAGATAGGTCACCGCGGCCGTGACACAGAGCGTCAGCAGGTAATCACGCACGGGCTGCCCCACAGGAATCGCTGGCCATCTCAGCCCCACACCCTAGCCGTGCTGTCCATGTGGTTGAGGACATCCGGCCACCGCCGACGGTTGCACGGGGCCCGCAGGGCACCCTTCTACCCCCGATACGGGGGAAATCGCTCGGCCAGTTCACGCACCCGGGCGCGGACGCGCGGCGCCTTTTCCGGCTCCGCGCGCAGGGCCGCCGTGAACAGCTCGGCGATCCGCTCCATCTCCGGGCGGCCCATCCCCTGGGTCGTGACGGCGGCCGTGCCGAACCTGATGCCGCGCTCGTCCCCGTACGGCAGGGCGCAGGTGTCCAGGACGATGCCGGCGGCCATCAGGCGGGCCCTGGCGGCACGGCCCTCGACGCCGAGGGGGCCGGGGTCGGCGGTGATGAGGTGGGTGTCGGTGCCGCCCGTGGTGATCGCGAAGCCCTGTTCGGCGAGCGCGTCGGCGAGGGCGCGGGCGTTGGCCACCACCTGATGGGTGTACGCCGTGAACGCCTCGGTCGCCGCCTCGCCGAAGGCGACGGCCTTGGCGGCGATCGTGTGCATCTGGGCGCCGCCCTGCGTGAACGGGAACACCGCCCGGTCGATGCGCTCCGCCAGCTCGGCGCCGCACAGGAGCATGCCGCCGCGCGGTCCGCGCAACACCTTGTGCGTCGTGGCGCAGACGACGTCGGCGTACGGAACGGGATTGGGCGCCGCCCCGCCGGCGACCAGGCCGATCGGGTGCGCGGCGTCCGCGATCAGGCACGCCCCGACCTCGTCGGCGATCTCGCGGAACTGGGCGTAGTCGATGTGCCGGGGGTAGGAGATCGACCCGCAGACGATCGCTTTCGGCCGGTGCTCGTGCGCGAGGACGCGCACCTGCTCGTAGTCGATGAGCCCGGTCTCGGCGTCGACTCCGTACGGGACGAAGTCGAACCAGCGGCCGGAGAAGTTGGCCGGCGACCCGTGCGTCAGGTGCCCCCCGTACGCCAGCCCCATGGCGAGCACCGTGTCGCCGGGCCTCAGCAGCGCCGCGTACGCCGCGAGGACGGCCGACGACCCGGAGTGGGACTGCACGTTCGCGTGATCGGCCCCGAACAGCGCGGTGGCCCGCTGGACGGCGATCCGCTCGGCGGCGTCGACGATCTCGCACCCGCCGTGGTACCGGGCGCCGGGGTAGCCCTCGGCGTACTTGTTGGCGAGCGGCGAACCGAGCGCGGCCAGCACGGCGGGCGAGACGAAGTTCTCGGCGGCGATCAGCTGCAGGCTGTCGGCCTGCCGCCGCGCTTCCCCCGCCAGTACGTCGGCGATCTCGGGATCCTGCCCTCGCAGGACGTCGACATCCGGCCGGTACGGGTTCGTCCCACGCACATCGGCGGCAGCAGCGGTGACCGGCATCAGTGGCTCCAGGCGTCCGGGCGGGCCCCGTCACCCACCAATGTAGGCCCCCACCCGCCTCACCGCCGGGCAGAAACCCCCGTCAGGGCGGTCACCACAGAATCCAGCGCCTGGTGGAGCCCAATCCCCGACGCGCCCCTCGCACCGCTCGGCCCCAGGGGCCTCACAGGCTTCGGGCCGCTGCGCCGGACTCCGTCCAGCGACCGGAATCCACCCTCACCGCCGGGCGGAAACCCCCGTCAAAGCCGTCACCACAGGATCGAGCGCCTGGTGGATCTCGTCGCCGATCGAACGGAAGAAGGTGATGGGCGCGCCGTACGGATCGTTGACCTCGTCGGCTTCCGCGCTGGGGGCCAGCAGCCACCCGCGTAGAGCGGCGGCCGCGCGGACCAGGGCGCGGGCGCGTTCGACCATGCCGTCGCTCAGGGGGTCCGGCAGCGTGGCCGGATCTATCGCCCGTACGAGGCGCGTGAACTCCTTCAGGGTGAAGGTGCGCAGCCCCGCCGAGTGGCCCATCGAGATGACCTGGGCGCGGTGGTCGCGGGTCGCCGTCAGCACCAGGTCGGCCCTGATGACGTGCTCGTCGAGCAGCTCCCGGCCGACGAAGCCGCTCGCGTCCGCGCCGAAGTCGGCGAGGACCGTCTCGGCGTTGGGCTCCATGGGGGCGCCCTCGTGGCCCCAGGTGCCCGCGCTCTCCACGATCAGGCCGCCGCCCAGGGAGTCGCCCAGGCGGTCGCTGAGGGCATGGCGGGTCAGCCGCTCGGTGATCGGCGAGCGGCAGACGTTGCCGGTGCTGACGTGGAGGATGCGGAAGGTGCTCTCCGTGCCTATGCCACGCCCCTCAGGGGCGGTCAACTGGCCACCTCGAGGTCGGGTACGACCTTGCGCAGCTCTTCCGCGTCGATCGCGCCCGCGCGCAGCAGCAGGGGGACCTCGCCCGTGACGTCGACGATCGACGACGGCACGATGCCCGGGGTCGGACCCCCGTCCAGGTACACGGAGACGGAGTCGCCCAGCATCTGCTGCGCGGCGTCGCAATCCTCCGGCGCCGGGTGGCCCGTCAGGTTGGCGGACGAGACGGCCATGGGACCGACCTCGGTGAGCAGCTCGATGGCGACCGGGTGCAGCGGCATGCGGATCGCGACGGTGCCCCGGGTGTCGCCCAGGTCCCACTGGAGCGACGGCTGGTGCTTGGCGACCAGCGTCAGGGCGCCAGGCCAGAAGGCGTCGACCAGCTCCCACGCCTTCTCGGAGAAGTCCGTGACCAGGCCGTGCAGGGTGTTCGGCGAGCCGATCAGGACAGGGGTGGGCATATTGCGGCCACGCCCCTTGGCCTCCAGCAGGTCGGCGACGGCCTCCGGGCTGAAGGCGTCCGCACCGATCCCGTACACGGTGTCGGTGGGCAGCACGACCAACTCGCCACGGCGGACGGCGGACGCGGCCTCACGCAGGCCGGTCGTACGGTCGGTCGCGTCGTTGCAGTCGTATCGCCGTGCCATCAGCGGGCCTCCTTGTACACGTGCTCTGTCATGGCGTCGCCTTGCGCGCGGTCGCGAAGCGCGGGCGGTTGTTCAGGTCGGGGTGGTCGGCGGCGTCCGTCCAGCCGGCCTCCTCGTTGAAGATCCACGGCACCTGGCCGCCCTGCGTGTCGGCGTGCTCGACGACGACGAGGCCGCCGGGGCGCAGCAGCCGGTGCGCGGTGCGTTCGATGCCGCGGATCGTGTCGAGGCCGTCCTCGCCGGAGAAGAGCGCCATCTCCGGGTCGTGGTCGCGGGCCTCGGGCGCGACGTACTCCCACTCGGTGAGGGGGATGTACGGAGGGTTGGAGATGACCAGGTCGACCTGGCCGTCGAGCTCGGGGAGGGCCGTCAGGGCGTCTCCCCGGTGCACGGTGACCCTGGACCCCTCGGCGTTCTTCCGCGTCCACACCAGCGCGTCCTCGGACAGCTCCACGGCGTGCACGCGCGAGCGCGGCACCTCCTGGGCCATGGCGAGCGCGATGGCGCCGGAGCCGGAGCACAGGTCGACGATCAGCGGCTCGACGACGTCCATCGCCCGTACGGCGTCTATGGCCCAGCCGACGACCGACTCGGTCTCGGGGCGGGGCACGAAGACGCCGGGGCCGACCTGGAGCTCCAGGTAGCGGAAGAACGCCCGCCCGGTGATGTGCTGGAGCGGCTCGCGGGCCTCGCGGCGGGCGACGGTCTCCCAGTAGCGGGCGTCGAAGTCCGCGTCCTTGACGGTGTGCAGCTCTCCCCGCTTGACGCCGTGCACGAACGCGGCGAGCTCCTCCGCGTCGAAGCGCGGTGACGGCACGCCGGCGTCGGCCAGCCGCTGGGTGGCCTGGGCCACCTCGGCAAGCAGCAGAGTGCGGGGGCCTGGGGGCCGGCCCCCAGAATGTCGCTGCACGCTGATCCTCCGGGCTGAGCGGGTAGCGGGTATTCGGGTGTTACTGGGCGGCGGCGAGCTTCGCGGCGGAGTCGGCGTCGACACACGCCTGGATCACCGCGTCGAGCTCACCGTCGAGCACCTGGTCCAAGTTGTACGCCTTGAAGCCGACCCGGTGGTCCGAGATCCGGTTTTCCGGGAAGTTGTACGTGCGGATCTTCTCGGACCGGTCGACGGTACGCACCTGGCTGCGGCGCGCGTCGGCGGCGTTCTTCTCAGCCTCCTCCTGGGCGGCGGCCAGCAGCCTGGAGCGCAGGATACGCATGGCCTGCTCCTTGTTCTGGAGCTGGCTCTTCTCGTTCTGGCAGGAGGCGACGATGCCGGTCGGCAGGTGGGTGATGCGTACGGCGGAGTCGGTGGTGTTGACGGACTGGCCGCCGGGCCCGGAGGACCGGTAGACGTCGATGCGCAGGTCGTTGGCGTGGATCTCGACGTCGATCTCCTCCGCCTCGGGCGTCACCAGGACACCGGCCGCGGAGGTGTGGATACGGCCCTGCGACTCGGTGGCCGGCACCCGCTGCACGCGGTGCACGCCGCCCTCGTACTTCAGCCGCGCCCAGACGCCCTGGCCGGGCTCGGTGGCGCCGTTGCCGCCCTTGGTCTTCACCGCGACCTGGACGTCCTTGTAGCCGCCGAGCTCGGACTCGGTGGCGTCGATGATCTCGGTCTTCCAGCCGACGCGCTCGGCGTAGCGCAGGTACATGCGCAGCAGGTCGCCGGCGAACAGGGCCGACTCGTCGCCGCCCGCGCCCGCCTTGATCTCCAGGATGACGTCCTTGTCGTCGCTGGGGTCGCGCGGGACGAGCAGCAGCCGCAGCTTGTCGGTGAGCTCCTCGCGCTCCTTCTCCAGCTCCTTGACCTCGGCGGCGAAGTCGGGGTCGTCGGCGGCGTACTCGCGTGCGGTCTCGATGTCCTCGCCGGTCTGCTTCCAGGCGCGGTACGTGGTGATGATCGGCGTCAGCTCCGCGTAACGCTTGTTGAGCTTGCGCGCGTTGGCCTGATCGGCGTGGACCGAAGGGTCGGCGAGCTTCTTCTCGAGATCGGCGTGCTCGCCGATCAGTTCCTCGACCGCTTCGAACATCGGGGGCTCCTGGTTTCGCGAAATGGCTGCTGTGGAAGACGGCAAAGCGCCGGTCCCGGCCACCCCACACCGGGGCGACCGGAGACCGGCGCAGGGGCTCGCTACTTGGCGGAGCCGGCAGCCTTCTTGCCGAAGCGGGCCTCGAAGCGGGCCACACGGCCACCGGTGTCGAGGATCTTCTGCTTGCCCGTGTAGAACGGGTGGCACTCGGAGCAGACCTCGGCACGGATGTTGCCGCTCTGGATCGTGCTACGGGTGGTGAACGACGCGCCACAGGTGCAGCTGACCTGCGTCTCGACGTACTCGGGGTGGATCTCGCGCTTCAAGGTGTCTCCTAGTTTCGGGAGGGCGCCGGGTCGCACGGGCGGGATGCGCGTGCGTGAACCGGGGCCGACGTACCAGTCTGCCAGGACCGGCCGTATCTCCCAAAACCGGGGTCGGCCCGAATGTATTCCGGACTACTTCACGACCCCGTCGGCATGGCCCTTGGCGGTGTCCCTGGTGGCGGAGGCGGGGATCGGCCGGTCTGCCTTGAGGGCCGTCCAGACCTGCTGGGACTGGGCCTGGAGCGGTACGACGCGGTTGAGGTCGGCCGGATCGTACTGGACGGGAAGCGTGATCATGTGGACGTCGTCGGCGCCGAGCTGCTTCAGGCCGCCGGCGAAGTCGGCGAGCTCCTTGACGGAGTCGAGCTCGGAGTCGGGCCTGATCGCCTTGGTGGCGGTGTTGGCGAGGTCCCACAGCTTCGTGGGGCTGGTGAAGACGCCGACGCTCTTGGCCTGCTCGATGAAGGCCTTCATAAAGGCCTGCTGGAGCTGTATTCGGCCCAGATCGCTGCCGTCGCCGACGCCCTTGCGGGTGCGTACGAGGCCGAGGGCCTGCTCCCCGGTGAGGGTGTGGGTGCCGGCGGCCAGGTCGAGGTGGCTGCTGTTGTCGTTGATCGCCTTGGTGGTGGTGATCCGCACGCCGCCGAGCTGGTCGATGAGCTTCTTGAAGCCGGTGAAGTCGACCTCGATGTAGTGGTCCATGCGGATGCCGGACATCGTCTCGACCGTCTTCACCGCGCAGGCCGGGCCGCCGACCTCGTACGCCGTGTTGAACATGGCCTTGCGCTGGCCGGGGACTCTCGCGCCGGTCTTGTCGGTGCAGTCGGGACGCTCGATGATCGTGTCGCGCGGTACGGAGACGACGCTCGCCTTCTTGTGGCCCTCGTAGACGTGCAGGATCATCGCGGTGTCGGAGCGGGCGGCGCCCTCGTCCCTGCCGTACTCGCCGTTGGCGCCGGAGCGGGAGTCGGAGCCGAGGACCAGGATGTCCAGGGAGCCGTTGTCGACGTTCTGCGGGCGGTCGTCGTCGCGCAGCTGGGCGTTGATGTCGACGGCGTCGATGTTGCCGTTGAGCGCGAAGTAGGCGTACCCGACTCCGCATCCGCCGACCAGGACCAGCCCCGCGGCGGACCACGCGGCGACGGTGACCGTCCTTCGCCCCTTGCCGGGCCGGCGACGGCGGCGTCCGGTGGCCCGTATTCGGCTGGTCTTGCCCTGCTCGGCCATGTTCTCCTCAGTCCTCGCTGGTTCCGCTACCCCCAGCCGTGGTGATCAGGCACGGTCCGCCGGCGGCTGTCCGATGTCTGGTCAGACGGTGGAGCGACCGAAAGGGTTGCACAGGGGCCTGAGGAGCCCCGGCGGCAACGCACTGTGCCCACCGTGCGGGGCACGGTGGGCACAGACCTGCTTCACCTGGGGTTTTCAGTCACTGCGGCGGGCTTGGCGGCCCTGGTACGGGCCGCCGTGGACGTGGCGAAGATCGCACGGCCCGCCGGAGCGGGACACGGCCGTCAGCCGAACAGGTTGTACGCCTGCCAGCCGGAGCCGAAGTCCTTGCGGGCGAGGAAGCCGCCCTTGCCGTTGCCCGGGTACAGCCACAGCTTGCCGGCGGTGTCGCGGGTCATGACGTCGGCGACGCCGTCACTGTTGACGTCACCGGTGGTGATGAGCGCGTTCATCGTGCCGAAGGCCCCGACGAGGACGGGCGCGGCCCACGGCTTGGTGGCGACGCCGGTGCCCTTGTACAGGTAGGTCTTGCCGTCCTTGGCGCGCGCGAAGATGTCGGCCTTGCCGTCGTTGGTGAAGTCACCGTGACCGCGGATCATCGTGAACGAGCCCCACGCGGTGCCCACCGCGACCGGCGCGGCGAAGGCGCCGGTGCCCTTGCCGGGGTAGATGCGCATGGTGCCTGTCGAGTCCACCGCGATCATGTCGGGCAGCTCGTCCCCGGTGACGTCACCGGGGAGCAGGATCGCCTTGTGCTTGCCCCAGGCCTTGGCGACGAGCTTGGGGTCCGCGGTGTCGCTGTACCCCAGGTAGACGTCACCGTTGGGCATACGGAAGAGCAGGTCCTGGTAGTCGTCCCGGTTCAGGTCGCCCTGGACCTGCATCGTGATGCCGGCCCAGTTGCCGTGGTTGAACTTCCGGTACAGCGAGGTGACCCGGGAGACCCATCCGAACAGGGTGTTGTCGGACGCACGACGGGCCAGAAGGTCCGCGGTGTGGTCGTCACCGCTCCAGTTGGTGTCGTCGACACGCGCCTGGATCGGCGCGGAGTACGTGGAGACCTTCGCGTACACGCCGTACTTGCCCGCCGCCGAGCAGTCCGCGTCGCCCCACGAGACGATGCCGACGAGCTTGCCGCCGACGACCAGCGGGCCGCCGGAGTCACCGTTGCAGGTGGTCTCGCTGGTCTCGTCGCTGCCGGTGGGCGCGGCGCCCGCGCAGAGCATGTGGCCCTTGATGAAGCCGTCGGGGTAGGCGGCGGCGCAGTTGGTGTCCGAGACGATGTCCGCGTCGGCGACCTTCAGCGTCTGCGAGGCGCTGTCGGGGTTGGTGGAGCTGGTGCGGCCCCAGCCGTACACCTTGCCGTCCCGGCCGGCCTGGTAGAGCGCCGAGTCGGTGGGCTGCGCGAGCGGCAGCGGCTTGACGGAGACGGGGGAGGCCAGCGTGAGGACGGCCACGTCGGCGTCGAGGGTGTACGGGCTGTACGCCGGGTGGTTCCACTGCCGGTACGCGATGCGCGTCTGGCCACCGTGGTAATCCAAGACGGGCGCGCCATCGGCGTCCTTCTGCCCCGTGTCCGTGGGCAACTGGTCCGTGCCGACGACGACCACGCCGGTCTGGTACCACTTGATGCCCTTGACGCAGTGGGCCGCGGTGGCGACCTTCGTCGGGGCGATCACGGCGCCGCCGCAGAAGTAGCCCGCCCCGGTGCTGTCCTTGAAGTGGAGCTGGGCCATCCACGGCGCTGTGGAGATGGTCGTCTCCTGGCCGCCGATGATGCGGGCGCTCGGCGCACTGCTGGCTTCGGCTCCATCCGGCTGCTTCACCAGGGAGCGCTCACTCTTGGTGTCGGCCTTCATGGCGTCCACGACGCGCTTGCTCAGCTCGCTCTTCGACGGCTCAGCGGGCTTCGGTGGCTGGCTGCTGATCCGCGGGGCCTCGTTGGCCTCGGCGGAGTCGGAACCGGTGACGGCGATGCCCGCTCCCACCAGTGCGACGACTGCGGCCGCGGCCGGCAGCGCGATGGTCATACGGCGCCGGTGCCGGCCGCCGCGCGTGCGTATCTGCACTGAGTAAACCCCTCCGGAAGAATCCATGACGGTGGAGGGCGTGCCTCGCGTACGGCAGCGCGCCGGAAACTCCCCTGGCCTCGGCCGGCGCTGCACGGCGGAAATCCCCCCACGTGAATGCGCTGATGTTACGCCTGTCAATTACCTGTTGACCAGCGGGACGTGAGAAAGGCGTGAAAGCGAGACCGCCCCGTCACCGAAGTGACGGGGCGGTCCGGCCGTGCGTACCTGATACGACGTCAGTCGTTGCCGTTGCCGGCCGACGGGGTCGTCTTCTGGATCTGCAGCAGGAACTCGGCGTTCGACTTCGTCTGCTTCATCTTGTCGAGCAGCAGCTCGATCGCCTGCTGCTGGTCGAGCGCGTGCAGCACCCGGCGCAGCTTCCAGACGATGGCGAGCTCGTCGCTGCCGAGCAGGATCTCCTCCTTGCGGGTGCCGGACGCGTCGACGTCCACCGCGGGGAAGATGCGCTTGTCGGCGAGCTTCCGGTCGAGCTTGAGCTCCATGTTGCCGGTGCCCTTGAACTCCTCGAAGATCACCTCGTCCATGCGCGAGCCGGTGTCGACCAGCGCGGTGGCCAGGATGGTCAGCGAGCCGCCGTCCTCGATGTTGCGCGCGGCACCGAAGAAGCGCTTCGGCGGGTAGAGCGCGGTCGAGTCGACACCACCGGAGAGGATGCGGCCGGAGGCGGGCGCCGCGAGGTTGTACGCGCGGCCCAGGCGGGTGATCGAGTCGAGCAGGACGACCACGTCGTGACCCAGCTCCACCAGGCGCTTGGCGCGCTCGATGGCCAGCTCGGCGACCGTGGTGTGGTCCTCGGCCGGGCGGTCGAAGGTCGAGGAGATGACCTCGCCCTTGACCGACCGCTGCATGTCGGTGACCTCTTCCGGACGCTCGTCGACCAGGACGACCATCAGGTGGCACTCGGGGTTGTTCGTGGTGATCGCGTTGGCGACCGCCTGCATGATCATGGTCTTGCCGGTCTTCGGCGGGGCCACGATCAGGCCTCGCTGGCCCTTGCCGATCGGCGACACCAGGTCGATGATCCGCGTGGTCAGCACACCCGGGTCGGTCTCCAGACGGAGGCGGTCCTGCGGGTAGAGCGGGGTCAGCTTGTTGAACTCGGGGCGGCCACGGCCCGAGTCGGCGGCCATGCCGTTCGCCGAGTCCAGGCGGACCAGCGCGTTGAACTTCTCGCGGCGCTCGCCCTCCTTCGGCTGGCGCACGGCGCCGGTGACGTGGTCACCCTTGCGCAGGCCGTTCTTGCGGACCTGGGCGAGCGAGACGTACACGTCGTTCGGGCCGGGCAGGTAGCCGGAGGTCCGGATGAACGCGTAGTTGTCGAGGATGTCCAGGATGCCCGCGACGGGGATCAGGACGTCGTCCTCGGAGACCTGCGGCTCACCGGTCTGGAAGTCGTCACGGCCACGGCGGCCACGGCGGTCGCGGTAGCGGCCACGGCGGCCGCGACGGCCGCCCGCCTCGTCGTCGTACGCGTCGTCCTGCGGCCCGGCCTGCTGGCTCTGCGGGCCGCCCTGGCGCTGCTGGCGCTGGCCGCCGCCCTGCTGCTCGTCGCCCTTCCCGCGGCCACGGTCGCGGTCGCGGTCGCGGTCACGCTGGCGGTCCCGGCGGTCGCCGCGCTCACCACGGTCGCCGCGGTCGCGCTGGCGGTCCCGGCGGCCGCCCTCGGCGGTGTCCAGGGACGCGTCGGCCTTCGCCTCGGGCTGCCCGTCGGCCTTCGTGTCGGTCTTGACCTCCGTACGCACGTCCGTACGGGCCTCGGTGCGGGTGTCGCCCTCCGGGCTGCCGACCGGCGCGGTGGCGCGGCGACGGCGGCGCTCCCCCACGGGCTGGTCGTCGCTGGCGGGCTGACCGGGGATCTCGATCTGCTGCTGCGCCACGACCTTCTCGGCCGCCGGCGCGGCCTGGTCGGCCTTGTCGGCCTTGTGGACCTTGTCGGTCCCGATGGCCTTGTCGGCGCCTTCGTCGCCCGTACGGGCCTTGGAGGTGGCGCGCCGCTTGGGCTTGGTGTCGGCGGCGCCCACGGCCGCGTCGGCGCTCTTCGGCGCGGCGCCGCCGCCTCCGGCCTGCGCCTCCTTGATGACCTCGATCAGCTGGCTCTTGCGCATACGCGCGGTGCCCCTGATGCCGAGGCCTGACGCGACCTGCTGCAGCTCGGCCAGGACCATGCCCTCGAGGCCGGTGCCGGAGCGGCGGCGCCGTGACGTGGTGCCAGTGGCAGCACCTGCGGCGGGCGCGGCGGTGTCGACACTGTTGTCGGCAGTCACGCCCATCAGATCGGTGGTGTCGCTCACGAAGGGTCCTTCCCTGGAGCGGACGTCGGCCTTCTGGCTCGGCGACCGGTTGTGCTGTCCGACAGCGGTCCTTGATCGGGGATCGTGTCGGGGCGGTGGTCCCGCCGGGTACGGCGGAGAAGAAAAAACGTGCTGGGGTCCGGCCCGAGGCCCCCTGCTCGGCCCGCTCCTGGGAAAAGCGAGGGGTGTCGCGCGCCGGTTCCGGAGCGTGCTCGAAACTGCTCAGGCAGGCTGCTCAGGCAGTGGAGGAGGCTCCCGGAAGAATGGTGGTCCCGGATGGGGACACTCAGCACCGCGCCACAAAGACGTCGGGTGCAGACTTGAGGTTAACACTACCGGCTCCAACAAACATTCCCCCTCTCCAACACCGGCAACCGTGTACCTACGGGGCGAGCGGCAGAACGCTCGCGCCCGAGACGTCGAGGGCGAGCCTGTTGGCCGCCCAGCCCTCGCCCGCCAGTTTCGCGACCTTGTCGGCCGCGCCCTCCTCGGCCAGCGCGAGCACGGTGGGGCCCGCGCCGGAGATGACCGCGGGGATGCCATCGGCACGCAGCCGGTTCACGAGTTCCACGCTCTGCGGCATGGCAGGGGCGCGGTACTCCTGGTGGAGCCGGTCCTCGGTGGCGGCGAGCAACAGCTCGGGGCGCCGGGTCAGGGCCTCGACCAGCAGCGCGGCACGGCCGGCGTTGGCCGCCGCGTCCACGTGGGGGACGGTGCGCGGCAGCAGGCCCCGCGCGGTCTCGGTGAGTACCGGCTTACCCGGCACGAAAACCACCGGAACGATGGAATCGGCGGGGTCCATCCTGATCGCCCGCGCCGCGCCGCCCTCGGTCCAGGCGAGCGTGAAGCCGCCGAGCAGGCAGGCGGCCACGTTGTCGGGGTGTCCCTCGATCTCCGTGGCGAGCTCCAGCAGCGCCGCGTCGTCGAGCTTGGCGTCGCCGCCTATGGTCACCGCGCGGGCGGCGACGATACCGGCACAGATGGCGGCCGAGGAAGAGCCGAGGCCACGGCCGTGCGGGATGCGGTTGGCGCAGACGACCTCCAGGCCGCGCGGCTGTCCGCCGAGCAGGTCGAAGGCCGTGCGCAGGGAGCGTACGAGCAGATGGCTCTCGTCGCGCGGGAGCGTCTCGGCGCCCTCGCCGGCGATGTCGATGTGCAGTCCGGAGTCGGCGACCCGGACGACGACGTCGTCGTACAGCCCCAGCGACAGGCCGAGGGCGTCGAAGCCCGGGCCGAGGTTGGCGCTGGTGGCGGGAACGCGCACCCGGACGGCGGCGGCGCGGAACGCGGGACCGGCCATCGCTCGATGACTCTCCTTGCATCTGACGACGAGGCGTCGCGGTTTTCGAGGTTTCGGGATTCGGGGTTCTTACCAGACGTACGCACGCCCATGGGCCGCATCGGCATCAACGGCAACAGCACCGCGGCATATGCGGCGGGGCGGGTTCGGTACAGCCTATCGAAGGAAGGTTCTGTGGCGACATAGGGCGCACAGGAGGCGCACGATGCGTGTCGCGAGCCTTCCCGTGCTCCTGTGTCCGGTGCCGTGCGGGTTGTGGTTTTCGGCCATTCCCCGCTGGTGTCCCAGACGAATCGCGGCCGAATCCCGGCCGAATCCGGGACGCGTCTCGGACGAATCTGCGACGAGTCTCAGACCAGGCCGAGCCGCTCGGCGGCGGTGGCCGCGTCGACCGGCACGGTGACCGGCTGGGGCGCTCCGGCGACCGCCCAGTCCGGGTCCTTCAGGCCGTTTCCCGTCACGGTGCACACGATCGTCTGCCCCGGGTCCACCCTGCCCTGCTCGGCGGCCTTCAGCAGACCGGCCACGGACGCGGCGGACGCGGGCTCCACGAAGACGCCCTCCTGCGAGGCCAACAGCCGGTAGGCGCGCAGGATCTCACGGTCCGTCACTTCATCGATGAACCCGCCCGACTCGTCCCGCGCGGCGAGCGCGTACGTCCAGGAGGCCGGGTTGCCGATCCGGATGGCGGTGGCGATGGTGGACGGGTCCTTGACGACCTCGCCGCGCACGATGGGCGCCGAGCCGGACGCCTGGAAGCCCCACATGCGCGGCGTACGGGTGGCGATGGCGTCCGCCGCGTACTCCTTGTAGCCCTTCCAGTACGCGGTGATGTTGCCGGCGTTGCCGACGGGCAGGACGTGGATGTCGGGGGCGTCGCCCAGCATGTCCACGATCTCGAACGCGGCGGTCTTCTGGCCCTCGATACGGACCGGATTGACCGAATTGACCAGCGCCACCGGGTAGTTGTCGGACAGCGCCCGGGCCAGGGTGAGGCAGTCGTCGAAGTTTCCGTCCACCTGGAGGATCTTCGCGCCGTGCACGAGGGCCTGGCCCATCTTGCCGAGCGCGATCTTGCCCTGCGGCACGAGGACGGCCGACACCATGCCGGCCCGTACGGCATAGGCGGCGGCCGAGGCGGAGGTGTTGCCGGTGGAGGCGCAGATGACGGCCTGCGCGCCCTCCTCCTTGGCCCGGGTGATGGCCATGGTCATGCCGCGGTCCTTGAAGGAGCCGGTGGGGTTGGCGCCCTCGACCTTCAGGTGGACCTCACAGCCCGTGCGCTCGGAGAGCACCTGCGCGGGCACGAGCGGCGTGCCACCCTCGCGGAGGGTGACGACCGGGGTGGTGTCCGTGACCGGCAGCCGGTCGCGGTACTCCTCGATGATTCCGCGCCACTGGTGAGTCATTGCTGGTTACTCTCCTTCGACCCGCATGATGCTGGCGACACCACGCACGGTGTCGAGTTTGCGCAGCGCTTCGACGGTCCCGGAGAGGGCGGCGTCGGGCGCGCGGTGGGTGACGACGACGAGCGATGCCTCGCCGTCCTTGCCCTGCTGGCGCACCGTATCGATGGATACGCCGTGCTCGGCGAAGACCGTCGCGACCTGGGCGAGGACGCCCGGCTTGTCGGCCACGTCGAGGCTGATGTGGTACCGCGTCACGACGTCGCCCATGGGGCTGACGGGCAGCTGGGTGTACGCGGACTCGCCGGGTCCCGTCGCGTCGTTGAGGCGGTTGCGGCAGACGGCGACCAGGTCGCCGAGGACGGCGGACGCGGTCGGCGAGCCGCCGGCGCCGGGTCCGTAGAACATCAGCTGACCGGCCGCGTCCGCCTCGACGAACACGGCGTTGTAGGCGCCCCGTACGGAAGCCAGGGGATGGCTGAGCGGGATCATCGCGGGGTGCACGCGCGCGGTGACGGACCCGCCGTCGGCGGCGCGCTCGCAGATGGCGAGCAGCTTGATGGTGCAGCCCATGCGCCGGGCGGAGGCGAAGTCGGCGGCGGTGACCTCGGTCATGCCCTCGCGGTACACATCGTCGAGGCGTACGCGGGTGTGGAAGGCGATCCCGGCCAGGATGGCGGCCTTGGCGGCGGCGTCGAAGCCCTCGACGTCGGCGGTCGGGTCGGCCTCCGCGTACCCGAGGGCCGTGGCCTCGTCCAGTGCCTCGGAGTAGCCGGCGCCGGAGGTGTCCATCTTGTCGAGGATGAAATTGGTGGTCCCGTTCACGATCCCCAGGACCCGGTTGACCTTGTCACCGGCGAGGGATTCACGCAGCGGCCGGATCAGCGGGATCGCGCCCGCGACGGCCGCCTCGTAGTAGAGGTCGCGGCCGTGCTCCTCGGCGGCCGCGTAGAGGGCCGCACCGTCCTCCGCGAGGAGCGCCTTGTTCGCCGAGACGACGGAGGCGCCGTGCTCGAAGGCGGTGGTGATGAGCGTACGGGCGGGCTCGATGCCCCCGATGACCTCGACCACGACGTCGATGTCGCCGCGTTTGACGAGGGCGGTCGCGTCGGTGGTGATGAGCTCCTGCGGGATGCCCTCACGCACCTTGGAAGGCCGGCGGACGGCGACACCGGCGAGCTCGACCGGGGCACCGATGCGCGCGGCGAGGTCGTCGGCGTGCGTCGTCATGATGCGCGCCACCTCTGAGCCGACCACTCCACAGCCCAGCAGCGCCACCTTCAGCGGACGCGTACGCATCATCCGACCTCGTTTCTCATACTTCTACGGTGTGGACCAGTCTCACTCACCGGACGGGAGTTTCTCGCTCCCGTCCGGATTATGAGACATCTATTTCATTAACCGACATCAAGACGCAGAAGATCTTCCTCTGTCTCGCGCCGGACGATCACGCGCGCTTCGCCGTCGCGGACCGCGACGACCGGCGGGCGGAGTGCGTGGTTGTAGTTGCTCGCCATGGAGCGGCAGTACGCCCCGGTGGCGGGTACGGCGAGGAGGTCACCCGGCGCCAGGTCGGCCGGCAGGAACGCGTCCTTGACCACGATGTCCCCGCTCTCGCAGTGCTTGCCGACGACGCGGCTGAGCATCGGCTCGGCGTCGCTCGTCCTGGACACCAGGGCGACGGTGTACTCGGCGTCGTACAGGGCGGTGCGGATGTTGTCCGACATGCCGCCGTCGACACTCACATACGTACGCAGCCCCTCGAGCGGCTTGATGGTGCCCACCTCGTAGAGCGTGAAGGCGGTGGGCCCGACGATGGCGCGCCCGGGCTCGACGGAGATGCGCGGCATGCTCAGCCCGGCCGCCTCGCACTCCCGGTGCACGATCTCGGTGAGCGCCTTGGCGATCTCGTACGGTTCGCGCGGGTCGTCGTCGGAGGTGTACGCGATGCCGAGGCCGCCGCCGAGGTCGATCTCGGGCAGCTCCACACCGTGCTCGTCGCGGATCTGCTTGAGCAGGCCGATGACGCGGTGGGCGGCCACCTCGAAGCCGGAGGTGTCGAAGATCTGCGACCCGATGTGGGAGTGGATGCCGATGAGCTCCAGCCCGTCCAGCTTGAGCGCCCGCCGCACGGCCTCGGCGGCCTGCCCCCCGGCGAGCGCGAGCCCGAACTTCTGGTCTTCGTGCGCGGTGGCGATGAACTCGTGGGTGTGGGCCTCGACGCCGACGGTGACGCGGATCTGGACCTTCTGCCGCTTCCCGAGGGACTGGGCGATATGCGCGACGCGGGCGATCTCCTGGAAGGAGTCGAGGACGATGCGCCCGACGCCCGCTTCCACGGCCTGGTGGATCTCCGCCACGGACTTGTTGTTCCCGTGGAAGGCGATCCGGTCGGCGGGCATCCCGGCGTCGAGGGCGGTGATCAGCTCTCCCCCGGAGCACACGTCGAGATTGAGCCCCTCCTCCTTCAGCCACCGCACGACGGCGCGGCTGAGGAAGGCCTTCCCGGCGTAGAACACGTCCGCGTCCTTGCCGAACGCCTCGGCCCAGGCCCGGCAGCGGGCGCGGAAGTCGGCCTCGTCGAGGAAGTAGGCGGGGGTGCCGAACTCCTCGGCGAGCGCGGTGGCGGTCAGACCGCCGATGGTGAGGACGCCGTCCTCGTTCCGGCTGACGGTCCGGGCCCACACCTTCTCGTCGAGGTGGTTGAGGTCGGCGGGTGGGGCGGTGTAGTGGCCCTCGGGCAGGACATCGGCGTGACGGGGCCCGGCGGGGTGTGCGGAACGGCTCATGTCTCTCTCACAAGGTCACAAGTAGTCAGGGGCGCTGATGCCGAGCAGGGCCAGGCCGCCGGCCAGCACCGTCCCGGCGGCCTCGGCGAGGGCGAGCCGGGAGCGGTGGGCGGCCGAGGGTTTCTCGTCCCCGAGGGGCAGCACGGTGTGCTGGAACCCGAGGAACGCGTCGGCGGTGGCCTCCAGATGCCGGGCGACCCGGTCGGGGGCGCGGTGGCGTGCGGCGGCTTCGAGTACGGCGGGGTGGTCGCCGAGGGCGGCGAGGAGACGGAGCGCGTCGGTATCCTCCCCGTAATCCTCTCCATGCTCTTGGTACGCGGGATCCTCTGCCTGCTCTTCGTACGCGGGCGTGATGCCGAGCTGCGCGCCATTGCGCAGCAGGGCCCGCGCGCGGGCGTGTGCGTACCGCACGGTGAACAGGCCGTTGGCCTCGGTCTGGTCGAGCAGCCCGTCCGGCCCGAGCGCCCGGTCGTGAGCGGCCGGCCGCAGGAGCGCCCAGCGGGCGGCGTCACGGCCGAGGCGGTACACGTCGTAGGTGACGGGTGCGGGCGCGACCACCACGGGCAGCGGGCCCGGGGGCATGCCCTCGGCGTCGACGGTCACGCCGAGGGCGGCCCAGCGGGGGTCGACGGCGTCGCAGCCGGTACGCACGGAGGCGCCCTGCGCGGCCTGGAGCCTGGCGACGGTCTGGGCCACGACGGCGGCCCGCACCTCGGTGCGGTGGTGGTACTGGAGGACCTGCCCGGCCAGGGAGCGGCCGTGGCCGTAGCGGTGCCGCCGGCCGAGCACACGGCTGACCATCTGGGCGTGGCTGTCGCGCCGCAGGGTGAAGTTCAGGAACCCGGGCCCGGTGATCTCCACGCGCTCGATCCCGGCAGCCCCGGCGAGCCGCTCCCGCAGAATCTCGGCGACCCGGCGGGCCGGCAGCGCGGCGGGCCCGGCCAGCTGAAGCGCCGCGTTCGTCGCGTAGTCCCCGCTCCCGCCACCCCGAGGCCGCTCGACCTTGACGCCCCCCGGCACGTCTACCTCCCGCAGCGCACCCTCACCGACCGCACGGCGCACGGCGTGCAGCACGGTCAGCGAAAGATCTGCGGGGGTCACGGCACAAGCGTATGGGAGGACGCCTCCATGAGCGGAACCGGTTTCGCAATGCGGGCGGCGGGGGGGGTTGGGGGGGCGGGGGGCTGGGGTCGGATGGCTGGGGCCCGGGGCGGCTGGGGCGCCGGGTGGCTGCCGCGCTGGGGGGGGCTGCCGCGCTGTGGGCCGCCGTGCCGAATTGGCTGGCGCCTGCGGGGGCGGCCGCGCCGGGGACTACCACCCCGCGGACCGCCCGCACCGGGGGACCGCCACCCTGGCGGCTGCGGCGCTGTGGGCCGCCGTGCCGGGGGGCCGCCGCGCCGGTGGGTGCCACCCTGGCGGCTGCGGCGCTGTGGGCCGCCGTGCCGGGGGGGGGGTGCCGCCCCGTGGGCCGCCCGAGCCGTGGGCCGCCCATCTCCAGGGCTAGCGCCCGAGTGGACGAGCGTCCCAAAGGAGCGCCGCGCCGAGGCTGCCGCCCGGGTGGACCGCAAGCCCAGGCGGCCGGCGGTCCGGGGTCAACCCGACGGGGTTCCGGCTCGGCCGGCGCCGCGGGTGTCGTCGAGCGGGGGCGGGCTCTCGCGGTGCATCAACTCCCGCACGAGCCGCACGAGCTCGGCCGGCTCGAAGGGCTTGGCCAGGAACGCGTCGATCCCGGCAGCGAGGCCGCTGTCCACCTCGTACTGCGTGCACGCGCTGACGATCGCCACGGGCAGGTGTCTGGTCCTTGGATCCTCCCGCAACCGCTCGGCGGTCTGGAGCCCGTCGAGGCGGGGCATGACGACATCGAGGGTGACCACGTCGGGGCAGACATGATGAACGACGTCCAGACACTCGGCACCGTCGGCCGCGGTCACGACCTCGAAGCCCTCCAGCTCGAGATTGACCCTGATCAGCTGCCGGATGACCCTGTTGTCGTCCACGACGAGCACCCGGCCGGACACGCCTGACACAACTCGAGAGTAGGTCGCGCCGAGGCCCTGCGTCCGGGTTTTCCCCACTTCCACCCCACACGGGCGACACGACGGGTCCGCGACCCCCGAAATAGCTGTTCACAGCCACCGCCCGGGAGCTGGTAGGGTTCTACCCGTCGCCGCCGAACGCGGCGCACGCCCCCGTAGCTCAGGGGATAGAGCAACGGCCTCCGGAGCCGTGTGCGCAGGTTCGAATCCTGCCGGGGGCACCCAGCATGAGGTGCCCAGAGACCCCGTCACCAGCGGAAACGCTGAGGCCGGGGTCTTCGCGTATGTGCAGGCGGATGCCGCCCGGAGCGGCTGTATGTCGGGGCCTGTGGACGAGGCGTGGACGGGATCTTGAAGCGTTGTCGCAGGTGAGCCACCGAAAATGACGAGGCCCCTGGACAGGATGCCAGGGGCCTCGCACACGGTCAGGTGAGTGTCAGTCGTACTCGCGAAGCAGATCCTCGATGCGCCGGTTGGCGACCTCCTGTCGCCCGTCGAGACATTTCGCGTAGCGGCTGAGCAGGACCTCAACGCTGTTGCCGGCGCGCTCGGCCACCTCTGTGGGGTCGACGCCCGCGTTGAGCCACGTCGACAGTGCCGAGTGCCGAAGGTCGTACGGCCGACTCGCGAGTGGTGAGGCAGCGAGGGCCGGCGGAAGCGCGAAGAACCGAGCCTCCTGCCACACGCGGTAGTAGGTCGAGGACGGGACGACAGCACCCTTCTCTGTGAAGAACAGTCGCCCGTCGTCCGCGGTGCCGAAGGTGGCCAGATGCTCGCGGAGCACGGCGACGAGGTGCGGCGGGATGGGGACTCGCCGAACGTCCTCACTCGGTCGGTTCTTCAACCCGCGGTCGTCATGGGTCTCCCCTGAATCGGTCCACTGCTTGCCGACGGACGGACGGGTGCGGTGGAGCAGCACCGAGCCCCAGCCGAGTTCGGGAAGGTTCAGATCAGTCTCAGCAAGGGCGACCGCCTCGGCCGGCCGGAGACCACCGAAGTACATGGCGGCGAACATGCCCACGAGCCGACGGCCACGAGCACGCTGGTACCCGCCGACGTAAGAGACAGCCGCCAGGAGGTTCCGAGCCTGCTCCGGATTGGCAACCACCCGCGGATCGACCTGGTTGGACACCTTCGGTTTCTGCCAACGAACGGCCGTGATCGGGTTCTCCCGCAGCTCCCCCAGATCGACCGCGTAGTTCGCAGCGTTGACGAGGGTCCGCCGCTTACGCCGCACAGTTTCCGCTGCCGCGGCTGTTCCGTCGAGCTTGAGTTTCAGGGAGTCGAGTACTGCGCGAGCCGTGGCAGGTTCGGCGAGATCAGCAAGCGGTCGAGACGCCTTGGACACCCAATGAAGGACATCCCGCACGCCATCCGGGACTTCGCGGTCGTTCGGCCCCGGCAACACGAAAGCCCAGTTCCGGAGTGCTTTGCGGATTGTCTCGTCAGACGGCCGACCGGGACGCTCGCCGAGAAGCTCCATGGTCACGCTGGTGAGCGATTCGTTGATGCCGTCTCGCGTGTTGGGGGCAGCATGCGGCCACTTCATTGCGAGGTACCTCAGGGCGAACGCGTACCAAGACACGGCCGACTTCGTCTCCTCCATTGATGCCGGAAGACCGGTCCCCGTGTCGAACTCCTCGCCATCGCGCATCGCACGCATGAGCTTGGTGCGGTAGTGGTCGGCGAGCGCCTTCGTGCGGAAAGACTCGGAGAAAACGTTGCCGGCCACTGACCAGCGCACTCCGTAGGACGGAGTCTTTGTGTCCCGCTTACGGACGCTCCAGACCTTTACATCGAGAGATTTCACGCGGCGGTCTCCAGCTGCCGCAGCCAGGTCAGGAAGTCGCTGCGCCACACTCGCAACTCACCATTAGGGAGCTTGAACGCCACGGGCCCCTGCCCGAGCTCGCGCCACCGGTAGAATGTTCGCCGGGAGACTCCCCCCAGCTCGTCAAGGATCTGCGGGACGGTCATCAGCTCGTCTTTCACGTCAGGTTCCTTTCAGGGCTGCGAGTTCTTCGCGGGCGGTTTCGCGGTTGAGCTGGAGATCGCGGGCGATGGTGGCGGCGAGAGCGGACTCGCCAGGGGTGTGGCCGTGGCCGGCGTACTGCCAGTCGGCGAGGAGGAGGACGGTGTCCGGCTCGCGGTCGTCTAGAGCGAGGGCTGCGTGTTCCTGTGCGGCGCGGTAGTCGGCGCGTGCCTGGCGGAGGGCGCCGAGGGTGGTGGAGTAGCGGCGGGACTTGCTGGAGAAGTGGCCGCGGAAGCCGAGCATGTGCGCCCAGGCCCACAGTCGGCGGTCCGGGTAGAGCGGATCAAGGTCGCGGCAGGCGGTGATCAGGCGGCGGGTGTGGTCGGGAACGCCGTGGCGGTCGAGTTCCGCTAGTTCGCCGATGCGGCGGTCCAGGGTGCCGGTGTTCTCGGCGGCCTTGGTGGCGTACTTGGCGACGTACGAGGCAACGGCCTGTTCCGTGATCTCCGAGCCGTCACCGAATGCCCTCACGGCGCGTACGTCGAGCTGTCGGCCCCAGCGGAAGGTCCGGGCCGGTTGGTCGCCGGCGGTCGGGACCGAGACCGAGGTGTAGGAATGGGCCGCGGCTGCGCGGATGGCGGCGGCGAGGAGATCCACGGTGGCCCAGGACGGGGGCGGAGTGTCGGGCCCGTCGGGTCCGTCGAGGCGGACCACGGCGTGGAAGTGCACAGCACCGCGCTTCTGGAACTCGGCGACCTTGCCGTACGACAGCCGGGCGCACTCGCGCAGTTCCCGTTGGGTGAGGCCGGCACGGGCGGCGATCTCGCGGCGGAGCCGGTTGGTGAAGCGCTGCCAGAGTTGTCCGGCGTGGTTGTTGAACAGCACGGCGCCCGCGTAGTCGTACGTCTCCGGGTCGAGGGCGGTCCCCAGCTCCGGGGCGTCTGGGGTGTGGCGGACACCGCAGCGGCAGACGCCTCGGTCGGGCCGGTTGTGTACCGGGCCGAACGAGGGCGCGGTGAGCGTGGCGAAGACGCGGGGGTGGTCGCGGACGGTGGCGGGGATGTCCCGGCGGTCGTCCCCGGCGAGGCCGGCGCGGATCAGGTGGTAGGTGTCACCGGCGTAGGTCCAGGCGCAGGCGGGGCAGCGGGAGGCTCGGCGGTTGCCGCAGGCGACGCGGAGACGCCCGCCCGGCGCGTGCTCGGTGGTGTAGTGGTGCAGGGTTTCGCCGGTGGTCTTGTCCTTGTGGAGGACCCAGCCGCGCAGGTGGACGGGGTCGGCGCAGCCGCCGGTGCGCTTGATCTGGTCTTGCCAGCGGTCGAAGCCGGGGGACCCGGCCACCCGCAGCAGATCGCCGAGGGTGATCGGGTCCAGGCCCGCCGGGGTGGCGGTGCGGGGCACGTGCTTACCTCCCGGCCCGGGCGACGGCGACGGGGGTGGTGTAGCCGGTGCCCCGGCAGGTGGGGCAGGCCACGCGGAGGGTGGCGCGGGTGCCGTCCGGGTGGCGGGTGCCGGTGGTGATGGCGACGGTCGCGAAGCCGTCGCAGTCGCGGCAGATGCGCGCGGTCGGGGCGTGCTGGGGCATCATGGGCGTGCCTTTCGGGTCCGGTGGATCTGGAAGGTGGGAAGGCGCCCGGAGCGGTCGAAACTTGGCGGTAGACGCCGCTCCGGGGGCCGTCAGCGGCGCTTGGCGTCGGCGGTGAGCAGGGAGCGCAGGACGACGGCGCAGACGGCGACCGAGGCGCCGGTGATGGCGACCGCCAGGAGCATCGAGACCAGGACCGCGCCGACGACCAGGACCACGGCGGTGCCGCCGCCGACGAGGGCCAGCACGGTGCCGGGCGTGAGCTGCACGACCGGGCGGGACTGTGCCGGGGCGACGGGGACCGGCGCCGTGGTCGGGGTTCCCGGCGTGATCGTGGTCGGTTCGATGACGGCGGGCGGGGTGACCGTGCCGGTGGGCTGGGGCATGGTCGGGAGCTTGGGCCGGAACATGAACGGTTCTCCTTCGCTGGTTACTTGACCGCAGGTCGATGACGGGGGTCAGCAGGCTGTCGGCGAGGAGGTAGCCGCCGAGGAGGAGCACGGCGACCAGCCACCAGGGCGGGCGGACGAGCTTGACGCCGAGGACTCCGACGACCAGCAGGGCGAGCCAGAGCGGGACATCCATGGCGGCGGCCTCCTAGCGGACCTTGCAGCGGTGGGTGCGGGCGGCGAGCTGGGCGGCGGACTGGCTGGTGTAGTCGGCGGACCAGCCGCAGCCGTCGTTGCTGCACACGGCCGCGTGCTTGGTCTGGCCGTGGCGGTCGCGGTGGGTGCCGATCTGCACCGGGCCGATCCGCATCACGGAGTGGAAGAAGTCGCGGGCAGGCATGATCGGTGATCTCCTCTCAGGTCAGGTGAGCTGGGCGGCGATGGCGTCGGCCATGTGCGGCGGGACGCCGAGGCGAGCGCGAAGGGTGTCGGTGTCGATCCGCGATCCGGTCCGCTGCTCGTGGTCGGCGGCGACCTTGCGGGCGTGGTCGACCAGCGCGGCCGGGACCTGAACGGTCGGCGGCTCGACCGGGGCCGGTTCGGCGACCGGGAGGGCGGGGGTCTCCTCGGGAGGTGTGACGGCCGAGGGTTCCGGGTCCGGCTCGCTCACGGGCTCCGGTTCGCGCTCTACTGCCGGGTCCGGGCCTTGGGCGGCGGGCGCTGGCGGAGCCAGGGTGTGGCCGGGTGCGTGGGCGAGCAGGGTGCCGCCGAGGAAGGCGAGGGCGGGCCAGCCGGCGACGCCGAGGCGGAGCAGGGCGGGCGGGTTCTCCAGGTCGAGGAACCCGGCGGTGGCCACGTTGGCGCCGAGCGAGGCCACCAGGGCGATCAGGAACCAGCACCAGGCCAGCCGGGACGGACCGTCCGTGCGGAGTCGGCGCCAGGCGGCGACCAGAAGCAGGTCGACGCTGATCGGGTAGGCCCATGCCTTCCAGCCGTCCTGTCCGGCAGCGGCGGCAAGGTCGTGCAGGTGGGCGAAGGACAGGGCACCGGCGATCACGGCCTGTACGAGAACGGCGTCCGGGCGAAGGGCGGTGCGCATCGCGGTGTCCTCCTTTCCGGGTCAGTCGGTGGCCTGGCCGGTGCCCCAGCAGGTCAGGCACAGGGCGGTCTGGTGGTCGTCGGTGGCACGGCCCTTGCGGGTGCCGACGCGGACGGTTTCGCGGGTCTCGCCCGTGCCGTCGCAGTCGGGGCACTTCGCGGGCTCAGGCTTCGCCGGGGCCGTCTTGCGGCGGGCGGTGGGCTTCTTGGCGGCGGGCACGGTCACCACCCCTGGCCGGGGTACTCAGGGCCGTCGGTGGGGTCGTAACCCGGCGGGAAGATGCCGGGCGGGGGCTCGGGCAGCGACGCAGCCAGGCACGGGCCGATGGCGTCGATGAAGTCCTGGTCGGCGCCGGCGGTGTGGGCGTACAGAGCCAGGTCGCCGAGCATCAGGACGGTGCGGTGGAAGTCCTCAGAGCGCGGGCACATGGCGAGTGCTCTCCCTTCGTCAGGCAGCGGCCGGGGTCGACTCCACGGCCGGGGCCGGTGCTGGGGCGGGGATGCCGACCAGGGGGCGGAACGGAGCGAGGGCGGGCAGGTCCGGGGTGAGGTCTGCGTGCCGGTTGCAGATGTTCACGGCCTGGCGCAGCGAGGTGTGTGGGGCGCGGATGCGGGCCCAGCCGCCGGACGAGTCGCCGGTGATGGCGATGCCGGGGGCGTCGGTGGGAATCTGGATCGCGGCGAGGACGGCGTCCGGGGCGATGTCGCCGAAGGCCATGTTCGCGCTGGACTCGTCGTTGACGCGGTGCGCGGTCCGGCCGGTGAGCTGGGCGCGCAGCATGGTGATGCCCTTGCCGAGTTCGGAGCCGAAGCGCTGTCCGCAGATCTCCAGGTAGATGCCAGCGGCGCGGCCGAGCTGAGCGAGCCGGGCCAGGGCGGTGATGATCCGGTCGCGGCGTTTCTCCTCGTCCTTGGTCGCGTAGAGGGCGAGTTCGGCGACCTCGTCGACCAGGACCACGATCGGCACCGGACGCAGATCATCGGGCAGGGACCAGATGTCGGCGGCGATCTCCGCATCCGGCACATCGGCGGTGATCCGCTGTTCGGCACGGATGAGCTGGTAGACGTCCTCCATGTGGGACACGAGCGCGTCGAGGAGTTCGGCGGCGGTGTCCTGGTTGTCGGCCAGCGCGGAGAACCGACGGGCCAGCGGGAACAGCTCAACCCCTTGCTTGCAGTCGATGCCGACCAAGGCGACCCGTTGCGGAGCCAGCGCGGCCACCAGGTTGCGCTGGTAGACGGACTTGCCGGACTCCGTGGCGCCGAGGGTGAGCCCGTGGGGCACGGCGCGGTAGTCGCGGTAGTGCACGGCTCCGTCCTCGCGCAGGGCGACCGGGACCCGCATCGGGCGGGTGTCGACCTTGCCCGGCATCTGCACCCGCTTGAGCACGTCGTAGCCGGTCATCCGCAGCTCTACCACGCCGGAACGGACCTCACGGGAGGTGACGCCGTACATGGCGAAGGAGTGCCGCAGCCGGTCACACGAGGCGGCCACGTCGAAGGCGTCCTGGCCCGGGCGGAGCTTGAGCCGCAGGACGAGACCCGTCCGCGTCGGCCGCACGCGCAGAATGCGCGGGGCGCGAGGCCCGGGAACGGCGCTGTTGGTCATCCGGGCCACGGCCAGGCGCCAGCGAGGGGCCGGGACCGTCAGCCCGCAGGCGTCCATCACCGAGCCGTAGCAGACCAGGACCCGCAGCAGAGCGAGGGTGACTCCGAAGGTCAGCCAGTACCAAGCCAGGCGCCGCCACCGCAGGAGACCTGCAGTGGCGACGACCAGCACCAGGGCGGCAGTGAAGCCGGTCATGTCAGGCCGCCTTCGACTGCGAGGCGCCGGCGGCGAGGGAGGTCACCGCGACCGCGCGGAAGGCGATGCCGTGCCGCTTCTGGCCGTTGAACTCGTTCTCCCACGGCCGGGCGATCAGGCCCGTCAGCGCGACCGGCGTACCCATGGCCAGCTCACCCGAGATGCCGGACTCGGGGACGGTCACCGACAGGATCTCGACCTCACCATTGGCCGCGAACATCACGTCGACGGTCGACAGGGCGGACCCGGTCTCGGCGTCCATCGCACGCTCGCCGGTACGGCGGTCCTTCACCTTGGGCTGCGGGGGCTGAGCGACCATCACGGTGGCGGCGGAGGTGTCGACGGGGATCTGACGCATCGTCTGTCTCCTGATCTGACGGGAGTTGAAGCCGCCGTTCGGCGGTGAGATCAGGAGACCGCGAGAGGTAGTGGACGCATCACGGTCTGTATGGACGTTTAGGGACGTCTGAGCTATCGTCAAAACGTCCCTACGGCGTCCCAGGGAAGGGCACGTGATGGCGAACGAGCGTCTGCGCGCGGCGATTTCATCGAAGGGCGAGACCATCCAGTCCGTGGCTCAGCACGTCGGAGTCGACCCCAAGACGGTGGAGCGCTGGATCACCACGGACCGCACGCCCCACCGGGGACACCGCTGGAAGGCGGCCAACTTCCTGGGCGTCGATGAAGTCTACATCTGGCCCGCCGTACAGAAGCAGGCCGAAACCGCCAGCACTTCCGAGCTGATCACGTACTACCCGCATCGAGGAGCGGTGCCGGCGCCCCTGTGGTCATCGCTGATCGAGAAGGCGAAGGACCAGGTCGACATCCTCGTGTACGCGGGGCTGTTTCTCTTCGACAGCCACCCGGACCTTCCGGACCAGCTGGCAGAGAAGGCCAAGGCCGGGGCGCAAATCCGAGTCCTGCTCGGCGACCCGGACTCGGAGATGGTCCACCAGCGCGGCGAAGAGGAAGGGATCGGTGACGATCTGGCCGCACGAGCACGGATCACCCGGCGGTACCTCCAACCGGCGATGACCACGCCCGGTGTCGAGATCAGGCTGCACGACACGATCCTCTACAACTCGATCTACCGGTTCGATGACGACGTACTGGTGAACCCTCACGTACTCGGAGCTCCAGCAGGGCAGAACCCGGTGCTGCACTTCCGCTACCTCCCTGGGGCCCGGACCTTCCGGCACTACATGCGGAGCTTCGACTACGCGTGGGAGCGCGGGCTGCCCGAGTAGGCAGGCGGGCTGCGCCGCCCGCCGGCGGAGCGTGTAAGGCTTGGCTTATGGCCCGAGTCGACTACTTCAACGATCCGAACGCCCCGAAGGCGAACAGCATCGTCCCCTCGGTCACCGCCGTGGCGCTCAACGATGCCGGGGAAGTGTTGCTGATCCACAAGACGGACAACGACCTGTGGGCACTGCCGGGCGGCGGGGTCGACGTGGGCGAGTCAGCCCCTGACGCCGCAGTGCGGGAGACCAAGGAAGAGACCGGCTTCGACGTCGAGGTCACGGGACTGGTC
Source organism: Streptomyces ficellus (assembly GCF_030406405.1). Lineage (GTDB taxonomy): Bacteria > Actinomycetota > Actinomycetes > Streptomycetales > Streptomycetaceae > Streptomyces > Streptomyces ficellus_B. The sequence continues at coordinate 78,722 of NZ_JAUEPL010000011.1, forward strand.
GGCATCTACACCAACCCGGCCCACGTCATGGCCTACGACGACGGTGAGGTACGCCAGCAGTTCTCGATCTGCTTCCGGGCCCGCATCATCGGCGGCGAGCTGCGTACGAGCAGCGAGAGCAAGGAGGTGGCGTTCGTTCACCCCGGTCGGTTGGACGAGCTGAACATCCACCCGTCGATGCGGATGCGGATCGATCGGGGACTCAGCGGCCGGCCCGATCTCTACATCGGCTAACCGCCGAGGCGAGAGCGCGTCCGTTCAACAGCGGCACCCAGATACGGGCGCGCCTTGCTGATCGCGTTGTGCACCTCGCTGCCCGGCTCATACCGCTCCAAGATCTCGTCAATGCGGCGGTCGAAGTCGAAGGACTGGCCAGCGGGGCCGGTCGTCATGTCGGCGTAGATCAGCGCATCCAGCACGGGAGAGTCCTCCCGCTCATACGCTTCCAGCTCAGCAGTCAATCCGCGCTGCTCTGCCTCGTACACGGCGCCGGAGTGATGGGCGACGAGGCACACGAGGCGGGACGGTGCACCGAGCGCCTCCAGGTGGCGGGCACCGTCGAGTGGATGAAACCCGGTCTGCCGCAGCTCCGGGGCGTAGCCGATGTCATGCAGCCAGGCCGCGGCGACGAGGAGATCACGGTCTTCTTCGGACACGGCCGCGGAAGCTTCGCGCGCGCGAGCAGCCACCGCCTGTGTATGCAGCCAGCGGTTCCCGAGCGGAGGCAACAGCGACTCGGCCAGTTCGGCCGCGCCTTGAGGCGTGTCCAGTCCAGAGGGCATAGATCGCACCGTAGCCCAGAGAGGGGCGTAGCCGACACCCCGAGAGCGATCACCCCAGAGCCAGGACGCGGTAAGACTTTCCCTACTTCATCAAGGCCCGCGCACGGCGCGGGCACGCGCCGCCTCTGCGGCGCGCCGGCGACTGCAGGCACGAAGGACGAAGAGACCCGCGGTGGCTGGGGCCGGTCGGCTCCACGGCTTTAGGCAGCCACCTTGGCGCGAGCCTCGAAGATCATGGCCCAACATCGGGCACCAACGGGCAGGTCCACAAGCCTGCCCGATTCGCGGGCCAGCGTTATGGGCCATGATCACTCGCGCCAAGGCAGCTCCAGCCCAAAGCCGCTACGCCGACCTTCCAGCTGCCCTGCGGCTCCGTTGCCGGAAGCTAAGAAACCCCTGATCCAGGGTTTGGATGAAGAACTTTGCCAGTAGAATTATGCAGGTTTCCGGTCGAAACCATCTAGCATCAGACAGGCCTTTAATGTGACGAAACAGGACAAAACGGGAATGTAAGCGCCCGGCTGACCCGCCTATTGGTTTTACCTCTTCAAATAAATTCAGAGTGAGAGTAAGTATGAGCAGCAGCTGTCGCGGAGCTTCGTCGATCGATCGATGCATCGTCGGAGGTGTTTCCTGATGCCGCCTCAGAGTAAGGAAGCCCAGCGCGCGGAACTGCACAAAACCATCTGGCGCATCGCCAACGACCTGCGCGGCAGCGTGGACGGCTGGGACTTCAAGAGCTACGTGCTCGGCATGCTGTTCTACCGCTTCATCAGCGAGAACCTGACCGCCTACCTGAACAAGCTGGAGCGCGAGGCGGGCGACAGCGACTTCGACTACACCGAGCTCAGCGATCGCGACGCCGAGCTCGGCCGCAAGGACACGGTGGAGGAGAAGGGCTTCTACATCCTTCCCAGCGAGCTGTTCGCGAACGTTCGCAAGCAAGCCGCTGGCGACGAGAACCTGAACGAGACGCTGGCTCGGGTGTTCAAGAACATCGAGGGCTCGGCGCTCGGTACCGACAGCGAGGACGCTCTGAAGGGTCTGTTTGACGACCTGGACGTCAACAGTGCCAAGCTCGGTCCCACGGTGGCTAAGCGGAACGAGAAGCTAGTGAAGCTGCTCGACGCTATCGGCGACCTGAACCTGGGTGACTTCAACGACCACGCCATCGACTCGTTCGGCGATGCCTACGAGTACCTGATGACCATGTACGCCTCCAACGCGGGCAAGTCCGGTGGTGAGTTCTTCACGCCGCAGGAGGTCAGCGAGCTGCTGGCGCGTATCACAGTCGTGGGCAAGAAGTCGGTCAACAAGGTGTACGACCCGGCCGTCGGCTCGGGCTCGCTGCTGCTGAAGTTCGCCAAGGTGCTGGGCAAGGACAACGTCCGCCAGGGCTTCTTCGGTCAGGAGATCAACCTGACCACCTACAACCTGGCGCGCATTAACATGTTCTTGCACGACATCAACTACGAGAAGTTCGAGCTGGCGCACGGTGACACGCTCACCGATCCGCAGCACTGGGACGACGAGCCGTTCGAGGCGATCGTCAGCAATCCGCCGTACTCCATCAAGTGGGACGGCGCTGCCAATCCGCTACTGATCAACGACCCGCGTTACTCGCCGGCCGGCGTGCTCGCGCCGAAGAGCAAGGCCGACCTCGCCTTCACCATGCACATGCTGTCGTGGCTGGCTGTCAACGGCACGGCGGCCATCGTCCAGTTCCCCGGCGCGCTCTACCGCGGCGGAGCAGAGCAGAAGATCCGCAAGTACCTGGTGGACAACAACTACGTCGACACGGTCATCGAGCTGCCGCCCGACCTGTTCTTCGGAACCACCATCTCCACCTGCGTCCTCATCCTGAAGAAGTCGAAGAAAGACAACTCTGTCCTGTTCATCGACGCTTCGGCTGAGTTCAAGCGCCTGGGCAACAAGAACAAGCTCCTGCCCGAGCACCAGCAGAAGATCCTTAACGCCTTCACTGCTCGCGAGGATGCCGACCACTTCACCAAGCTCGTCCCGAACGACGACATCGCAACAAACGGCTACAACCTCACCGTGTCGTCGTACGTCGAGGAGGAAGACACCACCGAGGCCATCGACATCATCGAGCTGAACGAGCGAATCGCGGGCATCGTGAAGCGCCAGACGGAGCTGCGCACGCAGATTGATGCGATTGTGGCCGACCTGGAAGCGGGGGGAAATGCGCTTGTCTGACCTCCTCTCAAAGGCTCCAGAGCGCACAGCAAGAAGAGTTGAAGGTTTTCTTGACGACCGTGAGCTGAAGTGGGGAAAGCACAAGAAGATCAAAGTCGGCAAGGTATTCCACAACTTCCATTGCAAGATATGCGACGACCAGCGCACCTTCGAATCTGGTGACGAGCTCTACTGTCTGGGGCTTGACGAACACACGGTTAGTATCGACGCCACACTGAGGTGCACAGCTTGTCAGTCATCGGTGGAAACGTGGTTCCTGGTTGCTAGCACTGAAAACATTTCTGGGTTCGCCCCAGAAGTTCGAATCGAGCGGTATACCGAGAACCTGCGCGACCGTGCCGAGCGCATAGGCGAGGCTCCGGGTCAGTTCGGCGATCTGGTGAGGCGCGCCCAAATAGCGTATGACGCCGAGCTTGGCGCTGGCGCGATGGTCTATCTGCGCTGGATTCTTGAATCGATCACGTACGAGGTCGCCGAGATTGCAGGGATCCCCACCACGGGAAAGAAGAACGGACGAATTCCATTTAGAGACCTCCTCGAGCGAGTGAATGAGGAACGGCGCATCATTCCGCAACGCTTTTCCAGTAACGGCTACAAGTTGTTTGGTGAGCTGAGCGAAATCATCCATGGAAACTCAACCGAAGAGGAAGCGCTGAAGAAGTTCAAGCCATGTCTTCAGCTCGTGCTCGGGGTGGTCGAAGAAGTCAACCGCGACAACGTGTTCGCTAAGGCTATCGATGAGCTCGGATGGGGCGCCGATGACATTGACGAGATTGCAGGTGACGCGTCATGAGTCGGATTGATGAGTTGATCTCTCAGTTTGCTCCGAGTGGAGTCAGGCACGTCGAGCTCCACCAAGTTGCGAGCTACAGCGACACACGGGTGGACGCAAAAGAGCTTGATAAGACGAACTTCGTCGGCGTCGACAACCTCCTTCCTGATAAGGGAGGCAAGACGGATGCGAACTATGAACCGAATACTGACCGCCTCACTGCATACGCGCCTGGCGACGTCCTACTTGGGAACATTCGCCCGTATCTCAAGAAGGTCTGGCTGGCGACGAACGCCGGGGGCTGCAGCGGTGATGTCCTGGCGATTCGAATTCGTGAGGACGAACGCCGCGCCCTAACCCCTGAGTTCCTGTACTACGTTCTATCGTCCGACACCTTCTTTGCATACAACATGCAGCACGCAAAGGGTGCAAAGATGCCGCGCGGAAGTAAGCCGGCGATCTTGAAATACGTAGTCCCGATCCCGCCTGTTGAAGTGCAGCACGAGATTGTTCGTGTACTTGACTCATTTAGGGCACTGGAAGCGGAGCTGGAAGCGGAGTTGGAAGCGGAGCTGGAAGCTCGGCAAGTTCAACATTCGTACTACTGGAACGCGCTCCTGACTCCTCGCACTAGCTGGCGACGAACCACTCTAGGTCAGATTGCGGAAGTCTTCGACGGTCCACATGCGACTCCACGGAAGACTGCGACGGGTCCGTGGTACCTCAGCATCTCGTCACTTGAGAACGGTCGTTTCAATCTGGCGTCATCTGCGCACATTGGCGAAGACCAATATGAAACCTGGGTTCGTAGAGTCGCGCCTAGATTGGGTGACACGATGTTCTCGTACGAGACCAGACTCGGACAAGCGGCATATTGGGATCGAGACGAGCCGGCAGCGCTTGGGCGACGAATGGGGCTTCTGCGCCCAAAAGAGTCCGAGGTTGATCCACGATTCCTGACGCTGGCCTACCTGGGTCCGGAGCTTCAGTCGCTCATTCGAACCAAGACTGTGAGCGGTGGAACCGTTGACCGCATTCCGATTGCAAACATGGCGAGCTGGCCTATTTCCATTCCGTCTATTCCGGAACAACGACGAATCGTAAATGTCCTTGACAGCTTCGATGCCCTCATGAACGACCTGAGCAGCAGCCTCCCCGCCGAGCGGAACGCTCGCCGCACCCAGTACGAGTACTACCGTGACAAGCTGCTGACCTTCGAGAAGGCAGTGGTATGAGCGGGTTGTCATCGAAGCGCTACGAGCCGATCGCCGTCAGTTCCGAGAGCACGGTCGTCGCTGAGTTCATCGCCGACGAAGCCGCCGCGACCTCCCACCAATCCGAGGCTGACCTAGAGCGAGAGTTTATCGGTCTGCTGCAGTCGCAGGCCTACGAGTATCTGCCCATCACGTCGGAAACACAGCTGGTCGCGAACCTGCGCACGCAGCTGGAGGCGCTGAACGGCATTACCTTCAGTGACACCGAGTGGGAGTCGTTCTTCAGCGAGAAGATCGCTGGAGTGCACGAGGGCATCGTGGAGAAGACGGTGCGCATTCAGGAGGACTACATCCAGGTTCTCCGGCGCGACGACGGCACCGCCAAGAACATCTCGCTCATCGACAAGAAGAACGTCCACAACAACTGCCTGCAGGTGATCAACCAGTACGAGATTGGTGCTGGCCAGGGTGGCGTGGCGCATGCCAACCGCTACGACGTGACGGTGTTGGTGAACGGCCTGCCGCTGGTACACATCGAGCTGAAGCGGCGCGGGGTGGACATCCGCGAGGCGTTCAACCAGATTGACCGCTACCAGCGCGACAGCTTCTGGGCGGGCTCGGGGCTGTTCGAGTACGTACAGTTGTTCGTGATCAGCAACGGTACGCTGACGAAGTACTACAGCAACACCACCCGGCGCCAACACCTGTCGGAGCAGGCGTCATCGAAGAAGGCGAATAAGACATCGAACTCGTTCGAGTTCACCTCGTGGTGGGCGGATGCCACCAATCGGCCGATCCAAGACCTGACTAGCTTCACCAAGACGTTCTTCGCCAAGCACTCGCTACTGAACGTGCTGACGAAGTACTGCGTGCTGACGGCCGACCGGATGCTGCTGGTGATGCGGCCGTACCAGATCGTGGCGACCGAGCGGGTCATCCAGAAGGTCGAGATTTCGACCAACTACAAGGAGCTCGGTTCGGTAGCAGCCGGCGGGTATGTGTGGCACACGACTGGCTCGGGCAAGACACTGACCTCGTTCAAGACCGCCCAGCTCGCCTCTCGCCTGGCGGACGTAGATAAAGTGCTGTTCGTGGTCGACCGCAAGGATCTGGACTACCAGACGATGCGCGAGTACGACCGCTTCGAGAAGGGAGCGGCCAACTCTAACACCTCGACGGCGGTGCTGAAGCGGCAGCTGGAAGACCCGGGCGCGCGGATCATCATCACAACGATCCAGAAGCTCAGCACGTTCATCAACGCCAACAAGGATCACGCAATCTACGACGGCCACGTGGTCTTGATCTTCGATGAGTGTCACCGCTCGCAGTTCGGCGACATGCACACGGCCATCACCAGGTCGTTCAAGCGCTACAACATCTTCGGCTTCACCGGCACACCAATCTTCGCCATCAACTCCGGCAGTGGCAGCAATCCGAACCTGCGCACCACGCCGCAGGCCTTTGGCTGCTACCTGCACGGCGATCCGAGGAACTGCCCACCGCAGGATCACCAGATGGCGATCCACACCTACACGATTGTGGATGCCATCAACGACAAGAATGTCTTGCCATTCCGCATCGACTACGTCAACACCATCAAGCTGCCCGAGGGGCTGACGGACAAGCAGGTGTCGGCCATCGACACCGAGCGTGCACTGCTCGACGCCGAGCGGCTGCGGCAGGTGGTGGCCTACACGCTGAAGCACTTCGACCAGAAGACCAAGCGCTCCCACGGCTACGATTACTCGGTGGTGGCCAACGTCGCCGACGTGATCGGCAGCCGCAACAAGGTGGCCGAGCTGAAGCAAGCCAGCCGCGTGAAGGGCTTTAACGCCATCTTCGCCACTGCCTCGATCGACGCTGCCAAGCGCTACTACCTGGAGTTCAAGAAGCAGCAGGCCGCGCTCGTCCCCGACCGCCGGCTGAAGGTCGCCACGATCTTCTCCTACGCCGCGAACGAGGACGTGAGCGACGACTACCTCGACGAAGAGGGCTTCGAGACCAGCTCGCTCGACCAGCCTTCGCGCGACTTCCTCGAAGAGGCGATCAAGGACTACAATGCGTTGTTCGGCACCAGCTACGACACCAGCGCAGATAAGTTCCAGAACTACTACAAGGACTTGTCGCTGCGGCTGAAGAACCGCGAAATCGACCTGGTGATCGTGGTCAACATGTTCCTGACCGGCTTCGACGCCACCACCCTCAACACGCTGTTCGTGGACAAGCGGCTGGTCAACCACGGCCTCCTCCAGGCCTACTCGCGCACCAACCGCATCCTGAACTCGGTGAAGACCTACGGCAACATTGTGTCCTTCCGCGACCTCGAGGAAGAGACCAACGACGCCATCGCCCTGTTCGGCAACAAGGACGCGCGCGGCATCGTACTGCTCAAGCCGTACGCCGAGTACTACGGCGAGTACAGCGAGCGCGCCAACGAGTTGCTGGAGAAGTTCCCGCTGAGTGAGCAGATCGTCGGCGAGGCAGCGCAGAAGGAGTTCATCGCCCTACTCGGCGCCATCCTGCGGCTGCAGAACATCCTGACGTCGTTTGACGACTTCGCGGGCAACGAGATCCTCACCGAACGCCAGATGCAGGACTACCGCAGCATCTACCTGAACTTCTACGCCGATTTCCGCAAGGACAGCGAGGCCGAGAGGGAGGCGATAAACGACGATGTGGTCTTCGAGATCGAGCTGATCAAGCAGGTCGCGATCAACGTCGACTATATCCTCATGCTCGTCGCCAAGTGGCGTGAGGCGCGCGGCAACGGCTCCCACAAGGAGCTGGATGTCCGTATGGACATCCAGCGTTCCGTCGACTCCAGTCCGACGCTGCGCAACAAGAGGGACCTCATCATGGACTTCGTTGACCGCGTGTCGGCCAGCGGTGAGATTGATGAAGAGTGGCGCGCTTATGTGGACGCCCAGCGCACCGCCGAGCTTGACGCGATCATCAGCGACGAACGTCTGAAGCCCGAACAGACGAAGCGCTTCATCGACCAGGCCTTCCGCGACGGCGCCATCCCCGTCGCTGGGACGGCTATCACCAGGATTCTGCCGCCAGCCTCCCGCTTCTCGGCAGCCGGAGGCCACGGCGAGAAGAAGCAGCGCGTTATAGCCCGCTTGATTGAGTTCTTCGAGCGATACTTTGGGCTGAGCGCGGGAGGTGGCGAGTGACCGCTACTTTCTCAGAAGGGTTGCTGCCATGACGTTCGTTAGCGACAACCCGATTGAAAAGCCTGAAGACGACGCGCTTGAGCGCGCCGACCTAGCGAGAACGTTTGCGGATCACATCCTCGACTTCGATGTGAGTCAAGTTTTTTTGACGTAGGAATAGGGCTCACGGCCCTGACTCGACGGCTGCTCAGGCGGTCCTCGACTCGACATGACTGCATTGCGGCTTGGCTCTTTCACGTTCCCGGAACGCTACCTTTAAGGGCACGCTTTCCAGCTGTGGACTATCCGTGGACGAGGATCACCTCACTTGCCTGCAACAGGCCCGCGACCTGCGGGTTCTCTTGCCGGGCAAGGTCCCTCCGGAGCCGTGTGCGCAGGTTCGAGTCCCTGCCGGGGGCACAGAAGCCGGAACAGCGTGAATCGTCCGCTGGCCTGTGGAAGTGCCAGACTTCGAGAGCCGGATCCAGTCGTGACTGGGTCCGGCTCTTTGTCGTTGCCTGCCGCCGCTCCGGGCGGGGAGGGAGGAGCGCGGCGGGCCGACGTGGGGATGCCTCTGGGGGCGGCGCCAGGAAGTCCGCGAGGGTGTCAGCCGATCTGGAGGGAGCGTTTGGAGAGGCCTACCCAGAAGCCGTCGATGACCGTGTGCTGAGCGGTCAGTTCGTCGTGGCCCGCGCCGAGGGTGACGAAGAGCGGGGCGAAGTGTTCCGTGCGGGGGTGGGCGAGGTGGGCGGCGGGGGCCTTGTGCTGGAAGTCCAGGAGGGCGTCCAGGTCTTGGGCTTCGAGGGCGCGGCGGCCCCAGTCGTCGAATTCGGCCATCACCGAGGAGACGTTGTTGCCCAGGTCCATGGCGCGCAGGTTGTGGGTGAAGAAGCCGCTGCCGATGATCAGGACGCCCTCGTCGCGGAGAGGGGCGAGATGGCGGCCGATGTCCATCAGCTTCTGCGGGTCCAGGGTGGGCATGGAGATCTGGAGGACGGGGATGCCGGCGTCCGGGTACATCTCCTTCAGCGGGACGTAGGCGCCGTGGTCCAGGCCGCGGTCGGGGACGTCCTGGACCGGCATGCCGGGGGTGCGCAGCAACGCGCGTACGTTCTCGGCGAGTTGCGGCGCGCCGGGGGACTCGTACGTCACCTGGTAGTAGCGCTCCGGGAAGCCCCAGAAGTCGTAGTGGAGCGGCACGGTCTCGGTGGCGCCGATCGCCAGGGGGGCCTCCTCCCAGTGGGCGGAGACGATCAGGATCGCCGTGGGGCGGGGCAGGGCGGCGGACCAGGCGGCGAGCTCGCCGGGCCAGACGGGGTCGTCGGCCAGCGGCGGTGCGCCGTGCGACAGGTAGAGCGCGGGCATCCGGCCGGTCGGGGTCGGCGGCGGGGGCGGGGGCGTGTGGGTCATGTCGGGGTGCCCTCCGGGGCGGCGGGTGGCGGCGGGGACATATGTTGAACGTTGGACTAGTTAGTTCCACGGTAGCTCCTGGTTTGAATTTGAACAAGGCCGGTACCGTGGGAGCCATGGGTCGACCGGCATGGCTGAACGAGGAAGAGACGCGGGCCTGGCACGCCTTCATGGCTGCCGGAGCGCTCCTGAACCGGCGCCTGGACCAGCAGCTGAAGGAGGGCGCGGGGATCTCGCACCTCCAGTACGAGATCCTCGTCCGGCTCAGCGCCGCCCCCGACCGCGAGCTGCGCATGACCGAGCTCGCCGACGCGCTGTACAACTCCAAGAGCGGTCTGACCTATCAGATCACCCAGCTGGAGAAGGCGGGACTCGTACACCGCCGCTCCTGCGCCAATGACGTGCGCGCGGTGTACGCCTGCCTCACCGACGCCGGACAGCGCGTGCTGGAGCAGGCCGCGCCCGGGCACGTCGCCCTCGTCCGCGAGCTGCTCATCGACGTCCTCACCCCCGACCAGCTCACCGCGGTCGCCGACGGGCTGGGGGCGGCGAGCCGTCGCATGCTCGGTCAGCCCTGACCGACAGAAGGGTCAGGAGGCGCGTTTGCGGGGGGTGGCCTTCTTGGCGGGGGACTTCTTCGCCGTTGTCTTCTTCTCCGCCGCCTTGCCGCCCGCCGCCTTCTTCGCGGTCGACTTGCGGGCCGGGGCCTCGGCGGTCTTCTTGGCGGCCGCAGACTTCGCGGTGGACTTCTTCGCGCCGCCCTGCTTCGGCGCGGCCGGGGCCGCCTTCTTGCGGGCCGGCAGTTCGTGGACCGACGCCTCCGCCTCGCCCTCGCCGCGGGCCTCCCGGGCCGCGCGCACGCTGCTCTCCAGCGCGGCCATCAGGTCGATGACCTGACCGGCCGGCCGCTCCTCCTTCGCCGACGGCACCTCGGCACCCTCCGCCTTGGCGGCGATCATCCGCTCGACCGCCTCGCGGTAGTCGTCGTGGAGGGTGCTGATGTCGACCTCCCCGAGGGTGTCCATCAGGGCGTCCGCCAGGTCGAGTTCGGCATCCCGTACCGTCACCGGCGTATCCGGCGCGACCCCCTCCGGGCGGCGGATCTCGTCCGGCCACAGCAGCCCGTGCATCGCGATCACGTCCTCGACCACCCGCAGCATCCCCAGCCGCTCCCGCCCGCGCAGCGCGAACTTGGCGATGGCCACCCGTTCGCTGCGCTTGAGCGCCTCCCGCAGCAGGGTGTACGGCTTCGCGGCCGGCACACCGTTCGCCGCCAGGTAGTACGCCGCGTCCATCTGGAGCGGGTCGATCTGCGACGCCGGTACGAAGGAGACGATCTCGATCGTCTTGGCGGTGGGCAGCGGCAGCTGGGCGAGGTCCTCGTCGGTGATCGGGATCATGGCGCCGTCGGCCTCTTCGTACGCCTTGCCGATCTCCTCGGACGGCACCTCCTCGCCGTCCAGCTCGCAGACCTTGCGGTAGCGGATGCGGCCGCCGTCCCGGGTGTGGATCTGGCGGAAGGAGATGGACCTGTTCTCGGTGGCGTTCACCAGCTTGATAGGGATGCTGACCAGACCGAACGAGATTGCGCCATTCCATATGGATCGCACCGGTTCATCCCTTTCGTACCGATTCATGGGATTCTCATCGTATGACGCCGATCACGGAGGTGGAGGGGCGGCGCCTGGCGCTCAGCAACCTGGAGAAGGTCATCCATCCCGCCACCGGGACCACCAAGGGCGAGATCCTGCACTACTACGCCACCGTCGCCGACTGCCTCCTGCCCCACCTCAGGGGCCGCCCCCTGTCGTTCCTGCGCTACCCGGACGGCCCGGACGGCCAGCTCTTCTTCACCAAGAACCCGCCTCCCGGAACCCCCTCCTGGGTGAAAACCGTCCCCGTCCCCCGGTCGGACGACACCAACGCCCGCCAGGTGGTCGTCCAGGACCTCCCGTCCCTGATGTGGGCGGCGAACCTGGTCGTGGAGTTCCACACCCCGCAGTGGCTGGCCGACGACCCGGCCGTCGCCGACCGCCTGGTCTTCGACCTCGACCCGGGCCCGCCCGCCACCGTCGTGGAGTGCTGCCACGTCGCGGTCTGGCTGCGGGAGCGGCTCGCGGAGGACGGGCTCGACGCGTACGCCAAGACGTCCGGTGCCAAGGGCCTGCACCTCTACGTCCCGCTGGAGCCGGCGCCCTCTGAGCAGGTCCAGGCGTACGCCAAGCAGCTCGCCGTCGAGGCGGAGGCGGACCTGTCGGCGCTGGTCGTGCACCGGATGACCAAGGCGCTGCGCCCCGGCAAGGTGTTCGTGGACCACAGCCAGAACAACGCCGCCAAGACGACGGCCGCCCCCTACACGCTGCGCGCCCGCCGCGAGCCGGCCGTCTCGGCGCCCGTGACCTGGGAGGAGGTGGAGTCCTGCGGGAGCCCCGCGCAGCTGGCCTTCCTCATGGCGGACATGGCCCCGCGCCTCCAGGATCACGGGGACCTCCTCGCGCCCCTGCTGGACCCGGATCAGGCGGGGCGGCTGCCATGAGGCTGAGACCGCCGCTGAAGGTGGCGCTCGCCGAGACGGTGGACGCGCTGCCGCGTGAGCCGGGCCTGGCGTACGAACCCAAGTTCGACGGCCACCGGATGGTGGTCTTCCGTGAGGGGCGGGGGGACCGGGAGGACCGGGAGGGCGGGGGTGTGGTGCTCCAGGCCCGTTCCGGGCGGATCGTGACGGCCGCGTTCCCCGATCTGGCCGCCGCCGCACGGGAGTTGCCGGACGGGACGGTGCTGGACGGCGAGGTCGTCGTCTGGCGGGACGGCCGGATCGACTTCGCCGCCGTACAGGGCCGGGCCTTCGCCACGCCCGGACGGGCGCCCGCGCTCGCGCGGCGGCTGCCCGCCTCGTACGCCGCCTTCGACGTCCTCGCGGCGGACGGCGCCGACCTGCGGCCCCTGCGGTACACGGCGCGGCGCGAGCGGCTGGTGGAGCTGCTCGCGGGGCTCGGCCCGCCGATCCAGGCCGTGCCCATGACGACCGACCCCGAGGTGGCCGCGGCCTGGTACGAGACGCTGCCCGCGATCGGCGTCGAGGGCCTGGTCGTCAAGCGGCTGGACCAGCCGTACAAGGCGGGCAGGCGCGCGTGGCGCAAGCTGCGGCACACCGACACGTGGGACGCGGTGGTCGTCGGGTTCACCGGCGCCCAGGAGCGCCCGGCCTCGCTGGTCCTGGTGCTGCCGGACGACGACACCCCGGTCGTCTCCAGCCCGCTGCCGGCCGCGCTGCGCGCCCGCGCGGGCGCCGCGCTCCGGGACCTGGCGCCCGGGGAGCCGGGTACGGCGATGGCGGTGGGCATCGGGGAGGTGCCCTACCGCTCCGTGCCGCCGCGGCTGATGGCGGAGGTCGAGACGGGCACGACGCGCCACACGGTGACGACCGTTCTGCGCCTGAAAGACACGAGCTGACGCGGCGAACCGCCGGGCCCGGTCGTGGGCGAACCGCCGGGCCCGCCCTGGCCGGGCACCATGGGGTAACCCCGCGCGCCGTGCTCCATCCTGGGTCCTGTCCCATCGATCAGGTCGGATCGGGGAGCGGCCCGCCGCGGCAGCGGCTGGTGTCACCGCGGGCACGCGAGCCCGGGAAGATCGGCCGGACAGGGCCTAGACCCTGAGCCAGGTGCGGCGGTCGCGGGCCGTCGCGTACAGCGTCTCGACGTCCGCCGGTTTCAGTACACCACCGAGCCGCGCCAGGGTCGGGATCTCGCCGTCCCGCAGCACCCGTACGTCCGCGGGGCCGGACGGCACGTCCAGGCGGCCCGGTTCCGCGACGGCGAGGACCGGGCGCACGGCTGTGGCCAGCGCGTGTGCGGCCCGTTCGGCGTCGCGGCGCGCCCAGCGCAGGTGCGCGAGCGGCTCCGCGCGGCCGGTGGCGACCGACTCGCCGGCGATGCGGACCCGGCGGCCACCGGCCGCGAGGGTGCGTACCGCGAGCACGCCGGCGGGGCCGATCGCCAGGTGGTCGATGCGGGCGGCGCCCGGCAGGGGTACGCAGTGCAGGACCCGCCAGCCCGCGCCGTCGAGCCGGTCCAGGGCGGCGCCGACGCGCTGCTGGGCGGCCAGCTCGGCGAGGCGCGGATCGGTGCGGAAGCGGCGCGCGGGGGTGGCGTCGAGTGCGGCGTGCAGGGCCTCGCCGGGGCGGTTGGGGGCGAGGTCGTCGTCGGGGTGGAGACTGAGGCGGGCCAGGTCGGAGGGGGTGGGCACGGGTGGCGGGCCGACGGTGACCGCGCCGGTGACGTAGGGCGCGAGGGCCGCGACGACCTCGGCCTCGTACGCCTCGGACAGCACGCTGACGTGGCCGCTGTCCCGGTCGTACCAGGCGATGTCCCGGCCGTCCGGGAGACTGACCCAGAGCCGGTCGCGGCCGTGTCGGCGGACCGGTGTGACACGCAGTGCGGACATGCCCCATCACCCCCACGCCCATGGGAACAGCCGTGCCCGGCGACGGCAAGGGAGGGCGGCCGGGCGTGTCCGATTGGCGGGTCATGGCGGTCGGTGGTGTGGTGCACTATTGCCCCCAAGTGCAGTGTTCGCGGGGAGGGACGGCATGTTCACGGGGATCGACGAGGTCGACTGGGCCTCGCTGGGTCATGCCTACGGTCCGGCAGACGACGTGCCCGCGCTGCTGCGCGGGCTGGCCTCATCCGATCCAGCGGAGCGGGAGATCGCGCTGGACGGCATGTACGGCTCGGTGCACCACCAGGGCGATGTGTACGACTCGACGCTGGCCTGCATTCCCTTCCTGCTGGAGCTGGTGGCGACCCCGGAGGTCCAGGACCGCGGCTGCATCATCGAGCTGCTGACCAGCATCGGCGGTATCGACCTGGGCGGCGACGACGAGCTGGACGAACTGGACCCGGACGACGAGGAGTTCGAGGACGCGGCGAACTACGCGATGGCGTCGGCCGCCGTCGCCGCCGGCGCCGATGTGTTCCTGGAGCTGGTCGGTGACGGCGACCGGGAGGTGCGGCTCGCGGCTCCCGGTGCCCTCGCCTCGCTGCACGGGGACCCGGCGCGGGTGCTGGCGCTGCTGCGGGAGCGGCTGACCGTCGAGACGGACACCGAGGTGCGCCTCGCGCTGGTGGAGGCGGTGGGCCGGATCGCGCTGCGGTACGAGTCGCTGCGCGACGAGATCGTGGACTGGCTCGGCTGGCTCATGGGCGCCGCCCAGGACCCGGCGCTGCGGCTGGCGGCGCTCACGCAGCTGGCGCGGTGCGCGCCCGCGCGGCTGCCGGGGGATGTCGTGGCGACGGTGACCGGGCTGCTGGCCCAGCTGCGGGAGGCGCCGGGAAGAGCGCCCGACGTGCACGCGAGGGAGCTGAGGGACCTGATGGACCTCATGGACCTGATGGATCCCGTGGCGCCGCGGCCGCCGTCACCGACGCTGCTGGGGCAGTTGCGGGAGCTGCGGGAGGAGCAGCGGGCCGGGCGCGGCACGGCCTGGACGGACGATCTGCTGCGGACGCTGCACAGCGCTCTGGACGACCGGGTCGAGGACCGGATCGCGCTGGTCACCGCCCAGCTGCGGAGCCCCGACTGGGGGCAGCGGGCGGACGCGGTGTGGATGTGCGGCGGGCTGGTGCGGACGTGGCGGGGCGCGTACGACGAGGTGGTGCGGCTGGTCGGGGCGCAGCTGGCGGACCCCGAGCCGCGGCTGCGGGAGGCCGCCGTGGCGTGGCTGGAGGGCCTGTTCGAGGTGGCCCGCCCCGCCGCGGACGCCCTGGCGGCGACGGTGGCGGCCCACCCGGCCCCGTGGGCCCTGGACGGGGCGGACGGCCGGTGCGGGGACGGGCGCTCCGGCGGCGGGTCCGGGAGCGGCGGGCTTGGGAGCGGCCGCTCCGGGAGCGGGCGGCCCGGGCCGGGCAACGCGCTGCTTGCGCTCACCAGAACCGGTGACGCGCGGGCGGTTCCGGTGCTGGCCCAGGCGCTGGAACAGCCCGAGCTGAATCGCCGGCTCACCTACGCCATCACGCACCTGGGCGAGGACGGTGCCCCGTTGGTGCCCGCGCTGCGGCACCGGCTGGGCGCCCTGCGGCTGGACGACGACCTCAGCGAGGAGGCGGGCCCGCTGCTGCTGGCGCTGGCGCACCTGGGCGCGGCGGAGGCGCTGCCGGAGGTGCTGCGGGTGCTGCGGGGGGCGCCCGCGTTCCGCCGGGAGTGGGTGGTGGAGTCGTCGCTGCGGGCGCTGACCGCGTTCGGGCCGGCGGCGCGCGAGGCGGTGGGCGATCTGCGGGCGCTGCTGGAGGACGGCTCGGTGACGGTGGTGTCGTCGGCGGCGCGTGCCCTGTGGTCGGTGGCCGGCGACGCCGGTGCGGTGCTGCCGAAGCTGCGCGCGCTGCTGCTGGCGCCGGACGCCGGTCACCGGCGGGAGGCGGCGTGGGCGGTCGGGGCGATGGGGCCGGCGGGGGCGGCGGCGGTGCCGGAGCTGCGGGCGTGCCTGGTGGCGCCGAGCGTATGGCTGCGGGTGGACGCGGCGGTCGCGCTGTGCCGGGTGACCGGGGAGGTGCGGGAGGAGGAGGCGCTACCGGTGCTGGTGGCGGCCTGGCGGGAGAACCGGCACACGCGCGTGGAGATCGCCGAGTGCCTCGCCGAGCTGGGACCCGCGCCGGCGGAGGCGGCCGTGCTGCTGCGGGCCGAGCTGGCGCGCTCGCGCCGGCACAACGTGTCGGAGGGCAGCTCGGGGGACCATGACGTCCACCACGACGAGAAGCTGCTCGCGCTGTGCCGGCGGGCGCTGGGCCACTCCGGCGCGTGAGGCACGAGACGTACGCCGTGGCGTAGGAGACCTACGAGACGAACGAGATCTACGAGACCTACGAGACGTACGCATCGACAAAAGGGACTTCCGTACGAATATGGTTTAACGGAAAGACCGACCGTCCGGGAGTACAGGAGCACCGTGAGCCCGTATCGCCCTGCCGCGTGCGCGGCGCTCCTGGTGCCCGGCATGGCGGCGGCCGCGCTGCTGCTGTCGGGCTGTGACGACCCGGGCGGGCTCCGGAGCGCGGGCCCCACCCCGACGGCCGCCGGCCCGGTACGGCTGTGGCCCGACCTGCCGCCCGTGACGTCGCCGCCGTACGACTACGGCGAGATCGACACCGCGCAGGTGCCCGGCGTGAAGGTGCCCGGCGGTGACGTCCACCGGGTGAACCCGGTCGCCGTCGTGCAGGCCGAGGTCGCCGCGCACCCCGACCAGTACAGCGGCCCTGACGGGCTCTACGAGGAGACGGCCCGGCGCATCCGGGAGTGCGAGGACAGGCCCCGGGCGTGCCCGGTGATGACGCCGCACTACCGGGACCTGACCGGGGACGGCAAGGACGAGCTGATCATCGGGATCAGGATGCCGGACCAGCAGACCGGGCTGCGGGTCTACATGCCCGAGAAGGGCGGGCTGACGCGGATCATGTCGACCGTCGACCAGGTCGTCGGCGTACAGCTCGCGGGCAGGGACCTGGTGGTACGGGTGGTCTCGGCGGGCATCCCGGGGTACGAGTACCGCACGGCGTGGTCCTGGGACGACCAGCAGCGCACGATGCTGCCCACCCGGGACGAGATCATCCGCGTCAAGCCGGTGCCGCCGCCGCCCACGGCGTCGCCCTCCCCCGGGCCGGGCGCGTAATGCGGCGCCCCCGCCCGCCCGCGTGGATGGTGAGCCTGACGTGGAAGGCCGCCGTCTTCATCACCGTGATGTGCTGCGCGCTGGCCGCGCTGCTGGGCGCCCTGGTGCATGTGTCGGTGACCCGGCAGACGGTGGACGTGGCCCGCGAGAAGGCGCTGGAGCGGCTCGCGGAGGTGACGCACGCGTACGAGGCGGGCGAGCCGCTGCCGCCGTTCGCGGGCGTCGACCCGGACGGGCTGCCGTCCTCGCTGCGCGACCTGGCCGTGCGCGGCCACCGCGGCACGCTGGTGGCGAAGTTCCAGGACCGGCCCACCATGTGGGCGGCCGGGCCCGCCGACGGGCGGGCGCTGGCCGTGCGGGTGGACTACTCGCTGAGCGCGAGCACCATCAGCGGGCTCGACCAGGCGATCGTCGGCTCCTCGGTGCTGGCGATCGGGGCGACGCTGCTGGTGGGCTCGTTCGCGGTCACCCGGGTGACGCGGCGGCTGCACCTGACGGCGCAGGTGGCCCGGCGGATCAGCGCGGGCGACCTGGACGCGCGCGTCAGCGACCCCCGCACGAAGGACCCCTCGCGGCCGCAGGACGAGGTCGCCACGGTGTCGGCGGCGCTGGACACGATGGCGTCGAGTCTCCAAGGACACGCTGCTGAGCGAGCAGCGCTTCACGGCGGACGTGGCGCACGAGCTGCGTACGCCGCTGACCGGGCTGTCGGCGGCGGCCGAGCTGCTGCCCCCCGGCCGGCCGGCGGAAATGGTGCGGGACCGGGTGAGGGCGATGCGGGCGCTGACCGAGGACCTGCTGGAGATTTCGCGGCTGGACGCCCGTACGGAGAAGGTCGACCTCGATGTGCACGCCCTGGGGCCGCTGGCCGAGCGGGTGGCGCGGGCCTCGGGCATGGACGCGGAGGTGCGGATCGTCCGGGACGCCCGCGTGGAGACGGACAAGCGGCGCCTGGAGCGGGTGCTGGGGAACCTGGTGGCCAACGCCCACAAGCACGGCAGGCCGCCGGTGGTGGTGAGCGTGGACGGGCCGGTGGTGACGGTGCGCGACCACGGGCCGGGGTATCCGGCGTACGTGCTGGAGCACGGGCCGCAGCGGTTCCGCACGGAGAGCGGCAGCAAGGGCCACGGCCTCGGGCTGACCATCGCGGCGGGCCAGGCGGCGGTGATCGGCGCGGAGCTCGTCCTCGCCAACGCCCCGGACGGCGGCGCCGAGGCGCGCCTGACACTGCCCCCGTACCGGGACACGCCGGAGCCCCCGGCCGCCGGCGCGGGCGGGGACGCCCCCGCCCGCTGACTGCCTCGTGCGCCCCGGTGCGGGGCGCGTCCTCGGTGACCGCTGCGCCCTCGGTGACCGCTGCGCCCGTTGTGGGCAGTCGTTCCGCTGGGGTCACCCCTGGACGAAGCCTTGGGCGGGGAACGGGTGGGCACAACGGGACGGGGCGAGCCCATTCCCGGTGCCACTGGAGCGGCGCCCGTAGCGGGGCGCTCGCACCGGTGGCGCGGTGCCGTGCGGCACCTGCCGGTGGGTGGGGGGCGTGGCCCCTCCGGGCTCGTCTCCTCGGGGTCGGCGGCCTTGGACACCGCTGAAGGGAGCCCGCCCGTCGCCGCCAACCCCTGTGGGGACGACCCTGCACGGCCCCGCCCCGGCCGGTGGCCATCTGCGGGCCGCGTCAGGTGCGCCGCACACCTGACATAAGGGACATACGCCTCGGCGCTTGCTACGTTGCGGGGCATGACCGCCACGAGGGCCGACGCCCCGCCGCCGCCCGCGCTGCGGCTGCACAAGCGCCGGGGCGTGGAGCTCTCCCTCCTCGTGTGCGCCGTCCTCATCTCCGTCTACGGCTACATCGACGTCGGCCTCGCCCGCAACGGCGCCGTCCCCCCGGACGCCGCCGCTTACGGCGCCGGGCTCGGGCTCCTCGCGCTGCTCGCCCACCTCGCGGTCCGCCTGCGCGCCCCGTACGCCGATCCGCTCCTCCTGCCCATCGCGGTCCTGCTCAACGGGCTCGGGCTGGTCCTCATCTACCGCCTCGACCTGGAGACCCCCGCCGACCGCGCCGCCCCCGCCCAGCTCATCTGGTCCACCCTGGGCGTCGCGCTCTTCATCGCCGTGATCATCGCGCTCATCGACCACCGCGCCTTGCAGGGCTATGCGTACGTGTCCGTGGCCGCCGCCCTGCTCCTGCTGCTGACGCCGATCTTCTTCCCGGCCGTCAACGGCGCGAAGATCTGGATCCGGGTCGGGGGGTTCTCCTTCCAGCCCGGCGAGTTCGCCAAGATCCTGCTCGCCGTCTTCTTCGCCGCGTACCTCGCCGCCAACCACAACGCCCTCGCGTACACCGGCCGCCGCGTGTGGCGGATGCAGTTCCCGACCGGCCGGGTGCTCGGGCCGGTGGTCGCCGTCTGGCTGCTCAGCGTCGGGGTGCTGGTGCTGGAGCGGGACCTCGGCACCTCGCTGCTGTTCTTCGGCCTCTTCGTGATCCTGCTGTACGTGGCCACCGGGCGCACCGGCTGGGTCGCCGTGGGGCTGCTGCTCGCCGGGGCGGGGGCGTTCGTGGTCGGCGGACTCGAACCGCACGTCAACGGCCGGGTCGAGGACTGGCTGCACCCGTTCGCCTCCATCGAAGCGGGCCAGGGCCCCGGCCAGCTCGCCCAGTCGCTGTTCGCCTTCGCCGCCGGCGGGATGCTGGGCACGGGCCTGGGCCTGGGCGACTCGATCCTGATCGGCTTCGCCGCCAAGTCCGACTTCATCCTCGCCACCGCCGGCGAGGAACTGGGCCTGGCCGGTCTGACGGCCATCTTCCTGCTGTACGCGCTGCTGGTCGCCCGGGGCTTCAGCACCGGCCTCGCCCTGCGGGACCCCTTCGGCCGGCTGCTGGCCACCGGCCTCGCGTCCATCCCGGCGCTCCAGGTCTTCGTCATCGCGGGCGGGGTGATGGGGCTGATCCCGCTGACCGGTATGGCCATGCCGTTCCTCGCCCAGGGCGGTTCGTCGGTCGTCACCAACTGGATCATCGTGGCGCTGCTGATCCGGGTCAGCGACTCCGCCCGCGCCCCCGAACCGAGGGGCGCCGAGCCCGGCGCCATCGTCCCCGTCACGGAGGAGGTCCGGTGATCGCCCGGTGATCCGCACCATGCGGCACGCCGCCGCGCTGTGCCTGCTCCTGCTGGCCGCCCTGCTGGTCAACGCGGCCCGCGTCCAGGTCCTCGACGCCCCGTCACTGGACAAGAACCCCGCCAACCGGCGTACGGTCATGGCCCGTTACGCCGAGCCCCGAGGCGACATCCTGGTCGACGGCCGGCCGGTCACCGGTTCCCGGGACACCGGCCAGCAGCTGCGCCACGAGCGCACGTACACCGAAGGGCCGCTGTACGCACCGGTGACCGGGCACGCCTCGCAGACGTACGGCACCACGCTCCTGGAGAGCACCGAGGACCCCGTCCTGTCCGGCGCGAGCCCGCTGCTCACCCTCTTCCCGTTCTGGCACGACCTCAGCCGCACCCGGGCGCCGGGCGGCGACGTCGTCACCACCATCCGCGAACCGCTCCAGCGCCTCGCGTACGACGGGCTCGCCGGCCGGCGCGGCGCGGTCGCCGCGATCGAGCCGTCCAGCGGCCGCATCCTGGCGCTGGTGAGCAGCCCCTCGTACGACCCCGGGCTGCTGTCCGGCACCGGCAGCGAGGTCACCGGCGCGTGGGCGCGGCTCAACGCGGCGCCGGACAAGCCGATGCTCAACCGGGCCATCCGGCAGACCTACCCGCCCGGCTCCACCTTCAAGATCGTGACGGCGGCGGCCGCGATGGACGCCGGGATCGTCACGGACGTCGACGCCCCGACCGACGCCCCCGAGCCGTATGTGCTGCCGGGCACGCGCACGGTACTGCCCAACGAGGCGACCGGCTGCGACAACGCCTCACTGGCGTACGCGATCCGCTGGTCCTGCAACACCGTGCTGGCCCAGCTGGGTGTGAAGGTGGGGCTCGCCGGGATGCTGGACGCGGTGGCGAGGTTCGGCTTCAACGACGGCTCGCTGCGCATCCCCACGGCGGTGGCCCGGTCCAACTTCGACACGGAGCTGACCGTCGACCGGCTGGCGCTCTCCGCCATCGGCCAGTACGACACGACCGCCACCCCGCTCCAGATGGCGATGGTCGCCGCGGCGGTCGCCAACGGCGGGGAGATCGCCTACCCGCACCTGGTGGAGCGCACGACGACCTCGGACGGCGACCCGGTGACGCAGCATGTGCGCCGCACGTACCAGCACGCGATGCGGCCGCCCACGGCCCTGCGGCTGCAACAGCTGATGGTGGACGTCGTCGAGGGCGGCTCGGGCAGCAACGCGGCGATCCCGGGCGCGAGGATCGGCGGCAAGACCGGCACCGCCCAGCACGGCGTGGGGAACGTCGGCACCCCGTACGCCTGGTTCATCGGCTGGGCGCAGGCGGAGGGCTCGGGGCGGCCGGCGATCGCGGTGGCGGTGGTCGTGGAGGACGCGTCGGCCAAGCGCGAGGACATCAGCGGCGCCGGCAGCGCGGCGCCGATCGCCCGCTCGGTGATGGAGGCGGCGCTGCTGGACGAGGCGCGGGACGAGGCGCGGCATCTCGCTCCCCGGAAGGGGACCGTCCCCTCGATCAGGCCCTGATGAGGGTGCGGCCATGGTCTGCGAACTCGCACAGGTCGGCTCGTGGACTCGCACAGGTGGCCATGGCCGGGCCCGGATTCCCGCCCGGCGCCGCACCCGTTCACCCTCCGGACGAGCCTGCCCCCCGGCGCGCTACCCCGCGGTGAGCGGCTTGCGTATCTCGGCGCGGACCTTCAGGGTCAGCTCGGCGGCCGCGGCCAGGTCGATGTCCTCCGGCTGCTGGCCGACCGAGGCGGCGTCGACCAGTCCGACGCCCACGGCGGTGTTGGCGTCACCCCAGGCGCACATCGGGAAGGTGACCTCGTTGCCCGCCTCCGTGTTGGTGAGGACCTCGCACTCCACCGTGACCTCGGACCCGGGCGGGGTGACGTCCTTCGCGGGTATCTCGATCCTGGCGTTCTCGGCGGTTCCGGCGCCCCGCAGCACGCCCCGTCGCTCGGCGTCCGGGTGCTTGATCTGCCCGTAGAGACCGGAGACGACCAGCGCCTTGAGCTCGCCGTCCGACTCGGCGGTGTACTGCGCGACGGCCGCCCCGTCGGTGCGGACGTCAGCGCTGTGCGTCTCGGTCAGCAGCTTCTCGCCCTCGGTGCCGGACATGTCCTGGGCGAGCGTGTACTCGCCGTCCACCAGGGTCTTGGGGACGGTGAGCTTGTACTCGGCCGCGGGGAAGGACGTGCCGGCGCCTTCCATGACCATCTTGACGCCGTAGCCCAGGCAGCTGAGCAGCACGAGCGACCCGGCGACGATGCCGATGACCAGCCCGGTGCGCTTCTTCCTCGGCGGCTGCGGGCCCATCGGTCCGCCGTACATGGGTCCGGCGTACGGCCCGGGGTACTGCTGCGGGAATCCGGGCTGGGGCGGCGGCCCATAGGGACCGGCACCGGCCTGCTGGCCGTAGGGGCCGGCCTGCTGCCCGTACGGGCCGGGGTACGCGGGCGCCTGGCCCTGCTGGTACGGCCCGGGCGGCGGGCCCTGGTACGGGCCGGGGCCGGGCTGGAAGCCGGGCGGCTGCTGAGGCGGAGGCGGCATGGTCATGCCCGTCAGGCTACGTCACCCGAACGGACCCCCGGTCACGCCCCTTTACCGGTCTCTCTCACCCCTGCGCGGCGCCGCCCTCGGCGATCGCGTCGGTCACCTCCGCGACCCTTTCCGCCTCCTCCGCGGCGAAGCGCTCGCGGTCGAGCCGTTCGGCGATCTCCTCGTCCTGGGTCATCAGCAGGTCCAGGTTGGAGTCACCGAGCTCGAAGACGCCCATGTCCACGTACGCCTTCTGCAACCGTGCGCCCCACAGGCCGATGTCCTTGACGCACGGCACGATCCGGCTGAAGAGCAGCTTGCGGAACAGGTGCAGGAACTGCGACTGCTCCGAGAACTCCTCCGCCTCCTTCTTGGAGATGCCGAAGTTCTCCAGCACCTCCACCCCGCGCAGCCGGTCGCGCATGAGGTAGCAGCCCTCGATGACGAACTCCTCGCGCTCCCGCAGTTCGGCGTCGGTCAGCTGCTTGTAGTAGTCGCGCAGCGCCATACGGCCGAAGGCGACGTGCCGGGCCTCGTCCTGCATCACATACGCCAGGATCTGCTTCGGCAGCGGCTTGTCGGTGGTGTCGCGGATCATGCCGAACGCGGCGAGTGCGAGGCCCTCGATGAGGACCTGCATACCGAGGTAGGGCATGTCCCAGCGGGAGTCGCGGAGGGTGTCGCCCAGCAGGCCCTGCAAATTGTCGTTGATGGGATAGAGCATCCCGATCTTTTCGTGCAGGAAGCGGCCGTAGATCTCGGCGTGCCGGGCCTCGTCCATGGTCTGGGTCGCGGAGTAGAACTTGGCGTCCATGTCGGGGACGGACTCCACGATCCGCGCCGCGCAGATCATCGCGCCCTGCTCACCGTGGAGGAACTGGCTGAACTGCCAGGCCGCGTAGTGCTTGCGCAGCTCGCCCTTGTCCCGGTCGGTCATCTTGGCCCAGTGGCGCGTCCCGTAGAGCGTCATCGCCTCGTCCGGGGTGCCGAGCGGGTTGTACGGGTCGACTTCCAGGTCCCAGTCGATGCGCCGGGCGCCGTCCCACTGCTTGTCCTTGCCCTTCTGGTAGAGGGCGAGCAGCCGGTCGCGGCCGTCGTCGTACTCCCAGCTGAAGCGGGCCGCGCCGGCCGCCGGCACCTGCCAGACCGGGTCTCCCGGTTCCTTGCTGTAGAGGTCGTGCGTCGACACGGACGGCTCCTTCGCCTCTCTTGGGTTCCCGCGTACGGAAGGGGTACTCGGCAGGCTCACACGTTGCTAGACGCCGGGTCAACAAGTCGCGTGCGAGGGATTGACGCGCTTACTGACAGGCAGTCTTATAAGGGATGACCCCCGGTAACCCCAACTGCGCGAGGTGCCCTCCGTCATGACGACCGTGACCGAACGCGACATACGTCTGCTCCGCGACGCGCTCGGCCCTCTCCGGGACCGCGAACAGGTCGCCGAGCGCCTGCTCGAATCGTCCGCGAAGCACTCCTTCGATCCCGACAAGGAACTCGACTGGGACGCCCCCGCCGAGGACGGCAAGTGGTTCTGGCCGCCGGAGCTGGTCTCCCTCTACGACACCCCGCTGTGGCGGAAGATGTCCGAGGAGCAGCGGATGGACCTGGCCCGACACGAGGCCGCCTCGCTCGCCTCGCTCGGCATCTGGTTCGAGATCATTCTGATGCAGTTGCTGGTGCGGCACATCTACGACAAGTCCGTCACCAGCAACCATGTCCGCTACGCCCTGACGGAGATAGCCGACGAGTGCCGCCACTCGATGATGTTCGCGCGGATGATCCGGAAGAACGAGGCACCGGCGTACCCGGTCCCGCGCGTCTACCACAACATGGCCCGCGTCCTGAAGACCGTCTCCACCACCCCCGGCTCGTTCGCGGCCACGCTGCTCGGTGAGGAGATCCTCGACTGGATGCAGCGCCTGACGTTCCCCGACGAGCGCGTCCAGACCCTGGTGCGCGGCGTCACCCGCATCCACGTGGTGGAAGAAGCGCGCCATGTCCGGTACGCACGCGAGGAGTTGCGCCGCCAGATGGTCACCGCCCCGCGCTGGGAGCAGGAGTTGACCCGGATCAGCTGCGGCGAGGCGGCCCGGGTGTTCTCCGTCTGCTTCATCAACCCCCAGGTGTACGAGAACGTCGGCCTCGACCGCCGGGAGGCGGTCGCCCAGGTCAGGGCGAGCGGTCACCGCCGCGAGGTCATGCAGTCGGGCGCCAGGCGGCTGACGGACTTCCTGGACGACATCGGCGTGCTGCGCGGCGTGGGGCGCAGGCTCTGGAAGAGCTCCGGACTCCTGGCCTGAGCGGCGCGTCACGGAGTTACGCTGCGGGCATGACCAGTGCCGCCACGCCCGCGCCCGCGTACCGACGGCTCAGCGTCGAGGAGCGCCGCACCCAGCTCCTCGGCGTCGCCCTCTCGCTCTTCGCGCACCGGGCGCCGGAGGACGTCTCGCTGGACGACGTCGCCGAGGCGGCCGGCGTCTCGCGCCCGCTCGTCTACCGCTACTTCGCGGGCGGCAAGCAGGAGTTGTACGAGGCCGCCCTGCGCTCGGCCGCCGACAAGCTGGAACTGTGCTTCGCCGAACCGGCGGTGGGCCCGCCGACGGAGCGGCTCGCCCGCGTGCTGGACCGGTACCTCGCGTTCGTCGACCAGCACGACGCCGGGTTCAGCGCCCTGCTCCAGGGCGGCAGCGTCGCCGAGACGTCCCGGACGACCGCCATCGTGGACGAGGTGCGGCGCGCCGCCGCCGAACAGGTTTTGTTGCACCTGGGCGTACCCGACCCGGGGCCGAGGCTGCGGATGATGGTGCGCACCTGGATCGCGGCGGTCGAGGCGGCGTCCCTCATCTGGCTGGACGAGGAGAAGCGGCCGCCCGCCGCCGAACTGCGCGGCTGGCTGGTCGACCACCTGCTCGCCCTGCTGACCGCGACCGCCGCCACGGACGAGCAGACCGCCGGGGCGGTGGCGGCGCTGCTGTCGCGGGAGACGGCGCACGGCCCGGTCGGCACGCTGGCCCGCCGGGTGGTCCCCGTCGTGAGCGGGGCCGCGCACCTGCTGTGACACTGGTTCCCGTGCGAAGCGAGAACACCCCCTTCTACGGCGGCCCCCTGGACGGCCAGGTCCTGCCGGTCCTGACCGGTGCCACCGGCCACCCGCCCAAGTGGTACGAGGTCCCCGTCCCGGCCGCCGACGGCGGCCCGCCCACCGTGTACGCCTACCGCCGCGTCCCCGCCGGCCACACCAAGCGGCTCGGCCTCCAGCGGGGCTGGAAGTACGAGTACGCCCCGGAAGGCCGCGAACGGCACGGGGTGAAATGGCCCTGGTCCCGACCGAACCGGGACTCCTAGGGCCGCGTCAGGCACGGGCGGCGACCGATCGGCGGCAGGCGCGCGGGCGGAGCGGCATGTTCGCCTCGACGGGTGACCGCTGTGGGCCGATCCGCCCAGTCATGCGTTAGTCGTATCATCCACGGCCGCATGATGCGGGCGGAGGTGATGACATGTCAGGAAAACTGCTGCGGGCCGTCTGCGCGGTGGCGCTGGCCGCCGCGCTGCCCGTCGCCCCGGCGGCGGCCGCCCCTACGCCCGAACCGGAACCCCGGCCCGAGGCCGGACCGGCGTCCGGGCCAGAGGCCGGGTCCGAGGCCGGGTCCGAGTCCTCGTCCCGATCCGGGCCCGAGTCCTCGCCCGCGAGCGTGTCCCAGATGCTCGGCCGGCTGCGCACGCTCTACCAGCAGGCGGAGGAGGCGACCGAGACGTACAACGCCACCGAGGAGGAGTTGAAGGCGCTCACCGCCGAGACGAGGAAGCTCACCGGCGACCTGGTGAAGACCCGTGACGCCCTGGCGCGCGGCCGGGCCGACGCCGGCCGGCTGGCCCGGGCGCAGTATCAGGGCCGTACCGAGTTCTCCGCCGCCCTCCAACTGCTCCTCGCCCGCGACCCCGACCACGCCCTCGCCCAGAACCACGTGATGCGGCGCGCGGCGCGCGAACAGGCGGCGACCGTGGCCCGGCTGGAGAAGGGCGAGAAGCGGGCGGACCAGCTGGCGACGGCCTCGCGCAAGGCGCTGGACCGGGAGCAGACCCTGGCCGAGCGGCAGAAGGAGGCCCGGGACGCCGTGACGGCGAAGCTCAGGGAGGTCGAGGAGACGCTTGCCTCGCTGTCCACGGAGGAGGTAGAGGAGCTGGCCGACCTGGAGGAGACGCAGACGGCGGACGCCCAGCGCGAACTGCTCGCCACCGGCGAGCTGGCCGGCGCCCGTACCCCCTCCGAGCCCGGCGGGCAGGCCCTTCAGTACGCGGCCGAGCAGATCGGCAAGCCGTACGTCTGGGGCGCCGAGGGCCCGGAGTCCTTCGACTGCTCGGGGCTCACCTCCCGGGCGTGGGAGAAGGCGGGCCGTTCCATCCCCCGTACCAGCCAGGAACAGTGGCGCACGCTGCCCAAGGTGCCGCTGCGCGCCCTGCGCCCCGGTGACCTGGTGGTCTACTTCCCCAAGGCCACCCATGTGGCGATCTACCTGGGCAACGGCCTGGTGATCCAGGCGCCGCGCCCCGGCGCCCGCGTCAAGGTCTCCCCGATCGCCGCGAACCCGCTGCTGGGCGCGGTACGCCCCGACCCGGCGGCCCGGCCACTGCGCTCGTACACCCCGCCGGAGCTGCCCACCGGCGCGGCGGCGGGCTCCGACGAGGGGTACGACGAGGGGTAGGGGTGCGACACGGGACGGCGGGGATCAGGCCGGGGTGACCGACGACAGGTACGCCGCCGCCTTGTCCGGGTCGTAGAAGAAGTTCTCGAAGTCGGACGGGTCGTTGAAGCCGTTCGCGATCCGGTGCGCCACCGGCGGGAGCTGGCCGGCCGCGCCGATCAGGTTCAGCACGTGCTCCGGCGGGACGCCCAGCATGGCGTTGGTCCACTTGGTGACGTGCTGCGCCGTCTCCCAGTAGCGGTCGAACGTCCGCCGCATCCACGCCTCGTCGAACGGCTTGTCGCCGTGCTCGGTGATCGAGGCGAGGTACGACGCCGCGCACTTGGCCGCCGAGTTGGAACCCTGGCCGGTGATCGGGTCGTTGGCGACGACGACGTCCGCGACACCGAGGACCAGGCCGCCGCCGGGCAGCCGACCGATGGGGTTGCGTACGGTCGGGGCGTACCGCCCGGACAGGGTGCCGTTGGCGTCGGTCAGCTCGACCTTGGTGGCCCGCGCGTACTCCCAGGGCGTGAACTTCTCCATCAGCTCCAGCGTCAGCGCCAGGTGCTCGGAGGGGTCCTTGACGCCCTGGAAGACGTCCAGCGGCCCGCCCGGGATGCCCTCCCAGAACAGGATGTCCGCCCGGCCGCTCGTGGTCAGCGTCGGCATCACGAACAGCTCGCCGACGCCCGGCACCAGGTTGCAGCGGACCGCGTCGACGTCCGGGTGCTCGGGGCGCGGGCCGAGCCCGTGCACATAGGCGACGGCCAGCGCGCGCTGCGGCTCGCTGTACGGGGAGCGGGAGGCGTCCCGGCCGAACATCGACACCAGTTCGCCCTTGCCCGCCGACACCAGCACGAGGTCGTAGGTACGGGCGAAGTAGTCCAGGTCGGAGACGGCCGCGCCATGGATGACGAGCTGGCCGCCGCGCTGCGCGAAGACCTCCATCCAGCCGGCCATCTTCACGCGCTGGTCGACGGACTGGGCGTACCCGTCGAGCGTGCCGAGCCAGTCGACGGCGCGGGAAGCGTCGGGCGCGGCGACGGAGACGCCCAGACCCTCGATGCGCGGAGCCTGGGACTCCCAGAAGTTGATGCCGAGGTCCCGCTCGTGCTGGAGCGCCGTGTGGAACATGCACTGCGTGGACATCACCCGGCCGGCCCGGATCTCGTCCGCCGTGCGGTTGGACATCAGGGTGACCTCGTACCCCTGCGACTGGAGGCCGAGGGCGAGCTGGAGTCCGGACTGCCCGGCTCCGACGATGAGAATCTTCCGCATCGAGGGTCTCTTTTCCTTACTCAGGGGTGGTTTCGAGGGCGCGGGCGACGAGCGCCAGCAGCGACTCGACCACCGTGATGCGCCGGCGGGCATCCATGATCACGATCGGTACGTCCGGCGGCACCGTGAGGGCCTCGCGGACGTCCTCCGGCTCGAACAGCTCGGTGCCCTCGAAGTGGTTGACCGCCACGACGTACGGCAGTCCGCAGCTCTCGAAGTAGTCGAGCGCCGGGAAGCAGTCGGTCAGCCGCCGTGTGTCGGCCATGACGACCGCGCCGATCGCGCCGCGCACCAGGTCGTCCCACATGAACCAGAAACGCTGCTGTCCCGGCGTACCGAAGAGGTACAGCACCAGGTCGTCGTCGAGCGTGATCCGGCCGAAGTCCATGGCGACGGTCGTGGTGAGCTTCTCGGGCGTCGCGGTGAGGTCGTCGGTCCCCTCACTGGCCTGCGTCATCAGCGCTTCGGTCTGGAGCGGCGTGATCTCCGAGACGGACCCGACGAAGGTCGTCTTGCCCACGCCGAAGCCGCCCGCGACGACGACCTTCGTCGCGATCGGGGCGCGGGTGTGGTCGAGCTGCCAGGACTGGACCTGTTCGTCCTCCTGGGGCCTTGGCCCGGGCGTGGGCTCGTCCACGGGTATCTCAGAGACGGCGGAGACCACTCAGCACCCTTTCGAGCAGTGCGCGATCGGGCTGGCCGGTGCCGTGACCGGTGCCGTACACGCGGATCTTCCCCTGGTCGGCCAGGTCGCTGAGCAGCACCCGGACGACACCCAGCGGCATCTTCAGCAGCGCCGAGATCTCGGCCACCGTACGCATCCGGCGGCAGATCTCGACGATGGCCCGCATCTCCGGCATGACGCGGGAGGCGAGGCCGGCTCCATTGGCCAGCTCCTTGCGCTCCTCGGGAGCTTCGAGCGCGGCCACGAACGTCTCGACGAGCAGGACGTGGCCGAAGCGGGTGCGGCCGCCGGTCAGCGAGTAGGGGCGGACGCGGGCGGGCCGCCGCCCGTCGCCGCGGACCGGCAGCCTGCCGGCGGCGGATGCGGAGGTCATTGGGCACTCTCCATCGACTTGCGCAGCTCGCTGCGGAGTTCGGGTGTGAGTACGTGTCCGGCGCGGCCCACGAAGAGCGCCATGTGGTACGCGATGACGCTCATGTCGCAGTCGGGCGTGGCGTGGACGCCCAGGAGCGAGCCGTCGCTGATCGACATCACGAAGACGCTGCCCTCGTCCATGGCGACCATGGTCTGCTTCACCCCACCGCCGTCCATCAGCTTGGCGGCGCCGACGGTGAGGCTGCCGATGCCGGAGACGATGGTGGCCAGGTCGGCGCTGGAGCCGCGCGGGCCGTCGGACCGGCCCGGACCCACGGGGGCCTTGTTGTGGGCCGGGTCGGAGGAGAGCAGCATCAGGCCGTCCGACGAGACGACGGCCACGGAACGGACTCCCGGCACCTCCTCGACGAGGTTGCCGAGAAGCCAGTGCAGGTTCTTGGCCTCACTGCTCAGTCCGAACGCGCCTGTTCCGTCTCCGGTGCCTGTGCTGGTGCTCGGGCTGGTGCCTGTGCCACTGCCGGTGCCTGTGCTGGTGCCGGTCGTCGCGGTCAACTGCGTGCCTCCTCGACTGTGTCCCCCGTTTCTTCGGTACGTACCGCTTCCACCTGCTGTGTGGTCTCGGCGATCTCCGCCTCGGCGTCCCGGCGCCCGTCCTTGGCGCCCTGGTGGAACCCGCCGAGCCGGCGCCGCAGCGCCTCGGCGTCGACGCCGCCCTTGCGCTCGGCGGGCGGCGCGGACGGCTGGACGATCTTAGGGGTCCGCTTGGGCAGCCCCTTGTCGGTGACGCGCTCCCATTTGGGCTCCCGGGCCCGCTCCTGGCCGCCGTCCCCCTGGTCGTCGGCGCGCTCGTGCGCCGCCTCGTCGGCGTCGGGCGTGGCGTCG
The DNA here is from genome assembly GCF_030406405.1 of Streptomyces ficellus. Lineage (GTDB taxonomy): Bacteria > Actinomycetota > Actinomycetes > Streptomycetales > Streptomycetaceae > Streptomyces > Streptomyces ficellus_B. The sequence goes on from NZ_JAUEPL010000011.1 coordinate 109,502, forward strand.
GCGTCGGGGACGTCCGGCGTGTCGTCCGGGCCGGGGACGTCCGGCGTGGGGTCCGGCGTGCCGTCCGCGTCGGGGGCGGGGGCGTCGTCCCGGGCGGGGGCGTCGGGCGTGGCCCCCGCCTCGGGGACCTCCGGCGTGACGTCCACGCCGGGGGCGTCGTCCTGGGCGGGGGCGTCCGCTTCGTCGTGCCCGTCCCGGGCCTCGCCGTCCGGGGCCTCGGCGTCCCGGGCCTCGGCGTCCTCCGCCTCGGTGGCGCGGATGGTCGCCTCCGCGGCGGCGACCAGCGGGTCGGCACCGACCGGTTGCCGGAGCCTGCGGACGCCGGGCAGGGCGTTGGAGTTGGCCTCGGCCACCGAGCCGGGGAGATTGAGCGCAGGCGCCGTGCCCGCGACGGTGACCGACGGGGGCAGCTCGGCCGGCGGGGCGTCCGGGAGCAGCGCGGCCGGGAGGACGACGACCGCCGTCACGCCGCCCTGCTTCTGATCGCGCAGCTGGACCCGTACCCCGTGCCGCGCCGCGAGCAGCGCGGTCACGCGGATGCCGAGGCCCTCGCCGTCCTGGTCGGCGTCCGGCTCGGGCTCGGGGTCCGAGAGGCGGGCGTTCAGCTCCGCGAGCCGCCCCTCCGTCATCCCGATGCCCTCGTCCTCCACGGAGAGCATCACCTCGCCGCTCTCCAGCAGCCAGCCGGAGAGCCGGACCTTGGCGTCCGGCGGCGAGAAGGACGTGGCGTTCTCCAGCAGCTCGGCGAGCAGGTGGCTCAGGTCGTCCGCGGCGAAACCGGCGACGTACGCGTGCGGCGGCAGCGAGTGGATGGTGACCCGCTCGTACCGCTCGATCTCGCTGACCGCGGCGCGCAGCACGTCCACCAGCGGCACCGGGCCCTGGTGGGCGTGGTTGTGCTCGTGCCCGGCGAGCACCAGCAGGTTCTCGCTGTGCCGCCGCATGACCGTGGCCATGTGGTCGAGCTTGAACAGGGTGGCCAGCCGCTCCGGGTCCTGCTCCCGCTCCTCCAGCTTCTCGATGACGGCGAGCTGCCGTTCGACGAGTCCGAGCGTACGGAGGGAGAGGTTGACGAACGTGTGGTGGACGCTGTGCCGCAGCCGCTGGAGTTCGGCGGTGACCCGCTCGGTCCGCTCGCGCAGTTCGGCGCGCTGACCGGCCAGCTCGGCGGCCAGGGCCTCACGGGCGGCGACCGCGTCGGTGCGTTCGGCCTCCAGCTTTCCGGCGCGGGCCCCGAGGTCGAGCAGCTTGCCGTGCAGGGTGTTGAGCGACCGTACGACCTGGGCGAACTCGTCGTTGCGGCCGGTGTACCTGACCGGCTCCTCGGTCTGCGGATCGGCGGCGAGCCGCGCGGCTCCGATGCGCAGCACGGCGAGCGGCTGGGTGAGGGTGCGGGCCACGGCGGTGGACACGCCGATGGCGATGAGCAGGCAGCCGCCGAGGAGCGCGATGCGCAGCTCCAGCGCGGTGACGTCGTCGTCGCGCAGCCGCTCCATGCGCCGGACCTCACCGGTGGCGAGCGCGGACTCGACGCCACGCATCTGCTCGATGCGGGCGGTGAGGGCGGCCCGGAGCTTCTCCTCGTCGGTCTTGCGTTCGCCCTCGGACAGCTCGGGCCGGTCGGTGAGGCGGGCGAGGTAGGTTTCGGCGCTCTTGACCTCGGGCCCGGTGACCGTGGCGGCGAGGGAGTCGCGGGCGGCGGGCGGGGCTGCCTGGTCGAAGTCGGCGAGGGCGGCCTGTTCGCGGACGCGGGCCTGCTGGGCGGCGGCGCTGAGCGCGCCGCGCGTACGGTCGGCCTCGTCGCCCGCCGGGTCGTCCGGCTCGACGTACTGGCCGGTGACCGGGTCGTAGACCAGGCCGGTGTTCTTCTGGCCGGGTACGGCGAGCGCGCCGAGCAGCAGGCCGCGGGTGGCGGACGCCTGTCCCACGGCCTGGCCGAGCTCGGCGAGGGCCCGGGTGCCGGAGCCGGCCTCGGCGGCGCGGGCGGGGGTCTTGTCGGCGAGCTCGGCGGCGAGGGCCTGGAGCCTGGAGATGACGTCGGTGTACGCCCGGTAGGCCTCCATGGCGGTGCCCTTGCCGGTGAGGGCGGCGCGCCGGATGGCGGGCAGGCCGGCGAGGTCGCGGCGGAGGTCGGTGGGGGCTTCGGCGCGGATCTCGTCGATCTGCCGGTCGACGCGGGCGCTGTGGGCGGCGTCGACGGCGTGCTCGTCGTCCTTCTCGTCGCGGCCCGCGGCGATGTACGCGGTGACCTCGTCGCGTTCGTCCGCGAGGGAGTGGGCGAGGGTGACCGCCTGCCGGTTGAGTTCGGCGAGGGTGACCATCCGCTGGGAGTCGGTGAGGTCGCCGGACGCGGTGAGGACGGCGGGGGCTCCGGCCCCTATGACGGTGATTCCGACGAGTGCGACGCCGGCGACCAGCCGGCTGCGTACCCGTACGCCGCGGCCGCCCGGTGCCTGGGGATGGCCGGGAGTGTCACTGCGCTTCTGCACCGGTGCTCACATTCTTGAACTCGTCCGCCCATGAAGCAGAGGTGACGACTCATCACACAGGCGCGAGCGCCCCCACCCCTGGTACGGCTTCCGACCATTCCAGCGCTTTTGTTGAAGGGGGCACACGTCCGCCACTCCGCCACCCGAACGAGTGAACAACACTCCTGAGTTGGCGAACAACTCGCCCGGGCACCTGCCGCGGGCCCCTGCACGGGGGCGGGTTGAAAGATCCGCGCGGGCTTTGGCAGGATGCCCGCCCGCACCTTCCCGGAGTGCCGCATTCCGGACCCTGCGCCCATTCTGACCTGCTGGTACAGGCCAACTCGCGTCGCCGGGCGGTCATGTGAAGATCTCATGCAGACTGGGTCCATGCACACCGAGATCTCCTCCGCCCCCGGCGCGCCGGAACGCCCCAACGAGGACTGGGCCTGCGTGGCGGTTCCGGCGTCCGGCCAGGGCGGCACGGCGGTGGTGCTGGACGGGGTCACTCCCCCGCCGGCCGGTGACGGCTGTGTTCATTCGGTGCACTGGTTCACGGCCCGCCTCGGGAGCGCTCTGACCGAACTGTCCGTTTCCCGGCCGGAACTGACCCTGCGGGAGGTGCTCGCGGCGGCGATTCTGCGCACCGCGGACGCCCACCGCGACACCTGTGACCTTTCTCACGTACGTACACCGCAGGCGACGGTGGTTCTGGCGCGCTGGGACGCCGAGGCCGTCGAGCACCTGGTGCTGTCCGACTCGGTGCTGCTGCTCCAGTCACCGGAGGGCGCGGTACGGGCGGTGGTGGACGACCGGCTGGAGCGGCTGCCGCCCGGTTCGCTGGCGAGCGCGGCGGTCTGTGACGCGACGGTACGCAACCGGGAGGGCGGTTTCTTCACGGCCGCGGCCGACCCCTCGGTCGCCGCCCGCGCGGTCACGGGCCGCACGCCACGGGCCGAGGTGCGGGCGCTGTCGGCGCTGACGGACGGCGCGACGCGCTGGACGGAGGTGTTCGGGGCGGGCGACTGGGCGGACTGCCTGGCGGTCCTGCGCAAGGAGGGCCCGCGCGGCCTGATCCGCCGGGTCAGGGAGCTGGAGGCCTCCCCCGCGTTCGTCTGCCCGGGCAAGCGGCACGACGACGCGACGGCGGTGTACGTCGAGCTCTAGGTCGTGTCCTCGCCGCTCGCGTTGAGCTGGTGCAGCAGGCGGGCCAGTTCGGCGACCTCCGCGCGGTCCCAGCCGGCGAGCTTGCGTACGTAGCGGGCGCGGCGGGCGTCGCGTACGCGGCGGAAGCGGGTGCGGCCCTCGTCGGTGAGGCGTACGAGCGAGGCGCGGCCGTCCGCCGGGTCGGGGTCCCGGGCGACGAGCCCGAGGTCTTCCAGGGCGCGCAGCTGGCGGCTCATGGTGGCCTTGCCGACGCCGAAGTACGCGGCGAGCGCGGTGGCGCGCTGGGTGCCGGCCTCCTCCAGCCGGACGAGGAGCCCGTAGGCGGCCGGTTCCAGTTCCGGGTGGACCTCCCGGGCCATTTCGCCGGACGAGGCGCGGGCGCGACGCAGGAAGACCGCCAGTTCGCGCTCCAGGGCCAGGAACTCGTGGTCCACCCCACCGTGGTCCTGGGGCCCGGATTGACTCCTCGTACCGCTTCCGTGCACGTCAGCACCCTTCGCCCGCTCTCCCGACTCCCGTTCAGTATCGGACACGGGTGGACCTCACCCGGCACGGGCCGGGTGAGGTCCCCCTCGATGAGCGGTGTCCCCGGTCAGCCGCAGCGGCCCGCCGGACGGGTGCGGGTGACGAGGTTCGTCCAGCCCGTGGTGCCGTCGAGCCAGACCACCTGGGTGCCGGCGAGCGCCGCCGGTGAGAGTTGTTCGCCGCGGTTGCACGAGACGCGCTGCTTACGGGAGCCGTCGGTGGTCAGCTGCCAGTTCTTGGGCAGGGTCTCGTTGCGGTACGCCGTGTCCGGCAGGACCGCGTTGACCGTGACCGCCGACTCCGAGACCGTCAGGTCGGAGGCGATCAGTGCGCCCGGCTTGCCCTCGGCGCTGATGTCGTACGCGCCGGTGCCGTCGAGGTTCGCGCGGCGGATGCCCATCTGGCCGTCGTCGGCGATGTTCTCGTCGGTGAGCCAGAAGACGTGGCTGCCGTTGACGGCCGTCTGGCCGAGGGTCTGCGGCTCGTCCAGCTGTTCGGCCAGGGTCTTCTTCCCGGTCTTCAGGTCGAGGATCTCCACGCCGAGCCGGTAGTCCTGGCCGTCCGGGTACAGCTTGGCGTACGCGATCCTGCCGTGGGCGATGGACGGAAGGCCGGTGAGGACGTCGTCGCCGCCGCCGTCCACGTACGTGGGCTCACGGTCGCCCGGGCGCAGGTGCACGACATGGCGGGTGAACAGGCCCAGCGTCTCGAAGACCGTCACCCCGTTCTCGACGCGCAGGCCCGAGACGTCCGAGGTGGTGGAGGTGTACAGCCGCTTGATCGGACCGCCCGCGACGGGCCGGGAGAGGATGTCCACGCTCGCCGGGCCGTACGCCGCCCAGACGACGGTCCTGCCGTCCGTCGCCGGGTGGACGTGGTAGCGGCCGTCGTTGGGGCTGATCAGCTTGGGGGTGCCCGTGCCGTCCGCCCGGCCGGCGTAGACGGAGTACGGCTCGGTGCCGTCGTCGTTGGACTTGCTCGCGGCCCACCAGCCGCCGCCCGCCTGGACTCCCGTGCCGCCGGTGTTGAGCTTGCCGAACAGCTCGTCGGAGTCGACGCCCAGCGCCTGCTCCCAGCCGGCGACGATGCCGTGGGCGTTGAAGGAGCGCTCGGCGGCGTTCAGCCGCTGTCCGGTGACGCCCAGGTCCTTGGCCGCGGCGACCACCGCGTTGCGGCCGTCGGTGAAGCCGTCCAGCGGGGTCATGTACTCGGTCAGCGCCTTGTACACGATCCGGTCGGCGAGCTCCGCGCCCAGGTCCTCGCGCAGGTCCCACAACGCGCCGGAGAAGATGGTCGAGTTGAGGTGTACACCCCCGTTGTCGGTGCCGAAGGTGACGCCCAGGAAGTTCTTCGAGGTCGTCGCGCCGTCGTTGAGGTCACGGAAGGCGCACGCGCGGGGTGCCGTCGTACGGCACAGGTCCTCGCCGATCAGGCCCGCGTCGGGGTCGTCCATGGACATGCCGGTACGGGTGACGTCGATGGCGTTGCCGAAGTAGTCGGCGATCGCCTCGTTGAGGGCGCCGGACTGGCCCGCGTACACGAGGTTGGCGCTGTTCTCGACCACGCCGTGCGTCATCTCGTGGCCGACCACGTCGAGGTCCGCCGACAGCGGCTTGTACTCCTCGTCGCCGGAGCCGTACACCATTTTCGTCCCGTCCCAGAAGGCGTTGACGAACGGCAGCCCCAGCTCGGTGACGCCCACAAGGGAGTTGACGGAGGAGCCGCGGCCGTCGAGGCCGGTCCTGGCGTGGTGCTTCTTGTAGTAGTCGTAGACCTGCCCGGCCGCCCAGTGCGCGTCGATGGCGCCCGCGTCGGTGGCCTCGCGGCCGAACTGAGGGGTGGGCGAGCCGAACTCCGCGATGCCCTCCGGCCAGGTGCCCACGACCTCGTAGACGTCCTTGTCGCGGGCGTCCCACGTGGTCAGGGTGTTCTTGGTGCCGTCCGCCATGCGGGCGTGGTCGGCCAGGACGTACCGGTCGCCGTCCTTGCGGACGTTCAGCGCGACCTTCGCGCCGTTGAGCAGCGTGCCGCTGCCGACCGTGCCCGGGTGCTCGGCGGCCGGGTGCTCGGCGGCCGGGTGCTCGGCGGCCGGGTGCTCGGCGGCCGGATGCAGCACGGCACGGCGGTCCGCGGCCTTGCGGGCTGCGGCCCTGGGCGCCGCCGCGGTCGCGGTCCTCGGCGGCGTGATCGTCTTGATGGCGCTGAACTGGAGTACGGGGAACCCGGCCCGCGCGTCGATGTAGACCTGCTGGAGCACGGGCGCGCCGGTCGCCGGGTTCGTCCCGCGTACGGTCACGTGGTGGGCGAGGACGCCCTCGCCGCGCGGGATCACCACCAGGCCCCCGGCGGTTCCGCTGAGCGGCGTGGCCCTCTTCGCGTCGGTCCTGGCCAGGCGGTGGCCGCCGAGCCGTTCGAGGGTGGCGGCGACCGCGCGCCGTACCGCCACGTCCTTGGCCACGGCCGGCTCCACACCGGTCGTCAGGCCTGTGAAGTACTTGCCCGACGTGCCGGTGACGACCCGTTCACCGCCCTTGGTCTCCATCCGGACCACGTACTGCCCGCCGAGCACCGGCACGCCCCGGTGCTTCTGCTGAAGCCGTACGGTCTCCTCGGCGCCGCGCCTCAGCGTCTGCACGGGGGCGAGATCACGCCCCGGTTGGGCGATCTTGTAGCGGCTCTCCTTGGCGGCCAGGTGCCCGCGCGCCGCGTCCGCCGGGCTCGCCTTCCCGTCCGCCGCCTCGCGGATGCCGTCGACCAGGGCGGGGGTCGCGGTCCGCGCCCCCGGGATGACGTCGGCGGGCGGTTGCGCGGCGGGCGGGGTCGCCGCCCCGGCCGGAATCGCCGTGATCAGAAGCCCGGCGGCGGCGAGCAGTGCCGCTCCCCCGGCCCCCGCCCGTATGCCGGATCCCCCTGCGTGCGTGCTGCGTGTGCGCACCGTCCGTACCCCTCCCACGTGCTGATCAGCCGTTCAGGTGGTCATGGCCATGCAAGCGGCGGGGGGTCAGAGGGGCAATGGATCAAGGGGGTTGAGAAGTGGACACGCACACTTGTGTGGCCTGAGCGGGCGGAGTGAGAATCCGACGCATGATCCAGGGAGAACTGACCACTCTCGGCCTGGGCAGGACCGAGGAGCGCGCCTACGAGGCGCTGCTGAGGGAACAGGCGGACGGGGCCGACGATTTGGCACGGCTGCTGGACCTGCCGCGCGAGCGGCTGGACGCGGCGCTGGACCGGCTCGTCGAGCACGGTTTCGCCCGGCCGCCCGATCCTGCTCACGAGGGCTGCCTGCCGCACCCGGCCGCGCCCGCCGCCGCGCTCCGTACGCTCATCCACCGCCGCCAGGCGGAACTGCACCTGAAGTCGGCGGAGCTGGCGCGGTTACGGATGGCGGCGGACCGGCTGGTGGGGGACTTCGGCGAGCCGCGTGCGAGCGGCGCGGGCGTGGAGGTGGTGACGGGGCGGCGGGCGATCGCCGCACGCGTGGAGGGGCTGCTGGCCGCCGCCGAGCGGGAGGTGGTGATCCTGGACCGGCCGCCGTTCACCTCGCCGGACGTCGGCGCGCTGCTGGCCCGGGGCGTGAAGGTGCGGGCCGTGCTGGACCGGGCCGGGCTGGCGGACCCGGCGCGGACGCGGGCGCTGGCCTGCCTGGCCGGGCGGGGGCTACGGGTTCGGGTCGCCGGGGACGTCCCCGCCAAGCTGCTCGCCGTGGACCGGCGCATCACGCTGCTGCCGCCGACGGAGGCGGCCGGGCCGCGGGCGTCCGCGCTGGTGGTGGGAGACGGGCTGCTGTGCGGGGCGCTGGTGCCGCTGTTCGAGGCGGTGTGGGAGCGGGCCACGCCGCTGGGCGGGGGCGACGGGGGGCTGCGCGGGCCGCAGCGTGAGCTATTGGCGCTGCTCGCGGCGGGGCTCAAGGACGAGGCGATCGCCCGCCGACTGGGCGTCCATGTGCACACGGCACGGCGGCGGATCAGCCGGCTGCTCGAATCGCTGGACGCCCGGACGCGGTTCCAGGCGGGGGCACGGGCCTCGTCGCGGGGGTGGCTGGATTCCTGAGCCGGGCGGCCATGGGCAAGGATGGGGCGTATGCACGGGAAAAGGCCGTCGCCAAGGCCGTTGTTGTGGATCGCCGCCCTCACCGTCGTGGCCACCGCCGGCGCGTGCGCGGGACCGTCCCATTCGGCGCCGCGCGCGCGGGCCGCCACGAGCGGCCCACCGGCGCCGCAGCGTTCGGCCGCACCCGGGGCCGGGCTGCCATCGGTGGGGGTACTGCTCGACGCACACGGCCACTGGTGCACGGCGAGCGTGGTGGACAGCCCAAAGGGCAACGTCGTCGCGACCGCCGCGCACTGCGTGTACGGGGACGGGGCGGCCACCGAGAACTTCTCGTTCGCGCCCGCCTATAGCGGGAAGGCCCGGAATCCGGCGCCGTACGGGGAGTGGAAGGTCCGCTCGGTGGCGGTGGACGACGCGTGGCGCGAGCACGCCGACGACGCGCACGACTACGCCTTCCTGACGCTGGAGGCGGACGGCCGTGGCCGCCAGGTGCAGCAGGTGGTCGGCGCGGCGAAGCCGGAGTGGACGTCCGGGCCGGTGCGCCGCGTGACGGTCGTCGGCTACCCCAACAAGGAGCACAATCCGGCCGACGGGCCCGTCTCGTGCACCACGGGCACGGCGAAGGACCCGCACCTGGCCGGCTCGATGGTGATGGAGTGCGACGGCTTCTTCGACGGCACCAGCGGCAGCCCCTGGCTCGCGGACGGCCGTCTGATCGGCGTGCTGAGCGGCGGCGACACGGACACGGAGTCCACGGCGGTGCTCTTCGACGCGAGGACGCGGGCGCTGTACGACCGCGCGGTGAAGGCGTCGGGCGCCTGAGCCGAACCCGGGGTCCGGTCCCGGGCGGGAGTCCCGGCCGGGCGGCGCCCGGCGGGGCCGGCCGGGCCGGTGCGCGGCCGGTGTCGCGGGGCCCTTACGCCAGGCGGCCCACCGGGCGGCCGACCCCGCGGCCACGGTGCCGGGCGTCACCCGGCCCCGCCGCGCGGAGGGCGCGGCGGGGCTCACGGGGGGGCCGGTCCCCGAGCCCGCGAGGGCTCACGGGGCTCCCGGGGGGCCGGTCCCCGAGCCCGCCAGGGCTCCCGGGCTCACCGGTGCTCCGGGGCTCCCGGGCTCCCCGGGCTCCCGGCGGGGTCAGGCCGCGACGGGTTCCGCGGCCGGGGCCGTCGTCGCCGGGGCGAGGGCGATCTCCAGCACCTGGCGGACGTCCGTCACCGGGTGGACCTCCAGCCTGTCGAGGATCTCGGCCGGGACGTCGTCCAGGTCCGCCTCGTTCCGCTTCGGGATCACGACCGTGGTGATGCCCGCCCGGTGCGCGGCCAGCAGCTTCTGCTTCACGCCGCCGATGGGCAGCACCCGCCCGGTCAGCGACACCTCGCCGGTCATCGCCACGTCCGTGCGCACCAGGCGCCCGGACAGCAGCGAGGCGAGGGCCGTCGTCATCGTGATGCCCGCGCTCGGGCCGTCCTTCGGGACCGCGCCCGCCGGGAAGTGGATGTGCACGCCCCGGTCCTTCAGGCCGGTGACGGGCAGCTCAAGTTCGGCGCCGTGCGAGCGCAGGAAGCTCAGGGCGATCTGCGCGGACTCCTTCATCACGTCACCGAGCTGACCGGTCAGGGTCAGTCCCGCCGCGCCGGTCTCCGGGTCGGCCAGCGACGCCTCGACGAACAGGACGTCGCCGCCCGCGCCGGTGACCGCGAGGCCCGTCGCCACGCCCGGCACGGCGGTGCGGCGCTCGGCCGGGTCCTGGGCGGACTCGGGCACGTGGTGCGGCCGGCCGATGAGGCGGCGCAGGTCGGACTCCTCGACGGTGACCGGCAGCTCCCGCTCGCCCAGTTCGTGCTGGGCCGCGATCTTCCGCAGCAGCCGGGCGATCGACCGCTCCAGGTTCCGTACGCCCGCCTCCCGCGTGTACTCGCCGGCCAGCTTGCGCAGCGCCGGTTCCTCGATGGTGACCTCGCCCGCCTCCAGACCGGCCCGTTCCAGCTGGCGCGGGAGCAGGTGATCGCGGGCGATGACGATCTTCTCGTCCTCGGTGTAGCCGTCGAGCCGGACGATCTCCATCCGGTCGGCCAGCGCCTCGGGGATGGCCTCCAGGACATTGGCGGTGGCGAGGAAGACGACGTCGGAGAGGTCGAGTTCGACCTCCAGGTAGTGGTCGCGGAAGGTGTGGTTCTGGGCGGGGTCCAGCACCTCCAGCAGCGCCGCCGCCGGATCGCCGCGGAAGTCGGAGCCGACCTTGTCGATCTCGTCGAGCAGGACGACCGGGTTCATGGACCCGGCCTCCTTGATGGCGCGGACGATCCGGCCGGGCATCGCGCCCACGTACGTACGCCGGTGGCCCCGGATCTCCGCCTCGTCGCGTACGCCACCGAGGGCGACCCGCACGAACGTCCGGCCCATCGCGTGCGCGACCGACTCACCCAGTGACGTCTTGCCGACGCCCGGCGGCCCGACCAGCGCGAGCACCGCGCCGCCGCGCCGCCCGCCGACGACGCCCATGCCGCGGTCGGCGCGCCGCTTGCGCACCGCCAGGTACTCGGTGATCCGTTCCTTCACGTCGTCCAGGCCCGCGTGTTCGGCGTCCAGGATCTCCTTGGCGCCCTTGATGTCGTACTGGTCCTCGGTGCGTTCGTTCCACGGCATGTCGAGGACGGTGTCCAGCCACGTCCGGATCCACGAGCCCTCGGGCGACTGGTCGGAGGTCCGCTCCAGCTTGCCGACCTCCTTCAGCGCGGCCTCGCGCACCTTCTCGGGCAGGTCGGCGGCCTCGACGCGGGCCCGGTAGTCGTCGGTCTCGTCGCCGTCCCCGGAGTCGCCGTTGAGCTCGCGCAGCTCCTTGCGTACGGCTTCGAGCTGGCGGCGCAGCAGGAACTCCCGCTGCTGCTTGTCGACGCCCTCCTGGACGTCCTTGGCGATGGACTCGGCGATGTCCTGCTCGGCGAGGTGGTCGCGCAGCTGCTCGGTGGCGAGCTTGAGCCGGGCGACCGGGTCCTCGGTCTCCAGCAGCTCCACCTTCTGGGCGGTCGTCAGGAAGGGGGAGTACCCGGAGTTGTCGGCGAGGGCGGAGACGTCGTCGATCTGCTGGACGCGGTCCACGACCTGCCAGGCGCCGCGCTTCTTCAGCCAGCTGGTGGCGAGCGCCTTGTACTCCTTGACCAGGTCGGTGATCTGCCCGGGCAGCGGGTCGGGGACCTTCTCCTCGACCGTGGTGCCCTCGATCCAGAGCGCGGCGCCCGGCCCGGTCGTCCCGGCGCCGACCTTGACCCGGTGGCGGCCGCGGATGAGCGCGCCGGGGTCGCCGTCGGAGAGCCGCCCCACCTGCTCGACCGTGCCCAGGACGCCCATCGCGGCGTACGTCCCGTCGATCCGGGGGACCAGCAGCACCTGCGGCTTGCCCTTCCCTTCCCCACCGGTCCGCGCGGCGGCCTGCGCGGCCTCCACCGCGGCGCGCACCTCGGTGTCGGTGAGGTCCAGCGGCACCACCATTCCCGGCAGGACGACCTCGTCGTCGAGGGGCAGCACGGGCAGGGTCAGCGGTGCGGACGTCGAAGCCATGATCTCCCCTTCAGCAGTCAAGTTGAGCTGTACAGGCTCAATGCTTGTGATCCCCCGGATGTTCCCTCTGCCGTGTTCGCTGTGAGCGATCAGCCGGCTGCGACCCAGCGGCGCCGCGCCGCCCGGCGCACCAGCGGCCAGCAGCCGACACCGATCAACAGGGCCAGCGGATGGCCCCAGTTGGTGAGCGGATCGGTGAACGCGATCAGGTCCTGGAGCAGCATCACCGACACCCACGCGAGCACGATCCCGCGCGCCACCGGATGGAGCAGGCCCGCCAGCGCCCCGACGGAGGCCATCAGCCCGAAACTGATGCCGTAGTCGAGCCGGTGCAAGGACGTGTGGGGCAGCTGCCCGGCCAGTACGGACAGGCCGACCGGGATCTCGGTGGCCAGCGTCGCCACGACGTGCCCGACCAGGAACACCGCGGCCGCCCGCCACGCGCCGACGCGGCGCTCCAGCGCGGTCAGGACGAAGACGAACCCGATGACGTACGGGGAGGACAGCCCGCCCGCCACCCACAGCGCGCTGGCGAGGAGGACGAGCAGCGGCGTACGGGACAGATGGGCGACGTCGGTACTGGAGGCGTCCAGCAGATGGGCGACGGTGCCGGGGTCGGCGTACTCGGCGAAGAGCGAGGTGGCGACCAGGACGAGGGTGTAGCCGAAGGTGAACGGCGTACCGGTGGGGGTGGGCAGCAGCCGGCCGGCCCGCCGCCACCATGACGGTACGGGGGGCGCGGGAGCGGCGGTGACCGGGCGCCGGCGCGGGATGCCGTGCAGCGGCTCAACGCCTCGACGCGCGGCACGCGTCCGGAGCTGGTGCACCGCGAGGCCGCCCTTCCCTCTCACAAACCCCGAACCGCCCCCGGATCAACCTTGCCCGAGCCGACGCGATCATGTGGCGCCCGCTCCATGACATAGGTCACACCGGGCAACCCGCGGCCCGCCCCCGCGTGGCGCCTGCCTCGCTACGCTGACGCCCATGGCCGCGACTGATCACCCGCCGACCGAGCCCCTGACCATCCCCGGCCCACCCGTCACCCTCGACCGGCGTGAGGGTCCGTACGGCGAGGTGGTGCTGCGCCGGCGCGGCGAGGACTTCGAGATCATCGCCAACGGCACGTTCCTGATGGACACCTCCGACGGCCGCTCCGAGCGGCTGCTGATCGACGCCGCCCGCCAGGCGCTCGGCACGCGCCCGCACCCGGCCGTCCTCGTCGGCGGGCTCGGCGTCGGCTTCTCGCTGGCGCACGCGGCCGCCGACCCCGCCTGGGGCCGGATCGCGGTGGTGGAACGGGAGCAGGCCATCATCGACTGGCACCGTCAGGGCCCGCTCGCCCGTGTCTCCGGCGAGGCGCTCGCCGATCCGCGCACCGTCCTGGTCCACGACGACCTCGTCGCGTACGTGCACGACTCCCCCGACACGTATGACGCGCTCTGCCTCGACATCGACAACGGCCCCGGCTGGACCGTCACGGAGGGCAACGACAGCCTCTACTCGCCCGCCGGTCTGGCGGCCTGCGCGGCCCGCCTGAACCCCGGCGGAGTGCTCGCCGTCTGGTCCGCGCGACCGTCCGCCGATTTCGAAGAGTCATTGCGGAATGCCGGTTTCAGCGGGGTAAGAACCGAAGAGATCCCGGTTGCCCGGGGCGTACCGGACGTGGTCCACCTCGCCGTTCGACCTGCGTAGCCGGGACGCGGTCGGTGCCTTTACGCTGCTGACCGAACACACGGATCTACACGCTCGCGCAGGACGCGACAGGGGCGGGGCGATGGAGCAGACACACACCAGCCATACCGGCACGGCGGCGGTCACGCCGGGTACGCAGCGCCGAGTGCTGGTCGTCGAGGACGACACCACCATCGTCGAGGCGATCTCCGCACGGCTCCGCGCCGAGGGGTTCCTGGTGCAGACGGCCACCGACGGCCCGGCGGCCGTGGACGCCGCCGAGGCGTGGCAGCCCGACCTGATGGTGCTCGACATCATGCTGCCCGGCTTCGACGGCCTGGAGGTCTGCCGCCGGGTCCAGGCCCAGCGGCCGGTACCGGTGCTGATGCTGACGGCTCGCGACGACGAGACCGACATGCTGGTGGGCCTCGGGGTCGGCGCCGACGACTACATGACCAAGCCGTTCTCGATGCGGGAGCTGGCGGCCCGGGTGCATGTGCTGTTGCGCCGGGTGGAGCGGGCGGCGCTGGCCGCGGTGACGCCGCGCAGCGGCATCCTGCGCCTGGGCGAGCTGGAGATCGACCACGCGCAGCGGCGGGTGCGGGTCAAGGGCGACGACGTCCACCTCACGCCGACCGAGTTCGATCTGCTGGTGTGCCTGGCGAACACCCCGCGCGCGGTGCTCTCCCGCGAGCAGTTGCTCGCCGAGGTGTGGGACTGGGCGGACGCGTCGGGCACCCGGACCGTGGACAGCCACATCAAGGCGCTGCGCCGCAAGATCGGCGCCGAGCGCATCCGTACGGTGCACGGTGTCGGGTACGCCCTGGAGACGCCGGCCCCATGAGTGCGCTCCGGTCCCGGCTGCGGTCGGTCTCGATCTCGATCAAGACCAAACTGGGCACTCTCGTCGTCGTCTCGGTCTTCATCACGACCGGGCTGCTGATGGTCGCCCTGCGCACCGAGACCGAGCTGCGCTTCATCACCGTCTTCTCGGTGATCGCCACGCTGCTGATCACCCAGTTCGTGGCGCACGGCCTGACCGCGCCGCTGGACGAGATGAACACGGTCGCCAAGGCCATCTCGCACGGCGACTACACGCGCCGGGTGCGCGGCGCCGACCGCCGCGACGAGCTGGGCGACCTGGCCTGCACCATCAACCGCATGGCGGACGACCTGGAGGCGGTGGACCGGCACCGCAAGGAGCTGGTCGCCAATGTCTCGCACGAGCTGCGCACGCCCATCGCCGCACTGCGGGCGGTGCTGGAGAACGTCGTGGACGGCGTCTCGGCCGCCGACCCGGAGACGATGCGCACGGCGCTGAAGCAGACCGAGCGGCTGGGCGGCCTGGTGGAGACGCTGCTGGACCTGTCGCGGCTGGACAACGGTGTCGTACCACTGCGCACGCGCCGCTTCGAGGTGTGGCCCTACCTGTCGGGCGTGCTGAAGGAGGCCAACCTGGCCGCCTCGCAGCGCGCCGTGGGTTCCGGCTCGGGCAGCCACACCCGTAAGGACGTGCATTTGCACCTGGACGTGTCGCCGCCCGAGCTGGCCGCCCGCGCGGACACCGAGCGGCTGCACCAGGTGGTGGCGAACCTGATCGACAACGCGGTGAAGCACTCGCCGCCGCACGGCCGGGTGACGGTTCGGGCCCGGCGGGGGCCGCTGCCGGAGTCGCTGGACCTGGAAGTGGTGGACGAGGGCCCCGGCATCCCGGAGTCGGAGCGGCGCAAGGTCTTCGAGCGGTTCAACCGGGGCAGCGTCCCGGCACCGCACGGCCCGGACAGCGACGGCGGTACGGGACTGGGGCTGGCGATCGCCCGCTGGGCGGTCGATCTGCACGGCGGCCGCATCGGGGTGGCCGAATCCGCACGTGGATGCCGTATTCAGGTCACCCTTCCGGGGATTCCGCAGCCGCGCGGTTGACGTAGGGTTCGAACCGGAGGGCCGCATTCTGCGTGGACACACGCGGGAGGCGATGGGGGCCGGGCCGCGTCGGGGCCGCAGCCGGGCGGACGCGTGCCCGATCATGGGCGAACCACGCTTGTTTCCCGCCATTTCCTGCCCCGAAACCCGCCTTCCGATGTGATGTACGCGACGATGACCAGCCCGGCCTGCACCTCCAGGCCAGGGAGGCGTAGCCTTTATTTCCGCTGTCCATCACCTTGTGAAGCGGAAGAGGGCGGTTGCCGCCGTGTCGTCTCAGTCCCCCAGTAACCCGAGCATCTCGACCGACCAAGACGGGCAGGGTCCTGAGAACCCTGCTGCCGCGTTCGGTGCCAACGAGTGGCTCGTCGACGAGATCTACCAGCAGTACCTCCAGGACCCGAATTCGGTCGACCGTGCCTGGTGGGACTTCTTCGCCGACTACAAGCCGGGCAGCGCGTCCGGCTGCTCCGCCCTCGCCCGCGGGCTTGTCCGCCGAGCCGGCTGCGGGTGGCGCTCGCCGCCGTGGCGCCCGGGGTAGCCGCCGAGGTGGTCCAGAGCGTGGCGTTCGGTGAGCCGGTGCGCACCGGGGCGGGCGGGATCGACGCCGGGCAGCTGCTGGAGCGGCTGG
>NZ_JAUEPL010000012.1 GCF_030406405.1 Streptomyces ficellus
CCCGCGCGGCCGCTGACCCGTCCGCCGATGCGGTCGGCGAGCGTGCGGGTGGCGCGGGCTGACGGCCTGCCGCTCGCCCGGTGCCGCCGGTGCGCGGCTGGCGGCGCCGGCGCCGGTCGGCGAACGGGCCGTGGCGGCGAGGGCGATGCCTCGCCAGGAGTGTGCGACCGGCGCGTACGCCGTTCGTGCCACGATGCGCCCGCCATGGCGATACCCCGCCTCAAATATCGGGTATGTGCTGATTAACCCCCCGAAATTGGACGTGGGTCTGGCGCTGGGTCTGGGGAAGTGGTCGGCGTGATCGACACCGAAGGCGCGTGCGCCGAGTGGACCTTTTCGGCTGAGCCCGATGCCGTACGTGCCGCCCGCCATGTCGTCCGCGACACCCTGCGCTCCTGGGAGCTGGACGCGGCCATCGGGGATGTGACGGTGCTGCTGGTGAGCGAGCTGGTGACCAATTCCCTGCGGTACGCCCACGGTCCGATCGGCGTCCGGATGATCCGGCTCCACGCCGATGACGGGTCCTTTCCGGCGCACCCGGCTCTCCTGGTCGAGGTCTCCGATCCGCTTCCGGATCCGCCCCTGGAACGGGCCGCGGGCCCCGATGACGAGGGCGGCCGAGGGCTGCAACTGGTCGCCTGCTCGGCCCGCCGCTGGGGGACCCGCAAAGGCAGGTCGGGCAAGACGGTGTGGTTCGAGCTGGCCCTGCCTGGTTAGAAGAGTGAAGGGACAACGATCACTTCCGGCTCGGCTCAAAACGAACGAGACCACCCTGTGATCGTGAACGGCGTGCCGACGGGGGCCGTAGTGCTGAATACTGCGGGGATGGCCGGTCCGGTGCGGTGAGCTGGAGGGGACGGTCGCGTGAGCGAGATACCTGAGACGGCGAACGGCGTCATGTGGCAGAGCAGTCCGCCTGGCTCGATCTATGACTACATCAGAGTCGCCTCCTTCTCGATCGGCCCCGACGGGCTGGTCGACCAGTGGAGCCTGCGCGCCGCTGATCTGTTCGGCATCACGGCCGAGCAGGTCAGGGGCAAGGACCCGGTCGAGGCGTTCATGCCGGCCGAGCTGCGGGCCGGCGGTCACCGCAAGGTCGCCGAGATCCTCAACGGCAAGGAATGGACCGGTCTCGTCCCGTTCCGGTTGCCGGGGGAGCGGCAGGTGCGCGGGATCGCCGAGGTTTATGTGATGCCGAGCGAGACCGAGCGCGGTGAACGGGCGGCGCTCTGCATCGTCGTCGATGTCCGCGCACTGCGGCGGATAGAGACGGATCTCGCTGCTTCGCAGGCCATTTTCGGCCAATCCCCTTTTGGCTTCCTGCTGTTCGACACGGACCTCACGGTCAAGCGCGCCAATCAGCGTTTCGCGACCGTCTTCGGGGGCTCCGCCGACGACCACCGCGGCCGCACCGTCCACGACTACCTCTCCCGTCCCGAGGCCGAGCGGATGACCGCCGCCCTCCGGCGCGTACTGGAGACCGGCGAGTCCGTCACCGACCTCCAGGTCACCGGCGCCGTCCCCGGCAGCACCGATCGCCGGCACTGGTCGATCAACCTCTACCGCGTGCACAGCGGATCCGGCCGGCCGGTCGGCGTCGCCGGACTCGGCACCGACGTCACCCGCCGCCAGATCGCCGCCCGCGAGGCCGCCAGCGCCCGCCGCAACCTCGCCCTCCTCAACGAGGCCAGTGCCCGCATCGGCAACTCCCTCGACCTGGAGACCACCGCCCGCGAACTGCTCGACGTCGCCGTACCCGGCTTCTGCGACCTCGCCTCCGTCGACCTCTACCAAGGCCTGCTCACCGGCGAGGAGGCACCACCGGGCAGGGCCGACGGCAGCAGCGCCGAACTGCGCCGGGTCGCCTTCGCCAGCGCCGTATCCGACGTCCCGCTCCGCAACCCCGGCTCCTTGCCCGGCTGCTGTGACACGGGCCCCATCGACGTCGGCGCCGTACACCGCTACCCGTTCACCTCGTCGTGTGCGAGCGCCCTGCGCACGGGGAGGCTCCAGACCATGCCGGGAGTCGACGGCAGCCCCGTACAGTCCACGCTCGTCGTGCCGATGGTCGCGCACGACACCGTCGTCGGGCTGGTGCAGTTCTCCCGTACCAAGGGCAGCGAGCCCTTCGGGGAGCGGGACCGGGCCCTCGCCGTCGAGCTGGCCGCACGCGCCGCCGTCTGCATCGACAACGCCCGCCTCTACCGCCGGGAGCACGAGCGGGCACTGATCCTTCAGCGCAGCCTCCTGCCGCCCGGCGACCCGGAGGCCGCGGGCCTGGACATCGCCTGCCGCTATCTGCCCGGCAACACCGCGACCGAGGTGGGCGGCGACTGGTTCGACGTCATCCAACTGCCCGGACACCGCACCGCCCTGGTCGTCGGCGACGTCATGGGACGCGGGCTGAGGGCCGCCGTCGCCATGGGCGAGCTGCGCACCGCGGTACGCACCCTGGCCCAGCTCGACCTGGAGCCGGCCGAGGTCCTCTCCCATCTCGACGAGATCGCCCGCGGCCTCGGCACCCCGACGGGCGGCCGCCAGGCTTCCCGGGTCGCCACCAAGGCACGCGGCCCCGAGCTGTCCGAGGTCTACCTCGCGACCTGTGTGTACGCCGTCTACGACGCCGTCACCCGCCGCTGTACGTTCGCCAACGCCGGCCACCTGCCACCCGTGCTGGTCGAGCCGGGGGAGGCGGCGCTGCAGCTCGACGTGCCGCCCGGGATGCCGCTCGGGGTCGGTGGCGAGCCCTTCGAGGAGGTGGAGGTCGAGCTGCCGGAGGGCGCGCTGCTCGCCCTCTACACGGACGGGCTCGTCGAGTCGCGTCACCACCCCCTGGACGAGGGCATGCACGCCTTCCGCCGTGCGCTGACCGATCCCGGACGGCCGCTCGAAGACGTCTGCGACCACGTGCTGAACACCCTGGACACCCGGCACGGCGAGGACGACATCGCCCTGCTGATGGCCCGCATCCAGGGCCTGCCGGCCGAGGCGGTGGGCGACTGGCGGCTGCCGCGCGAGCCCCGGTCGGTGGGGCGCGCCAGGGAACTGGCCCGCGCCCAGCTGATCGCCTGGGACCTCGAACCACTGGTGGACACGGTCGAGCTGCTCGTCAGCGAACTGGTCACCAACGCGCTGCGGTACGGCGAGGGCGAGATACGGCTCCGGCTGCTGCGCGACCGCACCCTCGTCTGCGAGGTGTGGGACGCGGGCCTGGTCCAGCCCCGGCGGCGGCGGGCCCGGGACACCGACGAGGGCGGCCGCGGCCTCCAGCTCGTCGGCCTGCTCAGCGCGGGCTGGGGCTCGCGCCGCACACCTCGCGGCAAGACGGTCTGGTTCGAGCTCGCCCTGCCGGACGGCGACAGGGCGACCGAACCGACCGTCGACCAACTGCTGAGCATGTTCTGACGCGACGCGACCACCGCATCGCCGGCGGCCGGAGACCGGCCGCCGGCGATGCGGGTCAGGGGCTGCGGGTCAGGGTCGGCGGCGGCCGATCTTGTTGCCGAGCCAGACCAGGGGGTCGTATTTGCGGTCCACCGCCCGCTCCTTCAACGGGATCAGCGCGTTGTCGGTGATCTTGATCTGCTCGGGGCAGACCTCCGTACAGCACTTGGTGATGTTGCAGTAGCCGAGACCGTGCTCGTCCTGCGCCGTGCGCTTGCGGTCCAGGCCCGCTTCCTCCGCCGCGTCCAGCGGGTGCATGTCCAGCTCGGCGATGCGCATCAGGAAGCGCGGTCCGGCGAAGGCGGCCTTGTTCTCCTCGTGGTCGCGGACCACATGGCAGGTGTCCTGGCACAGGAAGCACTCGATGCACTTGCGGAACTCCTGCGGACGGTCCACGTCCTCCTGCCGCATACGGTAGTCACCCGGTGCGACACCCGGTGGCGGGACGAAGGAGGGGATCTCGCGGGCCTTCTCGTAGTTGAAGGACACGTCCGTGACCAGGTCGCGGACGACCGGGAAGGCGCGCAGCGGGGTCACCGTGATCACCTCGTCGCGCGAGAACACCGACATGCGCGTCATGCACATCAGCCGGGGCCGCCCGTTGATCTCCGCGCTGCACGAACCGCACTTGCCCGCCTTGCAGTTCCAGCGCACCGCGAGATCCGGGGCCTGGGTGGCCTGCAACCGGTGGATGATGTCGAGGACGACCTCGCCGTCGTTCACCTCGACGGTGAAGTCCTTCAGTCCGCCGCCGGCCGTGTCCCCCCGCCACACCCGGAAGCTGGCGTCATAGGTGGTCACTCGTAGAGCTCCTCTTCGGCGAGGTACTTGACCAGCTCCTCCTTGTCGAAGAGGGCGAGCAGGTCGGGACGGATGGGTTCGGTGTTCGTACGTTCCAGGGCGATCTGCCCCTCGTCGGCGTCGGGATCGGCGAGGCGGCACAGCAGGTTCACCCGCCGCCAGTCCCGCTCCATGTCCGGGTAGTCCTCGCGGGTGTGGCCGCCCCGGCTCTCCGTCCGCTCCAGCGCCGCCCGCGCTACGCACTCGCTGACCAGCAGCATGTTGCGCAGGTCCAGCGCCAGGTGCCAGCCGGGGTTGAACTGCCGGTGGCCCTCGACGCCCGCCCCGCGCGTGCGCACCCGCAGCTCGCCCAGCGTCCTCAGGGCCTGCTTCATCTCCTCCTCGCGCCGGATGATGCCGACCAGGTCGTTCATCGTCTGCTGGAGTTCCTGATGCAGGGTGTACGGGTTCTCCGGCCGCCCGCCGGCCGCGGCACCGTGGGCGGCGAACGGCCGCAGCGCCTCCTCCGCGGCCGCGGCGACCTGGGCGTCCGCCACCGCCGGCCGCGCGGCGCCGAGCCCGGCCGCGTACTGAGCCGCGGACAGCCCGGCCCGGCGGCCGAAGACCAGCAGGTCGGACAGCGAGTTGCCGCCGAGCCGGTTGGAGCCGTGCATTCCGCCCGCGACCTCACCGGCCGCGTACAGCCCCGGCACACCGACCGCCGCGGCCGTGTCCGACTCGACGGCGACCCCGCCCATCACGTAGTGGCAGGTCGGCCCGACCTCCATCGGCTCGGCCGTGATGTCGACATCGGCCAGCTCCTTGAACTGGTGGTACATCGACGGCAGCCGCCGCCGGATCACCTCGGCCGGCATACGGGTGGACACGTCCAGGAAGACCCCGCCGTGCGGTGAGCCGCGCCCCGCCTTGACCTCCGAGTTGATCGCGCGGGCGACCTCGTCGCGCGGGAGCAGCTCGGGGGGGCGCCGGTTGTTGTCCGGGTCCTCGTACCAGCGGTCGCCCTCCTCCTCCGTCTCGGCGTACTTCTCCCTGAAGACGTCGGGGATGTAGTCGAACATGAACCGCTTGCCGTCGCTGTTGCGCAGCACGCCGCCGTCGCCGCGTACGGACTCGGTGACGAGGATGCCCTTCACCGACGGGGGCCAGACCATCCCGGTCGGATGGAACTGGACGAACTCCATGTTCACCAGCGGCGCGCCCGCGAGCAGCGCCAGCGCGTGACCGTCGCCCGTGTACTCCCAGGAGTTGGACGTCACCTTGAAGGACTTGCCGATCCCGCCGGTCGCGAGGATCACGGAAGGGGCCTCCAGCACGAAGAAGCGGCCGGACTCCCGCTCGTAACAGAAGGCCCCGGAGACCCGGCCATCGTCTTTCAGCACACGCGTGACCGTGCACTCCTGGAAGACCTTCAGCCGGGCCTCGTAGTCCCCGAACCGCTCCTTGTCCTCCTGCTGGAGGGACACGATCTTCTGCTGGAGCGTACGGATCAGCTCCAGGCCGGTGCGGTCGCCGACGTGCGCGAGACGCGGGTACTCGTGGCCGCCGAAGTTGCGCTGCGAGATCCGCCCGTCCTTCGTCCGGTCGAACAGGGCGCCCCACGTCTCCAGCTCCCACACCCGGTCGGGCGCCTCGCGCGCGTGCAGCTCCGCCATGCGCCACTGGTTGAGGAACTTGCCGCCGCGCATGGTGTCGCGGAAGTGCACCTGCCAGTTGTCACCGGGATTGGCGTTGCCCATGGAGGCGGCGATGCCGCCCTCCGCCATCACCGTGTGGGCCTTGCCGAAGAGCGACTTGCAGATGACGGCCGTACGGGCGCCCTGCTCACGCGCCTCGATGGCGGCCCGCAGCCCGGCGCCGCCGGCGCCCACCACGACGACGTCCCACTGCTGCCGTTCCGCTTGCGTCATCAGGCACCTTCCATGTCAGAACAGCCTCGGATCGTCGAAAGCGCCGGTGGCCAGCAGGTACACGTAGAAGTCGGCGAGCGCGACGCTGATCAGCGACGCCCACGCGAGTTGCATATGGCGGGCGTTGAGCCGACCGACCCAGTTCCACATCCGGTAGCGGACGGGATGCTTCGAGAAGTGCTTCAGCCGGCCGCCGACGATGTGCCGGCAGGAGTGGCAGGAGAGCGTGTACGCCCAGATCAGCACGATGTTGACGAGGAAGACCAGCGTCCCCAGACCCATGTGCCCCCACGCGTAGGAGGCGTCGCGGAAGGCGAGCACGGTGTCGTACGTGAGGATCCCCGCGACGGGCAGGGCGGCGTAGAAGAAGTACCGGTGGATGTTCTGCAGGACCAGCGGGAAGCGGGTCTCGCCGGTGTACTTCTTGTGCGGCTCGGCGACCGCGCAGGCCGGGGGCGACGCCCAGAAGCCCCGGTAGTAGGCCTTGCGGTAGTAGTAGCAGGTCAGCCGGAAGCCGAGCGGGAAGATCAGGATCAGCAGGGCGGGGGACAGGCCCCACCAGTTGCCGAAGATCTCCCAGTTGGGGCCGTCCTTCATCGGTACGCAGTTCTCGGCGAGGCACGGCGAGTAGAACGGCGAGACGTAGGGCGCGGCGTAGTAGTCGCTGTTCGCGAAGGCGCGCCAGGTGGAGTAGACGACGAACGCCAGCAGTCCGGCGGCGGTGGCGGCCGGCGCGAGCCACCAGCGGTCGGTACGGAGGTGGCGGGGCGCGATGGCGGCGCGCGTCGGGCTGTGCACGCCGGTGGCGTCGACACAGCCCGTGCCGCCGGCGCGGCCCGTGTCGGTGTCGGGTGGTTCGGTGCCTGTGGCCAACGGGATCTCCTCGGGCGCGGGCCGGTCCTGGCGCGCGCCGGTCGGTCAGGGGTGTGGGGGTCCGGCGGGGGTGGCGGAGGCGGTGCGGTGGCGTTCGGACGCCGGGCGGTGGTGGCCGGGCGGTGGTGGCCGGGCCGGGTGCCCGGGGGCTGGGTGGAGGTGCGTACCGGCCGGGCGCCTGCCGGTACTCCGGAGGCGGAGGCGGAGGCGGAGGCGGAGGCGTACGTGCGGACGCCGGGCGGGGCGGGACCGGCCGGGCCACGGAGCCGTGACCCATGCCGGCGGGGGGCGCCGGAACGGCAGCCCCCGGGCGACGCCCGAGCGCCGAACCGGGCGCGCCCCCGCCCGTACCGAGCAGGCACCTGGACGCGCCGTCGCCGGAGCGGTGGCGTGGCGCGAGGGGGCGCGCGCAGGGCGCCCGCCCACGGCCCGCGCCCCGAGCCCGGTCCACCGCCCGTCAGGGCGCGTGGCGGTCTCGGGCGCCCAGGCCCTCGTCGTCCGAGTCCGTCCACAGCGAGCTGTCGTACGGGGTGTCGGGGATGGTGACCAGGCCGTCCGGCCGGCCGACCGCCGCGGGAACCGGCTTCCCCTCCCGCTGCTGCGCGAGGCTCCGCTCCAGTTGTCCGACGGAGCGGACCAGGTCGTCGAGGCAGCGCTTGACGGCCGTCAAATCATCTTGAAGTGACATGAATTGCCCTCACTTCCGCGATCGCGGGTGGCAAACACGCGCCTGCGAGTGTTGCGCGTCACATCCCCCATTGTGAAGCCACGTGCACGGATTCCACTCTCCCGGGCTTGGGCCGCACGGGTGGAGTTCGCGGCCGATCCCGCCGTGTCGCCGCCGCGGGGCCCTCCCGGTCCATTTCAGTGTATGGGCAATAGGTGTGATCATCCCTAAATTCCACAAAACAGGACGAAGAGGTACAAGACATGTCCCACGTCGGCGCCCCTCGGGGGAGGACATGCTCCCGGGGTCCCCGTTCCCGCACACTCCGGTCCGCCGTCCTCCTCACCACCGGCGTACTCGCCGTCTCCGTACTGAGCGGATGCAGCTCCGGCGAGGAGGAGAGCGGCGCCAGGGCCGCTGCCCCGGACATCGCCCCCGCGGCGCGTGCCAAGGTCGCCGACGGCGGCACGCTGCGCTGGGCCGTCGAAGCGATGCCGACGACCCTCAACGCCTTCCAGGCCGACGCGGACGCCACCACCGCGCGCATCGCCCAGGCCGTGCTGCCCAGCCTCTTCACCCTGGACGACCGCGGCCGTCCCCAGCGCAACCCGGACTACCTGGAGTCCGCCGAGATCGTCGAGCGCGAGCCCAAGCAGGTCGTCCTGTACAAGCTCAACCAGCAGGCGGTGTGGACCGACGGCCGCGAGATCGGCGCCTCCGACTTCGTCGCCCAGTGGCGCGCCCTCAGCGGCAAGAACTCCGCCTACTGGACCGCCCGCAACGCCGGCTACGAGCGCATCGAGAAGATCGAGCGCGGCGCCAGCGACCTGGAGGTCCGGGTCACGTTCAACAGGCGGTACGCCGACTGGCGCGCCCTGTTCTCGCCGCTCTACCCCAAGGACGTCATGGGGACGCCGGCCGCGTTCAACGACGGCGCCCGTACGCAGCTGAAGTCGTCCGCCGGCCCCTTCCAGTTCCAGGGCATCGACACCGCGAGCGGTACGGCGACGCTCGTACGCAACCCGCGCTGGTGGGGCCAGCCGGCCAAGCTCGACTCGATCGTGCTCAGCGCCGTCCCGCACGCGGGCCGCGCCACCGCGCTCGCCCGGGGCACGGTCCACCTCGCCGAGATCGACCGCGCCACGGCCGACCGCATCGCCCTCGCGGTACGGGAGTCGGACCCGGCGCACGGCCAGCCCCTGACGCACGGCCCGGGTGCGGACGTCACGCCCTCGGCCGCCCTGAAGTCCTGGGCGCTGGCGTACGGCTCCGACCCCGCGAAGGCCCGGCTGTTCCAGGCGGCGCGCCAGAGGAACCAGCAGGCCATCGCGGCGTACGCGGCCGAGCAGAAGGCGCTGCGCGGCTTCGTCGTCCGCAAGTCGCTGGAGCCGGCGTACACGCAGCTGGCGATGAACGGCGAGTCCGGCCCGCTCTCCGACGAGCGGGTACGCCGCGCGGTGGCCCGCGCCCTGAACCGCCAGGAGCTCGCCGAGACGGTCCTCAAGCCCCTCGGGCTGCCCGCCCAGCCGGTCGGCAGCCATCTCGCGCTCGCCGGGCAGCCCGCGTACGCGGACAGCAGCGGCGCCCTGGGCAGCCAGGACACCGAGGAGGCCCAGGCCCTGCTGGCCGACGCGGGCTGGACGCGGGGCGGCGCCCGCAAGCCCGCCGGCCCGGACGCCGGACCGAAGAGAGCCGGCGCCGAGGCCTCCGCGGCGGCACACAAGCCCGGCAAGGACGAGAAGGGCGACGCCCCGTCCAGCGACGGTCTCTACATCGTCGGCGACGACAAGCCGAGCCTCGACAGTCCCGCCCTCGACAGACCCGGCATCGACAGGCCCGGCATCGGCGCCAACAGCGGCCCGGACGGTACGCACGTCCTCGCCCCCGCGCCCGCCGCGGCGGCCCAGGGCATCGCCCTCCTCCGCCAGGCCGAGGCCGTCGGGGACACGGACGCCGACAAGGGCGCGCCCGACCGGCCCAAGGCGCACAGCGCCCAGAGCGCCCAGGGCGGCGGCGTCCCGGGCGCCTACGCGCCCCGTGGCACCGCCGCCCCGGCCCCCGCCGCGGCGGCCGGCCCCCTCGGCAAGGACGGCGAGTCGCTCACCCTCCGCTTCGTGCTCCCCTCGGGCCCGGGCTCCGAGTCCCTGCGCGCGGTCGGAGAGAAGATCTCCGGGATGCTGGACCGCGTCGGGATCAGCACCGAGATCACCAAGGTCCCCGACGAGAGCTACTTCAAGGACCACATCGCCTCCGGCGACTACGACCTGGCCCTCTACTCCTGGCCCGCCACCGCCTACCCGGCCACGGACGGGCGGCCCATCTTCGCCAAGCCCCAGCCGGCCGGCGACGGCTCCCTGCTGGTGGAGCAGAACTACACCCGGGTCGGTACGGACCACATCGACCAGCTCTTCGACCAGGCGGCCGCCGAGCTCGACGAGAACGCCGCCCGGGAGCTGGTCAAGCAGGCCGACGCCCGAATCTGGGCCGCGGCCGGCTCGATCCCCCTGTACCAGCGGCCGCAGCTGGTGGCCGCGAGGACGGACGTCGTGAACGCCGGGGCCTTCGGTTTCGCCACGCCCCGGTACGAGGACATCGGCTTCACCCAGCGGCCGAAGAAGTAGCCGCCACGGCCGCCACAGCCGCCACGACACCGTAAACAGGAAGAAAACCAAAGGTCACAGAGCCGGAATCGGCTTACGTCGCTTGCCCGTCGGCACCGCCGGCGGGCAAGCTGGCGTGCGGACCCCGCCCCGGGCAGGACAGCCGCCCTCCGCGCGCCCGCTCCCGCGGCCACCCTCGCGCTCCCCACCTGCGCTCACGCCCCTGTTCGATCTTCTCGAACGGGCCGCGAGGCCCAAGCGCGCGTCGGCCCCGTACCATGGGACACAGCCGTGGCGCGTCCGCCCGGCGGGCGTACGAGGAACAAAGAGACGCCGCACCCACGATTTGAGAGAAGCGCCAGCCACTCATGCCCACGCGCCACGACATCCGTAACGTAGCCATCGTCGCCCACGTCGACCACGGCAAGACCACTCTGGTCGACGCCATGCTGAAGCAGGCCGGTGCGTTCGCCGCGCACGCCGCCGAGCACCTCGACGACCGGATGATGGACTCGAACGACCTGGAGCGTGAGAAGGGCATCACGATCCTGGCGAAGAACACCGCCGTCAAGTACCACCCCAAGGACGGCGGGGACCCGGTCACGATCAACATCATCGACACCCCCGGCCACGCCGACTTCGGCGGTGAGGTCGAGCGCGGCCTGTCGATGGTGGACGCGGTCGTCCTTCTCGTGGACGCCTCCGAGGGCCCGCTCCCGCAGACCCGCTTCGTGCTCCGCAAGGCCCTCCAGGCCAAGATGCCGGTCATCCTCTGCATCAACAAGACCGACCGCCCGGACTCCCGGATCGCCGAGGTCGTCGACGAGACCTACGACCTGTTCCTGGACCTGGACGCGACCGAGGAGCAGATCGAGTTCCCGATCGTCTACGCCTGCGCCCGTGACGGCGTCGCCTCGCTGACCAAGCCCGAGGACGGCACCGTCCCGGCCGACAGCGACAGCCTGGAGCCCTTCTTCTCCACCCTGCTGGAGACCGTCCCGGCCCCCGAGTACGACGAGAAGGCGCCGCTCCAGGCCCACGTCACCAACCTGGACGCCGACAACTTCCTCGGCCGTATCGCGCTGCTCCGCGTCGAGCAGGGCGAGCTGCGCAAGGGCCAGACGGTCGCCTGGATCAAGCGCGACGGCACCGTCTCCAACGTACGCATCAGCGAGCTGATGATGACCGAGGCGCTCACCCGCAAGCCGGCCGAGAAGGCGGGCCCGGGTGACATCTGCGCGGTCGCCGGTATCCCGGACATCATGATCGGCGAGACGCTGGCCGACCCGGAGAACCCGGTCGCGCTGCCGCTGATCACGGTCGACGAGCCGGCGATCTCGATGGTCATCGGTACGAACACCTCGCCGCTGGTCGGCCGGGGCGCCACCGGCAAGGGCGCGGACAACAAGGCGGCCGTGAAGGACCGCAAGGTCACCGCCCGCCAGGTGAAGGACCGCCTGGACCGCGAGCTGATCGGTAACGTCTCGCTGCGCGTCCTCGACACCGAGCGCCCCGACGCCTGGGAGGTGCAGGGCCGCGGCGAGCTGGCGCTGGCCATCCTGGTCGAGCAGATGCGCCGCGAGGGCTTCGAGCTGACCATCGGCAAGCCGCAGGTGGTCACCAAGGAGATCGACGGCAAGGTCCACGAGCCGGTCGAGCGCATGACCATCGACGTGCCCGAGGAGCACATGGGCGCCGTCACGCAGCTCATGGGCGTCCGCAAGGGCCGCATGGACAACATGTCCAACCACGGCTCGGGCTGGGTGCGCATGGAGTTCGTCGTGCCGTCCCGCGGCCTCATCGGCTTCCGTACCGAGTTCCTGACGCAGACGCGCGGCACGGGCATCGCCCACTCCATCCACGAGGGCCACGAGCCGTGGTTCGGCACGCTGACGACCCGTAACAACGGCTCGCTCGTCGCCGACCGCTCCGGCGCGGTCACCGCCTTCGCGATGACCAACCTTCAGGAGCGCGGCGTCCTCTTCGTGGAGCCGGGCACCGAGGTGTACGAGGGCATGATCGTCGGCGAGAACTCCCGCTCCGACGACATGGACGTCAACATCACCAAGGAGAAGAAGCTCACGAACATGCGGTCGTCCTCGGCCGACTCGTTCGAGGCGATCGTCCCGCCGCGCAAGCTGTCGCTGGAGCAGTCGCTGGAGTTCTGCCGCGACGACGAGTGCGTCGAGGTGACCCCGGAGGCGGTCCGCATCCGCAAGGTGAACCTGGACGCCCGCGAGCGCGCCCGCGCCGCCTCACGCGCCAAGCACGGCTGAGCTTCGCCGACGTGGCGCCGACCAGACTCGGCGTGACATCGGCATGGCAGTGCACGGACCTGACGGCCCCTCACGGTTTCCCGTGAGGGGCCGTTGTCTTGTTCCGATCCGGAGGACTGTCAAACGACTTTGGACACCCGGGTGTCCGGATATCGGCCGCCCTTCTCCGTTAGGTGTGCTAACGGTCCGTTTCGCGGGTGTCTGTGTGTGATCGCTTTGTCCGGATTTCGGGCTTCGAGGTCTTGGTGATGTTGTCAAAACGAGACCCTTTAAGTGTGGTTTACGGCTTGGACGTACTTAATAGTTGGCTCCATTGAGCTCGGGTCAATGGGTCACGCGCTGTGGGGAGCGCCGACTCACGAGCACACTCGGGGCACTTGGTTCCTCGTCGTCAGGGGTGTCGGCGAAACCGGAAGTGCCCCTCTTGTAGTGACAAGTGGACTCATGAGGAGGAAACCCATGCGCGGTGCCAAGAGCGCCAAGTGGGTCGCGGGTGCGATAGTCGTCGCCCTGGCCGCGACTGCGTGCGGCGGTGGCAAGGACGGCGACGCCGCTTCGAAGGAGAAGGGCAAGCCGGCGGGTTACGTCTCCGTCGACGTCGGCGAGCCGCAGAAGCCGCTCATCCCGGCCGACACGAACGAGCAGCTCGGCAGTTACGTGATCCAGTCGCTGTTCACTCAGCTGCTGGACTTCGACGCGCAGGGCAAGATCGTCTACACCAACGCCGAGTCGATCAAGACGACCGACTCCAAGGTCTGGACGGTCACCCTCAAGAAGGGCTGGAAGTTCCACAACGGCGAGGAGGTCACCTCCGAGTCGTACATCAACGCGTGGAACTGGTACGCCAACGTCAAGAACAAGCAGCAGAACGCCTTCTGGTTCGAGGACATCGAGGGCTACGCGGACGTCCACCCGGAGAAGGGTGACCCGAAGAGCGACAAGATGTCCGGTCTGAAGGCCGTGGACGACCACACCTTCACCATCACGCTCTCCAAGCCGGTCCCGTACTTCGAGTACAAGCTCGGCTACACCACCTGGGCCCCGCTGCCCAAGTCGTTCTACGCCGACCCGAAGGCGTTCGGTCAGAAGCCGGTCGGCAACGGTCCCTACATCTTCGAGAAGTGGGACCACAAGAAGCTGATCCGAGTCAAGGCGAACCCCGACTACAAGGGTCCGAACAAGGCCAAGAACAAGGGCATCCTGTTCAAGAACTACGCCACCGTGGAGGCGGCGTACCAGGACCTGCTCTCCGGCAACCTGGACATGATCCGCCAGGTCGGCCCGAAGGACCTGCCGAAGTACAAGCAGGACCTGGGCGACCGCGCCATCGAGCAGCCGTACGCGGCCATCCAGAGCCTCGTGCCGGTGTTCTACTCGAAGACCTTCAAGGGCATCAACCCGAAGGTCCTCCAGGGTCTGTCGATGGCTATCGACCGCGAGACGATCACCAAGACCGTCCTCAACGGCACCCGCAAGCCCGCCACCAGCTTCGTCCCCGAGGGCGTCGCCGGTAAGCAGGACCTGGGCAGCGACGTCTTCACGTACAACCCGGCCAAGGCCAAGAAGATGGTGGCCGAGAACGGCGGCATTCCGGGCAACAAGATCTGGATCCAGTTCAACGCCGACGGCGGCCACAAGGAATGGGTCACGGCCGTCTGCGAGTCCATCCGCAACGCGACCGGGGTCGAGTGCATCCCGGACGCCAAGCCGGACTTCCAGACCGACCTGGAAGCGCGTGACAACAACCAGGTCAAGTCGATGTACCGCGGCGGCTGGGTCGCCGACTACCCGGTCAACGCCAACTTCATGCGCGAGCTCTACAGCTCCACCGCCGAGGCGAACAACGGCCGATTCTCCGACAAGGCGGTCGACGCCGCGTTCAAGAAGGCCGACAACGCCAAGTCTCTGGAAGAGTCGATCAAGCTCTACCAGGACGCTGAGAAGCTGGTGCTCGCCAAGATGCCGGCCATCCCGCTGTGGGAGTACAAGATCAACGGTGGTCACTCCGAGGCGGTCGACAACGTGACCGTCGACTTCCACGGTGACTTCAACCTCAGCGAAGTCACCGTCAAGTAACCCCCCTGCGGGCCCCCCACCCGGCCATCAGCCGCCACCGCACCGGCGGCAGGCCCGGGGCCGCTCCCTGGATCCAGGGAGCGGCCCCGGGCTGTAGTTATCCACACGGAGGCAAACAATGGGGCGTTACGTCGCGCGGCGACTGCTCCAGATGATCCCGGTCTTCATCGGGTCAACCTTGCTGGTCTTTTCCATGATGTACGCGCTGCCCGGCGATCCCGTGCGCGCGCTCGCGGGAGAACAAGCCGTAGACCCGGTGCAGATCGCCGCGATGAAGAAGGAGCTCGGGCTCGACCTTCCTCTCTGGCACCAGTACCTCAACTATCTGACCGGCCTGTTCCAGGGTGACTTCGGCACGCAGATCGCCACTCAGCGGCCGGTGGCCGAAGAGATCGCCCGGGCGTTCCCGATCACCATCCGTCTGGCCCTGTTCGCCTTCGTCTTCACCACCGTGGTCGGCATCGCCATGGGCGTGTTCGCCGGCCTGAAGGCCGACATGCTCCGGGACCGCACGCTGCTCCTCATCACGCTGCTGCTGATCTCCGTCCCGTCGTTCGTCCTCGGCTTCCTCGCGCAGGTCTTCTTCGCCCACCAGTTGGGCTGGGTCGATCCCAACGTGAGTCCGGAGGCGGCCTGGGACGAACTCGTCCTGCCGGCCGTCGTTCTCGGCTCCCTCTCGCTGGCGTACGTCGCCCGGCTCACCCGTACCTCTGTGGCCGAGAACCTGCGGGCCGACTACATGCGCACCGCAGTGGCCAAGGGCCTGCCACGCCGCCGCATCATCGGCGTCCACCTGCTGCGCAACTCGATGATCCCGGTCGTCACCTTCCTCGGCACCGACATCGGCACCCTGATGGGCGGCGCGGTCGTCACCGAGGGCATCTTCAACGTCCAGGGCGTCGGTAACGCCGTCTTCCAAGCGCTCCGGCACCGCGAGGGGTCCACGGTCGTGGGCATCGTCACTTTGATCGTGATCGTCTACCTCGTCGCCAGCCTGCTCGTCGACCTGCTCTACGCGGTCCTGGACCCGAGGATCCGTTATGCCTGAGGCACTCGAAGCGACCACCAAGGACGCGACCGCACCCGAGTCGGTCCCCGCGGCACCGCCTGCGGAAAAGGACGCGAGAGCGCGGAGCCTGTGGTCCGACGCCTGGCACGACCTGCGTCGCAACCCACTCTTTCTCGTCTCAGCGGTGCTCATCGTCGTCCTGCTGGCAATGGCAGTCGCTCCCTGGCTGTTCACCAGCGCCGACCCGCGCCACGCGGACCTCGCGAAGCACTACCTCCAGAAGCCCAACTGGTCGCACTTCTTCGCTGAGGACTGGTTCGGCTACGACATCCAGGGCCGTTCCATCTACGCCCGTGTCATCTACGGCGCCCGCGCGTCGATCGCCGTCGCTGTCGGCGTGACCGCGCTGGTCACCATCCTGGGCACCCTCGTCGGTATGCTCGCCGGCTACTTCGGCGGACTGCTGGACACCATCCTGTCCCGCATCACCGACGTCTTCTTCGGCGTCCCCTTCATCCTCGGAGCGATGGTGGTCCTCACCTCCTTCGAGGAGCGCAAGCTGTGGGTCGTGATCCTGTCGCTGGCCTTCCTCGGCTGGACCCAGATCGCCCGTGTCGCCCGCGGCTCGGTGATCACCATCAAGCAGGCGGACTATGTCGTGGCGGCGAAGGCGCTCGGCGCCTCCACCAGCCGCATCCTGCTGCGCCACATCCTGCCCAACGCCATGGCCCCGGTCATCGTGGTCGCGACCATCGCGCTCGGCGGCTACATCTCGGCCGAGGCCACGCTGTCCTTCCTGGGCATCGGTCTCGCCGAGCCGACCGTGTCGTGGGGTGTGGACATCTCCTCCGGCCAGGAACAGCTGCGCAACGCCGCATTCGTACTGATCATCCCATCGGTCATGGTGTCGATCACCGTCCTGGCGTTCATCATGCTCGGCGATGCGGTCCGCAACGCCCTCGACCCCAAGCTGCGCTGAGGGAGGCGTACGTGATCACCATCGACAAGAAGACGGACGTCCCCGCCCCGCGCGGCGCTGAGGACAGCGGCGGTTCGCTGCTCGAAGTACGCGATCTGCACGTGGAGTTCCACACTCGTGACGGCGTGGCCAAGGCCGTCAACGGTGTCAATTACAGCGTGAACGCCGGAGAGACGCTGGCCGTGCTGGGCGAGTCCGGCTCAGGCAAGTCCGTCACCGCCCAGGCGATCATGGGCATCCTGGACATGCCGCCCGGCAGGATTCCGAAGGGAGAGATCCTCTTCCGCGGCGAGGACATGCTCAAGATGTCCTACGAGGAGCGGCGGAACATCCGCGGCCGGAAGATCGCGATGATCTTCCAGGACGCCCTGTCCTCCCTCAACCCCGTGCTGTCCGTGGGCTACCAGCTCGGCGAAATGTTCCGGGTGCACGAGGGCATGTCCAAGAAGCAGGCCAAGGCCAAGTCCATCGAGCTGATGGACAAGGTCAAGATCCCGGCCGCGGCGGCCCGCGTCAACGACTACCCGCACCAGTTCTCCGGCGGTATGCGCCAGCGCATCATGATCGCCATGGCGCTGGCGCTGGAGCCTGACCTGATCATCGCCGACGAGCCGACCACCGCGCTCGACGTGACGGTCCAGGCGCAGGTCATGGACCTGCTCGCGGACCTTCAGCGCGAGTACAACATGGGCCTGATCCTGATCACCCACGACCTCGGTGTGGTCGCCGACGTCGCCGACAAGATCGCGGTGATGTACGCCGGCCGGATCGTCGAGCAGTCGCCGATCCACGAGCTGTACAAGCGGCCCGCCCACCCGTACACGCGTGGCCTGCTGGACTCCATTCCGCGCCTGGACCAGAAGGGCCAGGAGCTCTTCGCGATCAAGGGCCTGCCGCCCAACCTGCTGCACGTCCCGGCGGGCTGCGCCTTCAACCCGCGCTGTCCCAAGGCACAGGACGTCTGCCGTACGGACTTCCCGGCCCTGGTGCCGGTGACCGAGCAGGACGGGACGGAACTGCCCGGCCGCCGCAGCGCGTGCCACTTCTGGAAGGAGACCATCCATGGCTGAGCTCAGCAAGGCCGCCACGTCGGCAGAGGGCGCGGCCGTGGACGCGACCCCCAGCGTCACCGAGGTCGAGACGGTCGAGGCGGCCACCGAGGCGGAGGCCGTAGCCGCTGTCGAGGCCCCCGTCGAGCGTGGTGAGCCGATCCTCCAGGTGCGCAACCTGGTCAAGCACTTCCCGCTGACCCAGGGCATCCTGTTCAAGAAGCAGGTCGGCGCGGTCAAGGCCGTGGACGGCATCTCCTTCGACCTCTACCAGGGGGAGACGCTCGGCATCGTCGGCGAGTCCGGCTGCGGCAAGTCGACCGTGGCCAAGCTGCTGATGCTGCTGGAGACGGCGACCTCGGGCCAGGTCTTCTACAAGGGCCAGGACATCACCAAGCTGTCCGGGCGCGCGCTGAAGGCGGTCCGCCGCAACATCCAGATGGTGTTCCAGGACCCGTACACCTCCCTGAACCCCCGGATGACGGTCGGCGACATCATCGGCGAGCCCTACGAGATCCACCCCGAGGTGGCCCCGAAGGGCGACCGGCGCCGCAAGGTGCAGGAGCTGCTCGATGTGGTCGGTCTGAACCCCGAGTACATCAACCGCTATCCGCACCAGTTCTCCGGCGGCCAGCGCCAGCGCATCGGCATCGCGCGCGGCCTGGCGCTCAACCCGGAGATCATCATCTGCGACGAGCCGGTCTCGGCGCTGGACGTCTCGGTGCAGGCGCAGGTGATCAACCTGATGGAGAAGCTCCAGGACGAGTTCAACCTGTCGTACCTCTTCATCGCGCACGACCTGTCGATCGTCCGGCACATCTCCGACCGGGTCGGCGTGATGTACCTGGGCAAGATGGCCGAGATCGGTACGGACGTACAGATCTACGACCACCCGACGCACCCCTACACCCAGGCCCTGCTGTCGGCCGTCCCGGTCCCCGACCCGGAGGCCCGCGAGGGCCGCGAGCGGATCATCCTCACCGGTGACGTCCCCTCGCCGGCGAACCCGCCGTCCGGCTGCCGCTTCCGTACGCGGTGCTGGAAGGCGGAGGACAAGTGCGCCGCCGAGGCGCCGCTGCTGGCGGTCCCGGAGCGGTTCCAGGGCTCCGACAGCCCGGCGGCGCACGAGTCGGCGTGCCACTTCGCCGAGGAGAAGGACGTCGTCCACGCGGCGTAAGCCTGTGCGGTACGTGTACGAGGGCGCCCTGGGCCGATCCGGCCCGGGGCGCCCTCCCGCATGCGGGTGGTCGGCCGCCCGGACGGGCGGGTAAAGAGTGCGCTATCGGTGCGTATGGGGTGGTATGTGGGCCTAGGCCGAGACCGAGGACCAACGGGAGGCACCCATGCGCGGAGCCACGCACGCCAAGTGGGCCGCAGGTGCGGCGGCCGTCGCCCTCGTGGCGACCGCCTGCGGCGGCGGCGCGGGCAGCGGTGGCGCCGACGGCATCCTCAGCTCCTCCTGGGGCGACCCGCAGAACCCCATCGAGCCGGCCAACACCAATGAGGTCCAGGGCGGCAAGGTCCTCGACATGATCTTCCGGGGCCTGAAGCGGTACGACCCGAAGACCGGCGAGGCCAAGGACATGGTCGCCGAGCGGATCGAGACGACCGACTCACGCAACTTCACCATCACCCTCAAACCCGGCTGGACGTTCAGCAACGGCGAGCCGGTCACCGCCAAGTCCTTCACCGACGCCTGGAACTACGGCGCCCACGTCGGCAACAAGCAGGCCAACGCGCCCTTCTTCAGCGACATCGTCGGCTACGACGACGTCCACCCCGCCTCCGGAAACCCCCGGGCCAAGACGATGAGGGGCCTGGTCGTCAAGAACGACCGCACCTTCACCGTCGCCCTGAAGGACACGTTCTCCTCCTGGCCCGAGACCCTCGGCTACCAGGCGTTCGTCCCGCTGCCCCGGGTGTTCTTCACCGACCACGACGCCTGGCTGAACAAGCCCATCGGCAACGGCCCCTACACCGTCGAGT
This sequence comes from Streptomyces ficellus, assembly GCF_030406405.1. GTDB lineage: Bacteria > Actinomycetota > Actinomycetes > Streptomycetales > Streptomycetaceae > Streptomyces > Streptomyces ficellus_B. Next base: position 19,668 of record NZ_JAUEPL010000012.1, read on the forward strand.
CGTACGCCAAGGGCAGCGGCATGAAGCTGCGCAGGTGGGACGGGTACAAGGGGGACGACAAGGCGAAGAACGGCGGTGTGGACCTCACCGTCTACACCGACAACAACACCGCCTACACCGACCTGATGGCCGGCAACCTCGACCTCGTCGACGACGTACCGGCCCAGCAGCTCAAGAACGTCAGGAACGACCTCGGCGACCGCTACGTCAACCAGCCGGCCCTCATCATCCAGACCCTGGTCTTCCCGATGTACCGGCCGGAGTGGTCCAAGCCCGGCATGGAGAAGGTCCGCCGCGGGCTGTCCATGGCGATCAACCGCAAAGAGATCACCCAGCAGATCTTCCAGCGGACCCGTACGCCCACCAAGGACTGGACCTCGCCCGCTCTCGGCCGGGACGGCGGCTACGAGGACATGTGCGGCGACGCGTGCGCGTACAACCCCGCCCAGGCCAAGAAGCTCATCCAGGAGGGCGGCGGCCTGCCCGGCGGCAAGCTGACGCTCACCTCCAACGTGGACACCGGCTCCCACCGCGCCTGGATGGACGCGGTCTGCAACAGCGTCAACAACGCGCTCGGCCGGGGCGCCGTCTGCACCGTCAACCCCGTCGGCACCTTCGCCGACTTCCGTAACCAGCAGACCGCGTTCCGGCTCACCGGCCCCTTCCGCTCCGGCTGGCAGGCCGACTACCCGCTCATCCAGAACTTCCTGGAGCCGCTCTACTACACCGGCGGCTCCTCCAACTACGGCAAGTTCAGCGACAAGCGGTTCGACGCGCTCGTCGACAAGGCCAACCGCGAGACCGACCGGGCAGCGGCCGTCAAGGACTTCCAGGCCGCCGAGCGCATCCTCGCCGCACAGATGCCCGCCATTCCCCTCTGGTACCAGAACGGCAGCGCCGGCTGGTCCGACCGGCTCTCCGACGTGACCCTGAACCAGTTCAGCGTCCCGGTCTACGACCAGATCAAGGTCAGCTGACGCCAACCCCTTTGGAGCTCCCATGGGGCGCTATGTGATCCGGCGGCTGCTCCAGATGATCCCGGTGTTCATCGGCAGCACGTTCCTCATCTTCTTCATGGTGTACGCGCTGGGCGACCCGGTCGCGGCACTCTTCGGCGACAAGGCGCCCGACCCCGCCACCGCCGCCCGCATCCGCAAGGACCTCCACCTCGACCAGCCGCTGTGGAAGCAGTACCTGCTCTACATGGGGGCCATCTTCCAGGGCGACTTCGGCACCGCGTTCAACGGGCAGAAGGTCACCGAGCTGATGGCCGCCGCCTTCCCCGTCACCCTGCGGCTCACCCTCGTCGCCATCGTCATCGAGGTCATCATCGGCATCACGCTCGGCGTCATCAGCGGCCTCAGGCGCGGCCGCCCCCTCGACACCGGGCTGCTGGTCCTCACGCTCGTCGTCATCTCCGTCCCCACCTTCGTCTCCGGCTACCTCCTCCAGTTCCTCCTGGGCGTGAAATGGGGCTGGGTACGCCCCTCGGTCTCCTCCGACGCCCGCCTCGACGAGCTGATCCTCCCGGGCATCGTCCTCGCCCTGGTCTCCCTCGCCTACGTCACCCGGCTCAGCCGCACGTCCATCGCCGAGAACGTCCGCGCCGACTACGTCCGCACCGCCATCGCCAAGGGCCTGCCGCGCCACCGGGTGATCACCCGCCACCTGCTGCGCAACTCGCTCATCCCGGTCGTCACCTTCATCGGCGCCGACATCGGCTCCCTGATGGGCGGCGCCATCGTCACCGAGCGGATCTTCAACATCCACGGCGTGGGCTACCAGCTCTACCAGGGCATCCTGCGCAACAACGCGCCGACCGTCGTCGGCTTCGTGACGATCCTGGTGATCGTCTTCCTGGTGGCGAACCTGCTCGTCGACCTGCTCTACGCGGTCCTGGACCCGAGGATCCGTTATGCCTGAGCCGTACGAGAACGCCAAGGAAGCCATCGCCCCCACGGGCGCGGGCGGCGCCATGGACCTCGCCATGAGCGAGGCCGAAACCGTCCGCGCAGACGGGCGCGGGCCCCGCAGCCTGTGGTCCGACGCCTGGCACCAGCTGCGCCGCGACCCCGTCTTCCTCGTCTCCGCGGCGCTGATCGTCTTCCTCGTCCTGATCGCCCTGTGGCCCCAGATCCTCACCAGCGCCGACCCGCTCCGCTGCGACCTGTCCAAGTCGCAGCAGGGCGCCGCCCCCGGCCACCCCTTCGGGTACGACACCCAGGGCTGTGACGTGTACACGCGTACGGTGTACGGGGCCCGCGCCTCCATCACCGTGGGCGTCTGCGCCACCGTCGGCGCCGCGCTGCTCGGCAGCCTGCTCGGCGGGCTCGCCGGGTTCTTCGGCGGCTGGTGGGACGCCCTGCTGTCCCGGATCGCCGACGTGTTCTTCGGCATCCCCGTCATCCTGGGCGGCCTGGTCTTCCTGTCCGTCGTCACCAGCTCCACGGTGTGGCCGGTGGTCGGCTTCATCGTGCTGCTCGGCTGGCCCCAGGTCGCCCGGATCGCGCGGGGCGCGGTCATCACCGCCAAGCAGCACGACTATGTGCAGGCCGCGCGGGCGCTGGGCGCGGGCAGCGCGCGGATGCTGCTGCGGCACGTGGCTCCCAACGCCGTCGCGCCGGTGATCGTCGTGGCGACCATCGCACTCGGGACGTACATCGCGCTGGAGGCCACGCTGTCGTTCCTGGGCGTCGGGCTGCGGCCGCCCACCGTCTCGTGGGGCATCGACATCTCCAACGCCGCCCCGCAGATCCGCAACGCCCCGCACATGCTGCTGTGGCCGGCCGGTGCCCTCAGCGTCACGGTGCTCGCGTTCATCATGCTCGGCGACGCGGTGCGCGACGCCCTCGACCCCAAGCTCCGGTAGGCCCTCATGCTGCTCGAAGTCCGTGACCTGTACGTCGAGTTCCGTACGCGGGAGGGAATCGCGCACGCCGTCAACGGCGTCTCGTACGCGGTCGACGCGGGCGAGACCCTCGCCGTGCTCGGCGAGTCCGGCTCCGGCAAGTCCGTCACCGCGCAGGCCGTCATGGGCATCCTCGACATGCCGCCCGGCCGGATCACCGGCGGCGAGATCCTCTTCCAGGGCAGGGACCTGCTCACCCTCAAGGAGGACGAGCGGCGCAAGGTGCGGGGCGCGCGGATGGCGATGATCTTCCAGGACGCGCTGTCCGCCCTGAACCCGGTGCTCAGCGTGGGCGACCAGCTCGGCGAGATGTTCGTCGTCCACCGCGGTATGTCGAAGAAGGACGCCCGCGCGAAGGCGATCGAGCTGATGGACCGGGTCCGTATCCCGGCCGCCCGCGAACGGGTCGGCCAGTACCCCCACCAGTTCTCCGGCGGTATGCGCCAGCGCATCATGATCGCGATGGCCATGGCCCTCGAACCTGCGCTGATCATCGCCGACGAGCCGACCACCGCCCTCGACGTCACCGTCCAGGCCCAGGTCATGGAGCTGCTGGCCGAGCTTCAGCGGGAACTCGACATGGGTCTGATCCTCATCACCCACGACCTGGGCGTCGTCGCCGACGTCGCCGACCGCATCGCCGTCATGTACGCCGGGCGGATCATCGAGACCGCCCCCGTCCACGACATCTACAAGGCGGCCGCTCACCCCTACACCCAAGGCCTCCTGGACTCCATCCCGCGCCTGCACCACAAGGGCCGGGAGCTGTACGCGATCAAGGGCCTGCCGCCCAGCCTGCTGGACATCCCGCCCGGCTGCGCCTTCCACCCGCGCTGCCCGCGCGCCCGGGACGTGTGCCGCACCGACGTACCGCCGCTGCACCCGGTCGCCCCCGACCGGCGCAGCGCCTGCCACTTCTGGAAGGAGACCCTCGATGCCTCCCATTCTTGAGGTGCGCGGCCTGGTCAAGCACTACCCGCTCACCCGGGGCGTGCTGTTCAAGAAGCGGATCGGGGCGGTCAAAGCGGTCGACGGCGTCGACTTCGAGCTGGCCGCCGGCGAGACGCTGGGCATCGTGGGGGAGTCGGGCTGCGGCAAGTCCACGGTCGCCAAGATGCTCGTCGGCCTGGAGCGGCCGACGGCCGGACAGATCCTGTACAAGGGCGAGGACCTCGCCGCGCTGTCGGGCCGCGCGCTGAAGGCGGTCCGCCGCAACATCCAGATGGTGTTCCAGGACCCGTACACCTCCCTGAACCCCCGGATGACGGTCGGTGACATCATCGGCGAGCCCTACGAGATCCACCCCGAAGTGGCCCCCAAGGGCGACCGCCGCCGAAGGGTGCGGGAACTGCTGGACGTCGTCGGGCTCAACCCCGAGTACATCAACCGCTATCCGCACCAGTTCTCCGGCGGCCAGCGCCAGCGCATCGGCATCGCCCGGGGCCTCGCGCTCCGGCCGGAGATCATCGTGGCCGACGAGCCGGTCTCGGCCCTCGACGTCTCCGTACAGGCGCAGGTCGTGAACCTGCTGGAGCGTCTTCAGGGCGAATTCGGACTGTCGTACGTGTTCATCGCCCATGACCTGTCGGTCGTGCGGCACATCGCCGACCGGGTGGGCGTGATGTACCTCGGGCGGATCGTCGAGACCGGTACGGACGCGGAGATCTACGACCACCCCACGCACCCGTACACCCAGGCCCTGCTGTCGGCCGTCCCGGTCCCCGACCCGGACGCCCGGGAGCGGCGCGAGAGGATCCTGCTCACCGGGGACGTACCGTCGCCCACGAACATCCCCTCCGGCTGCCGCTTCCGCACCCGCTGCTGGAAGGCGCGCGAGCGGTGCGCCCTGGAGGTCCCGGCGCTGGCGGTCCCGGCGGCGCTCCATGACGTCGCCACGCCGGCCCGGCACCGCTCGGCGTGCCATTTCGCCGACGAGAAGCACATCGTCCTCGGCGGCGCATAGGGCGGGGCGACATAGGGTCTGAGGAGCCCTCAATTCCGTTAACAAGTCGGTCACTCTGCCGAACCCGTACCGATATACGGACGCGTCAGTCTGAGCGGCGTACGGCCGTGCGGGTGCCGTGGACCGGCCGGGGCGCGCCATGTCGCCCCGGCCGGTCGTCGCTTCCCGGCCCCGCATCACGCCATGTTCAGCGACCGCTTCAGGAAGTCCACCTGGAGCAGCAGCAGGTTCTCGGCCACCTGCTCCTGTGGCGTCATATGCGTCACGCCCGTCAGCGGCAGCACCTCATGGGGTCGGCCCGCGGCCAGCAGCGCCGACGACAGCCGTAGCGTGTGTGCCGCCACCACATTGTCGTCCGCCAGACCATGGATGATCATCAGCGGCCGGGTGGGGTTCTCCGGCGCCGACAGACCATCGTCCGTGATCAGCGAGTTCGCCGCGTACACCTCCGGGGCCTCCTGCGGGAGGCCCAGATATCGCTCCATGTAGTGCGTGTCGTACAGCCGCAGGTCGGACATCGGCGCCCCCGCCACCGCCGCGTGGAACACATCGGGCCGCCGCAGCACCGCCATCGCGGCCAGATAGCCACCGAACGACCAGCCGCGCATCGCCACCCGCTCCAGGTCCAGCGGGAACCGGCCGGCCAGCCCGTGCAGCGCCTCGATCTGGTCGTCCAGCGTCAGCGTCAGCCGGTCCTTGATCGCCTTCTCCCAGCCCGGCGAGCGGCCCGGCGCGCCCCGCCCGTCCGCCACGACCACCGCGAAACCCTGCTCGGCGAACCACTGGGAGGTCAGGTGCGGATTGTGCGCCGCCACCACGCGCTGCCCGTGCGGCCCGCCGTACGGGTCCAGCAGCACCGGCAGCGGCTCGTCCCCCTCCCGGTAGGTGCTGGGCAGCAGCACCGCGCACGGGATGCGGTGCGGACCCGACTCGGTGAGCGTCAGGCGCGGCGAGAGCACCGGCTTCTCCGCGTACGAGGCCACCTCGGCCACCTGCTTGCCGTCCCGCAGCACCCGCACGGTCGTGCCCGGCTCGCCGGGCCGCGCCGACGCCAGTACCGTCACCGCGCCGCAGCGCACCGCCGCGTGGATGCCGGGCCCTTCGGAGACGCGCTCCACGCCCAGTTCGTTGACCCGGTACACATGAATCTCGCCAATTTCCGCCTCCGCGGCCTCCTCGCCCGCCGACGCCGACACCAGCACGTCGTTGTCGCCGACGTCCAGTACCGAGCGGAGGTGGAGCCCCCCACGTGTCAGCGGCCGGTCACCGACCGCCAGCACCCGCGCCCCGCCCTCGTCGGCGATCCGCACCAGCCGCCCGTCCGGAGCCCACGCCGGCACCCCGGCGAGCAGCTCCAGCCAGTCCGGGTCCTCGTCCACATGCACCGTGCGCGTCGTACCCGACGCCGTGTCCACCGCCAAGTACAGCTGAGTGCGCTGGTCACGGGCCTGCACCAGCAGCAGCGGCGCCCCGGCCGGTGACCAGTGCACCCGCGCCAGGTACGGATAGCGCCGCCGGTCCCACTCCACCTCCGTACGCGTCCCGTCCAGGCCGATCAGACAGAGCGTCACCTCCGCGTCGGCCGTCCCGGCGGCCGGGTAGGCGACCTTCACCGGCTCCCGGTCCGGATGCGCCGGGTCGGCGATCCACCAGCGCTGTACGGGGCTGTCGTCGGCCCGCGCGACCAGCAGCCGGTCCGACTCGGGCGACCACCAGAAGCCCCGCGAACGGCCCATCTCCTCGGCCGCGATGAACTCCGCGAGCCCGTAGGTGACGCCCTCCGCCTCCGGCTCGGCCAGCGCCCTGTCATCGCCCTCGCCCCCGGCGCCCGTCACCCGCAGGGCGCCTCCCGCCACGTACGCGACATGCCGCCCGTCGGGCGACGGCCGCGGGTCGATCACCGGTCCCCGTACGGGCAGTTCACGCGCCGTCCCGGCCCGCAGCTCCGCCACGAACAGCCGCCCCGACAGCGCGAACGCCGCCAACTCCACCGCACCGTCCACCGCGTACGCCACGATGCCGCCCGCCCCCTCGCGGCTGCGCTCGCGGCGCGCCCGCTCCTCGGGCGACAGCTTCTCCTCGGCGCCGCCCAGCAGCGCCTCGGGGTCGGCGGCCACGCGCTCACGCACGGGGCCGTCCAGGTCGAGCACCCACAGCCGGTTGGCTCTGTGGGTCCCGGAAGGGGAGCGGAGGAACACGACCCGAGAACCGTCGGGCGACACGGTGAACGCCCGGGGAACACCGAGGGTGTAGCGCTGTGTCCTGGCGTACTGGCGGGGAAATGAGAGCTGTTGCCTGGAGGTCATACGACCGAAACTAGCGGTCGTGCGCCCCCATGTGCTGCCGTGCACCGATCGATGCGTGGGAACGGATAGTTATGATCCGTAGCACCAGGTGGGTATGAACCCTCCGGCACATGCGCCCTGCCCGGTCCGGAACGAATATGTATGGAGGTGAACCGCCGTGGCACTCTCGATTTCGGCGGTGGTGCTGCTGGCGATCGTCGTCTTCCTGCTGATCCGGAAGGCCGGCCTCAAGGCCGGACACGCGGTGGTCTGCATGCTGCTCGGCTTCTACCTGGCGAGCTCCTCCATCGCCCCCACCATCAGCGAGCTGACCACCAACGTGGCGGGCATGATCGGCGGACTGAAGTTCTAGCCCGGCGGACTCACGTTCTAGCCCGGCGGACTCACGTTCCAGGCCGGCGGACTCGCGTTCCCGCTCCGAGGTTGTCGGTCCCAGGTTCTAGGGTGTCCGTATGACGGAACTCCCCGCCCGTCGTCTGCTCCTGGTGCACGCGCACCCCGACGACGAGTCGATCAACAACGGCGCCACCATGGCCAGGTACGCGGCCGAGGGCGCCCAGGTGACCCTGGTGACCTGCACACGCGGCGAGGAGGGCGAGGTCATTCCGCCCGCCCTCGCCCACCTGGCACCCGACCGCGAGGACCGGCTCGGCGAGCACCGCGTCGGCGAACTGGCCGCCGCGATGAAGGAGCTGGGCGTCACCGACCACCGCTTCCTGGGCGGGCCCGGCCGGTTCCGCGACTCCGGGATGATGGGCGCCCCGCAGAACCGCCGCGAGGGCGCCTTCTGGAGTACGGACGTGGACGACGCCGCCCCGTACCTGGTCGAGGTCATCCGCTCCGTACGCCCGCAGGTGCTCGTGACGTACGACCCGGACGGCGGATACGGCCACCCCGACCACATCCAGGCCCACCGCGTCGCGATGCGCGCCGCCGAACTGGCCGCAGAACCGGCCTTCCGGCGGGACCTCGGGAATCCCCACCAGATCGCCAAGATCTACTGGAACCGGGTGCCGCGCACGGTCGCCGAGGAGGGCTTCGCCCGGCTGCGCGCGGCCGGCACCTTCCCCGCCGTGGGCTCGCCCGACGACGTACCCGGCGTCGTGGACGACTCGCTTGTCACGGCGGAGATCGACGGCACCGCCCACGTGGAGCGCAAGGCGGCGGCGATGCGCGCCCACGCCACCCAGATCGTGGTGGAGGGCGAGTTCTTCGCGCTCTCCAACCACCTGGGCCAGCCCATTTTCACCACGGAGTTCTACCAGTTGGTACGGGGCGAGTCCGGAGCCCCGGCCGGTGAGCGGGAGTGCGACCTGTTCGCCGGGGTGGCCTCATGAGGGCCGCGCGCGGCGCCGCCTACGCGGGCCTCGCCGTGCTGGGCGCGGTGGTCGGCGCCGCCGGGGCGCTGGTCCAAGGCGCCTGGTTCCCGGGCGGGTTGCTGCTGGCGCTGGCCGCGTGCGCGGGGCTGTTCTACGGTGGGCTGCGGGCCACGGGCACGCAGCTGGGCGTGGTGGCGCCGGGCGCCGGCTGGCTGGTGGCGGTGGTGCTGCTGTACCTCGGACGGCCGGAAGGTGACCAGGTCTTCTGGGGCGGCGTCGCCGAGCTCGTGTACGTATTGGGCGCTATGACCATCGCTGTGATGTGTGCCACGGTGTCGCGGACGCCGCCACCGGGTGGCCGGACCGGCCCACTTGGCGTGTGACGTGCCCGGACTTGGGCCGGAATGACTGTTCGCGTTCTCCCGGTCGCGGGAGACCTGTCGGTGGCGGCCAGTATGGTGGTGCGCGCCGCCGAGCGCCCGCACGTGTAAGAGCGGGCGGCGGAGCCAACCGGGAGAACCTGCTTTGAGTCGTGAAACTGACAGTTCGTCCTCCGGCCCCCAGGGGCGCGGCGGAGCCGCGTACCCCTCGGGTACACCGCCGTACGGATCGCGCCAGTACCCGTCGCCGCACCCGACGCAGGACGCTCCGGACGAGGCCGCCGGGGCCGCCGCCGCGCAGCCGGACGAGCCCAGGACCGAGACCACACTGACCACCCGCATCCGGATCAACATCCCGGGTTCGCGGCCGATCCCGCCGGTCGTCATGCGCAAGCCGGTGAGCGAGGCCGACGCGGTGCCGCCGGCGGCACCGGCCGGTCAGGCCCCCGAGCGCCCGCCGGCGGCCGAGCCGCCGCAGCGGGTGGAGGAGCCGGCGGCCGACGACAAGCCGGCGAGCGACTGGTTCGCCCCCCGCAAGCCCCCGGCGCCCGCGCCGGCGCCTTCGGGTCCGGATACGGACAGCACCGGGTACGGCAACTCCGGCGCCCCGCACAGCGCCCTCCAGGACCTCGCCGAGAACGCGGGCGGCGCGACCTCGTCGTACGCGGGCGACTCCTCGTACGCGAACGGCTCCTCGTACCCGGGCGACTCCTCGTACGCGAGCGACTCCTCGTACGCGAGTGGCCCCTCGTACCCGAGCGGTCCGACGACCGGTCCGGTGACGGGCGGGATGAGCGCCGTCCCGCGGGTGTCCGACGACACGGCCGTACTGACGCCGCAGAACCACGCGCCCGGGCACGGCCAGGTGCGCCCGCCAGCCGGGCCCCCGGCCGGTGGCCCCCCGGTGGGTGGCCCCCCCGCCGGCAACGTCTCCGGGGACACGCTCACGAGCGGCATCCCGGTCGTCCCGCCCGAGCACCGCGGCGCGTCGCCGTTCCCGGTGTCCGGCCCGGCGCAGGTCGCCGCGGGCGGCCCGGCGCCGCTGTACGGGGAGCCCGAGCCGGCCCCCGCGCCGGCCGCGGCCCCGGCCCCTCAGGCGTCCCCGGCTCCGGCCCGCCCGAAGAAGAAGGGGCGCTCCAAGTCGGCCCTCCTGGCTGCCGGTGTGCTGGGCCTGGCCGGTGTCGCGTACGGCGCCGGTCTGCTGCTCAACCACTCCGAGGTGCCCAAGGGGACCACGGTCCTCGGCGTCGACATCGGCGGCGGCACCAAGGAGCAGGCGGTCCAGAAGCTCGAAACGGCCTTCGGCGAGCGCGCCTCCGCGCCGCTCCAGCTCACCGTGGGCGGCAAGAAGGAGGAGCTGGCCCCGGACAAGGCCGGTCTGTCCCTGGACGCCCAGGAGACCGTCCGGGCCGCCGCGGGCGCCGACTACAACCCCGTCTCGGTGATCACTTCCCTGTTCGGCGGGGAGCGGGTCGCGCAGCCGGTGATCCCGGTGGACGAGGAGAAGCTGGGCGTCGCCCTCACCGACCTGGCGGGCGCGTCCGGCTCGGCCACCGAGGGCACGATCAGGTTCGAGCCGGGCAAGGCCGTCGCCGTACCGGGCAAGGCGGGCAAGGCGCTGGACGTCCAGCGCTCGATGATCTCCGTACGGGACGCGTACCGCGCCCAGGTGGAGACCGGCCGCACCAACACGGTCGAGCTTCCCGTCGTCACCAAGGAGCCCACGGTCACGCAGGCCGAACTCAACCGGGCGATGAAGGACTTCGCGGAGCCCGCGATGTCCGGCCTGGTGACCATCAAGGCGGGCGGCAAGCAGATCCAGTTCGGCCCGGCCAGGTCGCTGCCGAAGATCCTCTCCATGAAGCCCATCAACGGCCGCTTGGTCGAGGTCTACGACAAGAAGGCGATCAACGACCTTCTGGACGGCGTTTTCGAAGGCGTCATGATCACCAAGGGCGACGGCAAGCAGCACGAGGTCACCGCCGACGACGTGGCCCATGCGCTGCAGAAGGCCCTCCTCGGCAAGACCCCCGCCGAACGCACCGAGACGATCGAGCTCAACCCCCAGGGCTGACCTCCTGACGCATGAGAGCCCCCACCCCGCCCGGGGTGGGGGCTCTCGTACGCCGGTCGCCCGCGACGTGACGGGACGACGGCCTCGGCACCGGCAGTCGGCACTCGCGGTGACGGTGGGTCAGAACGGCATCCGGCGGCGGGCGCGGCGGCCGGCGGAGCCGCTGCGGCCGGCTGCGCGGGAGCTGGTGTGGAAGGGCTTGGCGAGAAGCCGGCCCAGTGGGCCGGGGGCCTTTCCGCCCGCGCGGGCACCCATGCCGAGGGAGCGCTGGGTACCGCGCTGGGCGTGATGGGACAGGCGCGGTACGAGGAAGGCCAGGATGGCCAGGGCGACACATATGGCGACCACGGCTACGGCGACCACGGGACGCTCCTTCCGGTCGGTGTGCTGTGCGGTTGCCCGCTGCACGTTCAGGTATGTGTCGTGCGGCCGGTTCGCCGTTCCCCTGCCCGGGCGGTTGTCCGGGCGGGCGGCATGAGGGGCGCGGGGCACACCGCGCGGTGACGGCACGCAGCGGGAGACGACCCTGGACCGGCTGGAGTTCGCCGCGGACGGGAGCATCAAGAAGGTGGTGCCCACGCTGCGGTCGATCGACCCGGTCGGTGAGGGGAGGCAACGGCGAGGAGGGGAAACGGCCGGCCCTAGTTGAGCATCGCCCGGGCCGCCCGCGCCCGGTGGCGGACCGTCTCCGCCACCGCCGGCTCGACGGCGGCCACCACCTCCGCGTACGCGTCCATCTCCGCCGCGCCCGTCAGGAAGTCGCCGCGCTGCACCAGCAACTGGGCGCGCTCGTACCGCAGCCGCGCCGGGTGCGCGGGCAGCAGCAGGGACAGTTCCACCGCCCACAGGGCGACGTCCGAGCGCTCCGGGCGTGCGGCGGCCCAGACGCGGATGTTGTTCAGGATCCGCACCACGATGTCCAGCGGGTCCGCCGGCACCAGCATCGACGGGTGCAGCCGCTCGCCGGTCGCCCCGGCCACCAGCAGTTCCGCGTCCGCCCCGGTCAGCGCCCGGCCCCCGGCGAACGGGTCCGCCAGCACCTGTTCGTCCGGGTCGCCGAAGCCGACCACGAAGTGCCCGGGCAGCGCGACGCCGTAGACGGGCGCACCCGCCCGCCGCGCGACCTCGATCCACACCACCGACAGCAGGATGGGCAGGCCCCGGCGCCGCCGCAGCACCTCGTGCAGCAGTGAGGACTCCAGGTGGTCGTAGTCGGCGGGCGTGCCGTGGAAGCCGTGGCGCGCACCGAGCAGGTCGGCGAGCGCGGCGGCCCACGCGCGCGGACTGCGCAGCCCGAACGGCAGCAGCCCGGCCAGCCGGTCCAGCTCGATCTCGGCGGCGTCCAGCCCGTCCTGGCCCAGCGCCGGGTCCGCCTCCGCGCCCAGCAGCAGGCACAGCGTCGCGAGGTCCGGCCGCTCCTCGCGGGCCTCGTCGGCGAAGCGGCGCCGCCACTCGGTGGTGTGGTGCATACGCGTCACGTACCCGGGTCGGGGGATCGGAAGTGGTGGTACAGGTGGTGGGTGGCGAAGCCCATCCCTTCGTACAGGGCGAGCGCACCACCATTGTCCGCCTCCACCTGGAGCCACGCGGCGGACGCGCCCTCCTCCAGCGCCCGCCGGGCCAGCGCCGCCATCACCGCCGTGCCGAGCCCCTGGCGGCGGGACGCCGGGTCCACCTCGACCGCCATGAAACCGGCCCAGCGCCCGTCGACCACACACCGCCCGATCGCGGCCGGGACGTCGTCACCCTCGCCCGGTAGCGAGGCGAACCACACGGACGGCCCGCTGCCCAGGACGTGCAGCACATGCGGCCCGGGCACCCCGACCCGCTGGTAGCGCCGCAGCCACGGCTCGCCGGGCGACCGCGACAGCCGTACGCCCTCCGTCCCGGTCCCCGTCTCCAGGTCCGCGACCGGCGCCAGCGCCCCGATCCGCACCTCCGCCGTCACCTCGCGCCGCCAGCCCCGCTCCTCCAGCGCGGCGCACAGCTGCTCCTGGGTGCCCTCCGCCCCGGTCGCGACCTGCACATAGGCGGGCAGGTTCCGTGCCTCGTACCAACCACGCGCGTGTGCCAGGGCATCGTCCAGCGGCATTCCCGGGTCGCCGAGCGGGAGCACCGAGTTGGCCCTGCGCGTGAAGCCTCCGGCGGCGCGCAGCGTCCACGCGCCGAGCGCCTCGCTCTCCACCGGCTGCCAGGCCCGCGCCATCACTCCCGCCAGCTCCTCGAACCCCGCCGCGGGACCCCGCCGACGCGCGGGCGCGGCGGGCACGACCTTGCCCGCGACCAGCGACGATTCCGGAATGCGGACAGTCTCACCGGTCCGCCGTGTGATCAGCAGCACACCCTCGTTCCATGATGTGAGAACACCAACCGTGTCGGTGAACTTCTCCTGGCCCGCTCCAGGGTCGCTCAACCGGCGGACGGACACTCGTTTACCCACGTCAGAAGGGCTGATCCGGACCTCCAGCCGTCCGCCCGCAGTGAATTCCACAGCTGTGTCCGCCCCTCCTGTTCGGTTCCGTCCCAAGAACGGAGATACTAGGTGCGGGCATCGACGACGCCGCGCTCCCGCGCAAACAGCCCTACCGAGGAGGAACGACCAGCGTGACCTACGTCATCGCGCAGCCTTGTGTCGACGTCAAGGACAAGGCGTGCATCGAGGAGTGCCCCGTCGACTGCATCTACGAGGGCCAGCGGTCCTTGTACATCCACCCGGACGAATGCGTCGACTGCGGTGCTTGTGAGCCGGTGTGCCCGGTCGAGGCGATCTTCTACGAGGACGACACTCCGGAGGAGTGGAAGGACTACTACAAGGCGAACGTCGAGTTCTTCGACGACCTCGGCTCGCCCGGTGGTGCCTCGAAGCTGGGCCTGATCGAGCGCGACCACCCCTTCATCGCCGCGCTGCCGCCGCAGAACGGCTGATCGCGCGCCCTCGGTCCCGTACGGCTCCGCCGCTGTACGGGACCGACGCGTATCACCCCTGAAGCAGAAGAAAGCGAGCACCGTGTCCTCCCCCGTCTCTTCCGCCGTCTCCTCCGCCGTCTCCTCGCGCCTCCCCGTCTTCCCCTGGGACAAGCTCGCGCCGTACAAGAAGACGGCCATGGCCCATCCGGACGGCATCGTGGACCTCTCCGTCGGGACGCCGGTGGACCCCGTCCCCGAGGTGATCCGGCGCGCGCTGGTCGACGCGGCGGACTCGCCGGGCTATCCGACGGTGTGGGGGACCGCCGAGCTGCGCGACGCGCTCACCGGCTGGTGCGAGCGGCGCCTGGGAGCGCGGGGCTTCGCGCACACCAACGTCCTGCCGGTGGTGGGTTCCAAGGAGCTGGTCGCGTGGCTGCCGACGCAGCTGGGGCTCGGTGCCGGTGACAAGGTGGCCTACCCGCGGCTCGCGTATCCGACGTACGAGGTCGGCGCACGGCTGTGCGGGGCCACGCCCGTCGTCTACGACGACCCGGCGGAGCTGGACCCGGCCGGCCTGAAGCTGCTGTGGCTGAACTCCCCGTCCAACCCGACCGGCCGCGTGCTCGCCAAGGAGGAGCTGGTCCGGATCGTGGCGTGGGCGCGGGAGCACGGGGTGCTGCTCTTCAGCGACGAGTGCTACCTGGAGCTCGGCTGGGAGGCCGACCCCGTCTCCGTACTGCACCCCGATGTGTGCGGCGGTACGTACGAGGGCGTCGTCGCCGTCCACTCCCTGTCCAAGCGCTCCAACCTGGCCGGTTACCGCGCCGCCTTCATCGCGGGTGACGCGGGCGTGCTGGGCGAGCTGCTGGAGATCCGCAAGCACGGCGGCATGATGACGCCCGCGCCCGTCCAGGCGGCGACGGTCGCGGCGCTGGGCGACGACGCGCACGTGGCGGAGCAGCGGGCACGGTACGCGGCCCGGCGCGCGGCGCTGCGCGCGGCGCTGGAGTCGCACGGCTTCCGCATCGAGCACAGCGAGGCGAGCCTGTACCTGTGGGCCACCCGCGACGAGCCCTGCTGGGACACGGTGGCGTATCTGGCGGGGCTGGGCGTCCTGGTCGCGCCGGGGGACTTCTACGGCGAGGCGGGGGAGCGGTACGTGCGGGTGGCGTTCACGGCCACGGACGAGCGCGTGGAGGCCGCGGTGAAGCGGCTCGGCTAGCGCATGCGGAAGGGCCCGGGGAGAGTGTGTGACTCCCCGGGCCCTTCCGTGCGTACGCGCGCGTTCGCGGGTGGTGACCAGCGGTGACTAGCCGAGCGCCGGCAGGGTCTTCACCGGCAGCTGGTCGGCCGCCGGGAGGCCGCCGCCGAGGGCGCCGGTGGGCGCGGCGCCCGCCGCCCCGCCGACGATGTCGCCGGCGCTGCCGGCCGCGTCACCGGCGGCCTTCTGCACGGCCGGCGTGGCGGTCTCGCCGGTCTTGGCGACGGTCTGGCCGGTGGCCGGGACGGCCTGCTTCACCGCTTTGCCGCCGGCCTCACCTGCCAGGCCGGTGGTGCTCTGGGAGGCGCCGCTGACGGTGTCGGTCACCGAAGCGGTGTCGAGGCTGCTCACACCGCCCAGCTCGGGGGTCTGGGAGAGGTCCACGGCGCTTGCGGAGCCGGCCGCACCGACCACGGGAGCTGCGCCCGCTGCGATCAGCAGCGCGGCACGGGCGATCCGACGGGTCAGGGGGAGGGACATGATGCTCCTTCGACGGGAGAGGTCGTTGACTGTGGTGCCTGTCCGACGATCGGACGCTGTGACAACCGGTCGGGGGGCGGGATAGGTTGCGGTGGCCCAAGGTAAAGAGTTGGTAATGGGTCGCATTATCGGCCTTACCTAAAACCGGTCAAAAGAGCAGAGTTCCGAGCGCGCGAAGAATCGTCACTTCCCCGCGCTGCCAAGGGATTCGGCGCCGAGAAACGGCCTGCGGGAAATCGGGCCGCCGACGCGATACTGAGTGCCTCGCCGGAGTGAATCCCCGCACGCGCGCCCGGTCGCATTTCGATTGCACGCGGGCGGGCCGCAAGGGCCGTGCGGGCCGTGCGGGGGCGTCCTCGCATCGGATGGGGGGGTGACGGGGTGCCCGATCCGGCACAGGTGCCCCCGCCGACCGCGTGGGGGTGCCCCCTTCTGGGAGAGAGGCGAGCCCGGTGGGGGCCGCGTGCCCACCCCCGCCGCAGGCCGGTCCGGTCGTGCCAGGCGTGCCAGGTGGCGGCGGGCAGGTTCTCGCCGGGCCGAGCCGCCCGGCACGTGCGTGGCCCGGTGAGGCCATGCCGCCGGCCCTGCCCGACCCCGACTCCGACCCCGACCGATCCGCCCGGCCCGGTGCGGGCGCGGGCACGGCCGATGCGAGCCCCGTGTCGTTACCGCGCCACGCGGATGCGGACCTCGTCCGTGGCCGACGCGCCGGCCGGGGCGGGGCGCCAGCCCTTTTCCGACTCCGCCGCGCTCCATACCCGGCCCGCGTACGACACCTCCGCGAGGCCGAGCGCGTCCGCCCGGGCCACTGCCCACTGGGCCAGTTCCCAGCCGCCGCGGGAGCCGCCGCCGGAGAGGGCGCCCTCGGGGCCGGCCGTTCCCGCCGCCGTCGTCCGCACCGGTACGGAGATGTCCGGCGCCGTACCGCCGCCCGGCAGCGCGGCCTCGCCGAACGACCGCTTCAGCTCCGCCCGCACCTTCGCCGGGTCACCGGTCCGCACGGGACCGCTGCCGCTCGTGCAGGTCAGGGACGCGGCCGCACGCCCCGTGAGGGCCGCGGCGAGCAGCGCGGCGTCCGGCTCGTGCTTGGCGTACGCCTGCGGGAACCCGCTGCGCTGCACCCGCTGCGCGGCGACGGTCAGCGGCAGCCGCGAGTAGCCCGGGACCTCGGCGAGGTGGTCGTAGAACTTCCCCGCCGAGAAGACCGGGTCCATGATCTGCCGCTCGGTGCCCCAGCCCTGCGAGGGGCGCTGCTGGAACAGGCCCAGCGAGTCCCGGTCGCCGTACCGGATGTTGCGCAGGGCCGACTCCTGGAGGGCGGTCGCCAGCGCGATGGTCACCGCGCGCTCCGGCATCCCGCGCGTGGTGCCGACGGCGGAGATGGTCGCCGCGTTCGAGGCCTGCTCGGGGGTGAGCTGATAGGTGTTGTTCCCGCTCCCCACGACGCAGCGCGGGGCGCCTTTGCCGCCCGTCACGTACTGCACGATCACGTACGCGATCACCGCCAGCAACACGGCCAGCGCGGCGGCGATCCTCAGCCGGCGAGGGCGGGTGGACTGGGTGGACTCGGACACGGGGCCCACCGTACTGGAGCCCGGGATAGGCTCGGCACCATGTCCGAGACCATGCCCGTCACCAAGCTGGACCTCAGCCAGGACGGCCCGGCGCTCACCGCCGCGCTCGTCGACTTCCCCTCCGTCAGCGGCACCGAGAAGCCCCTCGCCGACGCGATCGAGGAGGCGCTGCGCACCCTGCCGCACCTGACCGTCGACCGGCACGGCAACAACGTCGTCGCCCGTACGAACCTGGGGCGGGCCGAGCGCGTGGTGCTGGCCGGGCACATCGACACCGTGCCGATCGCGGACAACGTCCCCTCCCGGCTCGACGAGAACGGCGTCCTGTGGGGCTGCGGCACCTCGGACATGAAGTCGGGCGTCGCCGTCCAGCTGCGCATCGCCGCGACCGTCCCCGAACCCAACCGCGACCTCACCTTCGTCTTCTACGACAACGAAGAGGTCGCCGCCCACCTCAACGGCCTCGGGCATGTGGCCGACGCACACCCCGACTGGCTCGCGGGTGACTTCGCCATCCTGCTGGAGCCGTCCGACGGCCAGGTCGAGGGCGGCTGCCAGGGCACGCTGCGGGTCCACCTCCGTATGAAGGGCGAGCGCGCCCACTCCGCGCGCGGCTGGATGGGCTCCAACGCCATCCACGCCGCGGCGCCCGTCCTGGCCCGGCTGGCCGCGTACGAACCGCGCCGCCCGGTCATCGACGGCCTTGAGTACCGCGAGGGCCTCAACGCCGTCGGGATCGAGGGCGGCGTCGCCACCAACGTGATCCCCGACGAGTGCACGGTGATCGTCAACTACCGCTACGCCCCCGACCGCTCCATGGCGCAGGCCGAGGCGCACGTACGGGAGGTGTTCGCCGGCTGCGGCGTCGACGAGTTCGTCGTGGACGACCACACGGGCGGCGCGCTGCCCGGCCTCTCGCACCCGGCGGCGGCGGCCTTCATGGCGGCGGTCGGCGGCACCGCGCATCCCAAGTTCGGCTGGACGGACGTGGCCCGGTTCAGCGCGCTGGGCGTGCCCGCCGTCAACTACGGCCCCGGCAACCCGCTTCTGGCGCACAAGCGGGACGAGCACGTGGCCGTCGAGCGGATCACCCACTGCGAGCGGCGGCTGTACGACTGGCTCACTGCCTGACCGATCGCTGCCTGACCTCCGTAATTTCGCCTTTTGTCATCTGTGTCGCCCTACCCTGAGCGGGAAACGATGTTCAGCGGAGGGAGCGGATCATGGGCAACCCCGAGGCCGAGGCCGAAGGACTGCGAGCGCTGGCCGAGCAGCGGCTGGGGCCGGTACTGCGCCGCCGGGAGCAGGTGCAGCCCGGCACCACCGATCAGCGGCTGCTGGACACCGCGGGCGACTCCGAGTGGGTCCACACCGACCCCTGGCGGGTCATGCGCATCCAGTCGGAGTTCGTGGAGGGGTTCGGCGCGCTGGCCGAACTTCCCAGCGCGATCAGCGTCTTCGGCTCGGCCCGCACCCCGGCGGGCACGCCGGAGTACGAGGCGGGCGTGCGGATCGGCCGGGCGCTGGTCGAGGCGGGCTTCGCGGTGATCACGGGCGGTGGGCCGGGCGCGATGGAGGCGGCCAACAAGGGCGCGCGGGAGGCGCGGGGCGTCTCGGTGGGCCTGGGCATCGAGCTGCCCTTCGAGCAGGGCCTGAACCCGCACGTCGACATCGGGGTCAACTTCCGCTACTTCTTCGTACGGAAGACGATGTTCGTGAAGTACGCGCAGGGCTTCGTCGTCCTGCCGGGCGGCCTCGGCACCCTGGACGAGCTGTTCGAGGCGCTCACCCTGGTCCAGACCCGCAAGGTCACCCGCTTCCCGATCGTGCTGTTCGGCACCTCGTACTGGTCGGGCCTGGTCGACTGGCTCCGCGACACGGTCATCGCCCAGGGCAAGGCATCCGAGCGCGACCTGATGCTGTTCCACGTCACGGACGACGTGGAGGAGGCGGTCGCCCTGGTCACCAAGGAGACCGGACCCGGCCACCCCTGACGGGCCGGGCTACGCCAAACCCCGGCGGGCGACCGCCGGGGGGCGGTGCCCCGCGATGGAGGCGACCATGTCCAGAACCTGCCTCGTCTCCGCGACCTCGTGCACGCGGTAGACCTGTGCGCCCAGCCACGCCGAGACCGCCGTCGTCGCCAGCGTGCCCAGCACGCGTTCCTTCACCGGCTTGTCGAGGGTCTCGCCGACGAAGTCCTTGTTGGAGAGCGACACCAGCACCGGCCAGCCCGTCCCGGTCATCTCACCCAGCCGGCGCGTTGCCTCCAGGCTGTGCCGGGTGTTCTTCCCGAAGTCGTGGCCGGGGTCGATGAGGATGCCGTCCCGGGGCACCCCCAGCTCCACGGCGCGCTCCGCCAGCCCCACCGTCACCCGCAGGATGTCGGCCATCACGTCGTCGTACGTGATCCGGTGCGGCCGCGTGCGGGGCTCCGCGCCGCCCGCGTGCGTGCACACCAGACCCGCGCCGTACCGCGCGGCGACCTCGGCCAGCTTGGGGTCCACCCCGCCCCACGCGTCGTTCAGCAGGTCCGCGCCCGCCTCGCAGACCGCCTCGCCCACCTCGTGCCGCCAGGTGTCGACGCTGATCACCACATCGGGGTGCCGCCGCCGCACCTCGGCCACGAAACCGACCGTGCGACGCGCCTCCTCCTCGGCCGTCACCTCCTCCCCGGGACCGGCCTTGACCCCACCGATGTCGATGATGGCAGCACCCTCCGACACCGCCTGCTCGACGCGGGCGAGCGCGGGCTCGTCGTGGAACGTGGCACCCCGGTCGTAGAAGGAGTCCGGGGTCCGGTTCACGATCGCCATGATCACCGGCTCGTGCGCGTCGAATTCACGCCGTCCCAAGCGCAGCATCCCGTATGTCCTCCTCGCGTTCGGTCGCCTGCGACCTTAACCGTCAGTGGCACATGGCACGATCGGCACAGGACGTTTTCCGCTCCGGGGAGAGGCACGCTTGTGTTCTGGTTCTTGGCTGTAGCGATGGTCGTGGTCGTCGCCGCGGTCACCCTCGCGGTCGTCGGCGGCGGCGAGAACGAGGTGCTTGCCGAGGCGGCTCCCGAGCAGCCGGTGGACCAGCTTCCGCTGACCCGGCCCGTGAGCCGCGCCGACATCGACGCGCTGCGGCTGCCGGTCGCGCCCCGCGGCTACCGGATGGCGGAGGTCGACGACGTCCTGAGCAGGCTCGCCGCCGAGCTCGCCGAGCGCGACGCGCGGATCGCCGAACTGGAAGCCGCCCTGGCCGGAGCGCGGACGGCGGCGGCCGGCCGGCCGGACCCGTTCGACGAGCCCGGCCACGGGCCGGCCGCGCCGGAGGCACGGGACGCAGGGGACGCCCGGGACGCACAGGACCCGCACGCACCGGACGCACGGGGTGAGGAGTGGGACCGGTGACCGGCGGAGCCCTGCCCGGCCCGGACGGGAAGCCGCGCTGCCCGTGGGGCGTGTCCACGCCGGACTACCTCGCCTACCACGACGAGGAGTGGGGCCGCCCGGTCCACGGCGACGACGCCCTGTTCGAACGGCTCTGCCTGGAGGCGTTCCAGTCGGGTCTGTCCTGGATCACGATCCTGCGCCGCCGCGAGGGCTTCCGCCGGGCCTTCGCCGACTTCAAGATCGCGGCGGTCGCCGAGTTCACCGACGCCGACCGGGAACGGCTCCTCGCCGACGAGGGGATCATCCGCAACCGCGCCAAGATCGACGCCTGTATCGCCAACGCCCGTGTGCTGGCCGGCTGGGCGCCCGGCGAGCTGGACGCCCTGATCTGGTCCCACGCCCCCGACCCCGCGTCCCGTCCGGCGCCTCTGACCGTCGCCGACGTCCCGGCGGTCACCGACGAGTCGACGGCGCTGTCGAAAACGCTCAAGAAACACGGCGTGCGGTTCGTCGGCCCGACGACCGCCTACGCCCTGATGCAGGCCTGCGGCCTGGTCAACGACCACCTGGCCGACTGCGCCGCCCGCCCCGCCGCCGACAGGTGACCCCCACCGCCCGGGCCCGGCCCCCTGGCCGGGTCCGGGCGAGTTCCGCCGGGGCGGGCGTGCTAGCGGCCCACGTAGGCGGGCTTCTCCTTGGCCAGGAAGGCGCGGACCGCGATCCCGTGGTCCTCGGACGCGCCCGCCTTCGTCTGGAGCTCGTCCTCCTTCTCCAGCGCCTCCTCCAGCGTGTGGGCCGCCCCATACGCCAGGGACTCCTTCAGCGCCGCGTACGCCAGCGTCGGCCCCTGCGCCAGGGCGCGGGCGACCGACTCGGCCTCCCCGGCCAGCTCCTGCGCCGGGACGAGCCTATTGGCGATGCCCAGTTCGTACGCCTCCGAGGCCGCGATCGAGCGCGGGAAGAACAGCAGGTCCGCCGCGCGGCCCGGGCCGACCACGCGCGGCAGCGTCCACGAGATGCCCGAGTCGGCGGTCAGCGCCACCCCGGCGAACGAGGTGTTGAACGACGCGGTGTCGGCCACGACCCGGTAGTCGGCCGCCAGCGCGAAGCCGAAGCCCGCCCCCGCGGCGACACCGTTGACCCCGGCCACCACCGGCTTCGGCATCCCGGCGATCGTCCGCACGATCGGGTTGTAGTGCTCCCGCACGGTGCTCATCGTGTGCTCGGTGCCGAGCACCGCGACGTGCTCCTTGAGGTCCTGGCCCACACAGAACGCCCGGCCCGTCGCGGTCAGCAGAACCGCCCGTACGGCCGTATCCTCCGCCGCCGCGTGGAGCGAGTCCCGCAGCGCGACCTTCGCCTCCATGTTCATCGCGTTCATGGCCTCGGGCCGGTTGATCGTGATCGTCGCGAGCCCGTCGCTCACCTCGTACAGCACGGTGTCGGCCATGGCAGGGTCCCCTTTGCGCTCCGGCGGTGATGTCCCGCCCAGCATGGCGGAGATCGTCATGCCCGGACATGTGACCTGCGTCCCTGTGTCAGAGAAAGTGAGACCCGGCATTACGCGCGCGGCGGCGAAGTATCGCAGGCGGATCGCCGAAATGGACGGTTTTGCGAGAGCGCGTTGCGTAAGCGATGCCGTCCGATGTTGGTCATCGGGTCCTGCCATGCGGGATAATGACCTGGAAGCAATGTGTTCGATGCCGGTGATGCGTGCCCATGCCAGAGGGCCGTCGGCTGACGATGAGCTGGTTTCAGGAAGGGGAACGAGCATGGCGGCCATGAAGCCGCGGACGGGCGACGGCCCGCTCGAGGTGACCAAGGAGGGGCGGGGCATCGTCATGCGCGTTCCGCTCGAAGGCGGCGGTCGGCTTGTCGTCGAGCTGACTCCGGACGAGGCCGACGCGCTCGGCGACGCACTCAAGAAGGTTGTCGGCTGAGCGGAACACCCCCAGTTCTCCAAGAACCCCGGCACGGTACGCGCGTCAGACGCGACCGGGCCGGGGTTTTCGTAGGTGTTCGTATTCCGATTCGCCCGTGTTCCGATTCGCCCGTGTTCCGATTCGCCTGTGTTCCGAGTCGCGGGGGTCAGCCCCGCCGCACCGCGCACAGCAGCCCGTCGCCCACCGGCAGCAGTGACGGCAGCAGCTCCTGGCTCTCCCGTACCGTCCGCAGCAGCTCACGCAGCCTGAGCACCTCGGCCGGCTGAGCCGCCGAGTCCACCGTACGGCCGTCCGCGAAGACGCCCTCGAAGCAGACGAGCCCGCCAGGACGCAGCAGGCGCAACGATTCAGCGAGGTAGTCGAGACACTCCGTGCGGTCACCGTCGCAGAAGACGAGGTCGTACCCGCCGTCCGCGAGCCGTGGCAGCACGTCCAGCGCCCGGCCGGGGATGAAGCGCGCCCGGTTCCCGGCGAAGCCGGCCGCACGGAACGCCTGCTTGGCGAACTGCTGGCGCTCCGGCTCCGGGTCCACCGTCGTCAGCACGCCGTCGGGCCGCATACCGAGCAACAGATAGATGCCGGACACACCCGTCCCGGTGCCGATCTCGGCCACCGCCTTCGCGTCCGCCGTGGCCGCCAGCAGTCGCAGCGCGGCGCCGGTGCCTGGCGACACCGAGGGCAGCCCTGCCTCCCGGGCCCGGTCACGGGCCCAGCGCAGCGCTTCGTCCTCGGCGACAAAGGCGTCGGCGAACGCCCAGCTCGTCTGCCGGTTGGCGGTAATGACCCTCTCCTGTCCCCGTAGTTGGCGCAACGGTGACTGTATCCGTTCGGGGGCGGGAACCCGCAGATGGGACCGTGCGTTATGGAGAGGCAGGGGGAGTACGTGGATCAAGGCCGGAAGCCGGTCCCAAATTCACGTAAAGATTCTTATCCGGAGCTAACGGGCGAGGTGGCTATGGTAGGGGCTCCACTGGACACCACCAGAGCCGACAGGGGAGGTGCGGCTGCGCCTGTGGATCGGGGAGGAGTGCTGCGGCGCTTTCTCAGGTCGGCGGGTGAGCCGAAATCCGTGACCAACACCGCTGACAGTTCCCGCGCCGCCATCGACTCCGCACCCACCACCGCGACCTTCGCATCGGATGCGGAATCGCAGGCGTGGACTCCGCCCTCATGGGAGGAGATCGTCAGCACGCACAGTGGCCGGGTCTACCGCCTCGCGTACCGCCTGACCGGCAACCAGCACGACGCCGAGGATCTCACCCAGGAAGTCTTCGTACGGGTCTTCCGCTCCCTGTCGACGTACACGCCGGGCACGTTCGAGGGCTGGCTGCACCGCATCACCACCAACCTGTTCCTGGACATGGTGCGCCGCAAGCAGCGCATCCGGTTCGACGCGCTCGGCGACGACGCGGCCGAGCGGCTGCCCAGCCGTGAGCCGTCGCCCCAGCAGGTCTTCCACGACACCCACTTCGACGCCGACGTGCAGCAGGCGCTGGACACCCTCGCGCCCGAGTTCCGCGCGGCGGTGGTGCTGTGCGACATCGAAGGACTGTCGTACGAGGAGATCGCCGCGACGCTCGGGGTCAAGCTCGGCACCGTCCGCAGCCGCATCCACCGCGGCCGGTCCCATCTGCGCAAGGCCCTCAAGCACCGATCGCCCGAGGCCCGGGCCGAGCAGCGCACCTTCGTGGCCGTGGGCGGGGAGGGCGGGTCCGCGTGAGTGGCACAGGTCCGACCCCCGCGGAACAGCATCTGGGGGACCGCCTCGCCGCGCTCGTCGACGGTGAGCTCGGTCATGATGCCCGCGAGCGGGTCCTCGCGCATCTGGCGACCTGCTGCAAGTGCAAGGCGGAGGCCGACGCGCAGCGCCGGCTGAAGAGCGTCTTCGCCCAGGCCGCCCCACCACCGCCCTCGGAAGGGCTGCTCGCACGCCTCCAGGGGTTGCCCGGGGGCGCCGGTCCCGGACGACCCGGAGGGGATGACGACAGGGGAGGGCCCTTCGGTCAGGGACGTCTGAAGGACGGTGCCTTCGGCGGGAGACCTGACGCCTTCCGTTACGCCGGAGCCCCCGTCCTGCCGGGCGGACCGGAGTCGGGCTTCCGCATCCACGAGGTGAGCCGGCCGGGGACGGAGCGCTCCACGTGGCGGGGCCGCCGATTCGCGTTCGCGGCCGCCAGCGCGGTGTCGTTCGCGGCGATCGCCCTGGGCGGTGCCCTGCCCGCGGCCGTCACGGTGGACGCACGCGGGGAGGGCACCGGCAACAGCGTCACGCCGCTGCGCTCGCCCGGCCAGAGCCAGGGCGGCACGGACAACAGCCGCCGGCGCGGCGGCAACGGGACGTCGGGCGCCACCCGGTCCCCCGAGCGGCCCGCCCCGCCCCTCACAGCGCCGCCGGCCGCCGTGCCGGTCCACGCGGCGCCGCAGCCGGGCCTCGGAGCCCACCCCTTTCTGTCGGCGACTCCGCTGGGCATGGTGAGCCCGCTGCACATCACGCCGCCCGCACCGCTGATACGCCCCACGGGAACGGCGCTGCACCTCGCCACCGCCACCGCCACGGGCCCGGCTCTCACCGCCACCCCGTCGCCCAGCTCCCTGCCGCTGACCGCACGCCGCTGACCGGCCCCGTGCGCGAGGGCCGCCGCACCTGGTTGAATCCTCGGGCAAGCCGCCCCGAGGGGGCGCGGACGGGCAGGCAGCGGGGAGAGCATGGACGACGGGAAGCCCACGGGATCGAAGCCGAAGTGGTGGAGCCGCCCCGCGCGGCAGCACGCGGCAACGGACCGGCCCACCGAGGCGGACACGGTGGCGACAGCCGATGGCGCGCCGGAGCCCACCGCTCCGGCGCTCGCCCCGGCGGAGCCCGTAGCCGCGGAGCCCGTGTCCGGGGAGCGGGTATCCCCGGAGCCCGCGTCCGAGCGGCCCGTAGCCGGGGAGCCGGTCGCCGCCGCTGAGCCGCTCGGCACGGGGGCTCCCGCGGGCCACCCCACGGAGACCACCCCGCCGGCGGTCGGGCCCACGCGGGACCCCGCACCCGGTGCGCCGGTCGCCGACGAGCCGCCGGCCATGGCCCCGGCGCGCCCGCAGCCGCTGCACCAGCCGGACGAGTACAGCACCCCGCCCTACGGCGAGCCCGGCCCCTGGGCACCCGCGCCCCCCGTACAGCGCCCCATGACCACCCCGGCGCACGGCACGCCCCACCCGCAGCCGCCCGCCACCTCGGCGCACGGCACGCCCCACCCCCAGGCCCCCGCCCCGCCCGCGTACGGCGCGCCGCACCCGCAGCCGCCCGCCCTGTCGCAGCCCCCGCCGCAGCCCCCGGCACACCTCCAGGCGCAGCCTCAGCCGTCGCAGTGGCTGCAGTACGACCCCTGGAGCACCCCCGGTGGCACGCCCGCCGGGGGCGCGCGGCAGCCGCTCGTCCACGCCGGCAGCCCCGCGCCGCAGAAGCGGCGGCGTGGCCTCGCTGTGGTCGCCGCGCTGCTGTTCGCCGGGCTCACCGGCGTACTGGGCGGCGGAGTCGGCGCGTACATCGAGCGCCATGGCGGCCTCACCACCGTCGAACTGCCCCAGGCCGGGCGGGAGGACAGCGGCCGCGCCCCCGACAGCGTCGCCGGCATCGCCGCCAGCGCGCTGCCCGGCGTCGTCACCCTCCACGTCAGCGGCGGCGGGGAGCAGGGCACCGGCACCGGCTTCGTCCTCGACTCGCAGGGCCACATCCTCACCAACCACCACGTCGTCGACCCGGCCGGCGCCTCCGGCGACATCACCGTCACGTTCAGCGGCGGTGAGACGGCCGCCGCCGAGCTCGTCGGCAAGGACGGCGGCTACGACCTCGCGGTCGTCCGGGTGAAGGGCGTCTCCAACCTCAAGCCGCTGCCGCTGGGCAACTCCGACAACGTCCGCGTCGGTGACCCGGTCGTCGCCATCGGCGCGCCCTTCGACCTCCAGAACACCGTGACGTCCGGCATCATCAGCGCCAAGGAGCGGCCCATCACCGCGGGCGGCGAGAAGGGCGACGGCAGCGACATCAGCTACGTCGACGCCCTCCAGACCGACGCCCCGATAAACCCCGGCAACTCCGGTGGCCCGCTGCTCGACTCCAAGGCCCGCGTCATCGGCATCAACAGCGCCATCCGCGCCGCCGACAGCGGTTCGGCCCTCGACGGCGGCCAGGCGGGCTCGATAGGGCTCGGCTTCGCCATCCCCGTCAACCAGGGCAAGCGCGTCGCCGAGGAGCTGATCAACACCGGCAAGGCGAGCCACCCGGTCATCGGCGTCAGCCTCGACATGAAGTACAGCGGCGACGGCGCCAGGGTCGGCGACAAGGCCCAGGACGGCGGGGCCTCGGTCACGCCCGGTGGCCCAGCGGCCCAGGCGGGCATCCGGCCGGGCGACGTCATCACCAAGGTCGACGGACAGCGCGTACACAGCGGCGAGGAGCTGATCGTCAAGATCCGCGCCCACCGCCCCGGCGACCGACTGCGCCTCACCCTGGAGCGCGGAGGCAAGGAGCAGACCAAGACGCTGACGCTCGGTTCCTCCGCGGGCGGCTGACCGACGCGCGCCGCCGGCCGACGCCGGGACCCGGCCCGGCGCCGGACTCCCTCCGCCGCGCCCGGCCGCGCCGGACGCCCCGGCGGCCGAAGGCCACCCGAAGGACACCGGAAGGTACCGTCCCGACAGTTCGGGCAGGTACCGTGGAGCGGGCCCCGTGAACCGGACCGGTGTGAAGGAGCGGCAAGGTGTTCAATGACATAGGCGCACTCGAGCTGGTGGCGCTCGTGGTCCTTGCCGTGCTCGTCTTCGGCCCGGACAAGCTGCCGAAGGTCATCCAGGACGTCTCCGGCTTCATCCGCAAGATCCGTGACTTCTCGGAGAGCGCGAAGCAGGACATCCGCAGCGAACTGGGCCCGGAGTTCAAGGACTTCGACTTCGAGGACCTGAACCCCAAGACGTTCATCCGCAAGCAGCTCACGGAGAACGAGGATCTCAAGGAGATCCGCAGCAGCTTCGATCTCAAGAAGGAGATCAACGAGGTCGCCGACGCGGTCAACGGCCATGCCTCCGACGCGACGGTCCCGGCAGCGGTGGGCCGCGCCGCGGGGGCCGCCGCAGGCGCCGGAGGCACCGGCCCCGACCTGCTGAAGAAGGGCGGCAGGCCCGAGCACGCCGACCGCCCGCCGTTCGACGCCGACGCCACCTGAGCCCCGTCTTTCCAAAAAGAGCTCCCGCAAGGTGGCTATCCTCTCCATCTGTCCGGTTGCGAGGACGCCCGTGGGGGCGGGCCGCGCCGGACGTGAGGGATCGAGGAGGCGGCCGGGCAGATGGAGACGACGAGTCGGGTAGGGGCGCAGGGTGCCGCACCCAGCACCACATCCACGTCCGAGGCGTCCGTGGCTTCCGAGGGGGGGCCCGCAGCGCGGCGTACGGTCGACGGCTACCTGCGCGCGTCGTTCCCCTGGTACGGCCTGGACGAGGCGTTCACCGGGCCGCGCTGGCTGATGCAGGTCGGCACGTCCGCCGACGGCACGGTCCAGCACGGTTCCACCGGCCATGGGGACGAGCCGTCGATACGGGCCGACGCGAGCACGGCCGAGAAGGAGCGGTTCGTGGCCGTCGTGACGGTCGCCGCGAGCCCGGTGCGCCGCAGCGGTGACGGTACGGGCGTGCTGGACGCCACGAGTGTCTCCTCCGCCGCCTGGCTGGCCGGTTCGGGGCTCCTCGCGTACACCTGGCCGCCCCATTTGGACTACTCGCTGCGGGACCACTGGCTGGACCAGCAGACCGAGGCGGCCTTCGAGCTCGCCGACGACCTGGACGGACCGGAGTGGTCGGCGCTCTCGCTGCCGGTCGACGGGGTCCCGACGCCGTTCCACTACCGCGAGTCCGAGTACGGCTGGGTGCTGGCCGGTACGACGGGCGCCGGCGTCCACCTGGGTGCGTACGGACGGGGGATGAGCGCCTACGGCCTGGGCTTCGCGGTGATCCGGGACATCACCACGTACACCTAGGAACGGATGACGTGAGGAGGGGGCGGCCCATCGGCCGCCCCCTCCTCATATGTCCGAACCCTCAGAACTTGTTGCGCGGGGTGATCCCCAGCGACATGCCCGACAGGCCGCGCTGACGGCCGCCCAGCTTGCCCGCGATGGTGCGCAGGGCCGCGCCCGCCGGCGAGTCGGGGTCGGTGAGGACGACCGGCCTGCCCTCGTCGCCGCCCTCCCGCAGCCGTACATCGATCGGAATGGAGCCCAGCACCGGGACGTTCGTGCCGGTGGTCTTCGTCAGGCCGTCCGCGACCCTCTGGCCGCCGCCCGTGCCGAAGACGTCGACCATCTCGTCGCAGTGCGGGCACGGCAGGCCCGACATGTTCTCGACGACGCCCACGATCTTCTGGTGCGTCTGCACGGCGATGGAACCGGCCCGCTCGGCGACCTCCGCCGCCGCCTGCTGCGGGGTGGTGACGACCAGGATCTCGGCGTTCGGCACGAGCTGGGCGACCGAGATCGCGATGTCGCCGGTGCCCGGCGGCAGGTCGAGCAGCAGGACGTCCAGGTCGCCCCAGTACACGTCCGCGAGGAACTGCTGGAGCGCGCGGTGCAGCATCGGGCCGCGCCACACCACCGGCGCGTTGCCGGGGGTGAACATGCCGATGGAGATGACCTTCACGCCGTTGGCCGAGGGCGGCATGATCATGTTCTCGACCTGGGTGGGACGGCCGTCCGCGCCCAGCATGCGCGGCACGCTGTGGCCGTAGATGTCGGCGTCCACGACGCCGACCTTCAGCCCGTCGGCGGCCATCGCGGCGGCCAGGTTCACGGTCACGGACGACTTGCCGACACCGCCCTTGCCGGAGGCCACCGCGTACACCCGGGTCAGCGAGCCCGGCTTGGCGAAGGGCACCTCGCGCTCGGCGGTCGTGCCGCGCAGCGCGGCGGCCAGCTCCTTGCGCTGCTCGTCGCTCATCACGTCCAGTGTCACGTCGACGCCGGTGACGCCCTCGACGCGGGAGACGGCCTCGCTCACCCGCGTGATGATCGTCTCGCGCATCGGGCAGCCGGAGACGGTGAGGTAGACCGTGACGGCCACCGCGCCGTCCGTGCCGATCCCGACCGACTTCACCATGCCGAGTTCCGTGATCGGTCGGTTGATCTCGGGGTCGTTCACCGTCGCCAGCGCTTCGCGCACCGCGTCTTCCGTAACCATACGGAGATGGTACGGCGCCCGACCCCGGCGCCGGAAAGGCCGTCAGCGGTCGGCTTCGTCACTCCCGCCCGGGGCGGTCCCGGGAATAGATCCCGCCTGCTCGCCCGCGTCCGTGCGCTCGGGCGGTTCCTTGAGGTCCTGGAGGTCCTTGACCAGGTCTTCCAGCTCGGAGCGGATCCAGTCGCGGGTGGCGACCTCGCCGAGGCCGATGCGCAGGGCGGCGATCTCGCGGGTCAGGTACTCGGTGTCCGCGATCGAGCGCTCGTTCTGCTTGCGGTCCTGCTCGTGGGTGACCCGGTCGCGGTCCGCCTGCCGGTTCTGGGCGAGCAGGATGAGCGGGGCGGCGTAGGAGGCCTGGAGCGAGAGCATCAGCGTCAGGAAGATGAACGGGTACTCGTCGAACCGCAGCCGGTCGGGCGCCGAGGTGTTCCACACCACCCACACGATGACGACGGCGGTCATCCAGACGAGGAACCGGCCGGTGCCGATGAAGCGCGCGATCCGCTCCGACAGCCGCCCGAAGGCCTCGGGGTCGTACGCGGGCAGCAGCTTGGGGCGCCGCGTCCGCGGCTGGTCCAGCCGGATGCGGGGCGCCGGCGGCTCGCCCATGCGGTCCATCCGCTCCATGCGTTCGATGCGTTCGATGCGCTCGACGCGGTCGTGCTTACGCTCAGGCGCCATGCGCGACCTCGCTCCCGGTCCGCCCGCTGTCCTCGGGCTCGAACTCGGTCTCGCGCCAGTCCTCCGGCAGCAGGTGGTCCAGTACGTCGTCCACGGTGACCGCGCCGAGCAGTGAGCCGCTGTCGTCCACCACCGGCGCCGCGACCAGGTTGTACGTGGCGAGGTGGCGCGTCACATCACGCAGCGTCGTCTGGGGCGCGAGCGGCTCCAGGTCACTGTCGACGATCGCCGACACGAGCGTGAACGGCGGGTCGCGCAGCAGCCGCTGGAAGTGCACCGTCCCCAGGTACTTCCCGGTCGGCGTCTCGTCGGGCGGCCGGCACACGTACACCTGCGCAGCCAGCGCCGGGGACAAATCCCGCTGGCGTACGCGCGCGAGCGCGTCGGCGACCGTCGCGTCGGGGCGCAGCACGATCGGTTCGGTGGTCATCAGGCCGCCCGCCGTACGCTCCTCGTACGCCATCAGCCGCCGTACGTCGGCGGCGTCGTCCGGCCGCATCAGCGTCAGCAGCCGCTCCTTGTCCGCCTCGGGCAGCTCGGAGAGCAGGTCGGCCGCGTCGTCCGGGTCCATGGCCTCCAGGACGTCCGCCGCCCGCTCCTCCTTGAGCTTGCCCAGGATCTCGATCTGGTCGTCCTCGGGCAGCTCCTCCAGTACGTCGGCGAGCCGGTCGTCGTGGAGGGCGGCGGCCACCTCGGCGCGGCGCTTGGGCGACAGGTGGTGCAGGACGTTGGCGAGGTCGGCCGCGCGCAGCTGCTCGAACGTGGCGAGCAGGCTCTCGGCGCCCTGGCCCTCCTCCTCCAGCGAGAACCCGCTCACCGCCGACCAGTCGACGGTGAGCGTCTCGCCCTTGCGGCGCAGCGCCCCGCCGCCGCCCCGGCGGACGAAGACCTTGTCGATCTCCCACTCCCGGCGGGCCGGGAGCTGCCGGATGGACACGTCCAGGACGGTCACCTCGGAGCCGTCCTCGACCAGCCGGACGCGGCGGTCGAGGAGCTCGCCGAGGACCAGGCGCTCGGTGGGGCGCTGCTCGAAGCGGCGTACGTTGAGCACCCCGGTGGTGATGACGTGGCCGGATTCGACGCCGGTGACGCGGGTCATGGGCAGGAAGATCCGGCGCCGGCCGATCACCTCGACCACCAGTCCGAGCAGGCGCGGCGGGCGGCGGCCCACCCTGAGCATCGCGACGAGGTCGCGCACCCGGCCGACCTGGTCGCCGTTGGGGTCGAAGACGGGGACGCCGGCGAGGTGCGAGACGAAGATCCGGGGGGCGCCTGCCGCCATGACGCGCGCTTCCCTCCATGTCGGACATTAGGGCTCTGTCCTGGTTCAGGCTAGTCCGTCACGTTGCCGGTCGCCCAGGCGGGGCGTCCGTACGGCTCTCTGCGACCGGCGTGGGCGGCACGGGTACGCTGCCCACTGCCAACCCCCCACGGTTTGACGAGAGGCAGTCCGCTGGTGACCGTTCTTTCCCCGGCTTCGCGCGCCCGCCGGGCCGCTCTCCCCGTCGCGCTGTGCGTCGGGCTGACCGTGGTGCTCACCGCCTGCGGAGAGGAACCCGATCCGGACGCGGGCACGAACGGGCTGGGCAAACTGTCCGCCGCCCAGATCGAGTCCAAGGCCCGGTCCGCGGCGGACGGCGCGAAGGCGGTACGGCTGGCGGGCACGCTGGTCAGCAAGGGCGGCACGTACAAGCTGAACATGCGCCTGAAGCAGACCGGCGCGACCGGCTCGGTCGTCACCAAGACGTCCACCTTCGAGCTGCTGCGGATCGGCGACGCGCTGTACCTGAAGGCGGACGCCGCCTTCTGGACGCACGCGGAGAGCGCGTCCGGCGGGGACGGCGGGGACGGCGGGGACGGCGGAGCGAGCGGGTCCGGCACCGGGGTGGCGGACAAGCTGGACGACAAGTACGTGAAGGTGCCGCAGGACGACCCGTCGTACAAGCAGCTGCGCGGCTTCACCGAGATGAACGTGCTGCTCGACGGGCTGCTGGAGCTGTACGGCGAGCTCGGCAAGGGCGACCGCGACAAAGTCGGCGGCATCCGTACGATCAAGGTCGCGGGCGGCCCGCGGGGCGAGGGCGGCACGCTGGACGTCTCCCTGGAGGGCACGCCGTACCCGCTGCAGTTCGCCAGGGGCGGCGGGGCGGGGGTGGTCGTCCTGTCGGACTGGAACAAGGACTTCCCGCTGACGCCCCCGTCGAAGGACGACACGGTCGACTACGGCCGCCAGCTCCCCCGCACCAGCGACTGACACCTCCCGGGGATTGAGGCCTCCCGGCGACTGCCGCCCCGGCGACTGAGGCCCTCCGGCGACTGAGGCCCCCGGGGGACTGAGGCGCCCCGGCGACTGCCGCACCAGCGACTGCCGCACCAGCGACTGGCGCCCCCAGCGACTGAGGCCCCTTGCGACTGACGCCCCCCAGCGACTGACGCGCCCGGCGACTGGCGCCCCGGCCGCCGGCGTGCGCCGTGGGTCAGTGGCGCTTCGTGCGCTTCAGCAGCAGGCGCGGGAGCCCCGCCGGGGCGGGCCGGCGCGTGGTCGCCGTGGTCGGCAGCGGCGGCGCCGCGAGGGAGCCGTCCGGGTGGGCCGTCGTCGCGTCCCGCGGGGCCAGCCGCAGCACCCGGCACTCGCGCGCCCAGCGGTCCGTCATGGTCTCCGCGTCCGGGGCGTTCAGCCGCTTGCCCTTCAGCTCGGCCACCGCCGACTCCCACGCCTCCGAACCCGGCGCCACCTCGCTCACGGCGGCCGTCCAGGCCACCACGCGCCCGCCCTTGTCCTTGCTGCGCACGGTGACCTCCGCGGTGGAGCCGTCCACGAGCCCCGGCAGCGGCTGCTCGCCCGGCCCGTCGCCGACGACGTACGCCGCGCCGTCGTGCCACACGTGCCACAGCGCGCGGGCCGGGCCCTCGCCCCGTACCCAGATGAGGCCGGACTTCTTGGTGGCCTCCTCGACGAGGGCCTGGTCGAGCAGCGAGTCGCGAGTCATGGCCAGCAGCTTAGCCAGTGGCGCTACAGCCAGCCGTTGCGCTTCAGCGTGCGGTGGATCGCGAAACAGATCACCGAGATGCCCACGAGCACCAGCGGGTAGCCGAACTTCCACCGCAGCTCGGGCATGTAGTCGAAGTTCATGCCGTAGACGCCGCACACCGCCGTCGGTACGGCGATGATCGCCGCCCACGACGTGATCTTGCGCATGTCCTCGTTCTGCGCGACCGTCGCCTGTGCCAGGTTGGCCTGGAGGATGGAGTTCAGCAGCTCGTCGAAGCCGATGACCTGCTCCTGGACCCGCGCGAGGTGGTCGGCGACGTCCCGGAAGTACTTCTGGATGTCGGGGTCCACCAGCCGCATGGGCCGCTCGCTCAGCAGCTGCATCGGCCGCAGCAGCGGCGACACGGCCCGCTTGAACTCCAGCACCTCACGCTTGAGCTGATAGATCCGCCCGGTGTCGGCGCCGCGCGTCGACCCCTTCGCGGGCGGCGAGAAGACATCGATCTCGATCTGGTCGATGTCGATCTCCACCGCGTCCGCGACCGCGATGTAGCCGTCCACCACATGGTCGGCGATGGCGTGCAGCACCGCCGAGGGTCCCTTCTCCAGCAGCTCGGGCTCGCCCTCCATCCGGTGCCGCAGGTTGCGCAGGGAGCCCTGCCCGCCGTGCCGCACGGTGATGACGAAGTCCCGGCCGGTGAAGCACATCACCTCACCGGTCTCGACGACCTCACTGGTCGCGGTGAGCTCGGCGTGCTCGACGTAGTGGATCGTCTTGAAGACGGTGAACAGCGTGTCGTCGTACCGCTCCAGCTTCGGCCGCTGGTGGGCGTGGACCGCGTCCTCCACGGCCAGCGGGTGGAGCCCGAACTCCGCGGCGATACCCGCGAATTCGGCCTCCGTGGGCTCGTGCAGCCCGATCCACGCGAAGCCGCCGCCCTCGCGCACCTGCCGCATCGCCTCGCGCGGCGTGAGGCACGAGTCGTCCTTGAGGCGGCGGCCGTCGCGGTAGACGGCGCAGTCGACCACGGCGGTGGACGTCGAGGGGTCACGGGTCGCGTCGTAGGAGTTGTAGGGGGTGTACCGGGCGCTGCTCTTGCGCAGGGACGGACGGACCGCTGCGCGCAGGTCACGGATCATCGACATGGCGGGCTCCTTCACGGAGAGGCCGTCGCGAGGGCGTGGCACTGCCCGGAATGAGGACGTGGCGTTGCTTACGTCCGCAAAGCGGGCGGCACCGCGGAGTCGCGGTGACGGCGTTCGCTACAGACAGGCAAAAACGATGTGCTCTTCCGTCGTACGCGTAGCCGTGAGCCCGGTGAGAGTGCCTCAGGTCACAGAGAAAGGCCGCGGGCGGAAGAGCGGTTAGTACTGCACGGTCGACTTCGATCCACCGCAGCCCCACCTCCTCCGGCCGGTCCCCCGTAGGGGATGACGTGTCGTCGGGACTGGAAAGCCACGCTTGGCGTGCTGCCCCGACCAGCAGACGGCCAAGACTATCAGCCGACTGACGGTCAATCCCTTACTTTGCCCCATCCATACGCGGCTTATGCTCACCGCATGGGAGAAGTTCTAGCTCTGGTCGAGGCCCGGCTGCGTACGGCGCTCGGGGAACCGGACGCGCGCGCCGCGGTGACCTTCCTGGGCACGGATCGGATCGAAGTGCTCCGCTTCACCGGGGGCGATCTCGTGAGATACGCCACTCTCGGGATGTCCGCCCAGCCGATGACCGACCCGACGGCCGCCCTGGCCGACCCCGTCAAGGGCCCGCGCGCGGAGCTGCTCCTGACCGTACGGGCGGCAGCCGCCGACACGGACAAGGTGCTGCGGCCGCTCGCGGTGCTGGCCGCCTCGCCGCAGGTCGAGGGCGTGGTCGTGGCCCCGGGCGCCTCGCTGGACCTGGGCGAACCCCTGTGGCCGGGGGCGCCGTTCAGCTCCGTACTGGTCGCGGAGTCCGGTGGACTGGTCGAGGACCTGGAGCTGGACGAGCCGATGGACCCGGTGCGGTTCCTGCCGTTGCTGCCGATGACGCCCAACGAGGCGGCGTGGAAGCGGGTGCACGGTGCGCAGGCGCTTCAGGAGCGCTGGCTGGCGGCCGGTACGGACCTTCGCGACCCGCTGCGCCGTTCGGTAACTCTCGACTGACCGGGGTCAGTTGGCGGCGAGGGCCGCTGCCTGCCGCACCGGCAGGTGCTCCTCGGCCTCGCGGGTGAGCGCCCGCCGCCGCACCCACACGATGCCGGCGCCCGCCGCCGCCGCGAGACCGGCCACGACGAACGGCATGCGGACGTCGCTCCACTCCTCGATCTTCGGCGCGAGGTACGGCGCGGCGGCCGCCGCGAACCAGCGCACGAAGTTGTAGCCGGCGCTGGCCACCGGGCGTGGCGCGTCGGAGACACCGAGGGCGAGCTCCGTGAAGACGGTGTTGTTCACGCCGATGAAGGCCCCGGACAGGATCGTGCAGACGATCGCGGTGGTGTGACTTCCGTACCCGAGGACGACGACATCGGCGGCGAGCGCGACCAGCGAGGCGCCCAGCACCCGCAGCGACCCGAACCGCTCCTGGAGCCGTGGCGCGATGAGTACGGAGAAGACCGCGAGCAGCACGCCCCAGGCGAAGAACACGGCACCGGACTTGTAGGGCGTCATGTTCAGCACGAACGGGGTGAAGGCCAGGACCGTGAAGAACGCGTAGTTGTAGCAGAACGCGGACGCGGCGGCGGAGGCCAGGCCCCCGTGGCCGAGCGCCTTGAGCGGGTCGAGCAGCGAGGTCTTGCGGGTGGGCCGCGGCTGCTCCTTCAGGAACGCCGCGATGCACAGGAAGCCGATCGCCATGAGCGCGGCGGTACCGAAGAAGGGGTAGCGCCAGCTCGCGTCGCCCAGCACCGCTCCGAGCAGTGGCCCGCAGGCCATGCCGAGGCCGAGCGCCGACTCGTACAGCAGGATCGCCGCCGCGCTGCCCCCGGCCGCCGCGCCGACGATCACGGCCAGGGAGGTGGAGACGAACAGCGCGTTGCCCAGCCCCCAGCCGGCCCGGAACCCGACCAGCTCGCCGACCGAGCCGGAGGTGCCGGAGAGGGCGGCGAACACGATCACCAGCGCGAGCCCGGCGAGGAGCGTCCTGCGGCCCCCGATACGGCTGGAGACGAAGCCGGTGATCAGCATCGCCACGGCGGTGATCAGGAAGTAGGAGGTGAACAGCAGCGACACCTGGCTGGGTGTGGCGCGCAGCCCCTGGGCGATGGACGGCAGGATCGGGTCGACCAGGCCGATGCCCATGAAGGCGACGACGGACGCGCCGGCGGTCGCCCAGACGGCCCGGGGCTGCCGCAGGATGCTGCCGGAACCTTCGTCCAGCGGGTCCTTCCCGTGCATGCGTGCTCCTTCGGTTTCGACGGCAGATGGTTGCTATATACACATAATAAGTTAGCGTGTCTAATGGGTGCAGGCAGCAGCTTGTTCTGCGCGGACCGATCGGCGCACCGGAAGGGTGATCGTCCTTGACGGGGCGACGGCCGGGGAGGACCGTTGAACCCTATGAGGGGCGAACCCAGTTGCCCGAAGTGCGGAGGCCGGGTCAGGGCGCCCGGTCTCTTTTCCGACTCCTGGCAGTGCGATGTGCACGGCGCCGTGTACCCGCTGCAGCCCGTGATCCCGCCCAGCGTCGAAGCCCTCGACGTCGTCACGCACCGCTCGCAGGTCCCCGTGTGGATGCCCTGGCCGCTGCCGGTGGGCTGGCTCTTCACCGGTGTCGCGTACGCCGGTGACGACCGCAGCGGCGGCAGAGCCACCGCCGTCGCCTGCTCCGGCCCGGGACCCGTCGGCGGCATGGGGGAGCTGCTGCTGGTCGCGGAGGAACTGGGCGTCGGGCTGGGCGCGCGGTACGCGGGGATCGAGGGCCCGGACCCGGGGCCGCACATGTGCGTCGGCACCCGCCCGCAGAGCAAGGTCCTCGCCTCCGGCCGCCCCACCCCGCTGTGGCACGTCAGCGACGCCCCCGAGGACCGCGCGGTCTTCGCGGGGGAGGCGTGCGGGCTGTGGCTGTGGGCCATCGTCTGGCCGGAGAAGTCGGGGCTGCTGATGTACGACGAACTGGTCCTGACCGACCTGCGCGAAGCGGGCTCGGAAGTGGAACTGCTGCCCTGCGGAGCGCTGTCGCCCAGACTGCTCACCTGACGGACCGGGGGCCGCCTCGGTGGCGGGGCTCGGCGGGCCGGGCTGGGGCGTCGGGTGGGGCCCGGGGGCCGTTATCCTTGAGCGTCCCCTGTCCGTTCCCGAGCCTCGGAGTCACGCGTCGTGCGCATCGACCTGCACACCCACTCCACGGCTTCCGACGGTACGGACACCCCGGCCGAGCTGGTGCTCGGCGCCGCCGCGGCCGGTCTCGACGTCGTGGCGCTGACCGACCACGACACCACGCGCGGCCACGCCGAGGCGATCGCCGCACTGCCCGAGGGCCTGACGCTCGTCACGGGCGCCGAGCTGTCGTGCCGGATCGACGGCGTCGGCCTGCACATGCTCGCCTACCTCTTCGACCCGGACGAGCCCGAGCTGGCGCGCGAACGCGAGCTCGTGCGCGACGACCGCGTGCCGCGCGCCCGCGCCATGGTGGGCAAGCTCCAGGAACTGGGCGTGCCCGTCACCTGGGAGCGGGTCGCCGCCATCGCCGGGGACGGCTCCGTGGGCCGCCCGCACATCGCCGAGGCGCTCGTCGAGCTCGGCGCCGTCCGCAGCGTCTCCGACGCCTTCACGCCGCAGTGGCTCGCCGACGGCGGCCGGGCGTACGTCGAGAAGCACGAGCTCGACCCGTTCACCGCGATCCGTCTCGTCAAGGCCGCCGGTGGCGTCACCGTCTTCGCGCACCCGGGCGCCGTCAAGCGCGGCCGCACGGTGCCCGAGGCGGTCATCGCCGAACTCGCCGCGTACGGCCTGGACGGCATAGAGGTCGACCACATGGACCACGACGGGCCGACGCGCGACCGGCTGCGCGGACTCGCCGCCGATGTCGGCCTGTTGACCACCGGCTCCAGCGACTACCACGGCACCCGTAAGACCTGCCGGCTCGGCGACTACACCACCGACCCGGAGATCTACGGCGAGATCACCCGGCGTGCGACCGGGGCGTTCCCGGTGCCGGGCACGGGCGGACGCCGACCGTAAAGGTTCTTTTCGCCGCGCATCCGTCAGTGACGGCACCGGTGAAACACCGGGACGCCCGGCATCCGACGGGCGTCGTTCCGTCCGTGACGACACCCCTTTCCCGTACCACCCTCTCCCGCAAGGCCCCACTGTGTTCGACGCTGCCGTCTTCGGCTCCCTCTTCCTCACCCTCTTCGTCATCATGGATCCCCCGGGGATCACCCCGATCTTCCTCGCGCTGACCTCCGGTCGGCCCGCCAAGACGCAGCGCCGGATGGCCTGGCAGGCGGTCGCGGTCGCCTTCGGCGTGATCACCGTCTTCGGCATCCTGGGTCAGCAGATCCTCGGGTACCTGCATGTCTCCGTCCCGGCGCTGATGATCGCGGGCGGCCTGCTCCTGCTGCTCATCGCGCTCGACCTGCTGACCGGCAAGACCGACGAGCCCAAGCAGACGAAGGACGTCAACGTCGCCCTCGTACCGCTCGGCATGCCGCTGCTGGCCGGGCCCGGCGCCATCGTGTCGGTGATCCTCGCCGTGCAGCACGCGGACGGCGCGGCTCAGCAGGTCTCCGTGTGGGCGGCGATCGCGGCCATGCACGTGGTGCTGTGGCTGACCATGCGCTACTCGCTGCTGATCATCCGGGTCATCAAGGACGGCGGTGTGGTGCTGGTGACCAGGCTCGCCGGGATGATGCTGTCGGCGATCGCGGTGCAGCAGATCATCAACGGTGTGACCCAGGTCATCCAGGGTTCCTGACACTTCACTGACACAACACTGCGCCCCCGTACGGATTCCGGCTCCTTCAAGCGGCCGGAGTCCGCGCGGGGGCGCGGTGGCAGAGCGTCGACGTGTTACGAGGCCGAGGTCGCGGCCGGGCGGATCCAGAGGCGCTGGCCGATCGAGGCGGCCTGCTGCACGATCCGGTTGACGGAGGCGGCGTCCACGACGGTGGTGTCCACGGGCGTGCCGTCGACGTCGTCGAGTCGCAGAATTTCGAAGCGCATGGGCTTCTCCCTTCGTCCTGAGTTGATCCTCCTGGAGGAGAACGGGGTGCGAGGAACCATGTCCCTTACGTGTGCCAACGGCATGTAGCCAGCAAACATTCCCTACGCTAAAGAAAATTTTCGAGTGTCTAACTACTGGTCGGGCAGGGAGCGTGTTGGCGGCCGTGGCAGCGCGGGCGGACAATGAGCCCCGTATGAACGACGACCCAGACACCCCCCGCCAGCCCGCCGGCGCCGACCGGATCACCGAACTCGGCGCCCGCGTGGAGCGCACCAATGAGCTCCTGCAGCGCATGCTGGCCGAGGTCGCCAAGACGCCCTCCACGCATGCCATCTTCGTCGACGCCGGTTACGTCTATGCTGCGGCCGGGTTGCTTGTAGCGGGCACCGAGGACCGGCGCGCCTTCGACCTGGACGCGGAAGGGCTCATCGAGGCCTTCATCGACAAGGCCCGCACGATCTTCGCGGACAGCCGCCTGCTGCGCGTCTACTGGTACGACGGCGCCCGGCGCCGTATCCACACGCCCGAGCAGCAGGCGATCGCCGAACTGCCCGACGTCAAGGTCAGGCTCGGCAACCTCAACGCCAACAACCAGCAGAAGGGCGTCGACTCCCTCATCCGCTCCGACCTGGAGTCGCTGGCCCGCCACCGCGCCATCAGCGACGCGGCGCTGGTCGGCGGCGATGAGGACCTGGTCTCGGCGGTCGAGGCCGCCCAGGGGTACGGGGCCCGCGTCCACCTGTGGGGCATCGAGGCGGCGGACGGCCGCAACCAGGCCGAGCCCCTGCTCTGGGAGGTCGACAGCCAGCGCACCTTCGACCTCGACTTCTGCCGCCCCTACGTCACCCGGCGCCCGGTGACGACGTACGAGAACGAGGGCGAGCCGCCGCCGTCACGCGACGAGGTGCGCTTCATCGGCGCCCGGATCGCCGAGACCTGGCTGGCGGAGCGGGGGCCCGGCGCGATGGCCGAGCTGCTGCCCGGCCACCCCTACCTGCCCGGTCCGGTGGACCAGGATCTGCTGATGGAGGCGGAACGGCAGCTCAGCCGCTCGCTGCGCGGGTACGCCGTGCTGCGGCGGGCGCTGCGGGACGGCTTCTGGCAGCACCTTCAGTCGCGGTTCTGAGCGCTGTCGCCACGGTCCCAGAACGCGGCGACGGCCCTCGCGGTCTCGACCGGCCGGTCGGTGTTCGGCGAGTGCTCGGCCCCGTCCACGCGCGTGCGGTGCGCGCCCAGCCGCTGCGCCATGGCGTCGATCAGCGGTACGGGCCAGGTGTCGTCACGTACGCCGGAGATCACGTGCACGGGTAGCGGCGGGCGGACGGCGGCGAGCTCA
Organism: Streptomyces ficellus; assembly: GCF_030406405.1. GTDB lineage: Bacteria > Actinomycetota > Actinomycetes > Streptomycetales > Streptomycetaceae > Streptomyces > Streptomyces ficellus_B. The sequence goes on from NZ_JAUEPL010000012.1 coordinate 60,526, forward strand.
TCGGTCCGGTCCGGTTCGACGGTCAGCCCGCGGCCGGTGGCCAGCAGCTGGGCCGGGTTGTGGAGCAGCCAGCGGCGGCGCAGGTCCGCCCGGTTGCTGCCCGCCTCGTCGGCGTCCTCGGGCGGGTCGAGTGCGCGCATGGCCTCCCAGACCTGACCCATGCTCATCACCGCCAGCGCGTCGCTCAGCAGCTTGATCTTCTCCTGCTGGGCCGGGGAGACCTGGGCGGGCCCGGACGACATCAACGTGAGCGTGGCGAAGGGCGACCGGTCCAGCATCACGGCGGCGCGGGCGATCTGGCCGCCCAGGGAATGCCCGAGGAGGTGGACCGGCCCGCTGTCGAGGGCCGCCGCCTGCGCCAGCACATCGCGCGCCAACTCCTCCTGCGCGTAGGCGCGTTGGTCGGCGGGGCCCTCGGTCTCGTACTGGCCGCGACCGTCGACGGCGACGGCTCGGTAGCCGGCGTCGGCGAGCGGGCGCAGCATCGCGATGAAGTCCTCCTTGGACCCCGTGTACCCGGGCAGGAGGAGCGCCGTCGCCTTCGGTGGCGTGCCGTCGGCAGGTGCCGCGTCCAGCACGGCGAACTCGCCGCGCGAGGTCCGCAGGCGATGGGCGCGGGTACAGGGCGGAGGCGTGAAGGTGGGCGGCCTGCTCATGCCACGAGGCTAACGGTGCCGGACCGTTCGGGCCGTGTGGGGGCGCGCCCGGTGGGCCGGGTGTGGATACGGGGACGGCCCCGCTCCGGGAAGGAGCGGGGCCGTCGGTGGCGTGCCGGGCGGGTCAGCTCGCGGGCTGGGCCGCCGCGGTCTTGCGGGTCCGGCGCCGGGGCCTGGCTTCCGTGGCCTCGGCGGCCTCGGCGGCTTCCGGGGCGGCGGTGGCGACCTTGCGGGTGCGGCGCGGCTTGACCTCGGCCTCGGGGGCCGGGGCGGAGGCCTCGGTCACCGGCTCGGCCGCCTTGCGCGTACGGCGACGGGGCTTCGTCGCCTCCGGCTCGGCCGCTTCCGTGGTCTCCGGCGCGGACGCCGCCGCCTTCTTGCGCGTACGGCGCGGCTTGGCTTCGGCCGCCTCGGCGGTGTCCACGGCGTCCACGGCCGGCTCTGCTGCCTTGCGGGTACGGCGGCGGGGCTTCACGGGCTCCTCCGCAACCGCAACCGCGACCGCTTCCGTCACCGGCTCGGCCACCGGCTCGGCGACCGGCGCGGCCGCCACCGGCGTGGCCTCCGGCGCAGCGCCCGCGCGGGTGCGGCGACGGCGGCGCAGGGTACGGGGCGCACCGGACTCGGCGGCCTCGTCGGCGGCGGGCGCCTCGGCGGGCGCCTTGGCGGGCGTCTCGGCGGCGGGCGCCGGGGCGTCGGTCAGCGGGGTGCCGCCCCGCGTACGGCGGCGCTGGCGCGGGGCGCGCGTACGCGCCGGGCGCTCCTCCTCCGTACGCTCCGTACGCTCAGGACGCGCCGAGCGCGACGTACGGGAGGAACGGCCGCGGCCGCCCGTCTCGCCCAGGTCTTCCAGCTCCTCCGCGTCCAGGCCCTGGCGGGTCCGCTCGGCGCGCGGCAGCACACCCTTCGTACCGGCCGGGATGTCCAGCTCCTCGAAGAGGTGCGGGGACGTGGAGTACGTCTCGACCGGGTCGTTGAAGTTCAGCTCCAGCGCCTTGTTGATCAGCTGCCAGCGCGGGATGTCGTCCCAGTCGACCAGCGTCACGGCGATGCCCTTGTTGCCGGCGCGGCCGGTGCGGCCCACCCGGTGGAGGTAGGTCTTCTCGTCCTCCGGCGTCTGGTAGTTGATCACGTGCGTGACGCCCTCGACGTCGATGCCACGGGCGGCGACGTCGGTGCAGACGAGCACGTCCACCTTGCCGTTGCGGAAGGCCCGCAGGGCCTGCTCGCGGGCGCCCTGGCCGAGGTCGCCGTGGACCGCGCCCGAGGCGAAACCGCGCCGCTCCAGCTGCTCGGCGATGTCGGCCGCCGTGCGCTTCGTACGGCAGAAGATCATCGCGAGCCCGCGGCCGTTGGCCTGGAGGATGCGCGAGACCATCTCGGGCTTGTCCATGGAGTGCGCGCGGTACACGTACTGCGCGATGTTCGCGACCGTCCTGCCCTCGTCGTCCGGCGCCGTGGCGCTGATGTGCGTGGGCTGCGACATGTAGCGGCGGGCCAGGCCGATGACCGCGCCCGGCATGGTCGCCGAGAACAGCATGGTCTGGCGCTTCGCCGGAAGCATGTTGATGATCTTCTCGACGTCGGGCAGGAAGCCCAGGTCGAGCATCTCGTCGGCCTCGTCCAGGACGAGGGCCTTGACGTGCGAGAGGTCCAGCTTGCGCTGGCCGGCCAGGTCGAGCAGGCGGCCCGGGGTGCCGACGATGACGTCGACGCCCTTCTTCAGGGCCTCGACCTGCGGCTCGTACGCACGGCCGCCGTAGATCGCGAGGACGCGGACGTTACGGACCTTGCCGGCGGTGAGCAGGTCGTTGGTGACCTGGGTGCACAGCTCGCGCGTCGGGACGACCACCAGCGCCTGCGGGGCGTCGGTCAGCTGCTCGGGCTTTGCCCGGCCCGCCTCGACGTCCGCCGGGACGGTGACCCGCTCCAGCAGCGGCAGGCCGAAACCGAGGGTCTTGCCGGTGCCGGTCTTGGCCTGGCCGATGACGTCGGTGCCGGAGAGCGCGACCGGAAGGGTCATCTCCTGGATGGGGAAGGGGGACATGATGCCGACGGCTTCGAGGGCCTCGGCGGTCTCGGGAAGGATCCCGAGCTCTCGGAAAGTCGTAGTCAGGGTGCTGCCTCTTCTGTGAGACGCGGCATGAGGCGAACGCTGGGGGTCTTACCGTGCCGGTCACGTCCGGCCGCGGACCGCGCGGTCGGGTGGCGCGGGACCACTGCCGTCGCTCGAGCGTCATACCGCTGAGGGGCCCCTCATGTGCGGCGAACGCGCACGGAGGGCTGTCGGGTCGGAGCCGATCGGGCCACCGACCGGGCATCCTCATTCATGAGATGGCCCGCCGAGTACGTACCGAACGTGACTGAATACTCAGCAGGCGCAATACCACTGTACCCCGGAATCGCGCAGGCGTGTTGGGTCAATTGATAAGGAGGGGGAGGTCACAGTGACTGACCAGGGCCTTCCCGGGTGCGGCGGGCGGGCTATTGTGCGCTTCATGGAGACGCCTGACAACGCCGCTGCTTCCGCCACCGCCGCCGAGGAACCGACCGGGATCGCCGCCCTGGGCTGGGCCGAGGCCTCCGCCGAGCCCCAGTACCGCGCGGCGGTCGTGGACCTGCTCGGCGCGCTCGCGTACGGAGAGCTGGCGGCCTTCGAGCGGCTCGCCGAGGACGCGAAGCTGGCGCCGACGCTCGCCGACAAGGCGGAGCTGGCGAAGATGGCGTCGGCCGAGTTCCACCACTTCGAGCGGCTCCGGGACCGGCTGACGGCGATCGACGCGGAGCCGACGGCGGCCATGGAGCCCTTCGCGAAGGCGCTGGACGACTTCCACCGCCAGACGGCGCCGTCCGACTGGCTGGAGGGCCTCGTCAAGGCGTACGTGGGCGACTCGATCGCCAGCGACTTCTACCGCGAGGTCGCCGTCCGGCTGGACTCCGACACCCGCGCGCTGGTCCTCGCGGTGCTGGACGACACCGGCCACGGCAACTTCGCCGTCGAGAAGGTGCGCGCCGCGATCGAGGCCGACCCGCGCGTGGGCGGCCGTCTCGCGCTGTGGGCCCGGCGGCTGATGGGCGAGGCCCTGTCCCAGGCCCAGCGGGTGGTGGCGGAGCGGGACGCGCTGTCGACGATGCTCGTGGGCGGCGTCGCGGACGGGTTCGACCTGGCGGCGGTGGGCGAGATGTTCTCCCGTATCACCAAGGCCCACACCAAGCGCATGGCCGCGCTGGGCCTGGCCGCCTGACGCCGGCGGGGCACTCGCCCCACCCGTGCCTGACGCCGGCGGGGCGCGCTGGGCCCCGTCCGTGTCTGACGCCGGCGGGGCGCTGGGCCCCGCCCGTCGCCCCTCAAGGAGCGGTCGGCCCGCTCACGTCGCCGCCGGGCGGCGCAAGCGGCGCCGGGCCGGGCGCAGCAGCAGCGACAGTACGACGGCCGCGACCGCGACCGCGCCGATCAGGGTCGCCGCCCCGTACCCCGGGCCGAGCGCCGCGTGCGTGAGCAGGGCGCCGAAGAGCGCGCCCAGCGCGCCGGCGGCGAGGACCACGCGGCGCGACGGGAGCCGGTCGGCCAGTCGGTGGGCCGCCGCCCAGGACAGCGCGAGTCCGAGCACGACGGAGCCGAGAGCTTCCCAGAACACTACGGATCACCTCGCGGACGGCGGGCCGGGCAAAACGGTCACAGCCCGTACTACCCGATGCGCGCGAAACGCAATCATCCTCGTGGCGCGGTGGGGTACGCCAAAGGCCCGGCGGGAGCACCCCCGCCGGGCCTTCGCGTCGTACTGCCGTACCGCTCAGAGCGCGCCGAAGCCCACCCGGGGCTTCGCCGGCTCGCCGATCTCCACGTAGGCGATCCGCTCGGACGGCACCAGCACCTTGCGGCCCTTGTCGTCCGTCAGACTGAGCAGCTGCGTCTTGCCGGCCAGCGCATCGGCCACCGCGCGCTCCACCTCCTGGGCGGACTGCCCGCTCTCCAGCGCGATCTCCCGGGGCGCGTGCTGCACGCCGATCTTGACCTCCACGGCTATGTCCCTCCGAACGGTCAGCGTTGCGCGGTCAGCCGCGCCGTACGCAGCACACATTAGCCCGGAGAGGGGACACGGCAGGTCTCAGCCGTGAACGCCAGGAGCGAACATCATCAGTGCGTTTCGGAGCCGTGCAGCGGGAAGCCGGCGATGCCCCGCCACGCCAGGGACGTCAGCAGCTGGACCGCCCGCTCGCGCGGAATGGCGGACTCGCTGGACAGCCAGTACCGCGCGACGACCTGGGAGACACCGCCCAGACCCACGGCCAGCAGCATGGACTCGTCCTTCGACAGTCCCGTGTCCTCCGCGATGACCTCCGAGATCGCCTCCGCGCACTGCAGCGAGACGCGTTCGACGCGCTCGCGCACCGCCGGCTCGTTGGTCAGGTCCGACTCGAACACGAGGCGGAAGGCGCCGCCCTCGTCCTCCACGTACGCGAAGTAGGCGTCCATCGTGGCCGCCACGCGCAGCTTGTTCTCGGTGGTCGAGGCGAGCGCGGTGCGCACGGCCTGGAGCAGCGACTCGCAGTGCTGGTCCAGCAGCGCCAGGTACAGCTCCAGCTTTCCGGGGAAGTGCTGGTACAGCACGGGCTTGCTGACGCCCGCGCGCTCCGCGATGTCGTCCATCGCGGCCGCGTGGTACCCCTGTGCGACAAACACTTCCTGGGCGGCGCCCAGGAGCTGGTTGCGTCGGGCTCGGCGCGGCAGGCGCGTGCCCCGCGGGCGCGCCGCCTCTGTCTGCTCGATGGCTGTCACGCCGCCTCCCAAAATCGATCCATAGGCGCTGTGCGCCGCGCCCGCCATCGTACTTTTGGGTAACCCGGGTGTGCGCGGTGCGAGGGCAGAATTTCACGTACCGGACGCGTGGGGTAGCCGGTGATTCAACGTTAAAGCGACCAAATCAGCGGTAGTCGTCCTCGTCCAGCGTGACGACCCGGGTCTGTTCGATGGCGTCCGCCTCGTTCGCCACTGCCGGATCGATGCGGGTCAGCGGGTCGTCCTCGCTCGGCTGGAGCTCCGCGTGCTGTTCGGCGGCGTCGGCCTCGGGGGTCTCCTCGTCCAGCACGGCGGTGGCTTCCTCCTCGTTGTCGGCGGTGTCGTCGAAGTCCTCGAAGGTCTCCGGGTCGGTCGGGTCGACGGTCATGGGCTCCCTTTCACGTGGGTTCACATGGACGGGCGGGGGCCTGGGCGTACTGCCCTCACGTATGAGCCTAGGAGGTACCCCCTTCTGGCGCTATGCGATCTGTGACGCCGAACACATGATTGCCCGCGTGATCGTCTCGTAACATTGCCGCATGTCTTCGACCGAGCTGCCGGGAGCCGTCGCCGCCACCGCGGCGGGCCTGCGGGTGAGTGCCGTGCGGGTCGCGGAGGGGGAGCGGCTGCGCTCCGTGACGCTGCCCGGACTGACCCTGAAGGTGCGGTTCAGGCCGTCGGACCGCACCGGCCGGCCGCCCGCGCTGTATGTGCACGGGCTCGGCGGCTCGTCGCAGAACTGGTCGGACCTGATGCCGCTGCTGGAAGACGTCGTGGACGGCGAGGCGGTGGACCTGCCCGGCTTCGGGGACTCCCCGCCGCCCGACGACGGCAATTACTCCCTCACCGCGCACGCCCGGGCCGTCATCCGGCTGCTGGACGCCGGTGCGCGCGGCCCCGTGCACCTGATCGGCAACTCGCTGGGCGGCGCGGTCTCCACCCGCGTCGCCGCCGCCCGCCCCGATCTCGTACGCACGCTGACGCTGGTCTCGCCCGCGCTGCCGGAGCTGCGCGCCCAGCGCGGCGCCTGGCCCACCGCGCTGCTCGCGCTGCCCGGCGTCGCCTCCTTCTTCACCCGGATGACCAGGGACTGGACGGCGGAGCAGCGGGTGCGGGGCGTGCTGTCGCTCTGTTACGGGGACCCCGGACGGGTCACCGACGAGGCGTTCCGCCACGCCGTCCAGGAGATGGAACGGCGCCTGGCGCTGCCGTACTTCTGGGACGCCATGGCCCGTTCGGCACGTGGCATTGTTGACGCGTACACGCTGGGTGGGCAGCACGGTCTGTGGCGGCAGGCGGAGCGGGTGCTCGCGCCGACGCTGCTGGTGTACGGAGGGCGTGACCGGCTCGTCTCGTTCCGGATGGCGCGCAGGGCGGCGGCCGCCTTCCGCGACTCGCGGCTGCTGACGCTTCCGGAGGCGGGGCATGTCGCGATGATGGAGTACCCGCAGGCGGTCGCCCAGGCCGTACGGGAACTGATCGACGACTACGACGGGAGCTGATCCGGGGCGTGGGACGACATAGCCGTAAAGGCCCCGCACCTCAGGGCTCCGAACAGAGCACGGGAACGGTACGGGAGGGGGCACCCCCCGGCATCGGGCGCCGGCGCAAGTCCTCCACGGCTCCCGAACCCGACCACCGGAGCGGCATCCCGCCGCACCCCGGCGCGCAGCAGGTGCGCGGCGGCCATCCGGAACAGCACGAGCCGGGCGGCGGCTGGGGCGAGCCCGGCCGGTACGGCGAGGGGCGCGGCGCCCCGCACCCGGCGCCCCCCGCCGCGGCGCGGGCCGGCCACCCCGCGACCGGGGTGGGCGCCGGAGCGCGGATCCCCGGACCCCGGCGCGAGTTCGTCGAGGCCTTCGACGCCGCCGCGCCCGAGGCGGCCCCCGGCGAGCGGCCGCCGACCGCCGGTGACCCGCCCGAAGAGCTCGGCGAGCCCGTCAAGGAGGGCAAGGACGGCCGCGGCGGCAAGGGCCTGACCTTCGCCGGCATCGCGGCCGCCGCCGTCACCACCGTCCTCGCCGTCGTCGTCGCCGGACAGGTCACCGGCGCGGGGCCGGGCGCGTCCGCCTCCCGGTCGCCGGGCCAGGCCGCCGAGCGGCCGGTCGCCGACGGCTCCTCCGACGCGCGTTCGCACCGCTCCGACGAGCGCGCCGTCCCGCCGCCGCCCGCGCGCCGGGCCGCCCCGGTGACGTACCGCCAGTTGATGGCCAAGCGGTTCCCGCTGGACCCCAAGCTGAAGGGATCCGGCCAGTTCCAGGCCGTACCGGGATTCGACAAGGCGCCCGGCACCGGCCGCAAGGTCCGCTACCGCGTCGACGTCGAGAAGGGCCTCGGGCTGGACCCCCAGCTGTTCGCCCGGGCGGTCCAGGAGACGCTGAACGACGACCGCAGCTGGGCGCACGGCGGTGCCATGACCTTCGAGCGGATCTCCACCGGGCAGCCGGAGTTCGTCATCACCCTGGCCAGCCCGGGCACCACCGGCGTCTGGTGCGCCAAGTCCGGGCTGGACACGACGGTCGACAACGTCTCCTGCGACTCCGCCGCCACCGAGCGCGTGATGATCAACGCGTACCGGTGGGCGCAGGGCTCGCAGACGTACGGCGTCAAGGCGATGCACACCTACCGGCAGATGCTGATCAACCACGAGGTCGGGCACCGGCTCGGGCACAACCACGTGACCTGCCGCACGCCGGGCGCGCTCGCGCCGGTGATGCAGCAGCAGACCAAGTCGCTGGAGATAGACGGCATCAAGTGCCGCCCGAACCCCTGGGTCTTCCCCGGCGGCTGATTTCCCCTTCCCCGTTGCCTTCCCGCCGTTTTCCCCGCTGCCCGGATTCCAGGAAATTCGCCCGTAGCGCGAAGAAACGCAACGGGTGCGGGAAAGTTACGTGCATTCACCCCTTCCGGTGGCGCGACGGACAACCGTCCATCACGCCACCGGCATATCCGCTTACGTTCTTCCCGCTGTGAGTCGCCGGACCAACGGCGGCCGGCGCAAGGGAGATCGGGGGTGTACTCATGCGGATCGGACTGCTCACCGAGGGCGGATACCCGTATGCCACGGGGGAATCCAGGCTCTGGTGCGACCGGCTCGTGCGCGGTCTCGCGCAGCATGAGTTCGACATCTACGCGCTCAGCCGCAGCGCCCGCCAGGAGAACGGCGGCCGGCTCCCGCTCCCGCCCCAGGTGCGGGGCGTGCGCACGGCTTCCCCGTGGGCCCCCGCGAGCGACCGGCGCGGTCGTCCGCGCCGTTACGGACGGCGCGAGCGCCGTCGCTTCACCACCCACGTCACGCAACTGGCCGCCGCCGTGTGCGGAACGGACGCCGGTCTCGCCGATGAGGCTTTCGCCGAGGGGCTGTACGGGCTCGCCGAGCTCGGCCGTGAACACGGTGGCCTGCACGCCGCCCTGCGCTCCGAAACGACCGTGCGCGCGCTGGAGTCCGCCTGCCGCGCCCCTGGCGCACGCCGGAGCCTGCACGGCGCGACCGTCCCCGACTACCTGGTGTTCGCCGACCGGCTGGAGCGCGCCCTGCGCCCCCTCTCGCTCGACTGGTACGGCGCCGAGGACGGCCTCGGCGCGGTCGACCTCTGCCACGCCGCCTCCGGCGGACCGGCGGCCCTCCCCGGACTTCTGGCCAAACGCTTCTTCGGCGTTCCGCTGCTGGTCACCGAGTACGGCGTACACCTGCGCGCGCACTACCTGGCGGCCGCCGACGCGCCGCTGAGCGCACCCGTGCGCGCCCTGCTCGCCGCCTTCCACGGCTGCCTCGCCACCGAGGTGTACCGGCAGGCCGCCGTCATCACCCCCGGCAACACCCACGCGCGCCGCTGGCAGGAGAGGTGCGGCGCCGACCGGGCCAAGGTGCGGACCGTCTACCCGGGCCTGGAGGCCGAACAGTTCGCGGCGGTCGGCGACGGTGACGACGGCGGCGACCCCCACACGCTGGTGTGGGTGGGCCGGATCGAGCCGGCCAAGGACCTCGTCGGCCTGCTGCACGCCTTCGCGGAGGTACGGAAGGCCGAGCCGCACGCCCGGCTCCGGCTCCTGTCGGTGCCGCGCCACGAGCCCGGGACCGCCACGTACCTCGCGCACTGCCAGGCCCTGGCCGCCCAGCTGTTCCCCGACGAGGCCGCCGACGCGCACGCCGTCGGTGACAACCCGGTCTCCTTCGAGGAGGTCGGCGGCCCGTACGCACCCGGTCTCGCGGACGCGTACGCCGCGGGCGCGGTGGTCGTCCTCTCCAGCGTGGTCGAGGGCTTCCCGGTCGGCCTGGTCGAGGCCATGCTCTGCGGCCGCGCCACCGTGTCGACGGACGTCGGCGCGGTCGTCGAAGTCATCGGCGGTACGGGACTGGTCGTGCCCCCGCGCAATCCGCGGGCGCTCGCCGACGCCTGCCTGGCGCTGTTGCGCGACCCGGAGCGCAGGTCCCGGCTGGGCGCCGCCGCGCGTGCCCGCGCGCTGGAACTGTTCACCGTGGAGCAGAATCTCGCGGCGTTCCGCGACATCTACCTGCAGCTGATCTCGCACGCGCCCGTGCGCCGCCCTGCCGAGTGCGTCGGCGCGGACGGCCGGCCGCTGCCCTTCGCGCACCCCGCCGAGGCGTACCTGCCCGGGCACTGGACGCGGCGCGACGACGGGTGCCGCGTGAGCCGCGGGGCGGCGGGCGGCGCGGCGAGCGGCACCGGGCCCTCGGGGCGCGGCACCACGCCACTGTGGGCGGAGCAGCGGGGGGACGCGGACCCGGGCGCGGTCTCCGGGGCGGTCTTGGGGACGGTTCCGGGCGTGGGCGCCGGTTCGGGCGTGGGCGCGGTTGCGGGAAAGGGGCACGGCGATGCCTGAGCCAGACTCCGCGACACCAGGCGGCGGCCGAGTGACGGGCACCCGGCGCGGGCCCGCCGACCCCGTGAAGGCGCTGCTGCACCGGCACCGGGAGCTGTGCCGGCGGGCGGTCGACCCGCTGGAGATCGCCGCCGGGCTGGAGGCCCACGGGATCACCGACCGCACCGCCGCCCGGTTCCGGCACCGCGATGTCTTCTCGCTCGCCGAGGAGCTGTACGCGCGCGTGCCGCGCGGCGACGACAGCGCCCGCCCCGGCGCCGCCGCCGTACCCGACGACACGGCCGCCGCGTGGAACGGCCGCGCCGTCCTGCCGGCGCTGCTGCCCGGCGCCCTGGCCGCGCTCACCGTCGCGGGCCTCGCGGCGACCGAGGGGCCGTCACGGGCGGCGATCGGCGCGGCCGGCGCCATCGGGCTGATCGTGGCGCTCACCGCCTGCCCGCGGCGCGGCCCGCTGCGACCGGGCGGACGCACGGCATGGTCCACGCGCGCGTGGACCGGGTTTCTGCTGGCGTACGCCGTGTTCGGCGACGGGCTGCTGGATCAGCTCGTGGCGGGCGGCCCGGACGGCGCCTGGCCGGCGGCCACCGCGCCGCTGGTCACCCTCTGCCTCGCGGTCGCGCCCGCGGCCTGGTGCGCCCACCTCTTCTCCGTACGGGCACGGCGGCAACTGGCGCGCAGCCGCGGCCTGGAGGAGTTCGCCGCCGGGACGCGCCCCCTGCTGCTCGCGGTCGTCGCGCTCCATACGGCGGCCCTGGCAGGTCTGGTGGCGCTCGTGGGCGCGTTGCTCGGCAACGGTTCCCCCGGCGCCACCCTGGCCCTCGGCACCCTCCTCTTCGTCGCCCGGCTGCTCACCGTCCACGGCTTCGCCGCACCCGCCGCCACCGGGCTCCTCGCGGCCTGCGCCGCCCAGGCACTCGCCCTCGCGTCCGTCCCCGCCGGCCGCGTCCCCGGCTGCGACTGGCTCGCCCGCCCCGTCGAGGCGGCCGTCGCCACCTGGGGCGCCGCATCCGTACCCACCCTCGTGTGCGGCGCGGCCGCCCTCGCCCTGCTGGCCCGTGCCACCGCCGTACTCGCCCGGGCCTCCGCCCACGCCACCACGACCACCGCCACCACCTGACCCGGTGCGGCCCCTTCACCGGCACGCCCGACCAGTCCCGCCACACGATCCGAACGAGGAGACAACGGACATGACCCCCCAATCCCCAGCAACGGCCGGTCGGCGCGAAGGGGGCGCGCGATGAGGGTGCTGCTGCTCGGTGCCAATGGATTCCTCGGCCGCTTCGTCGCCGACCGGCTGCTCGCCGACCCGGCCGTCCACCTCACCGCCCTCGGGCGCGGTGACGACGCCGACGTACGCTTCGACCTCGCCGGCGGAAGCCCCGGCGCGCTCACCCGGTTCCTGGACGCCGTCCACCCCGGAGTCGTGATCAACTGCGCCGGGACCACCCGGGGCGGCGCCCGCGAGCTGACCCGGCACAACACGGTCGCCGTCGCGACCGTGTGCGAGGCGCTGCGGCGCAGCGGCTGCGGGGCACGGCTGGTCCAGGTCGGCTGCGCCTCCGAGTACGGGCCCTCGCAGCCCGGCTCGTCCACCGCCGAGGACGCGGTGCCGCGCCCCGGCGGGCCCTACGGCGTCTCCAAGCTGGCCGCCACCGAACTGGTCCTCGGCTCCGGGCTGGACGCCGTCGTCCTGCGGGTCTTCTCGCCGGTCGGCCCCGGCACCCCGGCCGGGTCGCCGCTCGGGCGGCTCGCGGAGGCGATGCGCCGGGCCATGCAGTCCGGCGACGGTGAACTGAAACTCGGCGGCCTCGGCGTACAGCGCGACTTCGTCGACGTACGCGATGTGGCGCGCGCCGTGCACGCCGCCTCCCTCTCCGCGGCGCAGGGCATCGTCAACATCGGTACGGGCCGTGCCGTACGGCTCCGGGACGCGGCCGCCGTCCTGGCCCGGGTCGCCGGCTACGCGGGCGCCCTGCACGAGCTGGACGCGCCGCCGAGCAGGCCCGCCATGGCGACCATCGGCGTCCAGCGCGGTGAGAGCCCGCCCGAACACCCGGCCGCAGGCCCCTCCCCGTACCCCGATGGCTGCGGCAGCTGGCAGCAGGCCGACGTCCGCACGGCGCGCGACCGGCTCGGCTGGCGGCCCCGGATCAACCTGGAGGAATCCCTCGCCGACATCTGGATGGAGGCCGCATGCCGCATCTGATCAGTACGGGCACGGAGCTGTCCGCGACCGGCGCGGAACGGCTCGGGTTCGGCATCCCCGGCTACGCCCACCCCCTGCTGGCGCCCGTCGAGTGGGCAGAACTGACCCGCCCCGGCACGCCCCTGCACTGGGCCGTCCTCAACGTCGCGGACGGCCCGGGTGCCCGGCCCGACCCGCACTGCCTGGAGGCCGCCGGAAAGCTGCGCAACGCGGGCGTGCGCGTCCTCGGCCACCTCGACCTCGGGTACGGCTCCCGGCCCTTCGGCGAGCTCGTCTCCGACGCCCACCGCTACCTGGACTGGTACCTGGTGGACGGCTATCTGCTGGACCGCTGTCCCACGGACCGGGCGGACCTGGCCGCGGTACGGCGTACGACGGCCACCTTGGAGGCCGTCCTCGACGGCGTGGACGGTGCGCATCTGGTGCTGGGGCACGGCTCCCACCCGTACCCCGGGTATGCCGAAATCGCCGACCAGTTGGTGACGTTTTCCGGGCCGTGGACGGATTACCGCTGGTCACAGGCGCCCGAATGGACCGCCGACCACCCGCCCGAACGGTTTGCGCACCTCGTCCACGGAGTGCCGCGCACCCATCTGGAGGAGGCGGTGCGCATCGCGCGGTGGCAGGGGGCCGGGACGATCTTCTTCACGGACCGCACCGCGCGCGCCGGTGACCACACCGGACAGAACAGCCCATTCGAGACTCTGCCCGGCTACTGGGACGAAATCGTCTCGCAGATCGGACCAGGCGTCTCGGAATGAGGAGGGCCGTGGCAGTGTTACGGAAGAACAACCGTACTGACTACCGACCAGCTGTATTGATGAGGTCTCCGTGTCGCTGCCACCCCTGGTCGAGCCGGCTGCCGAGCTCACCGTAGACGAGGTCCGCAGGTACTCCCGCCACCTGATCATCCCGGATGTCGGGATGGACGGGCAGAAGCGGCTGAAGAACGCCAAAGTGCTCTGTGTGGGCGCCGGCGGCCTCGGCTCCCCGGCCCTGATGTACCTGGCCGCGGCGGGGGTGGGCACGCTCGGCATCGTGGAGTTCGACGAGGTCGACGAGTCGAACCTGCAGCGCCAGATCATCCACAGCCAGTCGGACATCGGCCGCTCCAAGGCCGAGTCCGCGCGCGACAGCGTCCTCGGCATCAACCCGTACGTGAACGTGATCCTTCACGAGGAGCGGCTGGAAGCCGACAACGTGATGGACATCTTCAGCCAGTACGACCTGATCGTCGACGGCACGGACAACTTCGCCACGCGGTACCTGGTCAACGACGCGTGCGTGCTGCTGAACAAGCCGTACGTATGGGGCTCGATCTACCGTTTCGACGGCCAGGCCTCCGTCTTCTGGTCCGAGTACGGCCCCTGCTACCGCTGCCTCTACCCGGAGCCCCCGCCGCCGGGCATGGTCCCCTCCTGCGCCGAGGGCGGCGTCCTGGGCGTGCTGTGCGCGTCGATCGGCTCCATCCAGGTCACCGAGGCGATCAAGGTCCTGACCGGTGTCGGTGAGCCGCTGGTCGGCCGCCTGATGATCTACGACGCCCTGGAGATGCAGTACCGCCAGGTCAAGGTCCGCAAGGACCCCGACTGCGCGGTCTGCGGCAAGAACCCGACCGTCACCGAGCTCATCGACTACGAGGCCTTCTGCGGCGTCGTGTCCGAGGAGGCCCAGGAGGCGGCGCTCGGCTCGACGATCACTCCCAAGCAGCTCAAGGAGTGGATCGACGAGGGCGAGAGCATCGACATCATCGATGTCCGTGAGCAGAACGAGTACGAGATCGTCTCGATCCCCGGCGCCCGGCTGATCCCGAAGAACGAGTTCCTGATGGGCACCGCCCTCCAGGACCTGCCCCAGGACAAGAAGATCGTCCTGCATTGCAAGACGGGTGTCCGCAGTGCGGAAGTCCTCGCGGTGCTGAAGTCCGCCGGCTTCGCGGACGCGGTCCACGTCGGTGGCGGGGTCATCGGCTGGGTGAACCAGATCGAGCCGGAGAAGCCGATCTACTAGACGGCGGTTTTCGCACGGGCCGCTCGTAGGGCTGTTCGCGCGGGAGGTGCGTACGGGCTCTCCGTACGAGTGCGATGGGCCGGACCCGGGACGGGGTCCGGCCCATCGCGCATGGCCCCTGAGGCGGCTCCCTCTTGGCCGTCAGGCGGCGTAGGGCCCGCCAATGGGGGCGGCGATCTGCACGCGCTTGAGGTGGCGCGTCGGGTCCTCGAACGCGTTGCGCGAGTGCAGCATCCGCCAGTTGTTCCAGACGATCATGTCGCGCTCCTGGTATTCCACGGCGACATGGCTCTCGTCATAGATCTCCTTGCCCCGCTCCAGCAGCCGGGCCGCCAGTTCGTCTCCCTCGGGCACGACCAGGTTGTTGTAGGAGAAGCGGAGGACGCGCTCGCCGTCGACTTCTTCCAGAACCGGGTGCTCCACATGGTGGTGGACACCGCGACGGGCCAGGCCTTCCGTGGATGTCCACGCGTAGGGCGTCTCGGAGAAGTGCCGCAATTCGGTTTCGGTGAATTCACGGAGGATGCGGTCTCCGTCGAGCAGGGTCGTCTCACCGCCCAGTCCGGACGCCGGCTTGACGCACCACAGGGCCATGTACCGGGGCGGCAGGCCGCGGAACTCATAACCCTCGGTGTGCGGAACCAGCGGTCTGCGGTTCTGGGCGTGGTAGATGTCGTCCATGTCGGCCTCGGGCTTGAGGTCGCCGACCACGGTCCCCGTGGGTGTCGGCTGGAAGTCGCCCAGTTCCTTGAGGAAAGCGACATGGTCGAAGCTGTCCGGCACGTTCACGATCTGGACGTAGCCGTTGTTGCCCAGAAGCTGGCGGAACGCGTACCGCAGGACGCTGTCCGGCAGCGGGTCGTTGTTGACGTCATAGCAGGAGAGAACGCTGTCAGGAGACTTCGGCATGACCGGTCCTTGTTCTTGTCCAGTGGTGGGTGGGTAATTGCGGTGGTGCGGGAAAGCGCGGCCTGACGGCGAGGCGACTCGTGACCGAGGCCGCGTGGTCGGATTGCATGGGTTTACTGTTCTCTTCGGTCTTTTTCTTCGGCCATCAGGTGAACTCGTCGTATCCGAGGCGGAGCACCATGGCCGCTACGACCACCAGCAGGACGCCCCTGATGAACCCGCTGCCCCGGGACATGGTCATCCGTGCGCCCACCAGCGCGCCGGCCACGTTGAACACGGACATGCCGAGTCCCAGCACCCAGAGCACATGACCCTGGACGGCGAAGACCAGGAGAGCGCCGAGATTGGTGCCCACGTTGATCATCTTCACGGTGGAGAGGGCCTGGATGAAGGTCAGGCTCAGCAGCGTGGTGAAGGAAATGATGAGGAATGTTCCGGTGCCCGGGCCGACAAGACCGTCGTAGAAGCCGATTCCCGTCCCGGCGAGCAGGACGAGCCGGGCGACATGTCGCCGGTCCGGGGCGTCACGGTAAGCGTCCAGGTCGGCGGTGGTCGAGGTGCCGAACTGCGGGCGCATCAGGACGAAGGCCGCCACTGCGATGAGGAGGGCGAGGATGACCGGCCGCAGGAAATCCGAGGAGACCGCCGTCGCGACCATCGCGCCGCCCGCGGAGCCCGCGATCGCCGCGCTGCCGCCGACTGCCGCCACTTTCCGGGAAATGGGGTGTTTGCGCCGGTACACCAGGGCCGCTGTGAAGGTGCCAAGTGTGGCGGCCAGCTTGTTCGTTCCCAGGACGGAGGCCACGGGATAGGCGTTGGCCGTGACGAGAAGTGCGGGCAATTGCAGAAGGCCGCCACCTCCGACCACCGCGTCGACCCACCCTGCCATCGCGGCGACCGCTAACAGGGCGACTACAGCTTGCCATTCCATGAGTGACTGAATCTTTCGGAAGGACGCCCCGAAGTGAGACGACGAGCGATGGTGGATAAATGTGCGCCTTGCCGGGGCTCATCGTGCCTGGAGAGTCAGTGCTCAGGGGTGGCGACCAGATGAACAGCAGCGGACGGAAAGGGCGATCTTCCTTACGGGTGGGGGGTGGTGACCGGGATTCTCCGGGCGGCCCTCCACGGGTATGCCGGCGGCCGGGAATGGGAATCCGCTATTCCGCTGACAGTGGTGGCGGACCTCTCGTTCGACTGGCTTACGGGCGCCGTGGATAAGGCGGGGAAGATCACGAGCGAGATCGTATGATCATCGAAAGCGACGCGTCACTCTTTCACGGTGGGATGAGAGCTAGGTCACATACGCTTTATTGGCTGGCCGCCGGGGATGTTTCCCGGAACGGCCGGCGGATCGCGCCGGGACGTCGGGGCGCCGGGAAATGTACTGCCGCAGCGCCATGCGACGGCTACGGGCAGACGGTCCCCTCCGCCGGGACCTTGCCGTCCAGCAGGTAGGCGTCCACCGCCCGCCGGACGCACGCGTCACCGCTGTTGTACGCGCCGTGCCCCTGGCCCCGGTACGTGACCTCCACGCCGACGCCCTTGCCGAGCGCCGCCGCCATCGCCTTGGCGCCCTCGTACGGCGTGGCCGGGTCACCGGTGTTGCCGATGACGACGATCGGCGCCGCGCCGGGGGCGCTGACGTCGGGGTGCTCCGAGGTGCCGGGGACCGGCCACTGGGAGCAGCCGATCAGACCCCAGGCGAGGAAGTCGCCGAACACGGGGGACGCCTTGCGGAACTCGGGCAGCTTCGCCTTCGCCTGCTCCACCGAGTAACGCGCCTTGTCGTCCACGCAGTTAATCGCCGCGTTGGCCGCCTGGAGGTTGTTGTAGTTGCCGTTCTGGTCGCGCCCGTTCATGGAGTCCGACAGGGCGAGCAGCAGCCCGCCGTCGCCGCCGTCGGCCTCGTCGAGGCCCTGTTCCAGATAGGGCCAGTACTCCTTCGAGTACAGGGCCTGGGCGATGCCGTTGGTGGCCTGGGTCTGGGTGAGCTTCCGGTCGCCGATGCCCTGGATGGGCTTCTTGTCGAGCCGGGCGAGCAGATCGATGATGAACCCCTCGATCTCCTGGGCGTTGCTGCCCGGCAGCCTGCACGCCTCGCCGCGCCGTACGCAGTCCTGGGCGAAGTTGCGCAGCGCCAGTTGGAAGCCCTTCGCCTGGCCCAGCGCGCCCTCCTCCGCGGTGCCGGTGGGGTCGACGACGGCGTCGAAGACCGCGCGGCCGACGTTCTTCGGGAACAGGTGGGCGTAGACGCCGCCCAGTTCGGTGCCGTACGAGATGCCGAAGTAGTACAGCTTGTCGTCGCCCAGCACCTGGCGCATCAGGTCCAGGTCACGGGCGGCGTTGACGGTGCCGACGTGCGGCAGCTCGTCGCCGGAGTTCTCCTCGCAGGCCTCGGCGAACTCCTTCAGGCCCTCCTGGTAGGCGCGCTCCTCACCCGCGTCGTCGGGCGTGGAGTCGAGCGCGAAGAAGGCGTCGAGCTCCGGGTCGTCGTGGCACTCCACGCCCGCGCTCCGGCCGACGCCGCGCGGGTCGAAGCTGACCAGGTCGTAGCGGGTGCGCAGCGACTCGTAGTCCTTGGCGAAGGACGGCAGGGCGGTGAGCCCGGAGCCGCCCGGGCCACCGAAGTTGAAGATGAGGGAGCCGATCCGCTTCGCCGGGTCGGAAGCCTTGGCGCGGATGAGCGCCAGCTCGATGGTCTCGCCGCCGGGGTCCGCGTAGTCGAGCGGGGCGTCCATGAAGGAGCACTCCCATGTGGTGCCGCCGGGCAGCGGGGAGGGGGCGGTGCCGTCGCCCTCCTGGAGGGCGGGGGCGGGGCACGCCTCCCACGTCAGCTCCTGGGCGGCCAGCTCCGTGGCCCGGCCCTGGTCCGGGCTCTTGTCACCGCCGCCCGAGCAGCCGGCGGCCACCAGTACGGCGGCGGCCGCGACGGCGAGCACGCAGGCACGCCGAGGCCTACGGGTGCGGGTGGCGGCTGGCCGGGCGGCGCGGGTGGTCATGAATCCATGGTGCGCCCGGCTGCTGTCCGGCGCCCGGGACGAGGGCCATGCGGGTGGCCGGGCGGATCTGGACAGCGCCCGTCCCGTACGGGGCTACAGCGCGCCCTTCCGGGTCAGGTGGTTGAACGAGAACCACCCCGGCAGCACCGGCAGCCACAGCGTCAGCAGCCGGTACAGCAGCACCGCCGGCGTCGCGACCTCCACGGGCAGCCCGCCCACCGCCACCAGACCGGTGATCAGGGTCGCCTCCACCGCACCGACACCGCCCGGTGTGGGCGCCGCGGACCCCAGCGCGTTGCCCGCCAGGAACACCACGGCGAGGCTCGCGTAGCTCAGCGGCTGCTCGCCGTCGGAGAAGGCGCGGATCGAGGCGTCCAGGCACATCACGAACGTACCCGTCAGCAGCAGCATGCCGCCGATGCCGGTGAGCAGCTTCCCCGGCCGCTGGAGCACGTCCAGCATGCGCGGCACGACGCCCGCGAACAGCGACCGCAGCCGGGTGGAGACGAACTTGCGCAGCGCGGGGATCGCCGTGGCGACCAGCACCAGCACCGCGACCGTCAGCAGCCCCGCGATGACCGTCCTGGAAGGAGTGAAGTCCTGCGTCTTCTCCGTACCCGTCAGATAGCCGAAGGCGAGCAGCAGCATGATGTGCGCGCCGAGCCCGAACAGCTGTGAGGCGCCGACGCTGGCCACCGCCAGCCCGGGCCGTACGCCGGAACGCTGGAGGAAGCGGGTGTTGAGCGCCACTCCGCCGACCGCCGCCGGGGCGACGATCTTGACGAAGGACCCCGCGACCTGGGCGATCACCGTCCGCCAGAACGACACCCGCTCGGGGACGAAGCCCAGCAGGCTCATCGCCGCGGCCACGTAACTGAGCGCGGAGAAGAGCAGCCCGGCCGTGACCCACGCCCAGTGGGCCTCGGCGAACGTGGACAGGGACAGCGGCGCGCTCGCGATCTGCGAGAGCAGGAAGTACAGGGCGATGGCACCGGCGATGATGCTGATGAGCGTGCGCGGCTTGATGCGTTCCAGCCGTACGGGCTCCACCGGCGCCTGCGGTCTGATGAGCAGCACCTGCCGGCGGATCTGCGCCAGCAGGTCTTCCTCGCGGACCTCGTCCATCGCCTCGTCCAGGGCCCGCTTCTCGGCCTGCTTGTGGACCCGTACGGCCTTGCGGTCGGGCTCGCCCTTCCCCTCGTGGCTCGCCGGCCGCGCCTGCTTGGCGGCCTCGGACGCGGCCAGTACCGCATCCCGCTCCCGCTGCGCGCGCTCCCGCGCGAGCTTGCGCAAGGTGGCGCGGGTCGAGCGGCTGAGCGCGATCGGCTGGAGCAGCGGCAGACAGCCGGCGACCTTGTCCGGGCCGAGCACCTCCACGGCGGCGGTCACCGCGCGCTCGGCACCGACCCGCAGGCCGAGCGTGGTGAGCAACTGCGCGATGTCCATGCGCAGGACGAGGTCACTGGCGGCGATCTCACCGCCCCGCAGATCTGTGATGATCACTTTGCCGGAACGATCCACCAGAAGCGCGTCGCCCGTGAGCCTGCGGTGCGCGATACGCCGCGACTGCAGCGCCTTCACCTGCTGCCAGGCACCCCGCACCACCTCGTCGGTGATCTCCTCGTCCGACAGCGAGTCCAGGGCGCGGCCACCGAGGTGTTCGTACACCAGCATCACGGCGTCCGGACCGAGCTCGGCGGTGGCGATCAGCTTGGGCGCGTTGGCGCCGGCGGCGATCGCCGCGTACGCCAGCAGCGCCTCCTGCTCCAGGGCCTGGCGCAGGGACTGCAGGGAACGGCGGGTGGTGATGCCGCGCAGGGTCAGCCGGCGCCAGACCCGGTAGAAGAAACCCTGCGCCTGTTGCTCGCGGTCGACGACGGTGACGTCGAGCGGCGGGCCGTCCTCCAGCGTGACCAGATAGCGGCGGCCGCGGTCCGCCTGCTCGGCGGAGTCCGGGACGTCCTCGGCGCGCATCGCCGTGACCGGCCGGAAGCCGACGTGGCGCAGCCCGGCCAGGAGGGTCTGGCCGGTGGGCCGCACGTTCGGGGAGCCGACCGTGTAGAGGGTGCCGTACGCGACGGTCCAGCCGATCAGCACGGTCAGGATGATCGAGAAGGGGGTGGTGTAGTCGGCGACCAGCATCGCGAACGCGTCGAGCAGCAGCACCGCCCACAGCACCACGCGCCAGCGCGGCCGGCGGGCCATGCCGACCGCCGTCATATAGGCGATGACCGGGGCGAGATAGCCATGTACGGGGTCGGTCAGGCCACCGCCCGGCTGGGGCTGGGTGAGGGCCTCCTGGATGCTGCTGGGCGCGGCCCTGGCGACCCACAGGTCGGTGGCGAGGGTGACGCCGTGCGCCAGGACGGCGGCGAGCACACCGTCCGCGATGCGCAGCCCGTCCCGTTTGATCAGCCGCTCGATCGCGAAGGCGACGGGGACCAGGAGGACGGCGATGCTGGAGACGAGCCCGCCGACCTTCACGAAGACGTCGGGCGCCTGGCCGGTGCCCTTGCTGATGTCCTCCTCGAGGCCGGAGGTGGTGGCGTGGGCGAAGGCGGCGATGGCGATGACGAGGCCGATCGCCAGGATGCCGATGAGCATCCGCAGCAGGTCGGAAGGCCGGTGTACGCGGGCGGCGAGAAGCGGCTCGTCACCGGAGACGCGGTCGATGTGCCCCTCCGCGTTCACGCATACCGTCTCCTTCGTCTCACTCATCTCCATCGTCTCAGGAGACCCCGGAGTGCTCGCCACCTCGGGAGGCCGCACATCCCGCCCCTTCGCCGTTTCCGCGTCTTGTCGATCTCGTGTCACCGGTCACCGCCCGGAAGATGGTGGCATGACCGGTCGGTACAGGGGGGCATCAGGGTGCATTGCCCGCGTTGTCGGTGGTGTGGTGCAGGATGGACCGGGTGAGTGCTGAGGAGCTTCCGGAGTACGCGGAACGGGTGCTGGAAGTGGCCGAGCTGATCCCGGCCGGCCGGGTGATGACGTACGGAGACGTCGCCGAATGGCTCGCCCAGGCGGAGGAGGAGCGCGAGGCGCTCTCCGACAAGGGTGGTGGTGGGCGACGGGTGGGCGGTCCGCGCCAGGTCGGCCGCGTCATGGCGCTCTACGGCGGCGCGGTGCCGTGGTGGCGGGTGGTGCGGGCCGACGGGCGGCTCCTGCCGGGCCATGAGCTGCGCGCCCTCGACCGCTACCGGCAGGAGGGGACCCCGCTGCGCGAGGCGGCGCGGCACGCCGACGGCCACCTGCCGCGGCTCGACATGAGGCGCGCGCGGTGGGACGGCGGCGACGGCGAGCGTGCGGTGGCTCACATATGACGGCCCCGGCGGCGCAGGTGGCGGCTGCGGCGTACGTGGCGGCTCGGGCGACGCACGTGGCGGTTCGGGCGTACGTGGGCGCTGCGACATGCGTGACGGCCGCGGCGTACGTGACGGCTCGGGCGCAGGTGGCGGCTCGGGGGTCCGTGGGCGCTGCGACATACGTGACCGTTGCGACGCACGTGACGGCTCCGTCGTACGTGGCGGCTGCGGCGATCCGGCGGCGGCGCGGGCGCGACCGCACGGAGTACGCGTAGCGTCCTCACCACCCAGCATCCGCATCACCCGCACACCGACCAGGACCGGCGATCCACGTGAGCTCCTCCTCGATTACCACCGGGCGTACGCCATACCGTGGGCGGACCCCGGGCGCGTACCGACTGGTGCGTACCCCGCCGGCCCCCGTGAACCCCCCTCTCCTGGACGCATCGCAGCGCGCTGTGGTTGACCATCCCGGCGGCCCCCTCCTGGTACTGGCCGGGCCGGGCACCGGGAAGACCACCACCCTGGTGGAGGCGGTCGCCGCCCGCGTCGCCAAGGGTGCCGACCCGGAACGGATCCTGGTCCTCACCTTCAGCCGCAAGGCCGCCGTGGAACTGCGCGACCGGATGGCGGCGCGGCTCGGCGGGGCGCGCGGGCCCCAGGCCACCACGTTCCACTCCTTCTGTTACGCGCTGATCCGCGCCCACCAGGACGCGGATCTCTTCGCCGAACCGCTGCGGCTGCTGTCCGGACCCGAGCAGGACCTCGCCGTCCGGGAACTGCTGGCGGGGCAGCTGGACCTGGAACGGGAGGGCCTGGCCCGTATCCACTGGCCCGACGAACTGCGCGCCTGCCTGACCACGCGCGGCTTCGCCGACGAGGTACGGGCGGTCCTCGCACGCTCACGTGAATTGGGCCTGGGACCGCGATCCCTCGCGGACTTCGCGGCGCGGCAGGGGCGGCGGGACTGGTCGGCGGCGGCCGCGTTCCTGGCCGAGTACCTGGACGTGCTCGACATGCAGGGCGTCCTCGACTACGCGGAGCTGGTCCACCGGGCGGTGCTGCTGGCGGGCTCGGTGACGCTGCCGGACTACGACGCCGTGTTCGTCGACGAGTACCAGGACACCGACCCCGCGCAGGTGCGGTTGCTGCGGGCGCTGGCGGGGGGCGGGCGGACGCTGTACGCGTTCGGCGACCCGGACCAGTCGATCTACGCGTTCCGGGGGGCGGACGTCAACGGCATCCTCGACTTCCCGGACACCTTCCGGTGCGCGGACGGTACGCCGGCGCCGGTCGCCGTCCTGACCACCTCGCGCCGCTCGGGCGCCGCGCTGCTGTCGGCCACGCGCCTGCTGACCGCCCGGATGCCGCTGCCGCGCCTGCCCGCCGAAAAGGCCCGGGCGCACCGGGACCTGGCGGCGGTACGGGAGGGCGGACGCGTCGAGGCGTACACCTTCCCGACCCCCTCCACGGAACTGGACAACATCGCGGACATCCTGCGGCGCGCCCACCTGGAGGACGGCGTCCCGTGGAGCGACATGGCGGTCCTGGTCCGCGCGGGCGGGCGCACCATCCCCACCCTGCGCCGGGCACTGACGTCGGCGGGCGTGCCGCTGGAGGTCGACGGCAACGACGTCCCCCTGCGCCACGAACCGGCGGTCACCCCGCTGCTCACGGCCCTCCGCGCGGCGGCGACCCCTCTGCCGGGCCCCGCTGACGCCGATGCCGATGCCGATGCCGATGCCGATGCCGACGCCCCGGCCCCGGCCGCCGGCACGACGGAGGCGCCCGCACAGGCCGACGCCGACGCCGAAGGCTCCGAGGCCGCCGGTGCGGCCGGGGGCGAGCCGTGGCTCGATACCGAGACGGCGATCAGCCTCCTCGCCTCGCCCCTCGGCGGGATGGACGCCGCCGACCTCCGCCGCCTGGGGCGCGCCCTGCGCGACGAGGAACGGGCCGGCGGCAACAAGGTCCCGCCGCCCTCCGACGTGCTGCTCGCCCGCGCCCTCGCCGAACCCGAGCGGCTCGTCGCGCACGACCCCGCGTACGCCCGCGGCGCCCAGCGCCTCGGCGCGCTCCTGCGTGACACCCGCGCGCTGCTCACGAGCGGCGGCACCGCCGAAGAAGCCCTCTGGCACCTGTGGAACGGCACCCCCTGGCCGGCGCGGCTGAAGCGCGCGGCGCTCCGCGGCGGCGCGGCCGGCCGCAACGCCGACCGCGACCTCGACGCCATCTGCGCCCTGTTCGACACCGCCGCCCGCGCGGAGGAACGCACCGGCGGCCGCGGGGCGCTCAACTTCCTCGAAGAGCTCGACGCCCAGGACATCGCCGCCGACACCCTCTCCAAGAGGCCCGTCCGCCCCGACGCCGTCCGGCTCATGACCGCACACCGCTCCAAGGGCCTGGAATGGAGCCTGGTCGTCGTCGCCGGCGTACAGGAGGGCCTGTGGCCCGATCTTCGCCGCCGCGGCTCGCTCCTCGAAGCCGACCGGCTCGGGCGCGACGGCCTCGCCGAGCCGCTCACCCCCGGCGCCCTGCTCGCCGAGGAACGCCGACTGTTCTACGTCGCCGCCACCCGCGCCCGGGACCGCCTCGTCGTCACCGCCGTCAAGGCGCCCGCCGACGACGGCGACCAGCCCTCCCGCTTCCTCACCGAACTCGGCGTCGAGCCCAAGGACGTCACCAGCCGCCCCCGCCGCCCGCTCGCCGTGGCCGCCCTCGTCGCCGAGCTGCGCGCCACCACCGTCGACCCCGACGCGTCCCCGGCCCTGCGTGACGCCGCCGCCCAGCGCCTCGCCAAGCTCGCCGCGCTCACCGACGACGAGGGCCAGCCACTCGTACCCGCCGCCCACCCCTACCGCTGGTGGGGCCTGTACGACCCGACCCACTCCACCGTGCCCCTCCGCGACCGGGACCGCCCCGTCGCGCTGTCCGGCAGCGCCCTGGACCAGCTCGCCAACACCTGCTCCCTCCAGTGGTTCCTGGGCCGTGAGGTCAAGGCGGACGCCCCCGCCACCGCCGCCCAGGGCTTCGGCAACGTCGTCCATGTCCTGGCCGACGAAGTCGCCTCCGGCCGCACCCCCGCCGACCTCGCCGTCCTCATGGAGCGCCTGGACTCCGTGTGGAACGCCCTCGCCTTCGACGCCCCCTGGAAGTCCGCCCAGGAAAAGGAGCACGCGCGCGTGGCGCTGGAAAGGTTCCTGCGCTGGCACGTCATGGACCGCGGCGGCCGCACCCCCGCCGCCACCGAGCACGACTTCGACGTCACCCTGGAAGCGGGGGAGTACGAGGTACGGATCCGGGGCTCCATGGACCGCGTCGAGGCGGACGAGCACGGCCGCGCGTACGTCGTGGACTTCAAGACCGGCAAGTCCGCCCCCACCAAGGACGAGGTCGCCCACCACCCGCAGCTCGCGGTCTACCAGCTCGCCGTCCGCGAAGGCGCCGTGGACGAGGTCTTCGACGGACGCCGCCCCGAGCCCGGCGGCGCCGAACTCGTCCAGCTGCGCCAGGCCGCCCCCAAGAAGGAGGGCGGGGACCAGCTCCCCAAGGTGCAGGCACAGGAACCGCTCAGCGGCGAATGGGTCGGCGACCTCCTCGCCACGGCCGCCGGCCGCGTACTGGACGAACGGTTCACCCCGTCCACCGGGCAGCACTGCGGCCACTGCGCGTTCCAGACCTCGTGCAGCGCCCGCCCGGAGGGCCGGCACATCGTGGAGTGAGGACGGTGAGGACCGGATGAGGACCGGACGGGCACCGGATGACGACCGAGTGAGGACTGTCAGTGGGGCCCGTTAGCCTCATTGACCGTGACCATTCGCCTCACCGACCCCGAGCAGCTCAAGGAGCTCCTCGGCATCCCGTTCACCCCGGAGCAGACGGCCTGCATCACCGCGCCGCCCGCCCCGCAGGTCATCGTGGCCGGAGCCGGTTCCGGCAAGACGACGGTGATGGCCGCCCGCGTGGTCTGGCTGGTCGGCACGGGCCAGGTCGCGCCCGAGCAGGTCCTCGGACTGACGTTCACCAACAAGGCGGCCGGTGAACTCGCCGAACGGGTGCGCAAGGCCCTGGTACGGGCCGGGGTCACCGACCCGGACGTCATCGACCCCGACAACCCGCCGGGCGAGCCGCGCATCTCCACGTACCACGCCTTCGCCGGGCAGCTGCTCACCGACCACGGCCTGCGCATCGGCCTGGAGCCCACCGCCCGCCTCCTCGCCGACGCCACGCGCTACCAGCTCGCCGCCCGGGTCCTGCGCGAGGCGCCCGGTCCGTACCCGACCCTGACCAGGTCGTTCCCCACGCTCGTCAGCGACCTGCTGGCCCTCGACGCGGAGCTCGCCGAACACCTCGTACGCCCCGCCGACCTCCTCGCGTACGACTCCGGCCTCCTCGCCGCCCTCGAAGGCGCCCGCCTGACCAACGCCGACCTGCGCAAGGTCCCCGAGGCGGCCGCCGCCCGCCGCCAGCTCACCGACCTGGTCGTCCGCTACCGCGACGCCAAGCGCGCCCGCGACCTGCTGGACTTCGGCGACCAGATCGCCCTGTCCGCCCGGCTCGCGCTGACCCGCCCGGAGGTGGGCGCGATCCTGCGCGACGAGTTCCGGGTCGTCCTCCTGGACGAGTACCAGGACACGTCCGTCGCCCAGCGGCTGCTGCTGTCCGGCCTGTTCGGCGGGGGCACCGGCCACCCCGTCACGGCCGTGGGCGACCCCTGCCAGGCGATCTACGGCTGGCGCGGAGCGTCCGTCGCGAACCTGGACGACTTCCCCGAGCACTTCCCGTACGCGGACGGCAGCCCCGCCACCCGCTTCTCGCTCAGCGAGAACCGCCGCAGCGGTGGCCGCCTCCTGGACCTGGCCAACGGGCTCGCCGAGCCCCTGCGGGCCATGCACCAAGGCGTCGAAGCCCTCCGTCCGGCGCCGGGCGCCGAGCGCGACGGCACCGTCCGGATCGCGCTGCTGCCCACCCAGGCCGAGGAGATCGCCTGGCTCGCCGACTCCATCGCCCACCTCGTACGCACGGGAAAGGAGCCCGGCGAGATCGCGGTCCTGTGTCGTACGGCGACCGATTTCCCCGAGATCCAGGCCGCCCTGGTCGCGCGGGACGTCCCCGTAGAGGTCGTCGGCCTGTCCGGGCTGCTGCACCTGCCGGAGGTCGCCGATCTGGTCGCGGTCTGCGAAGTCCTCCAGGACCCGGGCGCCAACGCCTCCCTGGTGCGCCTCCTCACCGGCCCGCGCTGGCGGATCGGCGCCCGGGACCTGGCGCTGCTGGGCCGGCGTGCCCGGCTGCTGGTCCACCGGTCGGGGGACGACGCCGACGCCGACCCCGACGAGCGCCTGGCGGCGGCGGTCGAAGGCGTGGACCCGGCGGAGGTCATCTCGCTGGCGGACGCCCTTGACACCTTCCTCGACCCGGCCGGTCACGACGACGACCTGCCCTTCTCCGCCGAGGCCAGGGTCCGTTTCGCCCGCCTCGCCACCGAGCTGCGCGACCTGCGGCGCTCCCTGGCCGACCCCCTGATGGACGTCCTGCACCGGGTCCTGGCCACCACCGGCCTGGAGGTCGAGCTGGCCGCCTCCCCGCACGCCCTGGCCGCCCGCCGCCGTGAGACGCTCTCGAACTTCCTCGACATAGCCGCCGGTTTCGCCTCCCTCGACGGCGACGCGACGCTGCTGGCCTTCCTCGGCTTCCTGCGCACCGCGGCGCAGTACGAGAAGGGCCTCGACAACGCCCTGCCGGGCGGCGAGAACACGGTCAAGGTCCTGACCGCGCACAAGTCCAAGGGCCTGGAGTGGGACGTGGTCGCCGTCCCCGGCCTGGTCGCCACGCAGTTCCCCAGCACCAGGTCCCGCGAGTCCTGGACGGCCCAGCCCCAGGTCCTCCCGCACGCCCTGCGCGGCGACGCCCCCACCCTTCCGGCGATCGACGAGTGGGACGCGAAGTCCCTGAAGTCCTTCAAGGACGCCATGAAGGACCACCAGCACACCGAGGAACTGCGCCTCGGGTACGTGACCTTCACCCGCCCCCGCTCCCTCCTGCTGGGCTCGGCCCACTGGTGGGGCCCCACCCAGAAGCGCCCGCGCGGCCCGTCCCCGTTCCTGCACGCGCTGTACGAGCACTGCGCGGCGGGTTTCGGCGACATCGAGGTCTGGGCCGGCGAACCGGCCGAGGACGCCGAGAACCCGACGCTCCACGAGTCCACGGCCGACCGCGCCTGGCCGCTCCCGCTGGACCCCACCTCGCTCGCCCGGCGGCGCGCGGCCGCCGACAAGGTCCTGGAGTACCTGGACTCCCCTGCGGACCCCGTGCCCCCCGGCGCCCCGACGGCGACGACCTCTCCGGAACCGGAAGGCCCGGGCCCCGACCACCGGGACCATCCGAACCACCCGGACCACCGGGACCCCCCGGACGACCTGGAGCACCGGAACCACCCCGACGACCCCGGCCACCCGGACCACCGGAACCCCCCGGACCCCCCGGAGCACCTGAACCACCGGAACCACCCTGACGACCCGGACCACCCGGATCCGGGCTACCCCGACGACCCCGGCCACCCCGACCCTGACGAGCCGTGGCCCGACGACCTCGCGGACTGGGACGACTGGGCGACCGGGCTGCCAGGCGCGCCCCTACCCGGACCCGGCGAACCCGGCGAACCCGGCGGAGCCGCCCCCGTCCCGCCGGCGAACGCCGCCCCGTACGCCGACGTGCCCGCGACCCCGTACGCCGACGTGCCCGCCCCTCGGCGTGGCGACGCCGACGCCGGGGGTGCCGCGGCGCGCGCGCCGGAGGCCGGCGGCCGGGGGCCCGGGGGCCCGTCCACGCGGCGGGGGGAACACCTCGCCCCCGAAGAGGCCCGCACCATCGCCTCCTGGGACCGCGACCTCGACGCCCTCACCGGCGAGCTCCTCCGCGCCCGCGCCACCACCCGCGACGTCCCCCTCCCGCCGTCCCTGTCCGCCTCCCAGCTGCTGCGTCTCGCCGCCGACCCGGACGGTTTCGCGCAGGAACTGGCCCGCCCCATGCCGCGCCCGCCGCAGCCCGCCGCCCGGCGCGGTACGCGGTTCCACGCGTGGGTGGAGGCGCGGTTCGAGGCACTGCCGCTGCCCATGCTCGGCCCCGACGAACTGCCCGGCGGCGAGGTGTTCGCCGACGAGCCCGAGATCACCGACGAGCGGGACCTCGCCGCCCTCAAGGAGGCGTTCGAGAACACCGCGTACGCCCACCGCACTCCCTACCGTGTGGAGGCACCCTTCCAGCTGGCTCTGGCCGGCCGCGTGGTCCGGGGCCGTATCGACGCCGTCTACCGCGACAGCGACCCGGCCACCGGAGCCCCCACCTACGAGATCGTGGACTGGAAGACCAGCCGTTCCCGTACCGCCGACCCCCTCCAGCTCGCGGTCTACCGCCTGGCCTGGGCGGAGCAGCACGACCTGCCGCTCTCCGCGGTCACGGCCGCCTTCGTCTACGTACGCACGGGCGAAGTGGTCCGCCCCGACCACCTGCCCGGGCGCGCCGGGATCGAGGCCATCCTGCTCCGTGGGACGGCCGACGAGACGACCGACGAGGCCGGATAGGCTCAAGGGCATGAGCGACACCCCGGACAGCGCCGTCCCGACCGTACGTGCGTACGTGGAGCAGCACCGCGCCGCCTTCCTCGACGACCTCGCCGAGTGGCTGCGCATCCCGTCCGTGTCGGCGCAGCCGGTGCACGCCCCGGACGTACGGCGCAGTGCCGAGTGGCTCGCCATGAAGCTGAAGGAGACGGGCTTCCCGGTCGCGGAGGTCTGGGAGACGCCCGGCGCACCCGCCGTCTTCGCCGAGTGGCCCTCGGGTGACGAGGACGCGCCCACGGTCCTGGTCTACGGCCACCACGACGTGCAGCCCGCCGCCCGCGAGGACGGCTGGGACACGGATCCCTTCGAGCCGGTGATCCGCGAAAACCGGCTCCACGCGCGCGGTGCGGCCGACGACAAGGGCCAGGTGTTCTTCCACACCCTGGGTGTGCGCGCGCACCTGGCGCTGACCGGCCGCACGGCCCCCGCCGTCAACCTCAAGCTGCTCGTGGAGGGCGAGGAGGAGTCCGGGTCGCCGCACTTCCGGGCGCTGGTCGAGGAGCACCGCGCCCGCCTCGCCGCCGATGTCGTGATCGTCTCGGACACGGGCATGTGGTCGGAGACGACGCCCACGGTCTGCACCGGCATGCGCGGCCTGGCCGACTGCGAGATCGACCTGTACGGACCCGACCAGGACATCCACTCGGGTTCCTTCGGTGGCGCCGTACCGAACCCGGCCACGGTCGCCGCCCGCCTCGTCGCCGCGCTGCACGACGAGGACGAGCGCGTCACGATCCCCGGCTTCTACGACAACATCGCGGAACTCACCGACGCGGAGCGGGAGCTGATCGCCGAGCTGCCCTTCGACGAGGCGTCCTGGCTGGCCACGGCCGCGTCGCACGGCACCCTCGGGGAGGCCGGCTACTCCACCCTGGAGCGCGTCTGGGCCCGCCCCACCGCCGAGGTCAACGGCATCGGCGGCGGCTATCAGGGCCCCGGCGGCAAGACGATCATCCCGTCGTCCGCCCACCTGAAACTGTCGTTCCGCCTGGTCGCCGGTCAGGACCCGGACAAGATCGAGGCGGCCGTACGCGACTGGGTCGCGGCCCGCGTCCCGGCCGGCATCCGCCACGAGATCACCTTCGGCGCCGCCACCCGCCCCTGCCTCACCCCGCTCGACCACCCCGCCCTGAAGGCCGTCGTACGGTCGATGAGCCGGGCCTTCGACGGCGCGAAGATCCGCTTCACGCGCGAGGGCGGCTCTGGCCCGGCCGCCGACCTCCAGGACGTACTGGCCGCGCCCGTGCTCTTCCTGGGCATCTCCGTACCGTCCGACGGCTGGCATTCGCCCAACGAGAAGGTCGAGCTGGACCTGCTCCTCAAGGGCGTGGAGACCACCGCCCACCTGTGGGGCGACCTGTCCGCCGTACTCCGCTGAAGAGACACCCACCCACCCGGGGGAGTTGGAAGCACCAGTGAGCATCCTGAGCAACGAGGCCGGGCACCGTCCGATCGTCCTCACCGCCCCGAGCGGCATCGACCGCGCCGCCCACCACCGTCTGGACGAGGCGTGGCTGGCCGCGGCGTGGAGCCACCCCACGACCCGGGTGTTCGTGGTCTCCGGCGGGCAGGTGCTGATAGACGACACCCCCGACGGCCGCACCGAACTGGTGATGACCCCGTCCTTCGAGGCGCCCGTCACCGAGACGCACCGGTACTTCCTGGGCAGGGACGAGGACGGCGTCAGCTACTTCGCCCTCCAGAAGGACGCCCTGCCCGGTCGCATGGACCAGTCGGCCCGCCCGGCGGGTCTGCGCGAGGCGGGGCTGCTGCTGTCGCCGCGTGACGCGGGACTGATGGCGCACGCCGTGGCACTGGAGAACTGGCAGCGGTTGCACCGGTTCTGCTCGCGCTGCGGCGAGCGCACGGTGATCGCTGCCGCGGGCCACATCCGCCGCTGCCCGGCCTGCGGCGCCGAGCACTACCCGCGTACGGACCCGGCGGTGATCATGCTGGTGACGGACGAGGAGGACCGGGCGCTGCTGGGCCGCCAGGTCCACTGGCCCGAGGGCCGCTTCTCTACGCTCGCGGGCTTCGTCGAGCCGGGTGAGTCGATCGAGCAGTCGGTGGCCCGGGAGGTCTTCGAGGAGGCCGGGGTGACGGTCGGCGAGGTGGAGTACGTCGCCAGCCAGCCCTGGCCCTTCCCGTCGAGCCTGATGCTGGGCTTCATGGCGCGGGCCACGTCGTCCGAGATCAACGTGGACGGGGACGAGATCGAGGAGGCCCGCTGGTTCTCCCGGGAGGAGCTGCGGGCCGCGTTCGAGTCCGGCGAGGTCCTTCCCCCGTACGGAATCTCGATCGCGGCCCGTCTGATCGAGCTCTGGTACGGCAAGCCGCTGCCGAAGCCCGGAAACGTCGCCTGACGCGCGCCGGTACGGCGGGCCCCGCCCCTCGGCCCCGCCGAGCGGCCGGGGCAGCGGGCGGGGCCGGGCGGGTAACCGGGCCGGTCATCCCACCGCGGGGTACGCCTCCAGGCTGCCCATGTTGCCCTTGACCAGGCCGACGGTGCCATCGACCAACGCCGGGGCCACCCCCGGCTTCACCTCGCGGTCCGCACCGGTGCGCGCGTCCAGGACCACGGGCCCGCCGCCCTCCACCTCGCCGTACACGGCGCCGTGCCAGACGGCCGTGACCTCCAGCGACTTGCGGTCTTCGGTGGGCAGCGCCCACAGCTGCTTGCCGGAGATGGCGTCGTAGGCGTGCACGCGCTCATAGGTGTACGCGATGCCGCACACGACGACACCACGTTCGTCGAAGGCGCACACCCAGTCCTCCGTGTCGGTGGACCCGTCGAGGGGCAGGCGGACACGCGGCTTGCCCGTCCTGGCGTCGATGACGTCCACGGAGTCGTCCCCGAAGTCACCGAAGGGGGACGAGTACGTCGCCTCGACCTGGACGGTACCGGTGCCGATGGACCGCGCCTTGAGCGTGTTGCTCCTCGCGTACTGCTCCCAGAGCGTGCCGCCGTCCTTCGGCGACAGGCCCACCAGCCGGGTGAACTCGGGCGTGAACGGCTGGTCGTGGGGCTCGACCTTGATCTCCTCGGAGCTCTTGACCACGCCGATGACCGCTCCGCCGCTGTAGACGGGGTCGGTCAGACCGGCGCCCTGCTTGTCCCACAGCTTCTTCCCGGTCGCCGGGTCGAGCGCCCACACGGAGCCCTCGTCGGAGAAGACGGCCGCACTGCTGTCGGCGCCGATGAGCATCCCCGGAGCGTCGATCACCTCGCTCCACTGCTTGGCGCCGGAACGGGGGTCAAAAGCCACGACCGCCGTCGACGATGCCGACTCCTTCGAGGTGCCGGTACCGCCCGTCACCGTGCGCACGGCGGCGATCACCACGGTACGGCCCGGGAGTTGGACCACCACGGGGACCGGAACCTCCGCCACCGGACGGTCACTGAGCGGGGCGGACCAGACGACCTTGCCATTCGCGGTGTCGTAGGCGGACACCCGCTTGCCGTCCGCCGCGTAGGCGATCCCCTTGTGCAGGGCGAACGAGGCCCGGCTGAACCGGGTCTGGCCCACGTCCTCCGGTGACACCTTCAGGGCGTCCGGCAGCCGGGTGTCCTTCCGGGCGTCGAACCTCACCGGCGGGTCATAGCTCTTACGCGGTGCGGGGGACGGTGACGCGGAGGCGGACGGCGACGCCTTCGGACCGGCCTGGCCGCCCCCGCCCGCGCCCGCTTCGTCGCTTCCGCCGCACGCGGTGAGGGCGCCTCCTATGAGGGCGGCCGTGGCCAGCGCGGTCAGTGGTCGTCGGGATCGCACAGAGGAGCCTTTCATCATGTCGTCGTCACAGGCGGGGGCCCTTGGGGCCCTGCTTGAGGTCGGGCAGCGGCGAGTCGGTGAGCGAAGGCGCGTGGTTCTGCGTGCGCTGTGCCGGAAGCCCCGGAGCGGCCGGGGGAGTGATGCGATCACGCAGGCTGGGCCCGTCGTCCTCCAGCAGGGCCGCCAGGTCCTCGCTGACCTCCGCGTCCACGGGCGCGGTGGCCGTGGCCCCGGCCGCCTTCGCCTCGTTGCCGGCGCGTACTTCCGCCTCGTAGGCCCGGACCTCCTCGATGATCTGGGGCCGCACCGCGGGGTTGAGCGTGGCCCGGACCTTGCGCTCCCCGAGCTCCTCGACGCCTGGCGGTATCGGGACGTTCTGGTAGCGCTCGTTCTGGAGGAGGTCGATCGCCTGCTCGTACTCCTTCGCGAGTTCCGGATCGTTCTCGAACTTCTTCGCATAGGTGTTGGCCCGGGAGATCTCGTACAGCTCGTGGTTGTCCATCTTCGCCCGGAAGCTCTCCGGCGTATGGAACTGGAGCTCGAACTTCTCGGCTCTCTCGGCGTGTTCCCAGGTCGTGTTGAGGCCCTTGTACACCGGGTCTTCCCAGGTGTTCTTCTCCGATCCCGGGACCGGCCGGTACCCCTGCTCACGCAGCTGCTCGTACACCTGCTTCGTGCCGGCGGTGTACTCCTCGGCGGGGAACGTCAGGGTGTAGCGGTGGAGGTCGTTGTTCTTCGACAACGGCTTCTCGACCGGGACACCGCGCATCGCGGGCTCCGCGACCTTGCGGCGCAGAGAGTCGAGGCCCTTGAGCGAGTACTCCAGCCCCTCGAGTCGGCCGCCCCGGCCGGCGACCGACGACTGCATCGCTCGCATCTTGCGGTCGAGCTCGGCCTGGACCTTCCGGGCCTCCTGCCAGCGGTCGGTGACGACCTTGTTCTGCTCAGGCGTGAGCCGGAAGCCGGAATCGGTTCCTTCGCCGCGCCATGCCCCCGTGTCGTCGATCACAGATCGGTCGCTCCGCTCACGCCGCGGACCTGCCGCAGCAGACGCTCGGCCTCATCCGGGGTGACCTCGGCGAGATACGTCAACTCGTCGGCCCGCGCACTGAAGTGGTCGAAGACCCGGGCTGTCGGCTCCCACGTGTTGGTGGCCATGAAGGCCTCGTCGTAAATCCGCTCGGGGCTGCGCCGCCGCCGCACCACCGAGTAGGGCGCCTCACCGGCGCGCCAGGCCGCCTCGTCCTCGTACTCCGCCCAGTACCGCACCCACCCCTGGCGGTCCGCCTCCAGCTCCTTGGCGCGCTCCGCCGTCACCGGGTGCAGCGCCTCCGGCAGTGGCTGCTGCCTGACGGGGTTGTCCCCGCCCACCCTGCGCCACTCCCAGGTGAGCAGGGACAGGTACTCCCAGGAGTCGCCGCTGCGCCGCCACAGGCTGCTCGGCCGCTCCACGGTGTAGCCGGGATCGGTGTCGACGAAATACTCGTACTCGTACTGCTCGCTCATGCGGTGTTCCTCCTTGCGCTAGAGGCGTCGATACGTGCCTCAAGTGCCGCCTGGTCGGTGAGGCGGCCCGGACGGTCGGGTGAGTGGTCGGACTCGCAGCCCTTGAACATGTAGTTCTGCCGGATCCGCTCAAGCGTCGGCCAGAGCCACATCTGGTGCCAGTAGGCCATCTCCTGCCCCGCTCCTCCCGACGCCGCGTCGGCCTCGGAAGCGGCGAGCCAGGCCGCGCGCAGCCCGGCGAGTTCCTCGGTCACGCCGCCGTGCGCGGGCCAGCAGGGCCAGATACGCAGGTGGAGCTGGGGCGCGTAGTGGCCGCTGAGCCAGTCGACCCAGGCTGCCAGGTCCCGCCAATCGCGCTCCGTCGCCCGGTATGACCAGGGGCTGCCCACGGGCCGGTCCGTCCCGGGCGGCGAGGCGGCGGAGGGGCCGGGCCTGCCGGGGCCACCGGGGCCGCCGTGCGGGCCCCGCTCCAAGGTGTCGAGGCGGGCCAGGATCTCCCTCAGCACCTCCTCCACCTCGCGCTGGTCGTTCTTCACGCGGGTGGCGAAGGCGCGTACCAGCGCTTCCAGCTTCTCGCGGTGCTGCCGTACGGCCTCGACGTCCTGGGCGAGGCGCAGCACGGCCGGGGCGACCGGAGGCGTCTGCTCCGTGCTCACGGCTTCTCCAGGCTCGATCCTGCGCTCGATCCGGCGCTCGGTCCGGTGCCCGGTCCGGCACCCGGTCCGACTCGGCGCGCCCTCGTGGCGTGCTCGGCGGCCCGCAGCCGCTTGCCGTCGCGGCGTGCGTCCCACGGCACGAGCTCGGCGATGACACCGGGCGCGCCACGGAAGAGCAGCAGCGCCTGGCCGCCGGGCAACTGCCGGATCTCCTCCGGGCGGAGCACCCGCCGCTCGCGCTCGGCCTGCGAAGTGGTGGAGACGAAGAGGCGGTTGGACTCGCGGGAGGTCGACACCTCCGCCATCTCGGTCTCGCCGACGAGTTCGGAGAAGCGGCGCAGTGCCTCGATGTCCTTGAGCCCGCCCATGACCAGGGTGGCGGCGGCGTTGTCGAGGAGGGTGTCGGCCTCCTGCTCGCCCCATCGCAGGACGGCCTGGGCGAGGGACTGCAGGGCGTACACGAGGTGGATGCCGTAACCGCGCGCGTCGGAGGCCAGCGAGGGCAGCTTCGGCAGGGGTGCGACGTTGGCGACCTCGTCCAGGACCAGGCGCAGGAACGGGTCGAGACGCCCCGAGGGGAGTCTCGGGGCGCGGCGCTTGGCGGCGTCGACGACCTCGCCGAGCAGCATCGTGGTGAGCGGCGAGACGTTGGTGGAGGCGTTGGCGTCGCTGATCAGTACGAGGGTGTCGCGGGAGGCCACGAACCGGTCGGGGTCGAAGGCGGGCACGTCCTTCTGCGGTGTGACGCACCGCAGCACCTTGCGCAGCGCGAGCGGTTCGATCTGCGCCGCGAGGGTCTGCCGGGTGGAGGCGACCGTCTCGTCCGCTCCGGTGGAGACCGACCTCAGCAGGACGTCCCAGCCCGGCTCCGCGCCCGGGTGGTCGGTGAGGATGGTGCGCGGCTCGTCGGCGTTCTCCAGGTTGGTCGCCCAGCGCATCACGTGCTCGATGGTGCGGCCTTCGAGCGCCGCGGCGTGGAGGAGCCGGGTCAGGGCGGAGGACGCGGTCTGCTGGAAGAAGCCGGCGTTGGTGGACGAGGAGTCGTCGGCGCCCATGCCCACGGAGAACGACAGCGCCCGTGAGGTCGCCGTCTCGCCGTCCTGGCAGCCGGCGACCGGGTCCCACACCATCCGCTCGGGCCAGCCCACGGTGTCGAGCGGGTCGAAGACCCACACCCGGCCCATGCGGGAGCGGGGTTCGGCGATGACGTCCAGGACGTCGGCGCGGGTGGAGGTGACGACCAGAGGGCCGGGCGCGTCCAGGCAGGCCGGGATGACGACGGTGCGGGACTTGCCCGCCCCGGAGGGGGCGATGACGGCGACCGAGTCCTCGGGCGTGGCCACCAGGGCTTGCCCGGTGCCGAGTTGACGGCCGAGGAGCCAGCCGACCTCGCTGAGGTCCGCCCTGGCCGCCGCTCGTGCGTCGAAGCTGCCGTCGCTGCGGGCGAACGTCGTCGCCCGGGTCTGCGCGGCCGACTTGCGGGCCCGCTGCTCACCGAGGGCGTAACGGGCCTCGATCGCCGAGGCGAGTCCCTCGCCGCTCCGGCTCCTCGACCGCTGCCGCGCCCAGCGGACCACCGACCACACGAGGAGGGCCGGTCCGAGGAGGAAGGCGGCCCAGACGCTGAGCGTGACGCCGGCCGAGGCCGGACGTACCCCGTCGCCGAGCGCGCCGAGCGGTTCATGGACGATGAGCGCGGCAACGGTCGAGGCGACGTCGGACACGGCCAGGCCGTCCGCGGTCGCCCATACCGCCAGGTGCCAGGAGACCGCCGCGGCGGCGATCGCGCAGACGGCTTTCAGGATGCTCGTCTCACCGCTGGAACCGGCCCTCTGCGGCTTGCGTCCCAGATCACGTCCGCGGCTCATTACCGCTCCCCCGAAGTACCGAACTCGCCCGAACGGGCGACGTCATGATGCTGCACGACCGTAGCAGCCGCAATGTCAAAAGGGCTTGAGAGGCCCGGTGCGCGGACGGAGCATGGGGATTGTCGGACGTTGTGGTTAGACTCGGCGCCGCCCTGAGCACGGGGCCGTCGGCCGGCCTTACGGGTCCGGCTGTTGGAGAGATCAACGGGGTACGGGGAAGTCGGCATGGGGGCATTGCCCAAGGCCATTCGCGTCATTCTCAACCTGCCGGAACCACGGCAGCAGCAGACCGAGAGCCGGGCGCCTTCCGAACAGGGGGGCACCGTGCAGCCGGGGCCCGCGGGGGGCGCCAGCGCGCCCGGTCAGGTCAATCCCTGGGTGGAGGCCGCCCGTCGGCTGGAGCCGGCGGACGGGCCGGCCGTCCGGGGGAGGGGCGAGGGCGGCCCCGCGGCCCGTGGCACGGGCGGGGCCGGCGGCCGCAAGGGGTCCGAGGGGGACTCCGGCGTGCCGTGGAACGTCCACGAGGAGACGAGCGGCGCCAGGTTCGCCCGCCGGTTCGGACGGGGCCTGCTGTGGACGGTGGTGGTGCTCGCCGCGATCACCGGTGTCCGTTCGTGGTTCTTCCCCGACAAGCCGCCGCCGGCACCGGCGCCGGTCGTGCAGGCCCCGCCCCGCTATGCCGAGGCCCAGGCCCAGGCGGTCGCCTCGCGCTTCGCCCGCGCCTATCTGACGTGGAGCGAGGACGCCGTGGCGCAGCGGGAGAGTGCCCTGTCCCTGGACCTGGCGCCCGGTGTGGACGTCAGGCTCGGCTGGGACGGCAAGGGCGCCCAGCGCGTGGAGGAGCTGTACGCGGGGACGGTGACCGTGCTCAAGGACGGCCGGGCGCGGGTCCGGGTGGAAGCGCTGGTGTCGGGCGGCGCCGCCCCGAAGGCGAAGGCGCCGGCGCGGTGGATCGGGCTGGACGTTCCGGTGGTCCAGGTGGGCGAGCGGATCGTGGTGACCGGCGCGCCCGGAACCGTCGCGCTCGGCAGGCCGAGCGCGCCGCCCGCCTGGGAGGCACCGGAGTCCGACGCCGAGATGTCCACACGGACGAAGAGCGTCGTGGACCAGTTCTTCCGGCAGTACGCGACCGGGGACCCCTCAGCGGTCGCCGCGCCTGGTGTGCGGATCCCGCCGCTGCCCAAGGGCTACGGCTTGGTGTCGGTGAACAGTTGGGCGGTCGACTTCGCCAAGGGTGACGACCGGACAGGGACGGCCGTCGTGACGTGGAGTACCTCCGGCGGAACCGTTTCGCAGACGTATCGCGTCAGCATCACTCGTGTGGCCTCCGCAGAGGCAGGGCGCTGGCAGGTCTCCGGGCTCCACGGCGGAGCGTACTGAGACCCGGAGCACGGGTGCGCAGGCTCATCGAAGACAGGAACCACTGAAAGGGCATGGCATGTCCATGATCGAAATGGCCGCTCCGCTGACGGACGGGGGGCAGCTCAAGGACTGGGTTCTGCTCATCGCAGGCAACATCTTCATCGTCATCCTCGCGGTCCGCGGCATCGGTTACTACGCCAAGCGCGAATGGGGCGAGCTGATCGGCCACCTCATGGCCGCCGTGGTGATCGCCGGAATCGTGTACGCGCCGAACGTCGCCATCGGCCTGTTCCGGGGGATCTGGGAGAAGGTCGCGGGGGCCTGATGCGCAAGGGCTACACGTTCACCCGTCACTTCGACCTGGAGACGCGGCAGCACGAGCTGATGGGCCTGGACCTGGGTGAAGGTGTGCCGAGGCGGACCCTGATACTCGGAGTGGCGCTGTTCGCCACGTGGTGCGGCGCTCTCGTGCTGATCTTCGGCGCGCCGTCCAAGTACACCTTCTCCGCGTACATGTTGCCGCCGCTGATCATCGCCGTGCTCGGAGCCCAGCGCAACCGCAGGGTGGACCGGCGGCGCAACCTCACCTGCTGGGCGCTGACCTGGCGGTACGTCACCAGCGGCCACCGCCCCCTGATCAACGGCGGCCGCCGGGCCGCCGAGCGTTCGGAGTGGATTCCGGTGCGGGCCCGCTGGGGCGACCGGATCGACAAGCTGCTCGACCTCCCCGGCTTCGGCGGCCTGGAACCCCTGCTCAGCGGCGAGAACAAGCCGGCTCCGGCGGCCTCCCCCGTCCGGCTGGACGCCCGGGCGCGCATGTACGGCCCCGACCGCGTGTGGCACGCGCGCAAGAAGGCCGGCCTGACCGACAAGAAGACGTCCCGACCCAGCAGGAAGGCGAAGGTGTGAAGCTCACCAAGGCACTCGGACGCTTCATGGGCCTCGGACCCGAGCGAGCCCTGCCTCCCCCTCGCTACGAGGCGCTCGCGGACGGTCTGGTCATCACCGACACCGCCGCCGAGGCATGGTTCGTGCTCTCCGGATCCAACACCGACCTCATGGCCGAGCCGGCCCGCGACGCCGAGCAGGACACCATCGCCTCCGTCCTGGCCCGTACCCTCGCCGGCTACGAATGCCACCTCAAGGTGCTGTGGTCGCCGCTCAACGCGGCCGACTACGTCGACGAGTCCGAGGAACTGTTCTCCGCCGGCCGCTACCGGGACTG
The DNA here is from genome assembly GCF_030406405.1 of Streptomyces ficellus. Classification (GTDB taxonomy): domain Bacteria; phylum Actinomycetota; class Actinomycetes; order Streptomycetales; family Streptomycetaceae; genus Streptomyces; species Streptomyces ficellus_B. The sequence continues at coordinate 100,245 of NZ_JAUEPL010000012.1, forward strand.
GACGCAACTGCGCGTCGACCGGCTCGACATGCTCCAGCTCCCCAGCAGGCACCTGCTGCTGGGCGTGCGGATCGCCGAACGGAACAACCAGACCAAGGCCAAGAGCCGGGCCGGCTTCCAGGAGGCCCTGGGACTGGGCACGCGCGCCGTCTCGTACAAGGAACTCGCCCGCCTCGACGCGCTCACGCGGCGCCTCGGGCGGCAGTTGGAGAGCACCCCCTGGAAGGCGCGGCCCGCCACGGTGGAGATGCTCGCCTGGATGATCGCGCGCGAACAGCACCGCGCCGCGCCGCTCCCCGCGGCCAACGGCGACGGAGCGATCTCCGGTGCCAAACTCGCCCAGCTCACCCAGGGCAAGGTCATGCCCCACCCCGACCACCTCCAGATCGTCGACGGCCGGGGCGAGGTGGCGGCCTGGGTCTCGGTGCTGGCCATGACCGGATTCCCGGAGGAGATGGAGAGCCCGGGCAGCGGCGAGTGGCTGCGGGCGGTCTCGGAGATCACCTACATCCCGGAGAACGAGGGCGAGACGTTCCACGACTACGGGCAGATCCCCGTCGTACCCGTCAATCCCGAGGTCTCCGTGCGGTTCGAGGTGATGCACAAGCGGGACGCCCTCAAGACCATCGACGAGGTGCGCAGGCTCGCCAAGGAGCAGCGCCAGTCGGCCGCCAAGCACTCGGCGGGCGAGGCCGGCCGGGAGATCGAGGAGACCGAGCAGGTCATGGCCGAGCTCGCCCGCGACATGAAGCGGGACGACGTGACCCTGATCGAGGACCACCCGCGGCTCGTCGTCACCAGCGACGTCGGCGTGGAGGACCTGCGGGCCAAGGTCGACGCCGTCATCTCCTACTACGGCGGTCTCGGCATCGAGGTCGTCGTCGGCACCGACGAGCAGCGGGAGTTGTGGATCGAGTCCCAGCCCGGAGACCTCGTCCGGGTCGCGGACCTCGGCCACACCCGCACGGTGGACGCCTTCGCCGGCTCCTGGTTCTGGGGCGGCGCGCAGGTCGGCGACGACAAGGGACCGATCATCGGCTACCTGACCGGCTCAACCCCCGGCGTCGTGCGCAACGACCTCACCGCGGGCAGTGAGCGCGGAGACGCGACCACCACCGCCTTCATCGGCCGCTCCGGTCGCGGCAAGACCACCGGCATGATGCTGAGCCTGCTCGACGCCGGTTTCCGTGAGGCGTTCGTGCTCGCCCTCGACTTCAAGGGCGACATCGGCGGACTGGTCACCGCGGCCCAGTCCTTCGGGCTCAACTCCCATCTCGTCCAGACCGGTACGCACTACGCGGGCGTCGCCGACCTCTTCGGCATGCTCGGCGAGGACGAGCGGGCACAGGTCGAGGTGCCGGCCCAGCTGGGCATCGCCCTGCCCTCGCACCTGCGGGCCCGTGGCGCCGAGACCCCGATCCAGAAGGCCGTCAACCAGGTCGTCGCCGAGGGCGAACCGGCCACCTGGAAGGTGATCCAGCGCCTGCGCACGAGCGAGGACCCCCTCGCCCAGGAGACCGGCGAGGCCCTCTACGAACTGTCCCTCACCGGTGTCGGGGCGCCCTTCATGGGGCGGCCGTCGGGCGAGCCGATGCTGGTGCCCAGGCCCGGCCTGTGGGTGGTCCAGATGCCCGGGCTGTCGCTGCCCGACGCCGACAGCGACCGCGAGGACTGGAACGTCACCCAGCGTCTGTCGGTCGCCCTGATGCACTCGATGATCGCCTACGCCGTCACCACGGCCGGCCGCAAGGACCTCCGCGGACTGCGCAAGGTCGTGGCCGTCCCCGAGGTGCACGTGCTGACCGCGACCCGGGAGGGCAGCGCGTTCCTCCAGTACATCGCCCGGGTCGGCCGCGCGCTGTCGACCGCACTGGTCGTGGACACCCAGGACCCGGAGAGCCTGGCCGGCCTCACCGGCCTGGTCGAGCAGCTGACCACGGTGTTCGGCTTCCAGCTGACGACGCCCCAGCAGCAGAGCGCGCTCGCCGCGCTGCTCGGGCTGCCGGACGACGAGCACACCCGTCGCCTGATCCAGGCGATCGGTCTCCAGCCGGACGGCGAGATCCGGCACGGTCACTGCATCACCCGCGACCGCCGGTTCTCCTGCGCCACCACGCAGTTCGACATCCCCAGCAGCGACCTGCTCCGTCTGCTCAGCACCACCCCGAAGATCAGCCGCTTCGGCGCGGAGGCGGCGGCCGGGGCGGCCACCGGCACCGGGCCGGACACGATGCGGGAGGCCATGGCGTGAGCGGGACCGCGGACACCGTACGAAGCGCGGACACCGTACGAGGGGGGCGGCGCCCATGAGGCTGCGTACGCTCGCCGTCCCCGCCATGGGGGCGCTGACCACCGTCATGCTCCTCGCCAACGTCGCCTACGCGGCCGACCCCATCCCGCCGATCGGCGCGGGCGGGCTGATCCCCGAGGTCACCGGCCCCCCGAGCGGGGCCGGCACGCTCTATGAGACGTACTCCACGGACCTCGGCGTCTGGACCCTCGACGAAGACCTCGACACCGGCGTCACCGAGTGGAAGAACAACGCCCGTTACGCCCAGCACCTCATCAACCAGGTGCTGATGGGCATCATCGTGCTGGTCGGCCGCGCCTGCGTGGTGATCACCCAGTGGGCGATCAAGGGCGCCTCGATCGACGAGCTGACCGGGCCCATCGTCAACGCGGTCTCCGGGGCCGCGGGCACCCTCGTCCCCACGGTCCTGCCGGCCTGTCTGGTCATCGGTGCCCTCGTCGCCTACGGAAACCACCGCAAGGCACAGGGCTCCCAGATGTCGCAGATCGGCTGGCTGGCGGCCGCCGCGATCTTCTCGTTGTCCCTCCTCACCAGCCCCGCCGTGTGGGTCGACGGCATCAACTCCGTCCGCAACATCGGCTCGGACGTCTCGTTCACCGTCGCCAACGCCGGGATCGGCCAGCCCGGCGACACCCCCATCAAGCTGTCGCACAAACCGGAGTTCGCGGGGGACGCCAAGAACACCGTGATGCGCAAGGCCGGTGACGCCGTATGGCGGACCTACGTCGCGACCCCTTGGTGCGTGGCGGAGTTCGGCAGCCTGGAGGTCTGCGAGAAGGCCGGCGAGGGCCTGCTGAACGAGGCCAAGAAGGACGGCGGCGACCGGGGGAAGTGGCTGCACCACAACGTCCACGGGGACCCGGACCAGAACTCGGGCACCTACGTCGGCGACGCCTCCGTCGACTGGCGACAGGGCATGAACCCCTCCGGCCGGATGATGGTGCTGCTCCTGGGCATCGTCGCCGTGGTGATCTACGCGGTTCTGGCGCTGATGCTGGCCTTCGCGTCCATCGCGTCCCTGCTGGGCGCGCTGATGCTGCTGGTGGCCGGGGCGGTGTTCGCCTGTCTGTGGGTCATCCCGGGACGGCCCCGGCAGTGGGGTGTCAAGTGGTTCGACGCGCTGCTGGGCATGGTGTTGCAGTCCTGCATCGCCACCCTCGTCCTGTCCTGCGTACTGATCATCACGGTCGTGTGCACGCAGACCGCCGGAAGGCTCGGCTGGCTGCTGTCCTCGGGCCTGTCGATCACCGCGGCCATCGTGGCCTTCAAGCTGCGCCGGCTGGTCGAGACGATCATGGGCTCGATGAGCGGGCTGAGCGGCGAGGCGGGTATCGCCGGACTCGCCACCGCCAAGGCCGGCGCTCTCGCGGGCAAGGCGGCGGCCCTTGGTGCCAGGGCACCGTTCAGGGCGGGCAGGAAGACCGGCGACCTCATCGGGAAGCGGATGAGCGGGCGCGGCGGTGGGAGCGCGGACGGCGCGGCCGAAGGCGGCACGGTGGCCGGTGTGACCACTCGGGGCGGCCGGTTCCGCAGCAGCCCGCCACCGCCCCCTCCGGGCGAGCAGCTCACGGGCCGGGGCGCCGGCCAGGACCTCGCCAAGGGACCCGGCCAGAGCCTCGGGAAGGGTCCCGGCCAGGACCTGGGCAAGGGGCCGGGCCAAGGGGCCGGGCGCGACGGCGCACAGTCCGTCGGCGCCCCGGGCGGGCCCGGAACCCGCGGGAAGTACGGCAGGCCCGAAGGGGACAAGGCCGCGGGCGAGCGCGCCGCGCAACGGCGCGGACGGACCGCGCCGCCGCAGCGCCAGAGCTCCTCGCTGGACGCGATGCAGGACCGTCAGCGCGCACGCCTCGACCGTGCCGAGCGCCGCGGTGGTCAGGGCGGCCAGGTCCCCAAGCCGCGCCGCCGGGCCGCGAGCACCTCGGACTTCAACTTCCGCAGGATGCAGCCCAGCCGCCGGCCGGCACCTTCCTCCACCCCCCGCACCCTGCCGGTGCAGCGCGGGAGCAGGGCGGCCCTGCTCCAGCAGCCGGCCGGTGAACGCCGCACCACCGGGGACCGGTAGCCGCGACGGCGGCCGGCCGGGGTGGGCAGGCCGCCCGCCCCGGCCGGCGTCCCGCCCCCAGCCACATCACGAGACGGGGCCCCCAGCCACATCACGAGACGGGAAGGTACATCGGTGGAGAAGAAGCCTCGGGAACGGCCGTCCGGGCCGGAGGACTGGAGGGAACTCCTCAGGACCCAGTACGACTACCCGGAGGATCTCGCCCCGGAGGGCGCGGGACGCAAGGCGCGCCGCAGAGCGAAGAAGGAGTGGCGCGAGGCCGACCGCGAGAGTCGCCGCGCCTACATACGCGGCGTGAGGGAACGGGAGCCCGCCTCCCCCGGCGGGGTCATCGTGCTGATCGTGGCGCTCCTGGTGATCGGCGGGGTCGCCTCCTGGCTGTTCCCCAAGGACTCCGAGGACGACGCGAAAGCGGCGGACCATGTGCAGGCGAGCCCGACGGCCGCCGTCTCCGGGGCGGACTCCTCCTCCGGGACGGCGGGACAGCCGCCGGCTTCGGCCTCGCCCTCGGCACCGGCCGTCGACCTGTCGCAGCCGGACGAGGTCAGCGCCGCCTTCATCAAGGCGTACCTGACGCGCGACCCCGTCAAGGACCAGGGACCGCAGGCGTCCGTGGAGCGGGCGGAGCCCTGGATGACGAAGAGTCTCCGGGACAACCTCGCCGCCCACCCCGACCCCGCCTACAAGCGCCTCGTCATCCGGGGGGGAGTCGCCACGGTCGGCAAGGTCGAGGTCGCCGAGGCCGGTGACGAGCTGCCGGTCGACATCCCCAAGGTGCGCGCCTTCCGCGAAGTGCGGGCATCGATCGCCGTCAAGGAGTGGGAGACGAAGACCGAGGTGCGCACACTGCACCTCGAACTCGTCTACACCACAGAGGGCTGGCTCGTCGCCCGGATCCTGGACCTGGTCTAGCGGTGAAGGGCCAAGCCGTACTCAACGGGGTGGCCGGCCGGGCGCTGGGACTGAAGGTCGGTGCCTTCGGCGCCGCGGTGTTCCTGGTCTTCCTCGTACTCCTGGGCTTCGTCTCCGGAGGCGGGGAGTCGGCGGCCGACTCGGGCAGCTGTCCCGGCAACGCGGACGTGGGCGACGTCGGGGACACCGGACTGCCGCCGAGCCAGGACCAGATCACCAACGCCAAGATCATCGATGGTGTGGCGGTGAAGCGGAAGCTCCCGGGCCGGGCGACGCTGATCGCCCTCATGACGGCGCTTCAGGAATCGGGGCTGCGGAACATCGACTACGGGGACCGCGACTCGGTCGGCCTCTTCCAGCAGCGGCCCTCGGCCGGCTGGGGAAGCGTGGCGCAGATCATGAACCCCGAGTACTCCGCCAACGCCTTCTTCGGCGGACGCGGGGCCGGTCACCCGCGCGGTCTGGTGGACATCAAGGACTGGCAGCTCAAGCCGCTCGGGGTGGTGGCCCAGGCCGTCCAGGTCTCCGCCTTCCCCGATCTGTACGCGCCGCGCGAGGGCCAGGCCCGGACCATCGCCGGGCAGGCCGGCATCGACCTGGAGCGGGCGGGCGGCGCGACCGGGGAGCCGGTCGCGCCGATCGACGGCGGCACGTCCTGCGGCGACGGCGGGGAGCCCGGCAAGCCGGGGGAGCCGTTCCACGACGGAGCCGCCGACTGGCCCGCGCAGGTGAAGAACCCGCGCTCCACCGCGGACGCCATCGCCTGGGCGAAGAAGGAGGCCCACGGAGGGCCGGACTGGTACCGGATGTGCCTGGCGTTCACGGCACGCTCGTACGGCTGGGGCTTCTCCGGCACCGCGTACGCCATCGACCACTACCAGAAGGTGATGCCGGCCTCGATGCGTCACGACGGTGACCGCAAGCCTCCGCCCGGAGCGCTCATGTACTGGGACACCGGAAGCCGGGCGGGCCATGTGGCGGTGTACGTGGGGGAGGGGAAGATCGCGAGCAACGACATCAGGCGCCCCGGATACATCGACGTGGTGCCGGCCACCGACCCCGAGACGAAGTGGGGGGCCACGTACCTCGGCTGGTCACCGCCCTACTACCCCAACGGGGGATGAGCGTGAGCCGGTCACCAGGCCGTAGGCTCCAGTACCGTGAGCCGGCGCGTCACCTGGGGAGGAACTGATACCCGTGCCTGTCATCGCCGACCCTTCGACCGTGCCGCTGACGCCCGTCGTCACCATCCTGCTGGGTGCCGATGGAAGCGTCAGCGTGAACGGCGAGGTGCTGCCCGCCGATGGTGATCCCCGGGTGGCCGGACTGGCCGAGGTACGGATCAAGGCCGCTTTCCTCGGGCGGCCCGTCCGGGTCATCGCCAAGGAGCCCGACGGGTCCGCCTGGGCCTTGATCGTGGATGTGGATGGAGCGGTGACCCCACTGGCCGAGCCGCACCCACGGCCCGAGGCGGAGATCCCGGCGCCCGCCCCCGCCCCCGCCGCCGCGCCTGCCCCCGTCCCCGCGCCCGCCCGGCCTCCGGCGCAGCCGGCGGCCGACTGGGACGCTCCGCTGCCCGCGGAGCACGCCGCGCGGTGGGACAGGATCCGGGCGGCCGAACAGCGGGGCGACCTGAGGTCCGCGGCGGCACTCGTCGCGGAGCTGGTCGGCGTGCTCACGCAGAGCCATGGCCCCGACCATCCGCTCACCCTCAACGCGCAGCTCACCGAGGCGTACTTCGCGCTGCTCGGCCGGGACCACGTCCGGGCGGCCCTCCTGTACGCGCACACGGCCCGCCGTATGGCGGCGGCCGGGGCGCCGCACGAGGCCGTTCAGAAGGCGGCCCGCAACGCCTACGCCAGCTGGAAAGAGGTGGCCGACCCCTCGGCCGCCCTCGAGGTCGGCCGGCACGTGCTGGCGATGTGGCACGAGGCCGCGGGGGAGGACCGCCGGCCCATCGCGTGGACGGAGCGCCGCCTGCGGGCCATCTCCGCGCGTATCGGGGACGGCGACGCAGCCCGCACCCCCTGAGCCGGCCCGGCGTGATCCGTGGCCGGTCCCAGAGGAGGGAGGCGTGCGTCAGACGGCCAGGGCCTGCTTGACCTGGGCCAGGCTGGGGTTGGTCATCACGACGTTCTGGCCACCGTTGGAGGGAACCACCAGGACCGTGGGAACGGTCTGGTTGCCCCCGTTGGCCTTCTCGACGAACGCGGCCGACTCGGGGTCCTGCTCGATGTTGATCTCGGTGTACGCGATGCCCTCGCGGTCCATCTGGCTCTTCAGCCGGCGGCAGTAGCCGCACCAGGTGGTGCTGTACATCGTGACGGATCCCTGCATCGTCTCGCGCTCCTCGGCGTTCACTGGTGGTGCGTTGTCCTTCAGCAGAACGTACGGCTTCGCGCCGCCATTCCCACACCCAGCCCGCACCCCGCACACCGCACCGGCGTCCCGCGCCCGCGGCCCCCACCCAGCACGTGTACGTATAAGCGGATGTACGTATAAGTACGACTGCGACTCCGGCCCTGTGGACAACCGTCACTCGGGCAACCGGCGACCTGGCAGCATGGCAGGGTGACAGCAGCAACGCACTCCACTCTCTTCCCGCAGGTCCCGCAGACGGCGGACGCGGTGCTCGACGGGCTGGACCCCGAGCAGCGCGAGGTGGCGACTGCCCTGCACGGTCCGGTGTGCGTGCTGGCGGGCGCCGGCACGGGCAAGACGCGCGCGATCACACACCGGATCGCGTACGGGGTGCGTGCGGGCATACTCCAGCCCGCCAGCGTGCTGGCCGTCACGTTCACCAACCGGGCGGCCGGTGAGATGCGCGGCCGGCTGCGGCAGCTCGGCGCGGGCGGCGTCCAGGCGCGCACCTTCCACTCGGCGGCCCTGCGCCAGCTGCAGTATTTCTGGCCGAAAGCCGTCGGTGGTGACCTGCCCCGGCTGCTGGAGCGCAAGGTCCAGCTGGTCGCCGAGGCGGCGGCCCGCTGCCGCGTCCGGCTCGACCGCAACGAGCTGCGCGACACCACGGGCGAGATCGAGTGGGCCAAGGTCACCCAGACCGTCCCCGCCGACTACCCCGCCGCCGTCGCCAAGTCCCTGCGCGACGCCCCACGCGACCCCGCCGAAATCGGCCAGATCTACGCCACGTACGAACAGCTCAAGCGCGACCGCGGAGCCATCGACTTCGAGGACGTCCTGCTGCTGACCGTCGGCATCCTCCAGGACCGGCACGACATCGCCGAGCAGATCCGCCACCAGTACCAGCACTTCGTGGTGGACGAGTACCAGGACGTCTCGCCGCTCCAGCAGCGGCTCCTCGACCTGTGGCTGGGGGACCGCGACAGCCTGTGCGTCGTCGGCGACGCCAGCCAGACGATCTACTCCTTCACCGGCGCCACCCCCGACCACCTGCTGAACTTCCGCACCCGCCACCCCAACGCCACCGTGGTGAAGCTGGTCCGCGACTACCGCTCCACCCCTCAGATCGTCCACCTCGCCAACGGCCTGCTCGGCCAGGCCCGTGGTCGCGCCGCCGAACACCGCCTGGAGCTGATCTCCCAGCGCGACCCCGGCCCCGAGCCCGCCTACACCGAGTACGCCGACGAGCCCGCCGAGGCCGAGGGCACCGCCCGGCGCATCCGTGACCTGATCGCCGCGGGCGTCCCGGCCGGCGAGATCGCCGTGCTGTACCGGATCAACGCCCAGTCCGAGATCTACGAGCAGGCCCTCGCCGACGCGGGCGTGCCCTACCAGCTGCGCGGCGCCGAGCGCTTCTTCGAGCGTGCGGAGGTACGCGAGGCGGGCGTCGCCCTGCGTGGCGCGGCCCGGGCGGGCGGCAACGACCCGCTGCTGGACGACGCCGGTGACCTGCCCTCGCAGGTGCGGGCGGTGCTGTCCACCAAGGGCTGGACCACCGAGCCCCCGGCCGGCTCCGGCGCGGTCCGCGACCGCTGGGAGTCGCTGGCCGCGCTCGTCCGGCTCGCCGAGGACTTCGCCCGCGCCCGGCCCGAGGCGACCCTCGGGGACCTGGTCGCCGAACTCGACGAGCGGGCCGCGGCCCAGCACGCCCCCACCGTCCAGGGCGTCACGCTCGCCTCCCTGCACGCGGCGAAGGGCCTGGAGTGGGACGCGGTGTTCCTGGTCGGCCTCACCGAGGGCATGATGCCGATCACGTACGCCAAGACCGATGAACAGGTCGAGGAGGAACGCCGCCTGCTGTACGTGGGCGTCACCCGCGCGCGGCTCCACCTCTGCCTGTCCTGGGCCCTCGCCCGCTCCCCGGGTGGCCGCGCCTCGCGCCGCCCGACCCGGTTCCTTTCGGGCCTGCGCCCCGGCTCCACCGCGCCGGGTGCCCGCACCGCAGGCGGAGGCGGCGGCGTCGAACGGGGCGGCGGGAGTGCCGACAGGCGGCGGGGCCGCCGTGGTCCGGTGCGCTGCCGCGTCTGCGGCGCGACACTCACCGACGCGGGCGAGATGAAGCTGACGCGCTGCGAGGACTGCCCCTCCGACATGGACGAGGCGCTGTACGAGCGGCTGCGGGAGTGGCGCTCGGAACAGGCCAAGCAGCTGGGCCAGCCCCCGTACTGCGTCTTCACGGACAAGACGTTGATGGCGATCGCCGAGGCGGTCCCGTCCACGGATGGGGAGTTGGCCCGCATCTCCGGTGTCGGCGCCCGCAAGCTCGACCGCTTCGGGGCCGACGTTCTCGCCATCTGTGCAGGTCAGGAACCTGGAGAGGGCGACGAGGAGGTCTGATGCGAACTCGTCGCAAAAATAGTTTGCGCCCGCCCCGGGAAGCCCCATAGGTTCTTAACCACGGAAACGGCGGCTTCTCCGAAGCCCTGTCTTCGTGCTGTACTTATCCGAATACGCGCGGGACCGGTTTCGACCGATCCCCCCCGAGACGCCGAGAGGAGGCGATTCCAGTGATCAGCATCAACACCAGCTTCGTCAGCACCGACAAAATGACCGATCGCTCGGTCGTCTCCGCCTGCTCGCTCGGCTTCTCCGGTCCGGCGTTCATCGGCACCGGTGTGTCCGGCTTCGCGGCCGTCCGCCCTGCCACGCTCCTGGCGGCTCTCCCCGTCCTGGAGCGCAATGAGCGACCGACCAAGGCACTGGAAGCAGGAGTAGCAGCAGGCGAGGCCAAGGCCTATGCCTTCGCGGCGACCGGTGCCGAAACCAAGACGCAGACGCAGCACCACCACATGATGTGGGCCTTCCGTGGGCTCGAACCCTGGAGCGATCCAGCCTGATCCAGCATCAGGCCGGCGCCTTCAGGGCCGCGGAACCCCACCCGGGATCCGCGGCCCTTCTGTTTTGCCCGAACGGGCGGAGCGGAGCGAAGGGGCCTCGGGACAAAGCAGAACCCGGTACCAGCCCACCGGCCAACCGGCCGGACCGACCAGACGAGGAAAACGACACCGTGCAACTCGAAGCGCACGCCCCGTCCGTACCGCCTTCCGAAACGATCCCCCCGCCCGGCCTCACGGAGGACTCCACCTTGACCGCCCTCACCCCCCTCACCGCGCTCACCGCGCTCGATGACGCCATCGAGAACCTCGGCGTACCCGTCCCGTGCCGTTCCTACGACCCGGAGGTCTTCTTCGCCGAGTCGCCGGCGGACGTCGAGTACGCCAAGTCCCTCTGCCGCACCTGCCCGCTCATGGCGGCCTGCCTCGCGGGCGCCAAGGAGCGCCGCGAGCCGTGGGGCGTCTGGGGCGGTGAGCTCTTCGTCCAGGGTGTGGTCGTCGCCCGCAAGCGGCCCCGTGGCCGCCCGCGCAAGAACCCGGTCACGGCATGAACGTCACGACCGGAACCATCGACCGCCCCCTCACGCACGATCCCCAGAAGCAGGCCCCGATGACCTCTTCCCCCAGCGAGCCGTCCGGCTCCGCGACCCCAGCCGTCACCACCTTCGGCGCGAACGCCTCGCGTCAGAACAGGAACCGTGAGATGCAACTCATCCAAGAAGCCCTGGCTCGTGCTCATATGCACGACCGCATGCGGGAAGCCGACGCGGAACGCCAGGCCGTGCGCCTGGTCGCCGCCCGGCGCATGCAGCGCCGCGCCGAGCGCGTGTCCCTGCGCGCCCGCCGCGCGCTGGCCATGGCCGTCATGAACTAAGTCACCCGGCAGAGCCACCCGGCAGCCAGAGCCACCCGGGCCGCGCCAGAGCCACCCGGCAAGCGACGCCACCGGCAACCGGCGCCACCCGGCGTTGACCCACTCGCGGGGGCCGGTCCTAACGGACCGGCCCCCGCGGTGCGTTGCGCGCGCCCACGGCCGCCGACGGAGTTATCGTCCCGTAGTGAACGACCAGACTTCTGACCCCGCGCAGCCGGGCGCGCAGAGCGTGGTGTGCTCCCGCTGCGGCAAGGCCGCCGACAGCCTCCCGGTGACCTGGACCTGTTCCGTCGAGGCCGGCACGCGCCACTACTTCTGCGACGACTGCGCCCGGGAAAACCTCAGAGCCATCGAGAGCAGACTCGACTCCGCCTGGTGGTGACCACCGCGGCCCACCGGCCGGACCGCGTCAGGCGTGCACCGTGGCCGCGACCACTTCCTCGTCGTCCTCGGGCAGGAAACCCGGCAGCCACGACTCGAGTTCGTCCCGCAGCCGTACCGTCGCGTTCAACTGGCACAGCACCCCGATTGTGCTCAACGTCACCCGGTGTATCAGCAAGTACGAGGGCGGCAGATTGAGCTGCTTGCCCAACTGGTGGGCAGGGGAGCGGATGTCGGCGATTCGGGCGGCCTGGGTGCGTATCCAGCCACGGCTGAAGGTGAACTCATCGGCCTCGGCCGGCTCGATGATCGGCAGCAGGTACTCCAGCACCGCGTCGGGGTCGAGTTCGATGGTCTCCCTGACGAACCCCTCCGCACAGAGCAGTTCGTACACCGTCTCCGCCTCGCCCCCCAGGGTCATCCGCAGACAGGTTCCGATGGTCTCCGGCAGGCCGCCCGGCAGCCGGTCCACGGTGCCGAAGTCCAGCACACCCAGCCGCCAGCACTCCGCGTCCTCGCCGCCGTCCGCGCCCGGCAACAGCCGGAAGTTGCCCGGATGCGGGTCCGCGTGCAGCAGCCCCGTGCGGGCGGGACCCGAGAACAGGAACCGCGCCAGCAACTGCCCCGCCCGGTCACGCTGCTCCGGCGTACCGTCCGCGATGACGTCCGCCAGCGGTATACCGTCGATCCACTCCGTCACCAGCACCTGATCGCACTGGTGCACCACATCCGGCACCACCACGTCCGGATCGTCCGCGAACTCCTCGGCGTGCTCCCGCTGGGCCTGGGCCTCCAGGCCGTAGTCCAGCTCCTCCGACACCCGGTCCCGGAGCTCGGTGATCAGCGGCTTGATGTCCATGCCCGGGATCAGCGGCCCCAGCAGCCGGGCGAACCGGCTCAGCTGCGCGAGGTCGGACAACAGCGCCTCACCCGCCCCGGGATACTGCACCTTCACGGCGACCTCACGCCCGTCGTGCCACACGGCCCGGTGCACCTGGCCTATCGACGCGGCCGCCGACGGCTTGTCCTGGAACTCCAGGAACAACTCCCGCCAGTCCTCGCCGAGCCGCTCCTCCAGCACCGAGTGGACCGTACGGGTCGGCATCGGTGGAGCCGCCTCCTGGAGCTTGGTCAGCGCCGCCCGGTAGGGCCCCGCGACCTCCTCCGGAAGGGCGGACTCGAAGACGGACAGCGCCTGCCCGAACTTCATCGCGCCCCCCTTCAGTTCGCCCAGCACGCGGAACAGCTGCTCCGCCGTGCGCTGTTGCAGCTCCCGCGTCACGATCTCCGCGGACTTGCCCCCGATCCGCTTGCCCAGCCCCCATGTGGCCCGGCCGGCGAAGCCCAATGGCAACGCGGCCAACTTGGCGGTACGGGTTACCGCCTTCCGGGGAAGATCAGACATACGCCCCTCCAGATCCCAGAAATCCGTGCCGCGTTTGCCCTCGGCGTCACTGCGTCGACCGCGGTTACCCCGCCATTGTGTCCTGCCCGCTCCCGGGCCCCGAGGCACGCTCCCCCTGTCCACCCCCGGCCGCCCCGCAGGGGCAGCCGACATGTGGTGACATCCGCTCCGAGCGCCACTCCAGCAACGGCAGCGAGGTCTCCCACCGGGTCCCCGTGCTCGCCGGCAGCTCCCCGTCCAGGAACGACAGCGCGTGCGCCGCCGCAAGGCCCGCCACCGCGGTCGCCAGGGCCAGATCACAGGCGGGCACCCTGCTCTGGCGCCCCGAACGCCACTGGGCCAGCATCCGCGGCCACGCCGGGTCACGATCGGACCGCTCCAGCTCCACACATCCCGCGCACGCCGTGCCGCCGGGCAGCACCAGCGGCCCCACCACACCCGTCGCCTCGATCACCCCCGCGTACAGATGAGGCGTGCCCGTGGCCACCCAGTCGTCGGCGGGCACCGGATCCGGCGCGTACGCCGCCAGGCCGTCCCGCGGAGCGACCACGACCAGCGACAGCCCGGGCTCCGACGCCGCCCCCCTCCCCGCCCGCACCGCGCGGGGCGCACGACCACCGGGCGCCGACCGCCCCACCAACCGCCGGGCCGCCGCGTCCCGCCGCTCACCGACCGCCTCGGCCGGCAGACCACCCGGAGCCACGTCCCACGGCTCCACGCACTCGCCGTCCAGCACGTCCACCCGGCCCACGCCCGAAGCGGACAACAGCGCCGCGACGCTCGCACCCACCCGTCCCGCACCCCGCACCTGCACCCGCATGCCATGCCGGGCCGCCAAGCGCCCTGCCGCACCGCCCGGCTCCCGGTGGACGACGGAGAGTGACGCCAGATCGGCGCGCAGCCGGTCGAGCGCGCCGTCCTCCTTCCGCAGCACCTCGGCCGCCGGACCACCGGCTGTCGCGTCGTCCAGCAGACCCGCCCCGGCCAGCCGGTCCAGCAGCGCCTCCAGCCGCCCGTCCGGCAGGCCCAGCGCCCGCGCCTCCTCGCGCAGCAGCCCCAGCCCCCGCGTTCCGTCGAACAGCGAGAGGAGGCTGCCCGTCGTCGTGTCCAATGGACCGACCACCACCGCATGCGCCGGCGCAGCGCCGAACTGCACGAACTGCAGATTCCGCCAGGCGCGCCGCAGCGCGGGCTTCACCATCGGATGCATAGCCGGCCCCCCGTTGTTCCCATCCGTCTTCGTCTTCGATTCGCGTCGGTCTTCGCGATCTCGTCGTCAGAATGCCCCGCGGCGACGGCGCCCGCCGAAAGTTATCCACACGGCTGGGGTGTTAATCGTTCAAATGGTGCAGGCTGTGGATGGATCAGGCGGGAAGCGTTCCGGAGGCGGGACTTCCCCCGCTGACAGCGGGTAACGTCGGGGCGTGCCCTCCGACCCACAGTGCAGTCCGACGAGCGACCCGCCCCGCGGCTCGGGGACGAGTGCCGTCGAGGTCCGAAGGAGCTCCCGGCGCAGCAGAACCGTCTCCGCCTACCGCGAGGGCGACCGGACCATCGTGCTGATCCCCGCCCGGATGTCGGAGGCGGAGGAGCGCCGCTGGGTGAGCGTGATGCTCGACAAGCTCGCCGCCCAGGAGAGCAGGCGCATCCTCGGCGACAGCGAGCTGGCCGAGCGAGCCGAGCGCCTGTCCGCCCAGTATTTCGACGGCAGGGCCCGGCCCACATCCGTCCGGTGGGTGACCAATCAGAACACCCGGTGGGGCTCCTGCACACCCGTGGAGGGCAGCATCCGCCTGTCGCACCGGTTGCAGGGCATGCCCGAGTACGTCGTCGATTACGTCCTCGTCCACGAACTGGCCCATCTCCTGGTGCCCGGCCATGGCCCGCGGTTCTGGCGGCTGCTGGAGGCCTATCCCCGTACCGAGCGGGCTCGCGGATACCTGGAAGGCGTGGTCGCGGCGGGCTGGCTGCCGCACCTGCCGGTCGCTCCCGCGGAGTGACATTCCCGATCCTGTACCGAAACCGTCCCGGCTTGGCTCATTGTCATCGCCAGCCGTTAGCCTGACGCGACGCATTCAAAATCGGGATGGGGGACGGTCGTTACGCATGGCCAGGGAATTCCAACGCGGCCACAAGGCCAAGATCAGCGATCTGACGCCCGGAACGGATCTGTACGTAGGAGTGCGGATCGCGGCTCCAGGGCTGTCCTTCGACATCAGCTGCTTCGGTCTCGACGCCAACGAGCAGCTCTCCGACGACCGGTATTTCATCTTCTTCAACCAGCCGAAGTCGCCCGAGGAGTCCGTCCAGCTGCTGGGCGCGCAGGCCGGTGACACCGAGTCCTTCCGGGTCACGCTCGACCGCATCCCGGCGCACATCCATAAGTTGTCGTTCACCGCGACGATCGACGGTCCCGGACAGATGTCCCAGGTGGGCCCCGGTTACCTCCGTATCGTCGCGGGCGGCGAGGAGGTGGGCCGGTACGCGTTCGACGGCTCGGAGTTCAGTACCGAGCGCGCGGTGATGCTGGGGGACTTCTACCTCAAGGACGTGTGGCGGTTCGCCGCCGTGGGGCAGGGCTTCGACGGCGGGCTGGAGGCACTGCTCAAGAACTTCGGCGGCGAGGTCGCCGAGGAGGAGCAGGCCGCCCCGCAGCAGACCCAGGCCGCCGCGCCGTCCTTCGCTCCGCCGTCCTTCGCTCCGCCCGCCGCGCCCGCCGCGCCCGCCACTCCCCAGGCGCCGCAGCCCGCCCCGTCGTTCGGCGCTCCCGCCGCGCCCGCGCCGGCACCCGCACCGGCCCCCACAGCCCCGTCGTTCGGCGCTCCCGCGCACACGCCGCAGCCTCCGGCTCCCGCGCCGCAGCCCATGCACGCCGCGCCCACGATGGCGGCCCCGATAGCCCCTCCGGCCGCGCCCACCCCACCGGCCCCGCCGTCCCCCTACGGCCAACCGCCGCATGCGCCGCAACCGCCCCAGCAGCCGCAGTCCGGCCAGATCCCCGGCCAGACCATGCCGTACGGGCAGCCGGCCCACGCGCCGTCCCCGTACGGCCAGCAGCCGCCCGTCGGCATGCCACCCGGCGGAGCGCCCCACGGCATTCCTCAAGGCGTCCCTCACGGCGTTCCCCAGGGCGTCCCGCAGGGCGGCGCCGGGCTGGAGGCCGCCCTCCAGAAGTACCGCGAGACCGCCACCGGGCAGCGGTGGACTCCGCAGAACCAGCAGCTCATGCGCGTCGATCTCGCCATGGGCGGCACGCCCGTCCTCGCCCGGCAGGGCAGCATGGTCATGTACCAGGGCAAGGTGGAATTCGGTTACAAGGGCGCCGGTTTCTCGGGACGCATGGTCGGCAACGCCACCGGCCAGGAGATGCAGCTGATGCGCTGCACCGGCCGCGGCCAGGTCTTCCTCGCCGAGAACGGCGCCCATCTGCACCCCATCGAGCTCCAGGGCGACGGCATCTGCGTCTCGGCCGAGAACGTGCTCGCCTACGACGAGTCGCTGCAGTGCGAGGTCCGCCGCATCGAAGGACACGGCATCCCCGGCGGGGCGCTGTTCACCATGCAGTTCCAGGGCACCGGCACGGTGGTCGTCAAGACGCACGGCATCCCCGTCGTCCTGCCGGTCACGCCCACCACCTTCGCCGACTGCAACGCCGTCGTCGCGTGGTCGGCCGCGTCCCAGGTGATCCTCTCCAGCCAGGTCCGGCTGCGCCGCAACGCCTATCCCGGCCACAGCGGAGAGACCGTCAACCTCCAGTTCCGGGGCGCCCCCGGCAACTTCATCGTCGTCCAGCCCTACGAGGTCTGAGGGAGCCCGAACAGTGAACCAGCAGCTCGCGGGCTTCGCCCCGACCCCCGTCGCCGCCCGGATGGAGAACCACGGCCGCCACATGCTCAAGGTCGCCATGGCCTCCGGCCAGGACCTGTACGCACGTACCGGCTCGATGGTGTCCTACGAGGGCTTCATCCAGTACGAGCCCAACCCGCCCGCCGTACGCCAGATCGCCTCCCAGTGGGCGACCGGTGAGGGCGCGCCCCTCATGAAGTGCTCCGGCGACGGACTGCTCTACCTCGCCGACTACGGCGCGGACGTCGTCGTCATCAATCTCAGCAACGACTCGCTGTGCGTCAACGGCACCAATGTGCTGGCCTTCGACGCGCACCTCCAGTGGGGGGTCGAAAGGGTCAAAGGCCTGGCGAAGTTCGCCGGCCAGGGCCTGTGGAACGTCCAGATCGCGGGCGCCGGATGGGTCGCCCTCACCTCGCGCGGCACGCCGATCGTCGTCGACTGCGGCCGGGGCGAGGACGAGACGTACGTCGACCCGGACGCGCTCGTCGCCTGGTCGCCGTCGCTCAAGGTGAAGGGCAAGCGCAGCTTCAAGGCCTCCTCCCTGATCGGGCGGGGCAGCGGGGAGGCGTACCAGATGGCCTTCTCCGGGCAGGGCATCGTCGTCGTACAGCCGAGCGAGGACAGCACCGACCGTCTGCGGATCCGGGGCTGAGGGGGAGCGAGAACCACCATGCAGAGCCCGCTTTTCAGCCACACCGAACAGCAGACCCAGGAGCGGTACGTCGTCCAGAACCCGCAGCTCCTGCGGGTCGCCCTCACCGGGCACGACGACGTCCTCGCCCGCAAGGGCGCCATGGTCGCCTACCAGGGCCTGATCGACTTCGACGGCGAGTACGGGAACAACAGCCAGCGCCGCGCGCGTGCCCACACCGGTGAGGGCCTGGACCTGATGCGCTGCTCGGGGCAGGGCACCGTCTACTTCGCCAACCTCGCCCAGTACATCCACGTCGTGGACGTCGACCAGGAGGGCCTGACCGTCGACAGCGCCTATGTGCTGGCGCTGGACTCCACACTGCACACCGAAGTCA
The DNA here is from genome assembly GCF_030406405.1 of Streptomyces ficellus. GTDB lineage: Bacteria > Actinomycetota > Actinomycetes > Streptomycetales > Streptomycetaceae > Streptomyces > Streptomyces ficellus_B. The sequence goes on from NZ_JAUEPL010000012.1 coordinate 118,319, forward strand.
TCGCCGTGGACAGCCAGTACGGCATCTCCGGCTCCGGCAAGTACCAGCTGAACATCTCCGGCCGGGGCAAGGTCGCCCTGATGACCTCCGGCCAGCCGCTGATGATGCAGGTCACTCCCGACAAGTACGTCAGTGTCGACGCCGACGCGATCGTCGCCTGGTCCTCCGCCCTGCGTGTGCAGATGCAGGCACAGACGCACTCCTCACAAGTGCGCCGCCGCCGCGGCAACACGGGGGAGGGCTGGGAGCTCAGCTTCCTGGGGCAGGGGTTCGCGCTCGTGCAGCCCAGTGAGGTCATGCCGCCGCAGAACGCGGAGATCGGACAGGGGCTGGGCGCCCAGTTCGGTGCGGGCCGGCACGGCTCCCACGCCCAGAACCAGAACAACGCCTGGAACTGAGCAGCTGTAAGGGGCGACCGCCATGGCGACCGCCCCTTACACCCCGCTCTAGAGCGCCGCGCGCGCCGCCTCGACCAGCCGTACGACCGACGCGTCGGCCACGTCCGACACCTCGTCGTACCGGAACCAGCGCAGGTCCAGCGACTCGTCGCTGATCGCCTCCACCGCGTCGGGCGGCGCGACCGCGACGTACTGCACATCCAGGTGCCAGTGGCAGGGCGCCGGGATCGCGTGCCGGTCCAGTCGCGCGGGGCCGCCGGCGAGCAGCGCCAGGCCGGGGATCCCGGATTCCTCGGTGGCCTCGCGCAGCGCCGCGCCGGCCACCGTCGTGTCACCGGGCTCGCAGTGGCCGCCCATCTGCAGCCACATCCCGAGCTTCTTGTGCAGGGTCAGCAGGACCCGGCCGCGCCCCGGGTCGGCCACCAGCGCGCTCGCCGTCAGGTGCCCGGCCTCGCACGCCTTCCACATCCCGTCCGGGTGGGCCGCCAGATGGTCCAGGTAGACCTGCCGCAGCTCCGGCTGGTCCTCGTACGCCTCCAGTACGAGGAGGGCGTCATCGCGCAGGCTCACTTGTCGGTGTCGTCCTTGCCCTGGTCCGGCTCGTCCCGCTCGTCCCGCCCGGCCGCCTCACCGAGCATCTTGTCCAGCTCCGAGAAGTCCAGGTGCTCGCGGTGCACGAAGCCGTCCGGGTCGTCGAGGTCGGAGGCAGTCGGCAGCATGTCCGGGTGGGCCCACAGGCCGTCCCGGCCGTCGACGCCGCGCGCGTCTGTGAGGGACGCCCACAGCCGCGACGCGTCCCGCAGCCGGCGCGGCCGCAGCTCCAGGCCGATCAGCGTGGCGAACGTCTGCTCGGCCGGACCACCCGAGGCGCGGCGCCTGCGCAGCGTCTCGCGCAGCGCGTCCGCGGACGTCAGACGCGTCTTGGCGGCCTCGTGCACCACCGCGTCCACCCAGCCCTCGACCAGCGCGAGCGCCGTCTCCAGACGCGCCAGCGCGGCCTTCTGCTCCGGCGTGTCCTCCGGCTGGAACATGCCCTGCTGAAGGGCCTCCTGAAGCTGCTCGGGGTTCGACGGGTCGAGACCGCTGACCGCGTCCTCCAGCTTGGTGGTGTCAACCTTGATCCCGCGCGCGTACCCCTCGACCGCACCGAACAGGTGCGAGCGCAGCCACGGCACATGCGCGAAGAGCCGCTGGTGGGCGGCCTCACGCAGGGCCAGGTACAGCCGGACCTCGTCCTTCGGCACGCCCAGGTCCTTGCCGAACCTCTCCACGTTCAGCGGCAGCAGCGCGGCCTTGCCGGCCGGTCCCAGCGGCAGCCCGATGTCGGTCGAACCGACCACCTCACCGGCCAGTACGCCCACGGCCTGCCCGATCTGCTGACCGAACATGGCGCCGCCCATGGAGCGCATCATGCCGATCAGCGGGCCGGCCATGGCCTGCATCTCCTCGGGCAGTATGTCGCTCATGGCCGCGCCGACCCGCTCCGCGACCGGGTCCACCAGCTGCTGCCAGGCCGGCAGCGTCGCCTCGACCCACTCCGCGCGGCTCCACGCCACGGCGGTGCTCGCCCCGGAGGGCAGGGACGTCGCGCCGTCCAGCCACAGGTCGGCCAGGCGCACGGCCTCCTCGACGGCCGCCCGCTCGGCCGGGCCGACGCTGGCGTCCTTCGTGCCGTCCGGCGTGCCCTGGGAGACCGTCTGGCGGGCGATCTGCTTGGCCATGTCCCAGTTGACGGGACCGCCCTCATAGCTCAGCATCTGGCCCAGCTGCTGGAAGGCCGCCCCCAGGTCCGTGGGGTTCAGCGAACCGAACATCGCGGCGAACGGATTGTCCGAGCCGCCCGGCAGGCCGCCGAACGACCCGAAGGGGTTCCCACCGGCACCCTTGTCACCTTCGGCGGGTCCCTTCTTCTTGCCTTCGTCGCCGTCCTCCGGCTCCTCCGGCGGAAGGCCGAATCCGAATGGGCTGTCACTCACGGGGTTCCTCGGCTCGTAGGGCCACCGGCTTCCTGCCGGCGGCGGCTGCCCGACAACACGACCAGCGTAGACACCCGAGCCGGATATGGGCTCGGTGCTCCACAGGGTCACGGCCTGCGGCAGGATGGACGCCACCTGGTACGTACGCGTCATTCACGTACGTACTGAAGACAACCGCTGGAGACGCCCGGTGAGTTCCCCAGATCCGCAGGTTCGCGCAACGCACAGCGCTGAAGTTCGCCACAGGCGAAACAACTCAACCCAGTCCGCAGGCCGCCGCCCCGTCGTCGCGGTCACCGGTGCCGCGGCCGGCGTCGGTGAGCTGCTGACCCGGCGCCTCGCCGCCTCCGAGGAGGTCAAGCAGGTCATCGCCATCGACGAGCGCCGCGGTGAGGTCCCCGAGGCCCACTGGCACATCCTGGACGTGCGCGATCCGGCCATCGCCGAGAAGCTGCGGGGCGCGGACGTCGTCGTGCACCTGGCGCTCGACCTGGACCTGGAGACCGACGCGGCCGCCCGCACCGCGTACAACGTACGCGGCACCCAGACCGTGCTGACCGCCGCCGCGGCCGCCGGTGTCCACCGGGTCGTGCTGTGCACCTCCGCGATGGTGTACGGGGCGCTGCCCGACAACGACATCCCGCTGTCCGAGGACGCCGAGCTGCGGGCCACGGCCGAGGCCACCGGTGTCGGCGACCTGCTGGAGATCGAGCGCCTGGCCCGCCGCGCGCCCCGTGCGCACCCCGGCCTGAACGTCACCGTCGTACGGCCCGCCGTCCTGGTGGGCGGTACGGACACGGCGCTGACCCGGTACTTCGAGTCGCCCCGGCTGCTGGTGGTCGCCGGGTCGCGTCCGGCCTGGCAGTTCTGCCATGTCGAGGACCTGGTCAGCGCGCTGGAGTACGCGGCGCTGGAGAAGGTCGAGGGCGAGTTCGCGGTCGGCTGCGACGGCTGGCTGGAGCAGGAGGAGGTCGAGGAGCTGAGCGGTATCCGGCGCATGGAGCTGCCCTCCGCGGTGGCGCTGGGCGCGGCGGCCCGGCTGCACCGGATCGGCCTCACCCCGTCGCCGGCCGGTGACCTCGCGTACACGATGCACCCGTGGGTGGTCAGCGTTGGGCGCCTGCACGACGCCGGCTGGCGGCCGCAGTGGACCAACGAGGAGGTGCTCGCCGCGCTCCTGGAGGAGGTGGAGGGCCGCCACACGGTCGCGGGTCGCCGCCTGGGGCGCAAGGACGCCACCGCGGCGGGCGCAGCGGGCGCGACGGTCGCCCTGCTCGGCACGGCCGCGCTGGTACGCCGGGCCCGCAAGCGGCGCGGCCTGTAGGAGGCGGCCTGTAGGAGGCTCCAACGCGCGCGTGGGCGGGCAGGTCGAAAACGCTATTCCGGATGTCAGTGCCGTACGGCACGATGGGCGGCATGGCACCCACGTACGACCACCCCGGCGAGCGCGCGGCGGCGGACCCGATCCGGCTGCTGGCGATACGCGACACCGCGCTCTCCCTCGACGAGGTCTTCCGCGCGGTCGGCGACGACTCGGCCGGAGGCACCGCGCTCTTCGTGGGCACCGTGCGCGACCACGACGGTGGCGCCGACGTCGACGCCCTCGGGTACTCCAGCCACCCCACGGCCGAGGCCGAGCTGCGGCGGGTGGCCGAGAAGGTCGTCGCCGACTTTCCGGTACGCGCGCTGGCGGCCGTGCACCGGGTGGGCGACCTGGCCGTCGGCGACCTGGCCGTCGTCGTGGCCGTGTCGTGCCCGCACCGCGCGGAGGCCTTCGCGGCCTGCCGCAAGCTGATAGACGACCTCAAGCACGAGGTGCCGATCTGGAAGCACCAGCGCTTCTCGGACGGCACGGAGGAGTGGGTCGGCGCCTGCTGAGCGGACCCGGACGGTGGCTCCGAACGGTGGCCTCGAACGGTTGGCCCGGACGGTGGACCCGGACGGTGGTCAAGCGTCCGATTTGCGTAACCGGACCCCTGGCGTGAGCGTTGAACCTACGGATCGTTAATCTGCTGATCAGTCGGTCGCGTGGCGCTCGGCGCTAAGGGGACGGGAGGTCGTGATGGCAGTTCTGACCTGGTTGCTGATTCCGCTGTTCGCTGCCATCGGGGCCGCGATATGGGGCAGCTGGGCCTCGCGTGACCGGACCACCGGCGATGTGGCGGAGCTGGCCGGTTACGCCCGATTCCGCGAGGTGATGGAGCGGTCCGACTCCGGCAGCGGCCCGGCCTGACGCTCCCCCCCGTACGGACCGGCCCCAGGGGTGCACGGACACACGCGTCCCGTACTGTCGTTCCATGCCACGCCGCACTGCGACGATGCTCGCCTCCACCCTCGTCCTCATCGCGCTGCTCTGCGCAGGCGTGTTCTTTCCGGTGCCCTACTCGGAGATGAGCCCGGGGCCGACGGTCAACACTCTCGGCGAGGCGGACGGCGAGCCGGTGCTGCAGATCTCCGGCCACCAGACCTACCCCACGACCGGGCATCTCAATATGACGACGGTCAGGGTCACCGGGGCGGACTACAGGATGAACCTGGTCGAGGCGGTGTACGGGTGGCTCGCCCACGACAGTGTCGTGGTGCCCCACGAGACGCTCTACCCGAACGGCAAGACCGAGGAGCAGTCCACCCAGGAGAACGCCGAGGAGTTCAGCCAGTCCCAGGAGAGCGCCAAGGTCGCCGCGCTGCGGCAGCTCGGCATGCCGGTGGCGTCGCGCGTGGTCGTCGCCTCCGTACAGAAGGACAGCCCCGCCGAGGGCACCCTGCACGCCGGCGATGTGATCAAGGACGTGGACGGTACGGCGGTCAAGCAGCCGCAGGACGTGGCCAAGCTCGTCACCAAGCACAAGCCGGGCGAGCCCGTGACCTTCACCATCGTCCCGGCGAAGGAGGCGGAGGCCGCGGAGAAGGCGCGCCGGGAGCCCACCGCGACGCAGCGGGTCACCATCACCACCAAGAAGTCCGACGAGGGTGACCGCGCGATCGTCGGCATCAAGGCGGGCACCGATCACACGTTCCCGTTCACGATCGATATCAAGCTGGCGGATGTGGGCGGCCCCAGTGCGGGCCTGATGTTCTCCCTGGGCATCGTCGACAAGCTGACCCGCGGTGATCTGACCGGCGGCAGGTTCGTCGCGGGCACCGGCACCATCGACGACGAGGGCAAGGTCGGCCCCATCGGCGGTATCGAGATGAAGCTGGTCGGCGCGCGGGACGCGGGCGCGAGGTACTTCCTGACGCCCGCCGACAACTGCGCCGCGGCGGCCTCCGACACTCCGGACGGCCTGACCCTGATCAAGGTCGGGACCATCAAGGACGCCGTGAAGGCGCTGGAAAAGGTCCGCCAGGGCGCCACGACCGGCCTCCCCACCTGCTCGCCGAACTGAGCGGAAAGACCGCTCGGCGCCCGGGCCACCGCGAGTGAAGCGGCGCCGGGCCGCCGCATGGCACAGCGACGCGCACCCCCAGCCCGCCGCCGTCGCGGGCCCGGCGAGCGAGCACACACGCCGCCACGCGCTCACACCGCGACGGGGCCCAGGGCCGCCGGCGGCGGCCAGCTCGTCCCCGGGCGCACCGCGACGCTCATCTCCCACGACCGGTTCTTCATCGAGCGGACGACGGACAGGACGTACGCGCTCCTCGGCGACGCCACGCTGCGCATGCTGCCGCGCGGTATCGACGAGTACCTGGAGCGGCGCCAGAGGATGAT
>NZ_JAUEPL010000013.1 GCF_030406405.1 Streptomyces ficellus
GTCCCCCGCCGCGCCAGGGGCTCCGGGGGCGCCGGGGACGCCGGGGACGCCGGGGACACGGGGGACGCCGGGGGCGCCGGGGACGCGGGGGACGCCCGCCGCGCCAGGGGCGGCGGTCGCGTCTCCCGGCCGACGTGGGCCGTCCGGCGGGGTGGGCCAGGGGATCGACACCGGGCCGGTGCGGGCGGGTTCCGGCATGCGGGGCGGTTCCTTCTCCAGCACCGCGCGCAGCCGCTCCAACGCGGATTCGTCGGCGTGCCACACCCTGGCGAGGCGGGGCGCGGCGCCCTCGCTGCCGTCCCCCTCCAGCCAGAACGCGCACCAGTCGGCCAGGCGCGGCACCAGGAGCTGGCCGGCGAGCGCGGCGACCAGGTCCTCGTCCAGTTGCCCGGCGAGCAGGTCGGACGCCTCGGCGAGGAACGACAGCGCCCCGCGGCCGGCCCACTCGTCGTCGTCGCGCACCACACGTCGGGGCGCCGGGGCGAGGATCTCGGCGGCGCGCAGCCCGCGCTGGATCGCCGGCTCGCCGCCGGGCACGGGGCAGGCGGCCCAGCCGTCGAGGGGCAGCCGGGCCCAGACGGTCTTGAGGCCTGGGCGGTAGGTGATGCCCCAGCATTCGGCGAGGGCGGCCACCAGGCGGAGCCCGCGACCGTACTCGTCAAGATCGTCCTCCTCCTGATGGTGATGGTCGTGGCGGACGGTCCTCGTCGGATGGTGGTCGGAGACTTCGAGGACCAGGGCAGCGGACCGGCCCTCGGCGGGGTCTTCGAGCCGGAGGAGGAGCTCGACGGTGGTTCCGGCATGGACGACGGCGTTGGTGACGAGTTCGCCGACGACCAGTACGACGTCGTCGGCGACCTGGTCGTTGATCGTCGCCGCGGCGGGCAGCGCGAGGCCGGTCCAGTCGGCGAGCGCGGCCCGTACGAACCGCCGCGCGGCGCCGGGCGCGAGCGGATTGCCGGGCAGGCTGGTCCGCGCCACCGACTGCCCCGGCGGCGGGTGGTGGGGCGGCAGCAGCAGGTCGCTCGTGGTCGCGCGCTGTGTCGGAAAGGACCCCACGTGCGGCTCCTCGTCGGCTCCGGATGGGCTCCGGGTCGGCTCCGGTTCTGACACCGACAGGGTGACAGATGGAGCACGCTCATAAGCGCCGAGTCATCGAACTCGCCCATGGCAAACGGGGCCGCCCCATCAGCGCGGCCCCGTCCGTAACACCAGCGGCCGTATGAGGCCTGCCAGGCTCAGTCCTCCCTGGCCCCGGCGTACATCTCCTCGATCAGGTGCTTGTACTCGCGCTCCACCACCGGGCGCTTCAGCTTCAGGCTCGGCGTGAGCTCGCCGTGCTCGATGTCGAGGTCACGCGGAAGCAGCCGGAACTTCTTGATGGTCTGCCAGCGCTGGAGGCCCTCGTTGAGCCGGTCCACATAGCCCTGGATGAGCTGCTGCACCTGCGGCGTGGCCACCACCTCGGCGTACGACTTGCCGCCGAGGCCGTGCTCCTCGGCCCAGCCGAGGATGGCGGGCTCGTCCAGCGCGATCAGCGCCGTACAGAAGTTCCGGTCGGCGCCATGCACCAGGATGTTGGAGACGTACGGGCAGACCGCCTTGAACTGGCCCTCGACTTCGGCGGGCGCGATGTACTTGCCGCCGGACGTCTTGATCAGGTCCTTCTTGCGGTCGGTGATCCGGAGGTAGCCGTCCACGGACAGCTCACCGATGTCGCCGGTGTGGAGCCAGCCGTCCGGCTCCAGGACCTCGGCGGTCTTCTCGGGAAGCCCGTGGTAGCCCTCCATGATGCCGGGGCCGCGCAGCAGGATCTCGCCGTCGTCCGCGATCCGCACCTCGGTGCCGGGCAGGGGCTTGCCGACCGTGCCGGTGCGGTACGCCTCGCCGGGGTTGACGAAGGACGCGGCGCTGGACTCGGTCAGTCCGTAGCCCTCCAGGATGTGGATGCCGGCGCCGGAGAAGAAGTACCCGATCTCGGGCGCGAGCGCGGCGGACCCGGAGACGGCAGCGCGCAGTCGCCCGCCGAAGGCGTCGCGCAGCTTGGAGTAGACGAGCGCGTCGGCGATCTTGTGCTTGGCCTTGAGGCCGAAGGGGACGCTCGCGGTGCCGGTGCGGCGGAAGTTGTCCTGGCTGGCCCTGGCGTACTCGCGGGCGACTTCGGCGGCCCACTTGAAGATCTTGTACTTGGCGCCGCCGCCCGCCCGCGCCTTGGCCGCGACCCCGTTGTAGACCTTCTCGAAGATACGGGGGACGGCGGCCATGTAGGTCGGCTGGACGACCGGCAGGTTTTCGATGATCTTGTCGACGCGGCCGTCGACGGCGGTGACGTGACCGACCTCAATCTGGCCGGAGGTCAGCACCTTGCCGAAGACATGCGCCAGCGGCAGCCACAGGTACTGCACGTCGTCCTCGGTGACGAGCCCGGTCGCGGCGATGGCCTTGGCCATGTACGACCAGTTGTCGTGCGGCAGCCGTACGCCCTTGGGGCGGCCGGTGGTGCCGGAGGTGTAGATGAGGGTGGCGAGCTGGTCGGGGCGGATCGCCGCGACCCGCTCCCTGACGGCCTCGGGGTGCTTCTCCAGGTACTCGTGACCGCGCTTCTCCAGGTCGGCGAGGGACAGCACCCAGCCTTCGGGGTCGGCTTCGTCCGGTTCGACGCCGGTGGGGTCGATGACGACGACATGGGAGAGGTGCGGGAGGTCGGCCCCCTTCTCGCGGGCCTTGGCGAGCTGGGTGGCGTCCTCGGCGATCAGGACGCGGCTGTCGGAGTCGGCGAGGATGTACGCGGACTCCTCGGCGTTGGTCTGCGGGTACACGGTGGTGGTCGCGGCGCCCGCGCACATCACCCCGAGGTCGCACAGGATCCACTCCACGCGGGTGGCGGAGGCGAGAGCGACCCGCTCCTGAGGCTGTACGCCGAGGTGGATGAGCCCGGCGGCGATGGCGTAGACGCGCTCGGCCGCCTGCCCCCAGCTCAGGGACTTCCAGTCGTCGGGCCCCTGCCCGGAGGCGGGGGGCACCGGGTAGCGGTAGGCCTCGGCGTTCGGGGTTTTCGCCACGCGCTCCAGGAAGAGGGACGCCACGGAGGGCGGTCGGTTCTCGATCAGGGTCTGTGTGTCGCTCACGACGTCCTCCGGGCGGCTTGCGGCAGGGCTGCACGACGGGATGATTGTTTAACTGGCGAGTAACCCTCGGGCGGGATCAGGTTAGAGCGCCGTGGTCCGCCATGTAAGGGGCTGTGGCCCGGCGGTTCATACCCGCTTCATAACGACTGTGCAGCACCTGTGCGCTGCCCGGGCACGCAAAAGCGCCCGTCCGTGAACCGAACGGGCGCTTCGCGTGCCCTACCTGCCTGGCGGCTGGCTTCGCAGGGCTGTGTTCGCAGGGCTGTGCTTGTCGCCCTACTTCTTGCTCTTTGCTTGTTGCCCTACTTCTTGGTCTTGCCGCCCGCGGAGTCATCGCTGGACAGCACCGCGATGAAGGCCTCCTGCGGCACCTCGACGGAGCCGACCATCTTCATCCGCTTCTTGCCCTCCTTCTGCTTCTCCAGCAGCTTCCGCTTACGGGAGATGTCACCGCCGTAGCACTTGGCGAGGACGTCCTTGCGGATGGCGCGGATGGTCTCGCGGGCGATGACGCGGGAGCCGATGGCCGCCTGGATGGGCACCTCGAACGCCTGCCGCGGGATGAGTTCGCGCAGCTTGGCGACGAGCCGCACGCCGTACGCGTACGCCGCGTCCTTGTGGGTGATCGCGGAGAAGGCGTCGACCTTGTCGCCGTGCAGCAGGATGTCGACCTTGACGAGGCTGGAGGCCTGCTCGCCGGTGGGCTCGTAGTCGAGGGACGCGTAACCGCGGGTCTTGGACTTCAGCTGGTCGAAGAAGTCGAAGACGATCTCGGCGAGGGGGAGGGTGTAGCGGATCTCCACCCGGTCCTCGGAGAGGTAGTCCATGCCGAGCAGGGTGCCGCGCCGGGTCTGGCACAGTTCCATGATCGAGCCGATGAACTCGCTGGGGGCGAGGATCGTGGCCCGCACGACCGGCTCGTACACGTCCGAGATCTTGCCCTCGGGGAACTCGCTCGGGTTGGTGACGGTGTGCTCGCTGCCGTCCTCCATCACCACGCGGTAGACCACGTTCGGCGCGGTGGCGATGAGGTCGAGGCCGAACTCGCGCTCCAGGCGCTCGCGGATCACGTCGAGGTGCAGCAGGCCGAGGAAGCCGACGCGGAAGCCGAAGCCGAGCGCCGCGGAGGTCTCCGGCTCATAGACGAGCGCGGCGTCGTTGAGCTGGAGCTTGTCGAGGGCGTCGCGCAGCTCGGGGTAGTCGGAGCCGTCGAGCGGGTAGAGGCCGGAGAACACCATCGGCTTGGGGTCCTTGTAGCCGCCGAGGGCCTCGGTCGCGCCCTTGTGCAGGGTGGTGATGGTGTCACCGACCTTGGACTGCCGGACGTCCTTCACACCGGTGATCAGGTAGCCCACCTCGCCGACGCCCAGCCCGTCCGCAGGGAGCATCTCGGGGGAGTTCGTCCCGATCTCCAGCAGCTCGTGAGTGGCGCCGGTGGACATCATCTTGATGCGCTCGCGCTTGTTGAGCTGTCCGTCGATGACACGGACGTACGTCACGACACCTCGGTAGGAGTCGTAGACGGAGTCGAAGATCATCGCACGGGCGGGCGCGTCCTTGACGCCGACCGGCGCCGGCACGTCGCGGACCACGCGGTCGAGCAGGGCCTCGACGCCCAGACCGGTCTTGGCGGAGACCTTGAGCACGTCCTCGGGCTGGCAGCCGATGAGGTTCGCCAGTTCCTCGGCGAACTTCTCCGGCTGGGCGGCCGGAAGATCGATCTTGTTGAGGACGGGGACGATGGTGAGGTCGTTCTCCATCGCCAGGTAGAGGTTGGCGAGGGTCTGGGCCTCGATGCCCTGGGCGGCGTCGACGAGCAGCACGGTGCCCTCGCAGGCGGCCAGGGACCGGGACACCTCGTAGGTGAAGTCGACGTGACCAGGGGTGTCGATCATGTTCAGGATGTGGGTGGTGCCCTGGCCGGGCCCCTCGGTGGGGGCCCACGGCAGACGCACCGCCTGGGACTTGATCGTGATGCCGCGCTCGCGCTCGATGTCCATGCGGTCGAGGTACTGAGCGCGCATCTGCCGCTGCTCGACCACACCGGTCAGCTGGAGCATCCGGTCGGCAAGGGTGGACTTGCCGTGGTCGATGTGCGCGATGATGCAGAAATTGCGGATCAGCGCCGGGTCGGTACGGCTCGGCTCGGGCACGTGGATAGGGGTCGCGGGCACGCAGGGTCCTGATTCTCGAGACGCCGGGCGTCTCTGCTCGGGTCGACGTCGGATCGATACGTAGGTTCCATGGTCCCACGGACGGGGACGGGCACTCGGTTTGGGCCGCTCGGAGGGCGGCTGGTAGCCTGGGCAGCTGTGTCTCGTGGCCCTCTCAGTCGCGGGGCGCACATCGAAGAAATCCTTACGAACCTGAAAAGGCTCTTTCGTGGCGAACATCAAGTCCCAGATCAAGCGGAACAAGACGAACGAGAAGGCGCGCCTGCGTAACAAGGCCGTCAAGTCGTCGCTCAAGACCGCGATCCGCAAGGCCCGTGAGGCTGCCGCCGCGGGTGACGTCGAGAAGGCCACCCTGGCCGCTCGCGAGGCGTCCCGCAAGCTCGACAAGGCTGTCTCGAAGGGTGTCATCCACAAGAACGCCGCCGCCAACAAGAAGTCGGCGCTGGCCTCCAAGGTTGCCTCCCTCCAGGGCTGAGCCTTACTTGATTTGATCGCCGGAACGGACCCAGCGGGCCCTCTCATCCGCTCCTGACCGGCACCCCCGAGCTCGTACGCGGCCTGCGTTCGCCACGCGGGTACGAGCTCACCGTCTTCACCCGAAGGCCCCGTCGGTCGTCCTTCCCCAGGACGCCCCGCCGGGGCCTTCGGCATACGCACGCCCCCAGGCGCCCATGCCTGGGCCCCCGAGGCATGCCCAGGCATGGGCGCCTGCACGGGCGCCGGCTGCGGGCCGGCTGCGGGCCGGCTGCGGGCCGGCTGCTGCGCCCTGCGAAACCGGCAACGCCCCGCAGGGGTCAGCGGCGGGAGCGGGCCGCGCGGGCGATGGTGACGACGGCCTTCTCCAGCGCGTACTCCGGGTCGTCGCCACCGCCCTTGACCCCCGCGTCGGCCTCGGCGATCGCGCGCAGCGCCACGGCGACACCGTCCGGGGTCCAGCCGCGCATCTGCTGGCGTACGCGGTCGATCTTCCACGGCGGCATGCCCAGCTCGCGCGCGAGGTCGGCCGGACGCCCGCCCCGGGCCGACGACAGCTTGCCGATCGCCCGCACGCCCTGCGCCAGCGCGCTGGTGATCAGCACGGGCGCGACGCCGGTCGACAGCGACCAGCGCAACGCCTCCAGGGCCTCGGCCGCCCGGCCCTCCACCGCACGGTCGGCGACGTTGAAGCTGGAGGCCTCGGCGCGGCCCGTGTAGTACCGCCCGACGATCGCCTCGTCGATGGTGCCCTCGACGTCCGCGGTCAGCTGCGACACGGCGGACGCGAGCTCCCGCAGGTCGCTGCCGACCGCGTCGACGAGCGCCTGGCACGCCTCGGGCGTCGCCGACCGGCCCAGCGCGCGGAACTCACCGCGTACGAACGTCAGGCGCTCCGCCGGCTTGGTGGTCTTCGGGCAGGCCACCTCCCGCGCCCCCGCCTTACGTGCCGCGTCCAGCAGGCCCTTGCCCTTGGCGCCGCCCGCGTGGAGAAGGACGAGGGTGATGTCCTCGACGGGCGCCGCCAGGTACGCCTTGATGTCCTTGATCGTGTCGGCGGGCAGGTCCTGCGCGTTCCGCACGACGAGCACCTTGCGCTCGGCGAAGAGCGAGGGGCTCGTCAGCTCGGCGAGGGTGCCGGGCTGGAGCTGTTCGGGCGTCAGGTCGCGGACGTCCGTGTCGGCGTCGGCGGCGCGGGCGGCCGCGACCACCTGCTGCACCGCGCGGTCGAGCAGCAGGTCCTCCTGGCCCACGGCGAGGGTGACGGGCGCGAGGACGTCGTCGGTCTGGTTCTTTCTGGTGGCCATCGCGAACCAGCATCCCACGGCCCACTGACAACCCCCCTCGCCCGGAGGCCCCGGCCCTGGACATGACCTAGGGCTCCTCTCGCCAGCCGTCCCACTGGGCCGCGAAGTCGTCCAGCTCGGCGGCCGCGAGCCGCCCGTCCGGGTCCTCGACGACCACCAGCCACTGGGCGTCCTCGGCGTCGTCCTCCCCGGCCAGGGCGTCCCGTACCAACTGGGGCTCCTCGGTGACCCCGAACCGCTCCCCGAGCTCTTCGGCGGCCTCCTCGGCCGCGTCCCGGTCGGGCAGCACCAGCACATGTCTCACATCACTCACAGGGCCATTGTTCCTGGGCGCCGGCGCGGCCCCGCTGCCGGGCCATCCCACCGCGCAACACGCCGCATCACGCTGCACACGCCGCAACGCGCCGCATCACGCCGTCACGGGAGGTGTCTTGGCCACCGCCCGCAACTCCTGCCCCCTTCCCGTGACCGCGATCGCTCCGTGTCTGTCGGTGCTCAGCACCACCGCTCCCCCGGCCCGCAGCGCGGCCACCGTGCGCGGCGACGGGTGGCCGTAGGAGTTGTCACGGCCGGCCGAGACCAGCGCCAGCCGTGGCCGGGCCCTGCTCAGCAGGTACGGGTCCTGGTGGGCCGAGCCATGATGGGCGACCTTCAGGACGTCGACCGGCGGCAGGTCCGGGTGGGCCCGCAGCAGGCCCTGCTGGGCGGGTGGTTCCAGGTCGCCGAGGAGCAGCAGGGTCACACCGCTGCCGACGCGCACCAGGAGCGTCACGCTGGCGTCGTTCGGCCCCTCCAAACCGGGGCCGGGACCAGGACCGGGTGCGGGACCGGGTGCGGGACCGGGTACGGGACCGGGTACGGGACCGGGTGTGGCGGCCGGCCACAGCACCCGCCAGTCGAGTGGGCCGATCCGGCGGCGCTCACCCGCACCCGCATGGATCACCGGCACCCCGGCCGCGGCGGCCGTCCTCCGTACGAACGCCGCCTGGTCCGGCGGGTCCTGGAGGCTCGTGGTCTGGATCGCCCCGACCGCCCGGCCCCGCAGCACACCCGGGAGGCCCGCGACATGGTCGGCGTGGAAGTGGGTGAGCACCACGAGAGGTACCCGGCTGACGCCCAGCTCCCTCAGGCACCGGTCCACCGGCCCCGGCTCCGGCCCGGCGTCCACCACCACGGCCGTGCCGCCGCCCGCCGCGAGCACCGTCGCGTCGCCCTGGCCGACATCGCACATGGCGAACACCCAGCCCGGTGGCGGCCACCCGGTGACCAGCCTGGTCAGCGGTGGGGGCCGCACCACGGCGAGCAGCAACAGCACGGCGCAGCCGCCCGCCAGCCACGACCTGTGCCGCACCCGCCGGGCCGCCGCCACCGCCAGCCCCGTGACGGCGGCGAGCAGCAGCCCGCCGCGCCAGCCACCCGGCCACCCCGCCTCCGCCCCGGGCAGCGCGGCCCCCGCGCGGGCGACGGACGCGATCCAGCCGGCCGGCCACCCCGCACATTCGGCGAGCAGCGCGGCCACCGGCATCGCGACCGGTGCCATGGCGAGCGCGGCGAACCCCAGCACGGTCGCCGGGGCCACCGCGAGTTCGGCGAGCAGGTTGCACGGCACCGCCACCAGGCTGACGCGCGCCGCGAAAACCGCCACGACCGGCGCGCACACGGCCTGGGCCGCGGCCGTCGCGGCCAGCGCCTCCGCGATCCGCGGCGGCACCCGGCGCCTGCGCAACGCGGCGCTCCAGCGCGGGGCGACCGTGAGGAGTGCGCCGGTGGCCAGCACGGACAGCAGGAAGCCGTAACTGCGGGCCAGCCACGGGTCGTACAGCACCAGCAGCAGTACGGCGGCCGCCAGCGCGGGCAGCAACGATCTGCGGCGTCCGGTGCCGATGGCGAGCAGGGTGATCAGCCCGCAGGCGGCGGCGCGCAGCACGCTCGGGTCCGGTCGGCAGACCACCACAAAGGCGAGGGTGAGGGCACCCCCGAGCAGCGCGGTGACCCGGAGCGGAATCCCCAGCCGGGGCGCGAGCCCCCCGCGTTCGGCTCTCAGGGCGATGCCGGGTGGGCCGATGAGCAGCAACAACACAATCGTGAGGTTGCTCCCGGAGACGGCCAGAAGATGCGAGAGGTCCGTCGACCGGAACGCGTCGTGCAGGTCCGGCGGGATGCGGGAGGTGTCCCCGACAACCAGCCCGGGCAGCAGTGCGCGGGCGTCCGGCGGCAGTCCTTCGGTCGCGGTGCGCAGCCCGGCGCGGAGTTCCCCGGCCGTGCGTTGGAGCGCGGACGGCTGCCCGGTCACCCCCGGCGGCCCCGCACCGATCCGCAGGACGGCGGCGAAGGGTTCGCCTTCCCGGTGCGGCGGCGCCAGGCGCCCCGACAGGTTCAGCCGGGTGGACGGCAGCAACCGCTGCCAGGCGTCGCCGTGAGCGCCGGGTGACACCACCACCAGGACGGGCGTACGCACGCTGGTCACGGCCCCGTCCGACGAGGTGACCCGCGTGACGTCGGCGTCCAGGACCACGGAGGCGGGCGCCGCCCGGGGCCCGCGGACCCTCACCCGCGTCAGCCGGGGATCCGAGGTGACCGTCGCCTCGACGCTGACCCGCGCGTACTGCCCCGCAAGCCCCGGCAGCGGCCCTCTCCGCAGATCGGCACCGTGCAGCGCGGCGGACGCCGCACCGGCCGCGGCGCAGAGCAGCACAGCGGCGCACGCCGCGCGGTTGCCCCGCCACCGGGCGACGGCGGGCGCGGGCGTACGCCCAAGAGGCGTCAGCAGCACGGCGCCACCGGCGACGCAGAGCGCCACCCCCACCACCGCCCACACTCCCGGAGCGCTCAGCGCGAGCGCCGCCGCTCCCCAGGCCGCCAGGGCCGGCCCCACCAGCCGCAGGTCGGGCGGCCCGTCCTGCCGCGGGTCGGCGGCCCCGAGCCGGTGCCCTGACGCGGCGTGAACCGCTGGGCGGTTCATGGCCGTACGAGGGACTGGAGGTCCGCGAACCGGCGGTCGCCGATCCCGTTGACCTCGCGGAGCTCATCGACCGACCGGAAACCCCCGTGCCGGGTGCGGTAGTCGACGATGTGCTGGGCCAGCACGGGGCCGACTCCGGGGAGCGTGTCGAGTTGCTCGACGGTGGCGGTGTTGAGGCTGACCGGCCCCGAGGCCGCTGGACCGGTCGCCCCGGAGGCCCCGACCGCCGCCCCCGCCGGGGCCGATGGGGCGCCGACCACGACCTGTTCGCCGTCCATGAGCACGCGCGCCCGGTTCAGGCCCACGACGTCGGTGCCCGGCTTGACTCCGCCCGCCGCCCGCAGGGCGTCCGCGACCCGCGAACCGGCCGGCAGCCGCAGCACGCCCGGCTGCCGCACCTTCCCGCTCACATCGATGACGACGACCGGCGACGGCCCCGCGGACGGCCGGGGCGCGGCCGCTCCGGTCACCGCGGGTGCCGCCTCCCTGACCACATCGGGAGCCCGGACCGGTTCCGGCCGGCCCGCCCAGAAGTACCGCCCGGCGAGCACCGCGGCCACGACGAGGACGACCGCCAGCGCAGCCACCGTCCGGGCTTCCATCCCGCACCGGGCCTGGACCCACACCGGTAACCGCTCCCGCAGCCCGGACCGCCACCGCTCCCGCGACGGGGGCGCCTCTTCCGCCACTCCAGCGCCGTGGGCCGCCCCCGCGGACGAACCCGAAGGAACCGCCCCGGAGGCCACCGGCGGCCCCTGCGCCAGAGCCACGCCACCCACCGGCAACGGACCCTCGGCCAGAGCCACGCCGGCCGCCGGCACCGAGCCGTTCCCCGGCGGCGGGTGCGTCGCGCCCGCGCCCGTACTCCCTGTACTGCCCGCGCCCGTGCCCGTACCGGCCGCGCCCGTACCGCCCGTACCGCCCGTGCCCGTACCTTCGAAGAGCGCGTCCGCGCGACGGCGGGAGGTGACCGGCGCGCGGTCTGCCGCGTGTCTGCCGCGCACGCGGTGCCCGACACGGCTGCGGCCACGGTCGTGGCCACGCCCCCGCGCCCGCCCGTCCGAGCCGGGTGCCCGGCCGGGACCGCTCGTGGCGCGTCCTGCGGAAGATGCTGACGTCACGGAATGTGTTCGCAGTGCCATGCCACAGCACGGTAGGCACATTCGCCGAAGCCCGCCGAGCACCCTCAGATTCCGTGGACAACCAGCCAGTTGTGGAAAACCCGGTCACCCGTGCGCGTGAGGTGCACGGTCACCGCGCTGAGACCACGACGCCCAGCAGCCCCGGCCCGGTGTGCGCGCCGATCACCGCGCCCACCTCGCTGACGTGCAGGTCGGCAAGGCCCGGGACCCGTTCGCGCAGCCGGTCGGCGAGGGCGGTGGCCCGCTCCGGGGCCGCGAGGTGGTGCACTGCGATGTCCACCGGGCTCGCGCCCGCCCGGTCGGCGACGATCTCCTCCAGCCGGGCGATGGCCTTCGACGCCGTGCGCACCTTCTCCCGGAGCTCGATCCGCCCGCCCTCCAGTTCCAGCAGCGGTTTCACGGCGAGCGCGGAGCCCAGCAGCGCCTGCGCCGCGCCGATGCGGCCTCCCCGGCGCAGATACTCCAGCGTGTCGACGTAGAAGTACGCGGAAGTCCCGGCGGCCCGCTTCTCCGCCGCGGCGACCACCTCGTCCAGCGTGCCGGCCGCCTCTGCCGCCTCGGCGGCCGCCAGCGCGCAGAAGCCCAGCGCCATGGCGACCATCCCGGTGTCGACGACCCGTACCGGCACCGCCGCCTCCTTGGCGGCCAGCAGCGCGGCGTCATACGTCCCGGAGAACTCGGCGGACAGATGCAGCGACACGATGCCGGTGGCGCCCTTCTCGGCCGCCGCCCGGTAGGCCGCGGCGAACACCTCGGGGCTGGGCCTGGAGGTGGTCACGGACTGCCGTTTCTGGAGCGCGAGGGCGAGCGAGCGAGCCGAGATCTCGGTGCCCTCCTCAAGGGCCCGGTCGCCGAGAACGACCGTCAGCGGCACCGCGGTGATACCGTGCCGCTCCATCGTCTGCGGCGGCAGGTAGGCCGTTGAATCGGTGACGATCGCGACATGGCGGGACATGACCGGGAGGGTACCCCGGAGGGGGCTCCGTACGGCAGCCCGCCCCCGTCTCTTGATCGGATCGGGTCAGTTCGTGGTTTCGGGACGGGCCGACTTCTGCCAGGAGTAGAACGTCTGCTGCCGTGGGTCGCGTCCGGTGATCTCCCTGGGCGACCCGTCCCCGTCGACGTGGCCACCGCCACCGGCGGCCGATGACGACACCTGCCCCGGTGCCGCTCCCGAACCCGCGGCCGTCTGCGCTTCCGACTCCGCCTCCGCCCAGGAGAGGTCGTCCTGCTCGCGCGCGGACCAGTGCCGCAACGCCCCGGCCTCCACGTCGATCTGCGCGCTCAGCGTCGCCAGGTCGTCGTCCGCGAACTTCCGGGCCCGGTCGCGGGCCGCCCACCGCAACGCGTCCGCCGAGTGGGTGATCCGCTCCGTGCGCTCACGCAGCTCGCCGAGCTGCGCGGCGACCCTGGCGCGGTCCGGGTCCCGCTCCATCCGCTTGAGGTCCGCGTCGAGTTCGTGCCCGTGCGCGCTGAGCCGCCGGAACAGCTCCAGGGACTCCTTGAGCGAGGCGTCCTCCGCCACGCCCGCCTCCAGCGCGTCCTGGGTGGCCCGCATCGAGGTGCGCAGCGACAGCCGCAGCTGCGCCAGTTCGGCCGTCACCCCGCCCGGCCCGTAGCTCTTCGCCCGCAAGGTGGTGTCCTCGACGGTGCGTCGTGCCTGTGTGATCGTGCGGTCGACCCCGCGCTTCGCGGCCTTGACCGCCTTGACGCTCACGTACACCCCCAGCGCGACGAAGGCGACGAAGAGCAGCGCCAGAATCAGGAAGGCGTCTTCCATGAAGTCCCCTCGATGTCGCTCGGTGCGGTGCCGGACGCGCTCGTCCGTCGTTCCTCAACGGTAAACGGAACGGGCAGGCCGAGGGTTCCATCGGAACCCCCAACCTGCCCGTAGGGGTAATCACCCAGGTGCCACCCCGGGGTCCCCCTCGGTGTCATCACCCACGTGCCACCCCGGGTGTGTCACCGCCCACGTGTCGCTCCCTGTGCGACGCCGGGCGTCACGCCGGGACGATGTTCACCAGCTTCGGCGCCCGCACGATCACCTTGCGGATGCCGGCGCCGCCCAGGGCCGCGACGACGCCCGCGTCGGCCAGGGCCAGCGCCTCCAGCTCCGCGTCGGTGATGGACGGCGAGACCTCCAGCCGCGCCTTGACCTTGCCCTTGACCTGGACGACGCAGGTGACGGTCTCGTCCACGACGTACGCCGGGTCGGCGACCGGGAAGGGCTGGTGGACCACGGAGTCGGTGTGGCCCAGCTTGTGCCACAGCTCCTCGGCGATGTGCGGGGCCAGCGGCGCGACCAGCAGCACCAGCCGCTCGGCCACCGACCGCGACACCGGGCCGCCCGTCTTGGTCAGGTGGTTGTTCAGCTCGGTGACCTTGGCGATCGCCGTGTTGAACCGCATCGCGGCCATGTCCTGGGACACACCGTCGATGGCCTTGTGCAGGGCACGCAGCGTGTCCTCGTCGGGCTCGCTGTCGACGACGGTGACCTCACCGGTCGACTCGTCGACGACGTTGCGCCACAGACGCTGCAGCAGCCGGTACTGGCCCACCACCGCGCGCGTGTCCCACGGCCGCGACACGTCCAGGGGGCCCATGGCCATCTCGTACAGGCGCAGCGTGTCCGCCCCGTACTCGGCGCAGATCTCGTCCGGGGTCACCGCGTTCTTCAGGGACTTGCCCATCTTGCCCAGGACGCGGCTGACCTTCTCGCCCTGGTACCAGAACGCGCCGTCACGCTCCTCGACCTCGGCGGCCGGTACGGCGATACCGCGCGCGTCCCGGTAGACGAAGGCCTGGATCATGCCCTGGTTGTACAGCTTGTGGAAGGGCTCGGCCGAGGAGACGTGGCCCAGGTCGTACAGCACCTTGGACCAGAACCGGGCGTACAGCAGGTGCAGTACGGCGTGCTCGGCGCCGCCCACGTACAGGTCGACGCCGCCGTGGGGCTGCCCCTCGCGCGGGCCCATCCAGTAGCGCTCGATCTCGGGGTCGACCAGCCGCTCGTCGTTGTGCGGGTCCAGGTAGCGCAGCTCGTACCAGCAGGAACCGGCCCAGTTGGGCATGGTGTTGGTCTCGCGCCGGTACTTCTTGGGGCCGTCGCCCAGGTCCAGCGTGACGTTGACCCAGTCCTCGTTGCGCGACAGCGGCGTCTCGGGCTGGGTGTCGGCGTCGTCGGGGTCGAAGGTGCGCGGCGAGTAGTCGTCGACCTCGGGCAGCTCCAGCGGCAGCATCGACTCGGGCAGCGCGTGGGCGATGCCGTCCTCGTCGTAGACGATCGGGAAGGGCTCGCCCCAGTACCGCTGGCGGCTGAACAGCCAGTCGCGCAGCCGGAAGTTGACGGTGCCCTCGCCGATGCCCTGCTCGGTCAGCCACTCGGTGATCTTGGCCTTGGCCTCGACGACGCCCAGGCCGTCCAGCGAGAGGGCCTCGCTCGACGAGTTGACGATCTTCGCGTCGTACGAGTCGAAGGCGTCGTCCCACGTCGAGGGGTCGGTGCCGCGGTCGTCCGACGGCTCGACGACGCAGCGCATGGGCAGCTCGAAGGCGCGCGCGAAGGCGAAGTCGCGGGTGTCGTGCGCCGGCACGGCCATGATCGCGCCGGTGCCGTAGCCCATCAGGACGTAGTCGGCGACGAAGACCGGGACGCGGTCCCCGCTGACCGGGTTGATGGCGTACGCGCCGGTGAAGACGCCGGTCTTCTCCTTGGCGTCGGCCTGCCGCTCGACGTCGGACTTGGCGGCGGCCTGCTTGCGGTAGGCGTCGACGGCCTCGGCCGGGGTGGCGTACCCGCCCGTCCAGACGTCGTGCGTGCCCTCGGGCCAGGCGTCGGGCACGATCTTGCCGACCAGATCGTGCTCGGGCGCCAGGACCATGTAGGTGGCGCCGAACAGGGTGTCCTGGCGGGTGGTGAAGACGGTGATCGCCTCGTCGCCGACGGGGAAGTCGACGCGAGCGCCCTCGGAGCGGCCGATCCAGTTGCGCTGCTGCAGCTTGATGGCCTCGGGCCAGTCCAGTGCGTCCAGGTCGTCCAGCAGCCGGTCCGCGTAGGCGGTGATGCGCATGTTCCACTGGCGCAGCTTCGCCTTGAAGACGGGGTAGTTGCCGCGCTCGGAGCGGCCCTCGGCGGTGACCTCCTCGTTGGCCAGTACGGTGCCCAGCCCGGGGCACCAGTTGACCGGCGCGTCCGAGGCGTACGCCAGGCGGTACTGGCCCAGCACGTCGGCGCGCTCGGTGGCGGTCAGCTCGCTCCACGCGCGCGTGGAGCCGGGTACGGAGCGCTCACCGCTTTCGAACTGGGCGACCAGGTCGGCGATCGGGCGGGCCTTCTTCGCCTCCTCGTCGTACCAGGAGTTGAAGATCTGCAGGAAGATCCACTGGGTCCACTTGTAGTAGTCCGGGTCCATCGTGGCGAAGGAGCGGCGCTTGTCGTGGCCCAGGCCCAGCCGGCGCAGCTGGACCTTCATGTTCTCGATGTTCGCCTCGGTCGACACGCGCGGGTGCGTGCCGGTCTGCACGGCGTACTGCTCGGCGGGCAGGCCGAAGGCGTCGAAGCCCAGCGTGTGCAGGACGTTGTGGCCGGTCATGCGCTGGTGGCGGGCGAAGACGTCGGTGGCGATGTAGCCCAGGGGGTGGCCGACGTGCAGGCCCGCGCCCGAGGGGTAGGGGAACATGTCCATGATGAACTTCTTGGGGCGGGCGACGACGGCCGGGTCACCGGCCAGGTCACCGCTCGGGTTGGGCGTCTCGTACGTCCCCTCGGCGTCCCAGAAGTCCTGCCAGCGTGCCTCGATGTCGGCGGCCATGGCAGCCGTGTAACGATGCGGGGCTGCTGCCTCGGCAGCAGAATTCGTCTCGCTCATGATCCTTGAAGCTCCATCGATCGTCTCTGCCACGAAATGAAAAATCCCCTCGCACAGGAGGGGACGCCGCGCCGATTCCGACCGGATGTTTCATCCGTCGGGACTGATCAGCGCGGCTCGCTAAGCAGAAGGCGTACGGCACGCATGGCGTCAGGGTACCGCAGCGCCCACAAGAGCCGCAGCGGCGTCCGGCGGGAGCCGTCCCGTGGGAGAGGTCCGGCGGGAGCCGTCCGGTGGATCGTGCGCTACGCCCAGTAACGGGTTACTGGGCGTATCGGCCCTATACAGGGCAACCCCAGAGTCAGTTGCCGGCGGTTCCGAGCATTAAACGCTCAAAGCTCGTACCGGTTGGTATGCGTCGACTTAGCATGCGGCCACGGGACCTCTTTTCCGCACCACTGGAGTCGCCCCCCATGAACCCTCATCGCAAGATCCGCTCATCGCCCGCACTGCAGGCCGGTATGAGCAGGCCGGTACAGGGCGGGCTTTCCGCGGCTGCGCTGGTACTCATACCCGTGCTCGCGATCGGCGGGAGCGACAGCTTCCGGGCCGCCCTGGACTTCACCACCGGCGTCCTGTCCCTCGTGTCGCTCACGGCCTCCGTGGCATGGGGCCTGATCGCCACGGACCGGCTGCTGCTCTCCACCCGCCACCGTCTGCTGGCCCAGGGCATCCACCGGGCCACCGCCGTGGCGTCCCTGGGCTTCCTCCTCCTGCACGCCACGGTCAAGGTCTCCCTCGGGCACGTGGAGCTGATCGGGGCGCTCATCCCCTTCGGGCTCGGAGTCACCGGTACGTCCGGCCTGATCGGCTTCGGGTCCCTCGCCGGCCTCCTGATGGTGGTCGCCGCGTCCACCGGCGCGGCCCGCAGCGCCCTCGCGGGCCGTGGCAGCGTCGCGGCCCGCTGGCGGCCCCTGCACATGCTGGCCTACCCGGCCTGGTGCTCCGCGCTCATCCACGGCCTGTACGCGGGCCGCCCGGCGGCCACATGGGTGGTCGTCATGTACTGCCTCGCGCTCACCGGCGTCGCCGCCGCCGTCTCCGTACGGCTGCTTCCCCTCCCCGTCCAGCGGCGCCTCGCGGACCGCCTCCTGGCGCTGCTCGGGCCGGGTACGGAGAAGGCGGGCCGCCGCGGCCGGAACCGGCGCGATCCGTCGGTGACCCCGCTGCCCGGCGCGTCGGACGTCAGCGCGTCGCTCGCGTACGAAACGGCCTCCGTCCCGTTCGCGCAGGACCTGCGGCGGGAGCCGGGCCCGCGCCCGGAGGCCCGGGACCGCCCGATCAGCCGGCCGCGCGAGCAGCCCCGGACCCTGACGCCGCCTTCCCCGCCGCTGTACGAACCGGACTTCACCGCCGCGCCCCGGTACGAACCGGACTTCACCCCGCCCTCCTCCGTCCCGCCGGCCTTCCGCTCCTCTTCTTCCTCCCCCTTCCCCTCCCCCGCCGCCCCGGCCTTCCGTTCCGCCTCCTCGGCCACAGGGGCGGGGATATCGGCCGCCTACCGGGCCGTGTCCCTGGGCAACGCGACCGTGGGCGCCTCCGCCTCCCCCACCCAGGAGATCCCGTTCGCCGAACGCGTCCCCATGACGGAGGAGCTGTCCGTCGTCCCCGACGAGCCCGCGACCCGTCCCGGGTACTGGCCGACCCCGTCCCCTCCGCCGCCCGCCCAGTCCCCCGCTCCGCCCTCGTACAGCCCCTCAGAGCCCGCACAGGGCCCCTTCCAGCAGCCGCCGGCCGGCGAGCCCTGGACCGCACCCGCAGGAGACCGCCCGTGAACGCCCCGCTCCCCGACGTCCCCGAAGTCCGCGTCGTCGGCCTGCCCCAGCTCACCCAGGGCTTCGACCTCGTCGAGCGGCTGGACCTGCCGATGCACCTGAAGGTGCACGGCCCGCTCGAACCCATGGGGGGCGAGCGGCTGGCCCAGCTCGCCGACGACATAGCGCTGCGGGGGCGCGGCGGCGCCGGTTTCCCGTTCGGCAGGAAGCTGCGCGCGGTCGCCAAGGCGACCATACGGCGCGGGGTACGGCCGGTCGTCGTGGTCAACGGCAGCGAGGGAGAGCCCGCGTGCCGCAAGGACACGGTCCTGCTCAACCGCGCCCCGCACCTCATCCTGGACGGCGCCCTGCTGGCCGCCGAGGCGCTCGGCGCCCGCACCCTGATCGTCGCGGTGACCCGTAACTCCACGGAGATCTCCATCCGCGCCGCGCTCGCCGAGCGGGGCCTGTCCGACCGGCGCGGACAGCGGCTACGCGCGCGTGTCGTCCGCACTCCCGAACGCATGGTCTCCGGAGAGGCGTCCGCCGTGATCCGCGCCGCGGGCGGCGGCCCGGCCCTGCCGCCGGGCCGCCGCGAGCGCGCCGCCGAGTCCGGTGTCGGCGGCGCCCCGACGCTGCTGTCCAACGCGGAGACGTTCGCGCAGCTGGGCATCGCCGCCCGGATCGGCGCACAGCGGTACGGCAACGCCGGCCTGGACACCGAACCGGGCACGGTCATGCTGACGATCTCCGGGGCGGTCGCACGGCCCATGGTGGTGGAGGTCCCGACCGGGGTGCCGCTGCGGTACGTCCTGCAGCTGGCCGGCGCCCCGCCGCTGCCCCAGGGCGTGCTGACCGGTGGCTACCACGGCAACTGGATCGACTCGGTGGCCGTGCACAACGCCGTCGTCTCACGCGAGTCCCTCGCGGCCGTGGGCGGCTCCCTGGGGGCGGGCGCGATCCTGCCGATCGGCCCGGAGACCTGCCCGCTGGGCGAGGCGCAGCGGGTGGCGAACTGGCTGGCTGCCGAGACGGCCGGGCAGTGCGGGCCGTGCCGGCTGGGCCTGCCGGCCGCGGCGGGGGGTCTGTCGGACGTCCTGAACGGTGGCGGCCCGGCCGCCCTGGAGGCGCTGCGCGAGGTCACCCAGGCCGTGAAGGGCCGGGGCGTGTGCAAGCACCCGGACGGGTCGGCGCGGTTCTTCAGCTCGACGCTGTCGGCGTTCACCGACGATCTCGCCGCGCACGTCCTGCACGGCGGCTGCGGCCGTCCGACGACCGGGGTGCTGCCGCTGCCCGCGCCGGGCTACCAGGACGCCGAGGAGTCGATCCCGAGCGGCGACAAGCTGGCCGTGGACTGGACGCTGTGCAAGGGCCACGGTTTGTGCGCGGACATCGTGCCGGAGCTGATCCGGATGGGCCGCGACGGCTACCCGGTGCTCGCCGACGCGTCGGTACCGGTCCACCTGCGCGACCGCGCGCAGCTGGCGATACGCCGCTGCCCCGAGCTGGCGCTGCGCCTGGAACGTGCCCCTCAGCAGAGCCCCGACCGTCCCGCGCTGCCGGGCGCCAACCGCAAGGCCCTCGGCAGCGGCCGGGGTTGACCGGAACAAGGACCGGAACACAAGGACCGGAACACAAGGAGGCGGGCCATCCGATCCGGATGGCCCGCCTTCCACGTTCTGTGGAGCTAAGGAGAATTGAACTCCTGACCTCCTGCATGCCATGCAGGCGCTCTACCAACTGAGCTATAGCCCCTTGCGGTGTGTCGCGCTGCCGGAGTGTCCTCCCGGCTGCCGGGTTCCCCTGGCAGGCTTCCCTGGCGGGTTTCCCTCGCGGCGACACAGAGAACATTACACGCTCCCCCTGGTGGTTCACCAAATCGTTTACGGTCGGTAGGGCTCTGGCCGGTAGCGTCGCCCTTCGTGACCGTGACCATGAACCTCCGGGCGCGCCTGCACGGCGTGCCCATAGCCGCCGCGGCGGCGACCTGCCTGCTGTCCTTCGTGGCGTTCTGGGCGGCGCAGCGGGCCGCCAACGTCACCATGCTGGACCTCTCCGTCTACCGCGCGGAGGGGGAGACCGTACTGGCCGGGGGCGATCTCTATGCGATGCGCGCCACGTCGGCGAACCTGCCGACGACGTATCCGCCGTTCGCCGCACTGCTGTTCACGCCGCTGACACTGGTGGGCGTCCCGGAGATGCGGACCCTGGCCACGGCCGGGAACCTGCTCCTTGTGCTGGCTCTGGTGCACCTCTCGCTGCGCCTGGTCGGCCGTGACCGGCCCGGGGCGGCCCTGTGGGTGGCCGCGGTCCTGGTCTGGTGCGAGCCGGTGTGGACGACACTGCGGTACGGCCAGATCAACCTGCTGATCGCGGTGGCGGTGCTGTGGGATCTGACACGGCGGGAGGACAACCGGTGGGCCGGGGTGGGGATCGGGCTGGCGACGGCGGTGAAGCTGACGCCGGGGCTGTTCGTCGTGCTGCTGCTGATCGTGGGGGTGGCACGCGCGCGTGCGTACGGATGGAACGCGTGGCTGCGGCAGGCGGTCACAGCCACCGGGGTGTTCCTCACCGTGACCGTGGCGTCCGCCGTCGTCCTGCCGTACGACTCGCGCCGCTTCTGGACCGAGATGATCTTCGAGACCAGCCGGGTCGGGCGCAAGGAGGAGACCGCGAACCAGTCGCTGAACGGGGTGCTGGCCCGGCTGCTGCACACCACCGATCCGGGTGTCTGGTGGGTGCTCGCGGCCGCCGTGGTGGCAGTGGCGGGGATGACGGTCGCGGTGCTGGCGGCGCTGCGCGACGACCTGCCGGTGGCCGTGGTGGCGTGCGCGACGACGGCGCTGCTGGTGAGCCCCATCTCCTGGTCGCACCACTGGGTGTGGTGCGTACCGATGCTGATTCTGCTGGCGACCCGGGTGGGGCCGGTCTGGACCGCCGGTACGGCTCTGGTCTTCGGCTCGTTCGCCTTGTGGTGGGTGCCTCACGCCCCGGCCCCGGTCCGTCTCGAACTCGACCAGAACGGCTGGCAGATGCTGCTGTCGGGGCTCTACACCCTGGTCGGGCTCGGCCTGTTGGCGGGCGCCGGGGTCAAGCTGTGGCGAACGAGTAGAACCGCTTGAGGGTGCAGTGCTCGTCGAGCAGGCGCCCGTAGATGGGCTCCCCTTCGAGTTCCCGGTAGGTCTCGATGGGGTCGCCTTTTATGATCAGCGCTCGCGCGCACTCCTCGCACCAGTACTGGTACTCGGGGTTGACCGGATCCATGTCGCGGACGATGGGCGTGCCGCTGCCGCACCAGTCGCATTTCCGCCTGTGTGCGCCCATCACTCAGCTCCAGCTGTGGCCGCAGGCCGTGCACACATAGGACACTCCGCCATTGTCACCGAGCACTTGGGCGATGTGGGACGAGCCGCAGGAGGGGCAGTTGAGTCCGGCGCGCGCCCGTTGCGCGGCGAACGGATCAGGAGCCTTCTCGAAATCGCTGGCGGCCATCGCGCACTCCCTCCCGTCCGGACCGTCGTCCCCCTCCGGCCGTCCGATTCTGCCATGGCCTCGCGACAGGGTCAGCGAGCCCGGCGTACCAGCCCCGGCGCATTGGGACGGCTGAGGAAGAGTGTGCCAAAAGTCCCGAGCCGATCAGCCGGCCGAGCCGGGGCCGATCAGCCGGCCGAGCCGGGGGACGGTCGCCGGCGGTCGCTCGCGGCGGCTGCGTGAGGGCAGCTGTACGTACAACGCAAGATCCCGCCCCCTGACGGGGACGGGATCCGGTGATTGTGGAGCTAAGGAGAATTGAACTCCTGACCTCCTGCATGCCATGCAGGCGCTCTACCAACTGAGCTATAGCCCCTCGTGTTCTTGGCGCTCCGCGCTGCGAACAAGAAGAACTTTAGCCTGTGACCAGCCGGAAAGTGAAATCCGGGTCAGTCGTCGTCGCCGAGGACCGGTTCCGGGAGCGTTCCGGCGTTGTGTTCCAGCAGCCGCCAGCCGCGCGCGCCCTCCCCGAGCACCGACCAGCAGCAGTTGGAGAGGCCGCCCAGGCCCTCCCAGTGGTGCGCCTCCAGACCGAGCAGCCGGCCGATGGTGGTGCGGATCGTGCCGCCGTGGCTGACCACGACGAGCGTGCCGCCGTCGGGCAGCTTGTCGGCGTGGCCGAGCACCACCGGGGCGGCCCGGTCGGCCACCTCGGTCTCGAGCTCGCCACCACCGCGCCGCACCGGCTCGCCGCGCTTCCACGCGGCGTACTGCTCGCCGAACCGCCCCACGATCTCCTCGTGGGTCAGCCCCTGCCAGGCACCCGCGTACGTCTCGCGGAGCGCGGAGTCGTGGTTGACCTGGTGGCCGGTGATCGCGGCAAGCTCCGCGGCCGTGGCCGACGCGCGCTTCAGGTCGGACGCGATGATCGCGTCCGGCTTCAGCGCGGCGAGCAGCCGGGCGGCCCGGCGCGCCTGGGCGACACCGGTGTCGGTGAGTTCGATGTCCGTGGAGCCCTGGAAACGGCGCTCCAGGTTCCACGACGTCTGGCCATGCCGCCAGAGGACGATACGGCGGCCCCTGCCGCCCTTGGTGCCGTTCAGCTCAGCTCACCGTCCGAGCCGTCGACGCCGTCCGAGCCGTCGGCGCCGTGAAGCCTGGCGTGCTCCTCGGCCTTGCCACGGGTCTTCATGGCGTCCTCGGGGAGGGGCAGCTCGGGGCAGTCCTTCCACAGCCGCTCAAGGGCGTAGAAGACCCGCTCCTCGCTGTGCTGGACGTGGACGACGATGTCGACGTAGTCCAGCAGGATCCAGCGGGCGTCGCGGTCGCCCTCACGGCGCACCGGCTTGGCGCCGAGGTCCTTGTTCAGCCGCTCCTCGATCTCGTCGACGATCGACTTGACCTGGCGGTCGTTGGGCGCGGAGGCGAGCAGGAATGCGTCGGTGATCGACAGCACGTCGCTGACGTCGTAGGCGATGATGTCGTGCGCGAGCCGGTCGGCAGCCGCCTGGGCGGCGGTGGTCACGAGCTCGATGGAGCGGTCAGTGGCGGTCACATGCAGGCTTTCGTCGGCGGTCCAGAACACTCCCAGGGTCTCATGTACCGCCGACAGCCCGGCAAACCATTAGTCGACCTTGTAATCCTCGCCCAGAATGACCGTGACGTCTGCATTTGCCGCGGCCGCGCCCTGCTCCACGGCTCCATCGGGCAGCCCCAGGGTCTTGGCGACCTCCTCGGCCTTCGCCTTCTGTGCCACGTCACCGTAGATGACCTGCGACGACGACGCGGTGTCCGCCGTACCACCGTCGACGACGGCGTAACCGCCGTTGACCAGGACGATGCGCGCGGCCTCGGTGGCGTCCTCCTGGCCGGAGGCGTTCTTGATGCCGACGCGTACGGCCGCGCCCTGCTCGGGTGCGGTGACCGAGCCGCCGAGGATGTCCTTGACCACACTGCCGGTGGCCTGCTCACTGAGCGTGCCGTCCTGCTGTACGGGCAGCAGCACCGTCTTGTAGGCCCCGACCTTGGCGTGCTCGGCGAGCTTGGCGAGGGAGGCGCCCAGGTCCTTCTCCGGCAGCGACGGGTCGAGGATCTGGGCCAGGGTCTGCACCGTGACGGTCGCCGCCTGAGGGTCGTCCGACATCTTCCGCAGCACGCCGTACATGACCTGCCCGAACCGCTCCAGCTGCTCGGTCTCCGCCTCGCCGGAGCCGCGGTGGGTGGCGTACGCGACCGCCATGCGCCCGTCCAGGGTCTGGTTGTCGCCCTTGAGCACGAGGGGCGGCTCGCCCTTCTTGGCGCCGGGCACCTCGGTGTCGGTGGTGATGTCGATGCCGCCGACCAGCTCGACCAGGTTCTCCAGGTACGGGGTGTCGAGCCGCCACGTACCGGTGATCCTGGTGCCGAGCAGGGTGCCGATGGCTTCGCGGGTGCCGGTGGAGCCGTCGTCGTCCACGGACTTGGCGAGCGTGGTGGTGGTGCCGTCGTCGTTGCTGACGGAGAGGGCGTTGGGCAGCAGGACGGTGGTGCCCTGCTTGGTGGTGGCGTTGTTGACCAGGAGCGCTGTGGACGTCTCCTTGTTGTTGGTGTTGTGCAGGTGCAGGACGATCACGTCCCGCTTCTGCGGGCCGCTCGCCGTGCCGCCCTGCGCGGTCCTCGTCTCGGAGAGGCCGGGCAGCTTGCCCGCGGCCCACAGGTAACCCACGCCGCCGATGAGGGCGACGGCGAGGACCACGACGAGCGCGACGACCCGGTTGCGGCCGCGCCGCTTGGCCTCCTCACGGCGCTCGGAGCGGCTCTCGGTGAACTTGAGCCAGTCGATGACGTCTTCGGAGTCCTCATCCGGGTCCTCGACGAAGGAGAACTGCTCGGTGCGGTACTCGCGCTCCGGCCCTTGCTCCTGCCCCTGCCCCGGCTCCGGCGAGGGCGTGGGCGCGGGGCGGCGCTGCCCGGGCACGGCGACGGCCGGAACGGGCTCGGGCTCCGGCTCACGTACGGGCGCGGGCGCGGCCTGGGGGGCGGCCGTCCACTGCTGGGCGGTTTCGTACCCGGCGGAGTGACCCTCGTACCCGTACCCCTGACCCTGCTGGGTGTACGGGTCGTACTGCTGCCCCTGGGCGTACTGGTCGTAGCCGTAGCCGGACTGCTGCTGTGCGTACGGATCGTACTGAGGGGACTGCTGGGGCTGTGGGGACTGATGGGTGTCGTGGTGCTGCTGCGGCTGGTGCGGCTGGTGCGGCTGGTGCGGCTGCTGCTGGTACACCGGCTGCCCGTACGCGTCGTAGCCGACGATCTGCGGCTGCGGCGGGTAGTACGGGTCGTACGGGTTCTGCTGGTCGTTCACCGGTGCCCCTCTCCGTGGCTCATTCGCCCCGGTACAACTGGCGCTTGTCGATGTAGCGCACCACACCGTCCGGCACCAGATACCAGACGGGATCGCCCTGCGCGACCCGCGCCCGGCAGTCCGACGACGAGATGGCCAGCGCCGGCACCTCGACCAGGGAGACCCCGCCCTTGGGCAGTCCGTCGTCCGACAGGTCGTGACCGGGGCGGGTCACCCCGATGAAGTGGGCGAGCGAGAAGAGCTCCTCGGCGTTGCGCCAGCCCGGCATGATCTGGGAGAGCGCGTCCGCTCCGGTGATGAAGAAGAGATCCGTGTCCTCGTTGAGGGCACGCAGTTCCCGCAAGGTGTCGATGGTGTACGTCGGTCCGCCGCGGTCGATGTCGATGCGGCTGACCGAGAACTGCGGGTTGGACGCCGTGGCGATGACCGTCATCAAGTAACGGTCTTCGGCCGGGGAGACGTTCTTGTGGGTCTTCTGCCACGGCTGCCCGGTCGGTACGAACACCACCTCGTCGAGGCGGAACAGGGCGGCCACCTCGCTGGCGGCCACCAGGTGTCCGTGGTGGATCGGGTCGAATGTCCCGCCCATCACGCCGAGTCGGCGCTTGCCGGAACTGGTAGGCACTTGGTCTCCCATGCGTGCAGAGCCTACTGGCAGGGCGCCGCGGGCGGTCCCGACGGTCGCCGGCTCAGCGGTCGCGGTTGAAGCGCGTGGTGATCCACAGCAGGAGGAGCAGCACGACGAGGGCGCCGCCACCGGTGATGTACGGGTTGAGGCTGGCGTGGTTGCCGCCGTGCTCGGTGCCCTGGGCGAGCGTGACGAGGCTGGCGGCGGTGCTGGGGAGGCTCATCTTCGGCAGGACCTATCCATCGGGTGTCGGAGCGGAGACTTCGCGGACATCGTATGCGGGCCGTCCGGGCACGCTCACGCCGACTCAGTCGTTGTCGTCGGTGCCGCGGTATCCGCGCAGGAGGAACCAGGCGAGCGCTGCCGCTCCGACGATCGAGACGACCAGCACGATCCGGAGCGTGGCGCCGGGTCCCTGCTGCTCGGAGGCGGCGGCGAGCAGCGTGGCGGTGTCTGGCACGGCGGTGTCCTCCTCGTCGTACTCCTGGTTATCCACAGCCCCCGTCACACCGTAGCCCCAGCACCTACGCTGGGGTCCGTCAGGGGGACGAGGCAGGTCTCGTTCGAACAGGGGGCATTTCATGACCGACAGCAGTCACGAGAACGTGCCGAGCAGGCAGCGCAGGCGCTTCCCGGGTATTTCCTCGCGGGCCTACGAGCACCCGGCGGACCGCTCCGCGCTGGTCGCTCTGCGCAGGCTCAGCGGCTTCGACACCGTGTTCAAGGCGCTGAGCGGGCTGCTGCCGGAGCGCAGCCTGCGGCTGCTCTTCCTCTCCGACTCGGTGCGGGTCGGCGACGCGCAGTTCGCCCACCTCAACACCATGCTGCGGGACGCCTGTTACATCCTGGACCTGGAGAAGGTCCCGGCAATGTACGTCACGCAGGACCCCAAGCCCAACGCCATGTGCATCGGCCTCGACGAGCCGATCATCGTGGTCACCACCGGCCTGGTGGAGCTGCTGGACGAGGAGGAGATGCGGGCGGTCGTCGGCCACGAGGTGGGCCACGCCCTGTCGGGGCACGCCGTCTACCGCACGGTTCTGCTCTTCCTCACCAGCCTGGCGCTCAAGGTCGCCTGGATCCCGCTCGGGAACGTGGCGATCATGGCGATAGTGACGGCACTGCGCGAGTGGTTCCGCAAGTCGGAGCTGTCGGCGGACCGGGCGGGGCTGCTGGTCGGGCAGGACCTCCAGGCGTCGATGCGCGGGCTGATGAAGATCGCGGGCGGCAACCACCTCCACGAGATGAACGTGGACGCGTTCCTGGAGCAGGCGGAGGAGTACGAGGCGGGGGGCGACCTGCGCGACTCGGTGCTCAAGATCCTGAACGTGCTGCCGCGCTCGCACCCGTTCACCACGGTGCGGGCCGCGGAGCTGAAGAAGTGGGCAGAGAGCCGCGACTACCAGCGGATCATGGACGGGCACTACGCGCGCCGCTCGGAGGACAAGGACACCTCCGTCACGGACTCCTTCCGCGAGTCCGCGTCCCACTACGCCGACTCGGTGCGCACCAGCAAGGACCCGCTGATGAAGCTCGTCGGTGACATAGCGGGCGGCGCCGGGGACCTGGGCGGGAAGCTGCGCGACAGGTTCGCCGGCGGCTCGGGCGACTCGGGCGGTCCGGGCGGTCCGGGCGGTCCGGGCGGTCCGGGCGGTCCGGGCGGTCCGGGCGGTCCGGGCCGGGCGGGAAGCAACGGTCGGGGCGAGGGCTGAGCATGCCGGGGGCCTGACCGGGGGCCTGAACCGCGGGCCGGAACCGTGGGCCGGAACCGTGGCCGAAGCCCGGGCAACGTCAGGGGGTGGGGGATGAGGGCTGGGGCTGGGCGCTCGGGGCGAGGACGCCGCACACCGCGCCGGTGACCCGGCTGCCGGTCGCGTACGGGTCGGTGACCGAAGGTCGCGCGGGGGTGGCCCGCAGGCCGGCCGACAGGGGGTGCAGGGCGTCGGCCGTCTCAGCCGTGCAGGCCTGCGGGCCCGCCTGGACGCGGCTGGTCAGCACCTCCGCACGGTGCATCCGCAGGTCCTCGGGATCGAAGCGGAAGGCCAGCTCGCGGCGGACGGTGAACAGCGAGGCGTCGGCGGTGGCGTCCGCCCCGGCCGGGCGCAGCGCGTAGACGAAGGTGTGGTCCGACGTCACCTCCAGGACGTCGGGCGTCACCTCGGCCACCCGCATCGTGCCGCGGACACGCACCTCGGTGTCGGCCGGGCGGACCTCGGCCGGGTCGAAGCGCACCAGCCAGCCGGTCGCGGCGTGCCGCCCGTCGTCGGCCGGGGACACCATGCTCTGGTCGAACTGCTCCAGCTGGTCGGGGTCCACCAGCAGCCGCACCGGCCGCACCGCGTCTCCGGCCAGGACCTCAGGGTCGAGCGAGGACTGCACCAGGTAGTCCTTCACGGTGCTCAGCGCCGCGATGACCTGGCTCTCGGAGAAGTGCGCCGTGCGCTTCGCGGGCGGCAGGCTGATGCCGGCGGCACCCGAGTGGAACTGGGCGGCGGGGCTGCGGGCGTACAGATCGGCAGGCTTCCCGCCCGGCACGGCGCCTTGCGGCGCGAGCGGGGTCACGGAGCTCAGCAGCGGCTCGGCGCGCTGGTCGGGAAGCGGCTGGTAGGAAGTGCGGGCGCCCAGGTAGACCACGGATGCGAAGGCCATCGCGATCAGCAGGACCAGCAGCAGGGCGCCGTGGCGGGGGCGCTTGCCCGGCCCCCAGGCGGGGCGGCTGCGTACGGCCTCCACGTGGCCGCCCAGGCGCTCCTGCGCGGAGAACTCCTGGAGACGGGCAGCGCGGACGAACGACTCGTCGAAGACGACGGATCGGTATTCCTCCTCACCACCGCCGGGGAAGCCCTCCGGCGTCCCCTCAGGCGGGTCGCCACGCCCTGCCATACCTTCAGGGTAGGTCCGCCGGAGCCGCGGTAAACGCCGCGCTACGCGGCAAGTTCCCGGGTGGCTCAAGGTGTTCGCGGCACGGCTGACACGCCGGGGGCGCGGTACTCCGCCCTGGGCGGGGCCGTGGGCGAGAGGGAGGGTCCGCTGGGGGCCGGCTTGTCGACGCCGGTCGCCGCGGGCGCGGGGACCTTGTCGCCACGGCCGCCGGAGGAGCCCCGGTAGACGGCGGTGAAGGCGAGGGCGACCATGCCGACGCCCATCACGACGGCGAGGACCCAGGCCACGGGGCGGTGCCAGCGGGAGCTGGGCCGGTAGGGACGCAGGGCACCGCCGTGCGCCCCGTACGGTCCATGGCCGCGGCCGCGTCCATAGCCGTGGCCGCGACCGTGATCATCGTCGTCGCAGTCGCAGTCGCAGTCGGAGTCGGGGTCGAGGTCGTACGCGTCGCCGTACCCGCGTCCGTACCCGTCCTCGTACACCTCGTCGTCGGCCGCCGGCCCGCCGGCGCCGGCTCGGGCGGCTTCGGCGTCCGCACGCGCCTGGGCAGCGGCCAACAGGCGCTCGACGGCGGTCGGTTCATGGATCTTGGCCGCTCGTACGAAGTCCTCGTCGAACACCACGGAGGCGAAGTCCTCGTCGGCGCCTCCGCGGTCGTCGTCGGGCTCCCAGCCGTCCGGAAACGGCTTGCCCCCCACGTCGTCCGGCACCCGTTCAGAGTAGACCTGAGAGGTGGCTCTTGGGCAGGGCCCTATCGGGTGTGACCGTCGCCCGTCACGATGTACTTGGTCGAGGTCAGCTCCGGCAGGCCCATCGGGCCGCGGGCGTGAAGCTTCTGGGTCGAGATGCCGATCTCGGCGCCGAAGCCGAACTGGCCGCCGTCCGTAAACCGCGTGGAGGCGTTCACCGCCACCGTCGTGGAGTCCACCAGCTGCGTGAAGCGGCGGGCCGCCGCCTGCGAGGTGGTGACGATGGCCTCGGTGTGGCCGGAGGACCAGAGCCGGATGTGCGCGACGGCGGCGTCCAGCGAGTCGACGACGGCGGCGGCGATGTCGTACGAGAGGTACTCGGTCTCCCAGTCCTCGGTCGTGGCCGCCACGACCGTGGCCTTGGAGCCCTCCGCGTACGCCTGCACGCGCTCGTCGCCGTGCACGGTGACGCCCGCCTCGGCCAGGGCGTCCAGGGCGCGCGGCAGGAAGTCGGCCGCGATGTCCTGGTGGACGAGGAGCGTCTCGGCGGCGTTGCAGACGCTGGGCCGCTGCGCCTTGGAGTTGATCAGGATGTCGACGGCCATGTCGAGGTCGGTCTGGGCGTCGATGTACACGTGGCAGTTGCCGGTGCCGGTCTCGATGACCGGGACGGTGGACTCCTCGACGACCGTACGGATCAGGGAGGCGCCGCCGCGCGGGATCAGGACGTCGACCAGCCCGCGGGCGCGCATCAGCTCGCGCACCGAGTCGCGAGACTCGCCCGGCACCAGCTGTACCGCGTCCGCCGGCAGCCCGGCGCCGCCGACCGCGTCGCGCAGCACCCGCACCAGGGCGGTGTTGGAGGAGTACGCGGACGAGGAGCCGCGCAGCAGGACGGCGTTGCCGGACTTCAGGCACAGCGCGGCGGCGTCGACCGTCACATTGGGCCGGGCCTCGTAGATGATCCCGACGACGCCCAGCGGGACGCGGACCTGCCGCAGGTCGATGCCGTTGGGGAGGGTGGAGCCGCGCACGACCTCGCCGACCGGGTCGGGCAGCGCGGCCACGTCCCGGACGTCGGCGGCGATGGCGCGCACCCGCTCGGGCGTCAGCGTCAGCCGGTCGATGATCGACTCGCTGGTGCCGGCCTCCCGGGCCCGCACCACGTCCTCGGCGTTGGCCTCGACGATCTCGCTCGTACGGACTTCCAGGGCGTCCGCGATCGCCAGGAGCGCGTCGTCCTTGGCCGCGCGCGGGAGTGGCGCGATTTCGGCGGCGGCGGAGCGGGCCCGGTAGGCCGCCCGGACGACCGGAGTCATGTCGTCGTACGGCGTGACGGACGGCGAGGTGGAGGAAGCGGGGGAATGCGACGAGGTCATACTCGCAGCGTAATGCGCTCCCGGCGGGCACCCCTCACTTATCCCGTACTGCGAGACGGCGTCCTCACGAGACGACGTCCCGCCAGACAGCCAGGTCAGGAAGCCAGGTCAGGACAGCCAGGTCAGTACGGGTGTACGCCGACGGGCGCGGCGGGCGGCGGGCCGTACCCCTCGGCGATCCGCAGGTGGTACGTCTCGCGGTCGATGACCTCCAGGCCGACGATCTCCCACGGCGGCAGGTTGGCGCTCTGCCGGTGCTCGCCCCACAGCCGCAGCGCCACCGCGGCGGCGTCGTGCAGGTCGCGGGCCTCCTCCCAGTACCGGATCTCGGCATGATCGGTGGCGTACCTGCTGGTGAGCAGGAACGGGTGGTCGTGGGCGAGCTGCTCAAGAGCCCGTCTGACCTCCTTCAGCGGGGCCTCCTGGCCCGAGACGCTGAGGGTGATGTGCCAGAGCTTGGACACCGGGCGGTCCGGGGGGCGCCGGTCCGCTTCGCTCCCCGCCCGCCGGGCCCCGGCGCCGTCGTCGGGGCCGGCTTCGTCGAAGTCGGCCCCGGCCTCGACACTCGTCAAGGCGCGTTCGGTCGTCCCTCGGGCCAGAGCCCCTGGGCGCGCTCGTCTCACCGGCGGCCTCCTGTTGATACGTCGTGGTGCTGTCACCCCGCCTTACCCCTGAGACAAAGTTGACCAGTCCTGAGCGGAATGTGGGGCGGTTTTGGTGAAGCTCTCCGGCGGAGGGCCGGAGTTTCAGCCGTTCTAGGGGTGGAGGACGACGAGATCGTCTCTGTGTACGACCTCCCTTTCGTACGCCGGGCCCAGCTCCTTCGCCAGCTCCCTGGTGGAACGCCCCAGCAGCTGGGGGATCTCCTTGGAGTCGAAGTTGACCAGGCCGCGTGCGACCGCCCGGCCGGAGCTGTCGCGCAGCTCGATGGGGTCACCCGCGCTGAACTCGCCCTCGACCGCCGCGATCCCGGCCGGCAGCAGCGAT
Source organism: Streptomyces ficellus (assembly GCF_030406405.1). Taxonomy (GTDB): domain Bacteria; phylum Actinomycetota; class Actinomycetes; order Streptomycetales; family Streptomycetaceae; genus Streptomyces; species Streptomyces ficellus_B. The sequence goes on from NZ_JAUEPL010000013.1 coordinate 31,190, forward strand.
TTTTTGCCCTCGACGACCGCCCGTACGGCACCGTCGTCCAGGATCAGGGCGCCCTGCGGGGTCGAGGCGTGGGCCAGCCACAGCAGCCGGTCGGCCGAGCGGCGGCCGGTGCGGCGGAAGTACGTGCCGGTGTCGCGGCCCGCGAGGGCGTCGGCGGCACGGCTGGCCGAGGTCAGGACGACGGGGATGCCGGCGGCCGCGGCGATGCGGGCGGCCTCGACCTTGGTGACCATGCCGCCGGTGCCGACACCGGCCTTGCCCGCCGAGCCGATCTCAATGCCTTCCAGGTCGGCCGGTCCGCGCACCTCGGCGATGCGTGAGGTGCCGGGCTTGGACGGATCGCCGTCGTAGAGACCGTCCACGTCCGACAGCAGCACGAGCAGGTCGGCGCGGACGAGGTGGGCGACGAGCGCCGCGAGCCGGTCGTTGTCGCCGAACCGGATCTCGTCCGTGGCGACCGTGTCGTTCTCGTTGACGACCGGCACGGCGCCCATGGCGAGCAGCTGGTCCAGGGTCCGGTAGGCGTTGCGGTAGTGGGCGCGGCGGCTGGTGTCGTCGCTGGTGAGCAGCACCTGGCCGACGCGTACGCCGTAGCGGGCGAAGGAGGCGGTGTAGCGGGCGACCAGCAGGCCCTGGCCGACGCTGGCGGCGGCCTGCTGGCGGGCCAGGTCCTTGGGGCGGTGGACGAGGCCGAGCGGGGCGAGGCCGGCCGCGATGGCGCCCGAGGAGACCAGGACGATCTCCTTCTCCCCGCCACCGCGGACCTTGGCGAGTACGTCGACGAGCGCGTCGACGCGGTCGGCGTCGAGGCCGCCGGAGGCGGTGGTCAGGGACGACGAACCGACCTTGACGACGATCCTGCGGGCTTCCGTTACGTACTGTCTCGCCACTGTCACGTGGGAAATCTATGTCAGTGGCGGCCTGGTGCGCTCGCGCATTCCATCGAGTGGACAGCCCGCTGGACACCCACCGCGCCGGTGCTCCGGACCACGCCCCGCACCACGGCGCCGCACACCACGGCGCCCCACGACCCCCGCCCCCGCCCCCGCAGTCCTACGCCGCCGCCCTCGCCCGCTCGTCCCTCATCCGCCGGACCCGCCCCCGGACCCGCCGCAGTACCCGCCCCGCCAGCCGCCGCGCCCTGCGCCGGGCCACGGTCAGCGTCCCGGCCGCTCCGCGCAGCTCGTACGCGGAGTCCGGGATGCCCACCGCCGGGTCGCGGAAGTGCGGGTAGGCCAGGTACTCGCGGCCCCACCTGCGCACCCGCTGGGGCTGCTTGCCCTCCTTGAGGAAGGTGACGATGTCGAGGAGCTCGGCCGGCTTGTCCAGCGCCACGCACGTCAGGCGCAGCCGGTCCTCGGTCTTCAGCCGGCCGGCCACGCCCGGCGTCCAGTACGCGGCCATCAGCGGCGCGGCCCGCTTCATCTTGTCGAGCAGGACCTCCCGCGACTGCTTGAGCAGGACGGGGCCGAACTGTGGCAGCAGCGTGACGATGAACGGCCGCAGCATCAGCAGGTCGCGCCGCTCCCCCGGCGGCAGGTGCGCGGCGATCAGCTCCATCAGCGCCTTCGCCGAGTCGAAGCGCAGCGTGTAGCTCCCGGTCTTGGTCACCTGCTTGCCGTCCGCGCGCCCCACCAGGTAGTAGCAGACGTAGTCGGCGACCACGGACACGCCGCTGCCGCGCAGGTACGCCTCCAGCGTGAACAGCGCGTCCTCTCCCGTACGCAGCGACTCGTCGAACCGCATGCCGTGCCGGACGAGCAGCTCGCGGCGGAAGAGCTTCTGGGCGCTCAGCGTGTACTTGACGTTGGAGGTGTAGATGTCGGCGCGCTCGACGGTCTGCTTCCACATCGACTTGGCGGCGTTCCGGTTGACGCCCACGGTCTTGCCGAGCACCACGTCCGTGCCCGCCTTGTCGCCCATTTCGACCAGGCGTTGCAGGGCCTCCTCCCCCAAGTAGTCGTCGGCGTCGAGGAAGAAGACATAGCGGCCGCGAGCCAGGGCCAGGCCGGTGTTGCGGGGCCCGCTGGGGCCGCCGGAGTTGGCCTGCCGGATGACGCGCGTGGGGACCTTGGTGCGGGCGGCGAACTCCTCCAGGTGCTCCCCCGTGCCGTCGGTCGAACCGTCGTCGACGGCGACGATCTCGATGCGGTCGGGGCCGATGGTCTGCGCCTCGACGGATTCGAGGCACTTCACCAGGTAGGGCATCGCATCGTAGGCCCCGATGATCACGCTGACATCGGGAGTGTTCTCAGTCATCGGCACCCACTGCACATACGGCGTAAACGGACAAAGGTCGTCCGCCATCGTGCCCCCAATGTATTTCCGCGGTGTGACGGCGCGCACAGCGGCCCGTAAGTGCGCCTCGGACGAGGGACTTACGGGCCGCGAGGTGTACGTCCGGCTTTACGCCGGCGTGCGTGCGCTCGTCTACGGGCATACGGGAACGGGCACAGGGCGCCACTCGGTGAGGCCACTCGATGACGCCACTCGATGACGCCGCTCGATGAGGCCGCTCGATGAGGCCGCTGAGTGGCGCCGCTCGATCGGGCCGCTGAGCGGGGCAACTCAGTGGGCCAGCGTCGGCTCCGCGCCGTTCTCCTTATCCGCGCCCTTCTCGTCCACCGTGTCCAGCGCCGCCGCCGGCGGTTCGGCGCCCGCGCCGTCCGCCTCCTCGCCCAGCTCGCCGATCGGCCGGCCGGCCAGCCGCTGCGCGACGCCGGTGTTGCGGGCCTCCGCCTTGGCGGCCAGCGCCCGCACCGCCGCGTTGAACCGCTCCATGGAGGTGGGCTCGTCCGGGCCGAGCAGGTAGCGCTTGAGGAGGCGCCGGTTCCTGGCCAGCGGGTCGGCGGCCGGGTCGGCGACGGCCGCCAGCAGCTCGTCAAGTTCGGCGGCGCTGTTGGTGAGGATGACGGCGGCCCGTACTGCGGTGTTCTGCCGCGTGAACTCCTCCGCGCCCAGCGCGGCCGAGTCCGTCACGGCGTACGGCTTGCCGCTCGCGATGAAGTCCGACACGACGCTGGAGATGTCGGAGACCATGCCGTCGGCCTCGTTGAAGCAGTCGTACAGCTTCGGCTCGGTGCCGGTGACGACCTTGTGCTCCCACCAGCCGAAGGAGCGCCAGTACGCGTCGTTCCACTCGGCGCGCAGCCGCTTGATCTCGGCCAGGCGCTGGGGGTCGGCGAGCGCGACGCGCGACTCCTCGGCCTCGTCGCCGCCCTTGCGTCCGGGCCGGGTGAGCGCGGCGAGGCGCGCCTCGATACGGGTCAGTTCGGCGCGGGCCTGGGACTGCCGGCCCTGCGCCGCGGCGGCCTCCTCCGCCCAGCGCGGGTCGGCGGCGCGCTCGGCGTTCGCCGCGGCGACCATCTTCTGGAGCCGCTCGTCGACGGCCTTGGCCTTCTTGTTGACGAGTCCGGTGAAGGGGTGCGGCTTGTAGATGACGCGGACCGGCCGGGGGGCGTTCAGCAGCCGCCTCATGATGTTCTCGCCGGCCAGCAGCAGGGAGGTGTTGCCCGGGTTGTTGTCCCAGCCCTCCCAGGTGGGCGCGTACAGGATGGTCGGCACCGGATTCTTCGGCGTGCCCGTCCAGCCGGTGATGGGCGCGAGCTGCGGGCGGCCCACCTCGACGATGTCGTCGTCGCGGACGCCGACGTCGGCGAGCGCGTACCGGTCGCGGCCGGCCTTCCCGGCCGTCCACACCTCGTCGTACACCTTCGAGAACGGGTTGACGCTGGCGAGCTTGTCGCTGTCGCCGTGCCCGATGAAGACGTGCTTCATGGTCGGTACGCGCAGCATGTGGATGTTCTTGCCGACGTTGGCGGCGTACAGGCAGACGCGGACCGAGGACAGGTCCATGGCCATCAGGTGCTGGCCGCCGGGTACGCACAGGATCGGCACGGACGTGGGGTTCAGCTTGTTGACCAGGCCGCGCTCGCGCATGATGATCAGCGGCCGGCCGTCGACCTGCTCCATCGTCTCCAGCCACATGTTGACCTGGTACGCGGAGTCGTCGGAGCCCGAGAAGTACAGCGCGACGGTCGGCTGGTACTCGCGCAGCCAGGTGCCGACGGCCTTCAGGACGGCTCCGGCGCCGGGCACCCGGCGCTTGCGGCGCAGGTAGGGGACGAGGGCGGCGGTGTAGAGCAGGCCCAGCAGGAGGGTCGCGGCCACACCCGCGTACCCGACGATGTCCGCGCCCGTGCCGGCGGCGATGATCACGCCGGCCATGGCGGGGATGTCCAGGTGCAGCATCTTCTCCGCGGAGCGGCTGAGCAGCGCCCGCGGCGGGGCGTCGGGGATGCGCACGGCGTGGAGGTCGATGTTGCGGGTGACGACCGGCATGGTGCGGCGCAGCCGGATGAGGGTGGCGAGGGCACCCTGCGGGGCCTGGAGGCCGTAGAACAGCAGGAAGCAGGCGACCGCGGCGTAGAACACCGGCTGTTCGGCGAGGCCTTCGCGGGCCAGCAGCAGGACGAGCAGCAGCTGGCGCAGCAGGAAGCGGATCGGCAGACCGGCCCTGATCTTGTTGAGCCGGTTGATCAGGTAACTGTTCTTCTGGTGCAGGTACCAGTCGGCGACATAGGTGACGGCGCCGGCGGCCGCGAAGAACCAGAGGTTCGGGACCAGCGCGGCGAGCATGACGCACGGATAACCCAGTCCCATCAGGACTGCCGCGGCCAGCTCCGACGCACTGCCCACGCGTGCCAGGCGAATGGCGGTCGAAATCACGAAGAACCTGCTCCAGAGGGGAGTGCCGGTTTATTCACTATGAGGACAATGAGAAAAGTCACGCGAAAGGTCACGTGAGGGGTGAAAGCGACGGGCCACGTGAAGGTGCGGCTTCACGAAGCCGGGCCTCTGCTTGCGCGACTAAGCGACAAACAGAGGCCCGGAAAAAGAACATCCAGCGAGTATTACACATCTTCCTGTCGGTCCAGCACGGAGGCCAGGGCCTGCTCGAAGCCGGACGCCTCGCTCGCCCCGCGGGTGGGGTCCTGCTGCCGTACGTCGATGACATGGCCGGTGAGCTCGGAGAGCAGCACGTCCAGCGAGGTCCGGGCCACGGCCTCGGAGGACAGCAGCGAACCGGCGGGCTCCTGGCCGAACGCCTTCGTACGCATCGGCGTGGCGGTGCGCTCGGGGTTGACGCAATTCACCCGGATTCCCTCGCCGGCCCATTCGTCGGCGAGGGCCTGGGTGAGATTCACCATCGCGGCCTTGGTGGACGAGTAAAGGCTGTACTCGGCGCGGCCGCGAGTGTAGCTGGAGGAGGTGTAGAGGAGCAGCTGCCCCTTGGTCTCCGCCAAGTATTTGTACGAGGCACGCGCGATGTGCACAGGTGCCAGGTAATTGACGTTCAGCGCTTCCTGAATGGTCGCGTCGTCGGTTTCGGCGAGCTTGCCGATGCGCAGCACGCCCGCCGTGTTGATGACGTAGTCGACGCGGCCGCTCTCGGCGTACGCCGTGGCGAGGGCCTCTTGGACGTGCTCGGGGTTCTCGACGTGGGTGCCGGTGGTGGAGCGGCCCAGAGCGTACACCGTGGCGCCGTAACGCTCGGCGAGCTTGGCGATGTCGGCGCCGATGCCGTACGAACCGCCGAAGACGACGAGGGTCCTGCCGGACAGCAGCTCGCGGTAGGCGGCCTCGTCGGCCTGGCGCGGAGCGGCGGTGGAGGCCAGCTGGAAGAGCTTGTCGGCGATGAACACGTCGACGGGCTGGGTGACCTTCATGTTGTACTCGTCGCCCGCGACGACGTAGATCGGTACGTCCGGCAGGTACCTCAGGACCACGGAACAGTCGTCGGTGGCCTGGAAGTTGGGGTCACCGGCCGCGATCTCGTACGCCCGCCGGATGGTGGAGAGCTTGAAGGCCTGCGGGGTCTGCCCGCGGCGCAGCCGGGAGCGGTCGGGTACGTCGGTGATGAACTCGCCGTCCCCGCCGTGGGTGCGGGTCACGATGATGGTGTCCGCGGACGGGATGGCGACGTCGACGGCCTGGTAGCGGTCGAGGGCGTCCACACAGTCCTTGATCACGCGCTGTGACAAAAGCGGACGCACAGCGTCATGGAAGAGGACGTTGAGGTCCTCGCCCTCCGTGAGGCCCTCGCCGAGCGCCCGGATGGCGCGCTCGGTGGTCTCGTTGCGGGTGGCGCCGCCCTCGATGACCCGGGTGACCTTGGTCAGTCCCGCCTTCGCGATGATCTTCTCCACGTCGGGCACGAAACCCGGCGCCATCAGCACGATCACGTCATCGACGCACTCCGCCTGCTCGAAGATCGTCAGCGTGTGCTCGATGACCGCCTTGCCCGCGATCTTCAGCAGCTGCTTGGGGATCGCGAGACCCACGCGCTGGCCGGTGCCCCCGGCGAGCACGACTGCTGTGGTGCGGGTCTTGGCTTCATGCGGCGCTGACACAGAACGACCTACCTTGCGACGACGGGGGGACGGGCTGATGGTCGCACTCTCCGTGACCGTCTCGCAAGGCGGACATAGGGCACCTCACACCCACCCGACACCTGGCGTTCACCGTGTGGCCAGGCAGAGCGGACACGCGCCACGACGGCACCCCGGTGACCGACATCACGCGTCCGGGCGCCCGGCGGCCTGATCGACCACATTGAGTACGAGATCGTTGGCGGCGCTGTGGAACACCTTGACGGTGACCCGCTCCCGCGGCTTGCCGGCCAGCTTCCTGACGACCGCGCGCACCAGTGACCCCTTCTTCGGTATCTCGATCGCCGGGTACGGGAAGAGGGAGCCCTTCTCCACCACGTCGTCCAGTACGCGCGCCAGGCGGGCCGGCTCGGCGCCCGGCGCGGGGCGGAGCCACAGGTCCCACACATCGTGAGGGTCCCGCTGACGGGCGGCGGGAGCCGCGGCGGGGAAGGTGAAACGGAAACCGTCGCGGCCATGACGGGCGCCGGGGAACGCCAGCTCATGCGGGTGGGCGCCCCGGCGGCGCAACAGCAGAATCGGTTCGCCATCCGGGTCCGCCGCGCCGTACAGCCGCGCGGAGACAGTGATCCTCCGGTCCTCGACGCGGACCTCGCCGAGCTCGGCGTGGACGGGCCGCACCCACGAGCGGAGGGTGAGAGCGCCGTTCCTTGTATACGGAACGAGTTGCCGGACCGGTTCGCCGGCGCCCTGCCGCCCGGCCGCGCGCATCGCGCCACGCTGGTCGACGGCGCGCGTCACCAGGGTCACGCGCTCGCCGCTGCCGGGCAGTTCGGCCTCGCAGGGCCACACGCCCTCGGCGAAGGGCGTGCCGGCGGGGACGGTCGCGACCCCGCGCTCGTCAAAGGCGAAGACGCGGTCGGCGACCACCAGCGTGGCGCCCTCACGAGGGGTGAGCAGCGTCACGGTCAGGGTGCCGTCGTCGGCCGCGACACAGTCGGCGAGGTGCGGGGCGGTGTCGGTCCGGGTCCGCGGTGCGGGGCGGACGGGGGTGACGGAGCCCGTGCGGTAGGAGGCCGACGCGCCGAGCTCGGCGAACAGCTCCTCGTACTGCTTGGCGACCGGACCCGGGTCGAAACGGCGGCCGTTGACGAGGGCGGCGGCGCCCATGCGGCGGCGCAGCCGCGGGTCGTCGATGAGCTTCAGCAGCGCGTGCGCGATGGCGTCGACGTCGCCGACGGGGACGAGCAGGCCGTCCTCGCCGTCCGTGATGATCTCGCGGGGGCCGTAGTCGCAGTCGGTGGACACCACGGGCAGCCCGCAGCGCATCGCCTCCACGAGCGTCATGCCGAAGGACTCGTGGCGGGAGGTGGACACGGCGATCGCGCCCTTGACCCACTCCGGCTCGATGGGGGAACGCGGGCCCATGAGGTGGACGCTGTTGTAGAGGCCGAGTTGGTCGATCCTCTTACGGAGCCGGTCCTTCTGGTTGCCCCAGCCGCAGATGCGCAGTGTCCACTCGGGTCGTACGGCGACGACCTTGCCGAACGCCTCGATCAGCACCTGGTACTGCTTCTCGGAGGCCAGCCGCCCGGCCGCGACGATCGTGGTGCCCGAGGTGTCGGAGGGCGTGACGACCGGCTCCGGCACGCTGTTGGGGATGGCCAGCACGCGGGTGCCGGGCAGCGGCATCTGCTCGCGCCAGGAGGCGGCGTCACCCTCGGAGACGGTGACGAAGGCGTCCAGCGTGCCGAGGTACCCGGCCATCTCGGCCCGGAGGGCGGGCTTGTGGTGGTTGTGCGTCATGTGCTCCTGGCCGATGAGCACGGCGCGCTCGGGCGCGAACTGCGCGACGTACGCGACGAGTCCTGGCCGGGTGCCTATGACGACGTCCGCGTCGGAGCCGGCGTAGTGGGCGCGGACGCGCTCGTCGGTGAGCCTGCTGTACTCCGTGTACCGCGCCTCGTTGCGGGGGAAGTGCTCGGCGGGCTGAAGGTGCCGTTCGTGCTTCTTCTCGTTCACCGGCGAGGAGGGGCGGGTGTCGACGAGCGGTACGACGGTGATACGCGGGTCGATCGCGAAGAGCGGCTCGTCCCGGTGCCGGAAGACGGAGACGATCTCCACCTCATGCCGTCCGGCGAGCTCCTCCGCGAGGTTCAGCGTGGTGCGGATGGTGCCGCCGATGCCGTAAATGGTGTGGATGAGGAAGGAGACCTTCATCAACGCTCCGTTCAAGTCAGCCGGGGCGCACCTGCGGCTCCGCCCCCGCCTGCAAGACGGCGATCCTTGGCCGCAGGTTGTGCGGCCGGCATGACTTGAACCTGATTTCATGCGCCTTTATCCCCACACCTGGGTGGTGCGGGGGCTTTGGGTCGTGCGCCAGCACCTGGAGGGGTGGGCCGGCCCCGAAGGGGCGCGCAGTGGGTCGTGTTCTGGGCGTACAACGACTGAGCTTGCGAAGCAGAGCCCAGGACACGAATCCCCGGAGCGGCCCCCACAGTGCGCTACCGCCCATGGCCGGCCCCGGCGGGGTCACGTCCAGCCGGACCGGCCGCACGCCCCCGTGCCCGGACGGCACCGGGCGGGGTCACGTCCAGCCCGGCCGGCCGCACGACCCCGCAGGGGCGCCCCCGGCCCGACCGCTGGACGCCCCCGCGCCGGGGCGCACGCACGAGGGGTGCGCCGCCAGGCGGGGGCCGGGGGATCAGAAGGGCTCGAAGCCCTCGAATTCGCGCTGCGCCTCGTCGCGCTCCGCCTCGCGGTCCTTGCGGCGCTGGGCCGCGGGACGCGGGGCCTCCAGGCGGTGGTCCTCGCCGCGGCGGCCGAGCATTTCCGCGCCCGCCATCATCGTGGGCTCCCAGTCGAAGACGACCGCGTCGTCCTCGGGGCCGATGGCCACGCCGTCGCCCGCGCGGGCTCCGGCCTTCATCAGCTCGTCCTCGACGCCGAGGCGGTTGAGGCGGTCCGCCAGGTACCCGACGGCCTCGTCGTTGTTGAAGTCCGTCTGGCGCACCCAGCGCTCCGGCTTCTCGCCGCGCACGCGGAACAGGCCGTCCTCCTCCTGCGTGACCGTGAAGCCCGCGTCGTCGACCGCCTTCGGGCGGATGACGATCCGGGTCGCCTCCTCCTTCGGCTTGGCCGCGCGCGCCTTGGCGACGATTTCGGCGAGGGCGAAGGACAGCTCCTTCAGGCCGAGGTGGGCGACGGCCGAGACCTCGAAGACGCGGTAGCCGCGTGCCTCCAGGTCCGGGCGGATCATCTCCGCGAGGTCCTTGCCGTCCGGGATGTCGATCTTGTTGAGGACGACGACACGAGGACGGCCGTCGAGTCCGCCGTACTGCTTCAGCTCCTCCTCGATGACGTCGAGGTCGGTGACCGGGTCGCGGTCGGACTCCAGCGTGGCCGTGTCCAGGACGTGCACCAGCACGCTGCACCGCTCGACGTGACGGAGGAATTCCAGGCCCAGGCCGCGGCCCTGGCTCGCGCCCGGGATGAGGCCGGGCACGTCGGCGATCGTGTAGACGGTCGAGCCGGCCGTGACGACGCCCAGGTTCGGGACGAGCGTGGTGAAGGGGTAGTCCGCGATCTTCGGCTTGGCGGCCGAGAGGACGGAGATCAGCGAGGACTTGCCGGCGCTGGGGTAGCCCACCAGCGCCACGTCGGCGACGGTCTTGAGCTCCAGGACGATGTCACCGGACCGCCCGGGCTCGCCCAGCAGCGCGAAGCCGGGCGCCTTGCGGCGGGCCGAGGCCAGCGCCGCGTTGCCGAGCCCGCCCCGGCCGCCCTCGGCGGCGACGTACGACGTGCCGTGCCCGACCAGGTCGGCCAGCACGTTGCCGCTCTTGTCGAGGACGACCGTGCCGTCCGGCACCGGCAGGATCAGGTCCTGGCCGTCCTTGCCGGACCGGTTGCCGCCCTCGCCGGGCTTGCCGTTGGTGGCCTTGCGGTGCGGGGAGTGGTGGTACTCCAGGAGCGTGGTGACCGACTGGTCGACGACCAGGATCACGTCACCGCCACGGCCGCCGTTGCCCCCGTCGGGGCCGCCGAGCGGCTTGAACTTCTCCCGGTGAACGGAGGCACAGCCGTGGCCCCCGTTACCCGCGGCGACATGCAGCTCGACGCGGTCCACGAAGGTGGTCATGTTTCTGTGCCTCCAGATACGTACATGCGAAATGTCTTAGACGTAACAAGCGAAAGGCGGACCTGCTTCCCGTACGGGAAGAGAGGTCCGCCTCCGCGAAAGTGGATCAGGCAGCCGTCGGAACGATGTTCACGACCTTGCGGCCACGGAACGTGCCGAACTGCACCGCACCGGCCTGCAGCGCGAACAGCGTGTCGTCACCGCCACGGCCCACACCCGAGCCGGGGTGGAAGTGGGTGCCACGCTGGCGGACCAGGATCTCACCGGCGTTGACGACCTGACCGCCGAAGCGCTTCACGCCGAGCCGCTGAGCGTTGGAGTCGCGACCGTTCCGGGTGGACGATGCGCCCTTCTTGTGTGCCATGTCTCCTCAGTCCCTTACTTCGCAGCCGTGGGGATCGCCGTGACCTTGATCGCCGTGTACTGCTGGCGGTGGCCCTGACGACGGCGGTAGCCGGTCTTGTTCTTGTAGCGCAGGATGTCGATCTTGGCGCCCTTGTGGTGGTCCACGACCTCGGCCTGGACCTTGATGCCGGCCAGCACCCACGGGTCGCTGGTCACAGCGTCGCCGTCGACAACGAGCAGGGTCGAGAGCTCGACCGTGTCGCCAACCTTGGCAGTGGAAATCTTGTCAACCTCAACGATGTCGCCGACAGCAACCTTGTGCTGGCGACCACCGCTGCGCACGATGGCGTACACGCGGATCTCTCTCTCACTCGGAACGGAAACCCCTGATGCCAGCCGCTCGCACGGGCCGGCCAGGCCCGTGAGTGTCCGGATGGGATGAGCGGCCTCTCCGGGGCGGACCCGGAGGGAGGTGCTCAGGAGCTGGCGCGCATGGAAACACGCCGACAGTCAAGGTTACGGGCCGGGCCCACGGGGGTCAAACCGGCCCCACACCGCCCGGGCCCAGGCCGCCCACCCGCCTCACGCCCGCCCGGGCACCGGCCCCGCACCGGTCTCCGCGGGCGGCACCGCCGCCGGTGCGGCCGTCGTGGGGGGCGGCGCTTTCTCCGCGGTGGCCACGGGGGTCTTCGACACCCCCAAGCCGGACCCGTACGCCAACATGCCCCGCTCGCTCGCGCTGAGCCTGCCCGCCGGGGGCGGCGGCGCCGAGCCGCCCCTCCCGCCGCTGCCGGACCCCCTGGAGGGCGGCACGGCCACCGCGCCGAGCCCCTCCACGCGCATCCCGTACGCGGACGGCCGACCGGACCCGCGTACGGTCGAGAAGGACATACCCACGACCCTGCCGTTCACGTTCAACACGAACGGCTACAAGATCGTCTCCGACCTTCCCGAGAACCTCCGGCCGTGGCGCAACCGGCCCACGGCGTGGGCGAACATCTCCCCGACCACCGGGAACTACCACCTCAACGCCCAGGGCGTGTACCTGTACTACCCGAATCAGTCCCAGAGACCGTACTTCGGCCTGCTGCGCAACCCGCGCTGGTTCTCGTACTACTGCCGGACCCACCGCATCCCGGCGCCGACGTACCACCACCACATCACCCTGTGGCAGCAGCTGCACTGGCACACCAACAGCGTGGTGTTCGCCCACCAGATGGACATGCTGGTGGACGACTTCCCCTCGCCGGGCGTGAAGACCGGCTCGGTGATCGCCATCGGCAAGGGCACGCACACGCTCTACAAGGTGGACACCACCGCGACCGGCGACTACGACAAGGTCAACCGGATCTCCGCCGGCGCGTACAAGGGCTACTGGATCGGCGAGGCGTTCCCGAACGTCTTCCTGCGCGGTGAGCACCAGCCGTACACCTACCGTGTGCAGCGCACGCTCACGATCCCGGAGAACCGCGACGTGATCGCGTACAAGTTCGGGACGGACGGCTCGACCGGCACCACCAGGACCATGAGGAGCTCGCAGCCGTACACCGCCCAGTTCGACCGCCGCGCGGTGGTCAACGGCCGGGCGATGTGCCGTATCTCGGCGGGCGAGCTGGCCGGCTACTGGGTCCCCGCCAACCAGGTCGTCACGGACGGCCGCTGACCCGGGTCCACGGGGATGGGTCCACGGGGCCGGGACCGGGCCCTGCCTGGCGCCCGCCCCGTGGACGTATGCTCGCCGGGCGAAGACGCACACCGGAAGCCGGAAGGCAGAGCACAGTGAACTACAGGGTCCAGCCCACCGCCCAGGTAGCCGAGTCGGCCGAAATCGGCGCCGGCAGCAGTGTCTGGGAGCTCGCTCAGATCCGTGAGGACGCCAGGCTCGGCGAGGGCTGCGTGGTCGGGCGCGGGGCGTACGTCGGCACCGGCGTACGCATCGGCAACAACGTCAAGCTGCAGAACTACGCGCTGGTCTACGAGCCGGCCGAGCTGGCCGACGGCGTCTTCGTCGGGCCCGCCGTGGTGCTGACCAACGACCACAACCCGCGTTCGGTCGACCCCGAGGGCAAGCAGAAGCGCGGGGGCGACTGGGAGGCCGTGGGCGTCAAGGTCGCCGAGGGTGCCTCGCTGGGGGCCCGCTCGGTGTGCGTGGCGCCGGTACGGGTCGGCCGCTGGGCGATGGTCGCCGCGGGCGCGGTCGTCACGAAGGACGTTCCCGACTTCGCGCTGGTCGTGGGTGTCCCGGCGCGGCAGATCGGCTGGGTGGGGCGGGCCGGTGTGCGGCTGGTGGAACGGGACGGCGAGGCGGGTGTGTGGGAGTGCCCGCAGACCGGCACGCTGTACGACGAGAAGGACGGCGCGCTCATCGAGCGGGGCGTCTGAGCCTCTGCTCTCCGAGGCCCGTTCTCTCCGGGTCTCTTCTCACAGGGCCTCTTCTCTCTGGTCTCTTCTCGCAGGGCCTCTTCTCACAGGGCCGGTTCCGGGCGATGCCCGGGGCCGGCCCTGCTTGCCGCTCGGCGAGTGATTCGTAGGCCTTCAGGATCATATTTCGGCTTTTGCGCGCATCCCTGCCCGGTGTCCGTGAATCTTCCTTCTGTGGTGGTCCGGCCACGGAGCCGGAAGGAGCGACGATGCCGCAACTTCAGACCTGCGCGAGCACGGACACCGGGTGGGCAGCGTCCGGGCCGAGCGCCGGGCGCCGGACACGGCCGGGACCCGGCGCCCGGATCGTGGCCGCCGCGCGGCGCGCCTGGCCCGCGCTGCTGGGTTACGCGGTCGTCAGGGCGCTCGGTGTCGCGCTGGTGCTGGCCCGTACGGACAAGACCCTGCTCGACGCGCTGGCGAGCCGCTGGGACACCGCCTGGTACCTGACGATCGCCGAGGAGGGATACCCGGCGACCTGCCCCCGGCAGGGCGAGCTGTGCCGGTACGCGTTCTTCCCGCTGTACCCGACACTCATCCGGGGCGCCGCCGCCGTTTCGCCGCTGAGCGCGCAGGCGGCCGCCTGGCTCATCGCGATGGCGGCGTCCATGGCCGCGGCCTGGGGCATCTTCGCGGTGATCGACCGGGTCGCCGGCGGCCGGGCCGCCTCCGTCACCGTCGTGATGTGGGGCATCGTTCCGCACGCCGTGGTCCAGTCGATGGCGTACACCGAGGCCCTGTTCACCGCCGTGGCGGCCTGGGCGCTGTACGCCGTGCTGACCCACCGCTGGCTCACGGCCGGGCTGCTGGCCCTCCTCGCCGGACTGACCCGCCCGACCGGCGCCGCGCTCGTCGCCGCCGTGGTGCTGTACGCCCTGTGGACGCTGTGCCGGCGCCCGGCGCCTCGGCCCGCCCTCGGCGGCGGCGCGCCCCGGTGGCTCGCGGAGGAGGACGGGCGGCCCGTGGCGCGGCTGGTGGGCGCCGTGGTGGTCGCGCCGCTCGGCTGGTGCTTCTGGTTCGGGTGGGTCGGGCACCGGGCCGGGCGCTGGGACGGCTACTTCCGGGTCCAGCAGCGCTGGGGCTCCGCCTTCGACGGCGGTGCCTACACCATGCGACAGCTGAACGCCGTGTTCACCCAGGCCACCATCTCGCTGGACAAGGTGGTGATCGCCGGCACGATCGCCGCCTGTGTCGTACTGCTGCTGATCTGCGTCCTGCAACGCCAGCCCGCGCCGCTCCTGGTGTACGCGGCGGCGACGCTGCTCATCACCCTGGGGGGTGCCGGTTACTTCCACTCCAAGGCGCGCTTCCTGCTGCCCGCCTTCACCCTGCTGCTGCCGCTCGCGAAGCCGCTCGCCAGGGCACGCCCCGCCGTCGCCTGGACGCTGCTGGCGGGCGCGACCGTGGTGTCCAGCGCGTACGGCAGCTTCCTGCTGACGGTCTCGGGCCACTCCCCGTAGACCTATAGAAGACCCCCGTACGAAGACCCCCGTACGAAAACCCCCGTACGAAGACCCCTTGGACGCGGCCGGGCCGCTACACGCGCGTCCACGCCTCCAGCGCCAGCCCCGGCTCCGGCTTCTGGCGGGCCACCCGCAGCGTGCCGTCCGTGCCGAAGGCCGCCATCACCACACGGCCGCGCCCGTCGACGCCCAGCGCCGGGGCGCCCACGCAGGGCTCGCCGGTGAGCGTCCAGGTGGCGCCGAGCGCCTCGTCCTCCGTGGGGTACGCGGCGAGGGCGGGGCGGCCGGTGGCGGCGTCCCGGCGGGCCATCACCGTGCAGTCGTGGCCGTCGACGGCGGTACGGAGCAGGGCGACCGGGCCGGTGCCGGCGCCCTCGCCGAGCACGGACGGGGCCTTGTCGGACGGGCGCCAGGCCCGGACCGTACCCTCGTCGGCGTCGTGCCAGTAGTGGGTGAGCCGGCCGGCTCCGGTGCGCTCCGAGGTGAGCGAGCCCGGCTCGGCCCTGGCCGGGATGTCCTCGGCGCGCTGGAACTTCACGCCCCGCGTCTCCTGCGTCCAGCGCAGGAGGTGGTCCTCGGTGGGCGCGACCAGCTCCATCAGGCCGTCGGAGGTGATCGACGCCGAGATGGTGCCGTTGATCCCGCTGCCCTTGAGGTCGGCCCACTTGTTCCACTTGCCCGACGGCACCTGGGCGCGCCCGCAGATGCCGCCGCCCACGTTGCGTACGAAGACGTGCAGCGAGCCCTCGGAGTCCACGACGGCCGCCGGGAGCCCGATCCGCTCGGCGAGGTCGGGGTCGTTCGGGTACGGATTGCCGACCGCCACCCAGTCGCGTACCGCCAGGCCCGACTGGTACTGCAGCGCGTAGACCACGTCGGTGGCGGGTGTGCCGTCCGCGAGGCGGCCGCGGCGCAGCCCCACCAGGTGGACGTAGCCGTCGGCGCCCTGCGCTATGGAGAGGTACGGCAGGACTCCGGGGGCCGGGATGGTCACCGGCCCGGTCCACTCGGGCCCGCCGGGCCGGGTCTCGGTCCAGCGCAGCACGCCGCCCTCGGCCGGGGCGTACGCCGTGAGCCGGCCGTCCTTGCCGCGCACCAGCCAGTCGGCGGTCGCCGGGAGGGTGGGGTCGGGGAGCGGCGGGCGGGTGGCGGCGGCGCTACGGCGCGACGAGGCGCCCGCTGGACGCTTGGCTTTGCGCGCGGACCAGACCGCCATGGCTCACCGCCGACCTTCCCCTGAACAGTTCAAACAGTTCACGAAGTTCCCCCAAGCTTGCGCGACGATAGCATTTTGGTGACCGTTCCCCGGTCCCCCGAACGGCCCATACGGCGGCCCGCGCGTGGGAGTCTTGTCACCGTGCTCACTCTTCTCGTCGTCGACGCCGCGAACGTCGTCGGATCGGTGCCCGACGGCTGGTGGCGCGACCGCCATGGAGCCGCCGAGCGGCTGCGCGACCGGCTCGTCGCGTACGCGCGCGACGGGGTCGCCGGGCACCCCGGTCCGCTCGACGTCGTGCTGGTCGTGGAGGGACGGGCCGGCGGTGTGGAGCCGGTGCCGGGTGTACGGGTGGAGGCGGCGCCCGGCAGCGGTGACGACCGGATCGTGGAGCTGGCGGCCGAGGCGGCCGAGGCGGGGCGCGCGTGCGTGGTGGTGACCGCCGACCGGGAGCTGCGCGGCGCGTCGCCGCGCACGGCGCCGCGTGCCTGGGGCCGAGGTCCGTACGGCCGTGACCGCGTTGCCCGAGCCCGCCGGTGAACCCGGTGGGAAACCTCGTCGGCAAACCTCTTCGGCAACTGTTCACGGAATCGTTATGCCAGGCCCTCGGCGGCACACAGGCACGTGCTGACCATGGACGTCAGGCCCCCGTGTTCCGGCCTGCGTTCCGGGCTGTGGTCCGGCCGCGGAGCTGGTCATCCCGGCGATTGCCTACGATGGCACGGCACGCCTCCCTCATTGACCTGTCCCAGTAGAAGAAGAGTGCTCAGTGAAAGTCATCAGCATCGTCGGCGCCCGTCCCCAATTGGTGAAGCTCGCGCCCATCGCCGCAGCCTTCGCCGAGACGGAGCACGAGCACTTCATCGTGCACACCGGACAGCACTACGACGCCGACCTCTCCGACGTCTTCTTCGACGGTCTGGGCATCCCCGACCCTGACGTCCACCTCGGTGTCGGCTCCGGCAGCCACGGTGTGCAGACGGGCGCCGTGCTCTCGGCGCTCGACCCGGTCCTGGAGCGCGAGAAGCCGGACTGGGTGCTGGTCTACGGCGACACCAACTCCACCATCGCGGGCGCCCTTTCGGCCGTGAAGATGCACCTGCCGGTCGCCCACCTGGAGGCCGGTCTGCGCTCCTTCAACCGGCGCATGCCCGAGGAGCACAACCGCGTCCTGACCGACCACTGCGCCGACGTGCTGCTGGCCCCGACCGAGGAGGCCATGCGCCACCTCGCCGACGAGGGCCTGAAGGACCGCGCGGTGCTGGCCGGTGACGTCATGGTGGACATCTGCCTGCGCATCCGCGACGCGGTCCTGGCCGGCGAACACGCCGCCCCCGCCCTGCCCGAGGGCATCGACCCGTCGAAGCCGTTCCTGCTGGCGACGCTGCACCGCCCGGACAACACCGACGACCCCGAGCGCCTCGCCGCCATCATCGACTCGCTGGCCGCCCTGCCGATCCCCGTCGCGCTGCTCGCCCACCCGCGGCTGGTATCGCGCGCCCAGGCGCACAACATCGAGCTGGCCAAGGGCTCGGTCCACGTGGGCCGTCCGCTGCCGTACGCCGGTCTGGTCGCCGCGGTGCTGGCCTCCTCCGGTGTCGTCACCGACTCGGGCGGTCTGCAGAAGGAGGCGTTCCTGCTGGAGCGCATCACCACCACCATCCGTCCCGAAACCGAGTGGGTGGAAACCGTCGACACGGGTTGGAACGTCCTTGTTCCCGACCCGCACACGCTGTCCGCCGACGAGTGGGCCGCGACCGTCACCCGCGCGGTGCCGACGACGGACCCGGGCACTCCGTACGGAGACGGGCGGGCCGCCCAGAACGTTGTCCGGATCATGGAAGAGTGGAAGGGAGGCAGCCGGCACGCGTGACGGACAAGGCCCCTCACACGGCCCTTATCCGTACATGTCACCGTGCTAGCGTCACCGATTATGTCAGCGTCTCCCAGGTCCGGGCTGCCCACGGCAGGCAAGCGGCCCCATGTGATCTACCTCGCCATCGGTTTCCCGCCCGCGGCCAAGAGCTGCGCGTACCGCATGCGCGAGACCGCGAACCAGTTCATCAACCAGGGCTGGGACGTGACCGTCGTCACCATCGCGCAGGAGTCGTGGGAACGGGACTCCGGCGTCGACCTCACCCTCCTGGAGCAGGTCGACCCGCGGATCGAGATCGTCGAACTCCCCCTGGTACGCGAGGACCTGGAGACGGACATCCGTCTGTACAGCGAGGACCGCGCGCTCAACCCCAACGGGTGGGTCACGCGGCTGCGCCGTCGTCAGATGGAGCCGTTCCCGGAGCCCAACTTCGGTGAGTGGCGCGAGGATCTGGAGCAGGCCGTGCTCCGCGTCCACCGCGAGCACCCGGCCGACCTGCTGCTCGCCAGCTGCGTCCCCTACGTCAACCTCGCCGCGGCCTGGAAGCTGTGGGAGGAGGCGAAGGTCCCGTACGCCGTGGACTTCCGCGACGGCTGGTCCATCGACGTCATCGACGGTGTCGAGGCGTTCTCCCGCGACTCCGCCGAGGGCCGCTGGGAGCAGAAGATCCTCGACAACGCGCTGTCGCTGTGGGTGGTCAACGACCCCATCGCCGAGCACTACCGCACCCGTTACCCCGAGATCGCCGACCGCGTCCACGTGGTCCGCAACGGCTATGACGCCGACAGCTCCCCCGGCAAGGCGCACCGCGCCGACCCCGAGGCGGGCCTGGCCTTCGGCTACCTCGGTACGGTCAACTTCACCGTCCCGCACCTGGAGACGGTGCTGAACGCCTGGCGCGCGGCCCGCGAGAAGGAGCCCCTGCTGGCCAACGCCACCTTCGAGGTGCGCGGCCACATCGGCAACGGCTCCGGCCGCGAGGCCAACCGCCACGCCGAGGTGCTCAAGCAGGCCGAGCCCGACGGCGTCCGCTTCGGCGGGCCCGCCGCCAAGGCCGAGGTGGCGTCCATCTACGCCCGCTGGGACGCGATGGTCCTCATCCTCATCGGCGGCCGGTACGTCACCTCCGGCAAGGTCTACGAGTACATGGCGACCGGCCTGCCGATCGTCTCGGCGCACGTCGTGGAGCACGACGCCTCCAACGTCCTGCGGGGGCACCCGCTGTGGACGGGCGCGGTCGGCATCGACGAGGAGGGGCTGACCGAGTCGTTCATCAAGGCCGCGCACATGGCGGTCGAGACGAGCGACGAGGTCCACGCCGAAGCCATGGCGCACGCCGACCAGTTCACCCGCGAGGCGCTGATGACCGCCGCCGTGAAGAACCTGATCGAGGACTTCAACGCCCTCAAGGCGGAGAGGACGGACACCGCGGACGCGGCTTCCCCCGCCGAGACTGAGATCGTCGCCGGAGGACCGTCCCTGTGACCCACGTCCTGTTCATCGCCAGCACCCGGCCGCAGCTGGGTGTGTTCGCCGACTCGGTGCGCAAGTTCCGCGCCGCGGGCGCGAAGACGTACCTCGCCGGCACGTTCCACCTGGAGCCGGTCGCCGAGGAACTCGCCGCCATGGAGCTGGACGGCACGCACCAGCTCCCGCGCAACCTCAACGTCCGCAGCTCGGCGCTGCGCCGCAAGGCCCGCCAGTCGCCGGGCGGCATGCGCGTGTGGCTGCAGTCCAAGCGCGACGGCTGGCTGCGCCGGCAGGCCCGTAAGGCGGACGTCCTGGTCGCGCTCGACGCGGGTGCCGTCTACACGGTGTGGCGCCTGGCGCAGTACTACCGCATCGAGGAGGCGCACTTCGGCCTGGCGCCGGCCCTGAAGGCCGTCGACCGGGTCAAGGAGAAGGGCTCCGCGGCCCCTCGCGGTGTGCTGCCCCCGCTGGACGTCGTCAAGCAGAACGTGCGCCGCTCCGTGGACGGCCTGCCGGCCGCCGTGATGCGGCACGCCACCGCCCGCCCGGTGATGCGCTCCACGGTCGGCGCCCGGATGTGGCGTACGGCCGTCACGGCGCCGGGTGTGCCGCCCAAGGTGCGTATCGCCACGTCCCGTTATGTCGCCGAGGGCATGCAGTGGGCGGGTCGCACCAGTGGCGCCGCGCTCGCGCTGGCGGCCGCCGCGTCGAAGATCCCGGACCTGGGGCTCAAGGCGCAGCTGCTGGACGAGGCCGTGATGAAGGAGCTCGGCAAGGGCCTGAACCCGCGCGACCTGGACAAGGCCGTCGCGGCCCAGCTCACCCACGCCGACGCCCAGTTCGCCCAGGGCGACCACGAGAAGGCGTCGTTCGCACTGGACCGCGCGCTGTTCCTGGCCTTCCACCGGGTCCTGCACATCGACCAGCTGTCCTCGCCGCTCGCCAGGGACGCGGAGGGTTTCGTCGAGCCGCTGTACCGCTCCCAGGTCATGCGCGCGCTCAGCCGCCCGCAGGGCAGGAGGACCCCGCCCGCGCCGGCCCCCAAGGACCGCCCGCTGCGGCTGCTGGTCACCACCAGCGCCAACGACAACTTCCTGCACCACATCCTGGACCGCTACGGCAACCACCAGGACGTGGAGCTGCGCTACCTCGACCTGGCCGCGCAGAAGGCGCTCAAGCGGATCGCGTGGGCCGGCCGCCGGGTGCTGGAGGACCGCCTCGCCGGCGGCACCAGCACCTACCAGGAGGAAGTCGAGCGGCTGATGCGGCCGTACCTGGACTGGGCGGACACCGTCTTCCTGGACTGGTCGGTGGGCCCCGCGGCGATGCTGACCACGATCGACCCGGGTGACACCCGGATCGTCGTGCGCCTGCACAGCTACGAGGCGTTCACGCGCTGGCCGCACATGACGGACTTCTCCCGGATCGACGACCTGATCTACGTCGCCCCGCATGTGAAGGACCTGGTCGAGTCGCTCGTACCGCAGCTGCGCGGTGACAACGCGCCCCGGGCGCACCTCATCGACAACGCCATGGACCTGTCGGGCTTCGCCCGCCCGAAGACGGCCGAGGCCCGCTTCCACCTGGGTCTCGTCGGCATCAGCCAGGTCGCCAAGGACCCGATGTGGGCCGTGGACGTCCTCAAGCGGGTGCGGGAGCACGACGAGCGCTACCGGCTGCTGCTGGTGGGCGGCGACATGAACCCGAAGACCAGCCGGGCCACCCGCGACTACCGGCGCCAGTTCGACAAGGAGATCGCCCCGCTCATCGAGGAAGGCGTCGTGCTCAAGCTCGGCCCGACCGACGACGTGCCGTCGGCGCTCACCGACATCGGCGTGATCCTTTCCTCCTCGGTACGGGAGGGCTGCCACGTGGGCCTGATGGAGGGCGCGGCGAGCGCCGCCGTCCCGGTCGCCCGCGACTGGCCCTTCTACGCGGGCAAGCCCAACAGCGCCCGCACGCTGTACCCGGAGGGCTGGGTCGTCGGCTCCACCGAGGAGGCCGCGCAGCGCATCCTGGAGACGACGGCGAGCGAGGAGGCGTGGCAGAACGCCGGGAAGCTGGCGTCCGAGTACGCGCTGTCGACGTGGGACTGGCCGGTCGTGAGCAAGGCCTTCGACAAGCTGTTCCTCGGCGAGCGCTAGACCGTACGGCGCGCTGGACCGTACGGGGCGCTGGACCGTAAAAGGGGCCCCGGGAGCGATCCCGGGGCCCTTGTCCGTCTGTGCCGTGCTTACGGGTGGCGCAGCTGCCAGCCCGCCCACGCGGACTCGACCATCTCCCGCACGCCGTAGCGCGCGCTCCAGCCCAGTTCCTCGGCGATGCGGTCGGCGGAGGCCACCACACGGGCCGGGTCGCCGGGGCGGCGCTCGGTGACGAGCGGCTTGATGCCGCTGCCGGTGACGTCCTGGATGATCCCGACCATCTCCGTGACCGAGACGCCCTCGCCGCGGCCGATGTTGAGGATCAGCGAGGCGTCCGGGTCGGCGGCGAGCCGGCGGGCCGCGGCGACGTGCGCCGAGGCGATGTCCTCGACGTGGATGTAGTCGCGGACGCAGGTGCCGTCGGGCGTGGGGTAGTCGTCGCCGAAGATCCGCGGCTGCTCGCCGGCCGTGAGGCGTTCGAAGACCATCGGTACGAGGTTGAAGACGCCCTCGTCACCCAGCTCGGGCGTGGCCGCGCCCGCCACGTTGAAGTACCGCAGCGAGGCGGTCGCCATCCCGTACGTCCGCCCCGTGGCCGTCACCAGCCACTCGCCGGCGAGCTTGGTCTCGCCGTACGGGTTGATCGGCGCGCACGGTGTGTCCTCGGTGACCAGGTCCACGTCGGGCATGCCGTACACGGCGGCGGACGACGAGAACAGGAACCGGGTGACACCCGCCTCGACGGCCGCCTCCAGGAGCGTACGCAGGCCCTCGACGTTCTCGTGGTAGTAGTGCAGCGGCTTGGCGACCGACTCGGCGACCTGCTTCTTGCCCGCGATGTGCACGATGCCGGTGACGGCGTGCTCGGCGAGGACACGGTCGACGGTCCCACGGTCGAGGACGGTGCCGACCTCCAGGGGGACGCCCTCGGGCAGCCGCTCGGCGCGGCCCGTGCTCAGATCGTCCAGGACGACGATCCGCTCGCCGCCCTCGGCCATCGCCTTCACCACGTGGGAGCCGATGAATCCGGCGCCACCAGTAATCAACCAGGTCATGGGGAAACCCTCTGCAAACCGGCCCCGCCCCACACGCGCGGGGCAGGGCCACTGTTCGTTACGTACGGGACCAGACGTTCATCAGCCGCCGATGACGACGCGGCGGACGCCCTCCCAGCGAGCCGGGTCCGTGGTGCGGCGGCCGTCGACCAGGACGGTGACGTCCGGCAGGTCGGAGGCGGCCAGCTCGCGGTACTCGGCGTGGTCGGCCTGGAGGATCGCGGCGGTGACCTTCTCGCCCTGGTGGGGCGTGAGGCCGTGCGCGGCCAGCTCCTCGGCCGTGTACATCGGGTCGGAGACGTACGGGACCGCGCCACGTGCCTTGAGCGCCTCCACGGTGCCGAAGACGCCGGAGAACGCGGTCTCCTTGACGCCACCGCGGTAGGCGGCGCCCAGCACCAGGACGCCCACGTCCTTCAGGTCGCCGTAGGCGGCGGCCAGCAGGTCGACGGCGTACTCGGGCATCGCGGCGTTGGCCTCGCGGGCCGAGCGCACGACGGTGGCCTCCGGGTCGTTCCACAGGTACATCCGCGGGTAGATCGGGATGCAGTGGCCGCCGACGGCGATGCCGGGCTGGTGGATGTGGCTGTAGGGCTGGGAGTTGCAGGCCTCGATGACCTTCAGGACGTCGATGCCCTGCTTGTCGGCGAAGCGGGCGAACTGGTTCGCGAGGCCGATGTTGACGTCGCGGTAGGTGGTCTCGGCGAGCTTGGCCAGCTCGGACGCCTCGGCGGTGCCCAGGTCCCACACGCCGTTCGGGCGCGGCAGGTCGTCGCGCTGGTCGAAGTCGAGGACCTGCTCGTAGAACTCGACGCCGTGCTTCGCGGACGCCTCGTCGATGCCGCCGACGAGCTTGGGGTAGCGGCGCAGGTCGGCGAAGACGCGGCCGGTCAGCACGCGCTCCGGCGAGAAGACCAGGTGGAAGTCCTGGCCGGCGATCAGGCCGGAGCCCTCCTCCAGCATCGGCGCCCAGCGGGTGCGGGTGGTGCCGACCGGCAGGGTGGTCTCGTAGGAGACGAGGGTGCCCGGCTTGAGGCCCTTGGCGATGGCCTTGGTGGCGGAGTCCATCCAGCCGAAGTCCGGGGTGCCCTCGGCGTCCACGAACAGCGGGACGACGACCACGACGGCCTCGGACTGGGCGACGGCGGCGGCGGTGTCGGTGGTCGCGGACAGCAGACCGGCGTCGACGGTCTGCTTCAGCAGCCGGTCGAGGTCGTGCTCGCCGGGGAAGGGCTCGGTGCCGGCGTTGACCAGCTCGACGACCTTCTCGTTGACGTCGGCGCCGATGACCTTGTGGCCCTTGGCGGCGAACTGCACGGCGAGCGGCAGGCCGATCTTGCCGAGCGCGACTACACAGATATTCATCGGGTCAGTTTCCTCTTCACACGGGACATCAGTTGACGCAGTCGCTTGCCCACGCCGAGCGAGGGCTCCCACAGCGGAGCCGTGGTGATCACCAGCCGCCCCTTGGCGTTCGCGTTGGCGGAGATCCGGTACGGGATCCGCTCCCGCCAGCGACGGGCCAGGGGCAGCGGCACACCGCGGGTCGGCACGGGAATCTCGTACGTCGAGCCTGCCACGTCGGCGTACACGCGGACGCCGAGCTTGGCGCTCTTGGCCTGGACCGGGATACGGGCGGTGAGCAGCGTGCCCTGGCCGTCCTCGGTCGGCTTCTGGGTGAACTCGCCCACGGGGGCGGGCAGTTCGTGTCCGGCGGGGAGCCGCCGGGCGCCGGGCTTGTCGGCGCTCTTGGGCATGGCCTTGGTGGCGAGCCTCACGACGGCCGAGCCGGTCTCGCCGGTGAGCCCCACCCGTACCGCCAGCGCGACGGCCATGTCGTCGCCGTCCTGGTCCCACTCGGCCGACACCAGGGACGTGCCCTGGGCCAGCCTCGCCGGGACGGACTCGCCGATCACCTCGTACGCCCGGTCGGGCAGCCCGACCGCGGGGTCGCGGAAGCCGGGGTAACGGACGAACGCCCGCCCGTCCTCCAGCAGCAGGGGCGGCGAACCGTGCTCGGCCTCGTCCTGTATCGCGCGGACGAGCTCCTCGACGGCACCGCGCTGGGCCAGGCAGATCCGCACCCGCCGCTTGACGTCCATCGAGTCGCGCAGCGCGTCGGTGAAGAACTCGTCGGCCAGCTCCGCGATGCCCGCGCACACCTCGGTCCGCGTCCGCGCGTCGAGCGCGGGGAAGTCGTCCTGGATGAGCTTGGCGAGCTCCCAGGTGAAGTGGCGCTTGAGGACCGCGTCGCGCTTGGGGCCCGCCTCGATCAGCGAGGCGGCGAAGTGCATGATGCGCTCGGTGCAGCGCAGCCGGGACAGGTGGTTGGCCCGGTAGGTGATGTTGCTGGCGTCGCCGCGCTTGACCGCGTAGTAGTACGTGTAGTCCGCCAGGACCGAGATCTTCGCGGCCCGTACGCACGCCTCCAGGGTGAACGGCTGGTCGGAGCCGACCGGCAGGTCCTCGGGGAAGCGCAAGCAGTACTTCTCCACCAGCTCGCGGCGGAAGAGCTTGGTGTTGGCCAGCGTGAACGGCAGGGCCGAGTCGTACAGCGAGACGTCCGGGTCGCTCTTCTTGTAGAGCGCCTGGTGGACGTAACGGCCGTTGGTGCCCACCATCTTGCCCACGACGACGTCGGAGCCGTGCTCGTCGGCACAGGCCACCAGCCGCTCCAGGGCCTCCTTGCCCAGGTAGTCGTCGGACCCGATGAAGTACACATAACGACCGGTGGCCAGCTCCAGGGCCCGGTTGCTGGGAGCAGCCGGGCCACCGGAGTTGGCCTGATGGATCACCTTGACAGTGTCCGGGTACTTCTCCGCGAAGCGGTCCAGTTCCCGGCCACTGTCGTCGGTCGAGCCGTCGTCCACGGCCACGACCTCGAGCCGGTCCAGCCCGATGCTCTGCCCCACCAGCGAGTTCAGGCACTCGGTGAGGTACGGCATCGTGTTGTACACGGCTACCACGACGGTGACATCGGGTGTGGTCAACTGGCCACGTCCTCCGGGGTGAGCCGCACGGTGACGCCGCGGTCGGCGGAGTCGATGACCGCCGCGGCCACCTCCACGGTACGCAGACCCTGGCGCAGCGTGCAGATGTCGTGGGACTTGTCCAGGACCGCGTCACGGAACAGCTCGTGCTCGACGAGGAGCGGCTCGCGCTTCGGGATGGCGTAGCGGATCATGTCGCCCTCGGAGACACCGCGGAACGCGCGCAGCGCCTCCCACTCGGTGGCGACGGCGGCGTTGGAGTAGAACGTGAGGTCGGCGGTGAGGGTGTCGGCGATGAAGCAGCCCTTCTCGCCGGTGACCGACGTGAAGCGTTCCTTCAGCGGGCTCAGCCAGTTGACGAGGTGGTTGACCATCGTCCCGTCGGACAGCTGGCCCACGGCCGAGACCATGTCCTCGTGCGGGCGGCCCGACTTCGACACCGTGTGCGCGGCGATCGAGGTGTACTGCCGGCCGGTGACCCAGCCGGTGAGGTCGATGTCGTGGGTGGCGAGGTCCTTGACCACGCCGACGTCCGCGATGCGGTGCGGGAAGGGCCCCTGGCGGCGCGTGACGACCTGGTACACATCGCCCAGCTCGCCGGCCTCCAGCCGGGAACGCAAGGACCGCAGCGCCGGGTTGCAGCGCTCGATGTGCCCGACACCGGCCACCAGGCCGCGCGTCTCGAAGGCCTCGACGAGCCTGCGGGCGCCCTCGACGGTGTCGGCGACCGGCTTCTCGATGAGCGCGTGGACGCCGGACTCGGCCAGCTTCAGGCCGACTTCCTCGTGCAGCGCGGTCGGGCAGGCCACGACGGCGTAGTCGATGCCCAGCGAGATCAGTTCCTCGACGGTGGACAGGACGGGTGCGCCCTGGGCCCAGCCGTTCTTGTCGCCCATCGGGTCGACGACCCCGACGAGCGTCACGCCGTCCAGCCCGGCCAGTACGCGGGCGTGGTGGCGTCCCATGGAGCCGAGGCCGATCAGGCCGGCTCGCAGTCCAGCGGCAGTCACAGGTTCTCTCCCAGCGCGTTCACGGCGGCGACGATGCGTTCGAGGTCGTTCTGGGTCAGCGAGGGGTGGACCGGCAGCGAGACGACCTCGGCGGCGGCCTTCTCCGTCTGCGGCAGGTCCCAGTTCCGCCCGGCCTTCTGGTCCGGCTCCCAGTACGGCTTCAGCCGGTGGATCGGCGTCGGGTAGTACACGGCGTTGCCGACGCCCGCCTCGGTGAGCTTCGCCATCGCGGCGTCACGGTCACCCTTCACGCGGATCGTGTACTGGTGGTAGATGTGGCGCGCGCCCTCGGCGACCGGCGGGGTCACGATGCCCGGCGCGGTGATGTTCGCCGAGAGGTACGCGGCGTTGGCGATGCGCTGCTCGGTCCAGGCGGGGAGCTTGCCCAGCTGTACGCGGCCGACGGCGGCGGCCACGTCGGTCATGCGCATGTTGGCGCCGACGATCTCGTTGGCGTACCGCTGCTCCATGCCCTGGTTGCGCAGCAGGCGCAGGGTGCGGGCCAGTTCGGCGTCGGCCGTGGAGATCATGCCGCCTTCGAGGCTGTGCATGTTCTTGGTCGGGTAGAAGCTGAACGTGCCGCCGTTGCCGAAGGCGCCGACCGGGGTGCCGTTCAGGGCCGCGGCGTGCGCCTGGCAGGCGTCCTCGACGACCGCGAGCTTGTGCTTCTCCGCGATGGCCATGATCTTGTCCATCGCCGCCGGGTGGCCGTACAGGTGGACCGGCATGATCGCGGCCGTGCGCGGGGTGATGGCCGCCTCGACGGCGGCCGGGTCCAGGTTGAAGCTGCCGGGCTCGATGTCGGCGAAGACCGCGTCGGCGCCGACCAGCCGCACCGCGTTCGCCGAGGCGGCGAACGAGAAGGAGGGGACGATCACCTCGTCGCCCGGGCCGATGTTCAGCGCCATCAGAAGGAGGTGCAGCGCCGACGTACCGGAGTTGACGGCGACGCAGTGGCGGCCGTCGACCAGCTCGGAGAATCCCTCCTCGAAGGCGGCCACTTCGGGGCCCTGTACGACGCGGCCGGTGCGCAGTACGCGTACTGCGGCCTCGATCTCTTCTTCACCGATGACCGGGCGGGCAGCGGGAATGGGCTGCTCGTTGATGCTCGGCATGGACGTCCTCCTTGAACACCGCAAGAGCTCTTTGTGGCAGAGGTCTGAAGGGTGTTGCGGAGGCTGACAAGGCCGCGCTTACCCCTCCGGCGCGATGCCGACGCCCTACCGAGGAATGCTGGGACCGGTCTGTCCCGGAACCGGGTCGGTCACCGACCGTAGTCTTCGGGCGGGGCCCGCCGACGGCAGCGACCGGCGTCACATTATCAGGAATTTCCTGGCCAATTTCGGGGTCGTTAACCGTCGGAGGCATCGATTCCGAAACGAAATCCCGCGTTCCGCCCCGGTAATCCGGAGCGGAACGCGGAACTTTCGCTCGCTGCTCACCAACTGTTCAGCGGTCAGCTCTCCGTGACCGCCGTCACGCCCGGCTGCGGCGACTGCTCGGCGGCGACGGTCTTCTTCGCCGCCGACTTGGCCGTCTTGGTGGCCTTCTTGGCGGTCGTCTTCTTCGCCGCGGTCTTCTTGGCCGCCGTCTTCTTGGCGGCGGCCTTCTTCGCCGGGGCCTTCTTGGCGGCCGTCTTGCGGACCGCCTTCTTGGCCGGCGCCTCGGGCGCCTCGGGCGCCTCGGACACCTCGGCCGGGACCTCGGCGGCCTCGGCCTCCGGCTCCGCCGGGGCGCTGCTCACGACGACGATCGCGGCCTCCTCGGCACCCGCCGGGGAACCGGCCGGAGCGGTGACCTTGCGGACCACGCGACGGCGGGCACGCGGCGGGGCGGCCACGGGGGCCTCCTCGGCGGCGGCCGCCTGCTCGGGCTCCTGCGGCTGCTGCGGCTGCTGGGGTTCCTGCGGCTGCTCGGCCACGGGCTCCGGCTGCTGCTGCGGCTGCGGCTGCTCGGCGGGCGTCGACGGCTCGGCGGCCGGGACCACCACGGCCGCGGCCTCCTGCGCCTGCTTGGGCGAGCCCGCCGGGGCGGTCGCCTTGCGGGTGGCCCGGCGGCGGGTACGGCCCTGGGGGGCCGGCTCCTCCGCGGCGGCGGCGATCGCCGGGGCGGCCTCCAGCTCGACGGCCTCGGGGGCCACCTCGGCGAGCGCGGGCTGCGGCTGGGGCTCCTCGGCGGCGCGCGGCGCGCCCGCCGGAGCGGTCGCCTTGCGGGTCGCCCGGCGGCGCGTACGGCCACGGCCCGCGGCCGCCTCGGCCTCCGCCACGCTGGAGTACAACTCCTCGTCCGCGGCCATGGTGTCCGGCAGCGGCTCGGCGAGCGACACCGGGGCGGCGACCTCCGCCGCGAGCTCCGCCTCGGTCTCGGCCTCCAGCTCGGGGGCCTCGACCTCGGTCTCGATCCCGGGCGCGGTGACCTCGGCCTCGGCGGCACGGGCGCGCTTCTTCGCCCGCTTGCCGCCGTTGCCGCCGCCACCGGCGGCGGTCGGCTGCTCCATGTGCACGATGACGCCACGGCCATTGCAGTGGACGCACGTCTCGGAGAAGGACTCCAGCAGACCCTGGCCCACCCGCTTGCGGGTCATCTGGACCAGGCCCAGCGAGGTCACCTCGGCGACCTGGTGCTTCGTACGGTCCCGGCCCAGGCACTCCAGGAGGCGCCGCAGCACCAGGTCCCGGTTGGACTCCAGCACCATGTCGATGAAGTCGATCACGACGATGCCGCCCAGGTCGCGCAGCCGCAGCTGGCGCACGATCTCCTCGGCCGCCTCCAGGTTGTTCCTGGTGACCGTCTCCTCCAGGTTGCCGCCCTGGCCGGTGAACTTGCCGGTGTTGACGTCGACCACGACCATGGCCTCGGTCTTGTCGATCACCAGCGAACCGCCGGACGGCAGCCAGACCTTGCGGTCCAGCGCCTTCATCAGCTGCTCGTCGATCCGGTACGTCGCGAAGACGTCGACCTCCGACGTCCAGCGCTGCAGCCGGTCCTTCAGGTCGGGCGCGACGTGCGTCACGTACCCGTGGATGGTCTGCCACGCGTCGTCGCCGCTGACGATGACCTTCGAGAAGTCCTCGTTGAAGATGTCGCGGACGACCCGGACGGTCATGTCCGGCTCACCGTAGAGAAGGGTCGGAGCGTTGCCGTTCTTCGCCTTCTTCTGGATCTCCTCCCACTGCTCCTGGAGACGCTCGACGTCACGGCGCAGCTCGTCCTCGCTCGCGCCCTCGGCGGCGGTGCGCACGATGACGCCCGCGTCCTCGGGGACGATCTTCTTGAGGATGGTCTTCAGCCGGGCGCGCTCGGTGTCGGGCAGCTTGCGGCTGATCCCGGTCATCGAGCCCTCGGGCACGTACACCAGGTAGCGGCCGGGCAGAGACACCTGACTTGTGAGGCGGGCGCCCTTGTGGCCGATCGGGTCCTTCGTCACCTGGACGAGGACGGACTGGCCGGACTTGAGCGCGGTCTCGATACGGCGCGGCCCGTTGGCCATGCCGAGCGCCTCGAAGTTGACCTCACCGGCGTACAGGACGGCGTTGCGGCCCTTGCCGATGTCGACGAACGCGGCCTCCATGGACGGCAGGACGTTCTGGACCTTGCCCAGGTAGACGTTGCCGACGTAGCTGGTGGCCTGCTCCTTGTTGACGTAGTGCTCGACGAGCACGTTGTCCTCAAGGACGCCGATCTGGGTGCGCTCGCCGCTCTGGCGGACGACCATCACGCGCTCGACGGCCTCGCGGCGCGCCAGGAACTCGGCCTCGGTGATGATCGGCACGCGCCGGCGGCCCTGCTCGCGGCCCTCGCGGCGGCGCTGCTTCTTCGCCTCCAGACGGGTCGAGCCCTTGATGGACTGCACCTCGTCGGACGGCTCCGCCTTCGGGCGGGGCTCGCGGACCTTGACGACCGTGCGTACGCCCTCTTCCTCGGCGAGCTCGGTCTCGGCGGTCGCGTCACCGCTGCGGCGGCGACGGCGGCGGCGACGGCGGGAGCTGCTGGTGCCGGCGGCGGACGGGGTGCCGGTCTCGTGCTCCTCGTCCTCCTCGTCCTCGTGCTCCTCCTCCGCCTCCTCGGCGGCGGCCTCCTCCTCGGCCCGGGCGGCCTCCTCGGCCTCCTCCGCCTCGGTGGCCTCACCACGGCGGCGGCGACGGCCACCACGGCGACGGCGGCGCGAGGGACGGTCCTCGAACTCGTCCGTCTCCTCCCCGTCGGCGGCCTCGGTCTCGGCCTCCGCTCCGGCCTCCGGCTCGGGCTCGGGCTCGGGGGCCGCGGCGGCCTCGACCGGCTGGGCCGGCTCGACGGGCTCGGCCGGCTCGCCACGGCGGCGGCGACGGCGGCGGCCACCGGCCTCGGGCTGCCTCTCGGACTGCTTCTCGGGCTGCGCCTCCGCGACGGCCGGGGCCTCGGTGACCTCGGGGGCCTGGGGGGTCTCCTGCTCCTGCTCGGCGGCCTCGGCGGCGGCCGCCGCGGCGGCGGTCTCCGGGGTCTGGAACATCGGCTCGGTGAAGACCGGCGCCTGGAAGACCGGCACGGCGGCGGGGCGCGCGGCGCGGCGGCCACGCTCCGGCTTGTGCGTCGGCTCGGCGGTGAACTTCGGCGCGGTGGCGCGGCGCCGGGTGCGGCCACGGGAGGCGGCCTCCTCGGCGGCGGCGACCTCGGGCCCGGCCTCGTCGGTGGTGATCTGGGCGACGGTGTCGGCGGGCAGGCTCTCGCCCGCCTCGGCGACGTCTTCGACGTCCTCCTGTGCCGGGGCCTGCGGCGCGCCCGCGGGCGCGGTCGCCTTGCGGGTGGCGCGGCGGCGGGTACGGCGCGGGGCGGCCTCCGCCTCGGCCTCGGCGGCGGGCTCCTCGACCGTCTCCGCGGCCTCGGTGACCGGGGCCTCGGCGCCCTGCGGCTCCTGGACGACCTGCGGGGCACCCGCCGGAGCGGTGGCCTTACGGGTCGCACGGCGACGCGTACGCGCCGGAGCCGCCTCGGGCTCCTCCGTCGCCTGCTCGACCGGGGCCTCCGCGGCCTGCGGCTCCTGGACAACCTGCGGGGCGCCCGCCGGAGCGGTGGCCTTACGGGTGGCGCGGCGGCGCGCACGCGCCGGAGCCGCCTCGGGCTCCTCCGTCGGCTGCTCGACCGGGGCCTCGGCGGCCTGCGGCTCCTGAACGGCCTGCGGGGCACCCGCCGGGGCGGTGGCCTTGCGGGTGGCGCGGCGGCGCGCCGGGACCGGGGCGGCCTCGGGCTGCGGCTGCGGCTGCGACTCCGGCTCGTCAACGGTGGCCTCGGCCACCTGCGGGGCACCCGCCGGGGCGGTGGCCTTGCGGGTGGCGCGGCGGCGCGGACGCACCGGAGCGGGCTCGGGCGCCTCGTTCGGCGCCTCGGCGAGGGAGGCGACGTCGGCCACGTCGGCGGCGGGCGTCTCGACGACGACCTCGGCGGCCGGTGCCTCGCCGGCAGCGGCGGTGACCGGCGGGCCCGCCGGACGCGACGCGGCGCGGCGACGGCGGCGCGGCGGCAGCGTGTCGCTGGGGGAATTGTTCTGTTCGTTGTCGGTACCGGCGGTGGTGCCGGTTTCGTTCGGCTCGAGCATGCGGGCGGTTCTCCCGTCACGCTCCCGGGCGCCGCGTCTGGCGCGGCGCCGCACGGGAGCTGTTATGTCTGGCTCGCCGGTTCCGTACGCGATGTACGCACGGCCTGGCGAAAGTCTCCTGTGGGTGTCCGCGGCCCGACCCAGGTGGCTCCCGAGTACCAGGGCCGCGTTACAACGACCGCCCTACGCGGAACCTGCACCTGTCGGCTCCGGGGCGGCGGCGAGTCCGGCGGCCTTGGGTGGGGCGGCCGTGACTGCCTCGCGGTCGGGCGCGAGCGGGTCGGTCACCGTGCCGGACTCCTCGTCGAAGAGCCCCTGCGCCAGCCTGGTCACCGCTGCGGGGACCGGCGGCGCCAGGTCGGCCACAGCTCGGAGACCGGACAGGACGTCGTCGGGTCGTACGGCAGGTGTCACGTGCCGAACCACCAGCCGCAGTATCGCACAGGGGCCCTCGCCGGGCCTATCAGCCTGTGCGTGAGCGGCTTCGAGCCCCGCCACGGCGGCCCTCGCGTCGAACGTCCGCATGCCGTTCTTCGTCTTGCGCCGGACCTCGACAGTCTCGGCGGCGAGGAAGGCGGCGACGGCGCGTTCGGCGTCCTCGACCGGCACGCCGTCCAGCCGCAGCTCCCATACGGAAGCCGTCAGCCGGTCGGCGAGTCCGGACGTACGGGCCTCGACGGCGTCAATGATGTCGAGCCCGGCCGGCAGCGACTCGTCGAGCAGCTCACGCAGCTTGTCCGGGTCACGCGGCTCGGTGAGCGCGATCTCCAGGTACTCCGCCTCGGAGCCCGTGCCGGTGGGTGCGGCATTGGCGTACGAGACCTTCGGGTGCGGCGTGAAGCCCGCCGAGTACGCCATGGGCACCTCGGCGCGCCGCAGCGCGCGCTCGAACGCGCGCTGGAAGTCGCGGTGGCTGGTGAACCGGAGGCGGCCGCGCTTGGTGTAGCGCAGTCGGATGCGCTGCACCGCCGGTGCGGGCGGCGGGCCTTCGGGCTGTCGCTTGCCCAGTGGTTCTTCTCCTCGGTGCGGGGCGGGCGCGGGTGGCGCTCCGCCCACGAAATTCGGGCGGCCCCCGGGGGTCCCGCCCGGCTCACCCCTGCTTTCGCAAGGAGATCTCGGATGCGGGCGCCACGCCGGGAACGGTCGTTGTACTACCCAGACTACGCGCCGGCACCCGTAGCGGTTCCCCAGCCCGCTTCATCCGGCCCCCCACCGCCGCCGCGCCCGGCGCGGCGGCGGTGGGGTGTGGGGTCAGCCGATCGACCCGGGCGGCGCCGGCCACCGCGTTCTCAGGTCGATGATCTCCGCGATGGTTTCGACGTCGCGGTCGTGGACCATGGTGAGCCCGACATACAAGCCCCTGACCGGGACCGGTGAGGGGCTTGTACGGTCGGTCGGCCGTCACTTCACCACGGTGAGCGGCAGCAGCTTCTTGCCCGTGGGTCCGATCTGGATGTTCGTGTCCATGGCAGGACACACGCCGCAGTCGAAGCACGGCGTCCAGCGGCAGTCCTCGACCTCGGTCTCGTCGAGCGCGTCCTGCCAGTCCTCCCAGAGCCAGTCCTTGTCGAGACCGGAGTCCAGGTGGTCCCAGGGCAGGACCTCCTCGTACGTGCGCTCGCGCGTGGTGTACCAGTCGACGTCCACGCCGTACTGCGGCAGCGTCTTCTCGGCGCACGCCATCCAGCGGTCGTAGCTGAAGTGCTCGCGCCAGCCGTCGAAGCGGCCGCCGTCCTCGTAGACGGCGCGGATCACGGCGCCCACGCGGCGGTCGCCGCGCGAGAGGAGGCCCTCGACGATGCCGGGCTTGCCGTCGTGGTAGCGGAAGCCGATGGAGCGGCCGTACTTCTTGTCGCCGCGGATCTTGTCGCGGAGCTTCTCCAGGCGGGCGTCGGTCTCCTCGGCGGACAGCTGCGGGGCCCACTGGAAGGGGGTGTGCGGCTTGGGCACGAAGCCGCCGATCGACACCGTGCAGCGGATGTCGTTCTGGCCCGACACCTTGCGGCCCTCGGCGATGACGTTCGCCGCCATGTCGGCGATCTGGAGGACGTCCTCGTCGGTCTCGGTGGGCAGACCGCACATGAAGTACAGCTTCACCTGGCGCCAGCCGTTGCCGTACGCCGTGGAGACCGTACGGATCAGGTCCTCCTCCGAGACCATCTTGTTGATGACCTTGCGCAGGCGCTCGGAGCCGCCCTCGGGGGCGAAGGTCAGTCCCGAGCGGCGGCCGTTCCTCGTCAGCTCGTTGGCGAGGTCGACGTTGAAGGCGTCCACCCGGGTGGAGGGCAGCGAGAGGCCGATCTTGTCGTCCTCGTACCGGTCCGCGAGGCCCTTGGCGATGTCGCCGATCTCGCTGTGGTCCGCGGAGGACAGCGACAGCAGGCCGACCTCCTCGAAACCGGTCGCCTTGAGGCCCTTCTCCACCATGTCGCCGATGCCGGTGATGCTTCGCTCCCGTACGGGACGCGTGATCATGCCGGCCTGGCAGAAACGGCAGCCGCGGGTGCAGCCGCGGAAGATCTCCACGCTCATCCGCTCGTGGACGGTCTCGGCGAGCGGCACGAGCGGCTGCTTGGGGTACGGCCACTCGTCGAGGTCCATGACGGTGTGCTTGGACACGCGCCACGGCACGCCCGACTTGTTCGGTACGACGCGGCCGATGCGCCCGTCCGGCAGGTACTCGACGTCGTAGAAGGCCGGGACGTACACCGACCCGGTCCTGGCGAGGCGGAAGAGGACCTCCTCGCGGCCGCCGGGGCGGCCCTCCGCCTTCCAGGCGCGGATGATCCCGGTCATGTCGAGCACGGCCTGCTCGCCGTCACCGATGATCGCGCAGTCGATGAAGTCCGCGATCGGCTCGGGGTTGAAGGCGGCGTGCCCGCCCGCGAGCACGATCGGGTCGTCCAGCGTGCGGTCCCTGGACTCCAGCGGGATGCCCGCGAGATCCAGGGCGGTGAGCATATTGGTGTAGCCGAGCTCGGTGGAGAAGCTCAGCCCGAACACGTCGAAGGCGCGCACGGGCCTGTGGCTGTCCACGGTGAACTGCGGCACCTCGTGCTCGCGCATCAGCGCTTCGAGGTCCGGCCACACGCTGTACGTGCGCTCGGCGAGCACACCTTCGCGCTCGTTCAGCACCTCGTAGAGGATCATGACGCCCTGGTTGGGCAACCCGACCTCGTACGCGTCCGGGTACATGAGCGCCCAGCGGACGTCGCAGCTGTCCCACTCCTTGACGGTGGAGTTCAGCTCACCGCCGACGTACTGGATCGGCTTCTGCACATGCGGAAGCAGAGCTTCGAGCTGAGGGAAGACGGACTCGGCAGGCATCTCGCGAACCTTCGTGAGCTGGCAGGGCGACTCTCAAGCGTACCCCGGCGCCCAGGGGGTCACAGCCGCCACGGTTTGCCCCTGGTCGCCTCCTCCCACACCCGCGGAAGCTCCCGTTCGCAGCGCGCGGCCCGGGCCTCCTCCTGGCCGTAGAGCAGGCCCCAGGTGAAGGCGGTCTCCCCGGCCGCGTGCGCCTGGATGGCGAGCTGCCGCAGGGTGTCGCGGGCGACGACGCTGTCCTGGTGCTCGCCCAGCACCTTCTGTACGGCCTTCATGCGCTTGGCGAACCGCTTCGCGGGCTTGCCGAGGGCGGGCGCGGCGGCCTCGGCGGCGTACCGGGCGCGTTTGGCGGCCTTGCGGGCGCTGTGCATGGCGAGGTCCCGGTCGTGGCCGGCGGGCAGGGCGAGCGCGCGGTCGACGCGGGCGGCCAGCCGGCCGTACTCCTTCGCGATCGCCTTGGGCAGCACCACGTCGGCCTCCTTCGCGGCGGCGGGGCGCAGCGGCGGGTCGGCCAGCAGGGCGTCGAGGGCGTTCAGGAGGGCGACGTAGCGCTCGCCGTCGAGTACGGAGAGGGTGCGGCCGCGCGATCCGGCGCGGCCCGAGCCGGCCCAGACGCGCAGCCGTCCCCTGACCGGTCCGAGGAGCAGGGTGACGGGCAGGGCGTCGATGCGGGAGGTGAGCCGCTCGGTGAGGACCTCCTGGTCGCGATCGGCGCCGAGTTCGCCGGCCAGCCACGCGAGCTCGTCGGCGACCGAGTCGGTGACGGTCCGGTCCAGGACCTTGCGGTACGTACGGAAGGCGCTGCGCATACGACGGGTGGCGACGCGCATGGTGTGCACGGAGTCGGGAAGGTCCCGGCGTACGGCAGCGTCGGAGGTCACCAGCGCGTCGGCCTGTTCGCGCAGGTAGGCCAGGACGCGACCGCCGGCGGTGGTGTCGGGCTCGGGGGGCGCGGCGGGCGGGCGGCCGGTTTCGGCGAGCGCCCTGGCGAGCTTGGAGGCGGCCCCGGCGGGCCTGAGCCCTGCCTTGCGGAGCCGTTTGTGGACGGCGTCGAGGAATGCGGGGTCGCCGCCGTCGGCGAGTTCCACCTCGATCTCGGTCCACTCGGCGGTGCCGTGCCCGCCGGTGAGGCGCTCGGCGTGGACGGTGTCGGTGCTCAGCTCGGCCAGCAGGGCACCGTCGCCGTCGAGGAGGTGGCTCACGTCGCGGCGGGAGCGCAGCCGTACGAGCGGCAGGAGCGCGGCGCCACGCGTCCTGGCGCGCACCAGCCCGGCCAGCGAGCGCGGGACGCCGTCCTCCAGCGGGGCGCGCAGTTCGTCGCGTACGCCGGGGGCGACGGGCAGTTTGAGGTGCCAGCCCGCGTCGTCGCCGCCGGTGCGCCGGCGCAGGGTGACGGACGCCCGGGCCAGCCGCAGGTCGCCAGTGTCGTAATAGACGGCGTCCAGATCGGCGACGCCCTTGTCGAGGACCCGCGCGATCCCGGCCACACCGGTCAGGTCCGGCAGCCGGGTGTCGGGGGTGGCTTCGTACTTCCGCTCGATCTCGCGTTTCGCGTCCGCCATCATTCGAATCTAGATGCCCCGAAAGCGCCGGTCCATGCGGTGACGAGGGACTTCGCGAACACGACGCTAGGCCGTTATGGGTCGCTGCACCCTGATCGACTGGAGCAGGCCGACCGCCACCCAGACCGCGAACATCGAGGAACCGCCGTACGACACGAACGGCAGCGGCAGGCCCGCGACCGGCATGATGCCGAGCGTCATGCCGATGTTCTCGAAGGACTGGAACGCGAACCAGGCGATGATGCCGGCGGCGACGATCGTGCCGTACAGCTCGCTCGTCTCGCGGGCGATCCGGCAGGCCCGCCACAGCACCACACCGAGCAGGGCGATGATGGTGCCGGCGCCGATGAAGCCCAGCTCCTCGCCCGCGACGGTGAAGATGAAGTCGGTCTGCTGCTCGGGGACGAACTGGCCGGTGGTCTGGTGCCCGTTGAAGAGCCCCGCCCCGTACAGGCCACCGGAGCCGATCGCGATGCGCGCCTGGTTGGTGTTGTAGCCGGCGCCGGCCGGGTCGAGTTCGGGGTTGGCGAACGCGGCGAACCGGTTGATCTGGTACTGGTCGAGCACGCCGAGCGCGGCGACGAGCACCGCTCCGGTGATGCCCGCGCTGATGAGCCCGAAGATCCAGCGGTTGGAGGCCCCGGAGGCGAGCAGGACGCCGAGCACGATGACGACCATGACCATCACCGAGCCGAGGTCCGGCATCAGCATGACGATGGCCATGGGAAGCACCGCGATGCCCAGCGACTTGGCGACGGTGCGGTGGTCCGGGTGGACCTGGTCGCCCGCGTCGACCTTGGCGGCCAGCAGCATCGCCATGCCGAGGATGATCGTGATCTTCACGAACTCGGAGGGCTGGAGCGAGAATCCGCCGCCGATCACGATCCACGCGTGCGCGCCGTTGATGGTCGCGCCGAGCGGCGTCAGCACCAGCAGGACGAGCACCACCGACACCCCGTACAGCACCGGCACCGCGCCGCGCAGGGTGCGGTGCCCGAGCCAGACGGTGCCGACCATCAGCGCGATGCCGATGCCGGTGTTGAGGACGTGACGGAAGAGGAAGTAGTACGGGTCGCCCTGGTTGAGCTCGGTGCGGTTGCGGGTGGCGGACCACACCAGGAGCGACCCGATGACGGACAGCGCGATCGAGGAGAACAGCAGCGGCCAGTCGAGCCTGCGCACCATCGAGTCGCGTGCGGTGAGCCTGGCCCAGGCGCCGCGCTGGGGCTGGTACCGCGAGACGGAGAAGCCGTTCGATCCGGCCATGGTCGGTTCAGTCCCTCCAGACGGGAGGCGGGCCCGCGAGCTGCGGCTGTCCGTCGTCCTTCTTGGCCGGGTCGACCTGCTGCGCCTTGGGGTCGTACGGCTTGACGGGCGGCGCCTCGATGGAGCCGTCCGGCTGGATCTTGGGCAGGGTCTGCTGCGGCTTGGGCAGCAGGGCGCGCTTGAGGTCCTGGTTGCCCTCGTCGTCGAGTCCGTACAGGGCGTCGTAGATGTTGCGTACGGCGGGACCGGAGGCGCCGGAGCCCGTACCACCCTGGGAGATCGTCATGACGATGGTGAACTCGTCGGTGTACGTGGCGAACCACGACGTCGTCTGCTTGCCGTAGACCTGGGCGGTGCCGGTCTTGGCGCGCATCGGGATCTTGTCCTGCGGCCAGCCGCCGAACCGCCAGGCGGCGGTGCCGCCGGGCTCGACGACGGAGCGCAGGCCCTTGTCGAGGTCGCTGATGGTCTCTGCGTCGACGGGCAGCCTGCCGTGGGGCTTGGGCTTGATCTCCTCGATCCTCTTGCCGTCCGGGCTGATCACGGCCTTGCCGAGGGTGGGGTTGTAGAGGGTGCCGCCGTTGCTGATGGCGGCGTAGGCGGTGGCCAGCTGGATGGGGGTGATGAGCACGTCGCCCTGGCCGATGGCGAAGTTGATGCTGTCGAAGGCCTTCAGCTGGTTGCCTTCGAGGCAGCTCTCATAGGCGATCTGCTCGACGTAGCTGCCGCCCTTCTTGCCCTGCTTGCACCAGGCGTCCTTGTTGGCTTCCCAGAAGGCCTGCTTCCAGTGGCGGTCGGGGATGCGGCCCTTGACCTCGTTGGGCAGGTCGATGCCGGTCTCGGAGCCGAAGCCGAAGTCGTGCGCGGTCCGGTAGAACCAGTCGTTGGCGTTCTTCTTCGGCTTGAGGCCGCCGTCGCGCTGCCACTCCTCGTGGCCGAGACGGTAGAAGACGGTGTTGCAGGAGAACTTGAGGGCATCGCCGAGGGAGATGGGGCCGTGCCCCTTGGACTCGAAGTTCGCGAAGCTCCGGCCGCCGAGGCTGTAGGAGCTGCTGCAGTTGTAGCGGCCGTCGAAGGGGTTGCCGGCCCGCACGGCCGCGCTCGCCGACACCACCTTGAACACGGAGCCGGCGGGGGCCTGGCCCTGGATGGCCCGGTTGAGCAGCGGGTAGTTGGAGTTCTTGTCGGTGAGCCTGGCGTAGTCCTTGGCGGAGATGCCGCCGATCCAGGCGTTGGGGTCGTAGTCGGGCTGGGAGGCCATCGCGACGACGCGGCCGGTCTTGGACTCCATGACGACGACGGCGCCCGCGTCGGCCTTGTACGGGCGGCCGGTGATCTTGTCGGTCTCCTTCCGGACGGTCTTCATCGCCTGGTGGAGCTCGTACTCGGCGACGGCCTGGACCCGGGCGTCGATGCTGGTGACGACGTTGGAGCCGGGCACGCCCGGGTCGGCCTCCACCTGGCCCATGACCCGGCCCAGGTTGTCGACCTCGTAGCGGGTCACCCCGGCCTTGCCGCGCAGCGCCTTGTCGTACGTGCGCTCCAGTCCGGAGCGGCCGACCATGTCGGAGCGGAGGAACGGCGAGTCGGTGTCCTTGGCCTTCTCGATCTCCTCGTCGGTGACGGGCGAGAGGTAGCCGAGGACCTGCGCGGTGCGGGCGCCGCCGGGTGCGGTGTAGCGGCGTACGGCGGTGGGTTCGGCGGTGATGCCGGGGAAGTCCTCGGCACGCTCGCGGATCTGCAGGGCCTGCTGGGTGGTGGCGTCGTCGGTGACCGGGATGGGCTGGAAGGGTGAGCCGTTCCAGCAGGGCTGGGGCGTCTTGGAGTCGCAGAGGCGGACCTTGTCCATGACCTCCTTGGGCTTCATCCCGAGGACGCCGGCGAGCCGGGTGAGGACGCCCTTGCCGTCGTCCTTCATCTTCATCAGCTCGGTACGGGACGCGGAGACGACGAGCCGGGTCTCGTTGTCGGCGAGGGGGACGCCGCGGGCGTCGAGGATGGAGCCGCGGACGGCCGGCTCGACGACCTGCTGGACGTGGTTGTTCTTCGCCTCGTCCGTGTACTCCTTGCCCTGCCGGATCTGGAGGTACCACAGGCGGCCGCCGAGGGTGAGCAGCAGGGAGAAGACCAGGACCTGGATGACGATCAGCCGGATCTGGACCCTGGGGGTCCGCCCGGTCTCGGGGATGTTGCTCATGACGCGGTTGCCCCCTCGGTCACAGTCGCTTGACGCCCTTGATGCGTCCGGCCCGTGCCGCCCGGTTGCGGGCGGCCTTCACGCGCAGTCCGCTGCGCTGGGTGCCGATCCTGAGGCCGGTGCCGCTCGCCACGAAGCCCGAGGCGACATCGGTGCCGGCGCCGGTGGTGTCGGCGAGCGGATCGTTCTCGGCGCGTCTGGCAAGCGCCATGATCAGCGGCACGGTGAAGGGCGCGAGGAGCAGGTCGTAGATCACGGCGGTGAGCAGCAGCGAGACCAGGCCGACGTGGCGGGCGGCGGTGTCGCCGACGAGGGCGCCGACGCCGGCGTACAGCAGGGTGGAGCCGACGGCCGCGACGACCACCATGACCATGGGGCCGGTGGCGGAGCGCACCTGGCCGTTCTCCGGCTTGGCGAGGCCCACGAGGTAGCCGATGACGCACAGGACCAGGGCGTACCGGCCGGCGGCGTGGTCGGCGGGCGGGGCGAGGTCGGCGAGCAGCCCGGCGCCGAAGCCGATCAGGGCGCCGCTGACGTGCCCGTACACCAGGGCGAGCCCGACGACGACGAGCAGGAGCAGGTCGGGGACGGCGCCGGGCAGCTGGAGGCGGGCCAGGATCGAGACCTGGACGACGAGGGCGACGACGACGAGGGTGGTGGAGAGCAGGATCCGGTTGAAGCGCATGGTCTTAGTCCACCCCCGGTTCGCCGCTGGCCGGTGCGCTCGGTGAGCCGCTGGGCGACCCGGCCGGGGACGGGGTCACCGTGACCGTGACGGTCGGCTCGGGCGTGGGCCTGGGCGGCAGGACGGTGT
This sequence comes from Streptomyces ficellus, assembly GCF_030406405.1. Taxonomy (GTDB): domain Bacteria; phylum Actinomycetota; class Actinomycetes; order Streptomycetales; family Streptomycetaceae; genus Streptomyces; species Streptomyces ficellus_B. Next base: position 72,451 of record NZ_JAUEPL010000013.1, read on the forward strand.
CGCGCGGGTCGGTGCGCGGGGCCTGGACGACGACCCCGACGATGTCGAGCTTGCTGAAGCCGACGTACGGGCGGACGAAGACGTTCCGGGTGAGGTTGCCGGTGGAGGGGTCGACGCGGACCACCTCGCCGACCGGGACGCCGGGCACGAACGGCTTGTCGGCCTGCGAGCCGAAGGTGACGAGCCGGTCGCCGGGCCTGACCTTGGCCTTGCCGTTGAGGAGCTGCACGGTCAGCGGGCGGTCGCCCTGGCCGGTGGCGAAGCCGAGCTCGTCGGACTTCTCCATGCGGGTGCCGACAGTGAAGTCGGGGTCGTTGGCGAGCAGCACGGTGGCGGTGCTGGGCCCGACGGTGGTGACGCGGCCGACGAGCCCGTCGCCGTTGATGACGGTCATGTCCCGCCGGATGCCGTCGTTGGAGCCGGCGTCGATGGTGACGGTCCAGGAGAAGCCCTGGGCGGCGCCTATGGCGATGACCTCGGCGGCCTTGATGCCGTACTGGCCGCTGCCGGCCTTCTTCAGCAGGTTGTCGAGTTCGCGTACGCGGCTGCGGTTGCGCTCGTCGCTGCCGAGCTTGGCCTTGAGCGCCGCGTTCTCGCGTTCCAGCCGCGCGATGCGGCTGTGGCGTTCGCCCGAGTCCCGTACGGCCCCGATGGCGTTGCCGATCGGGTTGACCGCGGACGCGACGCTGTTCTCGACCGGGCCGAAGACAGTGGCGGCGGCCCGCCGGGCGCCGTCGACGGGTGACTCCTCGCCGCCGCGGATGTCCACCGTGATCAGCGCGAACGCGACGGCGACCAGCAGCACCAGGAGTAGCCGGCTCTCTCGTGTGTCCCTCACGTGGGGCGGCCGTGCCCTTCCTCGTAGGAAACTCGTACGAATGTCTGTGCCGTTATACCAACCGGATCGACCGGGTCAACGATCAGCCGTACGGGTCCGGCAGCACCCGTACGGCTGACCTGTGCGGCATCGCTACCGGCGGGGCTGGGCGTCCAGCACCTGCTGGAGCGCCTCGAACTCCTCGACGCACTTGCCCGACCCGAGCGCCACCGAGTCCAGCGGGTCCTCGGCGATGTGGATCGGCATGCCGGTCTCCCGGCGCAGCCGCTCGTCGAGGCCGCGCAGCAGGGCGCCGCCACCCGTGAGAACGATGCCCCGGTCCATGACGTCACCGGACAGCTCCGGCGGGCACTTGTCGAGGGTCGTCTTCACCGCGTCGACGATCGCGTTGACCGGCTCCTCGATCGCCTTGCGGACCTCGGCGGCCGAGATGACGACCGTCTTCGGGAGCCCGGAGACCAGGTCCCGGCCGCGGATCTCGGTGTGCTCGTCGGTCTCCAGGTCGAACGCCGAACCGATGGTGATCTTGATCTGCTCGGCGGTGCGCTCACCGAGAAGGAGGCTGTACTCCTTCTTGATGTGCTGGATGATCGCGTTGTCCAGCTCGTCGCCGGCCACCCGGATGGACTGTGCCGTGACGATTCCGCCGAGCGAGATGACGGCGACCTCGGTGGTGCCGCCACCGATGTCGACGACCATGTTGCCGGTGGCCTCGTGGACCGGGAGGCCGGAGCCGATGGCGGCGGCCATGGGCTCCTCGATGATGTGCACCTGGCGTGCCCCTGCCTGGGTGGACGCCTCGATGACGGCGCGGCGCTCGACGCCGGTGATGCCGGAGGGCACACAGACGACGACCCGGGGGCGTGCCAGATAGCGACGCTTATGGATCTTGAGGATGAAGTAGCGGAGCATGCGCTCGGTGATTTCGAAGTCGGCGATCACGCCGTCCTTCAGTGGCCGCACGGCGACGATGTTGCCGGGGGTCCGGCCGATCATCTTCTTCGCTTCGGCGCCGACCGCCAGGATGCCACCGGTGTTGGTGTTGATGGCGACGACGGACGGCTCGTTGAGGACGATGCCGCGACCCCTGACGTACACCAGCGTGTTGGCGGTCCCGAGGTCGACAGCCATGTCACGGCCGATGAACGACATTGAGTTCCCCTTGTTTCCCATGAGGATGCGTCGGGCCTTCCCAATTAGAGCGTTGACGGCTTCTCAGGTCGGCGAGGTGGGTGGTGTGGCGCGGAGATTCACATCGTAGTGCCGCCTGCGCCGACACGGCGCGGTGGCCCGCCTCTGTATAGGTGACGACGTGTCGGAGCGATGCGTTCCCGGTCGGGGCGTTCATATGCCGAAGGGCGACCGAAATTCCTTCGGTCGCCCCAGGTCATGAGCGCTGTATGGCTGACAGCAGGTCAGCCGATGCCCGGGAAGAAAATCTTGAGTTCCCGAATGGCGGACTCCTCGGAGTCCGAGGCGTGGATCAGGTTCTCCCGGACGATGGTGCCGTAGTCGCCACGGATGGAGCCGGGCGCTGCGGCGATCGGGTCAGTGGGACCCGCCAGCCGGCGTACACCCTCGATGACCCGCTCACCCTCGACGACCATCGCGACGACCGGCCCGGATGACATGAACGCGACCAGCGGCTCATAGAACGGCTTGCCCTTGTGCTCGCCGTAGTGCTGCTCGAGCGTCTCCTGGTCCAGCTCGCGCAGCTCCAGCGCGGTGATGGTCCAGCCGGCCTTGCGCTCGATACGACCGATGATCTCGCCGATCAGGGCGCGGCGTACGGCGTCGGGCTTGAGAAGGACGAGCGTGCGCTGGGTCATGTGTGACGGCTCCTTGCAGGCAACGTGGTGCGGTGAGGTGAGGCTACAGGGGCCATCCGGCCCAACATCACGGACCCTCGGGCCCGGATTCACTCCGGCTGCGCCGCCCATCTGGCCTTGGCCTCGTCGATCTTGCGACCGAAGTGGACCGACGCCCACCACAGCCCCGCGAAGACCGCGCCCAGGACGAACATGGCCGGCACCACGAACCCGCTCAGGATCAGCGCCCCCTGGAGCGCCCAGCCGAGCTGTATCCCGCCCGGCCGGGTGATCATGCCGCAGAGCAGCACGCTCAGGGCCATCAGGACACCGCACACCGTCCAGACCGTGCCCATCGCCAGAGCGTCGTCCTTCATGGCCACCAGCCCGGCGAAGCCGATCACGAAGAACTCGCCGATCAGTGTGGACGCGCAGAGCGTACGCATCGAGAAACCTCAGCCCTTTCCGAGCAGCAGCCGGGCCTCGCCGACCGTGATCACCGAACCCGTCACGAGGACGCCCGCCCCCGCGAACTCGTCCTCCTCCTCCGCCAGAGTGATGGCCGCCTCCAGCGCGTCCGGCAGACGCGGCTCGACGACCACCCGCTCGTCGCCGAAGACCTCCACGGCGATCGCGGCCAGCTCGTCCGCGTCCATCGCGCGCGGGGTGGAGTTCCGCGTGACGACGACCTCCGCCAGGATCGGCTCGAACGCCTCCAGCAGCCCCCGTACGTCCTTGTCACCGCTGGTACCGACCACGCCCACCAGGCGCGAGAAGCCGAACGCCTCGCTGATGCCCTCGGCCGTCGCCCGGGCGCCCGCCGGGTTGTGCGCGGCGTCCAGCACCACGGTCGGGCTGCGCCGCACCACCTCCAGGCGGCCCGGCGAGAGCACCGCGGCGAACGCCCTGCGCACGGTGTCCACGTCCAGCGTGCGCGCGGCCTCGGCGCCCACACCGAAGAACGCCTCCACCGCCGCCAGCGCCACCGCCGCGTTGTGCGCCTGGTGCGCGCCGTACAGCGGGAGGAAGATCTCCTCGTACTCACCGCCGAGCCCGCGCAGCGTCAGCAGCTGCCCGCCGACCGCGACCTCGCGCGAGACGACGCCGAACTCCATGCCCTCGCGGGCCACCGTCGCGTCCACCTCGACGGCCTTCTTCAGCATCACCTGCGCCGCGTCCACCGGCTGCTGCGCCAGGACGACGGTCGCGCCCTCCTTGATGATCCCGGCCTTCTCGCCGGCGATCTCGGCGTGCGTGGAGCCGAGCCGGTCCGTGTGGTCCAGGGAGATGGGCGTGACGACCGCGACCGAGCCGTCGATCACGTTCGTCGCGTCCCAGCTGCCGCCCATGCCGACCTCGACGACCGCCACGTCCACCGGCGCGTCCGCGAACGCGGCGTACGCCATGCCCGTGAGCACCTCGAAGAAGGACAGCCGGTAGTCCTGCGAGGCGTCGACCATCTCCACGTACGGCTTGATGTCCTGGTACGTCTCGATGAACCGCTCGTGCGTGATGGGCGCGCCGTCGAGGCTGATCCGCTCGGTGATCGACTGGACGTGCGGCGAGGTGTACCGCCCGGTGCGCAGGTCGAACGCGGACAGCAGGGCCTCGATCATGCGGGCGGTGGAGGTCTTGCCGTTGGTGCCGGTGATGTGGATCGAGGGGTACGCGCGCTGCGGCTCGCCCAGCACGTCCATCAGCGCCGCGATCCGCGACACGGACGGCTCCAGCTTGGTCTCGCCCCAGCGGGTCGCGAGCTCCTGCTCCACCTCCCGCAGCGCCTTGTCCACCTCCGGGTCGGCGGGCCGCCCGGGCACGGCGTCGCTGGCCTGCGGCGGACCGGCCTGCGCACGCAACGTACGGCTGCCGGCCTCGATCACCGCCAGGTCGGGGTCTCTGTCGGTCTCGGCTTCCACGATCTCGTCGAAGTCGTCGCTGTCGCTGGACGGGGGGAGCTCACTCACAGGGCCAGTCTACGGAGTACGGCCGAGGCCCCCGCCGGAGCGGGGGCCTCGGTGCGTTACGCCTGCGGCAGGTTCGCCAGCTGGTTCTGGATACGGGCGATGTCCTCGTCCGCCTTCGCCAGGCGCGTACGGATCTTCGCGACGACGTGGTCCGGCGCCTTGGCGAGGAACGCCTCGTTGCCGAGCTTGGCGTGCGCCTGCTGGCGCTCCTTCTCCGCCGCCGCCAGGTCCTTCGCCAGGCGCTTGCGCTCGGCCGCCACGTCGATGGTGCCCGACAGGTCGAGCGCGACCGTGGCGCCCGCGACCGGCAGGGAGGCGGTGGCGTGGAAGCCCTCGCCCTCCGGCTGGAGGCGCAGCAGCTGGCGGATGGCGGGCTCGTGCGGCGCCAGCGCCGTTCCCGCGAGGTCGAGGCGGGCCGGGACCTTCTGGCCGGGCTGGAGGCCCTGGTCGGAGCGGAAGCGGCGGACCTCGGTGACGACCCGCTGGACGAGCTCGATCTCGCGCTCGGCGGCCTCGTCACGGAAGCCGGAGTCGGCCGGCCAGTCGGCGACGACGAGCGACTCCTTGCCGGTGAGCGAGGTCCACAGCGTCTCGGTGACGAACGGGACCACCGGGTGCAGCAGCCGCAGCGTCACGTCCAGGACCTCGCCCAGCACGCGGGCGGAGACCTTGGCGGGCTCGCCACCGCCGAAGAACGTGGTCTTCGACAGCTCGACGTACCAGTCGAAGACCTCGTCCCAGGCGAAGTGGTACAGCGCGTCGGAGAGCTTCGCGAACTGGAAGTCCTCGTAGTACGCGTCGACTTCGGCGACCGTGGCGTTGAGCCGCGACAGGATCCACCGGTCGGTGGCGGACATCTCGGACGGCTCCGGCAGCGGGCCCTCCACCGTGGCGCCGTTCATCAGCGCGAAGCGAGTGGCGTTCCAGATCTTGTTGGCGAAGTTGCGGGACGCCTGGACCCAGTCCTCGCCGATCGGGACGTCGGTGCCGGGGTTGGCGCCACGGGCCAGGGTGAAGCGGACGGCGTCGGAGCCGTAGGCGTCCATCCAGTCCAGCGGGTCGACCACGTTGCCGAAGGACTTCGACATCTTCTTGCCGCGCTCGTCACGGACCAGGCCGGTCAGCGCGATCGTCTTGAACGGAACCTCGCCGTCCATCGCGTACAGGCCGAACATCATCATCCGGGCGACCCAGAAGAAGATGATGTCGTGGCCGGTCAGCAGGACATCGGTCGGATAGAACTTCTTGAGGTCCGCGGTCTGCTCCGGCCAGCCGAGCGTGGAGAAGGGCCACAGGCCGGAGGAGAACCAGGTGTCGAGGACGTCGGTGTCCTGCGTCCAGCCCTCGCCGGTGGGAGCCTCGTCGTCCGGTCCGGCGCAGACGACCTCGCCGTTCGGCCCGTACCAGACCGGGATGCGGTGGCCCCACCACAACTGGCGCGAGATGCACCAGTCGTGCATGTTGTCGACCCAGTCGAAGTACCGCTTCGACATGTCCTCCGGGTGGATCTTCACCCGGCCGTCGCGGACGGCGTCACCGGCGGCCTTCGCCAGCGGCTCGACCTTGACCCACCACTGCATCGACAGGCGCGGCTCGATGGTGGTCTTGCAGCGCGAGCAGTGCCCGACGGAGTGGAGGTACGGACGCTTCTCGGCGACGATCCGGCCCTGCGAGCGCAGTGCGCCGACGACCGTGCTGCGCGCCTCGAACCGGTCCAGGCCCTGGAAGGGGCCGTGGACGGTGATGACCCCGCGCTCATCCATGATCGTCATGGACTCCAGGCCGTGGCGCTGGCCGATCGCGAAGTCGTTGGGGTCGTGCGCGGGGGTCACCTTGACGGCGCCGGTGCCGAACTCGGGGTCGACGTGCGTGTCGGCGACGACCGGGATGGTGCGGTCGGTCAGGGGCAGCTTGATGCGCTTGCCGACGAGGTGCTGGTACCGCTCGTCGTCCGGGTGGACGGCGACCGCGGTGTCACCGAGCATCGTCTCGGCGCGGGTGGTCGCGACGACGAGCGTCTCGTCGCCCTCGCCGTACCGGATGGAGACGAGCTCGCCGTCGTCCTCCTGGTACTCCACCTCGATGTCCGAGATGGCGGTCAGGCAGCGCGGGCACCAGTTGATGATGCGCTCGGCGCGGTAGATCAGCTCGTCGTCGTACAGCCGCTTGAAGATGGTCTGGACGGCCTTGGACAGGCCCTCGTCCATGGTGAACCGCTCGCGCGACCAGTCGACCCCGTCGCCGAGGCGGCGCATCTGGCCGAGGATCTTGCCGCCGTACTCCTCCTTCCACTGCCACACGCGCTCGACGAACTCCTCGCGCCCCAGGTCGTGGCGGGACTTGCCCTCCTCGGCGAGCTGCTGCTCGACCTTGTTCTGGGTGGCGATGCCGGCGTGGTCCATGCCGGGCAGCCACAGCGCCTCGTATCCCTGCATCCGCTTGCGGCGGGTGAGGGCGTCCATGAGCGTGTGCTGGAAGGCGTGGCCCAGGTGGAGGCTGCCGGTGACGTTCGGCGGCGGGATGACGATGGTGTACGGGGGCTTCTCGCTCTTCGCGTCGGCCGTGAAGTAACCGCGCTCTACCCAGCGCTCGTACAGCTTCCCCTCTACCTCGGCCGGCGCGTACTGGGTCGGCAGTTCGGGGACGGATGCTGGCTGCTGCTGAGTGTTCTCGGTCACGGGCCCAGTTTAGAGGTGTCACAGGGCCGTACTGAAACGGGAATCTTCCGTAACGGTGTGACCCCCGCCGTCCCGCGAGACCGGGGTCTCGGCCAGGATGTCAGGAACGCATAAGCATTCGGAGGGGACCCCTTAATGAGTCACAACCAGCCGGGCCCGTACGGCGGACAGCCCCAGCAGCCCGGGCCGTACGGCCAGCCGGGCCCCTACGGCCAGCAGCCGCAGGCGCCCCAGCCCGGCTATGGCTACCCCCAGCAGCCCCCCCCCGCCGGGCGTGCCGCAGCAGGGCTACGGCCACCCGCAGCAGCCCGGCCCCTACGGCCAGCCCCCGCAGCAGCCCCCCTACGGCGCGGGCCCCGGCGCCTACCCGCCGCCGCCCCCGCCGGCCTCGGGCGGCGGCAAGAAGACGGCCCTCATCCTCGGCGCGGTCGCGGTGGTGGCGGCGATCGGCGTGGGCGCGTACTTCGTGTTCGGGGGCGGCGGCAGCGCCATCGCGGACGACGGCCCGCACAAGCTGGTGACGCCGGAGACGGTGCTCGGGGAGTACAAGAAGAACGCGGGTGGCGAGAGCGGTTCGTCGTCCGATGACGACTTCAAGGACGCCGAGAAGTGGGGGGTGAAGAACGCCAAGGAGGTCGAGGCGGCCTACCAGTCCGGCGACGAGAGCAACCCCTTCGCGTCCAAGATGCTGCAGTTCGGTGGCGTCTACGGGGATATCGAGGACCCGGAGAAGGTGGTGGACGCCTTCTTCGCGCACATCAAGTCGGAGAGCGAGAAGGAGCCGGACGCCGAGGGGAAGCTCGTCGGCAGCCCGCAGACCTACGAGCCGGCGGGTCTGGAGAACGCCGTCCTGAAGTGCCAGCAGCTCAAGGGCGATACAGGCGCCTCGGCCGGCGAGGGCCCCAAGGACGTGACGCTCACCGTGTGCGTCTGGGGCGACCACAGCACTGTGGGAGTCGTCATGCCGATCGACATGGCGGGCGCCCTCACCGGCAAGGGCGGCGACCCGGCGGCAGCCGCGGAGACGGCCGCCAAGCTCCGCAAGGAAGTCCGCGTCAAGGTGTGACGAAGCACGCGGAAGGGCGCCCGCCGGTTCGGTGAACCAGCGGGCGCCCTTCGCGTTCTGGTGGCTGTCAGGCCGACTTCTCGTGGCGGCCCGGGTCCTTGACGACCCTGGGAACCAGCGTCGGGTTGACGTTGTTGTGGACGACGTCCTCCGTGATGACCACGCGGGCCACGTCCTTGCGGGACGGGACCTCGTACATCACGGACATCAGGACCTCTTCCATGATGGCGCGCAGGCCGCGCGCGCCCGTGCCGCGCAGGATGGCCTGGTCGGCGATGGCCTCCAGGGCCGGGCGGTCGAAGTCCAGTTCCACGCCGTCGAGTTCGAAGAGGCGCTGGTACTGCTTGACCAGCGCGTTGCGCGGCTCGACGAGGATCTTCAGCAGCGCCTCGCGGTCCAGGTTGTGCACGGAGGTGATGACCGGCAGACGGCCGATGAATTCGGGGATCATGCCGAACTTGACCAGGTCCTCCGGCATGACCTCCTGGAACTGGTCGCTCGCCTCGATCTCGCGCTTGGAGCGGATCGTCGCGCCGAAGCCGATGCCCTTCGCGCCCGCCCGTGACTCGATGATCTTCTCCAGGCCGGCGAAGGCACCGCCCACGATGAACAGGACGTTCGTCGTGTCGATCTGGATGAACTCCTGGTGCGGGTGCTTGCGGCCGCCCTGCGGGGGCACCGAAGCCGTCGTGCCCTCCAGGATTTTGAGCAGGGCCTGCTGGACGCCCTCACCCGACACATCGCGTGTGATGGACGGGTTCTCGCTCTTGCGGGCGACCTTGTCGATCTCGTCGATGTAGATGATGCCCGTCTCGGCCTTCTTGACGTCGTAGTCGGCGGCCTGGATGAGCTTCAGCAGGATGTTCTCGACGTCCTCGCCGACATATCCCGCCTCTGTCAGCGCCGTCGCGTCGGCGATGGCGAACGGGACGTTGAGCATACGGGCGAGGGTCTGGGCCAGGAGCGTCTTGCCGGAGCCGGTGGGGCCCAGCAACAGGATGTTGGACTTGGCGAGTTCGATCGCGTCGTCCCGGCCCTGCGCGCCGCCGTTCTCGCCGGCCTGTACGCGCTTGTAGTGGTTGTACACCGCGACCGACAGGGCCTTCTTCGCGGGCTCCTGCCCGACGACGTACCCCTCGAGGAACTCGTAGATCTCGCGCGGCTTGGGAAGTTCCTCCCACCGCACCTCGGAGGTCTCGGCGAGCTCTTCCTCGATGATCTCGTTGCAGAGGTCGATGCACTCGTCGCAGATGTAGACACCGGGGCCTGCGATGAGCTTCTTCACCTGCTTCTGGCTCTTTCCGCAGAACGAGCACTTGAGCAGGTCGCCGCCATCACCGATGCGTGCCACGAGGTGCTTCCCCTTCGCCTGGGAGCGGCTTGGTTCAGCCGGCTCCTGGTGCCTCATATTCGACGGTACCTTGCCGGGCCCCCGATTCGGGCCCCCCTTGGCACGGTTCACACCGTGCCAAGGGAAGGTAGGGCGTCAGGCTGCCGCCGCGGCGGTGCTCTTGCGGGTGGACACGATCTGGTCCACCAGGCCGTACGCGAGGGCGTCCTCGGCCGTGAGGATCTTGTCGCGCTCGATGTCGTCGCGGATCTTCTCGATCGGCTGGGTGGAGTGCTTGGCCAGCATCTCCTCCAGCTGCGTACGCATACGCAGGATCTCGTTGGCCGCGATCTCCAGGTCGGAGAGCTGCTCGCGGCCGGTGCCGCCGGACGGCTGGTGGATCAGCACGCGGGCGTTGGGCAGGGCCATCCGCTTGCCGGGGGTGCCGGCGGCGAGCAGGACCGCCGCGGCCGAGGCCGCCTGGCCCATGCACACGGTCTGGATGTCCGGCTTCACGAACTGCATCGTGTCGTAGATGGCGGTCAGCGCGGTGAAGGAGCCACCGGGGCTGTTGATGTAGATCGAGATGTCACGGTCCGGGTCCATCGACTCCAGGCACAGCAGCTGCGCCATGACGTCGTTGGCGGACGCGTCGTCGATCTGCACGCCCAGGAAGATCACGCGCTCTTCGAAGAGCTTCGCGTACGGGTCGTACTCGCGCACGCCCTGGGAGGTGCGCTCGACGAAGCGCGGGACGACGTACCGGTTGTCCACCTGCGGGCCGGTGTAGAGGCCGCTCGCGGAGAAGTTGCTCATGGGGTGTTCACCATCCTGGTGGCGTTCAGCGGGGCTGGGGGCTGGGGCGGTACCGGCTCAGGCGCCGGTGCCGCCACCGCCCGGAACGCCCGCGGCGGCAGACATGATGTCGTCGATCAGGCCGTACTCCTTGGCCTCTTCCGCGGTGAACCAGCGGTCACGGTCGCCGTCGCGGATGATCGTCTCCACGGTCTGACCGGAGTGGCGCGCGGTGATCTCGGCCATGCGCCTCTTCGTACGGAGAAGGTACTCGGCCTGGATCTTGATGTCCGAGGCGGTGCCGCCGATGCCGGCGGAGCCCTGGTGCATCAGGATGTCGGTGTTCGGCAGTGCGAAGCGCTTGCCGGTGCTGCCGCCGGTCAGCAGGAACTGGCCCATGGAGGCCGCCATGCCCATACCGATGGTGACGACGTCATTGGGGATGTACTGCATGGTGTCGTAGATGGCCATGCCGGCCGTCACCGAGCCACCGGGGCTGTTGATGTACAGATAAATGTCCTTGTCCGGGTCGGCGGCAAGGAGCAGCATCTGCGAAGTGATCTTGTTGGCGATCTCGTCGTCGACCTGCTGGCCGAGGAAGATGATGCGCTCGCCGAGCAGCCGGTTGTAGACATGGTCGCCGAGGCCACCACCGATGGACGGCTCACCCGCGGCGTAAGGCATCAGATTCGTCACGTATCCACCTGCTCGTCTCTGACGGCTCCGGCCGTCTCAGCGTCGTACGTACTGGGGGCGGGTACTCCCCTGCCCTCGTATTCATGGACCCTAACGCGCTGGTCGGCGGGCGCCATCCCGGTTCCCGAACTGTTCGCTGGGAGCGCAAGGTAGTTGGGTCCGCCGGGGGCCCGTCCGCACCCCGTACGGAGACGGGCCCGACCGCACGCGCAGTGCGGACCGGGCCCGTCTGAAGGCTCCTGCCGGGGCTTAGGCCTCGGGCTTGTCCTCGGACCGCTCCTCGGCCGCCGGGGCGTCCTCGGCGGAGGCCTCGACCGTCTCGGCGGTCTCGTCCTCGTCGTCGCTCAGGTCGACGTCCTCGCCGTTGGTGTCGACGACCTTGGCGGCCTCGACGACCACCGCGAGGGCCTTGCCGCGGGCGACCTCACCGACGAGCATCGGCACCTGGCCGCCCTCGACGACGGCCTTGGCGAACTGGTCGGGGCTCATGCCGGAGGAGGCCGCACGCCGCATGAGGTGCTCGGTGAGCTCCTCCTGGTTGACGTTGAGCTTCTCCTTGTTGACCAGCTCGTCCAGGATGAACTGGGTCTTGATGCCCTTGACCGCCTGCTCCCTGGTCTCGGCCTCGAACTCCTCGAGCGTCTTGCCCTGGAGCTCCAGGTACTTCTCGAGGGTCAGACCCATCTGACCGAGCTGGTGGTTGACCAGGTTGTGCTTGCGGGTGTTGACCTCGTCCTCGAGGAGCTTCTCGGGGATCGGCACCTCGGCGATCTTCAGCAGCTCGTCCAGGACGCGCTCCTGGGCCTGGGTGGCCTGGTCGTAGCGCTTCATGTTCTCCAGGCGCTTGCGGCTGTCGGCCTTCAGCTCCTCGAGGGTGTCGAACTCGGACGCCATCTGGGCGAAGTCGTCGTCGAGCTCGGGGAGCTCACGGGCCGCGACCTGGGTGACCTTGACGGTGACCTCGGCCTCCTTGCCCTCGGCGGAGCCGCCCTTGAGGGTGGAGGTGAAGGTGGCCTCGCCGCCGGCCTCCAGGCCGGTGACGGCCTCGTCGATGCCGTCGAGGAGCTCACCGGAGCCGATCGTGTACTGCACGCCGTTCGCGACGCCGTCCGGCAGGACCTCGCCGTCGACCTTGGCCTCCAGGTCGATCGTCACGACGTCACCCTCGGCGGCGGGGCGCTCGACCGGGTTGGTGGAGGCGAAGCGGTCGCGCAGCTGCTCCACGGACTTCTCGACGTCCTCGTCGGTGACCTCGACGGTGTCGACCGTGACCTCGATGCCGGAGTAGTCCGGGATCTCGATGGTCGGCCGGATGTCGACCTCGGCGGTGAAGGCCAGCAGCTCGCCGTCCTTCAGCTCGGTGATGTCGACCTCGGGCTGGCCCAGCGGGTTCACCTCGGCCTCGTTGACCGCCTCGGTGTAGAACTTCGGGAGGGCGTCGTTGACGGCCTCCTCCAGCACCGCACCACGGCCGAACCGCTGGTCGATGACGCGCGCGGGGATCTTGCCCTTGCGGAAGCCCTTCACCGTGACCTGCTGGTTGATCTTCTTGTACGCCGCGTCGAGGCTGTCCTTGAGCTCCTCGAAGGGCACCTCGACAGTGAGCCGAACCCGGGTCGGGTTCAGGGTCTCCACGGCGCTCTTCACGGTTCGGTCTCCTTGGTGGCTGATTCTTGGATTCTGCCGGAGCCCGCTTGGTCAGCGGCTTCCGGCGGATTCGGCCCGGTCAGAGAGACACACGGGCACGCAGCTTGCATAGTAACCGCAAGCGGGATGAGGCCCACAATGTGATCTTGGTTGCGCGCGCGGTCCGGCGCTCGTGGCGTGGTCGGGGTGGCGGGATTTGAACCCACGGCCTTCCGCTCCCAAAGCGGACGCGCTACCAAGCTGCGCCACACCCCGTCGGTGCGACACGTAGGGTACATGGCCGCGGGCGGTACGTCGGGACGTTTTGGGGGCGTGCGGCGACCGGCCCGGACCCGCTACGATGCTCTTCGTGCCCGCGGCCCACGTGACCTGCGGTGCACTGCTTGCGGGCGTAGCTCAATGGTAGAGCCCTAGTCTTCCAAACTAGCTACGCGGGTTCGATTCCCGTCGCCCGCTCCACATGGCTCAGGGCCAGGTCAGAGGTTAATCCTCCAGCCTGGCCCTGATGCGTTTCGGATCTTCGTTCAGTCCTGCGTGCCCGCTGCGTGCCCGTTCGCATCGAACGTCGTGCTTTAACGGGCAGGTCAACAGACTGCCCGACGCGCCGGAAGCTTACGGGGCCATGATCTCTCGCCCCATGGCAGCTCCCGCCCAAAGCCGCTCCACCGACCTCAGCTGATCTCCGCCCAAGGGCCGGTGGTCTCGTCCTTGGGCACCCAGAGCAGTGGTTGGCTCACACGGCAGTGCTCGTTCACTCCCTCGTCCCAGGGGAACCGCCCGTCCTTGTCCGGCCAGAACAGCTGAGTGATCGGCAGGGGCGGGGTCTGGTAGAAGTCGATGCCCGCGCCGAAGAAGTCGTGGTACCAGCTGGGATGCACGGGCCGGACCGCCACGTCGTAGCCATTGAGGACGTCCCCCCGGCGCTGGTCGGGCTCGAGTGGGTTCCCGTCCCGGATCGCTGCCCCAGCGGCGTTCGCCACGTTCATCGCGGTCTGCGAGGGCAGGCCGAACACGCTGACCTCTGGACTGCGCAGTGTGTGCCAGAGACCGATTGAGTAGCCCCAGTCGCCAGGGGCATCACCGCCAGCCACGCCCATGACGTGCCAACCGTAGTCCGCGACGTTCTTCGCGATGTGACGATCGCGTTCCTCCGACACGGGGCCGCCCCATTCGGTCGGGGCACAGAGCAGGCAGAAGCAAGGGGACTCGTCCATCCGAGGAGACTAGCCTTGCCCCCACTCACCGGGTTCTCTGGCCATGAGCTAGCCACGTGCCCCTTGCGTGCCCGATCAGCCGGAGGGGAACGGGGAACCACGGGGAAGAGCGGTCAGTCGGCAGCTCCCCTGCACGTCAGAGACTTCCCAGCTCAGCAGGCATCCGCATACGACGTCTTCCAAACTAGCTACGCGGGTTCGATTCCCGTCGCCCGCTCCATCCGGCCGCAGCCCGGCGAGAGGTTCCTCTCCCCGGGCCGCGCCGCGTTTTCCGGCGGCACTCAGAAACTGATCTGGTTGATCGTCGCCGCTATCGAGTCGAGGAAGCGCCGTATCGACGGCGCCATGCCGGACGAGGCGAGGAAGAAGCCGAAGAGCACGGCGACGATCGCGGGTCCCGCTTTGAGCGAGCCGCCGCGGATCAACACCACGAGGATGATCGCCAACAGCAGCACCACGGACAGTGAAATGGCCACAACTGATCACACACCCTCGGTCGGTCCGCCTTGCCGGCCCCGGGGGTACACAGCCCGGCGCACCCCCGTTCGGTCCATCGTGCCACCAACATCCCCCCGAAAGCTGCCTGCTGACACATCGTTCACGTACGGATCACAGCGGCCGTCCGCCGCCGGCCCGCCCGGGACCGGCCCGGTCACGCTCCCGCACTGAAAAGCAGACCGCGAATTCAATGTGATCGTTTCCCGCTGCACACAGATTGGTCACAGGAAATTCGCAGGGTGACCGAAGGGTAATTCCGCATGGGGGACGGCGTAACGAAATGCCCCATTCAAGGGGGATTAATCGGGGCATAGCGGGCGGTTGGGGGTGGTGTCAGATACGAATGGAAGGGCGCCTCGCCGGGTTTTACGAAATACCGGAGGCGCTACTAGGGTGCCTCAGATGTTCCAGGCTCCGCAGGGAAATCAGCAGGCCACGATCCCGCCGGCCAGGGCGCGCGCGACCGCCGTCGCGGACACCCGTGACCGGGCTGTGCACAGACCCGGCAGCGGGGATGCCGCGCCCGCCGGGAAGGGGCGGGACGCGTTCTTCGACAACGCCAAGTACCTGGCGATCGTGCTGGTCGCCGTGGCGCACGCGTGGGAACCGGTCATGGACGGCAGTCGCGCGACCAGAGCGCTCTACATGTTCGTCTACACCTTCCACATGCCGGCGTTCATCGTGATCTCCGGTTACTTCTCGCGGAGCTTCACCGGGCGGCCCGACCAGCTCAAGCGCCTGGTCACCGGGCTCCTGGTGCCGTACGTGGTCTTCGAGGTGGCGTACTCGCTCTACCGGCGCTGGGCCGGCGGCACCCCCGACCAGGCCATCAGCCTGACCGACCCGATCTACCTCACCTGGTTCCTGGTCGCGCTGTTCATCTGGCGGCTGGCCACGCCCCTGCTGCGCACCGTCCGCCACCCGCTGCCGGTGGCGCTGGTCATCGCCGCGCTCGCCTCGCTCACCCCGGGCATCAGCCAGGACCTGGACCTCCAGCGGGTGCTGCAGTTCCTGCCGTTCTTCGTGCTGGGCCTGTCGCTCAGGCCCGAGCACTTCGCGCTGGTACGGCGCCGGGAGGTGCGGCTGCTGGCCCTGCCCGTCGCCCTGGGCGCCCTGGTGTTCACGTACTGGATCGCGCCGGACATCCGGATGAGCTGGTTCTACCGCAGCACCAGCGCGGAGGAGCTGGACGCGCCCTGGTGGACGGGGCCGGTGATGACGGTCGTCCTCTTCGGCTGCGCCTGCGTGCTGACCGCGGCCTTCCTCGCCTGGGTGCCGCGCCGCCGGACCTGGTTCACCGTCCTGGGGGCGGGCACCATCTGCGGCTACCTGCTGCACGGGTTCCTGGTGAAGGCCATGGACTACTGGGCGCTCGTCCCGGCGTACGACCTCGCGACCCCCCTCGGGCGGCTCGTCGTCACGGTGGTCGCGACCGCCGCGGTGACCGCGATGTGCACCCCGCCGGTGCGCAGGGCGCTGCGGTGGGTGACCGAGCCGAGCATGGAGTGGGCGTTCCGCCGCGACGCACCGCGGCTCCCCCGGCGCTGAACATGCGAGGCGGCCCCTACGCGTCGCGGGTGATCAGCAGCAGGGCGCGGTCGTCGTTGACGTCTTTCGCGCACGCCTCGATCAGGTGCCAGGCCGCGCCCTCGAAGCCGGAGGCCACATAGCGGTCCGCCTCGCCGGTGAGCCGGTCGATGCCCTCCGCGATGTCGCGGTCGGCGGCCTCGACCAGGCCGTCGGTGAAGAGCATCAGGACGTCGCCGGGCCGCAGCGAGCCCTTGACCGGGTGGAACTCGGCACGGTCGTACACGCCGAGCAAGGGGCCCTCGCCGGCCTTCTCCTCCCACCGGCCGGTGCCCGCGTGCAGCTGGAGCGCCGGCAGGTGGCCCGCCGACAGCAGCTCGTAGTCGCCCGAGTCCAGGTCGAGCACCAGGTGGATGGAGGTCGCGAAGCCCTCGTCCCAGTCCTGGCGCAGCAGATAGCCGTTGGCGGCCGGGAGGAAGCCGTGCGGCGGCAGCGAGCCGAGCAGCCCGCCGAAGGCACCCGACAGCAGCAGGGCCCGTGAGCCCGCGTCCATGCCCTTGCCGGACACATCGGTGAGGACGACCTCCAGGGTGCGGCCGCCCTGCGTGCGGGCCGCGACGACGAAGTCGCCCGAGAAGGACTGGCCGCCCGCCGGGCGCAGCGCCATCTCCCGGTGCCAGCCCTTGGGCAGCGGCGGCAGCGCGCTCTGCACCCGGATGCGCTCGCGCAGGTCGAACAGCATGGTGCCGCCGCGCCGCCACGGCACGCCGACCCGGGCCCGGAACTGGGCGATCAGCAGGCCGAACAGCCCGCAGGCGGCCACCACCAGGACCGTGCCCGGCGTGACCCGGGCCGCGCCCTCGGTGTACGGGCCGAGCACGGCCGACTCGACGATCAGCGCGGCCGCGGCCGCCGCGTACAGGCCCAGCAGGCTCGCCGGGCGCAGCAGCAGGCCGCCCGCCACGATCGGCAGGACGAGCGCGGCGGGGGCGACCCACACGGGGTTGGCGATTGTGAGCAGGGTGATCGCCGGGACGGTGAGCAGCAGGCCCCCGAGGGCGATCCAGTCGGAGCCGTCGCCGCGGAAGTAGTCGACCGCGGATTTGCGCAGCACAACCTTGACCCGGCGCGCCGATCTCCGCAGCCGGGCCAGGTACGCGTCCACTCGTTCACTACGGGCCATTGGCCTGGACCCTATCCACCCGGTGGCGTCCCGTGCAGGGGGGCCCTGTGACATTGCGTTCGAAATTGAGTCGCCACGGTGGGAAGCGCCTGATACGCATGGCATATGACGACAGATTTACGAGTGCTCCGGCCCGACGAATGGGACCGCTGGTATGGGCAGTTGGAGCTCGCCTTCGGGGGCGTCCCCGAGGCCCCGGAGGAGCGTGCCCTGTGGGAGGCGCTGACCGAGTACGAGCGCTCGCTGGGCGTCTGGGACGGCGACAGGTGCGTCGGTACGGCGGGCGCGTTCACCTTCCGGCTGTCCGTGCCGGGCGGCGCGCTGGTGCCCGCGGCGGGGGTGACGATGGTGAGCGTGGCGCCGACGCACCGCAGGCGGGGCGTGCTGACCTCGATGATGCGGCGCCAGCTCGATGACGTACGCGCGTGGGGTGAGCCGCTGGCCGTGCTGACGGCGTCGGAGCCGGACATTTACGGGCGGTTCGGTTACGGCGCCGCGACGCGGCAGTTGCGCGCGGAGATCGACACCGATCGGGTGCGGCTGTCCGTCCCGCCCGGTACGGATGACGTAGCGCTACGGCTCGCCGCGCCCGCCGACGTGAGCGCCGTGTGCGAGGCGGTGTACGCGCGGCTGGTGCCCGAGCGGCCGGGGATGCTCGCCCGGATGCCGGGCTGGGAACGGCTCCCCCTGCTGGACCCTCCGGCCGAGCGGGATGGCGCGTCGCCGCTGCAGTGCGTGCTGGCCGAACGGGACGGCGAGGTCACGGGTTACGCCCTCTACAGCACCAAGCCCCAGTGGGACAGCCAGGTCCCGCGCGGCACGGTGCTGCTGCGCGGCCTCGGGGCCCTGGACCCGGCGTCGTACGCGGCACTGTGGCGGTTCCTGTGCGGCCTGGACCTGATGTCGGTGATCCAGGTGGTGAACCGCCCGGTGGACGACGCCTGGCAGCACCTGGTCTCCGACATCCGGCGCTGCCGGACGCGCGTGCAGGACGGGCTGTACGTACGGCTGGTCGACCTGGGCGCGGCGCTGGAGGCGCGCACGTACCAGACGCCGCTGGACGTGGTGCTGGACGTGGAGGACGCGTTCTGCCCCTGGAACGCGGGGCGTTGGCGGCTGGCCGGCGACCAGAAGGGCGCCCAGTGCTCGCGTACGGACGAGCCGGCCGACCTGGCGCTGTCGGTACGGGAGTTGGGCGCGGCGTACCTGGGCGGCGTGTCCCTGGCGTCCCTCGCCGCCGCCGGGCGCGTCCGTGAACTGCGGCAGGGCGCCCTGGCCGAAGCCTCGGTGGCCTTCGGCTCCCCGGTGGCGCCGTGGCTGCCTCACGGCTTCTGACAGCCGGGGCACCAGAAGAGGTTGCGGGCGGCGAGACCGGCGGTGCGGATCTCGCCGCCACAGATGTGGCAGGGCATGGTCGCCCTGCGGTAGACGTACACCTCTCCGCCGTGGTCGTCCACGCGCGGCGGGCGGCCCATCGCCTCCGGGGTGTGCTCGGGGCGGACGGTGTCGATGCGGTTGTGGCGTACCCCTTCACGCATGAGCGCCACGAGGTCGGCCCACATCGCGGCCCACTCCGCCTCGGTGAGGTCCTTCCCCGCCCGGTACGGATCGATGCCGTGCCGGAAAAGCACCTCGGCGCGGTAGACGTTGCCGACGCCCGCGATGACCTTCTGGTCCATCAGCAGGGCGGCGATGCTGGTGCGCGACCGCGAGATCCGCCGCCACGCCCTGTCGGGGTCGTCCCCGTCCCGCAGCGGATCGGGCCCGAGCCGCTGGTGTATCGCCCGCTTCTCCGGCTCGGTGATCAGGGCGCAGGCGGTGGGCCCGCGCAGGTCGGCGTAGTGCTCACCGCCGAGCAGGCGCAGCCGTACGGTCTGCGCCGGCGGCGGCGCCGGAGCCGTACCGAAGCCGAGCTTGCCGAAGAGCCCGAGGTGGATGTGGACCCAGCCGGTGTCCCCGAAACCGAGGAACAGGTGCTTGCCGTGCGCGTCGACCGCGTCGAGCACCTGCCCGTCGAGCAGGGCGGCGCTGTCGGAGAACGTGCCCTGCGGGCTGCTGACGCGCAGCGCGCGGCCGCCGAAGCGGGCGAGGTGGTCCTCGGCGAGGCGGTGAATCGTATGCCCTTCGGGCACGGCTGGCTCTCCTTCCGGGGGCGGGTTCGTCTCCCCACCCCGCCCCTTCCCGAACCCGGGGGCTGACGCCCCCGGACCCCCTGACGTCTCGGGGGCTGACGCCCCCACACCCCAAACGCGGCAGCTCCACGCCGCGACACCCGGCCCACCCCCGGCAGACCGCACAAGACGGGGCCGTACAGGCAGGAGACCGGCATGACCACGGGCCGCACCCGACCGACGGCGCAGGGCGGGGCCGTACAGGCAAAAGTCCCGCACCCGGCGGACGGCCGGGGTGGGGCCGTGCAGGGTCGTCCCCGCAGGGGATGGCGGCGAGGCAGGGGCTCCTCACCAGGAGACCCAAGGCCGCCGGCCCCGAGGAGACGAGCCCGGAGGGGCCCCGCCCCACCCCCACCGGCCGCGCCGCCCGGGGCGCAGGCCCGGAGGGGGCCGCGCACCCACCGGCGCACACCTCCCGTCCCGCACGCCCGGAAGGGGCCGCGCCACGTACGGGCTTCGCCCCCCACCCACCGACGCAGACCGCCCGGCCCGCGGGCCCGGCGGGGCCCCGCCCAACCGGAGGGGTCAGTCCTGCTGGGGGTGGTGCGGGGGGATCGGGGGGAGCTCGCCGGTCGTCTCGTACGCCGTCAGCATCTCGATGCGCCGCGTGTGACGTTCCTCACCGGAGTAAGGGGTGTTGAGGAAGATCTCGACGAACTTGGTGGACTCCTCCAGGGAGTGCATCCGCCCACCGATCGCGATGACGTTGGCGTCATTGTGCTCACGGCCGAGCGCCGCGGTCTGCTCGCTCCAGGCCAGCGCCGCACGGACGCCCTTCACCTTGTTCGCGGCGATCTGCTCGCCGTTGCCGGAGCCGCCGATGACGATGCCGAGGCTGCCGGCGTCCGCCGCCGTCTTCTCCGCGGCGCGGAGGCAGAACGGCGGGTAGTCGTCCTGGGCGTCGTAGATGTGGGGACCGCAGTCCACGGGCTCGTGGCCATGGGCCTTGAGCCACTCGACGAGGTGGTTCTTGAGTTCGAAGCCGGCATGGTCGGAGCCGAGGTACACGCGCATGGGTCCGAGTGTGGCATGCGACCCGCCGGGTAGCGGTCAGCGGGTCGGCACCATCGCCCCGCGTATCACGATCCGAAATAGGGTCTTCCGGCCTCTCCACGTCTCGGGTTTCAATGCACGGGCTCGTAACCCGAGTGCCCTACAGACGTAAGGATTCGTCCATGACTACGCAGTCGACCCTGCCGAAGGAAGGCGAAGAGACCGGAGAACCCGGTATTTCGCAGCCCTCGGACGGCGGCCTCAAGGCCGGGCTGAAGAACCGCCACCTTTCCATGATCGCCATCGGCGGAGTGATCGGCGCCGGCCTGTTCGTCGGCTCCGGTGCCGGTATCGCCGCCGCCGGCCCAGCCATTTTGCTGTCGTACGCGCTCGTGGGCGTGCTGGTCGTGTTCGTGATGCGGATGCTCGGCGAGATGGCCGCGGCCCGGCCGACGTCCGGTTCGTTCTCCACGTACGCGGACCAGGCGCTCGGCCGCTGGGCCGGCTTCTCGATCGGCTGGCTCTACTGGTTCTTCTGGGTCGTCGTGCTGGCGGTCGAGGCGACCGCCGGGGCCGAGATCCTGGAGCACTGGATACCGGCCGTCCCGCAGTGGGCGTGGGCCCTGCTCGTGATGGTCGTGCTGACGGCGACGAACCTGGCGTCGGTGTCGTCGTACGGCGAGTTCGAGTTCTGGTTCGCCGGGATCAAGGTCGTGGCGATCGCCGCGTTCGTGGTCGTAGGTCTGCTCGCCGTGTTCGGCTTCCTGCCCGGTTCGGACAATCCGGGCGCCGGGTTCGCGCATCTGACGGACAGCGGCGGGTTCTTCCCGATGGGCGCCGGGGCAATCCTCACCGGTGTGCTGATGGTCGTGTTCTCGTTCATGGGCAGCGAGATCGTGACGCTGGCCGCGGGTGAGTCCGAGGATCCGCAGCGGGCCGTCACCAAGGCGACGAACAGCGTGATCTGGCGGATCGCGGTGTTCTACCTCGGTTCCATCTTCGTCGTCATCACGCTGCTGCCCTGGAACGACAAGGCGATCACCGAGGACGGCTCGTACGTCGCGGCCCTGAACTCCATCGGCATCCCCAACGCGGGGACGGTCATGGAGGTCATCGTGCTGACCGCCGTGCTGTCGTGCCTCAACTCGGGCCTCTACACCGCCTCGCGGATGGCCTTCTCGCTCGGGCAGCGCGGTGACGCGCCGAAGTCGTTCGCGCGGACGAACGAGCGGGGTGTGCCGAGGACGGCGATCCTGGCGTCGGTGCTCTTCGGCTTCCTGGCCGTCTTCTTCAACTACGAGTGGCCCGACACCGTCTTCGAGTTCCTGCTGAACTCCTCCGGCGCGGTCGCCCTGTTCGTGTGGCTGGTCATCTGCTGCACGCAGCTGCGGATGCGCGGGATCATCCTGCGCGAGACGCCGGAGAAGCTCGTCGTGCGGATGTGGCTCTTCCCGTACCTGACGTGGGCCACCATCGGCATGATCACGTTCGTGCTCGCGTACATGGTCTACAAGGGCGGGGACGTACGCCAGCAGGTGGTGCTGTCGCTGCTGGTGGCGGCGGTGGTCGTGGCCATCGCCGTGGTCCGTGACAGCCTGCGCAAGAAGAGCCTGGCCGCACCCGTCAAGTAACCGGCACCCGCTGCCCACACGCCGAAAGGCTCTCCGTACCCGGGGATGACCGGGAACGGAGAGCCTTTCGCGTGTACGCGACGACGTGTACGCGCCGAAGGGCGTCGGCCGTCAGCCCTTCCGGCCGATGAGCTTCCAGGCGGTGGGCAGCGCGCCCATCGCCAGCGCCGCCTTCAGGGCGTCACCGATCAGGAACGGCGTCAGCC
The DNA here is from genome assembly GCF_030406405.1 of Streptomyces ficellus. Lineage (GTDB taxonomy): Bacteria > Actinomycetota > Actinomycetes > Streptomycetales > Streptomycetaceae > Streptomyces > Streptomyces ficellus_B. The sequence continues at coordinate 94,696 of NZ_JAUEPL010000013.1, forward strand.
CCGCGGCCACCGCCTGCGGCAGCGTCATGCCGGTCGCCAGGGCCAGGTACGGCACGCCGACCGCGTAGATGATCAGCGAACCGAGCGCCATGGTGCCCGCCATGCGCGCGACGGAGCGGTCGGCGCCGCGCCGCGCGAGGGCACCGACGACGGTCGCGGCGAGCAGCATGCCGAGGATGTAGCCGAAGGACGGCATCGCGTACCCGGAGGAGCCCTGGGCGAACCAGGGCATGCCGGCCACGCCCGCCACCGCGTACAGGGCGAGGGACAGGAAGCCGCGGCGGGCGCCGAGGGCCGTGCCGACGAGCAGGGCCGCGAAGGTCTGGCCGGAGACCGGGACGGGCGAGCCGGGGATCGGCACCGCGATCTGGGCGGCGATGCCGGTGAGCGCGGCGCCGCCGGCGACGAGCGCGATGTCGCGCACACGGCTGGATGGCAGGAGGTCGGCCAGGACCACTCCGGTACGGGCGGGGGCGGCGGCGGTGCTCATCGGGACTCCGGCGGGGGTGAGGGCAGTTCGAACAGGCTGACCGTAGCCCACGAGTGAACGACCGATCACCGTCCGCCGACCACAAAGCGGCTGACGGCCCGTTGGTGGGGTTCGCACAAAGCCCCCGCCATATGCCCTGGCGGGCGTGATACGCGTCACTGGGCAGTCCGTGTGGAGGGTCCCTTTTGCGCCGGGGGCCGGTCTGCGGAGAGACTGTGGGGTCCTTCCAAACACCTGAGAGTACGAGCGCCATGCACGACGCCCCTCCCACGGCCACTCCCCCGCCACTCGCGCCGGAGCCCGAGCCCCTGTCGCACGGGCTGAAGCAGCGGCACCTGACGATGCTCGGGCTGGGCGGGGTGATCGGCGCGGGGCTGTTCGTGGGCTCGGGCGCCGGGATCGCGGTCGCGGGGCCGGGGATCGTCCTGTCGTATCTGATCGCGGGCGCGCTCGCGATGCTGATCATGCGGATGCTCGGTGAGATGTCGGCGGCGATGCCCGCGTCGGGCGCCTTCTCCGTGCACGCGGAGCGGGCGCTGGGCCGGTGGGCCGGGTTCTCCGTCGGCTGGCTGTACTGGTTCCTGCTGGTCGTCGTGCTGGCGGTGGAGGCGACGGGCGCGGCGCGGATCGCGAACGGCTGGGTGCCGGGGATCGCCCAATGGGCGTGGGTGCTGATCTTCATGGTGGTGTTCACGGCCGCCAACCTGGCGGCCGTGAAGAACTTCGGTGAGTTCGAGTTCTGGTTCGCGGGGCTGAAGGTGGGGGCGATCGTCCTCTTCCTCGCTCTCGGCGTGGCCGCGATCGCCGGGTGGCTGCCGGACACCGATCCGGTCGGGATGGCGAACCTGACCGGGCACGGCGGCTTCCTGCCGAACGGCTGGGACGGGGTGGTCTCCGGGGTGCTGGCGGTCGTCTTCGCGTTCGGCGGTCTTGAGGTGGTGACGATCGCCGCCGCCGAGTCGCGGGACCCCGCCCGCAATGTCGCCCGTGCGGTGCGCAGCGCGGTGTGGCGGATTCTGTTCTTCTACGTCGGTTCGATGCTGGTCATCGTGACGCTGCTGCCGTGGACGGCGCCGGCGCCGGGGCAGAGCCCGTACGTGGCCGTGCTCGACGCGATCGGTGTGCCGTCGGCCGGTCAGATCATGAACGTCGTCATCTTCGTGGCGCTGCTGTCGGCGCTGAACGCGAACCTGTACGGCTCGTCCCGGATGGTCTTCTCGCTCGCGGAGCGGGGCGAGGCGCCGAAGGGGCTGCTCGCGGTGTCGGGCGGCGGGGTGCCGCGGCGGGCGGTGCTGGCGTCGGTGGCCTTCGGCTTCGTCTCCGTACTGCTCAATCTGAAGTGGCCCGAGTCGGTCTTCCTGTACATGCTGAACGCGGTCGGCGCGGTGCTGCTGTTCGTGTGGAGCCTGATCGCGGTGTCGCAGTTGCGGCTGCGGCGGCGGATCGAGCGCGAGGCGCCGTCGCTGCTGACCCTGCGGATGTGGGGCTTCCCCTGGCTGACGTGGGCCGCGCTGGCGGCGATGGCGGCGGTGCTGGTGCTGATGCTGCTCGACGAGGGTTCGCGGCCGCAGGTGCTGTGGTCAGGGGCGGCGACCGGGGCGGTTGTGGCGGTGGCCTGGGTACGGGAGTGGCGCGCGCGCTCCGTGTGATGATTCCGTGTACGATTCTTCACATTGTGTGAGCACGGTGTCCGTATAGCGGGCGGTTGTTCCCTGTCAGCGGTGCGCCCGCCCAGACTGTGGGCCGCGCCCAGGCTCTTGGGCCGCACCGCACCCCGTCTCAGCTACTGAACAGGGCACGCCCATGTCTCGGACCACCGCGCCCGTCGACTCGACGCCCGGCGACTCGACGCCTGTCGACTCGCCGACGACCGCCGACGCGCCGCTTACGCACGGACTCAAACAGCGCCACCTGTCGATGATCGCCCTCGGCGGCGTCATCGGAGCCGGGCTGTTCGTCGGCTCGGGCAAGGCCATCGCGGCCGCGGGCCCGTCGATCATTCTCGCGTACGCGATATCCGGCGCGCTCGTCATGCTCGTGATGCGCATGCTGGGCGAGATGGCGGCGGCGAACCCGGCCTCCGGTTCGTTCTCCGTGCACGCCGAGCGGGCCATCGGCCCGTGGGCGGGGTTCACGGCCGGCTGGTCCTTCTGGTTCCTGATGTGCGTGGCCGTCGGCCTGGAGGGCATGGGCGCCGCCGCGATCATGAGCAGCTGGCTCCCGGGGACCCCCGAATGGGCCTGGGTGGCGCTGTTCATGGTGATGTTCTGCGGTACGAACCTCGCGGCCGTGAAGAACTTCGGCGAGTTCGAGTTCTGGTTCGCCGCGCTCAAGGTCGGCGCGATCGTCCTCTTCCTCGGCATCGGCGTGCTGGCCATCGCCGGCGTCCTGCCCGGCACCGACTCCCCCGGCCTGGGCAACCTCACCGGCCACGGCGGCTTCATGCCCCAGGGCACCGAGGGCCTGATCGTCGGGCTGCTCGCCTCCGTCTTCGCGTACGGCGGCCTGGAGACCGTCACCATCGCCGCCGCCGAGTCCGAGCACCCGGTCAAGGGGGTCGCGAAGGCCGTGCGCACGGCGATGTGGCGGATCGCGATCTTCTACGTCGGTTCGATGGCCGTCGTCGTCACGCTGCTGCCCTGGACGCACGAGTCGGTCGTCGCCAAGGGCCCGTACGTGGCCACACTGGACTTCCTGGGCATCCCGGCCGCCGGCCAGATCATGAACGTGGTCGTGCTGGTCGCCCTGCTCTCGGCGATGAACGCCAACATCTACGGCGCCTCCCGCATGGCCTGCTCGCTGGTGGCCCGCGGCCAGGGCCCCAAGGCGCTGGGCACGATCTCCGGCGGGGTGCCGCGCGTGGCCGTGCTGACGTCGTCCGTCTTCGGCTTCGTGTGCGTGGTGCTCAGCTACTGGCGGCCCAACGACATCTTCGCGTGGCTGCTCAACATGATCGGCGCGATCATCCTGGTGGTGTGGTTCTTCATCGCCGTCTCGCAGCTGCTGCTGCGCCGCCGGCTGGAGCGTGAGGCGCCCGAGAAGCTGGTCGTGCGGATGTGGCTGTACCCGTACCTGACGTGGGTGGCGCTGGCCGGCATGACCGCGGTCTTCGTGCTCATGGCGCGGGAGGCGGACACCCGTCTCCAGCTGTACTACACGGGCGGTCTGACGCTGGTGCTCGCCGTCGTCGGCATCCTCCGCCAGAAGCTGGCGGCCGGGAAGACCGCCGCCTGACGCGAGCGACAAGGGTGGGCCCCGGCGCGTCACGCGCCGGGGCCCGCTCCTTTCGCGGTACGGGAGGTGAAAACCACCCGCACGGGGCGTGAAGTCGCCTGGGCGCGCCCCTCCCGGCCGCCTACGGTCCGCCCATGAGACGTCGTTCGGTACTCCTCGCGGCGGGCGCGGCCGCCGCCATCTCCGTATCCGCCCCTCCCGCCCACGCGGCGCCCGCCCCCCGACCGCTGGTGATCGGGCACCGGGGCGCGGCCGGCTGGCGCCCGGAACACACCGCCGCCTCCTACGCGTTCGCCGTCGAGACCGGCGCCGACTGGATCGAACCGGACCTGGTCCCCACCCGGGACCACCACCTGGTGGTGCGGCACGAGAACGAGATCTCGGGCACCACCGATGTGGCGCGGCGCCCGGAGTTCGCCGGGCGCCGCACCACGAAGACCGTCGACGGGCGGGCCCTCACCGGCTGGTTCACCGAGGACTTCACCCTGGCGGAGCTGAAGACCCTGTGGGCGGTGGAGCGCCTGCCCCTCGTACGCGACCGGAACACCGTCTTCGACGGGCGCCAGCGGGTGCTGACCTTCCGCGAGGTGGTCGCCCTGGCGCGCCGGCTGTCCCGGCGCCACGGCCGTACCGTCACGGTCTTCCCCGAGACCAAGCACCCGACGTACTTCCGCTCCATCGGCCTGCCCCTGGAGCCGGTCCTCGCCGATGCCATCAGGCGCGACCGGCTCGGGCCGCGCGAGTGCGTCGTGCAGTCCTTCGAGCCGTCCAGCCTCCTGCGGATGGCCGACGAGCGGCTGGGCGTCCCGCTCTGGCAGGCGCTCGGCACCCGTGGCGGCCCGTACGGGCACGAGATGACGTACGCCGACATGACGACCCCGGCGGGGCTGCGGGCCATCGCGGCGTACGCGCAGTGGATCGGGCCCGACAAGTCGTCCCTGGTGCCGCCCTCGACGCTGCTCGCGGACGCGCACGCGGCGGGCCTGAAGGTGGGCGCCTACACCTTCCGCGCCGAGAACCGGTACCTGCCGGCCGAGCTGCGGCGCGGCAGCGACCCGAACGGTTTCGGGGACGCCTTCGCGGAGTACGCCCGCCACTTCGAGCAGGGCGTCGACGCCGTGGTGACCGACTTCCCGGACCTGGCGGCCATCGCCCGTGACGCGACGCGGTGCGGCCCGGCCGTAGGGCCTAGGCCGAAGGGCTGATCAACTTCCGGGCCTTCCTGCTGTTAGCCTGCACTTGCGCATGAGTCGCAATAAGCATCAGCAAGGCGTTGCAGCAAGCAGTCGGAGGGCTCGGACATGGCGATCTACACACTTCCTGAACTTCCGTACGACTACGCGGAGCTCGACCCGGTCATCAACCCGCAGATCATCGAGCTGCACCACGACAAGCACCACGCCGCCTACGTCAAGGGCGCCAACGACACCCTCGAACAGCTGGAGGAGGCGCGCGACAAGGAGCAGTGGGGCGCCATCAACGGCCTGGAGAAGAACCTGGCGTTCCACCTCTCCGGCCACATCCTGCACTCGATCTACTGGCACAACATGACGGGTACGAAGAACGGCGGCGGTGGCGAGCCGCTGGCGGCGGACGGCGTCGGCGAGCTCGCGGACGCCATCGCCGAGTCCTTCGGCTCCTTCGCGAAGTTCAAGACCCAGCTGTCCAAGGCAGCCGCGACCACCCAGGGCTCGGGCTGGGGCGTGCTCGCGTACGAGCCGGTCAGCGGCCGGCTGATCGTGGAGCAGGTCTACGACCACCAGGGCAACGTCGGCCAGGGCTCGGTGCCGATCCTGGTCTTCGACGCCTGGGAGCACGCCTTCTACCTCCAGTACAAGAACCAGAAGGTCGACTTCATCGACGCCATGTGGCAGGTCGTCAACTGGCAGGACGTCGCCAGGCGTTACGCCCGGGCCAAGGAGCGCACGCCGCTGATCGCCCCGTGAACCGGGTGCCCTGAACCTCCTGCTCGTGATCGTCTTCTCAACCTTCACCGGGCAGGCGGATGAAGAACGGCCCCCCGCGAGGACGTGACTCGCGGGGGGCCGTTCGTGCTGCCGATCAGTCGAAGACGGGGCCCTGCGTGCGGGTGCGCTTGATCTCGTAGAAGCCGGGGATCGAGGCCACCATGAGCGTGCCGTCCCACAGCTTGGCGGCTTCCTCACCCTTGGGGGCGGGGGTGACGACCGGGCCGAAGAAGGCGATCTGCTCGCCGTCCGGGCCGGGGACCGCGATGACCGGGGTGCCGACCTCCTGGCCCACCTTGCTGATCCCCTCGTGGTGGGAGGCGCGCAGCTCGGCGTCGTAGGTGTCCTTGTCGGCGTACTCGGCGAGCGAGACCGGCAGGCCGACGTCCTCCAGCGCCTCGCGGATCGCGGTCGGGGTCGGCCCCTCGCCCTTGTTGTGGAAGCGGGTGCCGAGGGCGGTGTAGAGCGGGCCGACGACGTCGTCGCCGTGCAGCTGCTGGGCCGCGATCACCACGCGGACCGGGCCCCAGGCCTGGGTCTCCAGCATCTCGCGGTACTCGGCCGGGACCTCGTCCAGCTTGTCCTCGTTCAGCACGGCCAGGCTCATCACATGCCAGCGCACATCGACCGGGCGGACCTTCTCCACCTCGAGCATCCAGCGTGAGGTCAGCCACGCCCAGGGGCACAGCGGGTCGAACCAGAAGTCGGCGGTGGTCCTGCTCTCGGACATCTCTCTCCTCGTGCTGATCGGATCGTGCTCCTTCGGGCGGGAACGCCGGGGGTGCGCGGGGGCATTCCCGCCCGCCGCCCGTCAGTGCCGCATGGCAGGATCGCCCCTGTACGAACGAGCCACGAAGGAGTAGCCCGTGCCCGGTGAGAATCTCTCCCGCGACGAGGCCCGCGAGCGGGCCGAGCTGCTGACCGTCGACGGGTACGAGGTCGCCCTCGACCTGCGGTCGGCGATCGGCGGGACCGCCTCGAAGCAGCGCACGTTCCGGTCGGTGACGACGATCAGGTTCCGCCGCGTGGCGCCGGGCGGAACGGCGACGTTCGTGGATCTGATCGCCCCGTCGGTGAACGCGGTGACGCTCAACGGGCGGCAGCTGGACCCGGCGGCCGTCTTCGACGGCTCCCGGATCGCGCTGGACGGGCTCGCCGACGAGAACGTGCTGGTGGTGGACGCGCAGTGCGCGTACAGCCGGACCGGCGAGGGCCTGCACCGGTTCGTCGACCCGGAGGACGGCGAGGTCTACCTCTACACGCAGTACGAGCCGGCCGACGCGCGGCGGGTGTTCGCCACCTTCGAACAGCCCGACCTGAAGGCGCCGTTCCGGTTCGAGGTGACGGCTCCCGAGGGCTGGACGGTGTGGAGCAACGGGGCCGAGCAGTCGCGAGAAGAAGGGCGCGAAGCGCTTCCGCAGACGGGTGGTGGTGGGCGACGGGAGGGCCGCGTCTGGCGGTTCGCCGAGACGGCGCCGATCTCGACGTACATCACGTGTGTGGTGGCCGGTCCGTACCACTACGTGACGGACACCTACCGGCGCGGCGATCTGGAGATCCCGCTCGGGGCGATGTGCCGCAAGGCGCTGGCCCGGCACTTCGACGCGGACGACATCTTCCTGATCACCAAGCAGGGCTTCGACTTCTTCCACGACAACTTCGACCACCCGTACCCCTTCGGCAAGTACGACCAGGCCTTCGTGCCCGAGTACAACCTCGGCGCGATGGAGAACCCGGGCATGGTGACGTTCCGCGAGGAGTACATCTACCGGGGCAAGGTGACGCGCGCGGCCTACGAGCGGCGGGCGAACGTCATCCTGCACGAGATGGCGCACATGTGGTTCGGCGACCTGGTCACCATGAAGTGGTGGGACGACCTGTGGCTGAAGGAGTCCTTCGCGGACTTCATGGGCTCCTTCTCCCTGGCCGAGGCGACCCGCTTCACCAACAGCTGGGTGACCTTCGCCAACAGCCGCAAGGCGTGGGCGTACCGGGCGGACCAGCTGCCCTCCACGCATCCGGTCACGGCCGACATCCGTGATCTGGAGGACGCCAAGCTGAACTTCGACGGGATCACGTACGCCAAGGGCGCGGCGGTGCTCAAGCAGCTCGTGGCGTACGCGGGGCGGGAGGCGTTCCTGGAGGGCGCCCGCCGGTACTTCACGCGGCACGCGTACGGCAACACGACCCTGGCCGACCTGCTGTCGGTGCTGGAGGAGACGTCGGGGCGGGACATGAAGGCCTGGTCGCGGTCCTGGCTGGAGACGTCGGGCGTCAACACCCTGACGCCGGTGGTGACGTACGACGCACAGGACCGTGTCGCCGAGCTGGCCGTGCTCCAGGACGCGCCGTCCGGCCCCGGGGCCGCGCCGCGTGGGGAGCTCCGTGGTGAGCCCCGTGGTGAGCTGCCCGGTGAGCTGCGCCCGCACCGGGTGGCCGTGGGCCTGTACCGGGTCGAGGGCGGCGAGCTGGTGCGCTACGCCCGCGCGGAGGTGGACGTCACGGGGGCGCGGACGGTGGTGACGGAGCTGGCGGGCGCGGACCGGCCAGAGCTCGTACTTGTCAACGACGACGACCTGACGTACTGCAAGGTCCGCTTCGACGAGGGGTCGCTGGCCACGCTCGCGGTCCACCTGGGCGACATCGCGGACCCGCTGGCGCGGGCGCTGTGCTGGTCGGCGCTGTGGAACCTGACGCGGGACGCGCTGATGCCCGCGCGGAACTTCCTGGCGATGGTGCTCGCCTTCGCGGGGCGTGAGTCGGACATCGGTGTGCTCCAGATGCTGCACGCCTGGGCGCGGTCGGCGCTGGTGCACTACGTGGCGCCGGCGTGGCGCGAGGAGGGCGGCCGGCTGCTGTCCGAGGGCGCGCTGCGGGAGCTGCGGCTGGCGGAGCCGGGCAGTGAGCACCAGCTGACGTGGGCGCGGTTCTTCGCGGCGACGGCCACCACCGACGCGGACCTCGCGTTCCTCCAGGGACTGCTGGACGGTGCGACGAAGATCGACGGACTGGAGGTGGACCAGGAGCTGCGCTGGACGTTCCTGGAGCCGCTGGCGGCGCACGGCCGGGCGGACGAGTCGGTGATCGGGGCGGAGCTGGCGCGCGACGACACCGCGTCGGGCAAGCGCCACCAGGTGCGCTGCCTGGCGGCCCGCCCGTCCGAGGCGGTCAAGGCTCAGGCGTGGGCGCAGGTCGTCGAGTCGGACGCCCTGTCGAACGCGCTGGTCGAGGCGGTGATCGCGGGCTTCGGCCAGCCCTCGCAGCGGGCGCTGCTCGCTCCGTACGCCCCGAGGTACTTCGCGGCGATCGAGCGGGTGTGGGCGGAGCGTTCCATCCAGATCGCCATGGACGTGGTGCGGGGCCTGTTCCCGTCGCTACAGGACGACGCGGCGACGCTGGGCGCGACGGACGCGTGGCTCGCCACGCACGAGTCGGCGCCCCCGGCGCTGCGCCGCCTGGTCCTGGAGGCGCGCGACGACCTGGCGCGCGCCCTGCGGGCCCAGTCCTGCGACGCGGCGGCGGGCTGACGCGCCGGGCGGGGTCCGGGCCGGCCGCTCGTCGGCCGCTGGTCGGCGGCGTGATCGGGGCCCCTGATCGGCAGTCGAACGCCTGTACTTTAGGACGGGGTTGTCCCGGATTGTCGACGGGTGTGTAACAGCGGTTAGTGAGTGGCCAGTTGGCGGAATGCCCGGGGCATGACGAACACCCCGCTCTCCCCCCGCCCCCTGTCCCACCTGTCCGGCGCGCGGCGGCGCGTGCTGTCCGCGGCCCAGCTGCGGGCGCAGGGCGTCTCCGCCGCCGAAGCCGCCGAGCAGTGCCGGGCCGGTGGCCCCTGGCAGCAGTTCCTGCCGGGGGTGTACCTGCTGCATCCAGGACCGCCCACCAGCGAGGAGCGGCTGCACGCCGCCCTGCTGTACGCCGACCGGCAGCCCCCGGAGGCCATGATCACCGGGCTGGCCGCGCTCGCGCTGTACCGGTTCGCGGCCGCGCCGCCGCTGCTGTCCCTGGACCGCATCGACGTCCTGGTGGCACGCACCCGGCGGCTGCGGTCCACCGGGTGCGTGCGGATCGTGCGCGCGCAGGAGCTGCCCAGGCCGCTGGAGGTCACCGGCCTGCCGGTCGCCCCGGTGGCCCGCGCGGTGGCGGACGCGGTCGCGCACATCGCCGACGCCCACACCGTACGGCGGCTGCTGACGGAGGCCGTGCGCGGTGCCCACTGCGAACCGGCCGCTCTGGTACGGGAGTTGAACCGGGCGAGGCTGCTGAGCCGGCCGCACGTCGTGGACGCCGTCGACGCGCTGCTCGCGGAGGGGCGGGCGCTGGCCGAGGAGCGGCTGTACGAGATGGTGCGGGCCCACTCGCTGCCCGACCCGCTGTGGAACGTGGACCTCCGGCTGCCCGGCGGCCCGCACCTGGGCGGCGTGGACGCGTACTGGCCCGACCACGCCGTCGCCGTCGAGCTGGACACGCGTGCGCCCCGCCAGGACGACGACGGGGCGTGGACGCAGTACACCCGCAAGCGCGAGCACCTGGAGCGGCTGGGCATCACCGTCGTCCACATCACGCCCAGGAAGCTGCGGGACGCCCTGGAGCAGCAGGCGATCGTGGTGCGTACGGCGCTGATGGCGGCCGGGGACCGCCCCCCGGCCGCGTACGTCGTGGTGTTGCCCAGGTGAGCCGGATCAGCCGCAGAACTCGGCCTCGACGACCGCGTTCATGTCGCCCGCCCAGTCACCGTTGACGTTCAGCGCCAGGGAGTGCCGCCCGTCCCGCGTGGCGACCATGGCGGAACCGGAGCCGTGGATGCCGCCGTTGTGGCCCCACACTTCCGTGCCACAGCTCAGCTTCTGGACGGACACCCCCAGGCCGTAGCGGCCGGACGGCATGTCCTCGCCGACCGGGACCGTGGTGGTCAGCTCCTTCATCTGCCGCGGCGGCAGCAGCTTGCCCTTGAGCAGCGCCCGTACGAAGCGCTGGAGGTCCGCGGAGTCGGAGACCATCTCGCCGGCCGCCCAGGCGAGGGACGGGTTCAGCTCGGTGACGTCGTGGACCGGCGCGTGGGGCCCCGCCATGAGCGTGGAGTAGGCGCGGCCGCTGGGTTTCGGCATCCGCGGGTCCGTGCCGGGCACGCTGGTGGCGCGCAGCCCCAGCGGCTTCAGGACGCGGCGCTCGACCTCCTTTCCGTAGGGCCGCCCGGTGACCTTCTCGATGACCATTCCGGCGAGGACGTAGTTGGTGTTGGAGTACCTCCAGTCCGTGCCGGGGGCGAAGTCGGGCCGGTGCTTCATCGCGAGGTCCACCAGCTGTCCGGGCGTCCAGGTGTCGTAGCGGTGCTGGAGGAAGCCGGGGCCGAAGACCTTGGCCTGGAAGCCGGGGTCGGAGGTGACGTTGTAGATGCCGCTGGTGTGGTTGAGCAGCTGCCGTACGGTGATCTCGCGGCCGTCGTGGCCGTTGCCGCGCACGACCCCCGGCAGCCAGCGGTCGACGGTGTCGTCCAGGTCCAGTCTGCCCTCGGCCTCCAGTTGCAGGACGACGGTCGCCACGAAGGTCTTGGTGATGGAGCCGACCCGGTAGCGGTCCCGTGGCAGGCGTTCCCGTCCGGTCTCGCGGTCGGCGACGCCGGCGGTGCCGTTCCAGGTGCCGTGGCGGTCCTGTGCCTGGGCGAGCACGCCCGGCACACCGGCCTCCACCACCGCCTCGATCGCCGCCCGGGTCTCCTCGTGCTCGCCGCTTCGCCCGGCGGCCGTCGCGGGGACGGTGAAGGCGGTGGCGGCGAGCGCTGTCGCCGCCACCGCCGCCGTCGCCGCGGTGAGAGTCGTCCGTATCGCCATGTGCGTTCCCCTCGCTGCTCGACTGTGGTCGGTGAGCAGGACTCCAACGGGGCGAAGGGCGTTGCCTGGGTCGGTGCGGTTGAGCGTGTTTCAGCCGTCGGGACGACGGGGGGATTCGGGCGGGTTCGTTCCTGATGGCGTACCTGCCGCAGTGGCGGATGTACGCCATGACCGCATCCCGTCTCCGACAACCCTCCACAAAACCCTGTCACTTACGACAGGGTGAGCGGTCATCCGGCACCGGATTCCGGACCCTTCCTTTCACAAACAGGGATGCAGATGACCCTCGAACCCCCCAGCCCCATACCCGGGGTGAGACGCGCGGCCCGTATCGCGGCCGCCGCGGGCATGGTGGCGGCACTCGTCGCCGCCGGCGCCGCCCCCGCCTTCTCCGCTCCCACGGACACGCCGCCGGCCGGGCCCACGGCCCCCGAGCCCGCCAAGTCCGCGGAGCGCAAGATCGGTTCGGACGACGCCGAACTGCTCGCCGAGGCCGAGGCCAGGGGCGAGAAGAACATCACCATGATGGTGGCCACGGCTCCCGGCGCCACCGAGCAGGTCGCGCGCCAGCTGGACGCGGTCAAGGGCGGCACGGTCGGCCAGACGTACGACAAGCTGGGCTACGTACGCGCCACCGTGCCCACCGCTGAGGCGGGCGACGCGATGACCGCGGCCGCCAAGCTGTCCAGCGTCCAGGGCATCGACCTCAAGCACGAGATCCTGCTGGACGACCCGACGCCCGCGGCCGACCGGGCCGAGGGCGCCAAGACCCTCACTACCGCGACCACCTACCCGGGCCCCGGCAAGGACACCCCGGCGGCGAACCCGTACAACCCGTCCCACGAGACGGGTGCGGTGGACTTCGTCCGCGGCAACCCGGCCGCCGACGGGCGTGGCATCACCATCGGCATCCTCGACTCGGGCATCGACCTGGGCCACCCGGCGCTCCAGAAGACCACCACCGGCGAGCGCAAGATCGTGGACTGGGTGACGGCCACCGACCCGGTGAACGACGGTGACGGCACCTGGCGCCGGATGGACTTCGCCGTCTCCGGCCCGACGTTCACGGCGGGGGGCCGCACCTGGTCGGCGCCCGCGGGCTCGTACAAGTACAGCGCGTTCGCCGAGGCCGCCACCAAGGGCGGCGACATGAACGGCGACCTCAACCGGGACGGCGACACCACCGACGTGTGGGGCGTGCTGTACGACCCGGCCGCCGGCACCGTCCGCGTCGACCTCAACGGCAACGCCGACTTCGGCGACGACGAGGCGATGAAGCCGTACAAGGACGGCTTCCAGATCGGTTACTTCGGCACCGACGACCCGGCCACCGAGGTCGCCGAGCGCATCCCGTTCGTGGTGGAGGTCCGCAAGGACGTCGTCCACAACGGCGCGGGCGCCAAGGCCGACTTCGTCAACATCGGTGTCATAGAGGGCTCGCACGGCACGCACGTCGCCGGCATCACCGCCGCCCACAGCCTCTTCGGCGGCAAGATGAACGGCGCCGCGCCCGGCGCCAAGCTGGTCTCCTCGCGCGCCTGCACCTGGAGCGGCGGCTGCACGAACATCGCGCTGACCGAGGGCATGATCGACCTCGTCGTCAACCGGGGTGTGGACATCGTCAACATGTCCATCGGCGGCCTTCCGGCGCTGAACGACGGCAACAACGCCCGCGCCGCGCTCTACACCCGCCTCATCGACACCTACGGCGTCCAGCTGGTCATCTCGGCCGGCAACAGCGGCCCCGGCGTCAACACCATCGGCGACCCGTCCCTGGCGGACAAGGTCGTCAGCGTCGGCGCCGCGATCTCCAAGGAGACCTGGGCCGCCAACTACGGCTCGGCCGTCGCCAAGCCGTACGCGATGTTCCCCTTCTCCTCCCGCGGTCCGCGCGAGGACGGCGGGTTCACCCCGGTGATCTCCGCGCCCGGCTCCGCGATCAACACCACCCAGACCTGGGCACCCGGCGGCGCGGTCGCCGAGGCGGGCTACCGCCTCCCGGCCGGCTACTCCATGCTCAACGGCACCTCGATGTCCGCGCCGCAGGCGACGGGCGCGATGGCGCTGCTGCTGTCCGCCGCCAAGCAGCGGGGCATCGACGTGACGCCCGCCAAGCTGCGCACCGCGATCGTCAGCCAGGCCGACCGGATCGCCGGCGTCCAGGCCCACGAGCAGGGCGCGGGCCGGCTCAATGTGGTGGACGCCTGGAAGGAGATCCTCCGGGGCGCCACCGCGCACGAGTACGGTGTGAAGGCGCCGGTCGACACCGCGATCGACCAGTTCCTGAAGACCCCCGGCTCCGGCACCGGCCTGTACGACCGTGAGGGCGGCCTCAAGCCCGGCCAGGAGAAGGTCTACGAGGTCACCGTCACCCGCACCACGGGCGCCGACCGGCCCATCCGGCACGAGCTGTGGTTCGAGAACAACCACGAGCGCACCTTCCGGATCGTCGGCGACGACACCGTGAACCTGCCGCTGAACACGCCGGTCACCTTCAAGGTCGCGGCCAAGCCGCGCACGGCCGGGGTCCACAGCGCCATCCTGGAGGTGACCGACCCGCGCACCGTCGGCATCGACAAGCAGATCCTGACCACCGTGGTCGCCGCCGAGGAGCTCGCCAAGCCCTCGTACAGCGTCTCGGCCGAGGGGTCGGTGCAGCGCAACAGCCACCGGTCGCACTTCGTGACGGTCCCGGCCGGCGCGCGGTCCCTGGAGGTCGCGCTCGGCGGTCTCGCCGAGGGCAGCCAGACCCGGTTCATCGCGATCCACCCCTACGGCCTGCCGTCGGAGTCGACCGCCTCGACCGCCTGCTACGCGAACTACACCAACCCGGCGAACACCTGCCGCCCCGATGTGCGCTCGTACGCGAACCCGCAGCCGGGCGTGTGGGAGATCGAGGTCGAGTCGCGCCGTACGTCGCCGCTGCTCGACAACCCGTACAAGCTGGACGTCGCGGTGCTGGGCGCGTCCTTCGACCCGGCCGTGAAGACGGTCCCGGAGGCGAAGATCGGCACGCCGGCCGCGGTGGACTGGACGGTCACCAACAACTTCGCCGCGATCGACGGCAGGCTGAAGGGCGGCCCGCTGGGGTCCGTGAAGGTGGCGGCGCCGACCATCGAGAACCACGAGCAGCAGGTCAGCACGGTCGAGGTCGGTGCGGGTGTCGAGCGTCTCGACGTCGTCATCGGCAACACCTCCGACAAGGGCGCCGACCTGGACCTGACCGTCCTGAAGGACGGCAAGGTCGTGGGACAGTCCGCGGACGGCGACTCCGAGGAGTCCGTCAGCGTGGCGAAGCCGGCCGCCGGCACGTACACGATCGTCGTGGACGGTTACGCGGTCCCGGCCGGGTCGACCACGTACGACTACAAGGACGTGTACTTCTCCTCCGCGCTCGGCACGGTGAAGGTGGACGAGTCGAAGCCGGTGAAGCTGGCCGGCGGCGCGTCCGCGCAGGTCGCCGCCGAGGTGCTGGTGAGCGGTGCGGCCCCCGAGGGCCGGCAGTTCTTCGGCGAGGTGTCCTTGGTGACGGCGCGCGGCACGGCCGCGGGCAGCGGCAGCGTCCTAATCGGGAAGGTCACTCCGTAACCCGGTACGTACGGTGAGTGAGGGCGGGCGTCCGGCACGGGCGCCCGCCCTTCGCGTCACCGTGCGTGCTGCTTCTCACGTCACGGACAATGAATTGGACAAGCCGGGCCAGGTCAGACGCATCATGGGTGCGGCACCCAGGCCGCCAGGGCCGCAAACGTACGGAGGAGTCCCCGTGAAGGTCGGAATCGTCGGAGCCACCGGTCAGGTCGGCACGGTCATGCGCAAGATCCTTGCCGAGCGGAACTTCCCGATCGACGAGCTGCGGCTGTTCGCCTCCGCCCGTTCCGCGGGCAGCGTGCTGGACGGGGTGACCGTCGAGGACGCCTCCACCGCCGACTACACCGGCCTGGACATCGTGCTGTTCTCCGCCGGCGGCGCCACCTCCAAGGCGCTCGCCGAGAAGGTCGCCTCCCAGGGTGCCGTGGTGATCGACAACTCCTCCGCCTGGCGCCGCCACCCCGAGGTGCCGCTCGTCGTCTCCGAGGTGAACCCGCACGCGGTCAAGGACCGCCCGCTGGGCATCATCGCCAACCCCAACTGCACCACCATGGCCGCCATGCCGGTGCTCAAGCCGCTCCACCAGGAGGCGGGCCTGACCGCCCTGGTCGCCACCACCTACCAGGCCGTCTCCGGCTCGGGCCTCGCGGGCGTCGCGGAGCTGGACGGCCAGGTCAAGGCGGTCGCCGAACGGGCCGCCGAGCTGACCCACGACGGCGAGGCCGTGGCGTACCCGGAGCCCGGCGTCTACAAGCGCCCCATCGCCTTCAACGTGCTGCCGCTGGCCGGCTCGATCGTGGACGACGGGTCCTTCGAGACGGACGAGGAGCAGAAGCTCCGCAACGAGTCCCGCAAGATCCTGGAGATCCCGGACCTGAAGGTCTCCGGCACCTGCGTGCGCGTGCCGGTCTTCTCGGGCCACTCCCTCCAGGTCAACGCCCGCTTCGAGCGTCCCATCAGCGTGGAGCGCGCGTACGAGCTGCTGAAGGACGCCGAGGGCGTGGAGCTGTCCGACATCCCCACTCCGCTCCAGGCGGCCGGCAAGGACGCCTCCTACGTGGGCCGCATCCGCGTGGACGAGACGGTCGACAACGGCCTCGCGCTGTTCCTGTCCAACGACAACCTCCGCAAGGGCGCGGCGCTGAACGCCGTGCAGATCGCGGAGCTGGTGGCGGCCGAGCTGAAGGGCTGACGCCGGCGCGTACACACGCCGAAGGGCCGCCCCGCCATAACGGTGGGGCGGCCCTTCGGCGTACGTGGAAGGATGACCGGAAACGTCACACAACGAGGAGATGACCGGGTGCCTGGCACGAACCTGACCCGTGAAGAGGCCCAGCGGCGGGCGCGGCTGCTGACCGTGGACTCGTACGAGATCGACCTCGATCTCAGTGGCGCGCGGGAGGGCGGTACCTACCGGTCCGTGACCACCGTGCGCTTCGACTCCGCCGAGGACGGGGCGGAGACCTTCATCGACCTGGTGGCCCCCGCCGTCCACCAGGTCACCCTGAACGGCAAGGCGCTGGATGTGGCCGCCGTGTTCCGGGACTCGCGGATCAAGCTGAAGCACCTGAGGCAGGGCCGCAACGAGCTGACGGTCGTCGCGGACTGCGCGTACACGAACACCGGCGAGGGCCTGCACAAGTTCGTCGACCCGGTCGACGACCAGACCTACCTCTACACCCAGTTCGAGGTGCCGGACGCTCGGCGGGTGTTCGCGAGCTTCGAGCAGCCGGACCTGAAGGCGACGTTCCAGTTCACCGTGAAGGCGCCGGCCGGCTGGACCGTCATCTCGAACTCCCCGACGCCCGAGCCCAAGGACGACGTCTGGGTCTTCGAGCCGACGCCGCGCATCTCGACGTACATCACGGCGCTGATCGTCGGCCCGTACCACTCCGTGCACAGCACCTACGAGAAGGACGGGCAGGTCGTGCCGCTGGGCATCTACTGCCGCCCGTCGCTCGCCGCGTACCTGGACGCGGACGCGATCTTCGAGGTGACGCGGCAGGGCTTCGACTGGTTCCAGGAGAAGTTCGACTACGCCTACCCCTTCGCCAAGTACGACCAGCTGTTCGTGCCGGAGTTCAACGCGGGCGCGATGGAGAACGCGGGCGCGGTCACCATCCGCGACCAGTACGTCTTCCGCTCGAAGGTGACGGACGCGGCGTACGAGACGCGGGCCGAGACCATCCTGCACGAGCTGGCGCACATGTGGTTCGGCGACCTGGTCACCATGGAGTGGTGGAACGACCTGTGGCTGAACGAGTCTTTCGCCACGTACACCTCGATCGCCTGCCAGGCCGCCGCGCCGGGCTCGCGCTGGCCGCAGTCGTGGACGACGTTCGCGAACTCGATGAAGACCTGGGCGTACCGGCAGGACCAGCTGCCGTCCACGCACCCGATCATGGCCGAGATCCGCGACCTGGACGACGTCCTGGTCAACTTCGACGGCATCACGTACGCCAAGGGCGCCTCCGTGCTGAAGCAGCTCGTGGCGTACGTGGGCGAGGACGCGTTCTTCCGGGGCGTGCAGGCGTACTTCAAGCGGCACGCGTACGGCAACACCCGGCTTTCGGACCTGCTGGGCGCACTGGAGGAGACCTCCGGGCGCGACCTGAGGACCTGGTCGAAGGCATGGCTGGAAACCGCCGGGATCAACATCCTGCGCCCGGAGATCTCCGTGGACGGGCAGGGGGTCATCACCTCCTTCGCGGTCCGGCAGGAGGCCCCGGCGCTGCCGTCCGGCGCGAAGGGCGAGCCGACGCTGCGGCCGCACCGGATCGCGATCGGGCTGTACGAGCTCAAGGACGGCGCCCTGGTCCGTACGGACCGCGTGGAGCTGGACGTCGACGGTGACCTCACCGACGTGCCGCAGCTGGCCGGGAAGCCGCGTCCGGCGGTCGTGCTGCTCAACGACGACGACCTGTCGTACGCGAAGGTGCGCCTGGACGAGGAGTCCCTGCGCACCGTCACCCGGCACCTGGGCGACTTCACCGAGTCGCTGCCGCGCGCGCTGTGCTGGGCGTCGGCCTGGGACATGACGCGGGACGCCGAGCTGGCCACGCACGACTACCTGGAGCTGGTGCTGTCCGGCATCGACAAGGAGTCGGACATCGGTGTGGTGCAGTCGCTGCACCGCCAGGTGAAGCTGGCGCTGGACCTGTACGCGGCTCCCGAGCGGCGCGAGGCGGCGCTGACGCGCTGGACGGAGGCGACGCTGGCGCACCTGCGCACGGCCGAGCCGGGCAGCGACCACCAGCTGGCGTGGGCGCGGGCCTTCGCGGCGACGGCGCGCACGCCCCAGCAGCTGGACCTGCTGGCGGCCCTGCTGGAGGGCAGGGAGTCGATCGAGGGCCTGGTGGTCGACACCGAGCTGCGCTGGGCGTTCGTGGAGCGGCTGGCGGCCACGGGCGTGTACGGCGAGGAGGAGATCGCGGCCGAGTACGAGCGGGACAGGACCGCGGCGGGCGAGCGGCACGCGGCGACCGCGCGGGCGGCCCGGCCGACCGAGGAGGCCAAGGCCGAGGCGTGGGCGTCGGTCGTGGAGTCCGCCGGGTCGGATGCGAAGGCAGCGCTGCCGAACGCCGTGCAGGAGGCGGTGATCAGCGGCTTCGTGCAGACCGACCAGCGCGAGCTGCTGGCCCCGTACACGGAGAAGTACTTCGCGGCGGTCAAGGACGCGTGGGAGTCCCGCTCGCACGAGATGGCCCAGCAGATCGCGGTCGGGCTCTACCCCGCGCTCCAGGTCTCGCAGGAGACGCTGGACGCCACCGACGCGTGGCTGGCGAGCGCCGAGCCCAACGCGGCGCTGCGGCGGCTGGTCCTGGAGTCCCGGGCCGGTGTCGAGCGCGCGCTGAAGGCACAGGCGGCGGACGCGTAGGCGGCGCGCAGGCGGCGCGCAGGGGGGTGTCAGGCTCCCTGCGAGGTGCCCCGGACCGGATCGGTCCGGGGCACCTCCGCGTTCCAAACCCCTTGGCCCGTCCACACTCTGACCCTCTGTCAAGTGCCGCGCACATAACCGATAAGCTTCCCGGCCGATGTCCTTTGATCTTTCGCTCACGATCGTTTGAGGGTTCTGATGGTTCGAGAGGGATCGTCGCCCGGAAGTCCAGGGCCCGCCTCACCCGCCCTATGGGCGTTACCCGCCATCGTGATAGCAGCGGGCACCGTCGCCGCCGTGGTCCTGGCCCCGGCGGCGGCCAGGATGCCGGTCGCGTGGCTCGGTGCCGTGGCGTTCGTCGCGGTCGCGCTCTCCTGCGGTGCGGCCGCCCGGCGCGGCCGCGAGGTGGCGCGCCTGCGGGCCACGGTCGCCGAGCAGCGCACGGCCCTGGAGCGGCAGGAGGCGGAGACCGTACGGCTCGCCGAGACGCTGCTGCCCGACGTCGTGGCGCGGCTGCGCAAGGGCGAGTTCCCGGAGGACGTCCTCGCCTCCCTGGACGCCGCCGACGCGTACGGCCCCGGGCTGACGCCGCAGTTCCGGGCGGCGCACCGGGCCGTGCTGCGCTCGGTGGTGGAGGCCGTGACCGCCGAGGAGGACCTGCGTGACTCGGCGCAGCGGGCGTTTGTGAACATCGCCCGGCGCGTACAGGCGATCGTGCACCAGCAGGCGCAGGAGCTGCGGGAGATGGAGGACCGGCACGGCCGCAGTCCGAGCGTCTTCGGCGATCTGCTGCGGCTGGACCACGGCACCGCGCTGATCGGCCGGCTCGCCGACTCCATCGCCGTACTCGGCGGCGCGCGGCCCGGCCGCCAGTGGAGCAGGGCCGTGCCCCTCTACAGCGTGCTGCGCGGCGCCATGTCGCGGATCATCGACTACCAGCGCGTGGAGCTCCACTCGGTCTCCGAGGTGGCCGTGATCGGCCCCGCCGTCGAGCCCCTGATCCACGCGCTGGCGGAGCTGCTGGACAACGCCACCCGCTATTCGCCGCCACAGACCAAGGTCCACCTGACCGCCGTGGACGTGACCGCGGGCATCGCCGTCGAGATCGAGGACGGCGGCGTGAGCATGAGCGAGGAGGCCCGGGGCAGGGCCGAGCGGATGCTGCGCCAGGCCCAGGAGGGCATCGACCTCAACGACCTGGGCGAGACGCCGCGCCTGGGCCTCGCGGTGGTGGGCCGGCTCTCGCAGGCGTACAACTTCCGGGTCTCGCTGCGCTCCTCGGCGTACGGCGGTGTGCGTGCCGTCCTCGTCGTCCCGCAGGACCTGATCACCACCGTCTCCTCCGCGACGGGCGTCGCCCACGGCATCGGCACCGCCTCCGGGCCCCGGGGCGCGCTTTCGCCGGCCGCGCGGAGGGCCGCGCGTGAGCCGTCCCGGCCGGCCAGCGGCCCCCGCGCGCCCGAGCCCGACCCCGACGCGCCGGTCGTGACCGAGCGGACCGCCAACGGGCTGCCGCAGCGGCGCCGCAAGAACCGCGTCACGGCGCCGCCGACCGCTCCCGCCGCACCCGCGCCCGCGGCCGCCGCGCCCGCGACGGCGTCGGGCGGGGCCCCGACCACCCGGACGGCCACCGAGCCGGAGCCCGCGCCGCAGGTGCAGCCCGGGATGTGGCTGGCCGCCTTCCAGGGCGGCCTGTCCGGCGACAGCAAGCCCGGCGCGGAGCAGGCCGGCGCGGAGCAGACCGGCGCGGACCGGCCCGGCGCGGAACAGGCCGGCGCAGACCCGACCGGCGCAGGTTGGACCGGCTCGGACCAGACCAGCGCGGACCAGACCGGCGCAGGCCAGACCGGCGCAGACCAGACCAGCGACGCCTCGCCGGCCGAGGCGAGCAAGGGGGAACAGGCATGAGCCAGCAGCGGGCCGACATGGACTGGATGCTCAAGGACCTCGCCGAGGGCGTTCCGCAGACCCGCCATGTCATCGTGCTCTCCGCGGACGGCCTGCGCATCGCCCAGTACGGGGCGGAGACCGACACCGCCGACCGGCTGGCCGCCGCCTGCGCCGGGCTGCAGAGCCTGGCGGGCGCGGTGGCGTCCGAACTCCCGCACAGCCAGGGCCGGATGAGGCTCGTCGTGATCGAGATGGACGGCGGCTTCTTCTACCTGATGGCGGCCGGCGCGGGCGCCTACCTCGCGGTACTGGCCGACGAGGGCGTCGACGCCGGTCTGATGGGGCAGCGGATGCGGGATCTGGTGGCACGGATCGGAGAGCATCTCAGCAGCCCGCCCCGCCGCGAAGGGCAGACCGCGTGAGCGACCCGGGCCACGAGGCCGGCGGGGTCAGCGGGGGTCCCGGGAGCCACGACTGGGAGGACACCAGTCCGGAGCGGCTCTACGTGATCACCGGTGGCCGCAGCGGCTCGTTAGGCGCCACGCCCATCGACCTGGTCACCCTCATCGTGGCCGCGTCGGGGGCCAAGCCCGGTATGCAGCCGGAGCACGCGGCGATCGTGCGGATGTGCGAGGCCCCGCTCTCGGTGGCGGAGATCTCCGCGTACCTGGCCCTGCCGGTGAGCGTGGTCACCGTACTGGTGGGCGACCTGCTCACCGCCGGGCATGTGCTGGCGCGCGCGCCCGTCGCTCCCGCCCAACTCCCCGACCTGGCATTGATTGAGGCAGTGATCGATGGACTTCAGAAGCTCTGAGCCAGTCGCCGGGCCCCGGCTCGAGGACGCGCTGCCCGCCACGGCCGCCGCCGCGGTCAAGGTGGTGATCGTCGGCGGCTTCGGGGTGGGCAAGACGACCCTGGTCGGCTCGGTGAGCGAGATCCGGCCGCTGACCACCGAGGAGACGATGACCCAGGCCGGGGTCGGCGTCGACGACACGGCGGGCGTGGAGCGCAAGACCTCCACCACCGTGGCCATGGACTTCGGCCGGATCAGCATCAACGAGGAACTGGTGCTGTACCTCTTCGGCACCCCCGGCCAGCAGCGGTTCTGGTTCCTGTGGCGCGGGCTGTTCGAGGGTGCGCTGGGCGCGGTGGTCCTGGTGGACACGCGCCGCCTGGAGGTCAGCTTCGATGTGATCGGCAGGCTGGAGGAGCGCGGCGTTCCGTTCGTCGTCGCCGTCAACTCCTTCCCCGACGCGCCCGAACACTCCCTGGAGGAGCTGCGGGAGGCGCTCGACCTGCCCGGTTCCGTCCCGCTCGTCGTGTGCGACGCCCGGCGGCGCGACTCCAGCCGTGACGTCCTTATGACGTTGATGCGCTACCTGCACTCCCTCGCCGTGACCCCGGAGGCGTCATGACCACTCCCCCGAACCCGCCCGGCCCGCCGCCGGGGTGCCCCGCGCACCGGCTGTACGGCCCGGAGGCCGAGGCCGATCCGATGGGGCTGTACGAGAAGCTGCGCGCCGAACACGGCAGCGTCGCCCCCGTCCTCGTACACGGCGACCTCCCGGCCTGGCTGGTGCTCGGGCACCGCGAGAACCTCGATGTGGCCCGTACCCCGTCACGGTTCTCCCGCGATCCGCGCCACTGGCGCGACATGAAGGAGGGGCGCGTTCCGGCCGATCACCCGCTGACGCCGATGACGGCGTGGCAGCCGGTGTGCCACTTCGTGGACGGGACGGAGCACCTGCGGCTGCGGCGCGCGGTGACCGAGTCCCTGGAGCGCTTCGACCGGCGTGGGGTGCGCCGCTATGTGAAGCGGTTCGCCGACCAGCTGATCGACGGCTTCGCCGACTCGGGGAAGGGCGACCTGGTCGCGGACTTCGCCGAGCCGCTGCCGATGCTGGTGATGACGCAGCTGGTGGGGGCGCCCGACTCGTACGGCCCGCGCCTCGTCGCGGCCGCCCGCGACATGCTGCGGGGCACCGAGACGGCCGTCGCCAGCAATGAGTACGTCACGGTGGCGCTGCGGGAGCTGGTCGCGCGCAAGCAGGCCGCGCCCGGCCACGACTTCACCTCCTGGCTGCTGGAGCACCCCACCGCGCTCAGTGACGAGGAGATCGTGGAGCATCTGCGGCTGGTGCTGATCGCCGCCTTCGAGACGACCGCCAACCTCATCGCGAACACGGTGCGGATGGTGCTCACCGACCGGCGCTTCCGCGCCAGCCTGTCCGGTGGCCATATGACGCTGCCCGACGCCCTGGAGCAGGTCCTGTGGGACGAGCCGCCGCTCACCACGGTCCTGGGCCGCTGGGCCACCGGCGACACCGTGCTCGGGGACGCGCGGATCAGGAGCGGGGACATGCTGCTGCTGGGCCTGGCGGCCGGCAACGTCGACCCGGAGATCCGGCCCGACCTGACGCAGCCGGTGCACGGCAACCGCTCCCATCTGGCCTTCAGCAGCGGCCCGCACGAGTGTCCGGGCCAGGACATCGGCCGGGCGATCGCGGACACCGGGATCGACACGCTGCTGACCCGGCTGCCCGACCTGGAGCTGGGCGTTCCGGAGGCGGACCTGCGCTGGACGTCGTCGCTGATGTCGCGGCACCTGGTGGCGCTTCCGGTGACGTTCACCCCCGGCGGCAGCGCGGTCACGGCGGCCACGGCCGTACCGGGCCGGCGCGAGGCCGGGCCGCCCGCGGCGCTGCCCGCCGAGGTCCCGGCGGCCTCTCGGGCGGCAGCTCCGCCGGG
>NZ_JAUEPL010000014.1 GCF_030406405.1 Streptomyces ficellus
CGCACGGGCAGCGCCTCGGAAGGCTCGGCGAGCCGGCCGGCCGCCCCGGCGGGCCCGCGCCGCAGCCGCAGCGCGAGCGCGGGCTCGGCCAGCCAGCGTACGGAGCCGGCGAGCGAGGGCTCCCCGACGCCCCGGCGCATGCGCAGCTCGGACGCCCCCTGGAACAACCCGCGCCCGGCCTTCGACGACACCCCGGCGGACCGCGCCCCCACGCCGCCGACCGCCACCCCGAAGCCCGAACCAACCCCGGCGCCCACGCCCGAGCCGAACGCCACCCCGGCCCCCGCCCCGAAGCCGGTGCCCGAGCCGGACGCCACCCCGGCCCCCGCCCCGAACCCGGTGCCCGAGCCGAACCCGGTCCCCCAGCCGAACGCGACCCCGGCCCCCGGCCCGACCCCGGCGCCCGGCCCGAAGCCGGTCCCCGAGCCGGACGCGGCCCCGGCGCCCGGTCCGGCATCCGCCCCGGCACCGGACGCCGAGCCGGTGTCGGAGCCCGCGCCGGAAAGCGGCGCGACCGGTCCGGTGACGCAGGGCCCGCCTGCCACCGAGGTGCCGACCACGGCGGAGCCGCGACCCCCGGCGGGTCCGGCGGCGGGCGACCGTGACGATGCCACCGATCCCCCCGCACCCGACACCGCACAGCAACGACGACCCGAAGGAGACGCGTGAACGACGTACTCGACGTCGCCTTTCGACTGGTCGTCGTCTTCGCCGTGTTCCTGGTCCTGCCCCTGGTGATCGGTCAGACCGAGCACAAGGTCATGGCCCATATGCAGGGCCGCCTCGGCCCCATGTACGCGGGCGGCTTCCACGGCTGGGCCCAGCTCGTCGCCGATGGCGTGAAGTTCGCGCAGAAGGAGGACGTGGTTCCGGCCAACGCCGACCGCCGCATCTTCCAGCTCGCTCCGGCCGTCGCCCTCCTGCCGTACCTCCTCGTCCTGGTGGCCATCCCGATCGGCCCCAGTGAAGGGGCGGTCGGGGAGATCGTCGACGCGGGGATCTTCTTCGTGCTCGCCGTCATGGGCGTGGGTGTGCTGGGCTCGCTCATGGCCGGCTGGGCGTCCGCCAACAAGTTCTCCCTCCTCGGCGGTCTGCGTACCGCCGCTCAGCTCCTCGCGTACGAGCTGCCCATGCTGCTGGCCGCCGCGTCCGTCGCGATGGCGGCCGGCACGGTCTCGCTCCCCGGGATCGTCAACGCCTTCGAGTGGTGGTGGCTGCCCTGGCAGATCGTCGGCGCCCTGGTGTTCTTCGTCGCCGGGCTCGCCGAACTCCAGCGCCCGCCCTTCGACATGCCGGTCGCCGACTCAGAGATCATCTTCGGCGCGTACACCGAGTACACCGGCCTGCGCTTCGCGCTGTTCCTGCTCGCCGAATACGCGGGCATCGTCGTCCTGTGCGGTCTGACCACCGTCCTCTTCCTCGGCGGCTGGCACGGCCCGTTCGGCGCCGAGGGGCTCGGCTGGGTCTGGACCCTGCTCAAGACGGCCGTGCTCGCCTTCATCGTGATCTGGCTGCGCGTGAGCTACCCGCGGCTGCGCGAGGACCAGTTGCAGAAGCTCGCCTGGACCACACTCGTCCCGCTCGCCCTCGCCCAGATCGCCCTCACCGGCATCGTCAAGGTGGTGAATTCGTAACCATGGCCCCCATCCCGGGATCCGGCCTCGCCAAGGGCCTGGCCGTCACCCTCCGTACGATGACGAAGAAGAGCCACACCGCGCAGTACCCGGACGTCCAGCCCGAACTCCCGCCCCGTACCCGTGGCGTGATCGGGCTGTTCGAGGAGAACTGCACGGTCTGCATGCTCTGCGCACGCGAGTGCCCCGACTGGTGCATCTACATCGACTCCCACAAGGAGACGATCCCCGCCGCCACTCCCGGCGGCCGCGAGCGCAGCCGCAACGTCCTCGACCGGTTCGCCATCGACTTCGCGCTGTGCATGTACTGCGGTATCTGCATCGAGGTCTGTCCTTTCGACGCGCTGTTCTGGTCGCCGGAGTTCGAGTACGCGGAGACGGACATCCACGACCTCACCCACGAGCGGGACAAGCTCCGCGAGTGGATGTGGACGGTGCCGGAACCGCCCGCCCTCGACCCCGGTGCCGAGGAGCCCAAGGAGATCGCCGCCGCCCGCAAGGCCGCGGAGAAGGTCGCCGCCGCCCAAGCCGCCGCGGCCGCCGAGGCCGCCGAACCGGCCGGCCAGGCCCCCCAAGCCACCGACTCCACCCCGGCCGCCCAGACCGACACCGCCGTAGCCGAACAGGCACAGCGCGAACAGGCACAGCCCCCGCAGGCGCAGCGCCCGGCTGAGGGAGGCACCGAGTGAGCCTGGCCGCAGCCCAGGGCTTCCTGTCGCCCACCGGCGTCGAGATCGCCTTCCTCCTCGTCGGCATCGCCACCCTCGGCGCGGCCGTCGTCACCGTCACGACCAAGCAGCTGGTGCACGCCGCGCTCTGGCTGGTCGTGGCGCTCGGCGGCCTCGCCGTCGAGTACCTCCTCCTCACGGCCGAGTTCGTCGCCTGGGTCCAGGTGCTGATCTACGTGGGTTCCGTCGTCGTCCTCCTCCTCTTCGGTCTCATGCTCACCAAGGCACCCATCGGCCGCTCCCCGGACGCGGACTCGGGGAACCGCCCGGCCGCCCTCGTGGTCGCACTCGCCGCCGCGGCCGCCCTGGTCTGGGTGGTCGTCGACGCGTTCCGCACCGCCTGGATCGACCTCGACGGCCCCGCCCAGGGCTCCACCAAGGTGTCCGGCACCATCCTCTTCCGGCACTGGGTGCTGCCCTTCGAGGCGCTTTCCGTGCTCCTCCTCGCCGCGCTCGTCGGCGCGATCGTCCTCTCCCGCAAGGACCGGACGACCGACCGGGAGGGGCAGCGCTGATGCATCTCGCCTACCCCGCGGTCCTCGCCGTGCTGCTCTTCTGCACGGGCCTGTACGGAGTGCTCGCCCGCCGCAACGCGATCCTGGTCCTGATGTCCGTCGAGCTGATGCTCAACGCCGTCAACCTCAACCTGGTCGCCTTCGACGTCTGGCTCCGCGACGCCCTGCACGCCGGTCAGGCGCTCACCCTGTTCACCATCGCCATCGCGGCCGCCGAGATCGGCATCGGCCTGGCGATCGTCCTGATGGTCTACCGCAACCGCGGCACCTCGGACATCGACAAGCTCCGCGACAACGCCGAGACCGCGGGTCCCGACGACGCGGGTCCCGACGAGAAGGCCGAGGCAACCGCGTGACCACCCCGACCCTCGCCGTCCTCGTACCCCTCCTTCCGTTCCTCGGCTCCGCCGCCGGGCTGCTGCTCGGCCGCACCGCCCCCGGTTTCGTACGCCCGCTCGCGGTCCTGCCGACCGTGGCGGCCTTCGCGCTCGCGGTCCTCGTCGCTGTCCGCCAGGGCGGTGGCAAGGCGATCGACGCGGCCACCCAGCTCACCCCGACCGGCTCGGTCCCCATCGACCTCGCCCTGCACCTGGACGGTTTCGCGGCGCTGGCCGCCGTCCTGGTCGGCCTGGTCGCGTCGTGCGTGCAGATCTACTCGACGGGCTACCTCCGCGGCGACCCGCGCTACCCCTCGTACGCGGCGCTCATCTCCCTGTTCACCTCCGCGATGCTGCTCGTCGTCTACTCCGGCGACCTGATGGTGCTGCTGGTCGGCTGGGAGATCATGGGCATCTGCTCGTACTTCCTCGTCGGCCACTACTGGGAGACGCCCGAGGCGCGGGCAGCCTCACTGAAGGCCTTCCTGGTCACCAAGCTCGGCGACGTCCCCTTCCTGATCGGTCTGTTCGCGCTGGCGGCCGACGCCGGCACGTTCCGCATCACCGGGATCCTGGGCGCCGTGGCCGCCGGCGGCATCGATCACCCCACCCTCGTGGCGCTGCTACTCCTCGCGGGCGTGGCGGGCAAGTCCGCGCAGTTCCCGCTGCACACCTGGCTGCCCGACGCCATGGCCGGCCCCACCCCGGTCTCCGCGCTCATCCACGCCGCGACGATGGTCGCCGCCGGTGTGTACTTCGTGGCCCGTCTCCTTCCCGTCTTCGCCGCCTCGGCGGCGGCCATGACCGTGCTCGCCGTGATGGCCGCGGTCACCATGGTCGGCTCCGGGCTCGCCGCGCTCGCCCAGGACGACATCAAGCGCGTCCTGGCGTACTCGACCATCGGCCAGCTCGGCTACATGTCGGGCGCCCTGGCCGTCGGCGACCGGGGCGCGGCCGTCTTCCACCTCCTGTCGCACGGCGCCTTCAAGGCGCTGCTGTTCCTCGCCGCCGGCGTGATCATCCACGCCGCGGGCACCAACTCGCTGGCCGCCATGTCCCGTATGAGGGGTCTGACCAAGCGCGTCCCCGACGCCTACTGGACGATGACGGTCGCCCTGCTGGCGCTGGCCGCCATCCCGCCGTTCGCCGGCTTCTTCTCCAAGGAAGCCGTCCTCGTGGCCGCCGAGCACACCGCTCTCGGCGACCGGGACGTCGCCCCTGCCGGGGCCGGCTGGATCGTGCTCGTCGCCGGTATGGTCACCGCCCTCCTCACCGCCGCCTACGCGACGCGCCTGTGGCTGCTGGCCTTCCGCGGCCGGGGCGCCGAAGCCCCCGGCCTTCACCAAGCTCCCGACCCCGCGCGAGCAGGGGAGACCCCCAGCAGGCAGCCGCTCGTCATGAACGCCGTCCTGTGGGTGCTCGCGGTCCCCTCCCTCGCGTTCGGCCTGACCGTCGGCCCGATCGACGACTGGTTCGACGGGCACGCCCTGACCCCGACCGTCACCACCGCCGTCCTCGGCACGGGCATCGCCCTCGTCGGCGGCCTGGTCACCTACGCCACCTGGCGCCACACCACGGCGATGGCCGCGCGCTTCCCGCTCGGCGCGGTCGCCCCCCACCCCCAGGAGGAGCCGGCGGTCTCCCAGGCCGAGGTGATCGCCCCGGACCCCGCCGACCCCGGACGCCTGCTGCTCGGCCCGCTGCACCGCCACGCCGCCGCCGGCTTCCACCTCGACGCCGTGTACTCCGCGCTGTTCGTACGCCCCGTCCGCGCGGCGGCCTCCCTGGTCAGCTTCCTGGACCGCGAGGTCGTCGAGACCTACGTACGCGGCGCGGGCAGCGGCACCAACCTGCTCGGATGGGCCGTCCGCCGCGCTCAGACGGGCAACGTGCAGACCTACCTCAGCGCCCTGCTCGCCGGCTCCGTCGTCCTGGCGATCGCCGCCGTACTCGTCGCCGCCGGAGCGTGAGCCGTGATCGATATCAGCGAATCCGTGATGCAGTTCCTTCTCGCGTTCATCGTCGTCGGCCCGCTCATCGGCGCCGCCGCGGCTCTCCTTCCGGCCCCGCCGGGGCTGAAGGGGAAGTCCCCGGACCAGGCCGTGCTGCGCCATGGCGTGACCGTGACCGGCGCGATCCTCGCCGCCGCGATCGTCCTCACGCTCGGCTTCGACCACGACCACCCCTCGAAGATGCAGGCCACGACGGACATCAGCTGGATCCCGGCACTCGACGTGCGGCTCCACCTCGGCATCGACGGCATTTCCCTCCCCCTCCTGGTCCTGACCGCGCTGCTGACCTTCCTGTGCGCGCTGTACAGCTACTTCCGGATGCCCGCGGGCCCCTCCCCGAAGGCATTCGTCGCCCTGCTGCTCGTCCTCGAGTCCGGCACGCTGGCGACCTTCGCCGTCCTCGACCTGCTGCTGTTCTTCCTGGCCTTCGAGATGGTGCTCATCCCGATGTACTTCCTCATCGCCCGCTGGGGCGGTGAGGGGCGCCAGCCGGCCGCCTGGCGGTTCATCCTCTACACGCTGCTCGGTTCGGTCGTCATGCTGCTCGGCCTGCTCCTCGTCGGGCTGAAGGCCGGCACCTTCGACATGGTGGCACTCGCCACTGACAACGGCCGTGACATCACCACATCCGTGCAGGTCATCGCGGTCCTCGCGATCGGCATCGGCCTCGCGGTGAAGACCCCGATGTGGCCGCTGCACAGCTGGCTGCCGGACGCGCACACCGCCGCGCCGACCGTCGGCTCCGTGCTTCTCGCAGGCGTCCTGCTGAAGATGGGTACGTACGGATTCGTCCGGATCGTCATGCCGATCACCCCCGACGGCATGCACATCCTCGCGCCGTACCTCGCCGCCTTCGCCGTCGCCGGCATCATCTACGGATCGCTCGCCTGCCTCTCCCTGGCCAGGACCGGCGCGAAGGGCGACCTCAAGCGCCTGATCGCGTACTCCTCCGTCGGCCACATGGGCTTCGTCCTCCTCGGCATCGCCACCATGACCCCCACCGGCGTCAACGGCGCGCTCTTCGCCAACATCGCCCACGGCCTCATCACCGGCCTGCTCTTCTTCCTGGTCGGAGCCATCAAGGACCGGTACGGCACGGCGGACCTCGACACCCTCGCCGGAGCCACCGGCGCCGCGCTCTACGGCCGCGCACCCCGCCTCGGCGGCCTGCTGGCCTTCGCCGCCGTCGCCTCGCTCGGGCTGCCCGGCCTCGCCGGCTTCTGGGGCGAGATGCTCGCCCTGCTCGGCGCGTTCCAGCCGGCCGAGGGCCTCAGCCGCCCCGCCTTCCTCACCTTCATGGCCGTCGGCGCCTTCGGCACGCTGCTCACCGCCGCGTACCTCCTCCTCGTGGTGCGCCGCGTCTGCATGGGCGCCAAGCCCGCCGCCGATCAGCCGGCGCTCGCCGACATCCAGACGTACGAATTCGCCGCCTGGACGCCGCTGGCCGTCCTCACCGTCGTCGCCGGCCTCTGGCCCGCGGTCCTCCTCGGCCTCACCGACCCGGCCGTGCAGAAGCTCCTCGCAGGAGGCAAGTCGTGACCGTCGCAGCCGCGGGCGCCGCCAACCTCGTCCAGTCCGTCGACTGGGCCGCCATCGCGCCGCCGACCATCGCCGCCGTGGTCGCCCTGCTCGTGCTCGTCGCCGACCTCTTCGTGCCGAAGGAACGGTGGCAGGTCCTCGGCTGGACCGCGATCGCGGGTCTCGTCGCGGCGATCCTCGCCCTCGTGCCCCTGCGCAAGGGCGACCGCAGCACCTTCTGCCTCACCACCGACGCCGACGCGTGCAGCTACACCGCCGACCACTTCGCGCTGGTCATCCAGTTCCTCGTGCTCGGCGGGGCGCTCCTTACGGCCCTGCTGTCGCTGAACGACACCAAGGAGAGGCTGCCCGCCGGGGAGTTCTGGTTCCTGCTGCTGTCCTCCGCCGCCGGTGCCGCGCTGCTGCCCGCCTCCCGGGACCTGGCGACGCTCGTCGTCGCCCTGGAGGTCGCCTCGCTGCCCGCCTTCGCACTCGTCGGGCTCAAGCGCGGCGACCGCATGTCCGGCGAGGCGGCGCTGAAGTTCTTCCTCTCCTCCGTCACCGCGACCGCCGTGATGCTGCTCGGCGTGAGCTTCGTCTACGCCTCGACCGGCACGCTCCACCTCACGGAGATCGCCCAGGCCCTGGACGACGTCCCGGCACAGCTGGAGACCGTCGCGAAGGCGGGCGTCGCGCTCACCTTGGTGGGCTTCGCCTTCAAGACGGCCGCCGTCCCGTTCCACTTCTGGGTGCCCGACACGTACGTGGGGGCGCCGCTGCCCATCGCCGCGTACCTCTCCGTCGTCGGCAAGGCGGTCGGGTTCACCGGCCTCATCCTGGTGACCGTCATCGCCTTCCCGACGTACGCGGACGTGTGGGGCCCGGCCCTGTCCGTGCTCGCCGCGCTCACCATGACCGTGGGCAACGTCGCCGCCCTGCGGCAGGTCTCCACGCGCGCGTGGAGCGCGGTACGGCTGCTGGCCTGGTCCTCCGTGGCACAGGCGGGCTACCTCCTGGTGCCGATCGCGGCGGCCGCCTACTCCGGTGACGACCAGATCGGCGCCACCGTCGCGTACGCCCTGATGTACGCCGTCGTGAATCTGGGCGCCTTCGCGGTCGCCGCCCTGGTCGCCCGTACGCACCCGCTCAACCGGATCTCCGACTACCGGGGCCTGTACGCCACCCGGCCCGCCGCCGCGCTGGTGATGGGCTTCTTCCTGCTCTGCCTCGCGGGACTCCCCCCGGGCATCATCGGCCTGTTCGCCAAGGTCACGGTGTTCTCGTCGGCGGTCGACGCGGGCCTCGGCTGGCTCGCCGTCGTCATGGGCGTCAACGTCGTGATCGCCCTCTATTACTACCTCCAGTGGACGGCGGTGCTGTTCCGCACACCGGAGGGCGTTCCCGTGGCGGCGGCGGAGGGTGTCCCCGCGAGGCCGGCCACCGCCCCCATCACCGCGGCCATCGCCCTGACGGCGGTCGCCGGTGTGGTTCTCTCGGGCTACCCCCAGCTCGTGCTGCGCTTCGCCGCCGACACGCTCTTCTGATCCCGGGCGGCCCGGCCCGGCAGGCCGGGCGGTCCACCCGCCCGCCGCGTCCCCCGGACGGCCCAGCCGCGCCCCCGGCGCGCAAGGGAACCCGTACTCCCCGCCTGGCGTTGACCAGTACGGGAGGGTCCACTGAACAGAGGACCAGCACCAGCAAAGGGGTTCCCCTGACGCACCATTTGGAGGGCCTACCGTGCACCGCCGGCACAACGGGCTGAAGACCGCCGTACTCCTCGGGGGACTGTCCGCACTCATCATCCTGATCGGCAGCTTCTTCGGCCGTACAGGCCTGCTCGTCGCGCTCGTCGTGGCGCTGGGCACCAACGCGTACGCGTACTGGAACAGCGACAAGCTCGCGCTGCGCGCCATGCGCGCCCGCCCGGTCAGCGAGTTCGAGGCGCCGCAGCTGTACCGGATGGTCCGGGACCTGTCCACGCAGGCGCGCCAGCCGATGCCGCGCCTGTACATCTCGCCGACGCTGGCCCCCAACGCCTTCGCCACCGGCCGCAACCCGCGCAACGCCGCGGTCTGCTGCACGGAGGGCATCCTGCAGCTCCTCGACGAGCGCGAGCTGCGCGGCGTCATCGGCCATGAGCTGAGCCATGTCTACAACCGCGACATCCTGATCTCCTCGGTCGCGGGCGCCCTCGCCTCGGTGATCATGTTCCTGGTGAACTTCGCCTGGCTGATCCCGGTGGGCCGCTCGGACGACGACGACGGCCCGGGCCTGCTGGGCATGCTGCTGATCATGCTGCTGGGCCCGCTCGCCGCGTCGGTCATCCAGCTGGCGATCAGCCGGTCCCGCGAGTACGAGGCCGATGCTTCCGGCGCCCAGCTCACCGGCGACCCGCTGGCCCTGGCCAGCGCCCTCCGGAAGCTGGAGGCGGGTACCAAGCGGCTCCCGCTGCCGCCCGAGCCCCGGATCGAGACCGCCAGCCACATGATGATCGCGAACCCGTTCCGGCCCGGCCAGGGGGCGGCCAGGATGTTCTCGACGCACCCGCCGATGGCGGAACGCATCGCCCGACTCGAACAGATGGCAGGTCACCGCCCGTGAAGACAGTCCTCAACGTCATCTGGCTCATCCTGAGCGGCTTCTGGATGTTCCTCGGATACATGCTGGCGGGCGTGCTGCTCTGCATCACGATTCTGGGCATCCCGTTCGGCCTCGCGGCCTTCCGCATCGGCCTGTACGCCCTGTGGCCGTTCGGCCAGACAGTCGTGGACCGCCGGGACGCCGGCGCGGCGTCCTGCGTGGGAAATGTGCTGTGGCTGGTCCTCGCCGGCTGGTGGCTCGCTCTCGGGCACGTCATCACGGGCATCGCCCTGTGCGTGACGATCATCGGCATCCCGCTGGGCATCGCGAACTTCAAGCTCATCCCGGTCTCGCTGCTGCCGCTGGGCAAGGAGATCGTCCCGAGCGACCGGCCCTTCGCGACGCGGTGAGCCGATTGTCAGTGCCGTGGTGCAGCATGAACGCATGACCGCATACGAGCAGTTTCCTGGCTCGGGCATCGGCGAGGTGAACCACCGCGTCCACGCCCGAATATGACGCCCGGCTCCCACAACGCCCCGGTCCCGCGCCGCACCCGCGCTGACGCCCCGGCCCCGGCGCCCCCCGTGCGCTGACGTCCCGGCCCCGCGCCCCGGCGCCCTAGCTTCCCCTGACCGCGTACATCACCGCGCCCACCGCCAGGACCGCCGTGCCCGCCAGCACCGAGGACAGCGGCAGGGCGAACGCGAGCACCAGGCAGCCCGCCAGGCCGCCCACCGCCAGCACACGGCCCGAGCCGAGCGTCCACGCCGAGGCGTTGGCGATCGCGTAGTACACCAGCACCCCGAACGACGAAAAGCCGATCGCCCCGCGCACATCCGCCGTCGCCGCCACCACCGCGACGACCGCCCCGACCGCGAGCTCCGCGTGGTGCGGGACCTGGAAGCGGGGGTGGACGGCGGCGAGCGTGCGCGGCAGGTGGCCGTCGCGTGCCATCGCCAGCGTCGTACGGGAGACCCCGAGGATCAGCGCCAGCAGCGAACCGAGCGCGGCCACCGCCGCGCCCACCCGCACCACCGGTACCAGCCAGTCCGCGCCCGCCGCCCGCGCCGCGTCCGCGAGCGGAGCAACCGAGCCGCCCAACTCCCGCGCGCCCAGCACCGTCAGGACGGAGACCGCCACCGCCGCGTACACGACCAGCGCGATCCCCAGCGCCAGCGGGACCGCCCGCGGGATGGTCCGCTCCGGGTCCCGCACCTCCTCGCCGAGCGTGGCGATCCGCGCGTACCCGGCGAACGCGAAGAACAGCAGCCCCGCCGCCTGGAGCACGCCGCCCGCCGACGCGTCACCACCCAGCTCCAGTCGCCCGAAGTCAGCAGCCGACGAGCCCAGAGAGGAGACGACCACCGCCACGAGAACCGCCAGGACCACCGCCACGATGGAGCGCGTGAGCAGCGCCGACTTCTGGACGCCCGCGTAGTTCACGGCAGTCAGCGCCACCACCGCCGCGGCGGCCACCGCGTGCGCCTGCCCCGGCCACACATACGCCCCGACCGTCAGCGCCATCGCCGCGCACGAGGCGGTCTTGCCGACCACGAACGCCCAGCCCGCGAGGTAACCCCAGAAGGGACCGAGCCGTTCACGCCCGTACACATAGGTCCCGCCCGAGGCCGGATAGCGGGCGGCCAGCCGTGCCGACGCCATGGCGTTGCAGTACGCGACGGCCGCGGCCAGCGCCAGCCCCACCAGCACCCCGCTCCCGGCCGCCCCGGCCGCCGGCCCGAGCGCCACGAAGATCCCGGCCCCGACCATCGCGCCCAGCCCGACGACGACCGCGTCGAAGACGCCCAGCGACCGCCGCAACTCCTGTGTCATGCGCCGCACCCTACTGATCTCCGCAACCACCCTCCGCACCGCCGGCGTCCTCCAGTCGTCGCGGGCGCGTTCACCGGCGGCTGGATATCGGCACGCTTCCTGGACCGGCCGATCAGCAGCCAGTTCTACGACGGCGCCACCTGGGGGGCGGCCATCGGCGGCTCGCTCGTGCTGCTGATCGCGTACCGGAGCCTGTTCGGCCACTCGCGCTCCCGCTGGAACGGGCCTAGGACAGGCCCGTCTCCCGCAGAGTGATGTTGAGCCGGCCCGAGGTGAGCCCCACCGCCGGGTCCGCCGTGCCCGGGATGATCTTCGGCACCCCGTGGTGGGCGAAGCGTGACGCGCCCCCGAAGACGAAGAGATCGCCCGACGCCAGCTCCACGTCCGTGTACGGCCGCCCACGCGTCTCGGTGTTCCCGAACCGGAACACGCAGCTGTCCCCGATGCTCAGCGACACCACCGGGGCACCGGACCGCTCCTCCTTGTCCTGGTGCATGCCCATCCGCGCACCGGGCTCATAGAAGTTGACCAGGGCGGTGTCCGGGGCGTAACCGCCGTCGTAGCCCGCGCCGTCATCCCCGTACGCCGCCACCAGCGCGGCCCGCCCCAGGTCGGCCAGCCAGTCCGGGAGCGCGGCCACCCGGGCGCCGTTCACATCCCCGGCCGTCCGGGTGTACCGGTACGGCTGCCAGTGCCAGCCCAGGCACACCGTCCGCACGGACATCACGCCACCGCCCGGCAGCACCGTGTGCCGCATGGGCACCGGCCCCCGCGCCCACTCCCGGCACGCCTCGACCAGCTCCCGCTGCCGCTCCATGGGCAGCCACTCCGGCACGTGCACCGCGCCGGGCGCGACCTCCGCCCGCTCGCGCGGCAGCCGGAAAAGGCCGCCCCCGCCGCCCGTCACCGTACGAGCGCGCCTTCCAGTCCGAGCAGCCGCTCCTTGCGCTCCAGCCCGCCCGCGTACCCCCGGAGCGCCCCGTCCGCCCCGATCACCCGGTGACAGGGCCGCACGACCAGCAGCGGATTGCGCCCGATCGCGGTCCCCACCGCGCGCACACCGACCCCCGGCGAACCGACCCGCGCCGCGATCTCCCCGTACGTCGTGGTGGAGCCGTACGGGATGTCGTCCAGCGCCTGCCACACCCGCCGCTGGAAGTCGGTGCCGCCGCCGGCGTACGCGATGTCGAAGCGCGTCAGCCGGCCCGCGAAGTACGCCCGCAGCTGCGCGGCGATCCCCTCGAACGCCGCCGGCGCGTGCCGCCACCCGTCCCGGACGACCGCGCCGCCCTTCTGTCCGGGCAGGGAGAGCGAGGCGAGCGCGGTCCGGCCCGGGGCGGACTCCTCGCCGACCAGCAGCATCTCGCCGAGCGGCCCGTCGACGTACGCGTACACCGTCATGATCCGTCCCCTTCCTCGCGTCCCACCCCACCAGTGTGCTGGCGCGCCCGCCCCCGAGCTGGCGGGTTTCGGACATGACGGCCTTCGGCACACAGGACGGGGGCGGACCGGCCGCAGCCGCGTCCGCCCCCGGCCCGCCCGTGCGGTCCTCCACGCAACGTGCGCGCGTACGCGCAACGCGCCCAGGAACTACCGGTAGTTCACGAACTGCAGCGCGAAGTCGAAGTCCTGCCCCTTCAGCAGCGCGATCACGGCCTGGAGGTCGTCCCGGCTCTTGGAACTGACCCGCAGTTCGTCGCCCTGCACCTGCGCCTTGACACCCTTGGGGCCCTGGTCGCGAATGATCTTCGCCACCTTCTTGGCGTTCTCCTGGGAGATGCCCTCCTCGATGGAGGCGAAGATCTTGTACTCCTTGCCGGACAGCTGCGGCTCACCGGCGTCGAGCGCCTTCAGTGAGATGCCGCGCTTGATCAGCTTGGACTCGAACACGTCGAGGATGGCCTTGACCCGCTCCTCGGAGTTCGCCTGCATCAGGATCTTGTCGCCGGACCAGGCGATGGAGGCCCCGACGTTCTTGAAGTCGTAGCGCTGCGAGATCTCCTTCGCCGCCTGGTTGAGGGCGTTGTCGACCTCCTGCCGCTCGACCTTCGAGACGATGTCGAAACTGGAGTCGGCCATGTCCTGTGGCTCCTTGGATCGGGTGCGTATCAAGTGCGTGCGTACGTACCTGGACGT
The DNA here is from genome assembly GCF_030406405.1 of Streptomyces ficellus. GTDB lineage: Bacteria > Actinomycetota > Actinomycetes > Streptomycetales > Streptomycetaceae > Streptomyces > Streptomyces ficellus_B. Next base: position 13,334 of record NZ_JAUEPL010000014.1, read on the forward strand.
ACGTGGAGGTACGGCCGGGCTCCCGTACCGCCACCCCAAAGCCTAGCCACCCGCGTCCACCATGAGTGCTGATCAATCCGGTGGCGTAGCACCCCCCGGCATCAGGTATCGTTTACGTCGTTGCCACGGAGCGCCGCCGAAAAGCGGCCACCTCCCAGGCGACATCCCATGGCGGTGTGCCCGAGTGGCCAATGGGAGCGGACTGTAAATCCGTCGGCTTAGCCTACCCAGGTTCGAATCCTGGCGCCGCCACATGGTGAGACCCCCGCCGAACTGCGAAAACGCGGTTCGGCGGGGGTTTTCGTTTGTGACGGTGTACCTACGGCTCACCCGGTGGGGCGGGGATTCGGTCGGCGGTCAGTCGGTGTCGGCGAGGCGGAAGGACAGTTCCGTCTCCCATTGGGACGGGTCCGGTTCGACGCGGGGGTCCGTGCGGTAGGACTCGATGCGGCAGCCCCACCGCTCCACGCCGTCCACCTCCCGCATGTCCCACTGCAGGCCCTGTTCGTCCGCCCACTCCCGCAGCGTCCGGACCGCCTCGAACAGCCGGTCCGGGTGGCCGACATGGGTGAGCGTGGCGTAGCGGCCGGCGGGGAGCAGCGCCACGCCGATATCGCCCTCAGGCTCCGGCGGCGAGGTGACCGGAACGCCCGCCTCCACCTCCCACTCCCCGGCCGCGTCCCGGACGTTCACGGTGTTGAAGCGGAAGAACGGCGCGTCCGCCACCTCGATGCCCCGCGCCGCCAGCCACCCGATCAGCTCGGGCAGCCGGTCGGCGATCTCGGCGAAGCCGTCCATCGTCACGCGGCGGCGCATGAAGACGTACGGCCGCTCGGGGCGCTCCACCACCACGGGGCCGGCCGACATCACTCGCCCGCGACGGCTTTGACCGCGACCGACACCGGTACGGAACCGCTCACCAGCTCCAGGATCAGGCCCGCCGTCGCCGGCGTCTCCACCAGCTCGGCCAGCACGGCCGCCACGTCGTCGCGCGGCACCGGCCCGCGCCCGGTCGACGCCTCCAGCCGTACGAGCCCGGTGCCGGCGTCGTTCGTCAGCATGCCGGGCCGCAGGATCGTCCAGTCCAGGTTCCGCTTGGCCCGCACGTAGTCGTCCGCCGCGCCCTTCGCGCGCAGGTACGCGTCGAACACCTCGTCGCCCGGGTGGTCGGCGTCCGCGCCCATCGAGGAGACGACGATGTAGCGCCGTACCCCCGCCCGCTCCGCCGCGTCGGCGAAGAGCACCGCCGCGCCCCGGTCCACGGTGTACTTGCGCTCGGCTCCGCTGCCCGGGCCCGCGCCCGCCGCGAAGACCGCCGCGTCCGCGCCCTGGAGCACCGCCGCGACCATCTCCACGGACGCCGACTCCAGGTCCAGGACGACTGGTTCGGCGCCCGCCTCACGCAGATCGTCGGCGTGTTCCGGGTTGCGGATGACGCCCGCCACCTCGTGCCCGCCCGCCGAGAGCAGCCGCTCCAGCCGCAGGGCGATCTGACCGTGTCCTCCAGCGATGACAATGCGCATGCTCCCGACCGTACGGCCCAAACGGCGAAAACGCTCACGGACGGGCGTCGGGCCGCCCCTGGCGCGGCAGTTCGAGCGCCGCCGCCGAGTCGCAGTACTCCCGCACCGCGCTGGTCCGCGCCACCACCCGCCCCCGGTGCACCACGATTCTGCTGTACGCCAGTGACAGCACGCCCGACAGCCGCTCCCCGCGCACCGCCAGGAGCTCCGCCGGGAACCCCGCCTCCACCCGTACGGCAGGCAGCCCCATCGCCTCGCGCGCGGCCCCGCTCACCGCCTTGTACGCCTCCGAGGGCCGCAGACCGCCCTGCGAGGCCAGCAGGTACGCCGCCTCCAGCGGGTCCGCCCGCCCCACCGGATTGGCCACGTCCCGCAGCGCCCCGCTCCCCGCGGCGACCCGCACCCCCGCCGCCCGCAGCAGCCGCACCGGCGCGACGCCCCGCACCTCCGTACCGCCGCAGCCGCCCTGGGGCAGGCAGACGACCGTCACACCGGCCGCCGCGAGCTGGTCGGCCGCCCGCCCCGCCAGGTCCCCCGGAAGCCGTCCCAGCGCCCCGCAGGGCCCGATGGTGACCCCGGGCCGCAGCCCCCCGGCCATCGCGGCCAGCCGCGCCAGGCGTGCCGGGTCGTCACCGTCCGTGTGGAGGTCCACCGGGCAGCCGTGCTCGGCCGCGACCTCCAGCACCGCCTCCACGTACCCGGCCGGGTCCGGGTCCAGGTCCGGGCACCCGCCCACCACACCGGCGCCCATCTTCACCGCGTCGCGCAGCATCGCGAGCCCGTCCGCCCCGGCCACGCCGGTCAGCAGCCGCGGCACGGCGACGGCCGTCAGGTCGGCCAGCCCGCGCAGCGAGCGGCGTGCCTGGAGGACCGCTTCCAGGGGGCCGAGGCCCTGGACGTCGCCGATGCGCACATGGGCGCGCAGGGCGGTCGCGCCGTGCCCGAGCTGGAGCAGCGCGGCTTCGGTGGCGCGGCGCTGGACGTCCTCGGTGGCGTACGAGACGGGGCCGGGGGAGTCGGCGCTGAGCGCGGTGTCGGCGTGGCCGTGCGGTTCGGCGGGGGCGGGCAGCAGCAGGTAGCCGGCGAGGTCGACACGGGCGCCCTGCGCGGGCAGGCTGCCCGCGGTGCCCACGGCCTCGATGCGCCCGCCGCTGAGCCGTACGTCGACGGTCCGGCCGTCGGTGAGGCGGGCGCCGCACAGCAACAGCGCGGTGGTGTCGGCGGTGGCGCCCTCGGATGGCTGCGGCTGCTGGCTGTCGGAGGACATCGGGCTCCTGGCGGGCTCGTGGGCTCGGGGCTCGGGCGTGACCGCGGCGGAGTACGGGTCGGTACGGGCATGATCACGCAGCGTGAGCCGAGCCTAGGGGCCGTCCGACCGGGCATCGAGGAGGAGCGCAATAGTCGTACCGGCGCGGGGCGCGAGTGGCGTACGGGACGGGGGGATGCCTCCCGAGCAGGGCCCACCAAGCGCCATGGAAGCGCCGACGTGCGCCCCGGGGAAGCTCCGGGCACGCCTGGGCGACGCCCCCACGAGGGCCGACGAAGCGCCGACGAAGCGCCGACCGAGCGCCGACGAAGCGCTGATGAAGTGCCGACGAAGCCGCTCCCGCCCGGCCCGGGACAGCCGTGCGGGGAGCGGAAGATCGGCGCGGGAATCGGATTTGGGCGAACGGCGGCCGACCGTGTAATGTCTTCATCGCTCGCCCCAATAGCTCAGTCGGCAGAGCGTCTCCATGGTAAGGAGAAGGTCTACGGTTCGATTCCGTATTGGGGCTCTGGTGCGGTAGCCCTCACCTCCGGGTGAGGGACGCTGTATCAAAGCGGTGTAGCTCAGTCGGTAGAGCAAGCGGCTCATAATCGCTGTGTCACCGGTTCAAGTCCGGTCACCGCTACACACAGTAGCCGATTGTGGGGTCGGTCCTTCGATCGGCTACTCTTTCTTGCGTTCATCCGTCCACCGTCCGTCAAGGAGCACTCACGTGGCTGCCACCGACGTCCGCCCGAAGATCACGCTGGCCTGCGTGGAGTGCAAGGAGCGGAACTACATCACCAAGAAGAACCGGCGTAACAACCCGGACCGTCTTGAGATGAAGAAGCACTGCCCGCGCTGCAACGCGCACACTGCGCACCGCGAAACGCGCTGAATCAGGCTCGTACACGAGGCCGTCCCCGTCAGGGGGCGGCCTCGTGTCGTTTGTTCGAAGACACACCCCAGGACCCAGGAGGTAGCGAGTCCATGGCGCTCGATCAGTCCTTCGTGGGGCGGACCTATCCGCCCACCGCGCCGTACGAGGTCGGCCGGGAAAAGATCCGCGAATTCGCCGAAGCGGTCGGGGACGCGAATCCCGCGTACACCGATACGGAGGCCGCCAAGGCGCTCGGCCACCCGGATGTGATCGCTCCGCCCACCTTTGTGTTCGCGATCACGTTCAAGGCCGCGGGAGAGGTGATCGCGGACCCGAAGCTGGGCCTGGACTACAGCCGTGTGGTGCACGGGGACCAGAAGTTCGCGTACACCCGTCCGGTACGGGCGGGGGACCGGCTGACGGTGACCTCGACCATCGAGGCGATCAAGTCGCTCGCCGGGAACGACATCCTGGACATCCGTGGCGAGGTCCACGACGAGGCCGGTGAGCATGTGGTGACGGCGTGGACGAAGCTCGTGGCCCGTGCGGCGGCAGAGGAGGCGTGAGGCGATGACCGCGAAGATCGCGTTCGACGAGGTCGAGGTCGGCACCGAGCTGCCGGCGCGGAGCTTTCCCGTGACGCGCGCCACGCTGGTGCGGTACGCGGGTGCCTCGGGGGACTTCAACCCGATCCACTGGAACGAGAAGTTCGCCAAGGAGGTCGGGCTGCCGGACGTCATCGCGCACGGCATGTTCACCATGGCCGAGGCGATCCGGGTGGTGACCGACTGGGCGGGCGACCCGGGTGCGGTCGTGGAGTACGGGGTGCGGTTCACCAAGCCGGTCGTCGTGCCGAACGACGAGACCGGCGCTTTGATCGAGGTCAGCGCCAAGGTGGCCGCGAAGCTGGACGACAACCGGGTCCGGGTGGACCTGACCGCCATGAGCGCCGGCCAGAAGGTGCTCGGAATGTCGCGTGCCGTGGTGCGGCTCGCCTGACGGTACGCCGCCGGGGCCGGGAGGCACGGGGGTGGGGGCGAGGGGCGGGCGGTGTCGGACCCGCCCCGTAGTCTTGGGCGCGTGCAGGAACTCCATGACGCTCCCCTCGCCCCGCTGACCACCTTCCGGCTCGGCGGCCCCGCCACCCGCCTCGTCACGGCCACCACCGACGACGAGGTCGTCGCCGTCGTGCGCGAGGCGGACGCCACCGGGACGCCGCTGCTGCTCATCGGCGGCGGTTCCAACCTGGTCATCGGCGACAAGGGCTTCGACGGCACCGCCCTGCGCATCGCCACCCAGGGCTTCGCCCTGGACGGCACCCGGCTGGAGCTGGCGGCCGGCGAGGTCTGGTCGGACGCCGTCGCCCGCACCGTCGAGGCCGGACTCGCGGGCATCGAGTGCCTGGCCGGCATCCCCGGCTCGGCCGGCGCCACCCCGATCCAGAACGTGGGGGCGTACGGCCAGGAGGTCTCCGCCACCATCACGGAGGTCGTGGCGTACGACCGGCGCACGGGCGAGACGGTCACCATCCCGAACGCGGACTGCGACTTCTCGTACCGCCACAGCCGCTTCAAGGCCGACCCGCACCGGTTCGTCGTGCTGCGCGTGCGGTTCGCGCTGGAGGACGCCGGAGGCATGAGCGCCCCGATCAAGTACGCCGAGACGGCCCGTGCGCTCGGCGTCGAGCCGGGGGACCGCGTCCCGGCCGCCACCGCCCGCGAGACGGTGCTGGCGCTGCGCGCGGGCAAGGGCATGGTCCTGGACCCCGATGACCACGACACCTGGTCGGCCGGGTCCTTCTTCACCAACCCGATCCTGGAGCGGGAGCAGTACGAGGAGTTCCTCGGCCGCGTCCGCGACCGCCTCGGCCCGGACGTCACCCCGCCCGCCTTCCCCACCGGAGACCACGGCCGCGTCAAGACCTCGGCGGCCTGGCTGATCGACAAGGCCGGGTTCACCAAGGGGTATGGCTCCGGCCCCGCCCGTATCTCCACCAAGCACACCCTCGCCCTCACCAACCGCGGCGAGGCCACCACCGAGGACCTGCTCGCCCTCGCACGCGAGGTCGTCGCCGGAGTACGGGACGCCTTCGGCGTCACCCTGGTCAACGAGCCGGTCACGGTGGGCGTCAGCCTCTGACGCGCGGGGCCTAGCCGGCCAGCCAGTCGTCGACGCCCGCGAGCAGCTTCGCCTTGACGTCCTCGGGCGCCGCCGAGCCGCGCACCGACTGGCGGGCCAGTTCCGCCAGTTCCTCGTCCGTGAAGCCGTGGTGCACGCGGGCGATCTCGTACTGCGCCGCCAGCCGCGAGCCGAACAGCAGCGGGTCGTCCGCGCCCAGCGCCATCGGCACCCCCGCCTCGTACAGCGTCCGCAGCGGCACGTGCTCGGGCTTCTCGTACACGCCCAGCGCCACGTTCGACGCCGGGCACACCTCGCACGTCACACCCTTCTCGGCCAGGCGCCGCAGCAGCCGCGGGTCCTCCGCGGCCCGCACGCCGTGCCCGATCCGCGCCGCACGCAGCTCGTCCAGACAGTGCCGCACGGACGCCGGCCCGGTCAGCTCGCCCCCGTGCGGCGCCGCCAGCAGCCCGCCCTCGCGCGCGATCGCGAACGCCCGGTCGAAGTCGCGCGCCATGCCCCGCCGCTCGTCGTTGGACAGCCCGAACCCGACCACCCCCCGGTCCGCGTACCGGACGGCGAGGCGCGCCAGGGTACGGGCGTCCAGGGGGTGCTTCATGCGGTTCGCGGCGACGACGACCCGCATGCCCAGGCCGGTCTCCCGCGACGCGCTCTCCACCGCGTCCAGGATGATCTCCAGCGCCGGGATCAGCCCGCCCAGCCTCGGTGCGTACGAGGTCGGGTCCACCTGGATCTCCAGCCACCCCGACCCGTCCCTCACATCCTCCTCGGCCGCCTCGCGCACCAGCCGCTGGATGTCCTCCGGCTCCCGCAGACACGACCGGGCGATGTCGTACAGCCGCTGGAAACGGAACCAGCCCCGCTCGTCCGTCGCCCGCAGCTGGGGTGGCTCACCGCCGGTCAGCGCCTCGGGGAGGTGCACGCCGTACTTGGCGGCGAGCTCCAGCAGGGTGGCGGGCCGCATCGACCCGGTGAAGTGCAGGTGCAGATGGGCCTTGGGCAGCAGCCGCAGATCTCGTACGTGCGGGGGGTTCGGGGGGTGTCCCCCTGGAAAGCGCAGCATCTGGGGATCTTGCCAAACCGGCCGCCCGCGCGGGAGCCCCTTTCGGCCCCTTTCACCGATCGGGTGCTTGCGGGAACGAAGAAGCGGGCCCCCGGCGCAACGCCGGGGGCCCGCAGCCTGCTCTCAAGAGGAGGCTAGTCGCGCGCCTCCGCCAGCAGCTTCTGCATCCGCGAGACACCCTCGATCAGGTCCGCGTCACCCAGCGCGTACGACAGCCGCAGGTAACCCGGCGTACCGAAAGCCTCGCCCGGGACGACGGCGACCTCGGCCTCGTCCAGGATGAGCGCCGCCAGCTCCACCGAGGTCCGCGGACGCTTGCCGCGGATCTCCTTGCCCAGCACCCCCTTCACCGAGGGGTACGCGTAGAAGGCGCCCTCCGGCGTGGGGCAGAAGACGCCGTCGATCTCGTTGAGCATCCGCACCATGGTCTGGCGGCGGCGGTCGAAGGCGGCACGCATCTCCGCGACCGCGTCGAGGTTGCCCGAGACGGCGGCCAGCGCGGCGGCCTGGGCGACGTTGGACACGTTCGACGTGGCGTGCGACTGCAGGTTCGTCGCGGCCTTGACCACGTCCTTGGGGCCGATGATCCACCCCACGCGCCAGCCGGTCATCGCGAACGTCTTGGCCACACCGTTCACGACGATGCACTTGTCGCGAAGCTCGGGCACGATCGCCGGCAGGGACGTGAAGGCCGCGTCGCCGTACACGAGGTGCTCGTAGATCTCGTCGGTCAGCACCCACAGGCCGTGCTCGACCGCCCAGCGGCCGATCGCCTCGGCGTCGGCCTCGCTGTAGACGGCGCCGGTCGGGTTGGACGGGGAGACGAACAGGACGACCTTGGTCCGCTCCGTACGGGCCGCCTCCAGCTGCTCCACCGAGACCCGGTAGCCGGTGGTCTCGTCGGCGACGACCTCCACCGGGACACCGCCCGCGAGCCGGATCGACTCGGGGTACGTCGTCCAGTACGGGGCCGGGACGATGACCTCGTCACCCGGGTCCAGGATCGCGGCGAACGCCTCGTAGATCGCCTGCTTGCCGCCGTTGGTCACCAGGACCTGGGAGGCGTCGATCTCGTAGTTGGAGTCGCGCAGCGTCTTGGCGGCGATGGCGGCCTTCAGCTCGGGCAGGCCGCCGGCCGGCGTGTAGCGGTGGTACTTCGGGTTGCGGCAGGCCTCGATCGCGGCCTCGACGATGTAGTCGGGCGTCGGGAAGTCGGGCTCACCGGCGCCGAAGCCGATCACCGGGCGCCCGGCGGCCTTGAGGGCCTTGGCCTTGGCGTCGACGGCGAGGGTCGCGGACTCGGAGATCGCACCGACCCGGGCGGAGACCCGGCGCTCGGTGGGAGGGGTTGCAGCGCTCATGCGGCCATCGTCCCAGACCCCGAACGGGCGCGGCACACAGGTTTCGCTGTACGGACAGACAGGGCGTCAGTCGCCCCACGGTCCCTCCGGCGGGCCGTGTCCGGAGCTATCTGTTCGACGCGGCGCCGCTGACCACGTACACTCTCTGCTCGTTGGCCCTCACCGACCACCTCCACGGATGCGGTAGGTTGGGTGAGAACCACAAAGGGTCGTAGCTCAATTGGTAGAGCACCGGTCTCCAAAACCGAAGGTTGGGGGTTCAAGTCCCTCCGGCCCTGCTACACACACCGCCAGGATGTGTGCGCAGGTATGTACTTCATTGCACCGCCGTGCGGCTCAACCCGGGCGCGGCACGGCCGACCCGGAATCAGGTGAGAGACGTGACGGACGCCGTAGGCTCCATCGACATGCCTGATGCCGAGGACGAAGCACAGGAGTCGAAGAAGAAGAGCCGCAAGGGCGGCAAGCGCGGAAAGAAGGGCCCGCTGGGCCGTCTCGCGCTCTTCTACCGTCAGATTGTCGCCGAGCTGCGCAAGGTCGTCTGGCCGACTCGCAGCCAGCTGACGACGTACACGACCGTCGTTATCGTCTTCGTCGTCATCATGATCGGTCTGGTGACCGTGATTGACCTTGGCTTCCAGGAAGCAGTCAAGTACGTCTTCGGCTGATTCCCGCGGAGGGCGCCCACCCCGGCGCCCCTTTTCGCATGTTCCACCCATCTGTATCCAGGAAGAAGCAGCCACCGTGTCTGACCCGAACCTGAACGAGTCCGCCCAGGACGAGCTCGACATCGTCGAGGCGGCCGACGAGGACCAGGCGGAAGCTGCGGACGCCGCTGTCGGTGAGGCCGCCGAGGAGGCCGCGCTCCACGTCGAGGACGAGGGCGCGGACGAGGAGGCCGTCGAGGCCGAGGACGAGGGCGCCGACGACGCGACCGCCGAGGCCGCCGACGCCGAGGCCACCGACGCCCAGGCCGAGGCCGCCGACGCCGAGGCTGAGGTCGAGGCCGACGAGGAGCCCGCGGCTCCGGTCGACCCGGTCGCCGCGCTCCGCGAGGAGCTGCGCGGTCTGCCGGGCGAGTGGTATGTGATCCACACCTACGCGGGCTACGAGAAGCGCGTGAAGGCCAACCTGGAGCAGCGTGCCGTCTCGCTCAACGTCGAGGACTTCATCTACCAGGCCGAGGTGCCCGAGGAAGAGATCGTCCAGATCAAGAACGGCGAGCGCAAGAACGTCCGGCAGAACAAGCTGCCCGGTTACGTTCTGGTCCGCATGGATCTGACGAACGAGTCCTGGGGCGTCGTCCGCAACACCCCGGGCGTCACCGGCTTCGTGGGCAACGCCTACGACCCGTACCCGCTGACCCTGGACGAGATCGTCAAGATGCTCGCCCCGGAGGCCGAGGAGAAGGCCGCCCGTGAGGCCGCCGAGGCCGAGGGCAAGCCGGCTCCGGCCCGCAAGGTCGAGGTCCAGGTGCTGGACTTCGAGGTCGGCGACTCGGTCACCGTCACCGACGGCCCGTTCGCGACGCTGCAGGCCACGATCAACGAGATCAACGCCGACTCCAAGAAGGTCAAGGGCCTCGTCGAGATCTTCGGCCGCGAGACCCCGGTCGAGCTGAGCTTCGACCAGATCCAGAAGAACTAACCCCCACAGGTTTCCGAACAGGTCAGACCGGGCTTCGTGCCCGCTCTGACCTGCTCGGTTTTTGGCCGCGCAGCCATACCCGTTATCGTTGTGCGGTATGCCTCCATCCGGATGATCCGGACGGCGGCTGGAAAACTCTCACTAGGACCCGGAGAGAGCAATGCCTCCCAAGAAGAAGAAGGTCACGGGGCTTATCAAGCTCCAGATCCAGGCCGGTGCGGCCAACCCGGCTCCGCCGGTCGGTCCCGCGCTCGGTCAGCACGGCGTCAACATCATGGAGTTCTGCAAGGCCTACAACGCCGCGACCGAGTCGCAGCGTGGCATGGTCGTGCCGGTGGAGATCACGGTCTACGACGACCGTTCCTTCACCTTCATCACCAAGACTCCGCCGGCCGCCAAGCTGATCCTCAAGGCCGCGGGTGTGGACAAGGGCTCCGGCGAGCCGCACAAGACCAAGGTCGCCAAGCTCACGCGCGACCAGGTCCGCGAGATCGCCACGACCAAGATGCCCGACCTGAACGCCAACGACCTGGACGCCGCCGAGAAGATCATCGCCGGCACCGCCCGTTCCATGGGCGTCACGGTCGAGGGCTGATCAGCCCCGTACGACCTGTGGGAGGGCCACGCGCTGGCCCGGACCACACCTCCACACCTGAACCACCAGGAGAAGAAGTGAAGCGCAGCAAGGCTCTCCGCGGCGCGGACGCCAAGATCGACCGGGAGCGCAACTACGCCCCCCTCGAGGCCGTCCGTCTCGCCAAGGACACCGCCGCCACCAAGTTCGACGGCACCGTCGAGGTCGCCTTCCGCCTGGGCGTTGACCCGCGCAAGGCCGACCAGATGGTCCGTGGCACCGTGAACCTTCCGCACGGCACCGGTAAGACCGCCCGGGTCCTGGTCTTCGCGACCGGTGACCGTGCTGCGGCCGCGGAAGCCGCGGGCGCCGACATCGTCGGCTCCGACGAACTGATCGACGAGATCTCCAAGGGCAACCGCCTGAACGAGTTCGACGCGGTCGTCGCCACCCCGGACCTCATGGGCAAGGTCGGCCGCCTCGGCCGCGTCCTCGGCCCGCGTGGTCTGATGCCGAACCCGAAGACCGGCACCGTCACCATGGATGTCGCCAAGGCTGTCAACGACATCAAGGGCGGCAAGATCGAGTTCCGCGTCGACAAGCACTCGAACCTGCACTTCATCATCGGCAAGGTCTCCTTCGACGAGAAGAAGCTGGTCGAGAACTACGCGGCGGCGCTGGACGAGATCCTCCGTCTGAAGCCGTCCGCCGCCAAGGGGCGCTACATCAAGAAGGCGACCCTGAGCACCACGATGGGCCCCGGCATCCCGCTGGACGCCAACCGCACCCGTAACCTCCTCGTCGAGGAGGACCCGGCCGCCGTCTGACACTGACGGCAGCCGCGGCGCTCGCGTGCTTCAAGCCGGCCCCCGCAGCTCTCCGGAGCGGCGGGGGCCGGTTTTTCATGCTCCCAAGGCCCTGCCCCCAGGCCCAGGGCCCCGCCCGGAGGCCCCGAGGCCCTGCCCCAGGCCCCGAGAGCGGCCCTGGTCCCGGGCGGTACGGACCGGGCCGGGGGTCGTACCGAATCACCCGGGTGGCCCGATTTGCTTGACGGGGAACCGTTCGCGTACTCTTCCACGGAAGCCAAAGACCGCTGGTCGTTGCCGCGCTCGTCAGAGTCGCGGCGGCCGAAGGATCCGCTAGCTGCGGACGACCCGCGCAGGTGACTGTGGATGTACTCCCGGAAGAGAACGAAGAGATTCCGGTCGAGTTCACGCCCCGTGCGCCTGCGCCGGGGCGTTCCGTTTTGCCCAGTCTCCTTCCTTCAGCCAATGCGGTCCGAATCACCCGGAAGGAGGCCGAGGCTCATGGCGAGGCCCGACAAGTCTGCTGCGGTTGCCGAGCTGACGGACAAGTTCCGCAGCTCGAACGCCGCCGTGCTGACCGAGTACCGCGGTCTCACCGTGGCACAGCTCAAGCAGCTGCGCCGTTCGCTCGGTGAGAACGCCCAGTACGCCGTGGTGAAGAACACGCTGACCAAGATTGCGGCCAACGAGGCCGGGATCACGACGCTGGACGACCAGTTCGCTGGTCCGACGGCTGTCGCCTTCATCACCGGTGACCCGGTGGAGTCGGCGAAGGGTCTTCGTGACTTCGCCAAGGACAACCCGAACCTGATCATCAAGGGCGGTGTCCTTGACGGCAAGGCGCTGTCCGCCGATGAGATCAAGAAGCTTGCGGACCTCGAGTCCCGCGAGGTTCTGCTCGCCAAGCTGGCGGGCGCCATGAAGGGCAAGCAGTCCCAGGCTGCCGCGCTCTTCCAGGCGCTCCCGTCGAAGCTCGTCCGCACCGTGGACGCGCTCCGTGCCAAGCAGGCCGAGCAGGGCGGTGCCGAGTAATTCGGCTCGCGCATTGATCGTGGCCCGCAAGGGCGACGGTCGTAGCGGGCCCAACGTACGCCCGCCTCACATGTACACCCGGCACCAGCCGATTTAGTGGAAGGACCGCCATCATGGCGAAGCTGTCTCAGGAAGACCTGCTCGAGCAGTTCGAGGGCATGACCCTCATCGAGCTCTCCGAGTTCGTGAAGGCGTTCGAGGAGAAGTTCGACGTCACCGCCGCCGCCCCGGTCGCCGTTGCCGGCGTCGCGGGCCCGGGTGCCCCGGCCGCCGAGGCCGCCGAGGAGCAGGACGAGTTCGACGTCATCCTCACCGGCGCCGGCGAGAAGAAGATCCAGGTCATCAAGGTCGTGCGTGAGCTGACCTCGCTGGGTCTGAAGGAGGCCAAGGACCTCGTCGACGGCACCCCGAAGCCGGTCCTCGAGAAGGTCGCCAAGGACGCCGCGGAGAAGGCTGCCGAGTCCCTCAAGGCCGCCGGCGCCTCCGTCGAGGTCAAGTAACACCCTGCGGGTCTCCTGACCCGCACACGGCGCCTCAGGGCGCCACGAAGGGCGATCACCCATCCGGGTGGTCGCCCTTCGGCGTTGCCGCGACGCCTGCCTTGCGCTGTGCTCCACGCGGAGTATGGTGATCTTCGCCGTGCGCCCCACGTGGCTGGGGGCCTTGACGAACCGCACGCCGCGCGCAATTCTCAGGACGCGCCGTCACAACGATCCGGAACCGAGGCATGGATCGACGGCGGAACGGGCAGTATCGATGTGCGCTAAGGCGCGAGGTGCCGCGGAGTTGAGAACAACGAGGGTCGCGAATTACTCGCCCTGGACATCAGTGGGCCAAGTGGCTACACTGACCCTTTGCGCTGCCTGTTAGCTGCCCTCTGCCCGTCACCAGGGGCATCCCCTCGCAAGACCACAGTGGAACGACTGCCCCGACAAGGGATTTCGTCCCCGCGTCCTGCTTGGGACCGGTACGCGCGTAGTGAGTCCGAGCCCTCGGAAGGACCCCCTCTTGGCCGCCTCGCGCAACGCCTCGACCGCGAATACGAACAACGGCGCAAGCACCGCCCCGCTGCGCATCTCCTTTGCAAAGATCAAGGAGCCCCTCGAGGTTCCGAACCTCCTCGCGCTGCAGACCGAGAGCTTTGACTGGCTGCTCGGCAACGCCGCGTGGAAGGCTCGTGTCGAGGCGGCTCTGGAGTCCGGACAGGACGTCCCCACCAAGTCCGGTCTGGAGGAGATCTTCGAGGAGATCTCGCCGATCGAGGACTTTTCCGGGTCGATGTCGCTGACCTTCCGCGACCACCGCTTCGAGCCCCCGAAGAACTCGATCGACGAGTGCAAGGAGCGCGACTTCACGTACGCCGCGCCGCTCTTCGTCACGGCCGAGTTCACCAACAACGAGACCGGCGAGATCAAGTCCCAGACGGTCTTCATGGGCGACTTCCCGCTCATGACCAACAAGGGCACCTTCGTCATCAACGGCACCGAGCGTGTCGTGGTGTCGCAGCTCGTCCGCTCGCCGGGTGTCTACTTCGACTCCTCCATCGACAAGACGTCCGACAAGGACATCTTCTCCGCCAAGATCATCCCGTCCCGGGGTGCCTGGCTGGAGATGGAGATCGACAAGCGCGACATGGTCGGTGTCCGCATCGACCGCAAGCGCAAGCAGTCCGTGACCGTCCTCCTCAAGGCGCTCGGCTGGACCACCGAGCAGATCCTCCAGGAGTTCGGCGAGTACGAGTCCATGCGCGCCACCCTGGAGAAGGACCACACCCAGGGCCAGGACGACGCGCTGCTCGACATCTACCGCAAGCTGCGTCCGGGCGAGCCGCCGACGCGTGAGGCCGCTCAGACGCTGCTCGAGAACCTCTACTTCAACCCCAAGCGCTACGACCTCGCCAAGGTCGGCCGCTACAAGGTGAACAAGAAGCTCGGCGCCGACGAGCCGCTGGACGCCGGTGTACTGACCACCGACGACATCATCGCCACCATCAAGTACCTGGTGAAGCTCCACGCGGGCGAGACCGAGACGGTCGGCGAGAACGGCTCCCAGATCGTCGTCGAGACCGACGACATCGACCACTTCGGCAACCGCCGTCTGCGCAACGTCGGCGAGCTCATCCAGAACCAGGTCCGTACGGGTCTGGCGAGGATGGAGCGCGTCGTGCGCGAGCGCATGACGACCCAGGACGTCGAGGCGATCACGCCGCAGACGCTGATCAACATCCGGCCGGTCGTCGCCTCCATCAAGGAGTTCTTCGGCACCAGCCAGCTGTCGCAGTTCATGGACCAGAACAACCCGCTGTCGGGTCTCACCCACAAGCGCCGCCTGTCGGCTCTTGGCCCGGGTGGTCTCTCCCGTGAGCGGGCCGGCTTCGAGGTCCGTGACGTGCACCCGTCTCACTACGGCCGTATGTGCCCGATCGAGACCCCCGAAGGCCCGAACATCGGTCTGATCGGTTCGCTCGCCTCGTACGGACGCGTCAACGCGTTCGGTTTCGTCGAGACGCCGTACCGCAAGGTCGTCGACGGCCAGGTCACCGACGACGTCGACTACCTGACCGCCGACGAAGAGGACCGCTTCGTCATCGCCCAGGCCAACGCGCCGCTGACAGAGGAGCTCCGGTTCGCCGAGAACCGCGTCCTGGTCCGCCGCCGCGGTGGTGAGGTCGACTACGTCGCGCCCGACGACGTGGACTACATGGACGTCTCGCCGCGCCAGATGGTGTCGGTCGCGACCGCCATGATCCCGTTCCTGGAGCACGACGACGCCAACCGTGCCCTCATGGGCGCGAACATGATGCGCCAGGCCGTTCCGCTCATCAAGGCGGAGGCGCCGCTGGTCGGTACCGGCATGGAGTACCGCTGTGCCACCGACGCCGGCGACGTCATCAAGGCGGAGAAGGACGGTGTGATCCAGGAGGTCTCGGCCGACTACGTCACCGTCGCCAACGACGACGGCACGTACACCACGTACCGCGTCGCCAAGTTCTCCCGCTCCAACCAGGGCACCTCGGTCAACCAGAAGGTCATCGTCTCCGAGGGTGACCGGGTCGTCGAGGGCCAGGTCCTCGCCGACGGGCCGGCCACCGAGAACGGTGAGATGGCGCTCGGCAAGAACCTGCTGGTCGCGTTCATGCCGTGGGAGGGCCACAACTACGAGGACGCGATCATCCTGTCGCAGCGCCTCGTGCAGGACGACGTCCTCTCCTCGATCCACATCGAGGAGCACGAGGTCGACGCCCGTGACACCAAGCTCGGCCCGGAGGAGATCACCCGGGACATCCCGAACGTCTCCGAGGAGGTCCTCGCCGACCTCGACGAGCGCGGCATCATCCGTATCGGTGCCGAGGTCGTCGCCGGCGACATCCTCGTCGGCAAGGTCACGCCCAAGGGTGAGACCGAGCTGACGCCGGAGGAGCGCCTGCTCCGCGCGATCTTCGGTGAGAAGGCCCGTGAGGTCCGTGACACCTCGCTGAAGGTGCCGCACGGCGAGACCGGCAAGGTCATCGGCGTACGCGTCTTCGACCGCGAGGAGGGCGACGAGCTTCCCCCCGGTGTCAACCAGCTGGTGCGCGTGTACGTCGCGCAGAAGCGCAAGATCACCGACGGTGACAAGCTCGCCGGCCGCCACGGCAACAAGGGCGTCATCTCCAAGATCCTGCCGATCGAGGACATGCCGTTCCTGGAGGACGGCACCCCGGTCGACATCATCCTCAACCCGCTGGGTGTCCCGTCCCGAATGAACCCGGGACAGGTCCTGGAGATCCACCTCGGCTGGCTCGCCAGCCGCGGCTGGGACGTCTCCGGCCTCGCGGAGGAGTGGGCGCAGCGCCTCCAGGCGATCGGCGCCGACAAGGTGGAGCCCGGCACCAACGTCGCCACCCCCGTCTTCGACGGTGCGCGTGAGGACGAGCTGGCCGGCCTGCTCCAGCACACCATCCCGAACCGCGACGGGGACCGGATGGTGCTCCCGACCGGCAAGGCGCGCCTGTTCGACGGCCGCTCCGGCGAGCCGTTCCCGGACCCGATCTCGGTCGGGTACATGTACATCCTCAAGCTCCACCACCTGGTCGACGACAAGCTGCACGCCCGGTCGACCGGCCCGTACTCGATGATCACCCAGCAGCCGCTGGGTGGTAAGGCCCAGTTCGGTGGCCAGCGCTTCGGTGAGATGGAGGTGTGGGCGCTGGAGGCGTACGGCGCCGCTTACGCCCTCCAGGAGCTGCTGACCATCAAGTCCGACGACGTCACCGGCCGCGTGAAGGTCTACGAGGCCATCGTCAAGGGCGAGAACATCCCGGAGCCCGGCATCCCGGAGTCCTTCAAGGTGCTCATCAAGGAGATGCAGTCCCTGTGCCTCAACGTGGAGGTGCTGTCCTCGGACGGCATGTCCATCGAGATGCGCGACACCGATGAGGACGTCTTCCGCGCTGCGGAAGAGCTTGGCATCGACCTGTCCCGGCGCGAGCCGAGCAGCGTCGAAGAGGTCTGACGGGTCTGGTCGGGGCCTCCTCGTGAGGCCCCGGCCCTGCCCCGGACCCGTACAGACCATGATTGAGACTCAAACCCTGAGAGGGATTGACGCATAGTGCTCGACGTCAACTTCTTCGACGAGCTGCGGATCGGCCTGGCCACCGCGGACGACATCCGTCAGTGGTCCCACGGCGAGGTCAAGAAGCCGGAGACCATCAACTACCGCACCCTGAAGCCCGAGAAGGACGGACTCTTCTGCGAGAAGATCTTCGGTCCGACCCGGGACTGGGAGTGCTACTGCGGCAAGTACAAGCGTGTCCGCTTCAAGGGCATCATCTGTGAGCGGTGTGGCGTCGAGGTCACCCGCGCCAAGGTGCGCCGTGAGCGGATGGGCCACATCGAGCTGGCCGCTCCCGTCACCCACATCTGGTACTTCAAGGGCGTTCCGTCGCGTCTTGGCTACCTGCTGGACCTCGCTCCGAAGGACCTGGAGAAGGTCATCTACTTCGCGGCGTACATGATCACGTACGTCGACGAGGAGCGCCGCACGCGCGACCTGCCCTCGTTGGAGGCCCACGTCTCCGTCGAGCGCCAGCAGATCGAGAACCGCCGCGACGCCGACCTCGAGGCCCGCGCCAAGAAGCTCGAGACCGACCTGGCCGAGCTGGAGGCCGAGGGCGCCAAGGCCGACGTGCGCCGCAAGGTCCGCGAGGGCGCCGAGCGCGAGATGAAGCAGCTGCGCGACCGCGCCCAGCGCGAGATCGACCGTCTCGACGAGGTGTGGAACCGCTTCAAGAACCTCAAGGTCCAGGACCTGGAGGGCGACGAGCTGCTCTACCGCGAGCTGCGCGACCGCTTCGGTACGTACTTCGACGGTTCGATGGGTGCCGCGGCGCTGCAGAAGCGCCTGGAGTCCTTCGACCTGGAGGAGGAGGCCGAGAAGCTCCGCGAGATCATCCGTACCGGCAAGGGACAGAAGAAGACCCGTGCGCTCAAGCGCCTGAAGGTCGTCTCCGCGTTCCTCCAGACCAGCAACAGCCCCAAGGGCATGGTGCTGGACTGCGTGCCGGTCATCCCGCCGGACCTGCGTCCGATGGTGCAGCTGGACGGTGGCCGCTTCGCGACCTCCGACCTGAACGACCTGTACCGCCGTGTCATCAACCGCAACAACCGCCTCAAGCGTCTCCTTGACCTCGGTGCCCCCGAGATCATCGTGAACAACGAGAAGCGGATGCTGCAGGAGGCCGTCGACGCGCTGTTCGACAACGGCCGCCGTGGTCGCCCGGTCACCGGTCCCGGTAACCGCCCGCTGAAGTCCCTCAGCGACATGCTGAAGGGCAAGCAGGGTCGCTTCCGTCAGAACCTGCTCGGTAAGCGAGTCGACTACTCGGCGCGTTCCGTGATCGTCGTCGGCCCGCAGCTGAAGCTGCACCAGTGCGGTCTGCCCAAGGCCATGGCGCTGGAGCTGTTCAAGCCGTTCGTGATGAAGCGCCTGGTCGACCTGAACCACGCGCAGAACATCAAGTCGGCCAAGCGCATGGTCGAGCGCGGCCGCACCGTGGTGTACGACGTCCTCGAAGAGGTCATCGCCGAGCACCCGGTGCTGCTGAACCGTGCGCCCACGCTGCACCGCCTCGGTATCCAGGCCTTCGAGCCGCAGCTGGTCGAGGGCAAGGCCATCCAGATCCACCCGCTCGTCTGCACCGCGTTCAACGCGGACTTCGACGGTGACCAGATGGCCGTGCACCTGCCGCTGTCCGCGGAGGCGCAGGCCGAGGCCCGCATCCTGATGCTGTCCTCGAACAACATCCTCAAGCCGGCCGACGGCCGTCCGGTCACCATGCCGACCCAGGACATGGTGCTGGGCCTCTTCTTCCTCACCACGGACGAGGAGGAGCGCGAGGTCAAGGGCGAGGGCCGCGCCTTCAACTCCACCGCCGAAGCGATCATGGCGTTCGACCGGGGCGAGCTCTCGCTCCAGGCGAAGGTCGACATCCGCTTCCCGATCGGCACCGTCCCGCCGCGTGGCTGGACCCCGCCGGTCGAGGAGGAGAGTGACGACTCCGTCGGGGCAGGGGCGTGGCAGCAGGGCGACTCGTTCCGTCTGCGGACGACCCTGGGCCGTGCGCTCTTCAACGAGCTGCTGCCCGAGGACTACCCGTTCGTCGACTACTCGGTGGGCAAGAAGCAGCTCTCCGAGATCGTCAACGACCTCGCCGAGCGCTACCCCAAGGTCATCGTGGCGGCGACGCTCGACAACCTGAAGGCGGCCGGCTTCTACTGGGCGACCCGTTCCGGTGTCACCGTCGCCATCTCCGACGTCGTCGTTCCCGAGGCGAAGAAGGAGATCGTCAAGGCGTACGAGGCGCAGGACGAGAAGGTCCAGAAGCAGTACGAGCGCGGTCTGATCACCAAGGACGAGCGCACGCAGGAGCTCATCGCGATCTGGACCAAGGCGACCAACGAGGTCGCCGAGGCGATGAACGACAACTTCCCGAAGACCAACCCGATCTTCATGATGGTGAACTCGGGTGCTCGCGGAAACATGATGCAGATGCGTCAGATCGCGGGTATGCGTGGTCTGGTGTCGAACGCCAAGAACGAGACGATCCCGCGTCCGATCAAGGCGTCGTTCCGTGAGGGTCTGTCCGTGCTGGAGTACTTCATCTCCACGCACGGTGCCCGTAAGGGTCTGGCGGACACCGCCCTGCGTACCGCCGACTCGGGTTACCTGACCCGTCGTCTGGTGGACGTCTCGCAGGACGTGATCATCCGCGAGGAGGACTGCGGCACCGAGCGCGGTCTGAAGCTGCGGATCGCCGAGCGCGGCGAGGACGGCGTGCTGCGCAAGGCGGACGACGTCGAGACGTCCGTGTACGCGCGGATGCTCGCCGAGGACGTCGTCGTGGACGGCAAGGTCATCGCGCCGGCCAACGTCGACCTGGGTGACGTCCTCATCGACGCCCTGGTCAACGCGGGCGTCGAGGAGGTCAAGACCCGCTCGGTCCTGACCTGTGAGTCGGCGGTCGGCACCTGTGCGTACTGCTACGGCCGTTCGCTGGCCACCGGCAAGCTGGTCGACATCGGTGAGGCGGTCGGCATCATCGCCGCCCAGTCCATCGGTGAGCCCGGCACGCAGCTGACCATGCGTACCTTCCACACCGGTGGTGTGGCCGGTGACGACATCACCCAGGGTCTGCCCCGTGTCGTCGAGCTCTTCGAGGCTCGTACGCCCAAGGGTGTCGCCCCGATCTCGGAGGCGGCCGGCCGCGTCCGTATCGAGGAGACCGAGAAGACCAAGAAGATCGTCGTCACCCCGGACGACGGCAGCGACGAGACGGCCTACCCGATCTCGAAGCGCGCCAAGGTCCTGGTGCACGAGGGCGACCACGTCGAGGTGGGCCAGAAGCTCACCGCGGGTGCCACCAACCCGCACGACGTGCTGCGCATCCTTGGCCAGCGGGCCGTCCAGGTCCACCTGGTCGGCGAGGTCCAGAAGGTCTACAACTCGCAGGGCGTGTCGATCCACGACAAGCACATCGAGATCATCATCCGGCAGATGCTGCGCCGTGTGACGATCATCGAGTCCGGCGACGCGGAGCTGCTGCCGGGCGAGCTCGTCGAGCGGTCGAAGTTCGAGTCCGAGAACCGTCGTGTGGTCACCGAGGGCGGTCACCCCGCCTCCGGCCGTCCGCAGCTGATGGGTATCACCAAGGCCTCGCTCGCCACCGAGTCGTGGCTGTCGGCGGCGTCCTTCCAGGAGACGACCAGGGTTCTGACGGACGCGGCGATCAACGCCAAGTCCGACTCCCTGATCGGCCTCAAGGAGAACGTCATCATCGGTAAGCTCATCCCGGCCGGTACGGGCCTGTCCCGCTACCGCAACATCCGGGTCGAGCCGACCGAGGAGGCCAAGGCCGCGATGTACTCGGCCGTCGGCTACGACGACATCGACTACTCGCCGTTCGGCACCGGCTCCGGCCAGGCCGTTCCGCTGGAGGACTACGACTACGGTCCGTACAACCAGTAGTAGTTGCTGACCGAAGGGCGGCCACCCCGTTTCGTACGGGGTGGCCGCCCTTCGGCGTTCCCGTGCTTGGTGTTCCGCCGTTCCGCCCCGTCAGCGGCCGGGGCCGGCGGGACGGGGGGCCATTGGCCGATTCTGAGACGGTAGCTGCGGCCGTACCGCCCCCGGCGGCCCCCCTACCGGTGCTTGTGCGGCGGCGGGGCGCGCGGCCGCGCGGCCGGCGTTCGGGCCGGCTCGTAGCTGGGCAGCCTCGGCTATCGGAGAGGGCATGGCCGGGGCGGCGGAGGCCGACGCCATCTGATCCTGGAGAGATAAGAGATAGGGGCGGGGCTCCACTTTCCATGGCGTCACCAGGGGTCGACCTCCTGACGGATCACCCGCTCCATCAGCGTGCACCGAGCGGGTGTGCTCCGCCTGCTCGCCGGGCCGGGCCTCCCACTGGGCCTGCAGACGGCCGTCGGTCACGGCTCCA
This sequence comes from Streptomyces ficellus, assembly GCF_030406405.1. Classification (GTDB taxonomy): domain Bacteria; phylum Actinomycetota; class Actinomycetes; order Streptomycetales; family Streptomycetaceae; genus Streptomyces; species Streptomyces ficellus_B. Next base: position 34,579 of record NZ_JAUEPL010000014.1, read on the forward strand.
CCGTGCCGTTTCTCCCGCCCCTGGAGGCCCTGGGCTGTCATCGTCACCGGCTGGGCCTCGTCGCACTCGTCGCCGCATCCGGTGACCTTTCCGCTGGCCATGTCCACCCACGCTGCTCCGTACCCCGAATCGCCGTGCCAGCGGATGAGGAGGAGCCCCGCACCGCCGTCCGTGACCGTGAGGGTGCCGTAGGACGTCACCGGGACGGATACCTTACGCAGGGGGGCGACACCGGTGCCGGACGTTTCTGCCCGGTGGATGGCGAGCCGTACGACCTCCCGGCCCTTGGCGATCTCGCTCTTACCCTCAACTCCGTGTCCCCAGGCGACGATGTACTCGCGTCCAGCCTGGCGTACCGCCGTCACACCGGGGATCTCGGCGACCTTGCGGCCGTAGTCGCCCACGTCGGCCTCGGCCATGGACAGCGGGGGACTCCACGCCTTGCCCGTCCATAGGACCGCACCGGTCGACGCCCGCCGGGCCTGGACCGCGTAGCCTTCCTCCGTGCCGGTCATATACGCGACCGTGTCCGTACGCGGAACCACCGCGACGGGGGGTTGGGATCCCAACTCTTCGGGAACCCAGCCGAGTGCCTGCTCCTAGCCCTTGGTGTTGTCGTACGCCGCCGGGACGGTCAGCGGGTGAGCGCCCGCTCCGCCGGCCGGGCTGGCGCCTTCTCCTCGGCGCTGGGGCGGTCCCTGGCAGGTCCGGCACCGCCGCCACAGCCGGCGCCGAGGTCACGCTCGGTGACGAAAGCGGCCGCCTAGGGGTGGGCTCGGACGCGGGCGGCCGGGGCCTGGCCGGGGGCATGGTCATTTGTTTTGACCCAGGTCCATACGGTAGGTACGCTCAGACCTTGTGCCTGGGGTGTGCCTGGGCTCCTGTGCGTGTCTGCAACCGCATGGCGAGTCGAGCATCGGCCACCGCAATCTGCGCTCGTTTCCGCCTCTGGGCGGGGGGCCGCAGTATTCGACACACCCGACCGCGTGGGTCGGCGACGTTCCAGGTTAGCTTTACTACACGGCACACAGAAACCGGAGAAGTAGTGCCTACGATCCAGCAGCTGGTCCGGAAGGGCCGGCAGGACAAGGTCGAGAAGAACAAGACGCCCGCACTCGAGGGTTCCCCTCAGCGCCGCGGCGTCTGCACGCGTGTGTTCACGACCACCCCGAAGAAGCCGAACTCGGCCCTCCGCAAGGTCGCGCGTGTGCGTCTGACCAGCGGGATCGAGGTCACGGCTTACATTCCGGGTGAGGGACACAACCTGCAGGAGCACTCCATCGTGCTCGTGCGTGGTGGCCGTGTGAAGGACCTGCCGGGTGTTCGCTACAAGATCATCCGCGGCTCGCTCGACACCCAGGGTGTCAAGAACCGCAAGCAGGCCCGCAGCCGCTACGGCGCCAAGAAGGAGAAGTAAGAATGCCTCGTAAGGGCCCCGCCCCGAAGCGCCCGGTCATCATCGACCCGGTTTACGGTTCTCCTCTGGTGACCTCGCTGATCAACAAGATCCTGCTCAACGGCAAGCGCTCCACCGCCGAGCGGATCGTCTACGGCGCCATGGAAGGCCTCCGCGAGAAGACCGGCAACGACCCGGTCATCACGCTGAAGCGCGCCCTCGAGAACGTCAAGCCGTCCCTCGAGGTCAAGTCCCGCCGCGTCGGTGGCGCCACCTACCAGGTGCCGATCGAGGTCAAGCCCGGCCGCGCCTCCACGCTCGCGCTGCGCTGGCTGGTCGGTTACTCCCGCGCCCGCCGCGAGAAGACCATGACCGAGCGCCTCATGAACGAGCTCCTCGACGCCTCCAACGGCCTCGGTGCTTCGGTCAAGAAGCGTGAGGACACGCACAAGATGGCCGAGTCCAACAAGGCCTTCGCGCACTACCGCTGGTAGTCGCAACCCACATCGAGAGACCGAGAGAAGACTGAAGCCTTATGGCTACCACTTCGCTTGACCTGGCCAAGGTCCGCAACATCGGGATCATGGCTCACATCGACGCGGGCAAGACGACCACCACCGAGCGGATCCTGTTCTACACCGGCGTTTCGTACAAGATCGGTGAAGTCCACGACGGCGCTGCCACGATGGACTGGATGGAGCAGGAGCAGGAGCGCGGCATCACGATCACGTCTGCCGCGACGACCTGCCACTGGCCGCTGGAAGACGTTGACCACACCATCAACATCATCGACACCCCGGGCCACGTCGACTTCACCGTCGAGGTGGAGCGTTCGCTCCGCGTGCTCGACGGTGCGGTGACGGTGTTCGACGGCGTCGCCGGCGTTGAGCCGCAGTCCGAGACCGTGTGGCGTCAGGCGGACCGCTACGGCGTTCCGCGTATCTGCTTCGTCAACAAGCTCGACCGCACCGGCGCCGAGTTCCACCGCTGTGTCGACATGATCAGCGACCGCCTGGGCGCGACGCCGATCGTGATGCAGCTGCCGATCGGTGCCGAGGCCGACTTCAAGGGCGTCATCGACCTCGTTCGTATGAAGGCCCTCGTCTGGTCCGCCGAGGCCGCCAAGGGCGAGATGTACGACATCGTCGACATCCCGGCCACGCACACCGAGGCCGCCGACGAGTGGCGCGGCAAGCTGCTCGAGACGGTCGCCGAGAACGACGAAGAGATCATGGAGCTGTACCTGGAGGGCCAGGAGCCTTCCGAGGAGCAGCTGTACGCGGCGATCCGCCGCATCACGATCGCTTCCGGCAAGTCCAAGGACACCACGGTCACCCCGGTGTTCTGCGGCACCGCGTTCAAGAACAAGGGCGTCCAGCCCCTGCTCGACGCGGTCGTGCGCTACCTGCCCTCGCCGGTCGACATCGAGGCCATCGAGGGCCACGACGTCAAGGACCCCGAGGTCGTCGTCAAGCGCAAGCCGTCCGACGACGAGCCGCTGTCGGCGCTGGCGTTCAAGATCATGAGCGACCCGCACCTCGGCAAGCTCACCTTCGTCCGGATCTACTCCGGTCGCCTGGAGTCCGGCACCTCGGTGCTGAACTCGGTCAAGGGCAAGAAGGAGCGCATCGGCAAGATCTACCGCATGCACGCGAACAAGCGTGAGGAGATCGAGTCGGTGGGCGCCGGCGACATCATCGCCGTCATGGGTCTGAAGCAGACCACGACCGGTGAGACGCTGTGCGACGAGAAGAAGCCGGTGATCCTGGAGTCCATGGACTTCCCGGCGCCGGTCATCGAGGTCGCCATCGAGCCCAAGTCCAAGGGTGACCAGGAGAAGCTGGGTGTCGCCATCCAGCGTCTCGCGGAGGAGGACCCCTCCTTCCAGGTGCACACCAACGAGGAGACCGGCCAGACCGTCATCGGCGGTATGGGCGAGCTTCACCTCGAGGTCCTCGTGGACCGTATGAAGCGCGAGTTCAAGGTCGAGGCCAACGTCGGTAAGCCGCAGGTCGCGTACCGTGAGACGATCCGCAAGGCCGTCGAGCGCGTGGACTACACCCACAAGAAGCAGACCGGTGGTACCGGTCAGTTCGCCAAGGTGCAGATCGCGGTCGAGCCGATCGAGGGCGGCGACGCCTCGTACGAGTTCGTCAACAAGGTCACCGGTGGCCGCATCCCGAAGGAATACATTCCTTCCGTGGACGCCGGCTGCCAGGAGGCCATGCAGTTCGGCATCCTCGCGGGCTACGAGATGACGGGCGTTCGCGTCACGCTTCTCGACGGTGCCTACCACGAGGTCGACTCCTCCGAGCTCGCCTTCAAGATCGCCGGTTCGCAGGCCTTCAAGGAGGCCGCGCGCAAGGCGTCCCCGGTGCTCCTGGAGCCGATGATGGCCGTCGAGGTCACCACGCCCGAGGACTACATGGGCGATGTCATCGGTGACATCAACTCCCGCCGTGGCCAGATCCAGGCCATGGAGGAGAGGGCAGGCGCCCGGGTCGTCAAGGGCCTGGTGCCGCTCTCGGAGATGTTCGGCTACGTCGGCGACCTCCGCAGCAAGACCTCGGGTCGCGCAAGCTACTCGATGCAGTTCGACTCCTACGCCGAGGTTCCGCGGAACGTCGCCGAGGAGATCATCGCGAAGGCCAAGGGCGAGTAACTCACCCGAGTTCACGCTTTAGGCTTGACACCATCACCGGGGCCCGAGCCCCAACCCGAGGACCGGGCCCCGGCGGATGGCACCCCAGCAAAGATCACCTGGCGCCGATGAGTAAGGCGTACAGAACCACTCCACAGGAGGACCCCAGTGGCGAAGGCGAAGTTCGAGCGGACTAAGCCGCACGTCAACATCGGCACCATCGGTCACATCGACCACGGTAAGACGACCCTCACGGCCGCCATTACCAAGGTGCTGCACGACAAGTACCCGGACCTGAACGAGGCTTCGGCCTTCGACCAGATCGACAAGGCTCCTGAGGAGCGTCAGCGCGGTATCACCATCTCGATCGCGCACGTCGAGTACCAGACGGAGTCGCGTCACTACGCGCACGTCGACTGCCCGGGTCACGCGGACTACATCAAGAACATGATCACCGGTGCGGCCCAGATGGACGGCGCCATTCTCGTGGTCGCCGCCACCGACGGCCCGATGCCGCAGACCAAGGAGCACGTGCTCCTGGCCCGCCAGGTCGGCGTTCCGTACATCGTGGTCGCCCTGAACAAGGCCGACATGGTCGACGACGAGGAGATCCTGGAGCTCGTCGAGCTCGAGGTGCGTGAGCTCCTCTCCGAGTACGAGTTCCCGGGCGACGACGTCCCGGTCGTCAAGGTCTCGGCGCTCAAGGCGCTCGAGGGCGACCCGGTCTGGGCCGAGTCGGTCCTCAACCTGATGAACGCCGTCGACGAGGCCATCCCGCAGCCGGAGCGCGACGTCGACAAGCCGTTCCTCATGCCGATCGAGGACGTCTTCACGATCACCGGTCGCGGTACGGTCGTCACCGGCCGTATCGAGCGCGGTGTCCTGAAGGTCAACGAGACCGTCGACATCGTGGGCATCAAGCCGGAGAAGACCACCACCACGGTCACCGGCATCGAGATGTTCCGCAAGCTGCTCGACGAGGGCCAGGCCGGTGAGAACGTCGGTCTGCTCCTCCGCGGCATCAAGCGCGAGGACGTCGAGCGCGGCCAGGTCATCATCAAGCCGGGCTCGGTCACGCCGCACACCGAGTTCGAGGCGCAGGCCTACATCCTCTCCAAGGACGAGGGTGGCCGCCACACGCCGTTCTTCAACAACTACCGCCCGCAGTTCTACTTCCGTACGACGGACGTGACCGGCGTCGTGACCCTCCCCGAGGGCACCGAGATGGTCATGCCGGGTGACAACACCGAGATGAAGGTGGAGCTCATCCAGCCCGTCGCCATGGAGGAGGGCCTCAAGTTCGCCATCCGTGAGGGTGGCCGGACCGTCGGCGCCGGCCAGGTCACCAAGATCGTCAAGTAAGTCCTCGACGGTTTGACCTGGTAGCTCGCAGAGCTGCAAGAAGGGCCCCGCATCGGAAGGTGCGGGGCCCTTCGGCGTTGCCCGGTGTCAGCCTTCGGTACGGGGCTCGGGGACCCACGTCCACGGGTGGGCGTCCGCGCCCAGCCCTATGGCGAGGACGCCGTGCCGTGCGTGTGCGTGGAGGGCCGCCGACTCCAGGGCGACGGCGCCGTGGGTACGGGTGGCCAGGCGCCCTGCGGCGGTGCGGATCTGGACGCGCCCGCGCAGGTCCTTGCCGAGGAGGACCGGGCCCGGAGCCGCGGACACGGGCCCGTACCCGTCGAGGGAGACCGTGGAGGGGGCGGCGCCGTCGAGGCGTACGGCTGTCAGCTCCTTGCGGGTGGGCGCGCGGTAGTACAGCTCCAGGCCGCCGTCGCGCGTGACGGTGACCGCCACGGGGCCGCCCGAGACCGGCAGGCCGCCGTCCGCGCGGAAGGCGACCGGGCCGCCCGGCGCGTCCTGCGCCCAGTGGTGGACGCGCTCGCGCCCGGCCGCGAACAGGTGCACCCGGCCGGTGCCGTCCACCGCGGCCGACAGCCCGTCCTGGACCTCGGCCCCGCCCAGGTCGCGCCACGGCTCCCACGTTCCGTCGGGCTGCCGCACCCGGGCGCTGACGCCCTTGCCCGCGTTGCGTACGAAGAGGTGGACGCGGCCGTCGTTGTCGGTGACCGCCACCGGGACGCCGAGCCGCCGCCCCCGGTCGTCGCCGTACTCCGGGTTGCCGAGCCCGGTCCACGCCAGGAACGGCCCGCCCGCCGAGCGCTGTTCCAGCAGCACGACCTCCCGCTTGTTCGGCCCGCCGTGCCCGCCCAGCGCCGCGAACCGCAGCCCGAACAGCAACTGCCGGCCGTCCTTCAGCGTCACCCCGCCGAGCCCGGGCGCCAGCGGCCCGCCGCCCAGGTCGCCCGGCTCGCCCCACTGCCCGCTGCCGGGTTCCGTCTCGCGCCAGCGCACGGCTCGCAGGCCCAGCACCCCGTACACCGCGAGCCGCCCGTCCGGCTCGGTGGCCACGACGGGCCCGGCGCCCGGATAGCGGTAGTGAGTCGCTCTGACCCACCCCTTCTTGTTGGTGAGCGGGCGCGTGCCGCCGACGTTGTAGTCGCCGCAGCCGCCGCTGTTGCCGCACCGCCAGGAGGGATCGCCGCCGTACGGAACGAGATGCGCGGCCTTCTCCTTGAGGACGGGCCCGGGGAGGTTCTTGGGCCAGTGCCGGTTGTAGTAGCCCCGGAAGGACGTCGCCACGAAGGCCGGTATGGATCCCCCGTCCCTGGTCGCGTCGGCCACCCAGCGGACCATCGCGGCCCAGCTGAAGCAGGCCACGGCGGTGTGGTCGGCGTGGTCCGAGTAGCCGCGCTGCTCGGAGTCCCTCTTACGGGTGGCTTCGTCGCTGTGCTGGATGTCCGGGTCCGGGTCCAGCGTGTGGATGACGGTCGGCCGGTACTGCTCCATGAGCCCGACGAGTACGTCGAGGAGGGAGTCGTAGTCGTACGTGTCGGCCTTGCGTACGGGGGAGTCGTCGGCCACCACGGTCCGCAGCCCCAGCGCCCGGTCCTTCCACAGGCTGGGCAGGGCCATCCAGCGGCGGGGGGCGTGCATGGACAGGTTGAGGAAGACCAGCTCGACGCGGCGGTTGCCGTGGGTGAGGGTGTTGATCTCGGCACGGCGGTCCCCGCGGAGGGTGATGACGCCCTTCTGCCAGCTGGTGAACGTCTCCAGCCCGAGCATCGTCGCGTACGCCTGGCGAAGCCCCTGGTGCCGGGCGGAGGAGTAGGCCGCCTTGTCGGCGGGGATGTTCCTGCGGCCGGGTATGTGGTTCTTGCCGTCGTGCTCGCCGGCGGTGACGTATATCGACACCAGCGGCACACCGGCGTGCACCATCCGCTGGCTGTCCGGGTTCATGAAGTACAGGTCGTCGTCCGGATGCGCCACGATCTGCATCAGCTGCGCGCGCCGCGAGCTGGTGATCGGGATCCCCGGCGCGGGGTCCGCCGTGGGCCCGCCCCGCCGCGGCGCGGGCACCGAACAGCCGGCGAGCGCCGCCAGAGCCACGCCCGCGGCGGAGGCGATGAACCCCCGCCGCCGTACCGCGGCAGGGCGCAGCCCCGCCCCCCGTATGTGGTCCACGTGTACTGCTCCCCCGCCCGCAATCCATCCCGCGTGTCGCGATCATCTAGACGGAAAATCCGCGAGCAGGGTTGCCCGGAGGGAGCGCGCTGTTCAGCGCGGGGTCACTTCAGCTGGTGCGTGCACATGGCCGACCCAGGGACACGGTGGTGCCGATCCCTTCTCGATCTCGGTCTCGGCCTCGGTCTCGCGCTCGCTGCCTCGGCGGGCCGGGGCTACTCGTCCGCGAAGATCTCTTCGGCGGACGGGGCGGTGACGGCACGGGCGAGCCAGTGGCGCAGGAGTTCGGGGTCGCCGCAGCCGGTGATGCGCTCGCGGGCCTCGTCCGGCACGTCGATGCCGCGCTGCTCCAGGACGATCAGAATGTCCTCGGCGCGACCCCTCGCACGGCCTTCGTCCCGGATCTCTTCCGAGAGGGGCGACTTGTAGAACGACAGGTCGACGGCCATCAGATGCCTCCACAGTTGTGCGGCCGGGCGCCTGGCCAGGCCTTGTGCGATGAGTTCGGCGAGGGGGTGGGCGAGCTCTTCGGGTGTTTCACGCAGGGCTCCGGAGACTGCCTTCAGTATGGCAGCGACAGCCGGATTGTCAGCGTGTGTGATCGCGGCCAGGGTCGACAGTGCCAGGTCTTTGCGCGCCTCAGCCGTGTTGGTGATCACCGGCATGTTGTGCGGCCCGGCGACGAGGGGGCGGAGCGTGAGAGAGACCCACTGCGGGGGACCGATGTGGACGGGGCATGAGGCCCACTCCGCCGTAGCCCTGTCCTGGCATACGACAAGCAGCACGGGTGGTTGTCGGTACTTGGCGTGCAGGTAGGTGAGGTAGTACGCCCAGCTCGCGAGTTTGGCGGGGTCCTTCTTTCCCTGGGCTTCGACCGCGAGCAGGAACGAGCCGTCTTCCTCCGTGTCGAAACGCAGCAGCGTGTCCACGCGACGTTCGAGCGGGCGGGCTTCGGTGAGGTCGGTCGGCAGGATCGTGACCGATGCGGGCCGGGAGAAGGGGACACCCAGCACCTCCGAGACCCCGGAGAAGAGCTCCGGGTACTCCTGGAAGATGCGGTGCATCGCCTCGTGCGGAGAACTGACCATGGGGCAGACCGTAGGGAGCGAGTGAGCTTGGCATGTGCCAATCGCATGTGCGTCACTCGATCGGGCTACCCGACGCTGACTGCGTGCGGGGAAGGCGCCCCCGCCGCCTGGGCCGGCTTCCTCACGTACGCGTCCCGCGCCTAGACGGCCACCCACCGAACCTCGCCGGTGCCGAGGGTGACCGTCGCCCGGACCCGCATCGGCTCGTCACCGCGCCGGGAGAGCACCACCAGCTCGGCCACCCGGGCGGTGAGCGGCCCCCACGGGCCCAGCCGCTCGGCGCACTCGGCGGTGACGGTATGGGGGTGCCGGGTCCGGCCCAGGCTCAGGTGTGGGGTGAAGCCCTTGTGGTGGCCCAGGCAGGAGGGGAAGCGGCGTTCCAGGGCGGTCCGCAGCTCCGCCCACGGCCGGTCGTCGGCCGCCGCAGGGTCCAGCCAGACCGTGGAGCCCTCGCGGTGGCGAAAGGTGTGGATCCCGGCCAGGCGCGCCTCGAACGGCTCCATGCCGGCCGCCGCCGAGGCCAGCAGTGGCGCCGCCCGCCCGAAGTCCTCCTCCGGTACGAAGCCGAAGAGCAGGTTCACGTGCGGCGGCCAGCGGTGGATCTGCGGGTCGTGGTCCCGGCGGATGGCCTGGATCGGCGGCCACAGCTCATCGGGCGGCAGCCACGCCACCGCCGTCCGGGGCGTGGGCCGTACATCGAGGGCCCGCACCCGCCCGGCATCGCTCACGTCGAGCCGGTCCACGCCCGTCGTGCGGTCCCAGACCACCTCCCCGTCCGCCTCGAAGAACAGCACCCGGTGCCACGGGATGTCGCCGCCCGGTACGAACTCGGCCAGCGGCACCCGCCCCGGGTCGCCCTCCCGCAGGCGGACGCCCACCACGAACCGGGCGGGATCGAACCGGGGATCCCACAGGACCCGGTGGTAGACCTCCTCGCTCGTACGCACGTCCCCACTCTGGCCCGGCTGGCCGCCCAGCGCGATCGCGTTCTTCGCCCCCGCGCGTCACCGGCTCCTCCGAGCCGGACCGCCCGGGTCCCTATGTCACCCGGAAGTCAGCGTTCGCGTTCCCATGTGTGGAGGACCGCAAGCGCGTAGGCGACGCGGGCATCCAGGCGCTGGGGGTCGAAGCGGTAGATCTTGTTGACGCCCCGGTAGTCGAGCACGGTGCCGGCGCCGGGTGTGCGCCAGCGGGTTCGGGTCGGTCTTGCGATGGTGTCGTCGTCGGGCTCGCCCGCGAAGAACGAGTACACCGCTACGCCGAGCGCGGCGAGGAACCAGACCGGGGCGGTCACCCCGTAGATGAGCCACGCGTACCAGGTGCCAGACCTGCCCGTGACGGTCCGTGGCGGGCTGATGCACTGTGCGGACCACTGGACGCGGCGGGGCCAGGGCAGCAACCGGCCGGTGCGGCGGGTGATCCGGGCCAGTGGTGTGCCGTCGGGCGCGTGCACGTCATAGGCGTCCGGGGCGGCGGGGCGGACGGAGCAGGACGGACTGCCGTCCCGTCCGTTGTCGATCCAGAAGGGCACGGGTGCCTGGCGGCTCCAGCGCTGCACGGTGCGCGGGGTGAAGACCCGGGCCTGCGGAGTGTCCTCGCGACGACGGGCGGTCGTCAGCCGGATCGTCGAGGCCGTCTCGGCGTCGGGCGGCAGGTGCAGTGGCCGTGGGTCGGATGCCGGAACCGGGTTGTTCACGGAGACGACGAAGGAGTACGGGGTGGAGGTCACGTTGTTCACGGTGTCATCCGAGGGAGTGCGGCACCGCCAGCCGGCCCGAGGGCCCGGTCCTACGGCCCGACCCGGGGTCTGCCGACCCCACATCGGCGGCCAAGTCGTGTGATGTCGGACGCATCGGCGGGTGGTGGTGCCCGCCGGCCGGCCGGGGTGGGGAAGGCGCTCCGGGCAGGCACGGGAGGGTGGCCTTCGGTCGTGGGCGCCGCGTGCCGTGGTTTGACACGGATAGGCCGCGGGGTAATCTCTTCGGCTCGATTGGCGTCCCCTCTGCCCCGTATGGCAGACTGTCGGGGTTGCTCGGTTGAGTGCCGATGCTGCGCGCCTCCCGCCGGGAGGACCGGAAGCGAGTCCCACAGTACTCGTCGCCCCTGATCAGGGGCGGACGTACGGGAATCTTTCGGGAAGCGTGGGCGGGGCGCCGGCCAGGCACCCGGTGGGTGTTCCGCCCCCGGCCTGCGGTCTTCAGGGCCGCACCCCCTTGGTTGGGAAATCCTCCGGGAGATCTTCGTAGAGGGAGTGCGACACGCCCGACCGCGTGGGTCGGAGGAGGGGCGGTTCTTCCTAAGTGGCTTCCACGGGAGCCAGGAGGCGCGGCCCACCAGGTTCCAGAGCGTTACGAGAGACAGGACTACTGAGTAGCCATGGCGGGACAGAAGATCCGCATCCGGCTCAAGGCCTACGACCACGAGGTCATCGACTCCTCGGCGAAGAAGATCGTCGAGACGGTGACGCGCACTGGTGCGTCGGTCGCGGGCCCGGTGCCGCTGCCCACTGAGAAGAACGTGTACTGCGTCATCAAGTCGCCGCACAAGTACAAGGACTCGCGCGAGCACTTCGAGATGCGCACGCACAAGCGCCTCATCGACATCCTCGACCCCACGCCGAAGACGGTTGACTCGCTCATGCGTCTCGACCTGCCGGCCGGCGTCGACATCGAGATCAAGCTCTGAGGTGACGCGCGAGATGGCTAAGAACATTAAGGGCGTCCTGGGCGAGAAGCTCGGCATGACCCAGGTCTGGGACGAGAACAACCGGGTCGTCCCGGTGACCGTCGTCAAGGCCGGGCCCTGCGTCGTCACCCAGGTCCGCACCAACGACACTGACGGCTACGAGTCGGTCCAGATCGCCTTCGGCGAGATCGACCCGCGCAAGGTGAACAAGCCCCTCAAGGGTCACTTCGCCAAGGCCGACGTCACCCCGCGCCGCCACCTGGTGGAGCTCCGCACCGCTGACGCCTCCGAGTACACGCTCGGCCAGGAGATCACCGCTGAGGTCTTCGAGGCCGGCGTCAAGGTCGACGTCACCGGCAAGAGCAAGGGCAAGGGCTTCGCCGGTGTCATGAAGCGCCACAACTTCCGTGGTCTGGGCGCCGGACACGGTACCCAGCGCAAGCACCGCTCGCCCGGTTCCATCGGTGGCTGCGCCACCCCGGGCCGTGTGTTCAAGGGCCTCCGCATGGCGGGCCGTATGGGCAACGAGCGGGTCACCACCCAGAACCTGACCGTCCACGCCGTTGACGCGGAGAAGGGCCTGCTGCTCATCAAGGGCGCGGTTCCCGGTCCGAACGGCGGCCTCGTCCTGGTCCGTACCGCGGCCAAGGGGGCCTGAGGTAACGATGAGCACCATTGACATCCTTTCGCCGGCTGGCGACAAGGCCGGGACCGTCGAGCTCCCCGCGGAGATCTTCGACGCGAAGACCAGCGTTCCGCTGATCCACCAGGTCGTCGTCGCACAGCTGGCCGCTGCCCGTCAGGGCACGCACAAGACCAAGACCCGTGGCGAAGTCCGCGGTGGCGGCAAGAAGCCGTACCGCCAGAAGGGCACCGGCCGCGCCCGTCAGGGCTCGACCCGCGCTCCGCAGTTCGCCGGCGGTGGCGTCGTCCACGGCCCCGTGCCGCGTGACTACTCGCAGCGCACCCCGAAGAAGATGAAGGCCGCCGCCCTGCGCGGTGCCCTCTCGGACCGGGCGCGTCACTCCCGTATCCACGTCGTCTCCGGCGTGGTCGAGGGCGAGGTCTCCACCAAGGCCGCGAAGACGCTGTTCGGCAAGATCTCGGAGCGCAAGAACCTGCTCCTGATCGCCGAGCGCAGCGACGAGGCCGCGTGGCTCTCCGCCCGCAACCTGCCCCAGGTGCACATCCTGGAGCCGGGCCAGCTGAACACGTACGACGTGCTCGTCTCCGACGACGTGGTCTTCACCAAGGCCGCCTTCGAGTCCTTCGTGTCCGGCCCCAAGGCCAACACCGAGACCGAAGGGAGCGAGGCCTGATGGCCGAGATCACCAGCAAGACCTTCACGGACCCGCGCGACATTCTCGTCAAGCCGGTTGTCTCCGAGAAGAGCTACGCCCTGCTGGACGAGAACAAGTACACGTTCGTCGTCGACCCGCGCGCCAACAAGACGCAGATCAAGCAGGCCGTCGAGGCGGTCTTCTCGGTCAAGGTCACCGGGGTCAACACGATCAACCGCCAGGGCAAGCGCAAGCGCACCCGCACCGGTTTCGGTAAGCGCGCCAACACCAAGCGCGCCATCGTGACCCTTGCTGAGGGCAACCGTATCGACATCTTCGGCCAGGCCTCCTAACGGAGCGCCCTGGTCCGAATATCGGACGAGGACTGAGAAATGGGTATCCGCAAGTACAAGCCGACGACTCCGGGCCGTCGTGGCTCCAGCGTCGCCGACTTTGTCGAGATCACGCGGTCCACGCCGGAGAAGTCGCTGGTCCGCCCCCTGCACAGCAAGGGCGGCCGTAACAACACCGGTCGTGTGACCGTCCGTCACCAGGGCGGTGGCCACAAGCGTGCCTACCGCGTGATCGACTTCCGTCGTCACGACAAGGATGGCGTGCCGGCCAAGGTCGCTCACATCGAGTACGACCCCAACCGCACCGCGCGCATCGCGCTGCTCCACTACGTGGACGGCGAGAAGCGCTACATCATCGCCCCGCGCGGCCTGAACCAGGGCGACCGGGTCGAGAACGGCCCCGGCGCCGACATCAAGCCGGGCAACAACCTGGCACTCCGCAACATCCCGGTCGGTACCACGATCCACGCGATCGAGCTCCGTCCCGGTGGCGGTGCCAAGTTCGCCCGCTCCGCGGGTGCCTCCGTGCAGCTGCTCGCGAAGGAGGGCCAGATGGCCCACCTGCGCATGCCGTCCGGTGAGATCCGCCTGGTCGACGTCCGCTGCCGCGCCACCATCGGCGAGGTCGGCAACGCCGAGCAGTCGAACATCAACTGGGGCAAGGCCGGCCGTAAGCGCTGGCTGGGCGTTCGCCCGACCGTCCGCGGTGTGGCGATGAACCCGGTTGACCACCCGCACGGTGGTGGTGAGGGCAAGACCTCCGGTGGTCGCCACCCGGTCTCCCCCTGGGGTCAGAAGGAGGGTCGTACTCGTTCTCCCAAGAAGGCGAGCAACAAGTACATCGTCCGCCGCCGCAAGACGAACAAGAAGCGCTAGGAGCGGGTTTAGATGCCGCGCAGTCTCAAGAAGGGGCCCTTCGTCGACGACCACCTGATCAAGAAGGTGGACGCCCAGAACGAAGCAGGCACCAAGAACGTCATCAAGACCTGGTCCCGTCGCTCGATGATCGTCCCGGCCATGCTGGGCCACACGATCGCGGTGCACAACGGCAAGACCCACATCCCGGTGTTCGTCACCGAGTCGATGGTCGGCCACAAGCTCGGCGAGTTCTCGCCGACTCGCACCTTCCGCGGCCACGTCAAGGACGACCGGAAGTCGAAGCGCCGCTAACCGCGGGGTGGAAACGACTATGACTTACACCGAAGGGACAACCATGGAAGCCAGGGCCCAGGCGCGGTACATCCGCGTCACGCCCATGAAGGCCCGCCGCGTGGTGGACCTCATCCGTGGCATGGACGCCACGGAGGCTCAGGCGGTCCTGCGTTTCGCTCCGCAGGCCGCAAGCGTGCCGGTGGGCAAGGTGCTGGACAGCGCCATTGCCAACGCCGCGCACAACTACGACCACACGGACGCCTCGTCGCTGTTCATCAGCGAGGCGTACGTCGACGAGGGCCCGACCCTGAAGCGGTTCCGTCCGCGTGCTCAGGGCCGTGCCTACCGGATCCGCAAGCGGACCAGCCACATCACCGTGGTCGTCAGCAGCAAGGAAGGAACCCGGTAATGGGCCAGAAGGTAAACCCGCACGGGTTCCGGCTCGGCATCACCACCGACTTCAAGTCGCGTTGGTACGCCGACAAGCTGTACAAGGACTACGTCAAGGAAGACGTCGCCATCCGTCGGATGATGACGTCCGGCATGGAGCGCGCCGGCATCTCGAAGGTGGAGATCGAGCGCACCCGTGACCGCGTGCGGGTGGACATCCACACCGCGCGTCCCGGCATCGTCATCGGCCGCCGTGGCGCCGAGGCCGACCGCATCCGCGGCGACCTCGAGAAGCTCACCGGCAAGCAGGTCCAGCTGAACATCCTCGAGGTCAAGAACCCCGAGGTCGACGCTCAGCTCGTGGCCCAGGCCGTTGCCGAGCAGCTGTCCTCCCGCGTCTCCTTCCGCCGCGCCATGCGTAAGAGCATGCAGTCGGCGATGAAGGCGGGCGCCAAGGGCATCAAGATCCAGTGTGGTGGCCGTCTCGGCGGCGCCGAGATGTCCCGCTCGGAGTTCTACCGCGAGGGCCGTGTGCCGCTGCACACGCTCCGCGCGAACGTCGAGTACGGCTTCTTCGAGGCCAAGACGACCTTCGGCCGCATCGGCGTGAAGGTCTGGATCTACAAGGGCGACGTCAAGAACATCGCCGAGGTCCGCGCCGAGAACGCTGCTGCCCGCGCCGGCAACCGCCCGGCCCGTGGCGGCACCGACCGCCCGGCCCGTGGTGGCCGCGGTGGCGAGCGTGGCGGTCGCGGTCGCAAGCCGCAGCAGGCTGGTACCGCTGCCGAGGCCCCCAAGGCCGACGCCGCTGCCGCCGCTCCGGCTGAGAGCACCGGAACGGAGGCCTGACCGACATGCTGATCCCCCGTAGGGTCAAGCACCGCAAGCAGCACCACCCGAAGCGCCGTGGTATGGCCAAGGGCGGTACGACGGTTGCGTTCGGCGAGTACGGCATCCAGGCCATGACTCCGGCGTACGTGACCAACCGCCAGATCGAGGCGGCCCGTATCGCGATGACCCGCCACATCAAGCGTGGCGGCAAGGTCTGGATCAACATCTACCCGGACCGCCCGCTGACCAAGAAGCCCGCCGAGACCCGCATGGGTTCCGGTAAGGGTTCCCCCGAGTGGTGGGTCGCGAACGTGCACCCGGGCCGGGTCATGTTCGAGCTGTCCTACCCGAACGAGAAGATCGCACGTGAGGCTCTGACTCGCGCGGCCCACAAGCTGCCGATGAAGTGCCGGATCGTCAAGCGCGAGGCAGGTGAAGCGTGATGTCGGCCGGTACCAAGGCGTCCGAGCTGCGCGAGCTGGGCAACGAGGAGCTTGTTGCCAAGCTCCGCGAGGCCAAGGAAGAGCTGTTCAACCTCCGTTTCCAGGCGGCGACCGGGCAGCTCGAGAACCACGGTCGGCTCAAGTCCGTCCGTAAGGACATCGCCCGGATCTACACCCTGATGCGTGAGCGCGAGCTGGGCATCGAGACGGTGGAGAGCGCCTGATGAGCGAGAACAACGTGACTGAAGAGAAGACCGCGCGCGGATTCCGCAAGACCCGTGAGGGTCTGGTCGTCAGCGACAAGATGGACAAGACCGTCGTCGTCGCCGTCGAGGACCGCGTCAAGCACGCGCTGTACGGCAAGGTCATCCGCCGTACCAACAAGCTCAAGGCGCACGACGAGCAGAACGCCGCGGGTGTCGGCGACCGTGTCCTCCTCATGGAGACCCGGCCGCTGTCCGCGACCAAGCGCTGGCGCGTCGTCGAGATCCTCGAGAAGGCCAAGTAATCGCTTGAAGGGGTAACCCTTCGAGTTCGTTCCGCCAGGCTCGGTGGGGTGCCGCACCTCTGAGGAGGACGGCCCCCACCGGGAACCGGCAGACAATCAGGAGATAGACGTGATCCAGCAGGAGTCGCGACTGCGTGTCGCCGACAACACTGGTGCCAAGGAGATCCTTTGCATCCGTGTTCTCGGTGGTTCCGGTCGCCGCTACGCGGGCATCGGTGACGTCATCGTCGCCACCGTCAAGGATGCGATCCCCGGTGGCAACGTGAAGAAGGGTGACGTCGTCAAGGCGGTCATCGTTCGCACCGTCAAGGAGCGCCGCCGCCAGGACGGCTCGTACATCCGCTTCGACGAGAACGCCGCCGTCATTCTGAAGAACGACGGCGACCCTCGCGGCACCCGTATCTTCGGCCCCGTGGGCCGTGAGCTGCGCGAGAAGAAGTTCATGAAGATCATCTCGCTCGCGCCGGAGGTGCTGTAAGCATGAAGATCAAGAAGGGCGACCTGGTACAGGTCATCACCGGCAAGGACAAGGGCAAGCAGGGCAAGGTCATCGCGGCCTTCCCCCGCGAGGACCGCGTCCTGGTCGAGGGTGTCAACCGGGTCAAGAAGCACACGAAGGCCGGCCAGACCGCTCGTGGGTCGCAGACCGGCGGCATCGTCACCACCGAGGCCCCGATTCACGTGAGCAACGTTCAGCTCGTCGTGGAGAAGGACGGCAAGAAGGTCGTGACCCGCGTCGGTTACCGCTTCGACGACGAGGGCAACAAGATCCGCGTTGCCAAGCGGACGGGTGAGGACATCTGATGGCTACCACCACCACTCCGCGTCTGAAGACGAAGTACCGCGAGGAGATCGCGGGCAAGCTGCGTGAGGAGTTCTCGTACGAGAACGTCATGCAGGTTCCCGGCCTCGTCAAGATCGTGGTCAACATGGGTGTGGGCGACGCCGCCCGCGACTCCAAGCTGATCGAGGGTGCCATCAAGGACCTCACCACGATCACCGGTCAGAAGCCGGCCGTCACCAAGGCCCGCAAGTCCATCGCGCAGTTCAAGCTGCGTGAGGGTCAGCCGATCGGTGCCCACGTCACGCTCCGTGGCGACCGCATGTGGGAGTTCCTGGACCGCACCCTGTCGCTGGCGCTCCCGCGCATCCGCGACTTCCGCGGCCTGTCCCCCAAGCAGTTCGACGGCCGTGGCAACTACACCTTCGGTCTCACGGAGCAGGTCATGTTCCACGAGATCGACCAGGACAAGATCGACCGTGTCCGGGGTATGGACATCACCGTGGTGACCACGGCGACCAACGACGAAGAGGGCCGCGCGCTCCTCCGTCACCTCGGCTTCCCCTTCAAGGAGGCGTAAGCGAGATGGCGAAGAAGGCTCTCATCGCGAAGGCTGCCCGCAAGCCCAAGTTCGGCGTGCGCGCGTACACCCGCTGCCAGCGCTGCGGTCGTCCGCACTCCGTCTACCGCAAGTTCGGCCTGTGCCGCGTGTGCCTTCGTGAGATGGCTCACCGTGGCGAGCTGCCGGGCGTGACCAAGAGCTCCTGGTAAGCACCTACTGCCCTTTGGGCGTAGGGGCTACCCGGATCTCTCGGTAAGCATCTGGTCGGCAGGAGCCCTTCCCCACATGTCGTAGGCTTGTGGGGTTGGGCGCCTGTCGCCCGTACGACTTACTACGCCGTAGGTCCCCGCACCGCACCCGTCCCGCCCATGAGTGGGGAGAGGGATGGCGCATACAGGAAACCCCGGCGAGAGAGGCCGAAGGCCAATTCATGACCATGACTGATCCGATCGCAGACATGCTCACGCGTCTGCGTAACGCGAACTCGGCGTACCACGACACCGTGACGATGCCGCACAGCAAGATCAAGTCCCACATCGCGGAAATCCTCCAGCAGGAGGGCTTCATCACGGGCTGGCGGGTCGAGGACGCCGAGGTTGGCAAGAACCTCGTCCTCGAGCTGAAGTTCGGTCCGAACCGTGAGCGCTCCATCGCGGGCATCAAGCGGATCTCGAAGCCCGGTCTGCGGGTTTACGCGAAGTCCACCAACCTGCCGAAGGTCCTCGGCGGTCTGGGCGTGGCGATCATCTCCACGTCCCACGGCCTCCTGACCGGCCAGCAGGCGCAGAAGAAGGGCGTGGGTGGGGAAGTCCTCGCCTACGTCTGGTAGTCGGGAACGGAGGAAAAGCTAATGTCGCGTATTGGCAAGCTCCCCATCACGGTTCCCGCCGGCGTGGACGTCACCATCGAGGGCCGCACGGTCACGGTCAAGGGTTCCAAGGGAACCCTGAGCCACACCGTCGCCGCGCCGATCGAGATCGTTAAGGGCGAGGACGGCGTTCTCAACGTCACGCGTCCCAACGACGAGCGTCAGAACAAGGCCCTCCACGGCCTGTCCCGCACGCTGGTGGCCAACATGATCACCGGTGTGACCCAGGGGTACACGAAGGCGCTCGAGATCAGCGGTGTCGGTTACCGCGTCGCCGCGAAGGGCTCCAACCTGGAGTTCCAGCTCGGTTACAGCCACCCGATCCTGGTGGAGGCGCCCGAGGGCATCTCCTTCAAGGTCGAGTCTCCGACCAAGTTCTCGGTCGAGGGCATCGACAAGCAGAAGGTCGGCGAGGTCGCCGCTAACATCCGCAAGCTTCGCAAGCCCGACCCCTACAAGGCCAAGGGCGTGAAGTACGCGGGTGAGGTCATCCGCCGCAAGGTCGGAAAGGCTGGTAAGTAAGCCATGGCATACGGCGTGAAGATTGCCAAGGGCAAGGCCTACAAGGGCGCTGCTCTGAAGCGTCGCCACATCCGCATCCGCAAGAAGATCGCGGGTACGACCGAGCGTCCGCGCCTGGTCGTCACGCGCTCCAACCGCGGGATCACCGCTCAGGTCATCGACGACATCGCGGGCCACACGCTCGCGTCGGCGTCCACCCTGGACGCGTCCATCCGCGGCGGCGAAGGCGACAAGTCGGCGAAGGCGAAGCAGGTCGGCCAGCTCGTGGCCGAGCGTGCCAAGGCCGCCGGCATCGAGGCTGTCGTGTTCGACCGTGGCGGCAACCAGTACGCCGGGCGCATCGCCGCCCTGGCGGACGCCGCCCGTGAAGCCGGCCTGAAGTTCTGAGCCGGTTCCGCACGTAGGAAGACTAGGAAGGAAAGTCCAATGGCTGGACCCCAGCGCCGCGGAAGCGGTGCCGGTGGCGGCGAGCGGCGGGACCGGAAGGGCCGTGACGGCGGCGCTGCTGCCGCCGAGAAGACCGCGTACGTTGAGCGCGTTGTCGCGATCAACCGCGTCGCCAAGGTTGTGAAGGGTGGTCGTCGCTTCAGCTTCACCGCGCTGGTCGTGGTGGGCGACGGTGACGGCACCGTGGGTGTCGGTTACGGCAAGGCCAAGGAGGTGCCGGCCGCCATCGCCAAGGGTGTGGAGGAGGCCAAGAAGCACTTCTTCAAGGTTCCCCGTATCCAGGGCACCATCCCGCACCCGATCCAGGGTGAGAAGGCGGCGGGCGTCGTCATGCTCAAGCCGGCGTCCCCCGGTACCGGCGTTATCGCCGGTGGCCCGGTGCGTGCCGTGCTGGAGTGCGCGGGCGTCCACGACATCCTGTCGAAGTCGCTCGGTTCCTCGAACGCGATCAACATCGTGCACGCGACCGTGGCGGCCCTCAAGGGCCTGCAGCGTCCCGAGGAGATCGCGGCCCGCCGCGGTCTGCCCCTCGAGGACGTCGCCCCCGCGGCTCTTCTCCGTGCGCGTGCGGGGGCGGGTGCGTAATGGCTCGCCTCAAGGTCACGCAGACGAAGTCGTACATCGGCAGCAAGCAGAACCACCGCGACACCCTTCGTTCCCTGGGCCTCAAGCGCCTGGGCGATGTGGTCGTCAAGGAGGACCGCCCCGAGTTCCGCGGCATGGTGCACACCGTCCGCCACCTCGTGACGGTCGAGGAGGTCGACTGACATGGCGGAGCAGAACCCGCTGAAGGTCCACAACCTCCGTCCCGCCCCGGGCGCCAAGACCGCCAAGACCCGTGTGGGTCGTGGTGAGGCGTCGAAGGGTAAGACGGCTGGTCGTGGTACCAAGGGCACCAAGGCCCGCTACCAGGTTCCGGAGCGCTTCGAGGGCGGGCAGATGCCCCTCCACATGCGTCTTCCGAAGCTGAAGGGCTTCAAGAACCCGTTCCGCACCGAGTACCAGGTCGTGAACCTGGACAAGCTCGCCTCGCTCTACCCCGAGGGTGGCGAGGTCACGGTGGCCGACCTGGTCGCCAAGGGCGCGGTGCGCAAGAACAGCCTCGTCAAGGTCCTGGGCCAGGGCGAGATCTCCGTGGCGCTGCAGGTTTCGGTTGACGCCGTCTCCGGCTCCGCCAAGGAGAAGATCGCCGCCGCCGGCGGCACCGTCACCGAGCTCGTCTGAGACGACTTGATGGCTTGAACATCCGACCGGGGATGCCTCTCAAAAGGGGCATCCCCGGTTGGTCGTTCCAAGGGGGGCACGTGCGCCGGTAAGGTGGCGTGCACTGTGTTGCTGTAATGGGGGCTTGCGCCCCTGCGCCGCGCGGTCCGCCCCAAGGGCTGCCACGCGGTCTTTGACTGACCACTTGACTTATACGTATTCGTCGATCCTCAAGACCGTCACCTCTGACGCATAGCGCGGGGGTCGCAGGAGGCACCGTGCTCACCGCGTTCGCCCGGGCGTTCAAGACGCCCGACCTGCGCAAGAAGCTGCTCTTCACGCTCGGCATCATCGTGCTGTACCGGCTGGGGGCCCACATCCCCGTTCCCGGTGTCAGCTACGAGGCGGTGCAGGCGTGTGTGGACCAGGCCAAGCAGGGCAACAACAGCCTGTTCGGCCTCGTGAACATGTTCAGTGGCGGGGCGCTGCTACAGGTCACGATCTTCGCGCTCGGCATCATGCCGTACATCACGGCGAGCATCATCCTGCAGTTGCTGACCGTGGTCATCCCGCGGCTGGAAGCCCTCAAGAAGGAGGGGCAGGCCGGCCAGGCGAAGATCACCCAGTACACCCGGTACCTCACGGTCGCCCTGGCGATCCTCCAGGGCACCGGTCTCGTGGCCACCGCCCGCACCGGCGCGCTGTTCAGCGGCTGCCGCGTCGCGGACCAGGTCGTGCCCGACCAGTCGATCTTCGTCACCGTCGTCATGGTCATCACCATGACCGCGGGTACGGCGCTCGTGATGTGGCTCGGTGAGCTCATCACCGACCGCGGCATCGGCAACGGCATGTCGATCCTGATGTTCATCTCGATCGCGGCCGGCTTCCCGGGCGCGCTGTGGGCCATCAAGGAGAGCGGCAACCTCGCCGGGGGCTGGATCGAGTTCGGCACGGTCATCCTGATCGGCTTCGTGATGGTCGGCCTCGTCGTCTTCGTCGAGCAGGCCCAGCGCCGCATCCCGGTGCAGTACGCGAAGCGCATGATCGGCCGCAGGTCGTACGGCGGTACGTCCACGTACATCCCGCTCAAGGTGAACCAGGCGGGTGTGATTCCCGTCATCTTCGCCTCGTCGCTGCTCTACATCCCGGCGTTGATCGCGCAGTTCTCGAGCTCCACCGCAGGCTGGAAGACCTGGATCGAAGCGCACTTCGTGAAGGGTGACCACCCGTACTACATCACCGTGTACTTCCTGTTGATCGTGTTCTTCGCCTTCTTCTACGTGGCGATCTCGTTCAACCCCGAGGAAGTCGCGGACAACATGAAGAAGTATGGTGGCTTCATCCCGGGTATCCGGGCTGGTCGACCTACTGCTGAGTACTTGAGCTACGTGCTCAACCGGATCACTTGGCCGGGCTCGCTGTATCTGGGTCTGATCGCTCTTGTGCCGACGATGGCGTTGGCGGGCTTCGGTGGTGCGAACCAGAACTTCCCGTTCGGCGGGACGAGCATCCTGATCATCGTGGGTGTGGGTCTGGAGACCGTGAAGCAGATCGAGAGCCAGCTCCAGCAGCGCAATTACGAAGGGTTCCTCCGCTGATGCGAATCGTCCTCGTCGGACCGCCCGGTGCCGGCAAGGGAACGCAGGCCGCGTTCCTCGCCAAGAACCTGTCGATTCCGCACATCTCCACGGGTGACCTGTTCCGCGCCAACATCAGCCAGGGCACGGAGCTGGGCAAGCAGGCCAAGGCGTACATGGACGCGGGCAACCTCGTACCCGACGAGGTCACCATCGGCATGGCCAAGGACCGCATGGAGCAGCCGGACGCCGAGCGCGGCTTCCTGCTGGACGGTTTCCCGCGCAATGTGGCCCAGGCGGAGGCGCTGGACGCCATGCTGGAGGCCGAGGGCATGCAGCTGGACGCGGTGCTGGACCTGGAGGTTCCCGAGGACGAGGTCGTCAAGCGGATCGCGGGCCGCCGCATCTGCCGCAACGACAGCGCGCACGTCTTCCACGTGACGTACTCGAAGCCGAAGACCGAGGGTGTCTGCGACATCTGCGGCGGCGAGCTGTACCAGCGCGAGGACGACTCCGAGGAGACCGTGCGCAAGCGGCTGGAGGTCTACCACACGCAGACCGAGCCGATCATCGACCACTACAAGGGCCAGGGCCTGGTGGTCACCATCTCCGCGCTCGGCAAGGTCAGTGACGTGACCGAGCGGGCGATGGAAGCGCTGCGGGGCGAGAGAGCCGCGTAGTTCTCCCTGTTGTGGCGTGTCTCGGCCGCGGTGCCCTTCGGTGGGCGCCGCGGCCGATGTCGTACGGCCGTATCGTGGTGGGGTGTGCGGGGTCGCCCCGTTCTCTCTTTGTCTTCTTTGTCGTTCGTTTGGAAAGGCGTCAGCCGGCATGGTGCAGATCAAGACTCCCGAGCAGATCGCGAAGATGCGCGAGGCGGGGCTGGTCGTCGCCGCCATCCACGCGGCGACGCGCGAGGCGGCCGTGCCCGGGGCCACGACGAAGGACCTCGACGAGGTCGCGCGGAAGGTGCTCGCCGAGCACGGCGCGAAGTCGAACTTCCTGGGGTACGGGGGGTTCCCCGCGACCATCTGCACCTCCGTGAACGAGGTCGTCGTTCACGGCATCCCCAGCGATGAGGTCGTCCTCAACGACGGCGACGTCATCTCCATCGACTGCGGCGCGGTCGTGGACGGCTGGCACGGGGACGCGGCGTACACGGCGTTCGTGGGGTCGGGGCACGCCCCGGAGCTGATCGAGCTCTCCCGGGTGACCGAGGAGTCGATGTGGCACGGCATCGCCGCGATGAGGAACGGCAACCGGCTGGTGGACATCTCGCGGGCCATCGAGACCTACATCCGCCGCCAGCCGAAGCCGGGCGGCGGCAAGTACGGGATCATCGAGGAGTACGGCGGCCACGGCATCGGTACCGAGATGCACATGGACCCGCACCTGCTGAACTACGTCTCGCGCAAGCGCGGCAAGGGGCCGAAGCTGGTGCCCGGCTTCTGCCTGGCGATCGAGCCGATGGTCTCGCTGGGTACGCCACTGACGGAGGTCCTGGAGGACGAGTGGACCGTCATCACGACGGACGGTACGTGGTCCTCGCACTGGGAGCACTCGGTCGCCCTGACCGAGCAGGGCCCGCTGGTCCTGACGGCGCCGGACGGCGGCAAGGCCAAGCTCGCCGAGCTCGGGATCACGGCGGCGCCGGATCCGCTGGGGTAAGGATCTAGTGGAGTGGGCAAGCTCTTCGGATTCGTCTTTTCCGAGGGGCTGGCGTAGACTGATGCGTCGGCTCTCGTGTACCCGTGTGTCCTCATACGGGGGCGAGAGTCGATCAAGGTAGCCGATTCGAAGGGCGAAGCGTGGCCAAGAAGCAAGGTGCCATCGAAATTGAGGGCACCGTGATCGAGTCCCTGCCGAACGCCATGTTCAAGGTAGAGCTCCAGAACGGTCACAAAGTCCTCGCGCACATCTCCGGCAAGATGCGGATGCACTACATCCGTATCCTCCCGGACGACAGGGTCGTCGTGGAGCTGTCTCCGTACGACCTGACGCGTGGGCGGATCGTCTACCGATACAAGTAGATCTTGTCGCGCCCCACCTGTGGGGCGGTGGCACTGACCCGGAGAACCTCACATCCCATGAAGGTCAAGCCGAGCGTCAAGAAGATCTGCGACAAGTGCAAGGTGATCCGCCGCCACGGCCGGGTCATGGTCATCTGCGACAACCTGCGCCACAAGCAGCGCCAGGGCTGACGCACGCCGACCTGCACCTCGCAGTTCTTCGCGCGACGCGAGCAATCCGTACATACGCAGTGCCCGCCGGGCCCCATGGGCTGGCGGTACCTCCGGCGGGGGCCGGGGACCCGGAACGTACCTCGTACGGCGGCCGGGAACGGCACTGCGGAAGACCCCCGATCACACAGGAGCCATTGAATGGCACGCGTTTCCGGTGTTGACATCCCGCGCGACAAGCGCGTGGAGGTCGCACTCACCTACGTCTTCGGCATCGGCCGCACCCTGGCGAAGGAGACCCTCGCCTCCACCGGTGTGAACCCGAACACCCGCGTTCGTGACCTGTCCGAGGAGGACCTGGTCAAGATCCGCGAGTACGTGGACAACAACATCAAGACCGAGGGTGACCTCCGTCGCGAGATCCAGGCCGACATCCGCCGCAAGGTCGAGATCGGCACGTACCAGGGTCTGCGTCACCGTCGTGGCCTGCCGGTCCGCGGTCAGCGCACCAGCACGAACGCTCGTACCCGCAAGGGCCCGCGTCGCGCCATCGCCGGCAAGAAGAAGCCGGGCAAGAAGTAGTCCGCAGCGGACGACTGTCCACGGTCTTCGCTGTAGGACCGACCACCTCCCGTAGGAGTTAAGACATGCCCCCCAAGGGTCGTCAGGGCGCTGCCAAGAAGGTGCGCCGCAAGGAAAAGAAGAACGTCGCTCACGGCCACGCGCACATCAAGAGCACGTTCAACAACACCATCGTCTCGATCACCGACCCCTCGGGCAACGTGATCTCCTGGGCCTCCGCCGGCCACGTCGGCTTCAAGGGCTCGCGCAAGTCCACCCCCTTCGCCGCGCAGATGGCCGCCGAGTCGGCCGCCCGCCGCGCGCAGGAGCACGGCATGCGCAAGGTCGACGTCTTCGTCAAGGGCCCGGGCTCGGGTCGTGAGACGGCGATCCGTTCGCTCCAGGCCACCGGTCTTGAGGTCGGCTCCATCCAGGACGTCACCCCCACGCCCCACAATGGCTGCCGCCCGCCCAAGCGCCGCCGCGTCTGACGCACGGCTGCTTGTCTTGTGAGGTTCCGGGCGGTACGGCTCTTCGGGGGCGTGCCGCCCGTACCCTTGCTGAGTAACAGCATCGGGCTGCCGCCCGGTGTCCGAGGACGTCAAATAGCGGGCGTCCACGACTGAAGGAAACACACCATGCTTATCGCTCAGCGCCCCTCGCTGACCGAAGAGGTCGTTGACGAGTACCGCTCGCGGTTCGTCATCGAGCCCCTGGAGCCGGGCTTCGGCTACACGCTCGGCAACTCGCTTCGCCGGACTCTTCTCTCCTCGATCCCGGGTGCGGCGGTCACGTCCATCCGCATCGACGGTGTCCTGCACGAGTTCACCACCGTGCCGGGCGTCAAGGAAGACGTCACCGACCTCATCCTCAACATCAAGCAGCTGGTCGTGTCGAGCGAGCACGACGAGCCGGTCGTGATGTACCTGCGCAAGCAGGGCCCCGGTCTGGTCACCGCGGCCGACATCGCCCCGCCGGCCGGTGTCGAGGTGCACAACCCCGACCTGGTGCTCGCCACGCTGAACGGCAAGGGCAAGCTGGAGATGGAGCTGACCGTCGAGCGCGGTCGCGGCTACGTCTCCGCCGTGCAGAACAAGCAGGTGGGTCAGGAGATCGGCCGCATCCCGGTCGACTCGATCTACTCGCCGGTCCTCAAGGTCACGTACAAGGTCGAGGCGACGCGTGTCGAGCAGCGCACCGACTTCGACAAGCTGATCGTCGACGTCGAGACCAAGCAGGCCATGCGTCCGCGTGACGCCATGGCGTCGGCCGGTAAGACCCTGGTCGAGCTGTTCGGTCTGGCGCGCGAGCTCAACATCGACGCCGAGGGCATCGACATGGGCCCGTCCCCGACCGATGCCGCGCTGGCCGCCGATCTGGCCCTGCCGATCGAGGAGCTGGAGCTCACCGTTCGTTCGTACAACTGCCTCAAGCGCGAGGGCATCCACTCCGTGGGTGAGCTCGTGGCGCGCTCCGAGGCCGACCTGCTCGACATCCGCAACTTCGGTGCGAAGTCGATCGACGAGGTCAAGGCGAAGCTGGCCGGCATGGGCCTGGCCCTCAAGGACAGCCCGCCCGGATTCGACCCGACCGCCGCCGCCGACGCCTTCGGCGCCGACGACGACGCGGACGCCGGTTTCGTCGAGACCGAGCAGTACTGATCACTGCCCGTAGGCGTCCGCCTGCGGGGCCCTGACACCGGTACCTGATACGGCCGGTGCAGATCACAAGGAGAAACACCATGCCGAAGCCCGCCAAGGGTGCCCGTCTGGGCGGCAGCGCCGCGCACGAGAAGCTGCTTCTCGCGAACCTCGCGAAGTCGCTGTTCGAGCACGGCCGCATCACCACGACCGAGGCCAAGGCCCGCCGCCTGCGTCCGGTCGCCGAGCGCCTGATCACCAAGGCGAAGAAGGGCGACATCCACAACCGTCGCCTGGTGCTGCAGACGATCACGGACAAGGGCATCGTCCACACGCTCTTCACCGAGATCGCCCCGCGCTACGCCGAGCGCCCCGGTGGTTACACCCGCATCACCAAGATCGGCAACCGTCGTGGCGACAACGCCCCGATGGCTGTGATCGAGCTGGTCGAGGGTGAGATCGCCAAGAAGGCGACCGTCGCCGAGGCCGAGGCCGCGACCAAGCGCGCGGTCAAGGAGGCCGATGAGGCCAACGCCAAGGCCGACGAGGCGAAGGCCGACGAGGCGGAGGCCAAGGCTGACGAGGCCAAGGCCGACGAGTCCAAGGACGCCTGAACCGCGTTCTGAAGGCTCTGGAGGCTTCTGAAGGCTGACGGACGGGTCCGCTCCCTCACGGGGGCGGGCCCGTTCCGCGTTGTACTGCTCTGAGAGGATCTGTCGCGTGAGCGATGAGGTGAAGCCCGGCTTCGTACGGGTGCGGCTGGACCTGTCGTACGACGGCAAGGACTTCCACGGCTGGGCCAAGCAGGCGGGCGGGCAGCGGACCGTGCAGGGCGAGATCGAGGACGCGCTGCGTACGGTGACGCGGTCGTCCGAGACGTACGAGCTGACCGTGGCCGGGCGGACCGACGCGGGCGTCCACGCGCGCGGGCAGGTCGCGCACGTCGACCTGCCGCAGGCCCTGTGGGCCGAGCACCGGGACAAGCTGCTGCGGCGGCTGGCCGGGCGCCTCGCGCACGACGTGCGGATCTGGCGGGTCGAGGAGGCCCCGCCGGGGTTCAACGCGCGGTTCTCGGCGATCTGGCGGCGGTACGCGTACCGGGTCACCGACAACCCCGGTGGCGTCGACCCGCTGCTGCGCGGGCACGTGCTGTGGCACGACTGGCCGCTGGACGTGGACGCCATGAACGCGGCCGCCGAGCGACTGGTGGGCGAGCACGACTTCGCGGCGTACTGCAAGCGGCGGGACGGGGCGACGACCATCCGTACGCTCCAGGAGCTGCGGTGGGAGCGGCTGCCCGGCGGGGTGCTGGAGGCGACCGTGCGCGCGGACGCCTTCTGCCACAACATGGTGCGCTCGCTGGTGGGCGCGCTGCTGTTCGTCGGGGACGGGCACCGGCCGGTGGACTGGCCGGGCAAGGTGCTCGCGGCGGGCGTGCGGGACTCGGCCGTCCATGTCGTACGGCCGCACGGGCTCACCCTGGAGGAAGTCGGCTACCCGGCCGACACGCTGCTGGCCGCCAGGAACCTGGAGGCCCGCAACAAGCGGTCACTGAGCGGGCGCGGCGGCTGCTGCTGACGCCTGGAGGCGGCCGCGGGCGTAGATCTGGTTGAAGGCGAACGTGCCGAGGTCGTCGCTGGTCTTGAAGACACTCCCGTCGGCCTTGGTCACCTTCTTCCCGCTGGTGTAGCCCGCCTGGGTGAAGTAGGCGTACCGGCCCAGGGAGTTGGCGCGGCGCAGGCAGACCGTGTTGGCGCGGCAGAAGTCGCCGACGCCGGAACCGGCGAGCGGGGCGATGCCGCCGCTGGACTCCTCCTTCGCGCCGACCGCCGCGGCCTGGGTGCCGAACACCGCCACGCCGACGGTGATGGCGACGCCGTCCCTCTCGTACGTGGCCCGGATCAGCCGCTCGCAGCCGTGCTTGGCCAGCACCGCGCCGAGGCCGCCCTGGGTGACCGCCGCGCAGTCGGTGGTGGAGGCGGTGGCGCCCTTGCGGTAGACGCGGTCGCCCATGGTGAGCCTCTTGCCGGGGAAGAGGGATTCGGCGCTGAGGGGGGCCGTGTCCTTCTCGGCACTGGAGATGAAGTCCATCGGGTTCGGCGGCGGCGGGGGCGCGACCGACGAGAACGACGGCTGGGGCTTGGAGGTGTCCGTCGGCAGCTCGGGGGCGGTGCTGGTCTTGTCCGAGGCGGTGGTGCTGTCGGCGCCCCCGTTGGCGGAAACGATCGCGACCGCGATCACCGTGCCCACGGCGGCCGTGGCGAGCGCCGCGCCGCCGATCACCAGCCAGCGCTTACGGCGGGTACGGGCGGCGGCCGCCTCGGCGAGGGCGCTCCAGTCCGGGGTCTCGGACGCGTACGGCTGCTGGTGTGGCTCGTGCTGCCACGGGGGTCCCCCAAAGCTCATGCCGCGCATCCTAAACCGGTTGGGGAAGGGCCGGGATCGCGGTGACAATGCACCCCATGGGTCATGTAGAGGTCGCGCATCTGGAGTACTACCTGCCGGACGGGCGCGTGCTGCTCGGTGACGTGTCGTTCCGGGTGGGCGAGGGCGCGGTCGTGGCGCTCGTGGGCGCGAACGGGGCCGGTAAGACGACGCTGCTCCGGCTGATCGCGGGGGAGCTCCAGCCGCACGGCGGCACGGTCACCGTCTCGGGCGGGCTGGGGGTGATGCCGCAGTTCGTCGGGTCGGTGCGCGACGAGCGCTCCGTGCGGGACCTGCTGGTGTCGGTCGCACCGGCCCCGATCCGGCAGGCGGCGGCCGCGGTGGACGCCGCCGAGCACCTGATCCTCACGGTGGACGACGAGGCCGCGCAGATGGCGTACGCGCAGGCGCTGAGCGACTGGGCGGAGGTACGGGGGTACGAGGCCGAGACCGGCTGGGACATGTGCACCACGGCCGCGCTGGGCGTGCCGTACGACACGGCGCGGTTCCGGGAGGTACGGACGCTCAGCGGTGGCGAGCAGAAGCGGCTGGTGCTGGAGGCGCTGCTGCGCGGCCCGGAGGAGGTCCTGCTCCTCGACGAGCCGGACAACTATCTGGACGTCCCCGGCAAGCGGTGGCTGGAGCAGCGGCTCGGGGAGACCCGTAAGACCGTGTTGTTCGTCTCACACGACCGGGAGCTGCTGGCGCGGGCCGCGCAGAAGATCGTCGCCGTGGAGCCCGGGCCGGCCGGGTCGGACGTGTGGGTGCACGGGGGCGGCTTCGACACGTTCCACGAGGCGCGCCGGGAGCGGTTCGCCCGGTTCGAGGAGCTGAAGCGGCGCTGGGAGGAGAAGCACGCCCAGCTCAAACGGCTGGTGATCAATCTGCGGCAGGCGGCGGCGGTCAGCCATGAGATGGCGTCGCGGTACGCGGCGGCCCAGACGCGGCTGCGGAAGTTCGAGGAGGCGGGACCGCCGCCGGAGCCGCCGCGTGAGCAGGACATCCGGATGCGGCTGAGGGGCGGGCGGACCGGGGTGCGGGCGGTGACCTGCGCCTCGCTCGAGCTGACGGGGCTGATGAAGCCGTTCTCGCTGGAGGTGTTCTACGGGGAGCGGGTGGCGGTCCTCGGGTCGAACGGGTCGGGGAAGTCCCACTTCCTGCGGCTCCTGGCGGGGGAGGACGTGGCTCACACGGGCACGTGGAAGCTGGGCGCGCGGGTGGTGCCCGGGCACTTCGCCCAGACCCACGCCCATCCCGAGCTGCTCGGACGCACGCTCGTCGACATCCTGTGGACCGAGCACGCCAAGGACCGGGGCGCGGCGATGTCCGCGCTGCGGCGCTACGAGCTGGAGCGGCAGGGCGACCAGGTCTTCGACCGGCTGTCGGGCGGGCAGCAGGCCCGGTTCCAGATCCTGCTGCTCGAGCTGGCGGGCACCACCGCGCTGCTGCTGGACGAGCCGACGGACAACCTGGACCTGGAGTCGGCGGAGGCCCTCCAGGTGGGGCTGGAGGCGTACGAGGGGACGGTGCTGGCCGTCACGCACGACCGCTGGTTCGCCCGCTCCTTCGACCGGTACCTGGTGTTCGGCTCCGACGGGGTCGTCCGGGAGACGCCGGAGCCCGTGTGGGACGAGCGCCGGGTGGTGAGGGTACCTCCCGTGCCCGAAGGGCTACGGGGGAGGGCGCGGTAGGAGCGTTTCCCCTGCTCCGCCCCCTGGCGGAAGGCGCCCGGCGCGCTCTCGGGGGAGGCCCGAGGGCGACGGTGCCGCGCGCTGTTTTGACCCATCCGGGGCACGCGGCGTATTCTTCTGGTTCGTTATGCGTATTGGCTTGCTCGTTCTCACGTGAGAGGCCGTTACGCCGGTCCACCGGGCCGATGACCAGCGACTGGCACTCGGGTTGCGTCCCCGACGTGCCGTCAAGGCTGTCGTGATCGTCCGGGTGGCCTGTCCGGACCCTTCCCCTCGGCCCTAGCGGTCCTGGGGAGACCCCATCACTGAAGAAGCGAAGGCAACGACCGTGCGTACGTATAGCCCCAAGCCCGGCGATGTGACGCGCCAGTGGCACATCATCGACGCGCAGGACATCGTCCTGGGCCGTCTGGCGACCACCGCCGCCACCCTTCTGCGGGGCAAGCACAAGCCGATCTATGCGCCGCACGTCGACGCTGGTGACTTCGTCATCATCATCAACGCCGACAAGGTGCATCTGTCCGGCAACAAGCGGACCCAGAAGATGGCCTACCGCCACTCCGGCTACCCGGGTGGTCTGCGTTCCGTCCGCTACGACGAGCTGCTCGCCAAGAGCCCCGAGAAGGCCGTGGAGAAGGCCGTCAAGGGCATGCTCCCGAAGAACACCCTCGGCCGTCAGATGCTCTCGAAGCTGAAGGTCTACGCGGGCGAGAACCACCCGCACGCTGCTCAGCAGCCGGTCCCGTTCGAGATCACCCAGGTCGCGCAGTAAGTCCGGCCACCCCCTAAGACGAAAAGAATCTGAGGAGCATCGTGGCCGAGACCACTGTTGAGAACCCCATCGAGGGCGAGGAGACCTACGCCGAGGTCACCACCTTCGAGTCCGAGACCCCCGTCGAGGGCGAGTACACCTCCGAGTCGATGGCGTCCCGCTTCGGCGACCCGCAGCCGGCCGCCGGCCTGGGCCGCCGCAAGAACGCCATTGCCCGCGTCCGGATCGTTCCGGGCACCGGCAAGTGGAAGATCAACGGTCGCACCCTTGAGGACTACTTCCCGAACAAGGTGCACCAGCAGGAAGTCAACGAGCCCTTCAAGGTGCTCGAACTCGACAACCGCTACGACGTCATCGCCCGCATCTCGGGTGGCGGCGTCTCCGGCCAGGCCGGCGCCCTGCGCCTCGGCGTGGCCCGCGCGCTGAACGAGGCGGACGTGGACAACAACCGCGGCCCGCTGAAGAAGGCCGGCTTCCTGAGCCGCGACGACCGTGCCGTCGAGCGCAAGAAGGCCGGTCTGAAGAAGGCCCGCAAGGCCCCGCAGTACAGCAAGCGCTAATCCGCCTGCTCGGTCTGCTTCGTACGTACGCCCCGGCGGCACCTCTCGTGCTGCCGGGGCGTCCGTCTTTCTTCACTCTTCACCTCGCTTTCTCGGAGTAATTCGGAGGACAACTGTGGGACGACTCTTCGGCACGGACGGTGTGCGCGGTGTCGCCAACGCGGATCTGACGGCGGAGCTGGCGCTCGGCCTGTCGGTCGCGGCGGCGCATGTGCTCGCCGAGGCGGGGACCTTCGAAGGGCATCGGCCGACCGCCGTGGTCGGGCGGGACCCGCGTGCGTCGGGAGAGTTCCTGGAGGCCGCCGTCGTGGCCGGTCTCGCCAGCGCGGGCGTGGACGTCATGCGGGTGGGCGTGCTCCCCACGCCCGCCGTCGCGTACCTCACCGGTGCGCTCGGCGCCGACCTGGGCGTGATGCTCTCCGCGAGCCACAACGCCATGCCCGACAACGGCATCAAGTTCTTCGCGCGCGGCGGCCACAAGCTGGCCGACGAGCTGGAGGACCGTATCGAGGCGCTGTACGACCAGCACCGCACCGGTGAGCCGTGGGACCGGCCGACCGGCGCCGGGGTCGGCCGGGTGGCCGACTACCACGAGGGCTTCGACCAGTACGTGGCGCACCTGCTGAGCGTCCTGCCGAACCGGCTCGACGGGCTGAAGATCGTCCTCGACGAGGCGCACGGCGCCGCGTCCGGCGTGTCACCCGCCGCGTTCCAGCAGGCCGGGGCCGAGGTCATCACCATCGGCGCCACCCCGGACGGGCTCAACATCAACGACGGCTGCGGCTCCACACACCTGGAGATGCTGAAGGCCGCCGTCCTCGAACACGGCGCGGACCTGGGTATCGCGCACGACGGGGACGCCGACCGGTGCCTGGCCGTGGACCACACCGGTGCCGAGGTCGACGGGGACCAGATCCTCGCCGTCCTCGCGCTCGCCATGCGGGAAGCCGGGACGCTGCGCGGCGACACGGTCGTCGCCACCGTCATGTCCAACCTGGGCTTCAAGCTCGCCATGGAGCGCGAGGGCGTCCAGCTGGTCCAGACGGCCGTCGGTGACCGGTACGTACTGGAGTCGATGAAGGAGCACGGGTACGCGCTCGGCGGCGAGCAGTCCGGGCACGTCATCGTCCTCGACCACGCCACCACCGGTGACGGCACCCTGACCGGTCTGCTGCTGGCGGCGCGCGTCGCGGCCACCGGGCGGCCGCTGGCCGAGCTGGCCCGGGTCATGGAGCGGCTGCCGCAGGTGCTCATCAACGTCAAGGACGTCGACAAGTCGCGGGTGAAGACCTCCGCCGAGCTGGGCACCGCCGTCGCGGACGCCGAGCGCCGGCTGGGCACCACCGGTCGCGTACTGCTGCGTCCCTCGGGCACGGAGCCGCTGGTGCGGGTGATGGTCGAGGCCGCGGACATCGAGCAGGCGCGCGCGGTCGCGGGCGAGCTCGCGGACGTCGTGAAGGCCGCGCTGGGCTGACCACTGACGTGAAGGGGCGCCCCACCGGTTGCCGGTGGGGCGCCCCTTTCGCGTACGTACGGTCAGGCGTGCTGCGTACGGCGGCGCTGCCGCGCCCAGAAGAACTTCTGCGTCAGCAGCGTCAGCGTCCCGGCCAGCACGATCGCCAGCAGGTTCAGCAGCAGTTGCTCGACGGAGCCCTTCGTCTGGCCCAGGTCTCCGTAGCCGAGGGCCACGGCCGCGTTGGCCGCCGCCGGGACGGTGGTGACCGAGATGGCCACCCCGACCAGGGCACCGGACTTCGCGGAGGTGAGCGACAGCGTGCCGGCCGCGCCCGCGAGCAGGCCGACGACGAACGAGAACCAGTCCGGGGCGTAGATGAACCCGGTGTTGGGGCGGTCGCCGTGCAGCATGGTGGGACTGAACTGGCCGGCGGCGTCCATGGCCAGGCTGAACAGCACCGTCAGCGCGATGGCCGCCGCGAAGCCCACGACGAGGGCGACCAGCGACCGTACGGCCAGGCGCGGCCGCCGCTGCACCAGCGCCGTACAGATGCCGGCCAGCGGACCGAACTCCGGCCCCACCGCCATGGCGCCCACGATCAGGATGGCGTTGTCCAGCACCACACCGCAGGCCGCGATCATCGTGGCCAGCGTCAGGAACGCCACATAGGTGACGCTGAGCGTCGACTCCTCGTGCGTGGCCTCCTGG
This sequence comes from Streptomyces ficellus, assembly GCF_030406405.1. Taxonomy (GTDB): domain Bacteria; phylum Actinomycetota; class Actinomycetes; order Streptomycetales; family Streptomycetaceae; genus Streptomyces; species Streptomyces ficellus_B. The sequence continues at coordinate 68,820 of NZ_JAUEPL010000014.1, forward strand.
AGCTGCTCCCACAGCACCGCGTCCTGGCCCTCACCCGGCGCGTCGCGCTCCGCCTTCGCCGCGTGCTCGGAGAGCGACAGGGTGATGTCCTCGACGGCGATCGAGCCTGACCTGTCGATGCCGAGAGCGCACAGGTCGGAGAGCAGCTCGTCGCCCGCCTCCCGGGCCACGTCGCACAGGACCAGGTCACCGGCCGGGTCGCGGGCCGCGCCGGGGATGACGGCGACATGGGTCGTGCCGACCGTCTTCTCGATCGTGCGGACCACCTCGTCGGTGCGGTCGGCCGGGACGATCAGGCGCAGGTGCAGCACGGGTCGGGGTCCCCCTTCGAAAGTGCGCTCAGAGTTTGCGCAGCGAGAGGCGCTGGACCTTGTGGTCCGGGCCCTTGCGTACGACGAGGGTGGCACGTCCGCGGGTCGGCGCGACGTTCTCCAGCAGATTCACCTTGTTGATCGTCCGCCACATCGTACGGGCGTAGTCGAGTGCCTCCTCCTCGCTGACCTGGGTGTACTTCTGGAAGTACGAGGAGGGGTTCTGGAAGGCGGTCGCGCGCAGCTTGCGGAAACGATTCAGGTACCAGGCCTCGATGTCCTCCGGGCGCGCGTCGACGTACACGGAGAAGTCGAAGTAGTCGGCCAGGCCGACGCGGGTGCGGCCGTCCTTGCCGGGCAGCGCGGGCTGGAGGACGTTGAGGCCCTCGACGATCAGGATGTCCGGGCGGCGGACCGTGAGCTGCCTGCCGGGGACGATGTCGTAGATGAGGTGGGAGTAGACGGGCGCGGTGACCTCGTCCTTCCCGGCCTTGATGTCGGCGACGAACCGGGTCAGCGCGCGCCGGTCGTACGACTCGGGGAAGCCCTTGCGCGACATCAGGCCCCGCTCCTTGAGCTCCTTCATCGGCAGCAGGAACCCATCGGTGGTGACCAGTTCGACGCGCGGGTGTTCCGGCCAGCGGGCGAGCAGCGCCTGGAGGAGACGGGCGACGGTGGACTTGCCGACCGCGACCGAGCCGGCGACCCCTATGACGAACGGGGTGCCGCGCTGGGAGCTCCGCTCGCCGACGTCGCCGAGGAAGGTGTTCAGCGCGCCGCGCAGGTTGGCGGTGGCGCCGACGTAGAGGTTGAGGAGGCGGGAGAGCGGGAGGTAGATGTCGCGGACCTCGTCGAGGTCGATGACGTCGCCGAGACCGCGGAGCCGTTCGACCTCGTCGGCGGTGAGGGGCAGCGGGGTCTTGTCCCGCAGCGCGCTCCACTCCTCCCGGGTGAGGTCGACGTACGGCGTGGCCTCCGCGCGGCGGTGGGCGGCGGCGGCGCTTCGTGGCGGCGAAGTGATCACACAGGCCATTGTCGGTCGTGCGGGGGCGGTGTGGGGCGTGTGGTCGGTCACGGTCGCGGTGCCGGTCATGGGCCGGCCCGGACCGGAATGTCAGTGGCGTGCGTCACAGTTGTGGGAAGGGTGGGCGCCGGGGCCGCGGCGTTCGCGCGGTACGAGCCGAGCCGAGGGGACGAGTCCCATGACGTACGCGATCCAGGCGGAAGGCCTGGTCAAACGGTTCAAGGAGACCCGGGCGCTGGACGGGGTGGACTTGGCCGCCCGCACCGGGACGGTGCTGGGGCTGCTGGGGCCCAACGGGGCCGGCAAGACCACCGCGGTACGGATCTTCGCCACGCTGCTCCAGCCGGACGCGGGCCGGGCGATGGTCGCGGGCCACGACGTGGTGCGGGAGGCGGGTTTGGTGCGCTCCCTGGTGGGGCTGACCGGGCAGTACGCGGCGGTGGACGAGAACCTCACGGGCACGGAGAACCTGCTGCTGATCGGGCGGCTGCTGGGCATACCGCGCCGCGAGGCCAGGGCGCGGGCGGCGGAGCTGCTGGAGCGGTTCGGGCTGACCGACGCGGCGGGGCGCGCGGTGAAGACGTACTCGGGCGGGATGCGGCGCAGGCTGGATCTGGCGGCCAGCCTGATCGGGCGGCCCCGGATCCTGTTCCTCGACGAGCCGACGACCGGCCTGGACCCGCGCAGCCGCGGTGAGCTGTGGGACATGCTGCGCGGCCTGGTCGCCGAGGGCGTGACCGCCCTGCTCACCACGCAGTACCTGAACGAGGCCGACACGCTCGCCGACGACATCGTGGTGATCGACAAGGGCCGGGTCATCGCCGAGGGCACGCCCGACGAGCTGAAGTCCCAGGTGGGCGGCCAGGTGCTGCAACTGCGGACGGTACGGCCCGGTGACCTGGCGGAGGCCCACGCCCTGGTGGCGCAGGCGGCCGGCCGGCAGACGCAGATCGAGGGTGACGTGATCACCGCGCCGGTGAACGACCCGGAGCTGATGCCCGCCGTCGTACGGCGGCTCGACGGGGCCGGGATAGCGATCGGCGAGCTGGCCCTGCGCCGCTCGTCCCTGGACGAGGTGTTCCTGGCGCTGACCGGGCACCGCGCCGAACCGGAAACCGGCCGGGAGGACGACGCGGCGCCCGAGCCGGACGACAGCGACATCGAGAAGGTGGTGAGCTCGGCATGACCGCCACGACGATCGGTACGCCCCTGACCGCGAGCGGCCGGGTACGGCCGGGCGCGGGCCTGCGGCAGACCGCCACCATGGCGTGGCGCAGCCTGGTGGCCGTCAAGCACAACCCGCTGGAGCTGGTCGACTACAGCATCACGCCCATCATGTTCGTGTTCCTCTTCACGTATGTACTGGGCGGGCAGATGGCCGGGTCGCCCGAGGCGTACCTGAAGTACGCGCTGCCCGGGATCATCGTCCAGAACACGCTCTTCATGACCATCTACACGGCGATGGCCCTCAACACCGACCTCACCAAGGGGGTGTTCGACCGGCTGCGGAGCCTGCCGATAGCCCGGTCGGCGCCGCTGATCGGCCGGATCACCGCCGACCTGGCCAAGCACCTGTGGGCGATGCTGCTGATGATCGGCCTCGGCCTGGCGCTGGGCTTCCGCGTCACCGGCGGCCTGGGCGGGTTCCTGGTCGGCGCGCTGCTGCTCATCGTCTTCGCGGCCGCCGTGTCGTGGTGCGCGGTGCTCGTCGGGATGCTGGCGGGCGACGCGGAGAAGGTGCAGGTCTTCGGCTTCACCCTGATCTTCCCCCTCACGTTCACCTCCAGCGCGTTCGTCGTGGTCGACACGATGCCCGGCTGGCTCCAGGCCTGGGTGGACGTGAACCCGGTGACGCAGCTGTCGGACGCCTTCCGCGGTCTGCTGCTGGGCGGCGAGGTGGGGCGGCCGCTGCTGTGGTCGCTGGTCTGGGCGGCGGGCATAGCCCTGGTGTTCTACCCGACGGCCATGCGGGCGTACCGGGCGAAGGCGTGATCCGGGGCGGCGCTCCGGGACCGTGACGGGCTGTCCGGATCGTGGTGGGGCGTCGGGACGCTGACGGGGCGCCGGTCGTAGGCTGCTCGCCATGTGCGGAATCGTGGGGTACGTCGGCGGGCAGTCGGCGCTTGATGTGGTGATCGCGGGCCTCAAGCGGCTCGAGTACCGGGGCTACGACTCGGCCGGTGTCGCGGTGCTCGCGGACGGCTCGATGGCCGCGGCGAAGAAGGCGGGCAAGCTCGTCAACCTGGAGAAGGAACTGGTCAGCCGGCCGCTGCCCACCGGGTCCGCCGGCATCGGGCACACCCGGTGGGCGACGCACGGCGGGCCGACCGACGCCAACGCGCACCCGCACCTGGACAACGCCGGGCGGGTCGCCGTCGTCCACAACGGCATCATCGAGAACTTCGCGGCGCTGCGGGCCGAGCTGTCCGGCCGGGGGCACACGCTGGAGTCCGAGACGGACACCGAGGTCGTCTCGCACCTGCTGGCCGAGTCGTTCTCGTCCTGCGGCGACCTGGCCGAGTCGATGCGGATGGTGTGCCGGCGGCTGGAGGGCGCGTTCACGCTGGTCGCCGTGCACGCCGACGAGCCCGACGTGGTGGTGGGTGCGCGGCGGAACTCACCGCTGGTGGTGGGGATCGGCGAGGGCGAGGCGTTCCTCGCGTCGGACGTGGCGGCGTTCATCGCCCACACCCGGTCCGCGATCGAGCTCGGCCAGGACCAGGTGGTGGAGCTGCGCCGGGACGGTGTGACGGTCACCGACTTCGAGGGGGCGCCCGCCGAGGTGCGGTCCTACCACGTCGACTGGGACGCCTCGGCGGCCGAGAAGGGCGGCTACGACTACTTCATGCTGAAGGAGATCGCCGAGCAGCCCAAGGCCGTCGCCGACACGCTCCTGGGCCGCATCGACGCCGGCGGCTCGCTGACGCTGGACGAGCTGCGCATCCCCGACGCGGTGCTGCGCGAGGCCCACAAGGTGGTCGTGGTGGCGTGCGGGACCGCGTTCCACGCGGGGCTGATCGCCAAGTACGCCATCGAGCACTGGACCCGCATCCCGTGCGAGGTGGAACTGGCGAGCGAGTTCCGCTACCGGGACCCGATCCTGGACCACCGGACGCTGGTGATCGCGATCTCGCAGTCCGGCGAGACCATGGACACCCTGATGGCGCTGCGGCACGCCCGCGAGCAGGGCGCGCGGGTGCTGGCGGTGTGCAACACCAACGGCTCGACGATCCCGCGCGAGTCGGACGGCGTGCTGTACACCCACGCGGGCCCCGAGGTGGCGGTCGCCTCCACCAAGGCGTTCCTGACGCAGCTGGTGGCGGTGTACCTGCTCGCCCTGTACCTGGGGCAGGTGCGCGGCACCAAGTGGGGCGACGAGATCCGGGCGGTCGTCAAGGACCTGGCCAGGATCGCGGAGGACGTCGAGCGCGTCCTGGAGACCATGGAGCCGGTACGCGAGCTGGCGCGCTCGCTCGCGGACAAGGACACCGTGCTGTTCCTGGGCCGGCACGTGGGCTACCCGGTGGCCCTGGAGGGCGCGCTGAAGCTCAAGGAGCTCGCGTACATGCACGCGGAGGGCTTCGCCGCCGGTGAGCTCAAGCACGGCCCGATCGCGCTGATCGAGCAGGACCTGCCGGTGGTCGTCGTGGTGCCGTCGCCGCGCGGCCGGTCGGTGCTGCACGACAAGATCGTGTCCAACATCCAGGAGATCCGGGCCCGCGGCGCTCGGACCATCGTGATCGCGGAGGAGGGGGACGAGGCCGTCGTGCCGTACGCGGACCACCTGATCCGTATCCCGGCCACGCCGGTGCTGCTCCAGCCGATGGTGTCGACGGTGCCGTTGCAGGTCTTCGCGTGCGAGCTGGCCACGGCGCGCGGCAACGAGGTGGACCAGCCGAGGAACCTGGCGAAGTCGGTCACGGTCGAATGATCATCGGGGTGGGGATCGACGTCGCGGAGATCGACCGGTTCGCGGCGGCGATGCGGCGTACGCCGCACATGGCGGAACGGCTGTTCCTGGACAGCGAGTTGCTCCTGCCCAGCGGGGAGCGGCGCGGGATCGCGTCGCTCGCCGCCCGGTTCGCGGCGAAGGAGGCCATCGCCAAGGCGCTGGGCGCGCCGGCCGGCCTGCACTGGACGGACGCCGAGGTGTACGTCGAGGACAGCGGCCGGCCACGGCTGCGGGTGCGCGGCACGGTCGCGGCGCGCGCGGCCGAGCTGGGCGTGCGGCACTGGCATGTGTCGCTCAGTCACGACGCGGGGGTGGCGTCGGCCGTGGTGATCGCGGAGGGTTGACCGTATGCGTAGCGCTTACCGGGTGGAGACCGTACGGGCCGCCGAGGCCGAGCTGATGGCGAGACTGCCCGGGGGCGCGCTGATGCAGCGGGCCGCCGCGGGGCTGGCGGCGGCCTGCGCCGGGCTGCTGGGCCGGGTCTCCGGGGCGCGGGTGGTGCTGCTGGTCGGCAGCGGCGACAACGGGGGCGACGCGCTGTACGCGGGCGCCCGGCTGGCGCGGCGGGGCGCTGGCGTGTCGGCCGTGCTGCTCGGCTCCCGCGCGCACCAGGGCGGTCTGGCGGCGCTGACCACGGCCGGCGGGCGGGTGGCCGACGACCCGTTCGCCGTGGTCCCCCGCGCCGATCTCGTCCTGGACGGCATCACCGGCATCGGCGGGCGCGGCGGGCTGCGGCCCGAGGCGGCGGCGGTGGCGCGGGCGGCCCGCTCGTCGCAGGCCGTGGTGGTCGCCGTCGATCTGCCGAGCGGGGTGGACGCGGACACGGGGCGGGTGGCGGGCGAGGCGGTCCGGGCGGACGCGACGGTGACGTTCGGGACGTACAAGCCGGGGCTGCTGATCGACCCGGCACGGGAGTACGCGGGGGCGCTGCGGCTGGTCGACATCGGGCTCGCCCTTCCTCCGGTGCCCGACGTCGAGGCCCTCCAGCACGCGGACGTGGCGCGGCTGCTGCCCGTGCCGGCCGCCGAGAGCGACAAGTACCGGCGGGGCGTGGTGGGCGTGGTCGCCGGGTCGGCGCGCTACCCGGGCGCGGCGGTGCTCGCGGTGGCGGGCGCGCTGCGGGGCGGGGCCGGGGCCGTGCGGTACGTGGGCCCGGCGGGCGAGGCCGTGCTCGCGCACTACCCGGAGACGCTGGTGCACGGCGGGCCGCCGGGGAAGGCGGGGCGCGTACAGGCGTGGGTGATCGGCCCGGGCCTGGGTGACACGCCGGGCGTGGAGGAGGTTTTGGACTCGGACGTTCCGGTTCTGGTCGACGCGGACGGGCTGCGGCCGCTGGACCCGGCCGCCGTGCGGGCCCGGTCCGCCCCGACGGTCCTCACCCCGCACGCCGGGGAGGCCGCGGCGCTCCTGGGCGTCGCGCGGGAGGAGGTGGAAGCGGCGCGGCTGGACGCGGTGCGGGAACTGGCGGGGCGCTACGGGGCGACCGTGCTGCTGAAGGGCTCCACCACACTGGTCGCGGCACCGGACGCGGACGTGCCGGTCCGGGCCAACCCCACGGGCACGCCGTGGCTGGCCACCGCCGGGAGCGGTGACGTCCTGTCGGGCCTGGCCGGCTCCCTCCTCGCGGCGGGCCTGCGCCCCCGCGACGCCGCCTCGGTCGCCGCCTACCTCCACGGCCTCGCCGCCCGCCGCGCCTCCCGCTCCGCCCCGATCGCCGCCCACGACGTGGCGTCCGCCCTGCCGGGCGCCTGGCGGGACGTGACGGGCTGACGGGCGCGCCGCCCCCCAGGTCGCCCCCCACAACACGGGCGGGCGGTCGTGCCGTACGGCGGTGCGTCCGGAGCGTGGACGTGATCCGGGTGACAGCCCGGTTCGGCCGGGCGGCGGGCCGTACCTGAGACACTGGGCGCGATGAGTGAGACACCGCAGACCCTTCGCGCCCGCGCCGAGATCGACCTCGGCGCGCTGCGCGCCAATGTGCGTGCCCTGCGCGGGCGCGTGGGGCCGGACGTCCAGGTCATGGGCGTCGTCAAGGCCGACGCGTACGGCCATGGGGCCGTGCCCTGTGCGCGGGCCGCGCTGGAGGCCGGGGCCACCTGGCTCGGCACCGCCACGCCGCACGAGGCGCTCGCCCTGCGCGCGGCCGGGATCGACGCGCCCATCCTGTGCTGGCTGTGGACCCCCGGCGATCCGTGGCGGGCCGGCATCGAGGCCGGGCTCGACATGACGGTGAGCGGGCTGTGGGCCCTGCGCGAGGTCACCGAGGCGGCCCGCCTGGCCGGACGGGCGGCCCGCGTGCAGCTCAAGGCCGACACCGGGCTCGGGCGCAACGGCTGCCAGCCCGCCGACTGGCCCGCGCTCGTCGGCGAGGCGCTGAAGGCCCAGGCCGAAGGCCTCCTTCGGGTCACCGGCGTGTGGTCGCACTTCGCGTGCGCCGACGAGCCGGGGCACCCCTCCATCGCCGCCCAGCTCGAGGCGTTCCACGAGATGCTGACGTACGCCGAGAAGGCGGGCGCCGAGCCCGAGGTGCGGCACATGGCCAACTCCCCGGCCACGCTCACGCTCCCGGCCACGCACTTCGACCTCGTACGTCCTGGTATCGCCATGTACGGCGTCTCGCCGAGCCCGGAGCTCGGCACCCCGGCCGACTTCGGGCTGCGCCCGGTCATGCGGCTGTGCGGCAGCGTCGCGCTCGTGAAGCGCGCTCCGGCCGGACACGGCGTCAGTTACGGGCACCACTACGTCACCGAGCGCGAGACCACCCTCGGCCTCGTCCCCCTCGGATACGCCGACGGCATCCCGCGCCACGCCTCCGGCCGGGGCCCGGTCCTGGTCGGCGGCAAGGTGCGCACGGTGGCCGGACGGGTCGCGATGGACCAGTTCGTCGTCGACCTCCAGGGGGACGACGTCGAGCCGGGTGCGCAGGCCGTGCTGTTCGGGGCAGGCGATGAGGGTGAGCCGACCGCCGAGGACTGGGCGCGGGCCGCGGACACGATCGGGTACGAGATCGTGACCCGGATCGGTTCGCGAGTACCACGCGTCTACCTGAACGAGTAGCCACCTAGGAGCAGCCGTAGTGAGTGAGACCAGTTCGGTGGAGACCGCGGCGGCGGCTGCCGCCGCCGGCAATTGGCGCCGCGCCGGTTTCGCCAGTGCCGCGGTGGGGGTGATCGCGGCCGGCGCGGCGGCCGGTGTCGCCCTCGAACGGCTCACCGTCGGGCGCGGCATGCGCCGCAAGGCGCGCCTCGCGCTGGACGCGGCCGGGCCGTACGGCGCCCTGCGCGGCACGCCGGGCCGCACCGAGGCCGACGACGGCACCGAGCTGTACTACGAGGTGGACGAGGTCGAGGCCGACAGCAGCCCGCCGCGCCGCCGCCGGCTCTTCGGGCGCAAGACCCCCGCCCCCGTCACGGTCGTCTTCAGCCACGGCTACTGCCTCAACCAGGACTCCTGGCACTTCCAGCGCGCCGCCCTGCGCGGCCTGGTCCGTACCGTGCACTGGGACCAGCGCAGCCACGGCCGCTCCGGGCGCGGTGTCTCCCAGCGGGCACCCGAACGCGTACCGGTCTCCATCGACCAGCTCGGCCGCGACCTGAAGGCGGTCATCGACGCGGCCGCCCCCGAAGGCCCGCTGGTGCTGGTCGGGCACTCGATGGGCGGCATGACGATGATGGCGCTGGCCGACCAGTACCCGGAGCTGATCCGTGAACGGGTCGTCGGGGCCGCCTTCGTCGGCACCTCGTGCGGCAACCTCGGCGAGGTCAACTACGGCCTGCCGGTGGCGGGAGTCAACGCGGTACGGCGCGTCCTGCCCGGCGTCCTGCGGGCGCTCGGCTCGCAGGCGGAGCTGGTGGAGCGGGGGCGGCGGGCCACCGCGGACCTCTTCGCGGGGCTCATCAAGCGGTACTCGTTCTCGTCGCGGGAGGTGGACCCGGCGGTCGCCCGGTTCGCGGAGCGGATGATCGAGGGCACGCCCATCGACGTGGTGGCCGAGTTCTACCCGGCGTTCAACGAGCACGACAAGGCGGAGGCGCTCAGCATCTTCGCCGAGGTGCCGGCGCTCGCCCTGGCCGGCGACCAGGACCTGGTCACGCCCAGCTCCCACACCGAGGCCATCGCCGACCTGCTGCCGGACGCCGAACTCGTGATCGTCCCCGACTCCGGGCACCTGGTGATGCTGGAGCACCCCGAGGCGGTCACCGACCGGCTCGCGGACCTGCTGGTACGGGTCGGTGCCGTGCCCGCAGCGGCTAACGTTGGCACGTATGGAGACACCGCACAGCCCGGCGGCTGAGACCGCCACCAGTACCGTCACCGCCCGTCTCACCCTCCACTCGCCGGAGGAGACCCAGGAGCTGGGCCGCACGCTCGCCAAGCTGCTGCGCCCCGGTGACCTCGTGATGCTCACCGGCGAGCTCGGCGCCGGCAAGACGACGCTGACGCGCGGGCTCGGCGAGGGGCTCGGAGTACGGGGCGCGGTGACGTCCCCGACGTTCGTCATCGCGCGCGTCCACCCCTCGCTGGTGGGCGGCCCCGCCCTCGTACACGTCGACGCCTACCGCCTGGGCGGGGGCCTCGACGAGATGGAGGACCTGGACCTGGATGTGTCGCTGCCGGAGTCGGTGGTGGTCGTGGAGTGGGGCGAGGGCAAGGTCGAGGACCTGTCGGAGGACCGGCTGCACGTGGTGATCCACCGGGTGGTCGGCTCGACGGACGACGAGCGGCGCACGGTGACCCTGACCGGGTACGGGGCGCGCTGGGCGGGCGTGGACCTCGGGCTGGGGTAGCTCGCGCCGTACTTTCCGACAAGACGTCGGCACAATGTTGCGCCGTACCTCCGAGGCGTGGTCACATGGATACCAGGACCTGGTTAGGTCTACCTAACTATGCCTGCCCCGGAGCCCAGGAGGCGACCATGCCGACGTCGAAGCAGGATGTGTCGATGCGCGATCTGCTGGCGTCGTGCGCGGCGGCCAACGCGGTGTCCACACCGCCACGGGACGCCTCTGACGAGGCGGACGAGCCCGACGCCACCCAGAGCGCCCCGGACGCGCACGCAGACCGCGAAGCCCGCCCGGAAGCCGCGTAGCCGGTACGCCGCGGCCAGCGGCGCCGGGCCGCGTCGGCGGTAGGCCGGTCAGCCGTGCCCGGTCGCGTCGGCGGTAGGCCGGTCAGCCGTGCCCGGTCGCGTCGGCGGTAGGCCGGTCAGCCGTGCCCGGTCGCGTCGGCGGTAGGCCGGTCAGCCGTGCCCGGTCGCGTCAGCGGTACGCCGGTCAGCGTGCCCCCGTCGCCCAGGGCCGGTCGGCCGGAAGCCGCGTCGGCGGTAGGCCGGTCAGTCGGGCCCGCGTCGCGCCCGTCGCCCGGGCCGGTCGGTCGCGTCCGGGTCGGGCAGGCCCGGTAGCCGCGCCCGGGCCGCGTCAGCGGTATGCCGGTCAGTCGTGCCCCGGTCGGGGGGGCTTTCGGGGGTCGTCCGTTACGGGACGACGACGACCTTCGAGTTGACGGTCGCGAACGTCCACATCGCGTTGCCGTCCGCCCGCTTCATGCGGATGCCGCCGGTCCTGCGGTCCGGGTCGGGGCTGGCCATCGAGCCGTCCACCGCCGCGCTGAAGCCGATCGTCACCCCGTCGACGTTCGCGAACCGCACCACGTGCTCGATCCGCACGCCGTCCGAGCCGGGCACGCTGCCCGAGCGGGACGTCACCGTGTACGTGCCCGGGGCCGGGTGGACCGTGCTCGGCATCACCGGGAACGTCCGCGTCACCTTGCCGTTCGGGCCCACCAGCCACACCCGCCGGTCGCCCAGCGCGTACACGACCCGCACGCCGGTCCCCGACCGCTCCGGCAGCGCGAGCGGGTCGGCGGCCGGTTGCTTGGGGGCGCCGCCCGGTACGGGGGCCGACGCCGAGGCGCTCGGCGCGGACGGCTTGCCCGAGAGGCCGGCGGGGGCGCCGGCCGACGCCTGGTAGGCGAGGAAGCCGATCGCGGTGAGTGCCGCCGCGGTGAGCCCGGCCACGAATCCCGAGCTGCTCCTTGCCACGCTGCTGCCCACCTCTCCCATATACGTCCCGCATACGTCCATGTACGTATGCGGGGTGACGCTAGCAGGATCGCGCACACCGACCGGGGCGCCGTGCCTGCCGCCGCGGAGCCGTACGCTGTTTGCGTGCTCTTGCTCGCCATGGATACCGCCACACCCGCCGTCACCGCCGCCCTGCACGACGGGGACTCCGTCGTCGCCGAGTCGAGTCAGGTCGACGCGCGCCGCCACGGGGAGCTGCTGCTGCCCGCCGTCCGCCGTGTGCTCCAGGAGGCCGGGCTCACGCTCGACGCCGTGACCGGCATCGTCGTGGGCGTCGGCCCCGGCCCGTACACCGGACTGCGGGTCGGCCTGGTGACCGCGGCCACCTTCGCGTCGGCCCTCGGGGGTGTGCCCGTGCACGGACTGTGCACGCTGGACGGCCTCGCGTACGCCTCCGGGATCGAGGAGCCGTTCGTCGTGGCGACGGACGCGCGCCGCAAGGAGGTCTACTGGGCGCGGTACGACGACTGCCGTACGCGGGTGACCGGCCCCGCCGTCGACCGGCCCGCCGACATCGCCGAGCGGGTCGCCGGGTTCCCGGCGGTCGGCGCCGGGGCGCGGCTGTACCCCGAGGTGTTCCCGGACGCCCGCGACCCCGAGCACCAGTCGGCGGCCGCCCTCGCCGCGCTCGCCGCCGAACGGCTGAAGGCGGGCGGGGCGTTCGAGGACCCGCGGCCGCTGTACCTGCGGCGCCCCGACGCCCAGGTTCCGAAGAACTACAAGGTGGTCACGCCCAAGTGACGGCGGTCCTGCGCGAGATGCGCTGGTGGGACATCGCGCCGGTGCTCGATCTGGAGCGGGAGCTGTTCCCCGACGACGCCTGGTCGGAGGGCATGTTCTGGTCCGAGCTCGCCCACGCGCGCGGACCTCGCGCGAGCCGCCGCTATGTGGTGGCGGAGGCCGGTGACGGCCGGCTCGTCGGGTACGCGGGGCTCGCGTCGGCCGGCGGACTCGGCGACGTACAGACCATCGCCGTCGCCCGTGACCAGTGGGGGACCGGGCTCGGCGCCCGGCTCCTGACCGATCTCCTCCAGCACGCCACCGCCTTCGAGTGCGACGAGGTCCTGCTCGAAGTGCGGGTGGACAACACCCGCGCCCAGAAGCTGTACGAGCGCTTCGGCTTCGAACCGATCGGCTTCCGGCGCGGCTACTACCAGCCGGGCAACATCGACGCGCTCGTCATGCGCCTGAACGTACAAGACGTACAAGGAACTGAGAGTGATGGCTGACGAACCCCTCGTCCTCGGCATCGAGACCTCCTGCGACGAGACCGGCGTCGGCATCGTCCGGGGGACGACCCTGCTCGCGGACGCCGTCGCGTCAAGTGTCGACACGCACGCCCGGTACGGCGGCGTCGTGCCCGAGATCGCCTCCCGCGCGCACCTGGAGGCGATGGTCCCGACCATCGAACGCGCCCTGAAGGAGGCGGGCGTCAGCGCCCGCGACCTCGACGGCATCGCCGTCACCGCCGGCCCCGGCCTCGCCGGCGCGCTCCTGGTCGGCGTCTCGGCGGCGAAGGCGTACGCGTTCGCCCTCGGCAAGCCGCTGTACGGGGTGAACCACCTGGCCTCGCACATCTGCGTCGACCAGTTGGAGCACGGGCCGCTGCCCGAGCCGACGATGGCGCTGCTGGTCTCCGGCGGCCACTCGTCGCTGCTGCTCGCACCGGACATCACCGCCGACGTACGGCCGATGGGCGCGACGATCGACGACGCGGCGGGCGAGGCCTTCGACAAGATCGCGCGCGTGCTGGACCTGGGCTTCCCGGGCGGTCCGGTGATCGACCGGCTGGCCCGCGAGGGCGACCCGGCCGCCATCGCGTTCCCGCGCGGGCTGAGCGGGCCGCGCGACCCCGCGTACGACTTCTCCTTCTCGGGGCTCAAGACCTCCGTCGCCCGCTGGGTCGAGGCGAAGCGGGCCGCGGGCGAGGAGGTGCCGGTACGGGATGTGGCGGCGTCCTTCCAGGAGGCGGTCGTCGACGTCCTGACCCGCAAGGCCGTGCGGGCCTGCAAGGACGAGGGCGTCGACCACCTGATGATCGGCGGCGGTGTGGCCGCCAACTCGCGGCTGCGGGCGATGGCCGAGGAGCGGTGCGAGCGTGCCGGTATCCGGCTGCGCGTGCCCCGGCCGAAGCTGTGCACCGACAACGGCGCGATGGTCGCGGCGCTGGGCGCCGAGATGGTGGCCCGTAACCGCCCCGCCTCCGACCTGGAGCTGTCGGCGGACTCGTCCCTGCCGGTGACCGACCCGCACGTGCCCTCGCACGAGCATGTGCACGAGGTCAGCAAGGAGAACCTCTACTCGTGACCGTCACCCTGATGTGGGAGGCCCGCGCCACCCCCGGCAGGGGCGCCGAACTGCTGGCGTGGGCGCGGGCCCAGACGCTCGACGGGGTGCCGCTGCGCCGCGAGACCTTCGCGGCGCCCGGCGACCGGGTCCTGGTACTGACCTGGTGGGACGCCCCGTACGACGCGGACCTGCCCGAACTGCCCGAGCCCGGCAGCGACCTGGTCACCCGCCAGGTGCACCGCTGGCGCTTCGCGTCCCACGGCACGCAGGACCGGTGACCTGGTTACCGGTGACCTGGTTACCGGTGACCTGGTTACCGGCGACCCGGTTCCGGTCATCCCGTCCGGCCGGCCGCTACCGCCCGGCGCCGCAACTGCCCTGACGGACCGTCAGACGGGGTGCCCGATCAGCATGGCCGGGGCGCCCGCCACCCGGGTCAGGAAGACCGTCGCGGAGTTCGGGCCCTTCGGCTTGAGTTTGCGGCGCAGTTCCTCGGGTTCGACCGCCGAGCCGCGCTTCTTGACCGTCAGGGTGCCGACGTCGCGTTCGCGCAGCAGGGCCTTCAGCTTCTTGAGGTTGAAGGGCAGTTCGTCGGTGATCTCGTACGCGGTGGCGTAGGGCGTCGGGCGCGCTTCATCGGCGGTGATGTACGCGATGGTCTCGTCGATCAGGCCGCCGCCGAGCTCGTCGGCGACCTCCGCGACCAGATGCGCGCGGATGACGGCGCCGTCGGGCTCGTACAGGAAGCGGCCCACCGGGCGGACGGCGGGGTCGGGGAGGTTGCGGCCGGTCAGGGTGTGCGGGCCGGGCAGGAGCGTGGCGGTGACCGTGCCGGGGCGGGTGCCGAACCAGAGCACCGCCTCCTTCACGTCGCCGTGGTCGGAGACCCACTCGGCCTCGGCGGCGTCGGGGATCACCTCGTGCGGGATGCCCGGGGCGATCTTCAGCGCCGCGTGCGGGGCCTTGCGCGCGGCCTCGATGGCCCACGACAGGGGCGGCGAGTACGCCTCCGGGTCGAAGATCCGGCCACGGCCGCCGCGCCGCGCCGGGTCGACGAAGACCGCGTCGTACGGCGAGGTGTCGACCTCCGTGACGTCCGCGCAGCGCACCTCGATCAGCCCGGCGAGCCCCAGGGCCTCGGCGTTCGCGCGGGCGGCCTCGGCGGCGAGCGGGTCGCGGTCGACCGCCAGGACCCGGATCCCGGCGCGGGCGAGCGCGATGGCGTCGCCGCCGACGCCGCTGCACAGGTCGGCGACGCCGCGTACGCCGAGGCGGGCGAAGCGGGCGGCGCGGTGCTCGGCGACCGTCCGGCGGGTGGACTGCTCGACGCCGCCGGGCGTGAAGTACATGCGGTGGGCGTCCTGCTCGCCGAACTTCGCCACCGCGCGCTGCCGCAGCCGCGCCTGCCCGATCGCCGCCGTGACCAGCTCGGCCGGGTGGTCGCGGCGCAGCCGGGAGGCGACCGCCAGCTCCTGGGCGGGGGTGTGGTCGCGCAGGGCGGCCAGCAGGGCCTGGCCCTCGTCGGTGAGGAGCGCGGAGAAGGCGGCGAGATCGGTCACCCGGCCCATTGTGGGCCAGGCGGGGGATGGTGTGCGCCGGGTGGCGCTGCCGGCAGGCGGCCGGCGCGGGGCGCTGACAGGATGCGGCGCCATGCAACTAGTACGACAAAACGACAAAAAGGCGGGCGTACGGGTCCGTGTGGCGACGCTGGCCGTGCTGCTCGCCGCGGCGGTCGCTTCCGGCTGCGCGGCGGAGGGCGGCGGCGCGGCGAGCGGCGGGCCCGGTGGTCCGGCGAGCGGTGAGGCGAGCGGTCAGGCCGGTCCCGCGCAGCCGCCCGACGCCGCCGCCGCCCGCGCCGCGTACGCCAAGAAGGTCAAGCGCGTGCAGGCGGCCCGCGCCGTCGCCGCCAGGAAGTGGGGCCTGGCGCGAACCCCGCTCCCCGCGCCGCCGCCCCCGTCGGCCGCCGACAAACCGGAGATCGCCTTCCGCAAGGGGTTCGAGGTCGGCGACCCCACCCTGCCGCCCGTCTTCACCACCGTGCCGACCAGCCAGAAGGTCGTGTTCCTGACGATCGACGACGGCGCCGAGAAGGACCCGGAACTGCTGCGGATGATGTCCGACCTGCACATCCCGTACAGCGCCTTCCTCAGCGACTACCTGGTCAAGGAGGACTACGGCTACTTCGGGCGCATGCAGGCGCGCGGCGTCACCCTGCACAACCACACGCTCAACCACCGCTACATGCCCGCCCTGTCGTACCAGGAGCAGGAGCGCGAGATCTGCGGCATGCAAGACGTGATCCAGAAGCGGTACGGCAAGCGCCCCTCGCTCTTCCGCCCGCCCTACGGCAACTACAACGCCGACACGCTGCGGGCCGCCCAGGCGTGCGGCGTCAGGGCGGTGCCCCTGTGGGCGGCCGAGGCGTACCCGGACCACATGGAGTGGCGGGAATGGGACCGGGACCTGCACCCCGGCGACATCATCCTCACGCACTTCCGCGGCCCCGAGGACTGGAACGGCACCATGCCGGACATGGTCCGCCAGGTGATGGACGTCGTCACGGCGAAGGGGTACGCCGTGGCCAGGCTGGAGGACTACGTGTGACGGATCGCGCCCGAGGGATCGCGCCACGGGGTCGGTGAATTGGCACTCCGCTTGACCGAGTGCTAACCGCGGTCATAGTCTCAGCTCTGGCACTCCCCACTGGAGAGTGCCAACACAGCGACGGGCAGGTCCGGCACCCGCGACGACGGATCCACCTGGTCGCCACCTCAGACAGTTAACCCCGTGAGATCTCCGAAGGGGGAGGTCGGATCGTGACGACCACCAGCTCCAAGGTTGCCATCAAGCCGCTCGAGGACCGCATCGTGGTCCAGCCGCTCGACGCCGAGCAGACCACCGCGTCTGGCCTGGTCATTCCGGACACCGCGAAGGAGAAGCCCCAGGAGGGCGTCGTCCTGGCCGTGGGCCCGGGCCGCTTCGAGAACGGCGAGCGCCTGCCGCTCGACGTCAAGACCGGTGACATCGTGCTGTACAGCAAGTACGGCGGCACCGAGGTCAAGTACAGCGGCGAGGAGTACCTCGTCCTCTCGGCCCGCGACGTGCTCGCGATCGTCGAGAAGTAGGTCGGAAATCCGGGGGGCTTCCCCGGAAGACTCCGTACCCGAGCAGATAGTGCTTTGAGCTGCGCCCCTGGCCCCCGCTGATGACTTTATTGCCGGGCGGCGAGGGGCGCGGTTCGTTAACCCGAGTTCCGAGAGGGCTGAATCGCTCCCATGGCGAAGATCCTGAAGTTCGACGAGGACGCCCGTCGCGCCCTTGAGCGCGGCGTCAACAAGCTTGCCGACACGGTCAAGGTGACGATCGGCCCCAAGGGCCGCAACGTCGTCATCGACAAGAAGTTCGGCGCGCCCACCATCACCAACGACGGCGTCACCATCGCCCGCGAGGTCGAGATCGAGGACCCGTACGAGAACCTCGGCGCCCAGCTGGTGAAGGAGGTGGCGACCAAGACCAACGACATCGCGGGTGACGGCACCACCACCGCCACGGTCCTGGCCCAGGCGCTGGTCCGCGAGGGTCTGCGCAACGTGGCCGCCGGCGCCTCCCCGGCCGCCCTGAAGAAGGGCATCGACGCCGCCGTCAAGGCCGTCTGCGACGACCTCCTCGCCTCGGCGCGCCCGATCGACGACAAGGCCGACATCGCCGCCGTGGCCGGGCTGTCCGCCCAGGACCAGCAGGTCGGAGAGCTCATCGCCGAGGCCATGGACAAGGTCGGCAAGGACGGTGTCATCACCGTCGAGGAGTCCAACACCTTCGGTCTGGAGCTGGACTTCACCGAGGGCATGGCCTTCGACAAGGGCTACCTGTCCCCGTACATGGTGACCGACCAGGAGCGTATGGAGGCCGTCCTCGACGACCCGTACATCCTGATCCACCAGGGCAAGATCTCCGCGATCACGGACCTGCTGCCGCTGCTGGAGAAGGTCATCCAGGCCGGCTCCTCCAAGCCGCTGCTGATCATCGCCGAGGACGTCGAGGGCGAGGCCCTGTCGACCCTGGTCGTCAACAAGATCCGCGGCACCTTCAACGCGGTCGCGGTCAAGGCCCCCGGCTTCGGTGACCGCCGCAAGGCGATGCTCGGCGACATGGCCGCCCTCACCGGCGCGACCGTCGTCGCCGAGGAGGTCGGCCTCAAGCTCGACCAGGTCGGCCTGGACGTGCTCGGCACCGCCCGCCGCGTGACCGTCACCAAGGACGAGACCACCATCGTCGACGGTGGCGGCAAGTCCGAGGACGTCACCGGCCGCGTGGCGCAGATCAAGGCCGAGATCGAGACCACGGACTCCGACTGGGACCGCGAGAAGCTCCAGGAGCGCCTCGCGAAGCTGGCCGGCGGCGTGTGCGTGATCAAGGTCGGCGCCGCCACCGAGGTGGAGCTGAAGGAGAAGAAGCACCGTCTGGAGGACGCCATCTCCGCGACCCGCGCCGCGGTCGAGGAGGGCATCGTCTCCGGTGGTGGCTCCGCGCTGGTCCACGCCGCCAAGGTCCTGGAGGGCAACCTCGACAAGACCGGCGACGAGGCCACCGGTGTCGCGGTCGTCCGCCGCGCCGTCGTGGAGCCGCTGCGCTGGATCGCCGAGAACGCGGGCCTGGAGGGCTACGTCATCACCGCGAAGGTGGCGGAGCTCGACAAGGGCCAGGGCTTCAACGCCGCGACCGGCGACTACGGCGACCTGATCAAGGCCGGCGTCATCGACCCGGTCAAGGTCACGCGCTCGGCCCTGGAGAACGCCGCGTCCATCGCCTCCCTGCTGCTGACGACCGAGACCCTGGTCGTCGAGAAGAAGGAAGAGGAGCCGGCGGACGCGGGCCACGGCCACGGTCACGGCCACTCCCACTGACGCCGCTTGAGCGTTACGAGGCCCGGTGCCCCCGTCGCGGGGGCACCGGGCCTCGCTCGTTTCCCCGGGGCTGCGCCGGGCGGCGGTCTCGTAGGTCTTGCCGGACGGCGGTCTCGTGGGCTGTGCCGGCGTCCTCGTGGGCCGCGTCGGGCGCGTTGTCGCGCGGCTAGGCCGAGCGGCTCAGCTCCGAGGGCCGGACCGCCTCCTCGAACGGCAGCCCCTTCACGTACCGCTCCAGCTCGTCCAGCGCCCGGTCCGCCATGCGGTGCAGCTCGTTGCCGAGCGAGCCCGCGATGTGCGGGGTCAGCAGGACGTTGGGGAGCGTGTAGAGCGGCGAGCCGGGCGGCGGGACCTCCGGGTCGGTGACATCGAGCACGGCGTTGAGGCGGCCCCTCGTCAGGTGGGGCAGGAGCGCCCGTTCGTCGATGAGGGAGCCGCGCGCGGTGTTGACGAGGGTCGCGCCGTCCGGCATGAGGGCCAGCTGCGCGGCGCCGATCATATGGTGCGTGGACGGCAGTTGCGGGGCGTGGACGGAGACGACGCCGGCGCGGGCGCACAGCTCGTCCAGGGCGACCGGCACGGCGCCGAGGGCCGTCGCCTCGGCGGGCGCGACGTACGGGTCGTACAGCAGCACCTGTACGTCGAAGGGGCGCAGCAGCTCGATCACGCGGCGGCCGATGCGGGACGCGCCCACGATGCCGACCGTGCGGCGGTAGTTGCCACTGTCGGCGAGCTCGCGCTGCCAGTCGTGGCCGTTGCGCAGCTCGGCGTACCGCTGTGCGGCGCGCAGGACGCGCTTGCCGGCCAGGAGGATCACGGCGAGCGTGTACTCGGCGACGGGCAGCGCGTTGGCCGCGGCCGCCGAGGTGACCGCGAGGCCGCGCTCCCAGCACGCGTCGGTGACATGGTGTTTGACCGATCCGGCGGCGTGGACGATCGCCCGCAGGCGCGGGGCCTTGCGCAGGACGCCGGCCGTGAGCGGGGTGGCGCCCCAGCAGGTGAACAGGACCTCGGCCTCGGCGAGCGCGGTGGCGACG
The DNA here is from genome assembly GCF_030406405.1 of Streptomyces ficellus. GTDB lineage: Bacteria > Actinomycetota > Actinomycetes > Streptomycetales > Streptomycetaceae > Streptomyces > Streptomyces ficellus_B. The sequence continues at coordinate 88,419 of NZ_JAUEPL010000014.1, forward strand.
CGGGGCGTGGGCGCGGCCAGGTCGTGGGCGACCAGGTGCGGATCGGCACGGGTCAGGGCGGCGAGCCGGGCGCGGTGGGCGTCGGTGAGCAGGCGGTCCGCGATGCCGGGGCCCATGGCCAGCAGGAGCGGGGGCCGATTGTCAGTGGCGTGGTGCATGGTGGGAACCGAGCTCCTCACTTGACGCTGCCGGCGGTCAGGCCGGCCTTCCAGTGGCGCTGGAGCGAGACGAAGGCGACGACCAGCGGGACGACGGCGAGCAGGGAGCCGGTGACGACGAGGGGGTAGAAGTCCGGTTCGGCGTGGGCGTTGCTGTTCCACGCGTACAGGCCGAGGCTCAGGGGGAAGAGCCGCTGGTCCGAGAGCATCACCAGGGGGAGGAAGAAGTTGTTCCAGATCGCGGTGAACTGGAAGAGGAAGACGGTCACGAAGCCCGGCATGACCATGCGCAGCCCGATGGACCAGAAGGCGCGCAGCTCGCCCGCCCCGTCGATACGGGCGGCCTCCAGGGCCTCGTCGGGGATGTAGCCGGCGCTGAAGACACGGGCGAGGTAGACGCCGAACGGGTTGACCAGGACGGGGATGAGCACGGCCCAGTAGGTGTTGACGATGCCGGTCCTGCTGGCGAGCAGGTACATGGGCAGGGCGAGCGCGGTGGTGGGGACCAGCACGCCCATCAGGACGGCGCCGAAGAGTTTCTCCTTGCCCCGGAAGTCGTACTTGTCGAAGGCGTAGCCCGCGGCGACGCAGATCAGCGAGCAGGCCAGCGCCCCACCGCCCGCGTACAGCAGGCTGTTGAGGTACCAGCGGAAGTAGACGCCGTCGCCGTACGCGGCGAGGCGGGTGAGGTTGCCGCCGAGGTCGAAGCCCTGGAAGGAGAAGGCGTTTCCGGCCAGCAGGCCGCCCGCGTCCTTGGTGGCGGCGGTGACCAGCCAGACGAGGGGGAAGAGCATGTAGGCGGCGGACAGCAGCAGGGCGCCGTTGACGGCGGTCCGGGACAGCCAGCGGCTCGGCGGCCTGCGGGTGCCCGCGCCGGCCGCGGCCGGGGGCGCGGTGACACGCGGGGGTGGCGGGGTGGTGACGGTCGCGCTCATGCGTGCTGCTCCTTCCGGTCGTGCGCGCGGCGGCCGGTGAGGCGGGTGACGGCGAAGGACAGCAGTGCGGCGGTGAGCGCGAGGAGTACGGAGGCGGCGGCCGCGAGTCCGTAGTCGTTGCGGTCGAAGGCGGCGGTGTACGCGTACATGTTGGGCGTCCAGGTGGAGGTGACGGCGGAGCCCGTGCCCTTGTCGAGGATCAGCGGCTCGGTGAACAGCTGGAGCGAGCCGATGACGGTGAACAGCGCCACCATGGCCAAGGAGGCGCGGATGAGGGGGAGTTTGATGCTGAAGGCGGTCCGCCAGGAGCCCGCGCCGTCGACGGTCGCCGCTTCGAGGACGGAGCGGTCGATGGCCTGGAGGGCGGCGTAGAAGATCACCATGTTGTAGCCGAGCCATTCCCACAGCGCGATGTTCACGACGGAGGGGAGGGCGCCTTCGGGCGAGAAGAAGTCGAAGCCGACGCCGCCGGACTCCATGGCCTCGACGACCGGGCTGAGCTGGGGCGTGTAGAGGTACACCCAGATCAGCGCGGCGATGATGCCGGGCACGGCGTGCGGCAGGAAAAGGGCCAGCTGGAAGAAGCGGCGGGCGCGGGCGAGCGCCGAGTCGAGCAGCAGGGCGAGGGTGAGGGCCCCGGCGAGCAGCAGCGGGATGTAGAGCAGGCAGTACCCGAGCAGTACGCCGAACCCTTCGCGGAAGGCCCGGTCGCCCAGCGCCGCCAGGTAGTTGTCGAGTCCGGTGAAGACGGTCTCGGTGCCGCCGAAGCCCAGCCCCGACTGCTTCTCGGTGAACAGGCTCAGCCAGACCGCGTAACCGATCGGCACCACCATCACCGCGGTGAACAGGACGAAGAAGGGGGCGAGCAGGACGGCGGCCGCGCCGGTACGGGCACGGGCGATGGTAGGGGCGACGGTAGGGGTGGCGGCAGGGGCTGGGGGTGCGGTCGGGCCTTTGGGGGCGAGGGCGGGGGCGGGGACGGGGGCGGGGGCGCGGGCGGCGCGGGCCTTCATCGGGGGTCAGCCCTCGACCTTCAGGCCGCGCTTCTTCATCTCCGCGACGGTCGCCTCGTGTCCGGCCCTGATGGCGTCGGCGAGGGTCGTGCCACCGTTCGCGATCTTGCCGAACCCGTCCTTGATGGCGAGGTTGGTGGTCCCGGTGGCCGGGCCCCACGCCCAGTTGGGGTTGATGGAGGCACCGGCCCGCTCGAAGAGCGCGTAGATGTCCTGGCCGCCGTAGAAGCCGGCGTCGAAGGCCTCCTTGGCGACCGGGCGGAGTCCGGCGGCGGCGGGGAAGGCGCTGGAGGTGCCGGAGGCGATCCGGGCCTTGACGCCCTCCTCGGTGGTGGCCATCCAGGTGGCGAACTCCACCGCGGGCCCGGCCTTCTCGCTGTCCTTGGTGACGGCGAAGGTGGAGCCGCCGAGCATGCCACTGGCGGGCTTGCCGTCCCAGGTGGGCATCGGGGCGACGGCCCACGCGCCGCTCTGCTCGGGCAGGGTGCCCTTGAGGACGCCCGCGCCCCAGGAGGCGCCGAGGTAGCCGATGGTGGAGCCGTTCTTCAGGGAACTGGTCCACTCGGGGGTGAAGGAGGCGTGGTTGTGGACCAGGCCGGCATCGAGCAGGCCCTGCCAGTAGGCGGTGACCTTGTGGGTGGCGGCGTCGGTGGTGTCGACCTTCCAGGTGTCGCCCTCGGCCTTGAACCACTGGGCACCGGCCTGCCAGGCCAGCGCCTGGAAGCTGGTCGGGTCGTCGGGGAAGAAGGTGGCGATCCGGGTCCTGGCGTCGGTCTTCTTCACCTTCTCGGCCGCGGCCCTGAACTCCGCCCACGTCGTGGGAACCTCGATCCCGTACTTCGCGAAGAGGTCCTTGCGGTAGTAGAAGGCCTGTGGCGCGGCGTCGAAGGGCACGGCCCAGTTCTTGCCGCCGAGCGTGGTGAGTTCCACGGCCTGCGGCAGCAGCTTGCCCTTGACGTCGTCCGACAGGTGGGCGCCGATGTCCTGGAGCGCTCCCTGGCTGACGAACTCGGGGAGCGAGGGGTATTCGATGGAGACCAGGTCGGGGGCATTGCCCGCCTTCACGGCGTTGGAGATCTTGGCGTAGCCGCCGGCGTTGCCGGAGGGGATCTCCTCGAACGTCACCTTGATGTTCCGGTGCGAGGCGTTGAAGGCGTCGACGACGTCCTTGGATCCCTTGGCCCAGCCCCAGAAGGTGATGGTCACGGGCTTGCCGTCGGCCGCGGGGGCCGACGCCCCGTCACCGCCGCCGCCACACCCCGTCAGTACGGCGAGGGCGGCGGCGGTGACGGCCACGACGGGGGACGTTCTGCTCCAACTGCGGCTCATGGCAGGGCTCCTGAACGGGCGGCGGCACGGATGGTGTGGCCGTGATGATTGAGCCAGTCGTGAGCGAAGTCAAGAGCGAAAGATTGATTGATCGAAAATAGATCAGGCAGGTTCGGGTGCGGCGGCTCCGCAGGACGCCCGGACGCGAAGGCGCGGCAGCAGCGCCAGATGCCGCCGGGGGTCCGCGTCGTCCTCGCCTTCCGCGCTCCCCTCGCGCGCCGCCCGGGCCAGCCGCTCGACCAGCAGCTCGGTCGCGAGCCGGCCCACCTGCCGCTTGGGCGGGGCGACCGCCGTCAGCGGGATGTCGGCGAGGGCGGCGACCTCGTCGTCGTACGCGATCAGCGCCAGGTCCTGCGGCACGCGCACGCCCAGCTCGGCGAGGCGCTGCACCATCTGGATCGCGTCCACGTCGTTGTGCACCAGGGCCGCGGACGCGCCGCCCGAGGCGACCGCCGAGCGCAGCGCCCGGACCGCCTCCTCGAACCCCGCCGCGTCCAGCTCCGCGGGCACCGACTCGATCACCGGGCCCGGCGCGCGCAGCCCGAGCGCGCCCAGTGCCTCGGCGTACCCGGCGCGCACCGCGAGCGCGGTCGGACTGTCCGCGCGGGCCACCAGCAGCGGCGCGCCGTGCCCGAGGCCCGCGAGGTGGCGCACGGCGAGCAGGACCCCGTGACCGTGGTCGGAGGACACCCGGTCCAGCCCGTCCAGCGCGGAGCCCGGCGCCGCGCGCCGCTCCAGCAGCACGGCCGGCACCGGCAGCCCGGCGATCCAGTCGCTGTGCTCCGCCTGGTCGCCGGGCGCCCGCCAGCCGGGCGCCACCAGCAGCCCTTCCGCGCCCGCTGCCAGCAGGCCGTCGGTGCGCGCCCGGTCGTCCTCGGGCCGGTAGTCGGAGATCCGCAGGATCAGCCGCGCCCCGGCCCGGGCCGCCGCCTCGCGCGCCCCGCGGATCACCTCGGCGAAGTAGTACGTCGCGGACGGCGCCAGCAGGCCGAGCACCGGCCCGCTGCCGGGCGCGGCGGCCGGCGGCTCGGCGCCCGGGCGGTACTCGGCCCCGCCCCGGCTCCCGGGCCACGAGACCTGGCCGTGCACGCGGTCCAGCAGTCCCCGGCCGGCCAGCGCCTCCACGTCCCGGCGCGCGGTGACCGGAGAGACGCCCAGCTGCGCGGCGAGGTCCGAGACGCGCGCCGTACCGCGCTCCCGCACCAGGGCGAGCAGACGGTCGTGACGTTCAACAGCACTCTCGCGCACGGCGGAAGTCTCCCTCGGGGTGTGGTGGCTCCATCGAGCGGCGCCCGGTCGTCGCCCGACCCTAGACCAGAATGATCGAACGGCGGAAGTTTCGATCATTCGTTCCGCGACTGTTGACGTTCGATCACTTTCCGCGCATGATTCCGGCCAGGTGACGGCCAGGCAGGGGCTGGTCGTCGGGGGGCGGGCGGGTCGCGAGCGCGGCCGCAGGGTTACCGCGGCCCGTACTTGCGGCCCGCCCGGGAGCTCACGCCTCCCAGCAGCCCGCGCGGCGCCAGCTTCACCACACCCATCAGCGCCTTGTACCGCGGGTCCGGAATCGACAGCGTCTTGCCCCGCGCCAGATCCGCCAGCGCCTCCGCCACCAGCTTGTCGGCGTCCAGCCACAGCCAGCCCGGGATGTTGTCCGTCCCCATCCCGGCCCGCTCATGGAACTCCGTACGCACGAAGCCCGGGCACAGCGCCATCAGCCGCACCCCGCTGCCCGCCAGATCACGCGCCGCGCCCTGCGTGAACTGCACGACCCACGCCTTCGACGCCCCGTACGTGCCGCGCGGCACGAACGCGGCGACCGACGCGACGTTCACCACGCCGCCCCGCCCCCGGTCGCGCATGGAAGCCGCCGCCGCCGAGGTCAGCCGCAGCACCGCCTCGCAGTGCACCTTCAGCATCCTCAGCTCGTCGGCCATCGACACGTCCAGGAAGCGGCCCTTGTTGCCGAACCCGGCGTTGTTGATGAGCAGGTCCACCGGCCGCTTGGGGTCGGACAGCCGCGCCTCCAGGGCCGCGATGCCGTCCTCCTCGGCCAGGTCGGCCGCCAGCACCTCGGCCTCGATCCCATGCCGGTCGTGCAGCTCGGTCGCCTGTTCCCGGAGCCGCTTCACATCCCGGGCCACCAGCACCACGTCGCGGCCGTCCGCCGCCAGCCGCCGCGCGAAGGCGGCCCCGATTCCCGCCGTCGCGCCCGTAATCAGTGCAGTCGTCATGCGCGGCACGTTAGTGCCTCCCACGGACATGCCGGCGCGCCGTCCACAGGCGGCGGCCGTGACCCGCCCGTACATATACGGAGTGTCAGGATCTGGCGGCTCGCGAAATGTACGACAGCGCCACCTCGCGGAGCTCGGGGTCCAGCGCCTCACCCGCCCCGAGCAGGCGCGGCAGCAGCTCCCGCTGGAGGGTGCACGCCCGGAAGGCGACCTCGACGGTCACGTCGTGGTCCGGCCGGTGCACGACCTCGATCGCGTCGCCCGCGCGGATGTCGCCCGGCTCGACGACCCGCAGGAGCGGGCCCGGGGCGGCGCGCCGGGTGAACCGCTTCACCCAGCCCCGTTCGTCCAGCCAACCCGCGAACGTACGGCAGGGAATGCGCCCGGACGCCACCTCCAGGACCGCCGAACCGATCCGCCACCGCTCGCCGATCAGCGCGGCGTTGACGTCGATGCCCGAGGTGGTGAGGTTCTCCCCGAACGCGCCGTTGGCGAGCGGACGCCCCAACTCGCCCTCCCAGTGGTCCAGCTCCTCGCGCGCGAACGCGTACACCGCCCGGTGTCTCCCGCCGTGGAAGCGCAGGTCACAGACCGCGTCCCCGGCCACGCCACTCGCTCTCGCGCCCCTCTCGCCCTCGCCCCTCGGCCCCGGATCCGACACCCGGACCGGCCCGTCGGCCGGCCGCTTGTCGATCCCGGACGTACCGCTCGGCGCGTCGGTGTAGTCGACGGCCCTGGACCGCCCCACGTTCACGGTGAGAACTCTCATGAGCGGCACGCTAACGCCACGCTGCCCAAAGCAGCCAGCGAATAATTGGCGCCCAGTCCAAGCGAGCCTTATATTCAAAGGGTGATCGAAGCCCGTCATCTGCGTGTGCTGCGCGCCGTCGCCTCCACCGGCTCCTTCTCGGCCGCCGCGCGCGAACTGGGCTGCACCCAGCCCGCCGTGAGCCAGCAGATGAAAGCGCTCGAAGCGTCCGCGGGCACACCGCTGCTGATCCGTACGGGCCGCGAGATGCGCCTGACACAAGCCGGCGAGGCGCTCGTACGCCACGCCTCGGGCATCCTCGCCGGGCTCACCGCCGCCGAGGAGGAGATCGCGGCCATCGCGGGGCTGCGGGCCGGGCGCGTGCGGCTGGTCTCCTTCCCCAGCGGCAGCTCGACCCTCGTGCCCACCGCGCTCGCCGCCCTGCGCGCGGCGCACCCCGGCACCCGCGTCTCCCTGGTCGAGGCCGAACCGCCCCGCTCGGTCGAGATGCTGCGCGAGGGCGACTGCGACGTGGCGCTCGCCTTCCGCTACCGCCCGGCCGTCGCGGAGTGGGACGACCTCGTCGTACGCCCGCTGCTCGCCGACCGCCTGGTCGGCCTGGTCCCGGAGGGCCACCGCCTCGCGGAGGCGGAAGCCGTGGCCATCGGCGAGCTCGCCGGGGAGTCGTGGATCGCGGGCTGCCCGCGCTGCCGCCGCCAGCTCGTGGAGGTCTGCGAGGGCGCGGGGTTCACCCCGCGCATCGACTTCGCGACCGACGACTACCCCGCGGTGGTCGGCCTGGTCGGCGCGGGGCTCGGGGTCGCGGTGCTGCCCGAGCTCGCCATCGAGTCGGTACGGCCCAGGGGCGCCCGGATGGTCGCGGTGGAGCCCGCCGTCGAGCGGGAGGTCGTCGCCCTCACGCTGCCCGACCTGGCCCAGGTCCCGGCGGTCGCCGCCACCCTGGACGAACTGACACGCGCGGCCGCGCGCACCTGAACCGCCGCCGGCCGGCGGCCCAAGCCGAAGGGACTGCCCAGGCCGGAGGGGCGGCGCAAGCCGAAGGGACTGTCCACGCCGAAGGGGCGGCCCGTGGTCGCCCCTGAGCAGATGTGCAGAAACGTTCCTTCATGTGTTCGGGCGAGGGGTCAGTTGCGCGCCGAAGTCGTCGCCGACGTCTGGACCAGACGATTGCGGGCCCGTCCCATGAGCTCCTCGCGCTCGTCCTCGGTGAGACCGCCCCATACGCCGTAGGGCTCCCGCACGGCCAGCGCGTGGGCCGCGCACTCCGCGCGGACCGGGCACCGCATGCAGACCTCTTTCGCCGAGTTCTCGCGCGCACTCCGCGCCGCGCCGCGCTCACCTTCGGGGTGGAAGAAGAGCGAACTGTCGACCCCCCGGCAGGCCGCGAGCAGCTGCCAGTCCCACAGGTCGGCGTTGGGTCCGGGAAGGCGGGAGAAATCTGCCATAGCGCATGTCCCCTTGGTTCCGGTAACTGAGCGGATTGGCTGGGCCGATATAGCAACGACCGTACAACTACTGTCTAAGTAGATGTAAATATGACTCATTGCGAATCTAGCCACAGACACCGACAAAGTGAAGGAAAAGCCGCTAAATGGGGCATAGCTCTGGGTGAAGCAACGGTGACCTGCGTCGCTCTCCTCCGTACGCACCCCCTCACGTAGAGTGCCGAAGAGGGAGGGTGGACCCGTAACTCTTTCGAGTGACCGTCGTTGAGAGTGCGGAGGCGGTTGAGAGAACAAGCGCTCGGGCAGATGTCCGGGGGCGTCAACCGTCACAGGTGACGAAACGTAACCAGCCTGGAGGCTCAAGGTGACGCGCATCAGCTGCGGAGGACGGCCATGACATCCGTCCTCGTCTGCGACGACTCCCCGCTTGCCCGAGAAGCGCTCCGCCGCGCCGTCGCGACGGTGCCCGGCGTCGAGCGTGTGACGACCGCGGCCAACGGCGAGGAAGTCCTCCGCCGCTGGGGTGCGGACCGCTCGGACCTCATTCTGATGGACGTACGCATGCCCGGTCTGGGCGGCGTGGAGACCGTACGCCGGCTGCTGTCAGCGGACCCCGGCGCCCGCATCATCATGCTCACCGTCGCCGAGGACCTGGACGGCGTGGCGCTCGCCGTCGCGGCCGGCGCCCGCGGCTACCTGCACAAGGACGCCTCACGCGCCGAGTTGCGGGCCACGGTCACCCAGGCCCTCGCCGATCCGACCTGGCGGCTCGCCCCGCGCCGGCTGCGCTCGGCCGAGATGGGCGCCGCGCCCACCCTCACCGCCCGCGAGATCCAGGTGCTGGAGGGCATGAGCCACGGCCGCTCCAACGCGGAGATCGGCCGTGAGCTCTTCCTCTCCGAGGACACCGTGAAGACCCACGCCAGAAGGCTCTTCAAGAAGCTGGGCGCATCGGACCGGGCGCACGCGGTCGCGCTCGGATTCCGCTGGGGCCTGGTGCGCTAGCACGTGACCGTATCGATCCCCGTCCGCCGCCCGGCGGACGGGGCGGCGGAGGCCCGATATCTGTTTCCCGCGCGATGCCGCATCCTTGAAGGGTGGAGTTCCTCGGGGACGAGTCGATCGAGCGGGAGGGGAGGGCGCAGGAGATGAGTTCCGGCGCGCCTGCTCATAACGCTTCGGTGCACAACAGCGGACGCGGTGCCGCGGATGAACGGCCGTCAAGGCACCATGGACCGATGCGTGACGACGAGGCGGCCACTGCCCACGGGGCGATCGGTGCACTCGTTCACCGTGCCGTCGAGGGTGACGAGCAGGCCACGCACGACCTCCTGGCCCACGTCCATCCCCTGGCCCTGCGCTACTGCCGTACACGGCTGAACCGGCTTCCCGGTGATGCCCGGCACTTCGTCGAGGACCTCGCCCAGGAGGTCTGCGTCGCGGTGCTGATGGCCCTCCCGCGCTACAAGGACACCGGGCGCCCCTTCGAGGCGTTCGTCTTCGCCATCGCCGGGCACAAGGTCGCCGACCTCCAGCGGGCCGCCATGCGCCACCCCGGCTCCACCGCCGTGCCCTCCGACGAGATGCCCGAGCGGCCCGACGACTCCCTCGGGCCCGAGGAGCGGGCGCTGCTCAGCGATGACGCCGAGTGGGCCAAGCGACTGCTCGCCAACCTCCCCGAGAACCAGCGCGAGCTGCTGGTGCTGCGGGTCGCGGTGGGCCTGACCGCCGAGGAGACGGGCCAGATGCTGGGCATGTCCCCGGGCGCGGTACGGGTCGCGCAGCACCGCGCGCTCAGCCGGCTGCGGGCGCTGGCCGAGCAGTGAGCCGCCCCCGGCTCCCGATGGCCGCGTCCATACGTGTGAACGTCCAAACCTTCCCGGTGATCTTGCTCGTGGAATGAGACACCGCCGCAGCCCGTTAGCATGGACATCCGCACCGATCAAGGCAATTTGGGGAAGGTGTCATGACTGCCAACGTCGACGGAGTGCCCGAGAAATTCGCGACACTCGGGCTGACCTACGACGACGTGCTGCTGCTGCCGGGCGCGTCCGACATGGCGCCCGACCAGATCGACACTTCCTCGTACATCTCCAAGAACGTACGGGTGAACATCCCGCTGCTGTCCGCCGCGATGGACAAGGTCACCGAGGCCCGCATGGCCATCGCCATGGCCCGCCAGGGCGGCGTCGGCGTGCTGCACCGCAACCTCTCCATCGCCGACCAGGCCAACCAGGTCGACCTGGTCAAGCGCTCCGAGTCCGGCATGGTCACCGACCCGATCACGGTCCGCCCGGAGGCGACACTCGCCGAGGCCGACGCGATCTGCGGCAAGTTCCGCATCAGCGGCGTCCCCGTCACCGACCCGGCGGGCAAGCTCCTCGGTATCGTCACCAACCGCGACATGGCCTTCGAGACCGACCGGACCCAGCAGGTCCGTGACGTCATGACGCCGATGCCGCTGGTCACCGGCAAGGTCGGCATCTCCGGCGTGGACGCCATGGAGCTGCTGCGCCGCCACAAGATCGAGAAGCTCCCGCTCGTCGACGACGCCGGCATCCTCAAGGGCCTCATCACCGTCAAGGACTTCGTCAAGGCGGAGAAGTACCCGCACGCCGCCAAGGACAAGGAAGGCCGGCTGCTGGTCGGCGCCGCCGTGGGCGTCGCGGGCGACGCCTACGAGCGTGCCCAGGCGCTCATCGAGGCGGGCGTCGACTTCATCGTCGTCGACACCGCGCACGGCCACTCCCGGCTGGTCGGCGAGATGGTCGCCAAGATCAAGTCGAACTCCTCGGTGGACGTCATCGGCGGCAACGTCGCCACCCGCGACGGCGCCCAGGCCCTGATCGACGCCGGTGTGGACGGCATCAAGGTCGGTGTCGGCCCCGGCTCCATCTGCACCACCCGCGTGGTCGCCGGTATCGGCGTCCCCCAGGTCACCGCCATCTACGAGGCCTCCCTCGCCGCCAAGGCGGCCGGTGTCCCGGTCATCGGCGACGGTGGCCTGCAGTACTCCGGGGACATCGCCAAGGCCCTGGTCGCGGGCGCCGACACGGTGATGCTCGGGTCGCTGCTCGCGGGCTGCGAGGAGTCGCCGGGCGAGCTGATGTTCATCAACGGCAAGCAGTTCAAGTCGTACCGCGGCATGGGGTCGCTCGGTGCCATGCAGTCCCGCGGTGAGCAGCGCTCCTTCTCCAAGGACCGGTACTTCCAGGAGGGTGTCGCCTCCGACGAGAAGCTCGTGCCCGAGGGCATCGAGGGCCAGGTGCCCTTCCGCGGCCCGCTCTCGGCGGTCGTCCACCAGCTGGTCGGCGGCCTGCGCCAGTCGATGTTCTACGTCGGCGGGCGCACGGTGCCGGAGCTCCAGGAGCGCGGCCGGTTCGTCCGGATCACGTCGGCGGGCCTCAAGGAGAGCCACCCGCACGACATCCAGATGACGGTCGAGGCGCCGAACTACAGCAGGAAGTAATCCACGCGTGCGTGAGGGGCGGTCCCGGCATACGGCCGGGACCGCCCCTCACTCGTGTGTCGGGGATACTGGTAGGCGCAGACGTAGAGGGAAAGGCCACACATCGTGACTGAGATCGAGATCGGGCGCGGCAAGCGCGGCCGCAGGGCGTACGCGTTCGACGACATCGCCGTCGTCCCGAGCCGGCGCACCCGGGACCCGAAGGAGGTCTCGATCGCCTGGCAGATCGACGCCTACCGGTTCGAGCTCCCGTTCCTGGCCGCCCCGATGGACTCGGTGGTCTCCCCGGAGACCGCCATCCGCATCGGCCGGCTCGGCGGCCTGGGCGTGCTGAACCTCGAGGGCCTGTGGACCCGGTACGAGGACCCGCAGCCGCTGCTGGACGAGATCGCGGAGCTGCCCACCGAGACCGCGACCCGCCGTCTGCAGGAGATCTACGCGGCCCCCATCCAGGAGGAGCTGATCGGGCGGCGCATCAAGGAGGTGCGCGACTCCGGCGTCGTCACCGCCGCCGCGCTCTCCCCGCAGCGCACGGCCCAGTTCTCCAAGGCCGTGGTGGACGCCGGGGTCGACATCTTCGTCATCCGCGGCACCACCGTCTCCGCCGAGCACGTCTCGGGCGCGGCCGAGCCGCTGAACCTGAAGCAGTTCATCTACGAGCTGGACGTCCCCGTCATCGTCGGCGGCTGCGCCACCTACACCGCCGCCCTGCACCTGATGCGTACGGGCGCGGCGGGCGTCCTGGTCGGCTTCGGCGGCGGCGCCGCGCACACCACCCGTAACGTCCTGGGCATCCAGGTGCCGATGGCGACGGCCGTGGCCGACGTCGCGGCCGCCCGCCGGGACTACATGGACGAGTCCGGCGGCCGGTACGTGCACGTCATCGCGGACGGCGGCGTCGGGTGGTCCGGCGACCTGCCGAAGGCGATCGCGTGCGGCGCCGACTCGGTCATGATCGGCTCCCCGCTGGCACGGGCGACCGACGCGCCGGGCAAGGGCCACCACTGGGGCATGGAGGCCGTCCACGAGGACGTGCCGCGCGGCAAGCTGGTCGACCTCGGCATGGTCGGCACGACCGAGGAGATCCTCACCGGCCCCTCCCACTCGCCGGACGGGTCGATGAACTTCTTCGGCGCGCTGCGCCGCGCGATGGCGACGACGGGCTACAGCGAGCTCAAGGAGTTCCAGCGCGTCGAGGTCACGGTCGCCGACGCCCAGCACAAGCGCTGACGGTTGGTCGTACGTGCGCCGTACGCAAGCGCTGCTGGGGTGTGCCTGAAGTTTGGCGTCTGAGTACGTGAAGGGGCCCGTGCCGGGTGGCGCGGGCCCCTTTCGCGTACGGCGGTCGCGTTACGCGTTGGCCTTCTTCGCGCCGGCGAAGGCGGTGACCGCGGCTATGGCGAGGAAGACGTACGTCATGGCGTCCGCGGCCTCCTTCCACAGGTCGGCCAGCAGCCCGTATACGGCGCGGGCAGCCGGTGACGCCGACGGGTCGCGGTCGGTCAGGACCGTCCGCGTCCGCCGGGACTGGTCCATGGGCGGCCGGGACGTGCTGAAAGCAGCCACGTCGGCGAGCTTGTCGGCGGCTCCGGCGCCGCCGGCGAGCACGGTACGGCGCTTCAATGTCCCGGACCCCCTCCCGCTGAGCGCATCGCGTAAGGAGTTTGTTTCCGGTGCCGATGGTGCCGGGGTCCGGGATGGTCACAGACGGTGAGCGGCGCCGGCCGGGGTGACCCCGCGGGTGTCCAGGAGGAGCTGAGCCTTCACCGCGAGCCCCTGGAGGTCGTACGTACGGTGGTGCTGGAGCAGGACCGTCAGATCGGCCGCCGCCGCCGCCTCGTAGAGGGAGTCCGCCCGGGGTACGGGCAGGTCGCGGACGCGCCAGTCGGCGACGTACGGATCGTGGTAACTGACCACGGCCCCCATGTCCATCAGGCGGCGGGCGATCTCGGTGGCGGGGGAGCCCTCCTGGTCGGCCAGATCGGGCTTGTAGGTGATACCGAGCAGCAGCACGCGCGCGCCGCGCGCGGACTTGCCGTGCTCGTTGAGGAGCGTGGCGCAGCGCTGGATGACGTACTGCGGCATGCGCTCGTTGACCTGGCCCGCCAACTCGACCAGGCGCAGCGGGCGGTGGGGGCCGATGGTGTCGACGGGGACGCCGTGGCCGCCGACGCCCGGGCCCGGGCGGAAGGCCTGGAAGCCGAAGGGTTTGGTCTCGGCGCACCGGATGACGTCCCACAGGTCGACGCCGAGCTCGTGGCACAGCACCGCCATCTCGTTGACGAGGGCGATGTTGACGTGCCGGAAGTTGGTTTCCAGCACTTTCACGGTCTCGGCCTCGCGCGTGCCACGGGCCCGTACGACCTTGTCGGTGAGGCGGCCGTAGAAGGCGGCGGCGGATTCCGTGCAGGCGGGGGTGAGGCCGCCGATGACCTTCGGGGTGTGGGCGTACCCGTGGGCGCGGTTGCCGGGGTCGAGGCGGCTGGGGGAGTACGCGAGGTGGAAGTCCCGGCCCGCCCGTAGGCCCGAGCCGCCTTCGAGCAGCGGGAGCAGGAACTGCTCGGTCGTGCCGGGGTGGACCGGGGATTCGAGCAGAACGGTGGTGTTGGGGCGCAGCCGGGCGGCCAGCGCGCGGGCCGCCTCGGCGACGGCGGTCAGGTCCGGGGCGCGGTGGGTGCCGAGGGGCACGGGTGTGCAGATCACGGCAGTACGGACCCGGCCGAGCTCGGCGGGGTTGGTGGTGGGCCGGAAGCCCCCCGAGAGCATCCGGCGGATCTCCGAGGCGGTCAGCGAGCCGTCGACCGGCGGACGGCCGGCGGCGAGCTCCGCCACGGGTCGGGGATCGGTGTCGTAGCCGATGGTGTCGATACCGGCGGCTGTGGCGGCTTGGGCGAGGGGCAGTCCGAGGTGGCCGAGGCCGATGACGGCGAGGTCTGCGGGCATGGGTGATGCCGTCCTTCCCAGTAGCCGGAGTGGACGAGACGCGCAAGTCCTGTGGACAGAACGAGCGGTGTGCAATGTCAGACTAGGCGTAAATATGACCGTTATGCGGCATTGCGCGGCGAGGTTACGCGGAGTGTTGTCCACAGGCGGTGGCTGAAGTCGGAGGGGCGGGACAGAATCGAGTCTGTGGGCCCGATCACACGGGCGAGTCCGTGGGCCCCGGCCATACCGGGGACGCGCCCCGGTCACACGGGGAGAGGAGCCCTGGCCATACCGGGGACGAGCCCCGGCCAACGGGGACACGAGCCCCAACCAACGGGGACACGAGCCCCGGCCATCCGGGGGAGACGAGCCCCGGCCACACGGGGGACGACGGGAGGCAGCGGTGAGGACAGCGACACTGGGACCCGCCGAGCGCGCGGAGGCGCTGGCGGCCATGGCCGATCGTGAACTGGACGTGCTCGTCGTGGGCGGCGGAGTGGTGGGCGCCGGAACGGCCCTCGACGCGGCGACACGAGGACTGGCGACCGGGCTGGTGGAGGCGCGCGACTGGGCTTCGGGCACCTCCAGTCGGTCGAGCAAGCTCATCCACGGCGGGCTGCGCTATCTGGAGATGCTCGACTTCGCACTCGTACGGGAAGCGCTGAAGGAACGCGGACTGCTGCTGGAACGGCTGGCCCCGCACCTGGTCAAACCCGTGCCGTTCCTCTACCCGCTGCGGCACAAGGGCTGGGAGCGGCTCTACGCGGGGTCGGGCGTCGCGCTGTACGACGCGATGTCCGTGTCGTCCGGGCACGGGCGCGGGCTGCCCGTGCACCGGCACCTCTCGCGGCGGCACGCGCTGCGTGTGGCGCCCGCGCTGAAGCGGGAGGCACTGGTCGGGGCGCTGCAGTATTACGACGCCCAGATGGACGATGCCCGCTTCGTGGCGACGCTCGTGCGGACGGCCGCGAGCTACGGCGCGCAGGTCGCCAGCAGGGCGCGCGTCATCGGCTTCCTCCGTGAGGGCGAACGGGTGGTCGGTACCCGGGTGCAGGACGTGGAAGCGGGCGGCGAGTACGAGGTCAGGGCCAAGCAGATCGTCAACGCGACCGGGGTGTGGACGGACGACACGCAGGCCCTGATCGGGGAGAGGGGGCAGTTCCACGTACGGGCCTCGAAGGGCATCCACCTGGTCGTGCCCAAGGACCGGATCCACTCGACTACCGGCCTGATCCTGCGGACCGAGAAGTCCGTGCTCTTCGTGATCCCATGGGGCCGGCACTGGATCATCGGCACCACCGACACCGACTGGGACCTCGACAAGGCCCATCCGGCGGCGTCGAGCGCCGACATCGACTACCTGCTGGAGCATGTGAACAGCGTCCTCGCGGTGCCGCTCACCCGGGACGACGTCGAGGGCGTGTACGCGGGGCTGCGGCCGCTGCTGGCCGGCGAGTCCGACGCGACCAGCAAACTGTCGCGCGAGCACACGGTGGCGCATCCGGTGCCGGGCCTGGTCGTGGTGGCGGGCGGCAAGTACACGACGTACCGGGTGATGGCCAAGGACGCGGTGGACGAGGCGGTGCACGGGCTCGACACGCGGGTGGCGGCCTGCGTCACCGAGGACGTGCCGCTGCTGGGCGCCGAGGGATACCGGGCGCTGTGGAACGCGCGCGCCCGCATCGCGGCCCGGACAGGGCTTCACGTGGCGCGCGTGGAGCACCTGTTGAACCGGTACGGCTCGCTGGTCGAAGAGGTGCTGGAACTGATCGTCGCCGACCCGAAACTCGGCGAACCGCTGGGCGGTGCCGACGACTATCTGCGGGCGGAGGTCGTCTACGCCGCGTCGCACGAGGGCGCCCGGCACCTGGACGACGTGCTCACCCGGCGGACGCGGATCTCGATCGAGACCTTCGACCGGGGCACGCGCTGCGCGCGCGAGTGCGCGGAGCTGATGGCGCCGGTGCTGGGCTGGGACGAACGGCACATCGAGAAGGAGGTGGAGCACTACGAGAAGCGGGTGGAGGCCGAACGGGAGTCGCAGCGCCAGCCGGACGACCTGACGGCTGACGCGGCCCGACTGGGCGCTCCGGACATCGTTCCGCTCTAGTTCCGCGCGGGCTGCTCGGTGTGGTGGGGCTGCCGGCAGAATTCGGCTTCGAGAAGCGCCGGTTCCAGCGTGCTCAGCGTGCTGGGGCCGAGAGCGTCCGTATTGACGCGGAAGGTGACGGTGTGTCGGCCGTCGGCGGTGGCGGCGGTACGGGCATAGCTGCCGGTGATGTGACCGTTGTGGCCCCACACGGTGGTGCCGCAGGAGAGCGTGCGCGGGTAGATGCCCATGCCGTAGTCGCCGCTCGCCGGGCGGGTGTCGAGCAGCTCGCGGAGCTGTGGGGCGGGAAGGAGGCGGCCGCCGAGGAGGGCGGCGTAGAAGCGGTTCAGATCGTCGAGGGTGCTGATCAGCTCGCCCGCCGCGTCGGCGGTGCGCGGATCGAGCGCGGTGACGTCATGGCCGGCCGCGTCGTACGCACGGCCGTGCGGGGCGGGCAGCGTGCGCCGCGCGCCGGGGAACGAAGTGCCGGTGAGGCGCAAGGGGGTGAGGATGCGTCGCTGCACCTCGGTCGCGTAGGGGCGGTGGGTGACGTGTTCGATGACCAGGCCGAGTAGGACGTAGTTGGTGTTGGAGTACGCGTACCTGCCCACGGGGCCCGGCGGGCGGGTCAGGGCACGGCGAACCGCCTCGCGTGCGGTGCCCGGTGCCATGGACGAGAGGGCGCCGCCGCGGTCGGTGTAGTCGGGCAGGCCACTGGTGTGCGTGAGCAGCGCGCGCAGGGTGACGCGGCGGCCCGCCTCGCCGGGGATCAGGCCGGGAAGGTGCCGGCCGACCGGGTCGTCCAGGCCCAACCGGCGCTCGGCGGCCAGCTGGAGGACGACCGTCGCGACGAACGTCTTGGTGATGCTGCCCGCGCGGAAGCGGTCGGCGCGGTCGATGCCGGTGCCGGCGGCCTCGAACTGCGACGCGGTGGGCGAGGCCGAGAGCATTGCGGCGGCCGGAGCGTTGCCCTCGGCCACGAACCGTGGCAGAACGGAGGAGGGAGGGGTGGGGGAGGGTTCCCCTGACAGCGGGCCGGTGCCCAACCCGAGCAGGGCGGTGACCAGCGGAGCGGCGAGCCGGGCCCTGGGGAGTGGCATCGGGGGCTCCTTTCCTCGGGGCCCATCCTGACCGACGAAGGACCCGGGAGAAGCGCCGGTCCCGGAGTGAGAGACAATGGGGGCTCTTCCAGGGCGGGTTACCGCATCGCGCGGAAGCGGCAGGCGCGGGCGAGGATCAGGGATCGCAGAGGGGACGCATGTCGGGAGCGGAGCAGTCGCGGAACGCGGCTCGGGAACCTCAGCGGGACGCAAGGAAGTCGGGCGCCGCGGCGGACGCCGGACCCGACGCGGAGCCGGGCGCCGGCAAGGCCGAGGACGGAGCCCCCGGGAAGCCGGGCACCGAACCCGGCGGCAAGGACACCACCATGAAGCTGGGCGCCGGAGCGAGTGACGGCGCGGCCGGCAGGCCGGGTGCCGAGCGGGGCCAGAAGCAGGACGCGGCGGGTGACGCCGGTGGCCGCGGCGCGGCGGAGCCAGGTGACGAGGCGTCCGCTACGGCGCCGTCTTCGGGCCCGGGCACGCGGAGTTCGGTTCCCGCCGCCCGCTCGGGCGCGCCGAAGAATGCCAAGACCGAGCCCGGCAGCGACACGGACCCCGGCAAGGGCGCGGCCGGTAAGGACGCCCAGGCCGGCGAGAGCGCGGAGGCCGGTAAGGGTGCCCAGCCCGGCGGGGGTGCCGAAGTCGGCGAGGGCGCCCAGCCCGGCGGGGGTGCCGAAGTCGGTAAGGGTGCCCAGCCCGGCGGGGGTGCCGAGGTCGGCGAGGGCGCCCAGCCCGGCGGGGGTGCCGAAGTCGGTAAGGGCGCCCAGGCCAGCGAGGTGGCCGAGGGTGCCCAGCCCGGCAAGGCTTCCCAGGCCGGCAAGGGTGCCGAAGTCGGCGGGGGAGCCACAAACGGCACGGCGGCCGAGGCCGGTAAGGGCGCCCATGCCAGCGAGGGCGCGGAGGCCGGTAAGGGTGCCCAGGCCGGCAAGGGGGCCGAGGACGGGAGGGCCGGCGCGGGCGCCCCGGGCCGCAGGGCCGCAGGGGGCGGAGGCGGCAAGGTGCCCGGATGGGCGGAGGCCGAGGGGGGTAAGAGCGGTACGACCGCGCAGGAACGCAAGGCCGGGACCGGGCGTGGCGGGCGGGCCGAGGGGCAGTCGGCGGGGCGGGGGACCAGCCAGGCGCGCCTGCTCGCCGGCCGGTACCGGCTCGGCGCGGTCCTCGGCCGCGGCGGGATGGGCACCGTCTGGCGGGCCGTGGACGAGACGCTGGGCCGTACCGTCGCCGTCAAGGAACTGCGCTTCCCCAACAGCATCGACGAGGACGAGAAGCGCCGTCTCATCACGCGCACCCTCCGCGAGGCCAAGGCGATCGCCCGCATCCGTAACAACGGCGCGGTCACGGTGTACGACGTCGTCGACGAGGACGACCGTCCCTGGATCGTCATGGAGCTCATCGAGGGCAAGTCGCTCGCCGACGCCGTGCGCGAGGACGGCGTCCTGACGCCCAGGCGCGCCGCCGAAGTGGGGCTCGCGATCCTCGACGTACTGCGCTCCGCGCACCGTGAGGGCATCCTGCACCGCGATGTGAAGCCGTCCAATGTGCTGATCGCCGAGGACGGCCGGGTGGTTCTCACCGACTTCGGTATCGCGCAGGTCGAGGGCGACCCGTCCATCACCTCGACCGGCATGCTCGTCGGCGCGCCCTCGTACATCTCGCCGGAGCGCGCCCGGGGCCACCGGCCAGGGCCCGCGGCGGACATGTGGTCGCTGGGTGGCCTGCTGTACGCGTGCGTGGAGGGCTGCCCGCCGTACGACAAGGGCTCCGCCATCGCCACGCTGACCGCCGTGATGACCGAGCAGCTGGACCCGCCGAAGAACGCGGGTCCCCTGGAAGAGGTCATCTACGGCCTCCTCCACAAGGACCCGGCCAAGCGGCTCGACGACGCGGGCGCCCGGGCGCTGCTCAACGAGGTGATCCACGCGCCCGACGAGCCCGTCGCGCCGCCGGTGCCCGAGCCGTCACCGGAGGCCACACGCGTCGTGCCGTTGCCGCCGTTCCCGCCCCAGGAGACCGCCCGGAAGGCCGCCCGGAAGAACGCCCAGAGCAACGCGGAGAAGGCCAGGCCGGCGGCCGACGCGGCGGCGGAGCGGATGCGCGGCGCGCTGCGTTCCGTACGCAACGCGGCGGCGGCAGCGGCCGCGAGGCCGGAGTCCACGACGCGCCCCCGGCCCGCGGAACGGCCGGGACCGCCCGCGCCGGTAAGGGCGCCGCTCACCGACGTGGTGCCGCGGCGCACCCTGGTGATCATCGCGGTCGTCGCCGTGCTGGCCGTCGTCGCCACCGTGCTGGCCGTCGCCCTGAGCGGTGACGACGAGCCGGGCGGCAAGAGCCAGGGCACGGCCGGCGGCGACAAGGCGGCGTCGGCCGGGGCCACGGCCGACCCGAGCCCCACGGGCGGCAACGCCGGCCGGTCCGACGGCGAGCAGGGCAAGGAGCAGGGCGCCGGACAGCCCGCCACCGGCACCGGCAACGGCGCCGGCACGGGCACCAGCACCGGTGGCATGAAGCCGTCCGGTGGGCCCGGCAGCGGCGTGGCGGCGCTGCCGGCCGGGTACACCATGGTGAGCAACGACCGGTTCCACTTCACCATGGCCATGCCGTCGACCTTCCGTATGACGGGCATAGCGGGGCAGAACTCCGGTGCGATATTCAGCGCCAACGGAGGGTTCCCGCGCGTCCAGGTCGACTTCGGCAGCGACCCCAAGGACGACGCCGCGGCTGCCTGGAACGCCGCCATGGGTGGCCTCAGGGCCAGCGTCAGCGGCTACACGCACCACGGCATAGAGAAGGTCGAGTACAAGGGCTACCCGACGGTCGCCGACTGGCAGTTCGAGCGCAACCAGAACGGTCAGCGGGTACGGGTGCTCAACAGGGGCTTCAAGGTCGACGACAAGCGCGGCTACTCGATCATGATCACCTGCAAGTCCAGCGAGTGGAACGGCGCGGAGTGCAAGACGCTGAGGGACACGGCGTTCGCGACGTTCAGCCCCAAGGACTGACCAAGGCCACGTATCGTGAGAGCTCGTAGACCGTACGCAGCGGAGTTCAGCCGGATTCAGCCTGGATCAGCGGGTAAATGCATGCGAAGTGACCACAATTGACGGTTGCGTACGATCTGTGAGACCGAGACCGGGCGACAGCGCGCTCGTGGGGAGGCGGCGTCGTGGACGACTACGCGGGAAGGGTGCTCGCCGACCGCTACCGCCTGCCCTTGCCGCCCTCTGACGAGTACGAACTCGTCGAGACGCGCGCCTTCGACACCTACAGCGGTCAGGAAGTCCTGGTCCGGCAGCTTCCGTTGCCGGAGGTCGTCGAAGCGGAAATGCTGGACGATGACGGACCGGCCGGGTCCGTGGCGCCACGCGGAGGGGCGGCGGCCGGCCGGACCACCCGGCGGCCGGCCGATCCGGTCGTACGACGGGCCGTCGAGGCCGCGCAGGCAGCGGCGCAGATCCCGGACCATCCGCGGCTCGACCAGGTCTTCGACGTCTTCGCCGAGGCGGGGTCGCTGTGGATCGTGAGTGAACTGGTCGCGGGCCGGCCGCTGGCGGCGCTGCTCGCGGAGAAGCCGCTGAACCCCTACCGGGCTGCCGAGATCGGCTCCGACGTGCTCACCGCGCTGCGCGCCCTCCACGCGCACGGCTGGATCCACCGGAACATCACCGCCCGCACGGTGCTGGTCTGTGACGATGGACGGGTCGTCCTGACGGGGCTCGCGGCGGGCGCCGCGGAAGAGGCCCTGTGCGGGTACGCCCCGGTGCCCGATCCGGACACGGACGACGACCTGCCCCGCACCGCGGCGCCCCCGACCGCTCCCGCCCCCGGCCCCGCGCCCCTTCCCGCCCTCGCGCCCGGGTACGAACCGGCCGCCCCCGCGCTCCCCGAGCAGTACGCGGCGTCCCCGGGCGACCGGCCCCTGACGGAGACCCGGGCCACCCGGGCGGGCGCCATCGCGGCGTACCGGGCGGGAGCCCGTGCCGCCGCCCGCGCCAACGAGGCGGCCACCGCCCTGCCGCTGCCGCCCGCACCCCAGGGCCCGGCGGCCCCGGCGGGCGGCACCCCGGCCGACCACCAGGCGCACTGGTGGTCCCAGGCCGCCCACCTCGTCGAAGAGGATGACGACGACGCGGACGGTGCGGCCGGCGTCGAGCGCGACACGGGACCCGAGGGCGGAGCCCCCCGGCGCGCCCTGCTGACCGGCAGCTGGAGCGACGGGCCGGGCGGCGGCTCGGGTTCCGTCCCGGCGGGCGGCGGCGTCTCCCCGTACGGCAACAGGGACGCACTGCGCGCCGACGCCCGCCGCGAGCCCAGCGCACCCCACAACCGCGCTCCCGAAACCCGGCCCCACACCCGCCGGCCCGAGCCCGAGCCCGGCGCACCCCATGGCCACGCACCCCACACCCGCGAGCCCGAAACCCGCCTGCCGCAGCCCGCCAGGGAGTCGGTACCCGGCCGCGACCACACCCCCGCCGCGGCCTCCCGGTATCGGGGCCCCGCCACGCCCCTCGCCGCCGAGCGCGCCCGCCAGGCGCGGATCGCGGTCGTCGGAGCCGTAACGGAGCGATGGGCGCCCGAACAGGCCGGGCCGGTCCACGAGACATGGCAGCTCGCGCCGCCCATCGGTCCGGCCACCGACCTGTGGGCGCTGGGCGCGCTGCTCTACCGCGCCGTCCAGGGCCACGCCCCCTACCCCGAGGAGAACGCCGCCGAGCTGGTCCAGCTGGTCTGCTCCGAGCCGCCCGCGTTCGCCGAGGAGTGCGGTGCGCTGCGTCCGGTGGTCGAGTCGCTGCTGCGTCAGGACCCCACCGAGCGGCCGGATTTCGAGGAGCTGCGCGGCTGGCTGCGCTCGCTCGTGCGGTCGGCGCCGGAGCCGGACGCGGGCACCGCGGTCGTTCCGATGCCGTCCGTGGACACCGCCCGCCTGCCCGTCGTACGCCGCCGGGGCGAGCTGGTCCGCAGGCGCCGCTCCGGTGCGTCCGGCGCCGCCCACGGCCGCCACCGCCAGACGAAGGCGGGGCCGGCGCGGGGCGCCCGGGAGCCGCGCGCACTCGGCCGTACCCTCCTGGTCGTCATCCTGCTCGCGCTGGCAGCCGCCGTCGCGTACGCCCTGATGTTCATGCCCAAGGCCGAACCGCAGAGCCGGCAGCAGCCCCCGCCACAGCCCCAGGGGGCCTCGGCACCCACGCCGGCACCGCCCGGACAGACCGCCCCCCAGCAGCAGCCCAGCCCCGGGGGTCAGGCGCCCTCCACGAACACCATCACACCGGGCTCCCCCGACTCACCGGGCTCACCTACCTCGCCGACCTCCCCGGGCCTCGCCGCCGGTTACATCGTGCGCGACGATCCCGAGGGCTTCCGCATCGGCGTCGACAAGAGCTGGCACCGCAGCCCCATCAACGACGTGGGCCAGGTCCGCTACACCGGCGGTGACTTCCTCCTGATCGTCGTTCCCGGCCGGGACACGCTCCAGGCGGGCGGCAGCGACCCCCTGGAGTACCAGCGCACCAGGGAGCGGGAGCTCCAGCCCTGGCGGGACTCCACCTGGGCGACCGCCTCCGGACTGCGCCGGATAGACATCGGCCGACAGGTCATGGCGGAGGGCCAGTTCACCTGGTCCGACGCCAACGGCCGTGAGGTGTACGTCCGCAACCTCGCGCTCGTCATCGGCGACCGCTACCACGTCATTCAGGTCATCGGACCGGAGAGCCAGCGCGACAAGGTGACCGAAATCTACCAACAGGCGGTCAACACCTACCGCTTTACGCGCTGAAACCGCCCTACCACAACCTCATATTGGCAACCCCGAGGTTTCGGCCACCGTATGCCCCTCCGTAATCTGGCCTCCGAAAGAATGAGCGGGGGACAGTGGAACACTCTGAGGGCATGGGCGCGGGTCTCGTACTCGCCGGGCGGTACCGGCTGAGCGAGGTCATCGGCCGCGGCGGCATGGGCAAGGTCTGGCGCGCCCACGACGAGGTGCTGCACAGGACCGTCGCCGTCAAGGAGCTCACGGCCGGACGGTACGTCTCCGAGGCCGACCGGGTCGTTCTGCACGCCCGTACGCAGAAGGAGGCGCGTGCCGCCGCCCGCATCACCCACCCCGGCGTCGTCACCGTCCACGATGTGCTGGAGCACGACGACCGCCCCTGGATCGTGATGCAGCACGTCGACGGGCCCTCCCTCGCCGACGCCGCCAAGGAGGCCGAAAACCGCCGTATCGACGCGCGGGAGGCGGCTCGTATCGGACTGCACGTGCTGGGCGCGCTGCGGGCCGCGCACGCCGCCGGAGTGCTGCACCGGGACGTCAAGCCGGGCAACGTGCTGCTCGCCCGCGACGGTCGCGTCCTGCTCACCGACTTCGGGATCGCCGCCATCGAGGGCGACTCGACCATCACCCGTACCGGGGAACTGGTCGGCTCCATCGACTATCTGGCCCCCGAGCGGGTACGGGGCGGCGACCCCGGACCCGCCTCCGACCTGTGGTCCCTGGGCGCCACGCTCTACGCGGCCGTCGAGGGGAACTCGCCGTTCCGCCGTACGTCACCGATCAGCACCATGCAGGCCGTGGTGACCGAGGAGCCGTCGCCGGCCGTGCACGCAGGCCCCCTCGGGCCCGTGATCACCGCCCTCCTCCGCAAGGACCCCGCCGACCGCCCTGAGGCCGCCGAGACCGGACGGATGCTGCTGGAGGCCATGGAGGGCCGCACCCCGGCCGCCGCCCAGGCGTACGTGCCGACCCGGCCGGTGAGCCGGGAGGAACTGGCCGCCGCCACCGCCGAGCTGCCGGCGCCGGCTTCGGCCCCGATCCCGGCCCCGGTCCACGCCCCCGAGCCGGGGCGGGACCAGAGCGAGCGGCACCGGCCGTACGCGCGGGAGGCGGCGGACGTCAACCCGGCCCCCCGGCGACAACGTTGGCGTACCGCCGCCCTGGTCGTCGTACTCGCCGCCGCCGTGGGCAGCGCCGCGGGCTTCGGCGTGATGCGGTACGGCGGCCAGGGTGACGGCGGGAGCGAGGGCCGAGGCGGCTCCGCACCGGCGGAAGGGTCCGTTCCGGAGGGGTGGGAACGGGTCGAGGACCCAACGGGTTTCAGCCTTCTCATACCCAAAGGCTGGAAGCGGCTGAGCGAGGGCGGCCGGATCGACTACACCCCCGACAACGGCCGCCACCTCATCCGTATCAGCGCAGACGCCTCACCCGACTACGACGATCCCTGCCGTCACATGCTCGATATCGAGAAAGGACTGAAGAAGCGACTCCCCCGGTATGAGCGGAAGCAGCTGCGCACCAACACCTTCCGTGATCAACTGGAATCCTGTCTGTGGGAGTTCACCTGGGTCGAAAAGAACGCCAACGCGGGCGAGCGGCATGCGATCGACCAGGTGTACTACGCGGATGACGGAACCGAGTACGCGCTGTTCATGTCCGCTCCCGCGGCCGACTGGCCGGTGACCCGGGAGCAGTTCGACATCGTGCTGCGCGGCTGGCGTCCCGCCGAGGAGTGACCCTCGGCGCGAGCAGAGGGGATGTGCCGTGTCCGGAACAGGGCAACAGCGGCGGATCGTCGGACGCTACCGGCTGGAGGCCCGGCTCGGACGGGGAGGCATGGGCACGGTCTGGCGGGCGTACGACGAGCTGCTCGGCCGCCGCGTGGCCGTCAAGGAGCTCCACGTCGACGTGGGGAGCGCCGTCCACCCGACCCTCCGTGAGGCGCGCGCCATCGCGCGCGTCCACCATCCGCACATCGTCTGCGTGCACGACGTCGTCGAGGAGGACGGCGTCCCGTACATCGTCATGGAACTGGTCGAGGGCGTCTCGCTCGCCGAACGCATCGCGGCCAACGGCCCGCTCGACGCCCGTGAGGCGGCCCGCATCGGTCTGGCGCTGCTGAGCGCGCTGCGTGCCGCGCACGCGCTGGGTGTGCTGCACCGGGACCTGAAGCCCGCCAACGTCCTGCTGGAGGACGGCACCGGGCGGGTCGTGCTCACCGACTTCGGTATCGCGCAGCTCGCCGGGTCGACGACGATCACCGAGGTGGGGATGTTCGTCGGGTCGCCCGAGTACACGGCGCCGGAGCGGATGCAGGGCGCGCAGGCCGGGCCGGAGACGGACCTGTGGTCGCTGGGGGCGCTGCTGTGCGCGACGCTGACCGGTCAGTCGCCGTTCCACCGCGATTCGCTGGGCGGCGTGCTGCACGCGGTCGTGGAGGAGGACGTCAGACCGCCCGCGGCGGCCGGGCCCCTGCTGCCCGTGATCCGGGGGCTGTTGCAGCGCGACCCGCGGCGGCGGATGGGCGAGGGCGGCCCGCGACTGGGCCGGTCAACTGGCCCACCTGGGCAGGAAGTCCGTCCCCGTGGTGGCCCTGACGACCGGGTTCCGCGTCCCGGCCGGTGTGGTGGAGCTGGCCAACCGGCTGCTGGCCGC
>NZ_JAUEPL010000015.1 GCF_030406405.1 Streptomyces ficellus
GCCGAGCTGTCCGCCATCCTGCCCGCCGCGGGCGGCGGTTACGGCTTCGCGCGCCGGGCGCTCGGCACCTGGGGCGGGTTCCTCACCGGCACGGCGATCCTCATCGAGTACATCCTCGCCCCGGCCGAGGATTGCCCGCCCCCTCGGCCGCGCGCCGGGTTGCCGCCGCGTCAGCTGCGGGCCTGGCGCATCAGGAGGTCGCGCAGTTGGCGGGCGTGCCGGCGGCTGACGGCCAGCTCGGCGCTGCCGACCCGTACCGTCGTCGTCCCGGCGTCCAGCCGCAGTTCGTCGATGCGGCGCAGCGCCACGAGATGGCTGCGGTGAATCCGTACGAACCCGCGCGCCGACCACCGCTCTTCCAGCGTGGACAGCGGTATGCGGACGAGGTGGCTGCCCTCGTCGGTGTGCAGCCGCGCGTAGTCGCCCTGCGCCTCCACATAGGCGATGTCGTCGACCGCCACGAACCGGGTGATACCGCCCAGTTCGACCGGGATCTGTTCGGCCGCCGTCCCCGTCAGCGCCGGCTCGGCCAGGTCACGGACGCGGCGCACGGCCTCGGCCAGCCGTTCCTTGCGGACCGGCTTGAGGACGTAGTCCACCGCCTTGAGGTCGAAGGCCTGGAGGGCGAACCCTTCATGGGCGGTGACGAAGACGATCAGCGGCGGCCTGGCGAACCCGGCGATCAGCCGTGCGATGTCGAGGCCGGTGAGCCCGGCCATGTGGATGTCGAGGAAGACGACGTCGATGGCGCCCTCGCCGTCGGGACCCGCTTCCAGGGCGCGGCCGATACGGCGCAGCGCCTCGGTCGCGTCGGTGGCGCCTTCCGCGCTGCGCACCCGCGGGTCGGCGCGCAGGAGGTAGAGCAGCTCCTCCAGAGCGGGCTTCTCGTCGTCGACGGCCAGTACGCGCACCATGGTGCGGAGTGTAGGCGTGGGCCGATTGAGCGAGAAGCGCCCGGCGTGCGTACTCGTTCACGGAAGCACATCACGTACCCGGGAATGAGGCACCCCCCATGAGTCTGCGGGAGCGGCATCACGATGTCGCCGCCTATGCGCTGGGCGTGCTGGAGCCGGCGGACGCGCTGCGCTGCGAGGAGCATCTGGCGCGCTGCGCGCCCTGCTCGGCCGCGCTCGCGGACTTCGCCGTCGCCGTGTCGGCGCTGGGTCAGCTCGCGGACCGGGAACCGCTGTGCCCCCGGCGAGTCCAGGGCACCGCGCCGCCCCGCCCCCGGCGGTGCCGTGCGGCGCGGGGCCGTCGCGCGCGGGGGCGCCGTGCGCCGGTACACAGGTGGCGGATGCGCCTGGCCGGGGTGGCCGCCGCGCTGGCCGTCGCGGTGCCGGGCGCCGCCCTGCTGGTGCCGGAGGAGGACCCCGCGCCGGTGCTGCGGGCCTCGGCGACGGACGCGGCCACGGGTGTGGCGGCGGCGGTCGCGCTGCGGGACCGGGAGTGGGGCACGGAGCTGGCGCTGCGCGTGACCGGGGTGCGCGGCACTCGCGTCTGCGAACTGGTCGTCGTCGGGACGGACGGCCGGGCGTGGCCGGTGATGACATGGGCGGCCAAGGACGGCGACGAGCCGGTCATGGAGGGCGGTACGGCACTGCGGCTCGGTGAGATCGAACGGCTGGAGGTCCGGTCCGTGGACGGCGAGCGGCTGGTGTCGGTACGGCCCTGAGGCGTTCGGGGGCGCTCACTTCAGCAGCCGGGACAGGCGGCGGTCGGCGAGCGGCTTGCCGCCGGTCTGGCAGGTGGGGCAGTACTGCAGCGACGAGTCGCTGAAGGACACCTCGCGGATGGTGTCGCCGCAGACGGGGCATGGTTCGCCGGTGCGACCGTGGACCCGCAGCCCGCTCTTCTTCTCGGCCTTGAGCCGGCCGGCGGCGAGACCGTGGACGCGTTCCAGCGCCTCGCTCAGGGTGGTGCGCATCGCCTCGTACAGCGCGGTGATCTCGTCCTCGGTGAGGTTCTGTACGGGCTTGAACGGCGACATCCGTGCGGCGTGCAGGATCTCGTCGCTGTACGCGTTGCCGATGCCCGCGATCAGGCTCTGGTCGCGCAGCGCGCCTTTGATCTGCCGCCGTTCCCCGGCGAGCAGGGCGGCGAAGGCCTCGCGGCCGAAGTCGTCGGCGAGCGGGTCCGGCCCGAGGCGGGCGACGCCGGGCACCTCGGCCGGGTCGCGTACGAGGTGGACGGCGAGGCGTTTGGTGGTGCCGGCCTCGGTGAGGTCGAAGCCGTCGCCGCCGGTGAGCGCGACCCGCAGCGCCAGCGGGCCCTTGCCGGGGCGGGGCGGCCCCGAGGGCAGGACGTCGCGCCACTGGAGCCAGCCGGCCCGGGCGAGGTGGATCAGCAGATGGAGCCCGTCCGTCTCGATGTCCAGGAATTTGCCGTGCCGGGCGACGGCCGTGACGGTGGTGCCGTGGAGTGCGGCGAGCGGCGGGTCGTACGTCTTGAGGACGCTGATCGCGACGGGCAGGGCGCGGGCGATCTCCTTGCCCACCAGGTGCTCGTCGAGGAACTCTCGCAGGGCTTCGACCTCGGGCAGTTCGGGCATGTCTCCAGCCTGCCGCAGGGCCGCGCGGCGCGCCTCACATGCCCGTGGGGCCGCCTCACCTGCCGTGGCGCCTCACATGCCGGGGAGCCTCACCTGCCGTGGCGCCTTACATGCCGTGGAGCCTCAGATGCCCGTGGGGCCTCACATGCTTCCCGTGGACAGGCCGTAGACCCGGGCGGCCGTGCCGGCGAAGACCTCCTGGCGCTCGTCGCCGGAGAGCCGGTGGGTGAGCGCGCGAGCGGTGGCGACGACCTCGCCGTACTCCGCCGCCAGGCGGCACACCGGCCAGTCGGAGCCGAACATCAGCCGGCCGGGCCCGAAGGCGTCGAGGACGGTGTCGGCGTACGGGACGAGACCGGCGGTCGTCCAGGTGGACCAGTCGGCCTCGGTGACCATCCCGGAGAGTTTGCAGACGGTGTTGGGGCGGGCGGCCAGCGCGCGCACGCCCGTCGCCCAGGGTTCGAGCGCGCCGCCGGCGATGGGCGGCTTGCCCAGGTGGTCGAGGACCAGGGTGAGCTGCGGCAGCAGGGCGGCGGCGCGGGTGGCGGCGGGCAGTTGGTGCGGCAGGACGACCAGGTCGTAGGGGAGGCCCGCGTCGGCCACGGTGGCGAGGCCGCGCAGCACCTCGGGGCGGAGCAGCCACTCGCGGTCGGGCTCGCCCTGGACCTGGTGGCGGATGCCGGCCAGGTGCCGTCCGCCGGGCAGTTCGCGCAGGGCGGCGAGCGTGTCGGCGACGCCGGGTGCGGTGAGGTCCGTCCAGCCGACGACGCCGGCGACGAGGTCGCTGTCGCCGGCCAGGGCCAGCAGTTCGGGGGTTTCCCCGGGGACGGTGACGGTCTGGACGACGACGGTGGCCGCGACCCCGGCGGCCCGCGCTTCCGGTTCGAGGTCGTGGAGGGTGAAGTCACGGCGGATGGGGGCGAGCCGGGGGCCGGTGATCCAGTCCTGGTCGCGCACGGAGAGGTCCCACAGGTGGTGGTGGGCGTCGATGATCACCGTACGGGGGCCTCCTCGGGCAGCAGTCCTTCGGCGCGCAGGTCCTCCCAGAGCGCCGGGGGAACGGGCCGCCGGTACTGGGCGACCGCGTCCCGGACCTCGTCGGCGGACCGGCCGCCGAGCAGGACGGACGCGACGGCGGGATGGCCGAGAGGGAAGCGGAGCGCGGCGGCGCGCAGAGGAATGCCGTGCCGTTCGGTGACGGCCTTCAGGCGCAGGGCCCGCGCGAGGATCGCGGGGGGCGCGGCGGTGTAGTCGTAGGTGGCGCCGGGCCGGGGGTCGGCGAGGAGCCCGGAGTTGAAGACGCCGCCGATGAGCACGCTGGTGCCGCGTGCGGCGGCCTCGGGCAACAGCGTGTCGAGGGCCGACCGGTCGAGGAGGGTGTAGCGGCCGGCGCACAGGACGGCGTCGACGTCGGTGTCCCGCATGAAGCGGGTGAGCATGGCGGTCTGGTTCATGCCGGCGCCGATGGCGCGGACCACGCCCTCCTCGCGCAGCCGCTCCAGTGCCGGGTAGCCGTGCCGGAAGGCGGCGTCCTCGTGGTCGTCGGGGTCGTGGAGGTGGACGAGGTCGATCCGGTCCAGACCGAGCCGCTCCAGGCTGGCCTCGACGCAGCGGCGTACGCCGTCGGCGCTGAAGTCCCAGACGCGGCGGTGGGTGGCGGGGACGGCGAAGCCGTGGGCGAGATCGTCTCCCACGGGTTCGCCGGACGGTTCCAGCAGCCGGCCGACCTTCGTGGCCAGGGTGTACGTGTCGCGGGGCCGACCGCGCAGCGCCTCCCCGAGCCGCCGTTCGGACAGGCCGAGGCCGTAGTGCGGGGCGGTGTCGAAGCTGCGGATGCCCGCGTCCCAGGCGGCGTCGACCGCGGCGGCGGCCTCATCGGGATCGACGGGGGCGTAGAGGTTGCCGATGCCGGCCGCTCCGAAGGACAGCTCGGTGACCGTGACGCCGCCGCGTCCCAGCGTGCTGTCTCGCATACCCCTCCCCCGTGCTCACCCGTACGCCATAGTCATCGGAGCACTGAGGGGAGGTCGACAGCCGTACAGCGGCGCTTTGCCGGCCTGACCGCAGCCGCAGCGCGCGATCAGTCCGATGTATCGGTGAGCTTCAGCAGTTCGGCGAGCTCGTCGGCCATGCATGCGGCGAGCCGGTCCACATCCGGTACGGCCTTGCCGTCGGCGACGAGCCCGATGTGCACCTGCCCTCCGTACGGGGACATCGCCACGGCCAGGGCCTGGCCGCGCGCCAGTGGCGCCATGGGGTGCAGGGCGCGCAGCGGCGAGCCGCCGAGCGAGAGCGTCGAGCGCGGCAGCGGCACGTTGGTCACCAGGACGTCGAAGAGCATCCGCGCCGCGCCACCGGCCAGCGGAGCACCGAACCGGTGTGCCAGCGGCGGGAGTTGATCGGCGAGCACGGCGACCGCCCCGGCCCCGCGGGAAGGCCCGGCGGCCTTGTTGCGGTCCATGCCGCGGCGTACGGAGTCCAGGCGACCGAGCGGGTCGGGGTCGCCGATGGGCAGGTCGAGGAGGTACGCGGAGAAGGTGTTGCCCGGGCCGGGCGCGCCGCCGGGCCTGCGCCGGGAGACCGGTACGAGGGCGCGGGGGTCGGCGATGGGCAGCCGCTCGCCGCGCTCCAGCATCCAGTGGCGCAGCGCTCCGGCGAAGACGGCGAGGAGGACGTCGTTGGCGGTGCCGCCGGTCACCCGGCGTACCCGCCGTACCTCTTCCAGGTCCAGGTCGACGGTGGCCAGCCGCCGCGTTCCGCTGGCGGCGGCGGTGAGGGCGGGCGTGCCGCGCGGGTCGAGCCGGCTGGCCCGTACGACGGAGGCGCCGACGCCCAGGGCGCGGCCCAGTTCCTCGATGCGGCCGCGCGCGGCGCCGGCGACGTTCAGCGGCCCGGGCAGCCAGGAGCGGGGCGGCACGGGGCGGGGCCGGCGGCGGCCGGCGGCGCGGGACGCCATGGCACGGGCCCCGGCGATCTCGTCGAAGATGCCGGCGCCGATGGCGATCGCGCGCATGCCGTCGGCGAGCGCGTGGTGGAGCTTGACGAGTACGGCGAAGGGCCCACCGGGCTCCCCGGTGAGCAGGTACATTTCCCAGGGCGGCAGCCCGCGTTCGAGGGGGCGTTCCATCAGCTCCCCGGCGAGCCGGACCGCCTCGGCCGTGAAGCCGCCGGGCAGGCCACCGGGCGGCCCGCCGTCCGAACCGCCGCCGTCCGAACCGCCGCCGTCCGAACCCGCGTCCGGGACGTGGATGTGCCGCACATGGCGGTGTACGTCGAAGGTCTTGTCCACGCTCCAGGCGGCGCCGCCGACCGGCAGCAGGACGTCCTGGACGCGCATCCGCAGCCGGGGGATCGCGGCGGCGCGCTCGGCCAGCAGCTCCAGTACGTCACCGGGGTCGCCGGGGCCGGGGTCGAAGCGGGCCAGCGCGCCGAGATGCATGGGGTGGTCGGCGGTTTCGAGGTGCCAGAAGGCCAGGTCCAGAGGTGCCAGCAGCTCACTGCTCAAGGGATCCCCATGTCGTGGAGGGCTACGGGAAGGCAGTCAATCGCCTTCGATCGGTTACGGTCAAGTACGATCTCTTCACGTACAGTTAACAACTGATGAGCGTCACATGTCGGGTCCGCCGGGCGCGGTGATTCCGCCGGGCGCGGTGATTCCGCCGCCAGGCGCCGCCAATCCGCCGGACACCGCCGATCCGGCAGGCGCCGCCAATCCGGCAGGCGCCGTGAATCCGCCGGGGATCGTGAACTCACACCACACGCACTTACCGCTGCCGCGCGAGTCCACGCCCCACACATCGGTCAGCCGGTCGACGATCAGCAGCCCCCGGCCGGAGACGCCCGACAAACCTGCCTCTCGGCGGCGCGGCAGGACGCTGGAACGGTCCTCGACCTCGATCCTCAGCCGCCGCTCGTGCCCGGCCAGCATCCGCAGGGTGACGATCGCGCCGCCATCGGTGTGCACCAGCGCGTTGGTGATCAGTTCGTCGGCGACCAGCTCGACCTCGTCGGCCCGCTGCCCCGCGCCCCACGCCCGTACCGCCGCCCTGATCATGTGCCGGGCCGAGCTCAGCGCCTCGGGGTCGCTCTGCGCCACGTGCTGCTGGAGCCGCCCGCCGGCCTGCGGGGTGTAACCGCCCTTGCGGCGCAGCAGCAGGATCGCGACGTCGTCGTCACCGCCCCGCTCGTCGACCACGTCGCACAGGTGGTCGGCGAGGCGCTGGAGGTCCTCCGGCCCGTTGCGCACCAGGGCGGTGAGCCACTGCATGCCCTCGTCGAGGTCCGCGCCCGGCTGCTCGACCAGCCCGTCCGTGTAGAGCAGCAGCGCCTGCCCCGGGTCGAGCTCCAGGATGCTGACGGGGTAGTCGAGCCGCCCGAACTCCGCCGACAGGCCCAGCGGCATCCCGCCCTGGATCGGCACCCGGCGGCAGCTTCCGTCGGTGTCCCGCAGCAGCGGGTCGACGTGCCCGGCGCGTACGACCTGCATCACGCCCGTCGCCAGGTCGGCTTCCAGGTAGGTGCAGGTGGCGAAGCGGTCGGTGTCCAGCTCGTGCAGGAAGGCGGAGGCCCGCGCCATCACGGTGGCCGGCGTGTGCCCTTCCGCCGCGTACGCCCGCAGCACGATGCGCAGCTGCCCCATCACCGCGGCGGCGTGGGTGTCGTGCCCCTGTACGTCCCCGATGACGGCGCCGACCCGCCCGCCGGGCAGCGGGATGATGTCGTACCAGTCGCCGCCGATGTCCCGGCCGAGCCGGGCGGAGCGGTAGCGGACGGCGATCTGCGCTCCGGGGACCTCGGGGATGCGGCGCGGCAGCATGGCCTGCTGCAACCCCTCGGCGAGGTCGTGCTCCTGCTCGAAGAGCATGGCGCGCTGGAGGCTCTGCGCGATGCTGCTGCCCAGCGCGACGAGGACGTTGCGGTCCTCCGGGGAGAAGCCGTTCTTGTCGCTGTAGAGCAGGCCGAGCGCGCCGATGGGCCGGGCCTGGGCGATCAGCGGCAGATAGGCGGCCGAGGTGATCCCGAGCCCGCTGATGTGCGGCCAGAGTATGGGGTAGGAGGTGGCGAAGTCCTCGGGCGACTCGATGAAGCGGGGCGTCAGGGTGCGGACGACCTCACTCATCGGGTACCGCTCGTCCACCCGGGTGTAGCGGGTGCCGGGCACGAAGGAGCCTTCGGGCCCGTCGGCGACCAGATGGATGCGGCCGGCCTCCAGCAGCCCCATCACCACACTGGTCGCGCCCAGGTGCTCCAGGCCGTGGGAGTCCTTCAGTACGTCGATGACGTCCTGGACGGTGCGGGCGTGGGCCAGCGCCGCGGTGGTGGACTCGACCACGCTGGTCTGGCGGCGCCTCTCCTCGTCGACCTCGCGGCGTGCGGTGGACTCGGCGAGCTCCTGGGTGGCGTCGCGGACGATGCCGATGATGCGCCGGGGACGGCCGGTCTCGTCGCGCCTGATGGATCCCTGGGTGTGGGTCCAGCGCAGCCCGCCGTCACGGGCGCGGATACGGAAGTAGGCGCCGTAGTGGCTGCTGCCGTTCTTGAGCGCCTGGGCCACCAGCCCGTCGAGGCGGATGGCCTCGCTGGGCGGGACGCGGGCGGCAAGGCTCGCGGGCCGCCCGTCGTACTCGGCGGGGTCCACCTGGAACACGTCGAGGGCGGCCCGGTCCATGTGCATGAGCCCTGTGTCGAGATCCCAGTCGAAGCTGCCCATGCGGTTGAGGGACAGACTCAGATCCGGGTGGGCGGGCCAGTCCTCAGGGAGCGACAGGGCGTCCGCTGCCGGATCAACCATGGAGCCACTCTGCCATCATTTGTCGGGTTTTTCGACTGCCGGTGGAGCCCCGGGCGGGATACGGGAGGTCGTCATCAGCCCTCGTAGGGCTCCGGTTCGACGCCTGGGCCGTATGGCTCCCCGGCCCCGTCCGGTGCTCCGGCGCCGTCCGGGAGGCCGGCTCCGCCGAAGGCACCGGGGTCACCGGAGATGCCGGAGCCACCCTCCGAGCCGCTCTCGGAGCCACTCTCCGAGCCTCCGTCCGGGCCGCCGCCCGGCCCGTCGTACGAGCCTTCGCCGGGGCTGCCTTCCGAGCCGCCGTCCGAGCCGCCGTCCGGGCCGTCCGGCACGGTCAGGACCGGTGGCGGCGGGGGCGGGGGCGGTGTGGGGCAGCCGGGCGGGACCCTCTCGCCTCCGTGGAGCTCCGTCGGGCAGTGAGCCGGATCCACCGGCTCGGGCTCGGCGGCGCCGGGGTTCTCCGGCTCCGCACGGCCCTCACCCCTGGGTACGTCAGGGGGTACGGACGCCGCGTCGCCGGGCCCGGCCGGTTCGACGGGCACGGTGGGGCGGGCCGTGTCGCCGCGCGGGGGTTCCGGTTCCGCGCCGGGCGCGTCGGCGGGGTGGCGGTCGCCGGGGGCGTACGGGGGCGGCGCGGCCGGCCGCTTGTCCTGCTCGCCGCCGGTGCCCGTCCGGCGCTCGATCCAGGTGTCGTGCTCGACGTCCACGATGACCAGGCTGGTGACCACCTGCTGGGTGGGCGCGATGATCAGCACCCGGTCGGGCCGGTGACCCGCCCACGGCCGGCCCTTGTGCACGGCGGCGCCCTGGGCGCCGACCGGCGAGCGCAGCGGGTTTCCGCAGGCGCACCGGACTCGCGGCGCGCCGTACTGGTCCACCAGTACGGCCGTCCCGGCCTGCAGGACGGACTGGAAGGCGGTGGCGGAGCCGTCGCGGTAGCCGTGGCCGGTCACCCGGGTGTCGGCGCGCAGGACGACGGGCGTCAGGCCGCGCAGCCAGGGCGCGATGCCGGCGGGACCGATCCCGGCGGCCTGGGCGAAGGCGCGTGCCTTGGTGTCGTCGGCGGTGAGGAGGCGGACCTGTTGTTCGACGTCACAGCTGGGGCGTGCGCGCGTGCCGGCGTAGAGGCCGGGCGTGGATCCGAGGACGGTGCGCACGCCGCCACGCTCGGCCGGCGGCGGCGCGCCGGGCGGACGGGGTGAGGGCAGGGCAGTCGAGGCGGTGAACGGGTCGGGCCCCTGGGCACCGGCCGGCTGGAGGCGCACCGTGTGGGAACCCGCCGCCGTCCCGGTTCCGGCGGCCGCGCCCCTGTCACCGCCGCCGCCGCAGGCCGCGGTCAGCACCCCCGCGGCCAGCGCCGTGAGCGCGGTGAGCGCGGCATGCCTGCGACGGCGTGTGGGTGAACGCACGCGGACCTCCCGCCCTCGTAAACCGACCGAACGAACGCCTGGTGACCGTGGACGGTTCTCGTGGCTGCCGCCGCGGCCTGTTCTCTGCTCCATGTCTGCGTTCCATGTCTGCCGGATGCGGACCTGCCGCGCAACCGGAGACTTTGCCCCCCACCGCCACTTGAACACGTTCAGGCGACGCCCTAAGCTCACGAATTGAACACGTTCAAGCAGAGGGGGCGGGGCGGATGTCCGTACTGGACGGTCTGGTCAATCCGGTGGTGATGCTCGGCATGCTGGTCATCGTCCCGGCGGGCCTGCGCCTCATCGACGGACCTGAGCTCACCGCCGTACGCCGCCTGTGGCCGCTGTTCGCGGTGCCCGGGGCCTTCTGTCTGTGGCTCCCGCGCGGAGGCGCCGCCACCGTGCTCGCCGCCTGCTACGCGCTGGGTACCGTCGTGCTCGCGCTCACCGCGCCGCGCCGCCTGCTCCGTACGCGGTCGGCCGCACCCGCCGAGATCGCCGTCCTGACCGCCCTGGTGAGCCCCTCGGTCGCCGCGCTGGCGCTGGTCGCCGAGCGGGCGGGGCACCGCCTGTTCGGCTTCGGCCTGGAGATCCTCGCGCTGACCGTCCCGCACTTCCACTTCGCCGGTTTCGCCGCCGCCCTGGTGGCCGGCCTGGTCTGCCGCACGGCGGACCGCCCGGCCGCCCGCTTCGCCGCCCTCAGCGTGCCGCTGGGCACCCTGCTCGTCCTCCTCGGTTACTTCCTGGACGACTGGGCCGAACTGGCCGGAGCACTCGTGCTCACCGCCGGTATGTGGGCCGTCGCACTGCTGACGTGGCGAGACGTCAGAGCGGGGGCCGGCGGGCGCGACCGGATCACGCGCACGCTGCTCGCCGTGTCGGCCGCCGTCCTGGTGGTGACCATGCTGCTCGCGCTGAGCTGGGCGCTCGGCGAGGCGACCGGACTGCCACACCCGAACCTGACCTGGATGGCCGCCACCCACGGCCTCGGCAACGCACTCGGCTTCGCACTGTGCTCGGTACTGGCCTGGCGACGACTGAAGGGACCCGTCACCACATGACCCGCCTGATCCGCAGCCTCAGCACCACGCCCGCACCGCCCGCGTTCAACTACCCCGACGTCGGCGCCACGCGCACCCGCCCGCTGCCCACCGGCTACCACCACCTGCACCACGAGGCC
Source organism: Streptomyces ficellus (assembly GCF_030406405.1). Classification (GTDB taxonomy): domain Bacteria; phylum Actinomycetota; class Actinomycetes; order Streptomycetales; family Streptomycetaceae; genus Streptomyces; species Streptomyces ficellus_B. Next base: position 10,929 of record NZ_JAUEPL010000015.1, read on the forward strand.
CTGATCGGCAGCGGCCGGGAGGTCTTCGAACGGGCCGGCGCGGCGGTCACCACCTGGCGGATGCACCGCGCGGCCAGCGCCCGCATGCGTACCGGTTCGGCGCGGGCCGAGCCCGGCACGGCCGTCTACGTCTCCCTCGGCGCCGGGCCGCTGCGGATCACCGCCCCGTGCGAGGTGGTCTGGACGGCGTACGAGGAGCGGCGCACCGGCTTCGCGTACGGGACCCGGGAAGGGCACCCGGAGAGCGGCGAGGAGTCGTTCGTGGTGGAGCTGCGGGCGGACGGCTCGGTGTGGTTCACGGTGACCGCCTTCAGCCGGCCCGGCCGCTGGTACACACAGGCGGCCGGTCCGCTCGCCCGCGCGCTCCAGCACGGGTACGCGCGCCACCTCGGCCGGACGCTGCGGAAGATCGCCGATCGCTGATACTGGGATTGATGGATTGGTTCTGGTTCACCTCGTCCGATTACTGGCTGAGCCGACTGGTCTTCCAGCGGGCCCTGGCCGGTGTGTACCTGGTCGCGTTCCTGTGCGCCGCCCTCCAATTCAGGGCCCTGATCGGGGAACGCGGCATGCTGCCGGTGCCTCAGTACGTGGGCCGGATTCCGTTCCGCATGGCGCCGAGCGTTTTCCACTGGCATTACTCGGACCGGTTCTTCGCGGGCTGCGCCTGGGCCGGGGCGGCGCTGTCCGCCGCGATGATCGCCGGGGCGGGCGACGCGGTGCCGCTCGCCGTGTCGATGCTGATGTGGGCGGTGCTGTGGGCGCTGTACCTGTCGATCGTCAACGTCGGACAGACCTGGTACGGCTTCGGCTGGGAGACACTCCTGCTGGAGACCGGCTTCCTCGCCGTCTTCCTGGGCAACGAGGACACCGCGCCGCCGGTGCTGATCCTGTTCCTGCTGCGCTGGCTGCTGTTCCGGGTGGAGTTCGGCGCGGGCCTGATCAAGCTGCGTGGCGACCCGTGCTGGCGCGATCTGACCTGCCTGTACTACCACCACGAGACCCAGCCGATGCCCGGCCCGCTGAGCTGGTTCTTCCACCACCTGCCCACACCGCTGCACCGGGTGGAAGCCGCGGCCAACCATGTGACGCAGCTCGTCGTACCGGTCCTGCTCTTCACCCCGCAGCCGGTGGCGAGCGTGGCGGCGGGGCTGATCATCGTGACCCAGCTGTGGCTGGTGCTGTCGGGCAATTTCTCCTGGCTGAACTGGATCACCATCGTGCTCGCCCTGTCGGCCGTCGACGGCTCGCTCTTCGTCGAGTCGCCCGCGATGCCCGCTCCCCCGCTCTGGTACGGCATCCTCGTCATCGCCGTCACCGCCCTGGTGGTGGTCCTCAGCCGGCATCCGGCCCGCAACCTGGTCTCCCGCCACCAGGCCATGAACCGCTCCTTCGACCCGCTGCACCTGGTCAACACCTATGGGGCCTTCGGGACGGTCGGGCGCATCCGGCACGAGATCGTGATCGAGGGCACGGACGAGGAGAGCGTCCACGCGGGCACGGTGTGGCGGGAGTACGAGTTCAAGGGCAAGCCCGGCGACGTACGGCGGCTGCCGCGCCAGTACGCCCCCTACCATCTGCGCCTGGACTGGCTGATGTGGTTCGCGGCGCTCTCCCCCGCGTACGCCTACTCCTGGTTCGGGTCCTTCGTGGAGCGGCTGCTCGAAGGGGACCGGGACACGCTGCGCCTGCTGCGCCACAATCCCTTCCCGGACGACCCTCCCGTATGGCTGCGTGCCAGGCTGTACCGCTACCGCTTCACGACATGGCCTGAACTGCGCTCCACGGGCGCCTGGTGGCACCGGACCTATGTACGGGAGTTCCTGCCGCCGAGCCGACTGTCCTGACCCTCCGTGAAGCCCGGGTCAAGGGTGGCCGGTACCGCAGGGGCTGCTGTAACTTTCGGCACCGGTGAGGCGGGCCGAGCGGATGCCGATGACGTTCGGCCGTCTCCCCTGTCCGGCCCTTCCGCGTCTCTTTTCCGCCCCTCTGCTCCGCGCCTGTGTTCCGCCCCGCTTGCGCTGTACGGGGGCCGGCATGGCGCGTGCCCCCCGCCGGTGTGGCGGGGGGCACGCGTCATGCCGTACGGATCAACGGGTCGGCGCGGCGGCGGATCAGTCGATACCGGGCAGGATGTGCGGCTCGGCGAGGTCGTCCTCGTAACCGGCCAGCCGGATCGGGGCCGAACGGGCCCACACTTCAAGGCTGCCGAGCGTGTCGGGCCTGGTGAATCTCTCACCGTGTTCTGTCGGCCGCTGCTCCTGCGTCGTGAGTTCTGGTGTCACCGCGCACTCCTTAGTGTCGCGAACCTATGAGGACATGTACTGCCGTCGGTCGCGGTGGCGCCGGTACTCGGGCGGGACCGCAGCCTTGGTGACAGGCTTGTCCCCGGGTCCGCCGTGAGAGGTTTCGTGGATCCCTGGCGGCGGACCGTTCGCTTCAGGTTAACCAAATGAGCACGCTTCCGCTCGATGGAACGCGTCACATAGTCAGGATCCGGACACCCTGGGTGCATCCGGGCACCGGGCTCATCACCACTTGCCGGGCGCGTAGTCCTTGAGGAAGCAGCCGTACAGATCCTCGCCCATCTCGCCGCGCACGATCGGGTCGTAGACCCGGGCGGCGCCGTCGATGAGGTCCAGGGGGGCGTGGAAGCCGGCCTCGGCGAGCCGCATCTTGTCGGGGTGCGGGCGCTCGTCGGTGATCCAGCCCGTGTCGACCGCGGTCATCAGGATGCGGTCGGACTCGAACATCTCCTGGGCGCTGGTGCGCGTCAGCATGTTGAGCGCGGCCTTGGCCATGTTGGTGTGCGGGTGTCCGGCGCCCTTGTAACCGCGGCTGAACACCCCTTCCATGGCGGAGACGTTCACCACGTACGTACGCCTGGCCGAAGACGCGGCCATCGACCGGCGGAGCCGGCTGATCAGGATGAACGGCGCGGTGGAGTTGCACAGCTGGACTTCGAGCAGTTCGACCGGGTCGACGTCGGAGACGGTCTGGATCCAGCTGTTGGTGTCGTGCAGGTCCGGCACCAGGCCGCCGGCGTCGATCGCGGTGCCCGCGGCGATCCGCTCCAGGGACGCCGAACCGCTCACCAGCGCGAGATCGGTGACGTCCTGGGCGGTGAGGCCCTCGCCGCCGAGCCCCGAGGGCAGCGCGGCCATGGTCTCCACTGCGCCGCTGCCGAAGGTGCCGATGACCTCGGCGGACGGCAGCTCGCCCGCGGGCAGCGGGGCGGACTCGGCGGTCACCAGCTCGCGGTACGCCTGCGGGGAGCGGCGTACGGTCTGCGCGGCGTTGTTGATCAGGATGTCCAGCGGACCCTCGGCGGCGACCGAGTCGGCGAGCGCGACGACCTGTGCCGGGTCGCGCAGATCGATGCCCACGATCTTCAGGCGGTGGATCCACTCGTCACTGTCCGGCATGGCCTTGAAGCGGCGGATCGCGTCGTTGGGAAACCGGGTGGTGATGGTGGTGTGGGCGCCGTCACGGAGCAGCCGCAGCGCGATGTACATGCCGATCTTGGCGCGGCCACCGGTGAGCAGGGCGCGCCTGCCGGTCAGGTCGGTGCGGGCATCGCGCTTGGCGCGGTTCTCGGCGGCGCACTTCTGGCACAGCTGGTGGTAGAAGGCGTCGACCTCGACGTACCGGGTCTTGCAGATGTAGCAGGAGCGGGGGCGCTGGAGTACGCCCGCGATCTCGCCGACGACGGAGGAGGACGGCAGCAGGCCCTGCGTCTCGTCGTCGATCCGCTCGGCGGAGCCGGTGGCGGTGGCCTCGGTGACCGCCTTGTCGTGGGCGGTCTTGGCGGCCCGGCGCTCCTGGCGGCGGCGCTGCTTCACGGAGCGGTAGATCCCGGCCGTGGCGCGCCGGACGGCGATCGCATCCGGGTGGTCGACGTCCAGCTTGTCCAGCTCTTCGAGGACGCTCAGGCAGACGGCCAGACGCTCGGGGTCGATTCCCGGCCCATACGCCTGGTTCTCTTCTGTCACCGTCATGGCCGTTGCCGTTCCTCGATCACTCGTTTGCCGCGTTTACTTTTCAAAGCTTCCAAAAGCCGAACTTTACGTCAGCGGACGCCGCGGCCGCCAAACGGGCGCAGGGCGCCTGCGGGGCCGGCCGCCTGGTGCGGCCGCCAGGGTCGCTGATGATCGCGTTCGTGCTGCCGAAGGCCGCGGCGGGGCCGGGGGGCGGCGGCCGTCAGGTGGGCCCTTCCGGCGCGCCCCGGCGAGCACCGTGATCGCGTGGACGCGTGCGGTGCGGTGTGGCCCTCATCCGGTGTGGCCCTGATCCGGTGTGGCCCTCATCCGGTGTGGCCCTGAGGCTGCTCAGGGCCGTACCGTCACACCCGGACGCCGCCCGCCCGGAGGTAGGCGAGGGGGTCGATGTCGGAGCCGTATCCCGGTCCCGTACGGACCTCGAAGTGGAGATGCGGTCCGGTGCTGTTGCCGGTCGAACCGGAACGGGCGATCCGCTGGCCGCTGTTGACCTGCTGGCCTTCCCGTACGGTGAGCGCGGAGAGGTGCGCGTACTGGCTGTACCTGCCGTCGTGGTGGCGGATGACGACCTGGTAGCCGTACGCGCCGCCCCACCCGGCGGAGACGACGCGGCCGGAGGCCACGGCCTTCACCGCGGTGCCGGTGGGGACCGGGAAGTCCACGCCGGTGTGGTAGCCGCTGGACCAGCCGGAGCCGGCCTTGCGGTACGCGGTGCTGGGTCCGGCGTCGACGGGCGCGCTGAATCCGGCGGTGCGCGGTGGGGCGGCGGGCTTGGGCGGCGCGGTGGGCGGCTTGGCCGGGGCCGGGGCGGCCGTGGGCGGCTTGGCCGCGGGGGGCGCCGTCGTCGTACGCAGGGTGAGTCTCTGCCCCGGGAAGATCAGGTCGGGGTCACTGCCGATGACCGTGCGGTTGGCGGCGTACAGGCGCTCCCAGCCGCCCTTGACCTTCTCTTCGTCGGCGATACGGGACAGCGAGTCGCCGCGCGCCACCGTGTAACTCTCGCGCACCGTGGGCACGGTGGTGGGCGTCGCGGCCGGGGCCGAGGCCTTGCGGGGTGACACGGTGGTCGTGGGCTGCCCCTGGGGTGCAATGTCGGGCGCGTCGCCGCCACGGGCGAGCCCCGCCTTCACCGAGCAGGTCGGCCAGGCGCTCGGGCCTTGCCCCTTGAGCACCTTCTCGGCGATCGCGATCTGCTGGTCCCTGGTGGCGAGGTCGGCCCGCGGCGCGTAGCGCGTGCCGCCGTACGCCTCCCAGGTTGACTGGCTGAACTGGAGGCCGCCGTAGTAGCCGTTGCCCGTGTTGACCTGCCAGTCGTTGGTGGACTCGCAGGCGGCGACCTTCTCCCACACGTCCACCGACGCCGCGTGCGCCGAACCCGCCCCTATCAGCGGCAGAGCCATCCCGGCACCGCTCGCGGTGACGGTGAGCGATGCCCGGTTGATACGGCTCGGCTGATACCGCCGGTGTCGTCCGCGTACGGCCATGGGTGGTCCCCCCTTGCACAGGTCAGAAGCCCGCCCAAATTAGAGGCTGGGAACGGGCCTGACAAGGGGGCGTGCTCGTCGCCAAGTGCCCGTCGCGCGCCGCCTTTTGGCGCAGCGCGCCGGTGCCCGCGACAGCGGCCGGCCAGATGAGCGGTGAACAGCCCGCTCCCACGGCGCGTATCCCTACGGGTCACGGGAAGGCACCCCGCTGCCGGCTACGAATGCACGGGGCTCACGTCCGTGGCCGCCAGGACCGCCGAGGAGTTCGTCGCGGCGCTGGAGCGCCCGCGCCGGCCGGCCGTCATGGTGAAGGCGGGCGGAGCCGACGGACGCGGTGATCCAGGAGTTCGGGCCGCTGCTGGAGCCGGGCGACGTCAGGCGTCGCGCGGACGCTGCCGGGGCCGGTGGCGGAGCCGCTGGGCGAGAAGGAGGCGGCCCGGTTCGCGGAGCGCGTGGAGCAGACGCTGTACGCGTCGAAGAGGGCGGGCGGCGAGGCGTACGGGTGGGATGTGGACCTGGGCGCGGTGACGGCGCTGCGGCGGGCCGGCCGCATCGTCCGGGCGGCGTTCCTGGACCGGTCCGGGGCGCGTACGAGGCGCGGCCCGGGCTGGTGAGCCTGCCGGCCGACGAGCGGTTCGCGGAGGAGGCCGGTGCGGCCCAGGACGGCTGGCGCGAGGTGGCGGCGGCCGCGGCGCGGCGGGGCGTGCCGACGCCGGGGTTCTCGGCGGCGCTCGCCCACGACGACGCGCTGCGCACACCCCGGCTGCCCGCTGCCCTGACGCAAGGGCAGCGGGACTTCTTCGGGGCGCACACCTACCGGCGGACCGACCGGGAGGGGGCCTTCCACACCCTCTGGGGCGGGGACCGCTCGGAGGTGGAGGCGGACAGAGCCCCTGGTCCCCTGGCGCCGGGCTTCAGCTGGCGGGGCCGGGCTCCGGTTCCGGTCCGGGTACCGGGTCGGGGCCGGGCGGCTTGGGAACCGGGTCCGGAGCCGGGCCGGGAGGCGGCGGCCCGGGGTGCGGTGGCGGCGTCGGTACGGGACCGGGCGCGGGGCCCGGCTCGGGGCCCGGCGGGCCCGGCTGCGGTACGGGCGTCGGCGGCACCGGGTCCGGCGGTCCGGGCGGCGGTGTCGGCGCGGGCGGCACGGGGTCGGGGTACGGGTTCGGGCTGGTCATGGCGCGCTCCCCTGGGTGGTCGGGCGTTGCGTGTTCCACGTTCTCCCGCTCCGCCTTCCCGTGCACGGCGGGCTCACTCATCGGGGGTACGCCGGGGAGGTCAGCCGCGCGGCGCCGGAACGGCGTGCGGGCTGCGCGCGGTGTCGCTGCCCGGCACCGGCGCGGACGCGTCGGAGCCGAGCTCCACGATCCGGTTGGCCGCGTCGACATGGACGACACGCGGCACCAGCGAGCGGGCCTCGGCGTCGTCGACCTGCGCGTAGCTGATCAGAATCACCAGATCCCCGGGGTGTACGAGGTGGGCGGCCGCGCCATTGATCCCGATGACACCCGAGCCGCGCTCGCCCTCGATGACGTACGTCTCCAGCCGGGCACCGTTGTCGATGTCAACGATGTGCACCAGCTCACCGGGCAGCAGATCGGCGGCCTCCATGAGGTCGGCGTCAACCGTGACCGAGCCGACGTAATGGAGATCCGCCTGCGTGACGGTGGCCCTATGGATCTTGGACTTGAACATGGTGCGCATCATCGAGGTACTCCTGGACATGGGCTCCCTGCCTGCGTTTTTGCAGGTCAAGTGCGGTTTTCCTACCCTACAACGAGTCGCATGTGCGGGCAGCATTCTCCAGGTTTTTCAGGACTCATGCTGACCACTTGCCAACTTTTCTGACGCATCATCAGGCGACTGGAGGAGGGCTTCGCCCGCTCTCCCGGACCCCACCGCGACGACGGCACAAGCCTACGCAGCACCCCTCCAAGGGCGTCAGTGACCACCGTCACTCTGGCGGTCTGGGCGGCAGTCAGGAGCGATGGCCGTAACGGGGCCGGCCGCCGTGGAGAGGCGCGTAACTCAGTCAGCGGTGGGCCTGGATCGCTCACGGGTGAGCAGGAGGACGGCTACGGCCGGGACGGCTCCGACCACGGCCTGGGCGACGAAACCATCGGCGAAGGCCATCTCCAAGCGCACGGCGTCTCCCGAATAGACGCTTACGGCCGGCAGGAGTACCACGGGCACCAGGGCCACGGAGAAAGCCACTGACGAGGCCCACCGTGCGGCGCTCACCGTCCACGGTCGGCCTGTCGACATGCGCATCCCCGCGATCACCAGAACTACTCCCGTGAGAGCGAACACCGGTACGCCGAGGGGAACCGTGTCGCTACGTGTGACAAGGAAGGAAGACAGCCCGAGGTACCAGACACCGGCAATGAGAGGCGGGAGCGCCACGCGTGTCCTTCCGGGTGGCCGGGAGCCGACAACGTGTGTGCCGGCCCCGGCGGTGGTCAGTCGGATGCCGGGATGCCCGGTTTGATCCGCACGTGCTCAGTGATCCCAGGAGGGGAGCTCTATCCCAGCACCCTGCAGCTCAGACGCGCGGTCACCCTTACGCGGCCGGAGCGTAGGCACCCTGGCTTGCCCCCACGGCCGCCGCAACCCGCGATCAGAAACCTTGCTGCGGCCCGACATGTGCTCGACGACACTGACGATCCCGGCCCTCGCTGTCGTCGCTCAATTGCCGGACCTCTGCCCCCGGCCCGGCACCTGGGGTGTCCTCGCGGCCTCGGCCTCGGCCTTCGCGTCGCTCACTACGGCAGCGGCCTGCTTCGCAACCTCATCGGCAGCTGCGGCAGCGTCGAGCGAAAGCGGCGATCCTGGCTCAAGCTCCGGAGCCCCGCCTTCGTCCGACGCGTCGTCGACATCGGTCGTGGTTGCTTTCTCCGGTTGCGCGGATGCGGGAAGCCCCATCGTCGACTGATCGCCGAATGCGTGGGTGACGGCGCGAACTGCCTCGGTCAGCTCGCCCGGGATCACCCAGAACGTGTTGTTGTCGCTCTTCGCCAGATGAGGGAGCGTCTCGAGGTATTTGTAGGCCAGGATCTTCGGGTCGGCATTGTTGCGATGGACGGCCTGGAAGACGCGCTCCACCGCCTTCGCCTCGCCGTCCGCCCGCAAGATCATGGCTTGTTGCGCGCCCTGTGCTTCCAGGATGTCCTTCTGCTTCGTGCCTTCCGCGGTGAGGATCTTGGCCTGCCGCTCCCCTTCGGCGTGCAGGATGGCCGCCCGCTTGTCACGCTCGGCCCGCATCTGCTTCTCCATCGCCTCTTTGATGGTGTGCGGTGGATCGATGGCCTTGATCTCGACGCGGTTGACCCGGATACCCCACTTGCCGGTGGCGTCGTCGAGGACGGTGCGGAGCCGGGCGTTGATCTCCTCACGTGAGGTGAGCGTCTCTTCCAGGTCCATGGAGCCGATGACGTTCCGCAGCGTGGTCACGGTGAGCTGATCGATCGCCTGCAGGTAGTCAGCGACCTCGTAGGCCGCCGCCCGCGGATCGGTGATCTGGTAGTAGAGCACCGTGTCGATGTTCACCACGAGGTTGTCCTCGGTGATCACCGGCTTGGGCTGGGACGAATACACCTGCTCGCGCACGTCGAGTTTGGTGTTGACACGGTCCGCCACCGGCACGACGAAGTTCAGGCCGGGTTGCAACGTCCGGCGATACCGGCCGAACCGCTCGATGTTGTAGCGCCGCGCCTGCGGAACGATCCGCACCGTGGAGGCCACGAGGAAGACGACAACAATCGCCGCCACAAGAATCGGGATGACAACCGGATCCACAATTCCTCCGCTGGGATGTGTTCAGCCGTTCACGGAAGGAGTTCACGGGGGTAGACGACAGCCGTCACGCCTTCGATCTCCATGACATCCACCAGCGCTCCTACCGGGATCACATGGCTCTCGTCGAGGGCACGGGCGGACCATTCTTCGCCGGATACCTTGATCAGGCCGCGGGTCGCGGTGACCTCTTGCATGACCTCGGCCCGCTTGCCGATCAGCGCATCGCTGCCCTCACGGATGAGGGGTGCCTGTGCCATATGCCGCTGCGCGACAGGACGGACGAGGACGAGGCCCGCTGCCGCAGTCACCCCGAAGGCCACGAGCTGGCCAAAAAGGCCGATGCCCACGCCGGCGACCACAGCGGCAACTAGCGCAGCGCCCGCCAGCAACCCGAAAACCAGCGTCAGGGTGAAGAACTCCGCGACACCGAGCGCCGCGGCGGCGAGCAGCCATACGAACCACGGCATCGAATCAGCCTCCCCAAGGGGACCTATCCACCAACCTACCCGCCGGAACGCTGGACGGAACAGCTTGCTCCGCCCCATCTGCGATCTGGACGCCAGGCGGAGGGGGCAGGAGGCCCCGCCTGTGGTCCCGGTGCCGGTCCGGCAGCCCGGCGAACAGCGACGCCGGAAGCAGGCCGACGAGGGCCACACCGCGACGTATCCGGCGTCGCCTGTAGCCGCACCTGGAGCGCCGGCACGAGGTAGGGGTGCACATGTTGCACTGCGCTCCTCCGCTGAGGGTCGGCCACCGCGACGCCTCGCATTACCGGCGAGTACAAGCACGGGCCTCACGGACTCGCAGGCAGTTCCAACCCGGAGCAGTGCCCACGCCGGACCTGGTCCTTTGCGAACGCGGCTACGTACTCGCGTAGCCGCACACGCCGCTCATGTCGCATCGCCTCGGTCGGAGGCTCGTATACCTGGTCCTTCTCGCGCTCCTCGCGGGAGCGGTTGCCGTAGCCCCAGTGCGCGGCGAAGCCGATGCTCTCGCCGTCACACTGGGCGACGGCCCAGGCTCTGTGCTCGGTCAGTGCGGGCTTCCAGGTGCGTCGCCCATCGGCAGCGGGTCGGGGCCGGAGCCCATCTCGCGTATGTTCGTGCCCCAGTCACCGCGCCACATGGTGAGTTCGACGAGCGGTCGGCCCCGCCGGTCACCGCGGTACGAGTCCTCTTCCTTCGGCGCGTGCAGGGTGCACCGTCCGACGATCCCGCCCTCCGCGATGGCGATGCGCACCTCCCCGTCGCGTCCTTCCACCGGGACGCGCGTGGTGGCAAAAGCGCATGGCAGGCTGTGCCCGTCGCCTCCGCGCGGGGCACGAACCTGCCGGTGTCCGGGACTGCACCATCCTTCGGTTCGGGCAGCGGCTCGCCACCACAACCGAGCTTCGCGGTCACTTCGTTCGTCATCCGCACCGCGAGCCGCAGCATGACGGCCTCCTCCTCGCGGCTCTCCGCGAAGTAGGTCCATGTCGTCACGAGCAGCCGATGGTCTTCCCCGCGCGGGTCCTTGACGCCGTCCGGGCACTCGGGCATGAGGAAGACCCGACTGTGCTGGTCTTCGAATCCGGGCAGACCGCCCGGCAACACAGCGTGCGGCGGATAGTAGTCCCCGACGAACCGCAACTCCTCGTCGCGGGCCGCTCCGGGCGGATAGGCGTCCACCGCGATCACGACCTTGTCCGCGTCGTCCGTCAGCACGCAGTGGTACTCGCCGAGGTCCTCGTCGAAGGACTCCCGTTGTAAACCGAGCCGCCCGTCCGCCCGTAGCCTCTTCAGGTCACCACTGGGCAGCGCGCCCCCGCACGCCTCACGTGCCAGCCACCAGTCCTTCACCGGCGCCCGAACCGAGAACCCGACGGCGACCAGTACGAGCCCCGCACAGGCCAAGCTCCACACAACTTACGGTGCCGCGATGCCCAATCCCGCATACGCTCCCCCGCTCTCTCGAACACCACTTCCGCAACAGAGCGAACAGCCTCGCATGTGCCTTGCACCCCAAACCGATGGGGTCAGCCGTCGGTCAGGCGCGGGAAGGGGCCACTGCCACTGCCTGCCGCCGCAAGTAGAGGGCAGCACCCGTCACGGGGGCCTTTGATAGGGTCCTCGGCCGGATCGGTGGGAGGAGGTCTGGGTAACCCCACTACCGCGGAAATGCCGGCACCTTGCCTTCCAGACCCCATGGCCGCCCGCGACCCGGCATTCTGGTTCCACCGGCGAAGGGGTGGTGCAGCCACGAATGGCCCTTGATTATGACCAGACCACGGCAGCCGTGCGTCTCGACCAAAAGCAGCCCTCACCACCGCCGCGTACAGGGCCGGCGCCGCTGACGAGGTCGGATGGCTGGAATGGAAGTCGCACCTCGATCTGACCGACCACCGGTCCTTCTTCACCATCGCCAAAGCGGTGCTGGGCTTCGCGAACCGCATGCCCGACCGCGCCCTTCGCAACGCCGAGGGACATGGATATTAGAAGTCTCCTTGGCTCTCGACGCCGAAGACAAGCATCTCCCCCAGATGGCCGGTGTGCAGGTCTGACTCGGGCAGGATGCTGTTTTGGGTTCCGAGGGTACCCGGCCGCTGCTTCCCGAACCGGCACAACTGCCTCAGTCCACCGCAGATACGACGGAGAGCAGGTGGCAGATGGTTCGGTGGCGTCTGCGTCTGGATACCAGCCGGTGATGAACTGTTCCAGCGCTATCGAACGGTCACCGTTCACGTTCCCGAGCCACCCCAGGCCCGGCAAGTCCACGGCGGGAAGCGGTGGGCGTACGCGGTTGAGGAGTTGTCGACTCAAGGGTGCTTCGAAGCGCAGTTCGCAGTCTGTGAGAACGCCGTCGGATGTGCCAGTCTGGCTCACCTTGGCAGTGCCAAGGTACAGGGCCTCTCCTCCAAGGCGGACTGCAATATGGATCGGCAACGGCCTTTCGTCCGTGCCCCGGGGTGATCCCACCAGCCGCTCTGTGACCGGAGCCGGTGCGGGCCCGATCAAACGGACCTCACTCCGCGCTGCACAATAGCAGCGCCGGAATTGCGGCGGAGCCTTGATCAGTCATCCCCGCATCATCCTCGACCATGACTGGGCATCGCTAATGTCTGCCAGCTGTGGCCGTCACAAGATCAGCATCAGAGCCGACTCACACCTCGAAGGGGCAGGCAATCTGGTCGATCAGTCGCATGCGGGCCGTGTCGACGAGCCAGTGCCGACCCGTGCCGAATTCCTCGTCGCTGTCGACGGCCCGACGACAAGGGTGTTCTCGTCGAGGAAGCCTCGGCTACTGCCGAGCCGAGTGACCTCATGAGCGGCGAGAACGTCCTGGTCATGGGTGACGGTGAGCAGGCGGTCTCCGGTAGGGCTCACCGCCGGCAGGACACAATCCTCGTCGCCGAAGCTGCCCACCACGAGGGCGTAACCGTCCCAACGCCCCCATCTCAAGGGGGAGCCATTCTGACCTTCGCCGATGGTCAGACCCATCTGGCCGGTCGGATGCGGAACGTGGACGGAACCCGCCGCCGTCCCCGTCACGGCACGTGCCAGCAGCGTGCTGTCCACGGCGTTGATCACCAGCCATTCCTCCCCGCGGCCACCGTCCGGGGCCTCGTGCGCCAGAGGGCCGTGGACGTGGGCCCACACGACCTTGCCGTCTGCGGAGAAGCCGACCGAGCCGCTGCGGGCGATCATCTTGGTGACACGAGCCTCCAGCGCTGATACTCCCAGCCGCATGCGCGGCCGGCCCCTTGGCCAGCTCCACCTACAGATGTCGCGAACTACTTCTGGCTCGGCCTCCGCAGCGACACCGGTCCTTGTGACCGCAGAGCACGCCGCTCTCTTGCACGTCCGCCGTCACCAGTGCGCACCGAATGGCGGCCCACAGGTTCTTGGCGGCCGCCACGCTCGCCTGCCAGGAAGAATCGTTGGGCCGCGCCTGGAGCCGTAGCCCCTAGCGGAACTGCTGCCGCTCGGCGGTCAGCCCGCTCCCTTGTGAATACCGCATGCCACGGTGATACCGCAGCGGACGATCAACCGTCATCCCCTACGGCAACGCGAGTGCAACGTCAGTAGGTGGCTTAGTTTTTGACCGTGTTATCCGGGGTTCCGGAACATTACTTGTTCCCCGTTTCACGCCGAGAGAGGTCCGACTACCTCATAGAGTCGCTGGTGGTTGCTGATTCCGCAAAGGCGGAAATTGCCCTGGGTCTGCCGAGGAATCAGGTGCATGCCCCCGTCGTGGGGGAGCGGATGTTCGCGGAGCTTGAGGTAGGCGGCGTAGTCGATGGGGCGGCGCCGGGCTATCGTCTCGCGGTGGGCGCGCGTGCGGAGCCGGTCGCCGTAGCCGGGGACGACGCGGCCGGCGAAGAATTCAGCGACACTTCCCGAGCCGTAGCTGAAGAAGCCGATCGTTTCTTCGCCGAGTGTGTCGTTTCCGTCCAGCACGGCGGCCAGGGCGAGGTATAGGGAGGCGGTGTAGCTGTTGCCGATGGTTTCGTTGTAGCGAGTGGTGGGTGCGATTGTGCTTTCGATGGCTTTGTTGCTGCTTTTGATGCCGGCTGCGTTGGTGAGTTGCTGGTGGGCTTTGAATGCCATGCGGGTGAAGGGCTGGTGGTAGCAGACGGTGCGCAGCTGCTCCAGCGGGAGTCCGCCCCGGGCCTGGTAGTCGCGCCAGGCGCCGTCAACGGCTGCCAGGTACGCGGCTGCGGACTTCTTGCCGTCGACGACCGCGGTGGAACGGTAGTTGGGGCGCCAGAAGTCCGCGATGTCGTCGGTGTGTAGCCCGGTGGCAGGGCACAGCTCGACGAGGGCCGGTTTGGCTGACACGAGCATGGCTACGGCGGCGGCACCCTGGGTTGCTTCTCCTGGGCTGTCGAGGTCGTAGGAGGCGATGTCACTGGCGAGAACCAGCACCTGTTCCTCGGGGTTGCGTGCCACGAGTGCGGCCGCGAACTGGAGGGCCGCGGTGCCCGAATAGCAGGCCTGTTTGAGCTCGACGACGCGGATGGCTGAGGGAAGGCGCAGGAGGGAGTGGAGGTAGACGCCTGCCGCTTTGGACTGGTCGATGGAGGTCTCGGTGGCGAACAGGAGTGTGCGGATGCGGCCGGTGCCGTGTCGTGTGATGACCGGTGCGGCTGCGTCGGCGGCCATGGTGACGATGTCTTCGTCGGCGGCGGGCACGCTCATGGCCTTCTGGCCGATGCCGGTGTGGTACTTGGCCACGTTGGCGCCGGTGTGCTTGCTGAGTTCAGTGTGGGTGAGGACGAGGCTGCTGGTTGCGAAGGACAGGTCGTGGATGCCTACGGGGAGGTCAGGAGGCATGACGGTCTCCGTTGCCGCGTTCGAAGCGGGTATGGGCCCTCATGAGTTCGCCCGGGTTGGTCTGGGCGGCGAGCAGGGACAGTTCGCCGCAGAGAACAGTGGCTGCGGCCAAGGCGGCGAGGCGGCGTGCGTTGTGGCCCACGGGGCGGTCCTTGCGGCAGCCGAGTGCCCTGAGCGTCTCTTCGACGAAGTCGAGGGCTTTGCCGTTGCCGATGGTGCCGACGATGAGATTGGGCAGGGTGCAGGAGAAGTAGAGGTCGCCGTCGCGGTCTTCGGCGAAGGTGACGCCCTGGGAGCCTTCCACGATGTTGGCGGCGTCCTGGCCGGTGGCAAGGTAGAAGGCGAGCAGCATGTTCGCGTAGTGGGCGTTGGCGGAGCGGATGCCTCCGGCGAGGAGTGTGCCGACCAGGTTCTTGTGTGTGTTGAGGCGAGCGATTTTCGCGGCCGTGGTGTGCAGGCTCTGCGCGACGGTGTGCTGGGGGATGAGGATTTCCGCGGTCACGTTCCTTCCGCGGCCCAGAATGCCGTTGATGGCGGTGGCCTTCTTGTCGGTGCAGTAGTTGGCGGAGATGGACCCGTAGCGGATGCCGGGCACGTGAGCGAGGAGGTGACCGAGGAGGGCGTCGGCAGCGAGGGTGGCCATGTTGTGTCCGGCGGCGTCTCCTGTGCTGAACTCGAAGCGCAGAAAGAGCAGGGGACCGGCGATTTCGTCACGCACGCCGAGGAGTTCGGCGTACCGGCTGGTGCTACGGGTGACCACACGCAGTTCTTCGAGGCGGCTGTGGACGGCGTGGGCCGCGGCGAAGGCAGTTTCGGCACTGTCGGCTTCGACGAGGACGGAGCGGGTCATTCGCTCGTCGACGAGTGTGGCCTTGATGCCTTCCTCGACAGTCATGGAGATGCGTGCACCACGGGCCACCGACGGCCACAGGGGACTCTCGTAGGTGGCCAGGGGCACCTCCGTCTCGGTGGTGGCCGCGTTGCCGGAGACGCGCAGCGGGCCCACCCAGCGCAGGGGGACGCGTGCTGCGGATACCGCGCTAGGAGCGGGTGGCTTGGTCGGTGGAGGCTGGAGGGTCACGGTTGCTCTCCTTGGGACTTGGTGAGACCGATGTGGTGGGTGTGACAGAACTGGTGCAGTGAGCCGGTGATCACCACATCGCAGCCGGTCAGTGCGGCCGGGGTGCGGGCTCCCAGAAGAGTCATGAGGGAGGTGAGGTGCTCCAGCCATGTGGTGATCTGCTGGATGAGGGCGTCGATTCCGCCGGTGATCAGGGTGGTGAGGAAGATTCCGGAAACACCGGCGGCGTGGGCTCCCAGGGCGAGAGCCCGGGCGACGTCGAGCGGGTGGCGGACGCCACCGGAGGCCAGTAAGGGCAATCCGTGGCCGCGTGCGTCAAGGAGCGCTGCGGGGGTGCTCAGGCCCCAGTCCTCCAGGTAAAAGTAGTCGCTGTGGGGGCGGCGTCCGTTTTCGATTCGGGCGAAGTTGGTTCCTCCCCGTCCGGCCACGTCCGCGACATCGACGCCCAGGGACGCCAGTTGGGTGACGGTTTGGCCGCTGAGGCCGAAGCCGACCTCTTTGACGATCACCGGAACATCGACGGCCGCGGTGATGCTCTCGATTGCGGCAGGCCAGTGACCGAAGGAGCGGTCTCCCTCAGGCATGACGGTTTCTTGCACCGAGTTGAGGTGGATCTGCAGTGCGTCGGCCTTCAAGAGGGTGACGGCCCGACGGGCCTGTTCCACGGTGGCGTTGGTGTTGACGTTCGCCATCACAAAGCCGTGGGGGTTGAGTTCGCGCAGCGGCGTGAAGGTCGCAGCGGTTGAGGCATCCTTGAGGTAGGGGCTCATCGACCCGGACGCGATGGGGATGCCGGTCTCGCGGGCCGCGATCGCCAGGCCCTGGTTGATCTCACCAGTCTTGGGCGTGCCACCGGTCATCGCGTTGATGTAGAGGGGGAGAGGCCAGTCCAGCCCACCGAACCGGGTACGCAGCGAGACGCGCTCGCGGTCGGTGCCGGCCAGAGCGTGGTGGACAAAGTGCACCTCGTCGAACTGGCTGGCCATCAAGGACGTTCTGCCAAGGGCCGTCCCGGAGGTCTCGTGCTGGGCGACGGCGAGCCGCACGTGGTCATCCTTACGCGATCCGGTCATCAGAGCTCTCCTTGGTCTGCGACGAGGGTGCGGGCAACGACCCCCTCTGTGCGATATCCGGTCCGGCCCGCAAAAGGCGGTGCTCGGTGTGGACAGGATCGGTGACGCGCAGCGGCAGGGCGGTGACACCGGCTGCTGCCCACTGCGTGTGCAGAGCGCGGATGTCGGCGGTCTTGGGGAGCAAGGCGATACCGCAGTCCCCGCCACCCGCTCCTGAGGGTTTGCCTGCGCCTCCGCACGCCTCCGCGGCGCTGTACAGCGCCGTCAGCTGGGGCGTGAAGACGCCAAGTCCTGTGTCCTGGTCGAGGGCGGCGAGGAGACGGCGTGTGCTGCGGATGGCAGCGAGTACCTTGCTCGGGGTGTCCTTTTCGAGAGCCTCGGCCATAGCTGTCACACACCGCGCGCTGCCTTTCAAGAACCGGTTATGGGCTGCGCTGTGCCACCACGCGGTGCTCGACAGCCTGCCGATACGTGCGGAGGTGGAGGATGGTATGCCGCTCCATCCTGCGTACAGCAGTAGCGTGGACGGCGGCGGCAACGGGCGTATCGACAGCCGAGGCCACGGGGCCTGCAGCGTGCGTGCCACGCCCTCCTTGCTTAGCCGGCACAGCAGCCGGTCGCGGTCCGGGGCGCGGTAAAGGACCCAGCCGCCCCAGGTACTGGCCGCGAGGTCAGCGCCGGAGGGCTTGGGATCCACGCGGATGCTCGCCAGCAAGGCGAGCCGGAACCGCAGCTCGGGCGACATCGGAATCGAGTGGTAGTCGGCCAGGGCGGCGATAGCTGCGACCGTTACCGCTCCGCTCGACCCCAGACCGATCTTCGTGCCCCGTTCGTGCAGTGTGCTGCGGACGGTCAGGCGCAAGGGAAGGGACGCTTGTCCCAGATGGAGGCGCAACTGATCGACGACTTCGACGGCAGAGATTAGATACGCCAGAGCCCCGCTGTGGTGACGGGTGTCCTCTGCACGGTTGGCCTGCAGACCGGTGGCGGTACGCAGCATCGGCACCTCGTGCGGCAGCAGGTCGGTGTCGAATACCACCTGCCCACCGGGAGACGGCGCGACCTCGACCGTGACGAACCGGTCCACGGACACCGCGATCGAGGGCTGTCCCGGCTCGAGAACGGCGTACTCACCGGCGACCAGAAGCTTGCCCGGCGCGCTGCACGCAACCGGCGGCCGCGTCGTCACCGTTGCGTCCCATACAGGGCCGCGCCGGGCCCACTGCGCGCCACCACCGCCGGGCGGCGGGACAGTTCGCGCAGTCGCACCGCGACCTGTTCGGCATCGCCACCGCTGCACAGCACCTTGATGTTGGGCCCGGCATCCACCGTCGCCCAGGCCCCCACCCCCTGATCGCGCAGTCGGCAGACCTCCTCAAGCACCCGGTGAGAGGCAGGGGTCAGGTAACGCACGGGCGGGACGGCGCCCGCCATGGTCTCGTGCATGCCGAGGGCGTTACGTTCTGCGATCTCCCCCACAGTGGTGATATCGCCCTGTGCCAGTGCCCGGCGCATCACCGTCATGTCGTGACGGGTCTGCATGAGCCAGTCAGGGAAGAGGGGAGAGGTGGCCACGGTGCGTCGCATGGCCTCGCGGCTGGGGATCGGCTTGGGCCCGGTGTCGACCAGGACGGCCACCAGCGCAAGGTCCGTGCACGCGCTGGTGAGGGGCTCGGCGTAGGAGGAGCGGTCAGGATCTGGGGCATCGGGTGAGCCGGCGTGCCAGATGACGAAACCCCCGAACACCGAGCGGGCGGCAGACCCGGATCCTCGGCGCGCCAGGCGGGAAAGCTCTTTTGGCTCGGTCGGCAGCCCGTAGGCGGTGGCAGCGGCCAGGGCGAGGGCCGCAAACCCGCTGGCGGAGGAAGCCAGACCCGCCCCGACGGGAACGGTGTTCCGCGTCTCCACCCTGGCGCACCGCTTGCTGCGCGCACGCTTCCGTACAAGATCGAGAAAGCTGGTGATGCGCCGCGCCATCTCCCCTTGTGCCGTGACGCCGTCAACGATCACGATGTCCTGCGCGTGCGGGGTGAGTTGGACATGGGTGGTGGTCGGGAAGACATCGAGCGTCATCGACAGGCTGTCCGCGCACGGCAGGACGAGGCGCTCATCCCGCTTGCCCCAGTACTTGACCAGCGCGATGTTGGGGTAGGCCACCGCGGTGACTACGTCAGGTCCCGGCATGCTCCGCCTCCCTCACCAGCCGCGTGGTCCAGCAGCGCACACCGTGCTCTCGCAGAAGCAGGGCTGCCAGGGCGTCCGCTTCCGGTTCGGTGGCTGCCAGGGCGATGACGCACCCGCCGAGTCCTCCACCACTCATCTTCGCGCCCAGCGCGCCCCCGGTAAGGGCGGCGTCCACGAGGCTGTCGGTCCGCTCCGTGGTGAGGCCGAGACCGGCGAGGAGCTGGTGACAGTCCGTGAGCCGGCGCCCCAGCTCTGCAAGGCGACCCCCTGCCATAGACCGCAGGCCGGCGAGGGTCAGCGCTGTCGAGTGGTCGAGGAATCTCTCGCGGCTGCCGGGGTGGGCCGCGAAGGAATCGCGCAGCATTGCGACGGCCTCCTTCGTGGAGGCTCCACTGCCGCTGTCCACTACGACGATCCAACCGTCAGCACCCACCGCGGGGGTACTGACGTGCCCACCGGCGAGCAGTACCGGCCGGCGACTTCCGGTGGCCAGAGCATCAATGCCGCTTGCCTGGCCGTGCACTGCCGTCTCGGACGACTGCACACATTCGAAGACCGCCTCGGAGCTCAACTGCAACCCCAGCAGATCATCGAGAGCGTGGGTCACCGCGCGAGCGCAGGCGGCACTGGAGCCGAGTCCACGAGCGGGCGGGACCCCGCTTTCCAACAGGATGTCCACGCCCGGCAGCACCTGCAGCTCGGCCCGGCGCAGCAGCGCCGACACCACCATGTGCAGGCCCTCCGGAATGGGGCCCTCCGTGATGTGTGGTGGTGGCAGGAAGGGGCCGGACGGCACACCGGGAGGGAGCTGAACCATGCGGAAACCCACCACCCTGCCCTCGCCCGGAAAACGACAGGCGACCCGGGCCCGGCAGCCCAAACTTGGCACTGGGAGAGCCAGGGCCGGCGCGCCGTAGACCACGGCATGTTCCCCGAGCAGAATGACCTTCCCGTGGGCCGTCCCCGTGCCGGATCCGGGCAGGGCAGCCCGCTGCCAGGATCGGATCCTTTTCCGTAAGTGGGCGCTCTGTTCGGCGTCAGCCGCGTTCTGTCCCATGGGCGTTCCCACCCCCGTCCATGAGCGTGGTCACGTGCGGTCGGTGAGCTGGGTGCGGTGCCGGGCAATGGACCCGCTCGGGCCTGGTGGCCAAGAAAATCTTCAGGGTGATCTCAGAGCAGGTAAGAATCGCGCCGAGTCCGCGGGGCTGCGGCCCGGTGGTGGGTACGGCGGACATAGTCGACCTTTCGTTGGAGCTCAGGCGGCGAACGGCCTATGCCAGGCGGCGCCACGACGACGCGTAGGGGGAGGTAGGAGGTGCCTGCGCTGGCCCTACCCGAGGAGTCCTCGCGCGCCCCGCCTGCACGTGCGCGGGTCAGGCGTCCTGCGCTATTTCGGCGCAGCGGGCGACTGTGGTGTTCTCGACGTTGAGCAGGTCTTCGTCGATGGGATGGCCCAGAGCGTTTTCGAGTTGCTGGGCCAACTCCGTGATGGTCAAGGAATCCAGTCCGAGATCCTCCAGGAGCCTGTCGTCCGACTTGATGTCTTCGACCGGTCGCTCACTGAGGTGGGAGATGATGCTCTTAACCTGTACCAGGGCGTCGGGGTTGGCGGGCACGGGCCTCTCCTTTCATCGGGCTGTGAAGTCGATACGGTTTCGGCTACGGGCACAAAACGACTTGTGCCGCATAGGACAGACCAGCGCCGAACCCGAAGAGGAGGACGGGATCACCGCGGTCCACCTGGCCGCTCTGGCGCAGAGCGTGCAGAGCGAGGGGGACAGAGGCGGCCGAAGTATTGCCAGCATTGATCACGTCGGTGGCGGTCACCACGTTGGGTGCGTCCAGGCTCTGGCTCAGGGCGTTGATGATACGTAGGTTGGCCTGGTGCGGGACAAATGCCCGTAGGTCGGCCGGCCGCAGGCGCGCGCGCTCGCAAGCCGCCTGCATGACACCCGTCAGCTCAGCGGTGGCCCAACGGAAGACTTTGCGCCCGGCCATCTCCATCCGGCCTGTCGGACCCGGGATCTGAATCAGGTCTGCCAGTGCGCCGGCGCTTCCCCACGCGACAGGGAAGATCGACGTGTCTGCAGAAGGGACCACCAGTGCCGCTGCTGCCCCGTCTGCGAAGATCGGGCCGGTGTCACGGTTCTCGGGTGATACCCAGTCGGTCATGCGCTCTGAGCCAATGACCAGGACTCCCCGCGCGGACCCGGCCCGAACCAAGCCGTCGGCGACTGCCAGCCCGTGGCAAAACCCTGAGCATGCGGCGTTGAGATCGAACCCGGCTACAGCCGAAATCCCCATACCGACGGCGACCTGCGCGGCCCCATTGGGCATAGGAGAGGGCATGGAACAGGTCGCCAGCATCACCACATCGATGTCGTCAGTGCTGGCCCCGCAGTCCGCCAATGCCTCCTTCCCCGCAGCGATGGCCATGGCCACTACAGTCTCGGCCTCCGAGGCATGCCGGCGTTCTTCGATACCCACCCGGCTTGAGATCCACTGCGCACTCACTCCGGCCGCTGCGGACGCACTCTGGTTGTTCACTACCTCAGCGGGCCGGTAAGCGCCCAGTCCACTGATGCGGGAACCGGGGCTCGGCACCCCTACCCATGGGGCAACAGCTGCCCCCCGGCTCTTCAGATCCTCATTCATTTGACGCTCCAGTACGTTGCGGGACGGGGGCGCCACGCCATGCACGGTGCGATGCCTCTAGGCGCAATTCGGGCCGACGAGGCCGCAGGCGCCACCGTCCGAATCGAGAAGCCCATACTCACTCCGGCCGCAGCAGGAGGCGGACGCAGTAAGCGTCTACCCCAGGGCCAGAACGTGCACCGGCGGCCACGTGCCCCGGACGTGAGCGCGTTGAACGTACGAAAAAAGGCTGGGTGCGTCGCTCCGGAGGCGCAGGCGATCACTCCCACGAATCCGTGGGCGGCGGGTCAGCGCAACGTCTCGCGTGCAGTTGCCCTGTCACTCATGGAGCTACCCCACGAAGCTGCAGGAAGAGTTGCCGTCGCTGGTGTGAAGTAGGTGCCTGGAGCCGGGTAAACCGCTCCAGCAGGGAATTCACAAGCGCACAACCGTTCAACGTGTTCACGCATCTGTGTCATCCGTGCGCTCGCGTCTGATGCGAAAGGGTGGTGTTGGAGATCCCTCATGCTCGTCGTGCTTGCGTCAATCGTTGCGGCAGTTGAGTCAAAATTCTCGCGGGAACCCGTCACGTGTGTTGCCGCTTGATGCGAAGGCCGCCTCGCTTTACAGACCGGCCTGGAAGCCAGCTATGCCCAGCCCGCGCGATTGTGTTTGGTCTGCCGGCGCACACAGGGCTGCTGGCGCGCAGCCTCCTGGGTCGGCCGGCAGGGCATGGAGCAGACCTCGCGAGGCCGACGGAGATGAGCAAGACTGTTGGCCTACCTGCCGAAACGCGCCTTCAGTACTTTCGTAGCCAATCCGTGCAGGTGTACCCATGGACCTTGTCCGGGAGGCCCGCGTACCGGATCTGGCACACGAATGCCTCGCCGTGATGTGAGGTGATGAGGAAGATGCCGCCGATGGGACCCTGCTCCTTGGAACTGCTGGGCGCCCGGCAACCCATCCCCACGACTTCGGCCCCTTTCACTGCGAGATCGTGGCATTGGTAGGCGGTGGTAACGTCTGGATCTCCGTGCTCTGCCGCAGTTGCGGCTGTCGGCGCGGCCAGCGCTAGGGCGGGTGCGAACAGGACGGCTCTGGCTACCAGAGCACGTGCATCCCCGCTGGAACACCGTGAGGACCTGCAGGCGGCAGCCGGCCAAGTCGATGTGACCCGTGGGTAGCTCTCCCTGTGGTCTACGGACCGCAGGGGCCGACGCGCGCCACCGTTACTGCCACAAACATGGCACCGCCGCGTCGTTCCCAAGCTAGGTCCGCGAACTTTTTACCGGTGTGGGTGACCGTGACCGCCCGTGTGCGTGTGCACGAAAGAAGTGGGTTGCGCACATGCTCGCCATGGATGCGGAAGGGAAGGTCCACTTTCGTGGCCGCTCTGGGGTCGTTCTGTCCCCACAGGCGTCCGAGTGCCGCATCAGGCGGCACCCGTGTCCTTGGGACGGGCTCGCGAAGCCTGGAGAAGGGGGCCCAGGATCAACAACGGCACATGCACAGACTTGTCTTCGCCTTTGGTCAGCGCGGGCGGGCAGTGCGAGATTGATCCGGGTCACCGTATGCCTCCTGTACTTGGCTGGTTAGGGTGTTTGGTTCGAGCGCCAAGAACTGCTCAGGCGATGCCGTGCGAGTCCAGGCCTGCCTGGGCGAACAGGCTGCTGCGGGTGCTTGGGGGATGAACATGCCGGGCACGCCGAGGGTACGGACCGGAATCCTGCTGCCTGCGTCGCTCAGAGCGCGGGTGATGGCGGCGCCCATGCCTCCATGGCGTGTGTTGTCTTCGAGGGTGATGACGGTGCGGTGGCGCACGGCCAGTCGGAGGAGTTCCTGGGATACCGGGAGTACCCAGCGTGGGTCGATGAGGGTACGCGTTCCCCCAGCCCCGTGCTGTGCGGGATTTCACCGAAGGTGCCTTCCAACTCTTCGTGCTCGGCGTGGACGGTCAGCAGGGTGGTCTCACCACGGGCGGCGAAGCCGCGGGCTTGCGCGCTTGCCTTGGTGACCAGCCGGCAGGTGCCGCTGACGACGTTCACTCCGTGATGCTGATCCCCTGGGCGTATTCGGGGATAGACGCTGTGGGCGGAGGAGACGACGCGAGCACCGGCAGGTACGCGGGCGAGGTCATCGACGTGCACCGTGCCGTGCCGTTGCAGATCGTCCACGACATGCGTGTCGTGGACGATCTGCTTGCGCACATGGACCGGCAGGCCGGGCGCCGTGTTCTGCTCAAGGGGGGCTTCGGCGTCGTCGACGGTCCGTTCCCCTGCGGCACAAATAGAACGGGGAGAAGGCAGCAGCACCGTACGCGGCCGTAGCAGTCCAGGCCGGGCCTCATCCACGTTGGGGCAGGCGGCCGTACCTCCGTCGGCTCCCGTAGCTGCGACAGCAAGCCCAGCGGGCGGTTTCTGCCCGCCGAATAGGCGGGCAACGGTTATCTGCGTGTCCTGCGGCCCCGAGAGTTGTTGGGGACCACGCGGCTGTACCGGCCTGATACGGAGACGGTGCGCCTGCCGGAGTAGCAGGACCTCATCGCTGCGCAGACGAGGGTGTGGGGCGTGTACCGGGTACAGCTGTGGAGAAGGGCTATCCATGATCGGGCCGCTCCTTGGACCGGGTCAGGCAGTGCGCGCGCTCATCAGGTCAGCGAGCGCGGTCAGGTCCCGGTACGCTGCGGTGTTCACGTCGACGGCCTCCCTCAGGATTGCCAGCGCCTGCTGCGTCTCCTGGCGCACGGCGTCCCGCGCCGCATCAGCCCCTCCGGCCTGTTCCACCAGGCTGACGGCTTGGCCGACGTCATCAGCCCGGGGCGCACCCTCAGCGGCGTAAAAGGCCCGCAGCTGACGGGCGGCTGCAGTGCGCGCTGTCAGTGCCGCGAGGACGGGATAGGTCTTCTTGCGTGCTACCAGATCACCACCGACCGGTTTCCCGGTCGTTTGCGGATCACCGAAGATACCCAGCAGATCATCGGTAATCTGGAAGGCCATGCCGAGGTGGTGGCCGAAGCCGGCCAAGCGCTGGGCTCGTTTGGGCCCAGCGCCTGCGGCGAGTGCTCCTAACTGACAGGCGGCGGCTATCAGTGCACCCGTCTTGCCGGCGGCCATCACCCGGTATTCAGCGAGGGTGACGTCACAGCGCTTCTCGAAGGCGACGTCTGTGGCCTCACCCTCGATCAACTCCAGGACGGCCTGCGTGAGTACCTCCACACAAGCCGCTGGGCGACGGCAGGACGGTCGGGTGAGTTCCAGATGTGCCGCGGCCAGCAGCGCGTCCCCGGCCAGGAGAGCGGCAGGAACACCGAACGCCTTCCACACCGTCGGACGGTGCCGGCGCATCTGGTCACGATCGATGATGTCGTCGTGGATCAGGGAGAATGCATGCACGAGCTCTACCGCCACACCTGGCCCTAGTGCATCGTCCGCTCGGCCCCCTACCGCCTCGGCACAGGCGAACGCCAGAGCCGGCCGAAGCGCCTTTCCGGCCGCAGCCTTGGTCGCGTGACCGTGTACGTCCAGCCATCCAAAGTGGTATCCCGCCATAGTCGCCATCTGCGGCGGCAGGTGTCGAGTGCACGCTCGCATGGCAGGTGTCACACGGTCGCGCGCTCGCGCCAGCGCCAAGCGTGCCAGGTCAGCGGCCTGTTGCGCGGATGTCGTCGATGTCAACGGTCCTCCCCAGACGAGATCGGTAACCCGTTGGCCACCCATGTGGGGGGGCTCTGGACAGTCCGGGCCCGACAGGTGTTCCGTTGAATACCCGTCCGACAGCGAGTGAACGTGATCCACCGCATCAGCTGCGTGAGCGCGTTGAAAGCCCTGTCACAGCGGACCCACGAGAGGTGGAGAACCATCTATGGCACGCCACGAACCCAACCAGCGCCTGGCCGCGCTGCTCGCCGAAGCCCGTTGGAGTGGGGCGGAGCTGGCAAGGGCGGTCAACACCCTGGGGGCGGCCCAGGGGCTGAAGCTACGCTACGACCGCACTTCGGTCGCGCACTGGCTCACCGGCTCCCGCCCGCGCCAGCCGGTGGCTGATCTAGCCGCAGCAGCCCTCAGCCGCCGCTGCAACCGCCTGATCTCCGCCGAAGAAACAGGCCTCCTCCAAGCCCCACAAACACTGGCCCCCTTATCACACCACTCTCACGAGAAGGGTGACGCCGTGCACCGCCTTGCGTCCCTGTGCCGCGCAGAAGCTGACCCCGTACGCAGAGCGGTGCTCAGCGCATCGGTCTACAACCTGGCCACTGCCACGTCCGTTCTCGAATGGAAAACCAAGCCGATGCCACCACCACGATTACGCGGGACCGGCTTCCAGCCGACGCCGCTTGACGTGGAGCGGCTGCAAGATATGGTCCGTCTCTTCGCCGAGCTCACCGAACAGTACGGCGGCGCCCACGCACGCTCTTCCCTGGCCGCCTACCTCGCGGATGACGTCAGCAGCGTTCTGAGTGCTCCCGCGGCACAGGACGTACGCCGTGAACTGTTCGTCTCTGCTGCTCAGCTGACCCACATTCTGGCCCGCATGACCAACGACGCAGGCCAGGCGGGCCTGGCGCAGCAGTACTACACCGTCGCGCTCAGCGTTGCGCAAGAAGCAGGTGCGCCAAGCCTCTACGCGGTTACCCTGCGCGCGATGAGTCTGCAGGCCGTGTGTCTGGGGTATCCCCAGCAAGCTTGGGAGCTTGCCGACGCGGCGGTAGACATCGCGGGACCGCACGCCCAGCCAGCCACCCGCTCTTTCCTTTTGAGCCAGCGGGCCTTCGCCCAGGCGTGCCACCAGCACCACCGACGCGCTGCTCTCGCCGACTTGATGGCTGCCGAGAAGGCGCACGAGCACGCCAGCAGCCCTGCCGGCCCCTTTACCGCCTATCCCAGAGCCGGCCTGGACTACCAGCGCGCCCAGACATTCCTGGTTTTGGGGGAAGCCCGTCAGGCCACACAAGCGCTCGTATCCGCGGTCAATACGCGCCCGGAAAACCAGCACCGCACCAGCGCCATCACCCACGCTCGCTTAGCCGAAACTCTGCTGCACGCAGGGCACCTGGAAAATGCCTGCCAGCACTGGCACACCTTCCTCGACCACTACGCCCGTCTGCGCTCGGAACACGCTACACAAGCCTTCCACCAGCTCCGAAGGACCCTGCGCCCGTACCAGCATGAACGGCACGCCACAGCAGTCCTGCGTCGCGCACAGGCTCTTCAACACGCGTCTCTCCTCTGAGCGGGCAGCATTGGGCTGCGATCCAGTGCCAGGACCAGCACGGGGACGGGGCACGACGGCGGAGCAAGAACACCTGACGGCAGCGCGCACAGAGGGCGTACGAAGTGGGGCGGCGCGGAACAGAGGCCAACGACCTTCCACCTGCGCCGAGGCCTGGCGCCCGGCGGGGTACTTCACCTGACCTCGTGCTGCTTTCATTCGGCCGGACGAGATGCGACATGCCCGGCCGCCGCAACCTCAAGCCCGCCAAGCGCCACATTGGACTTGCTTTTCTCGGTGGGTAGACCTTCTTCGGCAGCGCCGATGCATGTTGAATGAGACTGCCGTGTCAGAAAACCGGACACGACAGCATAGAGATACGGATCGTCCATGGACCACTTATATAGGCGGCCACGCTGTAGACCTAATCTCGATCGCCTCCGACCGGACCTTCAAGGGGAGAAACGATTCTCAATTTGAGCATGCGTTCTACCCGAGATGTCACTTTCAAATACGCAGGCAGTCAGGGAGCTGGTCGGATTGCCATAACTGTCTGCAGGCGCGGAAGTTTTTCATGCGACCATTGGCTTGTCCGCTCGCTGGCCCTGAGTATAGGCAACCGTCAGACGTTGTCATGGGATAGTGCCGGGCTGAACGGTGTTCGTTCGCCGTGCTGTCCCGTCGTTCGCCGTGCTGTCCCAAGTCAGGACCTTGAAGGCCGAGGGCAGTCCGCAGGTGCCGGGCCTGACATGTGCGTCCTGACTACCGATACCCAATGGCGGTAGCTGCACGCGAGTTGGCTCCCGCGCGGGCATGACCTGCCAAGGGCGCCTGGTCGCCCGGAAAAAGGCCGGCTGCGGGACCAGTTGCACACGGTGCTGCTGTGGCGGCTGCAGCCGAACGTCACCCTTGATCGTTCAACGCGTTCACGTCCAGGACTCCCGAACCTCTTACCCGCCGCGTCTCTGTGGAGTGTTCTGGACCTGGCACCCAGCAGCGTGTGTCTCGACGGGGGGTGCCACTCACTCTGTATCGACGGGAGATAACCGGACATGGCCAGAAGAAGGCGAAGGCAGAACCTGATCGACGACTTGCTCGACCGGACCGATGACGCGAGCCGCGACATGACCAGGGTCACGCGCCGGACACTCACGGGCCGGAAGAAGAAGAGGAACAAGAAGGCCAGTGCGCGGAAGTGGGCCAAGCGCAACAACGAGGCCATTGAAGCTCTGGCGGTCCAGCTGGACCGGTACATCAAGCACGACCGGGAGATGGCACAGTCGCGCGGCAAGGCGTGACCGGAGCGCAGGGCACCTACGTCTGCGCCAACTGCGCTGAAGGCCGGACGAGGAGGGCAGTCTAGGTGGCTCAGCAGCGCGGGCGCCGTGCCTTGCACATTCTTGGCCGCCTCAGCGCCCAGGAGGCGTCTCGGGCGGTCAAGAGCCGGTGGACGCGGCGTATGGGGGGGCCGGCAGAGGTAAGCGCCGAGCAGCAACGAGCCGTAGCAATCCGCCTGGCGCTGGAACAACTGGGCCCTCTGTACGTGAAGATCGGTCAGATCCTCACGACTCGGCCCGACTTTGTACCTGACTATGTTCGTGAGGAGCTTGCGCTGCTGACGGACCAAGTCACGGTCCACCCCTTCGCCCAATTCGCGGCAGTGCTGGAGAAGGAGCTCGGCGCTGACTGGCCTGCCTCCTTCAGCTCTTTCGAGACCGAGCAGCCATTGGGGGCGGCTTCTCTGGCGCAGGTGTACCGTGCCACCCGCAGGGACGGCACTCCCTGCGTAGTCAAAATTCAACGACCCGGATCCATCGAATCCGTTCTCGGTGACATGCAGGTCCTACGCCGCGTTGCCAAAGTGATCGGGCGCGGGGCACCCCGCTTCAACGAAGTCATCGATACCGCGGCCATGCTCGACGTCGTATTTCGCGCCATGGCGGACGAGTTGGACTTCACTCGAGAAGCCGACAACATGAAGGACGCCAGAAAGACGGCTCGCGAGTACAAGACCATCAAGGTGCCAAAGCCGATTCTAGCCACTCCCCGCGTTTTGATCCAAACGTTGGCCGATGGCCAGTCCGCCAACCGCCTGAAAGAACATGAGTTAAGCACCAAGCAGCGGAAAAAAATGGCCAAGGAACTGATGGCCTACGTAATGAAGAGTTACTTCACTGACCGCGTTTTTCACGCTGACCCGCATCCGGGCAACGTACTGATCAGCCCGAACGGCAGGGCTCATATAATTGACTGGGGCATGGTCGGCCGACTGGACCGCAGTACGAGCGCTGCAGTACTGGGAGCCATGGTTGCCATGGCTCACAACGACGGACCAGCTCTTGCGCGGTCCTGGATGCAGCTCGGCACCACGCTGCCCTGGAGTGACGTCGGGGGATTCATCTCAGATATAGCGCGGTTCGTGCCTCATGTGACGGACGCCTCCTTGGAGAAGCTGAACTTCGGGGTAGCTTTGACCAGCGTGCTGGTTTTCTCCACCCGTCGAGGAATACAGACGTCTCCCAACATTTCCATGATAGGGAAATCAATCGCCAATCTGGAGGGTACCGTTCGCTGCATTTACCCTCGTCTGAAAATGGCGGACACTATCCGGGATGTTCTGCAAGACATCCTTACTGAACTCATGTACGACAGCATCTCACGGGAGCAGTTGGCGCTGCACGCGCTCACAGTTCTCGACGGCCTCTCCCAGAGTCCGAGAGAAGCCAGCGGAGTGCTTACCGACATGGCTCAACGTCAGCTCGCCGTCCATAACCACAACCGGCTGCAAGACACTCGTATAAACAGGGCGGGATACGCCGCCGCACTTATCGCTTTGTACAAACGGCGAGCTCGGTAAAAAACTGCCTTCCACAAGCCGCATCTCACCTCAGCATATCTCTGTCGTCGCCGCATCACAGCCGCATCGGAGAGCGAGGACACAAGGAGTGACTGAACTCCTCCGCAGGAATTGAATAGGCGATACCTCAACAAGCGAGCGACCAGTCCCGGGACCGATGTCCGGCAGACGGAGACCTCCGATTCGCTGGTGGACCTGTTCATCAGCTCGTGCTGAAGATCAACTCCCGTGCGGAGCGGTCGCAAGGAGCTGAACGCTGAGCTGAGGAAGGTCCGCGGTAGGCGCTGCTGCGTGTCGCGAAGGCGGCGCGCTTGAAGCGGTCCCGGCACGGTGCGGCGGGTGATCTTTCCGGTGGTCGGCGGGGAGAAGACGCTCAAGGCTCTGGCCAAGGTCGCGGGTAACGCAGCCACGACAAGGTCCGGCTCCGCACGGCACTGCGATTGTTGTACTCAGCGCACTGGCGGCGGATGCTGTCGCCGCTGCTGAAGGCCCTGACGTTGAAGTGCAACAACACCGCCTATCGGCCGGTGATGGACGCGATCGACCTGTTGAAGTGGTGCATGAAGCACCCGCTGCAGGAGGGGGCGTTCTTCGACCCGGCGGAGACGGTGCCGCTGGAGGATGTGGTCCCCGGTCAGTGGCGGGCGACGGTGATGGACGACAAAGGGTCGTGTCGAGGGAACCTGTAGAGCTGTGTGTCCTGGTGGCGCTGCGGGACGCGTTGTACCGACGGGAGCTCTGGGCGGTGGGGCGAACCGATGGCACAACCCGGGGACGACCTGTCCGCCGACTTCGAGGACAACCGCGACGTGCACTACGCGGCTCTGGGCCTGCCGCAGAAGGTGCAATTTCATCACCGCGCTCCAAGGTCCTCCGCACTGGCTCGAGCCGATGTCCGGTCAGGTTTCATAAGGGCGACCGGCAGCAAGGCTGCCTAGTCCATAAGGGAAAATCTCCCCTTGAGCGGTCCGGACCGACACCGCTAAGTGAGCCGGCGTCCGTGAAAAAGCGTTTCAGCCTGTGTTATGGACGTTTATGTGTGCGAATGTCCAGCGCCCTTCACCGGTGCCAGTGCTCTTCACTGTCCCGGTAGTCAGAAATCGCAAACAGTGCTGCCGGTAGTAAGCCGGTAAAGCGTCAATGTCCGCTGACCTCCCGCGGTGGCCCCATTCCGTCCTTTGAGTTGCAGACATACGACGCCCCTGCACTGCCCCTCCGTAGGGAGAACGACATGACTACTGACGCCGCCTTGGTCTCGGGACTACTGCACCTGAATGGATTCCTCGGCTCAGCGCTTCCACGTTAAGAAGGAAACGCGCCTGGAGTTGATCCAGGCGTCGCAGTCAACCAGCGAGAAGCACACCGAAGTGCACGCTTTGCTTTTTCCAGTGCTTGGCGGTATGCGTTCAACACGTGCATGCGCTGCAGCGATATCATGGTAGACACCCTCGAGCCGAGCTGGTCAGATGGAGAGAAGTCACATGAACGGTTCGCAACGCTGGACCTGCGGCCTGTGCGTAAACAGAAGCCGAGGAGCCACAAAATGCCACACCATGAGGGCCGACTAATCTTGGCGAGATCGCAATACAATGCATCAGCCATCTCGTAGGTGAAACCGACCAACCATGGCTTTCCCTGCCTGTCTTCTGCTGGCGAGTCACGAATGAATAAACTCCGAGTATTCATTGGTTCGTAACGCCCAACCAAGAGGGGACGCTCATGTTCTCCCGCCCGCATAGTCTGGTTTTCTGGATCGCCCTCATCATACTGTTGTACATAATCGCCACAGCACCTACAGAATTGGCTCACGCCGTCCTGGCTGTCGGTGCCACTATCGCAAGATTTTTCAGCGGCCTCAGTGCCTTTATCGAGGAGCTTACCTCGCGATGACGTCCCGGCACCTGCGACCCCGCCCGGTGCCCGCAGACCAAGGACTCTCGTGCACGGTAGCGACTGGATTCTCTCGCGCGCCCTACGTGACGGTCTCCTCATCAGTCAACAATCCTTACCTAAGAGCTGTCCCGTAGCTGCTGGTCACGGGTGAGATGATCTTGTCGTGTCTGGTGTGATCACGGCGTCGGAGCCCTCTTGGATAGCCCCGTTCACCGGGCTGAGCGCACGTCAGTTCAGCAAGCTCGTCAACGCGTTGCGGCGTGAGGATGCAGAGCCGGGCCGGCAAGGGCCGGACGTGGAGCCTGCCGCTGGAGGACCGGGTGCTGCTGGTGGCCGCGTACTGGCGCACGAAACTGACCCTGCGCCAACTGGCCCCGCTGTTCGGGGTGTCGAAGTCGGCGCCGACCGTGTCATCGACCACCTCGGGCCGTCGCTCGCGCTCCAGCAACGCAGAAGGTTCCGCAAGGACGCCGTGCTGATCGTGGACGGCACCCTGGTCCCGACCCGCGACCACACCATCGCGGAGCAGTCGAAGAACTACCGGTACTCCACCAACCACCAGGTCGTCATCGACGCCGACTCCCAACTCGTCGTCGCCGTCGGCCGGCCGCTGCCCGGCAACCGCAATGACTGCAAGGCGTGTGCGAAGGCCGCCGTCGGCCGGGCCACGGTCATCGCGGACGGCTGCTATCGGGGCACCGGCCTGCTCATTCCGCACCGCCGTGAACGCGGCCAGACCGAACTGCCAGCTTGGAAAGAGAAACACAACACCTCCCACGTTCGTGACTGCCGTCTGAAAGGCGACGGCGTTCACACCGCCATGCTCGGCACCGCCCGGCTGCACAACCTCGCCCTCGCGGGATAACTCCCGCCCCATACGAGACCAGAGAGGCCCAGGGGAGGTGGCTCCCCACCTCCCCGGCACGGAGAACGTTCAGTCGATACAGAACTCGTTGCCCTCGATGTCCAGCATCGGGATGCACGACTCATTTTCTTCATCGGCGTACAGCGTCTGCACGTGGGGGTTGCGCCGAGCGCGACCAGTCGTGCGCACTCGGCTTCGAGCGCGGCGAGGCGCTCGTCCCCCATGAGCCCGGTGCCGACCCGGACATCGAGATGCACCCGATTTTTAACGATTTTTCCTTCGGGGACGCGCTGGAAGTACAGGCGCGGGCCCACGCCTGAGGGATCACTGCAGGCGAACCGTGATCCCTGCTTTTCAGGAGGCACAGGGTGCGGTTGTGATCGTCCCAAGTAGTGAACCCCTCCGGTGGCGGCGGTATGACGTACCCCAACACTTCACAGAGCGAGGCGCTCAGGTTCTGCGCAGTCAAAGGTGACTTGGAACTTCTTGATCTTCGACATCGGCGCACCGTGCCGCGTACCAGGGGGATCCTGCCGCTCATTTCCCCAGGGCCGATCCGCCCGTCTCCACCGTCGCATCCTGGGCCGCCTTGGACACCAAGTGATCAAGCCGAACAGTCCACGAGAACGATGCGACCGTGGCGGCGGAGCGCTCCCGTGGCCCCCCAGGACCCAGTCCTGACCAACCACCTTCAGGCCGAGATCAGTTGCGGGACAACTCTTAGTCAGCAGGGGGTGGTGGTGACGGCGGAGCTGTTCGGGCTCGCGGTCAGGCACCGGTTGTCCTGCCAGATCTTCCCGTAGGGCGAGCCGTGGAATTCCATCGCCAGTTCTGGCCTGGCGCTTGGGCCACAGCCGCAACAGGTGCCGGGTTGACGACAGTCAACCCGGCGATGGGCAACAGCTGTTGTAGTGGCGGGCACGATCTCACTGGGATGCCACGACGTCTTCTCCTCACTCATGGCTTCTGTCTACGACGGCGCTGCGCACGGCGCGACCCGGGCAGGCTCGGGGGGTTCGCCGGAGCCCGCGCGCTCGGAGTAGCACAGGCCCCGGCGAAAGCGGCAGCAGCCGTAGGGCCCCGTCCTGTCATCGGACCGCAGGCTGCCCTCTCTGTCTACGGGCCCGGCCGCACCGACGCGACCGGCGGCGAGCAGCTCGCCTACGGCGATCACTCGTCCAGGCGGTCCCGAGGCGAAGTTCACATACCAGTTCCGCAGCCCGCCGCTCGTGTAGAAGGCGTTGATGCTGAACCAGGCCGCCGGCGGCTTTCACAGCAGCAGCTCGGTCTCCTGCCACACCGCGTCTGCGAGCACCCACGTGCCGGTCGCCATCGCGTCGAACGCCTCCTTGCGCACCGCCCGGTTGCCCTCCGCGCGGGCCCTGACGTACAGCGCGGGCCAGCGAGTCTCGGCTCCCGGCGGGCAGGCGGCCACCAGGGCCTCGCTGGGGTCGGCGACGACGCGCGCGTGCTCGCTCCACACCCGGCCTGAGCCGTGTACGTGGCGCCGTACGACCGTCTCCCCTGACTCGAAGGTTCGCATCATGCCCTCCTGGGTGTTGGCACCGGCCGGGGCGACTGGTCAGGCGCAATCACCTCAGCGCGCCCGGCCAGGGTGGGCAAGCCGCTGTTCGGGCGCGACTTGCCCAGGCTCCCCTTGGGCTTGCCCAGCAGATGAGGCCGACTCCCACAGCGGCCGGGCAAGCCTCGTGCCGTCGCAGTGGAAACACCGGCCGCCCCCGGGCGTGCTTCGGGCACCGATGGTGCCGACGGCGTGGCACAGGAGCCGGGTGGGCCCGTCGCCCTTCACCTCCTCGAGAACGCCGGCGATGGCGGCTCG
Source organism: Streptomyces ficellus (assembly GCF_030406405.1). GTDB lineage: Bacteria > Actinomycetota > Actinomycetes > Streptomycetales > Streptomycetaceae > Streptomyces > Streptomyces ficellus_B. The sequence goes on from NZ_JAUEPL010000015.1 coordinate 45,150, forward strand.
GTCGGCGATCGCAGTGGCGTCCGGGCGGGTGATTTTCCCTCGCGTACGCGGGCGCAGTTCAAGCTGCGCGCGCCCAACTCCCCTGACTGCAGCTCCCATTGACAGAATCTCATGTGTTCTGTCATGGCCAGTCCGAGAGGTGATCTCATGCGACGAACCGAGTACGACGAGGGCCAGGCCGCCAAGCGCCTGAAGGTGCCCGCAGCCACCTTCCAGTTGGGCCCGGCACACCGGGCTCATCCCGGACCCGGACGTGTCTTCTTGGCAGTGGTGCCGGGCCGCTGTGGAGGCGCTGGACGCCGACACCATCCGGGCAGCGATGCCCTCTCCGCCGGTCTCCGGCGGCGCGGCGGCGGACCGGATCGCCGAAGCGCTCGGCACCCCCAACGTGGTCGGCGAGAAGGCGAACGCGCCGACCCCCTGACCGCCGGGTGTGACCTGCGGAAACGTCCGGCTCTTGGCGTCGGGGCACGGAGGGGGTGATGGAGGGGTCTACGGAGGGGGTCTGTTCCGGCTCGTCGGCAGTGCTGGCCACGGAGTCCTCCTGGTGGTGGGGCGGGCTGATCCCGCCGGGCACCTTCTGCAGGTTGGCTTTCCGGCCACCGTGTCAGCCGATCTTGGAAAACCTGTCGGCCGTAACTGTCGGCGTACTCCTTAACTTCAATGAGTACGCCGACACAAGGATTCAACGCGTTCACGCCTTTTCTGTAGTCAGAGGGTGGTTGCTGTCCGCTGTTGCCGCTGTAGTGAACGTATCCAGCCTCTCCGTGCGCCTGCCGATCCGATGGCGACCGCAGCCGTCAGCCTCTGTGGGAGATCAAAACCCGGTGGTGGTCAATGCTCTATGCCAAGACGATTGATGTCTCCGAGTTACGCTTCCGCCCTCACCCGGCCGCGGCTGTAGAAGCCAGCGGCCGACGTGTGCAGCAGTGGGTCAAAGACCGGGGACTGACGGGCTCAGAGGAAGCGTTCGCCTGGTACTGCATGTGGGACACCGCTCGATTCGTGGGCAACAGCTACCCGCATGCCGACCCCGGACGCGGCATGGATTTGGTGGGCAAGCTGATGGCCGTCACGATCCTTTTGGACGACCAGATTGATGAGTCGGCCTCCGTTGGCAGGTGTGTCAACGCCATCACGCCGTTCCTGGAGATCGTGCGCACTGGCGGAGAGACGGTACCGCGCGCTAACCAGCCGCTTCATCAAGCTTTCGCAGAGGTTCTGCGTGAGGCGCGCGCCTGCGCCTCGGACGCCTGGTGGCGGCGTGCGGCCAGGAACTGGGAGATGGGCCTAATCGCAGTAGCGCACGAGACCCTCAACCGCGAGGTGCGAAGGAAGCCCGCGCCGCGTGACGTGTACCTGGACATCCGCCGTAGCAGCGGATTCATGGGGCCCTTTCTCGACATCTTGGAGCCTGCCGCATCCTTTGAGCCATCGGCCCTCGCTTACTACTCACCGCAGCTGATGCTGATGCGTCGCATCACCACAGACCTCGGCAACTTCATCAACGATGTCTTCTCCCTGGAGAAGGAACTTGCCCGGGGCCAGTACGACAACCTCGTCCTGGTCTTGTGTGAAGAAGAAGGCATCACCGTCCAGGAAGCCATCCCCAAAGCCCTGGACACCATCCATGCACGGCTATGCCGATTCGTCGAACTGCGTAGCGAGCTACCGGCTGTCTGCTCCCACCTCGGCCTCACCTCGAGCGACACGGAAAGCAGCATCCGCTACGCGGACGCCCTGGAAATGTGGGTAGCTGGGTTCGAGCCATGGCAGCGCACCAGCGCCCGCTACACGCAGGCATTGGACCAGCGGCCCCAGCACGAGGCGTGGGCGCGCGAGAACCTGCTCGGCGCAGTTGAACCATCCGTATGACCCGCGACGTTGGCAACGCCGCCTGCTCCTGCGCTACGTCCACCGCTGCCTGCCAGCCCTCCGTGACGGCGAGCAAGTCCAGGCGCTGCGCCAGATCTTCGTGCAGAACTACTGCATCGACGCCCAGGACCGCCCGCAGTGGCGGGAGGTGCAGGACGCCGGTCTGCCGCCCTCGGCCGTCGCCATCGTCTCGCCCTATGACCTGAGCGTCCGATACGCGCGCCGGGGCCAGACCCCCTGGAAGGGCTTCCTCGCCCACTCACCGAAACCTGCGACCCCGACGCGCCGAGCGTGATCACCGACGTGACCACCACCAAGGCCGCCGTCCACGACACCAAGGCCCTCCCGGAATCCTGGCCAGCCTGAACCACCGGAACCTGCTGTCGAAGGTCGAAGGAGCACTTCGTCGACGGCGGCTACCTCTCCGTCGCGCTGAAACAGCAGGTCGCCCGTGAACACGGGGTCGGCCTGGTCGGACCGATCCGGGCCGGGAGCACCCGGCAGTCCCATAAGGGCACCATGTTCCACCGCGAAGCCTTCGCGATCAACTGGGATGCGAAGCAGGTCACCTGCCCGCAGGACAAGGTGAGCCGCCGGCGCTTCCAGTGGTGCGCATCTGGAGGGTTGAGCCGAGCGGCAGGCAGAGGACGAGGATTCCGCCGGACATGGCTAGGGCGAAACTCCACATGCCCATCATCAGAGCGATGGAGAGGTGGAAGAGGAGGCCGGCGCTCATGGCCCACCACCGCAGCCGCTGTGGGAGCAGCGGGGAGATCACCATGCAGCCCTCGATCACGAGGGGGAGCCAGGTCATCATCGCCACTGGGCAGGTCCCTGGAAGGGCGCACGACGTGGGTCCGGCCCCCATGAAGCATGCCCTCATGTACGAGCCGGGCGGTCGTACGCAGAGCTCCGCGCACCACCATGTCCCGATCCTCCGGTGAGCGGGATGACGGCAAGTGCGGCGGCCATGGCGCCGCGCGTCAGTGCGGGCATCACGGACAGAGGAATAGCGGGCCGCGTCAATGATGGCGTTCACTCGTTTGGGCTAACCGGGTCGGGTTTTGGTTTCTCCGGTTGGGGCGCCATTGCGGGCGTGTGTGCGCCGTGTATCTGAGGAAGGGCGCCCAAGGCTCCTGCGTCGAATGGATAGCCCTTTCCGGTTGTGTTGGTATGGGTATGTCCGAGGTGCTGCGGTGGTAGCGCCAGCCCTGATCGAAGGGAATAGACAATGATCAGCCAGGCTGTCAGGCCTACGGGCCTCACGCTCGACCCGGAGACGCTCGAAGGCCTGATGACTCAGGCAGAAGCGCCGCTGAGCGATGCTCCGGCACCCCTGCAGGCAGATGCCCGGGGGGCCGGCCTTATCGCGCTCGCGCTGATCAAGAACCTCCCTCGGAAGGAAGCCGACCGCCGGTGATCACTGAGCGGTCACGCACGGCCTACACTTTGTCGGCCGACCGCTTGGCCCGCCGTGTCTTCGACGTCCTGCGGGACGTCGAAGACACGGGCATTGCCGCTAACCACGTGGAAGACGCCGCAGCCAAGTCCGCAGAACAGACGGCAGTGGCGCTGGGCGCGGTGCGTCTGCTGGGAGCGGATGTCCTGGCACCGTACGTACTGACCGGCCGCACCCCGCCTGTCGGTGAGACGGCTGCCATCAACATGGCACTCAATGCTCTGCCTCCCGCCCAGCCGCCGCCTGCGGCGCCGCCCGAGGGCCGTGAGGAGCCCTGGGTGAGGGCTTGGGTCGACTGGTCTCTGGTTACTGTGCTTGCCCGTGTCGACCCTGGAGACGTGCTGGTGGTGGCCCCGGTCCCTGCCGGGCCGCCGCTGTATGACGGCGCCGCACCCCGCCGTCGCCCGCCCACCGCGGAGGGCGGCTCGGACGGTCACACACGAGAGGGCTGGGTGCCCTGGTCGGTACGGTTGGGACAGCTGTCGTCACTGGCCCTGCCCGGGCTGGACGGGCCAGTCCACCAGGCAGCACGATCAGGGGCCATGGGGCTGGCCCGCGGTGCCACACGGGCCGTGCTGAGGCGTGATTTCCTTACCGCCGCACGCATCACTCGCTGGTTGGCCTGGCTACAGGCCGAACACGCCCGCCTTCCGCTGGACGTGGTTCGGCTGACGGAGCACATCGCCCTACTCGGTGGTAGCGAGCGCATCACGCTGGAAACGGCGATCTCCCGCCGACTGCTCGGCCTGGAGCCCGCATGAGCACCCCTGTCGCACGCATCGCACACGATGTCAGCTCCCGAGCTCTTGCCTGGCTGCACGCCAACCGTCACCACGGCAGGCTCTCCTGCCTGCCCAGTACCGACTTCGAAACCGATGAGACCTACAAGGCGCTGGGCGAGACAGCCCTCGCCGCCTCGCTCGTGCTCCGCAGCGGAGTCGCAGGAGCAACGGAACTCCACCTCGCCCGCGCATTGCTCGATTTCAGCTGGCAACAACTGGGAAGCGGCACTCTGCTCTACGAGCGGCTGCTGCACCACCCCCTCAAAACAGACCCTCTTGAGACGTACGCTCACTTCGTTCGCGGAGGCTACAGCCATCCACAACTTGCCAGGCTGCTGGCCCACACAGTAACCCTGCCGTCCACACACGCCGCAGAGCTCCTGCCTAACCGCCGCCTCGCCGTCGCCAATGCCATTCGCGTCTGCCGGCTGGACCACGGCGACGGAGCGCCCGACTGGGAGAGCCTGACCCGGGCCACCTGGCTTGGCACCACACCCGACCCTTGGCACATCGACTGGGTGACCGGCTACTACGCCACCCACACCATCTACCACCTCACCGACTGGGGACGGCTCCCTGCCTTCCTCCCTCCAGACCTCGCCGACTACGCCTCCACCTGGCTCCCGGTATGGATCGACATCTGGGCGGAGACCAGCCAGTGGGACCTGATGGCAGAACTGATGATGGCCGGGGACTGCCTGCCCGTACCCCGTACCGATCCCAACGACTGGCAACTTGTGGCCAACCTGCAGCACCAGGACGGCATGATGCCTTGCGACAACCAGCCCATCAGCGACGATCCAGTGGAGCGCTTCATCGACCATCAGCACACCACCATCGTGGTCGTGATCGCGGGAACGCTCGCTCTTGCCCGGGCCCTGGACCGCCCACCACCCCACTGAGGTTCTTTGAGGTGGTTCGGCCCGGCCCCGAGTTCGGGCTTGCAACGAAAATCTCACCAACCACGTCTCGCGGTCCATCGCTGAAACCGTCACAGCTCGTGTCGCGGAAGAGACCGAAGTGAGCTAAGACTAAGCTCGTCCTACCTTCCAAGCGTGGGTTTGAGAGGGTCATTCGTAAGATCGTCGGGCCCAGGGGTTCCGGGTATGGCTGTCAGCTTGTCGCCGTCTGATGGCTCAAATGACTTGGCCGCCCGGAGCTCCGCGACGACTCGACCGCTAATTTGGATACGGGACTCGATCGTTCTGTAGGACAACGTCGGCGAGGTCGTCTGCGGGACTGTTGCGACGACGAGCTGGGGGAGGTAACCGTGCCCGAAATCTGGGCGGGAGTGGACATCAGCAAGGAACACCACCACTGCGTGGTGATCGACGTGCAAGGCGAACGCTCCTGTCGCGGCGGGTCCTGAACGACGAGTCCGCGCTCTTGGAGCTGATCGACGACGTCCTCGCGCTCTCCGAGGACGCGCTGTGGGCAGTGGACATCAACCACGGCGGTGCCGCCCTCCTCATCGGCCTGCTGCTGGGCCACGACCAGCCGATGGTCTACCTCACCGGACTCGCCGTTCACCAGGCATCAGCTGCCTACCGCGGCCAGGGCAAGACGGACGCCAAGGACGCCTTCGTCATCGCCGACCAGGCTCGCATGCGCAAGGACCTCGGTGCTCTGCGCCTCGGCGACGAGATAGTCGTCGACCTCAAAATCCTGGTCAGGCGGCACACCGACCTCGTCAACGACCGCACCCGCCAAATCAACAGGCTCCGCGAGCAACTCCTGCAGATCTGCCCGGCTTTGGAGTGGGCCCTCAGCCTGACGAACAAGGGGCCCGTCCTGTTGTTGACCGGCTACCAGACGCCGGCAGCCATCCGTCGCAGCGGCGTCAGGCGGATCGAGACATGGCTGAAGAACCGCAAGGTGAAAGGTGCCGCCACGCTCGCCCAGGTCGCCGTCGAGGCAGCCCAGGCCCAGCACACCTCACTGCCTGGCGAAACGCTGGCCGCGTCGATGGTGGCCCGCCTCGCGAAGGGGTAAGTGCTGGACTCCATCAAGGCTGCCCTTGTACTCGCTGGCGCCGGCGTGCACCTACCCCGCTGGTGGCCCAGTTCGATGCGGTAGCGGGTGCTCACCACTCGCCGCCGGGTGCAGACCGAACTTCGCGTTCTGCTCACCGATCGTCGCCCCGAAAACCAGCTGCCGAGCGACAACCCGACCTTGTTGGACAACCTGCGACCCTCCTCCGTTCCCACAGATCTGGCGATCGAGGTCATGGCCGAGGCCCTGGCGAAGAGACTGCCCGCCACGGCCAGCGCCTGGTGCTGGCTGCTACACGACCTGGCTGCCCATCCCGGCGACATGGCACGCATCCGCGCCGAGGCCACTACCCGCCACGGGATCCGGTAATGAGCTGCCGTACACCACAGCGTTCGTCCGTGAGTCGGTGCGCACTCCCCCGCCCGCTTGGCTGCTGGCCCGCGACATGACTGCGCCGACCGCGGTCACCGACCGGTGTACCGCCCCCGCCGACACGGCCATCCTGATCAGCCCGTACCTGATCCACCGCGACCCCCGTCACTGGCCCAATCCGGACCGGTTCAACGCCAGCCGGTGGACGCTCCCGCACACCAAGCGTCACCGCTACGCCTATCTGCCCTTCGGCGCCGGGCCCCGGGTCTGCATCGGCCTGCATCTGGCCGAGGTCCTGCTCACCCTGACCGCCGCCCGCATCACCACCCACTATCAGCTCGCCGTCTCCACCCCAGCCACTGCGCCGACCTTCAACTCGGTGCTGCTGCCGAGCCGGCTTTCCCTCCAGCTCACACGCCGCGCTCCGGGGTGACGCTCAGAGGGGGCTTGTTGGTGTGCGGGGTAGTTGCTGGCCTGGCTATGTTTCTGTCCGACGTGGTCACGCGAGTTCGCCGGGTTGTACGGGGCAGGCTCTCTTGAGGCGTCTCCAGCAGATGAGGCCGCAGGCGAGGGAGAAGAGGGCGTCGAACGCCCTCACTTCTGAAACACCCTTGGCGGGGCAACTTTTTCAGTGGTCCCCTGGAGGGGCGTCACTGCCGCGGGTGGGCTGCTCCTGTCGGGCAGTCCGAGAGCCAGTCCCCCGACGTGGATTAGACGGTCCCGGTACGGGGCGAGGAACGGGGCGCTCAGCGAGGCGTCGATCGCCCCGACCGGGCAGGCGGCCAACCCCAGGTCGGTGGCGGTCAGGCACAGGGTCTGCATGAGGCAGCCGGTGTCGCGGTAGATCAGGGTGAGCACCAGGCGGGAGTACTTCCAGGCGGTGCGCTCCGCGCATGAGGTGAGGTAGAGGCTGACGGGCGGCGGTGCTTCCATCACGGCCGGCGTGACGATGAACCTTTGCTGAAGCGCCGTCAGGCTCTCCTCCCAGGGCGCCAATTTGGCGAGTCCGTGGCCAAAAGGGTCGTAGTGGTAGGCGCCGGATGCAAGGCCGTCCACGTCCCGTGCCAGAACGTGGATCTCCAGGCTGTGGCGTGCGCCGCCCGACGGGGTGGGGCGCTGGGTCTGCTGGTACGCGAGCGGCGGCAGGCGGCCGCGGACCCGGGCGGCGCGTTCCAGGCAGGCTGCCAGGGTGGTCAGCGGCACCGGCTCGGCGGCGTAGCGGCGGGTGCTGCGACGCTCGGCCAGCACCGTGGCCAGGGGGCGGCTGTCCGTGCCGTCGGCGCCGGGCAGCGGGATGGTGGTGGTGGCCTCGCTGTGGTGGAAGCGGGCGGGTGGTGAGGCGCCGAGGTCCCGCCCGGTGAATCCGCCGGTGCCCGCCTGCCGGTGGACGGCCAGTTCGTACGGGCTCCACCCGTCGTCCGGCTCGTCCTCGTCGTCGGGCGGGCAGCGTCGGACGATGCCGGCGTCGGCCAGCTTTTCCAACAGCGCGGCCACGGGACCGGGACCAGGCGACTCGTCCCAGAGGCCGTGCAGATCCTCGGCCGTGTGGGGCCGGTCGAGGTGGGACAGGAGCCCGATCAGGGCGGGGCGGACGCTGAACACCCGCCACTGGCGGCAGTCGCGCAGGACCAGGCCCGCGTCGTGTCCCCATTCGGGAATCACGTCGGGGTTGCGACGGTAGCGCTGGTGATGGCTCATGCGGGCCTCCGAGCGGTGGTCACAGGAACGGGTGCGGCATGGGGTTGAGCTCCTCCTCCGTGAGCGGACTGGTGCGTGCGCTCATCGAGACGGGGGCCTGGAAGACACGGGGGCCACCGCGGCGGTGGAAGTCCCGGCGCAGCGTGATGGGGCACAGCCCCGGCACGATGGTGCGTAACACCGACACGCCGCACTCGTGCACGTCGATGGGGGTGATGTCGACGGTGATGGTCTCGTGCCCGGTGGCGGCCAGCCGTTCGACCGCTTCTGTGAGCTCGGCGTGTGTGGACGACAGGCCCGGTCGCGGAGGCGGCGGCGGGTGCAACGGGCCGTCCTCGAAGAACCGGAGATGGTGGAGGCGCTCGGGCGAGCAGTAGTAGCGTCCGAAATCCATGGCGGTGCGCAGGTCCTGGTTGGGTTCGGGGACGCCCTCCGTTTCCAGCGTGGTTTCGACGGAGTACAGGCACAGGCACGCTTCCTCCAGGGCTCCCTGGATGGCGTCGTGTATGTCGAGGGCGGCCCTCGCGGCGTGGCTGACGACCGGCCGATCGGCGGTGCCGGTCAGTACCTGCACCCCGGCCACGGGGATGCCCAGGTCGGTGGTGAGGTCCTTGCAGAGGACGCGGGCGCCGGTTGCAGTTAGGCGCGCGGCCATCTCGCGGGCCGGGCCGTCGGGGAGGACGGACAAGTCCAGGGTCGGGAGGGTGAGCCGGTTGGACCAGAAAATGACAGCCGCGTCCCGCTCCACCAGCTCCATCAATCCACCCAAGGCCGCGTGCGAGGCGTTGCGTCCGGCGGCCAGCCCGTTGGAGATGGAGTCGAGCCATGGCTTGTGGCCACGTGGGAAGTGGTAGGGCAGGTAAACGGCACAGGCGGGTACGTAGCGTGGGCGCCCGGTCGTCAGTGAAACGCCCCGGACCCAGTCGATTTCGACGTCCGGGTCGAAAGGGCCGTAGTGGGGCAGGCGTTCGTACTCCGCGGCCGAACCCAGGGGAAGTGTGCGGGGGTCGACAGCCGCCTCGCCCAGCGCGGCGAGGGTGGAGCGCACCAACGTCGCCGGGTCGTAGACGCCCGCCGCGTACCGCTCCATGGTCTCCCCCAGGGCGCACACCCGGGCGGTGTCAAGATCCCATTTGTTCGCGGCGCCCTGCGGTTCCGCCTTGACGGGGGAGAACCAGGTCGTCGTCGGCATTCCGGTGGTGTAGACGCTCGTGGTGGCGCCCGGTTGGCCGTCCTCGCGCACAAGCATCCCGGCCACCAGTCCGGTCAGCGGGTCGACGGCATGGCGCATGCGCTCCCAGTCGGTGCCGCTGTCGCGCTCGGGCACGGCTTCGGGCGCCGCCTCGAAAGTCGCGTCGCTGCGGGTCGTGGGGTGGACGTCGGCGGGGCAGCCCGGGCAGTGGGGCGTGTGCAGCAACCGGTGCCGGGTGCACTCCAGCGACGCGTGATCCAGCTCCACCAGGCACGGGGGCTCCTGGGGGGCTGAGCCAGACAGGGCCCTAAGGGTTTCATGGGCAAGCGTGCCGGCAGCGATGGCTGTGGTGGGCCAGGCGTCGCTGTCCGCCGCGCCCAGGATGACGTCCAGGGGCAGGTCGGCGATCGCCTGCCAGGTGTGGTTGGCGCGAAGGCGCCGGACCAGGCACACCGGGCATGGGGTGGCCGGTGGGTCCAGCCGGCTGAGCAACAGCCGGGTGGGCGTGCTCAGGTAGGTCACCACCGGGCTGCCGGTCTTGCTTGCCCACCGGGCCCAGTCGCTCAGCTCGCCCTCGTCGGCCGACAGCGGCACCAGTGCTGCGCGTGCCGCAGCGGTACTGGAGACCGTGGCGCGCTCGACCTGTACCCCTGCCGCCACCAGCAGCGCACGGACACTGTCCTGCACAGGGCCGTGCCCGGCGAGCAGCACGGTAGGGTCGGCAACTTCGTACAGCGGATGGGCCGGCGTATGGCCGCTTTCGGCGAGCAGTCCGCGTCGGCGCAGTCCGGTCACGGCCGGTTCGGGCAGGGCGTCCAGGCCGACGAAGTCGTCAACGCCCTCCGGTCGGCCCGGGAGGAAAGCTCCGCGCAGCCGCAGCGTGCCGGTGCTGGCACAGACGTACAGCAGACCCGATCGTGCGAGGAACCGGACATCGAGCCGGGGGGTGATCGACGGAGCGGAGGCGGAGGGCTGGCTCGGCTGGGCGTTCATGGCGGCTCACCTTCGGCAGGGTGGGGGGCGAAAGGCGTGTGCCCCGCCCCCAGTGGAAACGGGGCACACCTTGATCGGCTAGTCGGCCCTCTCTTCCCCGTCCGACACCGCGCTGGAGCAGGTGGTGTGGCAAGCGGCCGTCACCTCGGGCTCCGGAACGGCCATTTCCTCGAACAGGTCGTTGATGTCTTCCATCGCTTGACTCTTTCCGTGGAGGTGTATGCACGCCAGGCTCCGAGCCGGGACGCGCATCTGTCGGAGAAGTAAATCCCCCGCGTCGTGCACCGCAATCCGGCGTGGCGAGGTTACGCCATTCAGGAGACTTCATTCTGCTTACCGGGGGCCCCCGAAAGCGTACGCAAAAACCCTTCCCGGAATGGGGGATCGTCCAGCGCCACCCGAAGTCCGGCCGTCTGCTGCTCGGACTCCGCCAGCCGCGCGTGGCGCAGGTTCTCCTCGTACGGGGCGGCAAACCGGCTCTCCAGCGCGGTGGCGTACCGCGCCAGCGCCGCCGCCGTCCGCTCCCGGTCGCCGAGACCGCCGCGGCGCCCGTCACACTGGCCGTCGGCGAGGCACTGGTCGAGAAGTGCCGCTTGCTCGAAGGCGTCGGCGATGCCCTGCGCACCGAGGGGGTCCTTGTGGTGCGCGGCATCCCCCACCAGCGCCCATCCCGGTCCGGTGGGCCGGCGGAAAAAGTTGGGCAGGTCCCCGCAGCAGTAGAGGCGGTCCTCCCGGCGGCCCTCGGCCACTGCCTCGCGGAGTTCGGGCGCTGCCCTCGCGAGCAGGTCGAGATAGAGCCGGTCCCGCTCGGAACGCGCACCGAGGGGGTGATCGACGGAGAACTGCACGTTGATCAAGGTCAGGCCGTCGTGTGTCGGGATCGCGGTTCCGCCGACGCCCTTGCCGAGGAAGAGCCGCAGGGACGCACCGTCCACGCCGCTCCAGTACGTGTACCACGCCCGGGTGAGCCTGCCGTCCCACCGCGTGTACGGGGCGCCGACCAGGCGTGCCACCGTCGAACGGCGTCCGTCCGCGCCGATGACCAAGCGGGCTCGCTCGACGCTCGGCCGCCCGTCGGATGCCCGGCAGGTCACACCGGCGACCGCGCCATCCTCCCAGTGGAGTCCGGTGACGGAGACGCCCTGGCGGAATTCGGCACCAGCCCGGACCGCTCCCCGGGCGAGCACCTCGTCCAGTGCGTACCGCCGTGGTGCGCAAACCATCCGCGCGTCCCCGTCCGCCGGGACCGTCCCCTCGACCCGTATCCCGGGGGCCGTGAACGACAGCTCCGTCAGCGGCGGGCAGCCGGTGGCCAGCACCTCGTCCAGCAGGCCCCACTGTGCCAGCAATTCCATGCCACGCAGATGAATGAAGAGCGTGGACAATGTGTCACAAGGAAACTCTGCCCGTTCCAGTATTAGTACGCGGTATCCACGCCGAGCCAGCAGCATGGCTGTGGTTGATCCCGCGCACCGAGCACCCACGATCGCCACATCGAACAATATCCACCCCGAAAAGGAAGAACAGCAAGGCAAATGGCGGGCCGGGCGATTTTCCCTCCGAAGTGCCGCCCCCTCTTGTCTTATGCGCCGTTCGACCGGCGTGGAACCCAGCGGCATCGCACCTGGCAGGAACTCGCCAGCCGCTCAGCCTCCGCCCAGCCCCCGCCGCCTTGAAGCCGCGCAGGCGCAGGCTGTTGCCGATACGTGCAGGCCGGCCGTGGCCAGGCCGAGCCGTACCTGTTCCGGCCGGCCGCCCTTGCTGGTCCATCCCGCGGCGGTGGGTCGTCGAGCCCCGCCCGTACGAGCCAGCAGCCAGCAGGGTGTGGGCATCCGTGATCAATGAGGAGGCGTTGTCCATTAGCGCTGCCAGTGCGATACAGCACCGTGGTCATCCCAAGCTCATTTGCCACAGCGATGTTCTCCTCCCGATCGTCCACGAAAAGGCACCAAGGGGCCCGCCGGCCCCGGCAATCGAGGTCGGCGGGCCGGGGTGTGCTGGTGATCACGGTGTCGAGACGCACTCCTTCTCGTTGACGTTCGTGCCCTCGGCGCTGACCTTGGCGTCCCCGCACGCCTTGGCGTCGCCGCTGTCGCTGACGCGGTAGTCAGCGCCATAGCTGACGGTGTTGCCCTGGGTGCCCGTGACGCCGTTGGTGGCGCCCTGAATTACTGCGTGGGCGGTGCCGGCTCCGAGGAGGGGGAGGGCCAGGGCGGCGGTCAGGGCGGCGGTGGCGGCGAGGATACGGGTTGAGATCATGATGGTTTCCTTTCAGTTGTCCGGTGGCTGGCCTGGTGGGGCCGGTACCGGAGTGCTGGTGTTGTGTGGTGGCGGGGCTTGAGGGGCCCCGCCGCTTGTGCTGAGCGGCCCCCGGCTGCGCGGGCAGAGGGGCCGTTCACCCTGTAGTCGTCCCAGCGGCGCTCTATACGCAAAAAAATCTTGAAAAAGTTTTGCGCCGGTCCACCGAGCCCTCCCCTCAGGGCTTCTCCGCAGACCGGCGCGGCAGCCGACGTGGCCGCTGGTCTGGCCGAACGGGCGCTCCACCTTGGCGGCCCCGGGGGCTGCCGGCTTCCCAGCCGGCCGGAAAGGAGGGTCAGGCTCACCGCACCGCGCCGTGCCCCTTTGCCCTCCCGGCACCAGGAGGCCCACGGCCCGCCTCAACCAGTGGCAGCCACACCAGGCGCATACCGGAGGGGCAGACAGGCTGCCGGCTCACCGGACTCGGAGCCCAAAGGGGACCGCTGAAATGCGCTGCGGGGGCGCGAGTTCTTGGCCGCGCGCCTGACGTAAGCCCCCGCTGCTGCGAAAACCTTGCGTTCTACGGTTGCCGGAACCTGGCCGGGGATGAACAGGTTGGGGCAGGAGGTGTCTCATTGCAGAAAAAAGACGACCTGGTCCAAGCAGTGGAACAGGCGGTGCGCTGTTGCCGTGCCGCCGGAGCGAGCAGAGAGGAAGCCGAAGACTTCGCTCACGACGCCGTCCTCCAGCTCCTGGAGGCGCCCGCCGCGCAACGGGAGGTGTCGAACGCGCAGGCATGGCTGGTCACCGTTGCCCGCCGGCGGATGGCCGACGCCACCCGCCGCGCCCAGCGCGAACGGCTCAGAGCGACTCGCGCCGCCGCGCTGCGGCCCACGGATGCTGTCGACCCGGCTGAGCATGTCAGCGATCAGGCTCTGGCCCACTGGCTGATAGCCGACCAGCTCACTCAGCTGCCTCAAGTGACCCGGCAGGTCTGCGACGCCACCGCCGCCGGCCTGCCCCCGCACCAGATCGCCGAGCTGCTCGGTCTGTCCATCCGGTCGGTGCAGTCCCACCTCACCCGCGCCCGCACGTGGCTCAGGCGGATGGCAGCCACCGCACTCGTGCCCGTTCTGGGCACACTACGGCGCATCCTGCGCGACACGTCTGTCCCCGCACTGCCCGCCGCTCTCGCAGCCCCCCTCACCCTCGGCATCACGCTGTTCGCCATCCCCTCATCCACCCCCACCCCGACCCCCACCCGCATTCCCGCTCTCATACCGTCAGCTCCCGCCCACACCCACCCAGCCCCCCACGACGGCTCCATGGCAGTACACGCCAAACCCACCGCGCGGGGTGCCCACCACACCCGACCGACCACCGCGCCACCCCGCGCCTCCACACCCACTGCGCCCGCCACCACAGAGGCAGCCGGACCACCCACCACCACCCCTATCGGGCACGCCTCGGACAACACCCCCACCGCGGGCCGTCCTCCCACACCGAACACCCCCGCACCCACCCCCGCTCCCGCTGTCGTCCCCGACATCCGCCCCACGCCCCCACAAACGACAGCAGTCACCTCACCGCCCCTTGCGACCGACGCCATCGACCAAGCCCCGCACACGACCGGCACCGTCGACACAAGCCTCCAGGCAGTCCCCGGCACACTGTGTGGACACACCCCCACCGTTCCGAGCCCGCCGACGATTTGCTGACCACCATGCGGCCAGGCCAACCCTCTTACGTGCGTGGCACAGGGCGGCCAACGTTTATTCGGCAGAGGCGTCCCGGAAACGGAGAAGTGGAACGGTGAGATACCCCGGTATGCGGCGGTGTGCAGGAACCGGCGGTGGTCACCTTCGCTCTGCTGCACTGACCTGTGGCGTCCTGGGAGCCAACCCGCGCTCTGATCCGAGCGGAACCTGGCGCAAATCCCATCACTCACAAGAGTGGAAGAGTGCCTCGCCCGTGTACTCCGCCAGGGTTCGGAAACCCGGCTCCCGTTCCTGCACGATGCGACCGAAAGGGGGCTCCATGCGTTTGCGCGCCCTGGCGGCTGTCGCCGCTGCCGCTCCGATGCTGTTGACCGTCTTACCCCAGGGGGCGGCTGCTGCCGAGGATGATCGTTCCGGTAAACCAGTTCCGGGGGAGTACTGCGGGCCGAAGGAGAGCTTCTACGGCAGCGACGGCCTGACCTTCACCGACTTCCAGGTGTGCCTGAGGCCGGGATATAACAACGGGAAGGACAACCGCGAGCTCTTCACCATCAAGAAGGACCGCACCACCTACAAGTGGGGCGGCATCTGGTACAACGCCAGCGATCGGTGGCCCGCCCAGTGGAGTGCGGGAGGCACCGTGGCCACCGACGGGTGGTCATCCGAATACGGCATGGCGGAAGACCAGCGCACCCGGTACACGCAGAAGAGCGGATTCTTCGGCCACAAGAACGGCGCGCGCATGCCGTGCGGCACCTACAACGTGACCGCCGATCTGGAGCAGGACGGCCCGCACTGGGGCAGCAAGACCGGCTGGGGAACCGAGTGGAGCATCAAGCCCGGTGAGCGCACCTACACCATCGAGGTGCCCTGTCAGGGCGGCTAGATCTCCTTATGCGCTGCGGGGCCGCGTTACGTGAGGCGGCCCCGCAGCCGTACTCAACCCCCACCTCGTTAACGAGTGCCGTGCTGGATCCAGAGGACGATCAGACTGATTGCGCCGGTGCCGATGCCGTAGCAAACGCCGCGGAGCAGGTGGCTGAGAGCGGCGCGGCGGCGCTGGGGGACCCAGCGGGTGGACTGCTGGGCGAATTCGCGGATCGCGCGTGCCGTACGCCGGGTGCGGCTAGGGTGCATCGCAGATGTTCCTCTTCTTCGGGGGCACGTCGTATGAAGGAGCCCTCTCGACCCGGTGGACTCGGAACCCCAGGGGTCGAGGACGGGCTCCTTCGCCGTGTGGTGGGTTGATCAGCGGCGGGCGAAGTCGTGCAGGTGGTCGGCAAGACGCCGGTCCCGGCCGCGGACGATGATGCAGGAGTCCTCGGTCGCCAGGCGGTCGACTTCCATCTCCAGACCTCCCGTCGGCGGGGCGGCCGCGGAGCCGTTCTTGCGTACGTACCGCGCGACCAGCTCCAGGCAGTCCAGGAACGCGGCGTCCGGGGCCTCGGAGTCGACGACGTAGTGGGTCACCTTGTGCAGCCAGTGCTGCGCTTCGCGGCTCTCCCCCAGCGCCAGGTGGTGCAGGTGCAGGCAGTACGCGGCGGCGCGGTGGCCGGCCCCGGCGGCCAGCTGCCACCAGAACTGGGCGCTTTCCGGATGCCCGGTCAGGTACAGCAGGCACGCGAACACCAGGGCGCCGTCGACGTCCAGGTGCTCTTCGCCGCGCTGGGTGCCGTCGGTGTCCTCAGCCAGCCGGTCGACGTGCACGGCCGCGTCGGGTTCGTTGAGGATCCAACGCGACACCACGGCCAGGCGCTTGCCGGCCTCGGCCGCGCGGGCCATGTCCGGGCCAGGTGACGCCTTGGCCGCGTCCCGGGCGAGGCGGCGCAGGGCGGCAGCCACATCGAGGGCGGCCCGCGAGGACACCGGTACGGCCGCATCCGCCAACAACTCGTCGATGGTGTTCACTGTCCCGTCCCTTTCTTCTTGTTCTTGCCCCGCTGCGGGGCGGGAAGGCCGAGCTGCGTCCGCAGGCGTTTCCTTGCCCTTGCGGCCGTGGTAGTCGACGTAGTCGACCGTCCGCTCGTGCAGCCCCCATGAAGCGGGCGATGCGGGGGATCTCGTAGCCGAGGAGGTGGCGCAGCACGATCACGGTGAACTGCCGGGTCGGCAGGCCGGTGATCGCCTCGTACAGGCCGCTGCTGGACTCCATGAGCTCGAGCTTGTCCTTCGCCTCACGCAGGGCTCGGGCTATCGGGCCATTGATCACGAAGGCCGGTTCACGGCCTTCCTTCTCCAGGCGGGCCTGGACGTGGCGGTGCAGTACGGCGAGCGTGAGCTGCTCCAGGTCTCCTTCCTGCAGCAGCTGGTCCCAGCCGGCGAGGATCTCCAGGAAGACCTGGTGGACCACGTCTTCCGCCGCGCGCCGGCTGCCGAGGTGGATTTCGCCGTACGCGTGGAAGAACTCCTGATGGCCCAGGTAGAAGGCCTCGAAGTCCAGGGGCAGGTTCAGCTCCTGGTCGGCCATGGGCCGGCCGCCGGCGCTGTCCTGGGGCGAACCGTCAGCGTTGACGTCGCCATCTCTCACACGGCCCTCCGCGTCACATCGATCACCGCGTTCGTCCTCATCGTCGAGGGCGGTGATGCAGGAGTGGGGCGCGGGCAACTCGCCCGCACAAGGGCCCCGTTGGCCCTCAGGAACCACCCTGTCGATTTCGGGGCCGCCGCACTCACGCCCACCCCGAGAAAAATCGCCGTCGGATCACGAACAGGAACGCAACGTGAATACGGGGTTCGGAGTCACGTTGGACATAAGGCCGGTGACCTGGCACAACGACCACCCATGTGCCGCCCTCCCACACGCAGACCCTGCATGAAGGGGCAGATGTCACACCGCAGTTGCTCTACAACGACCACGGGACGAAGCGCAGCAGTCACATACGACTCAGCCAGCTCCAGGAGCGGAACTCCTCTCACCCCGCCGCCCGGCGCGGACGGCCGGGACCCGGTGCTGTGTCCGGCGTCGGTACAGGCGGCCGGGCCCGCCGGGGCGCCGATCCGCGCGATGCTCGGCGTCAGCTGCGTGCCGTACGCCGACGAGTCCTGGCGCAGGCCAGCTCCTTGATCCCGTATGGAGGACGACGACCTGGACGTACGGGGGCTGCGCCGAGGCAGCGATTTCCAGTCACCAGCCGAGCGCCGTACCGCCGCGGCCGCCACCGGAGCTCCGGGCCCGATCGGCCACCAGACCCTGGAGCACGGTGGCGGCTCGGTTCGGACTCTTACCCGCCCGCGCCGTACGACTCGCTGCCAGCGCGGCACGCGTACGCGTCGCGCCGGTCGACATCACCGGCCGCCGCCCCGGTACGACGCCGGGCGACATCGATGGCCGAGGCCGAGCGCGGTCTCCGTCCGGAGCATCCGCAGTCGGGCATCGTGAGTGACGCCTCCTCAGGGGGCGGTACTCAGGTCCGCCGTGGTAACCGTTACCTCGGCACGGGATGCGGCCTTGAGTCGCATCCGCTCCCAGGGCATGGATGCCGGGAACCTCCCTGGCGGCCATTCCGGCGATCTTCGCCACCACTCCGTCGGCGATGCTCGTCGTGCCCCGGGTCTCTGAGGCAGTGTGCGCCCCTCTCTGTTCGGCCTGCGGAGTGTTTGCACGGGGTTCGGTCGTGGACTTGGTGGCACTGTTCGGCTCCGCCATGGGAACCCGCCTCCTCGATACGCAGGGCTCACCAGAGCCTTGAACGGCTTGTCAGGCACAAAGACCGGGCGTAGCCGCCCAGCTCTTCAGTAGGACGTTGCGCACGAGTGCCGTCACCGGACACGGCGTCGGCGTTTCCCTCCGCCGCGCGCTGCTCCGGACCGGCGGGCCACCGCCACCGCGACGGCAGCCACGAAAATCACGATTCCGATCGCCAGTAAGTAGCCAAGCCCTTCTGCTACAGCGCCGATGATGCCCAGGACCACGGCGACAATGATCATAAGAAGCAGGAGAGCCATGACGGTCACTTCCTTGGGCGGCGGTGCCAGCAGGACCACAGCCATCCGGTCACGGCCGGAGACCCGAACGGGAACGTCCCGCTTCTTTCAGCGTGCCCTCCTCTGCCATATGGCGCCAGACGAGCACTACCAGGGGCTGCAGCAGCGCGGGGAGCGGTTGGTTGGTCCAGCAGCCAAAGGGGGACCTGCGTCTCATCGCCCGCAGCACACCAGTACCGGCAACGCTGCGAGAGCAGCTCGCACGACGACTGCACCCAGCCGGCGCAGAGCACCCGTGGGCCGATATGCGGGTCGCCTCGCACTGGGAAGTCGCGACCTCCTTGACTTCACCTGCGTCGAACCGGAGGTCGTTGCTGAGTTCCACGGCGACACGGCCGTTGACCGCGGTCGCTGGCGCTACCCCATACGCCTCCAGCGCCTGCGCACCGGCCTCGCCGCAAGCGAGGTCCCCACCGTCCAACCCGGCCGCTCACCGCCCGCCGATTCACGGACTGGCCCGGCCCCACACCACACCAAGCGAGGAATCATGGCAGCCAAGCCCAAGCGCACCGTCTACCACATCACCCCAGCGCACACCTCTGACCCAGGCGAGAAGTGGCAGGTCGAGACAGAGAAGGCCGCCGCGAGGTCCGCGAGCCTCACCGCACCCAGAAGGAAGCCATCAACGCCGCCCGCAACCAGGCCAAGGAACACAAGCCCGCCCAGGTGGTCGTCCACGGACGTGACGGTCGCATCCGCACCGATTACACCTACGGCGACGACCCCCACCCGGTGAAGAAGCCCGCAAGGGAGGAGGCGAGCTCTTCTGGGGCCTCTTCGGCCACGTGGTGCCCGGAGTCGATGCCGTGGCCCCGTACGTCCGGTGCCCACTGCCGCCAGATCTTCACCGGATCCCCGTACAGGTCCTCGAGGTCGTCCCGGAGCGACCACAGGATCAGTGCCGGGCACCGGATTCGTACTCCGGCGGCCCGGTCGTCCTCCTCGTGCCGCCGGTCGACGGTGAGGCCGGCCCTGTAGTCCTCAAGCATCGCCCGCACGACGTCGGGATTCCTCATGGCCGCGCGCCACTCGTCGTGGTTCTCCTGTCCCATGCTCTGCGGATCGCCGCGGTACCAGCTGTCCGGGTCAGCGTTGATGACCCGCTCGGGGATGTCCGGCTGGGCGAAGAAGAACCAGTGCCACCACTGCGTGGCGAACTCGGTCGTGATGCGGGACAGGTGCTCGGTGAGGGGCAAACAGTCGATCAGCGCCACCCGCGAGACCGCGTCGGGATGATCGAGCGCGAGACGCAGCGCGGCACTGCCTCCGCGGTCGTGCCCGGCGAGCGCGAACCGGGCATGGCCGAGGGAGCGCATCACCGAGACCACGTCACCGGCGACGGCCCGCTTGGAGTACCCGGCGTGGTCTGCGGTCGGCGCCGGGCCGGTGGACCGGCCGTATCCCCGGAGGTCGGGACAGACCACGGTGAAACCACGCCGGGCGAGGAGCGGGGCGACCCTATGCCAGGTCGCGGAAGTCCGGGGATGACCGTGCAGCAGCACCACCGGCGGCCCGTCCCCGCCGTAGCGAACGAAGATCGATGCTTCATCGACCTGTACCCGCCTGGACTGGAAGTCCTCGAACAAGGCCCGAACCTCCCGCTCTCGTTGACAAGAACAACCCCGCACTCGCCCACGACGACCACAGGGCCAACAGGCTGCGCGAGCTGGACCTTCTCCTCGCCGAGTGCTGGACCGACACAGCCTTCTCTTGCCCCTGCGGGTGCTGTGAACACCCAAGCAGCACGGGAGGCCGACGGCTGTCTACGCCGCTGCGACTGCCCGAACAGGGCAGACAATCGCTGCTGCTTGAGAGAAACCAAGCCACCGGAAAGAGCTCCCTCTCCAAGACACCGCGCCTCAGTCCTGCTCCGCGCTGGACAGAGCTTTGGTGATCAGGCGGGTGGCGAAGTCGCGGTCGTCGGTGAGCCGGTTGATGTGCTCCGCGAGCAGGAAGGCGGTGGCTTCCAGGGGATTCATCTCGTCCTCGGTCCAGTCTCCGTACTGCTTGCGCCACAGGCTGGGACTCAGGTCGGTACCTGCCGCGACGACCAGGCCGGCCATGGTGGGGATGGCCTCCGGGCGGACGCTCTTGGGCATCATGCTCATCGTGGCCACGAGGTTGGGCACCACGTACTCGATGACGTCCTTGTCGTGGTCCTCGTAGGCCGCCCGTAGCCACTTCATGAACATGAAGATGAGCGTGCACGCGCCGTCCAGCAGATCCTGGACTCCCCTGCGGTCCAAAGACGCGGTGAACTGGTCGATCAGCTGCTGCTGTGCGGGGTCGGTCTCTGTCCTCCCGCCGTAGATGGCTTTGAGCCGAGAGTCGATCACCATGAGCGCTGCCCCCACATCGCCGGCGGGAGCGTACTGGGGGTCGCAGGGCGATGACACAGGATCCTCCTCATGTGACCGCGGCAGGCAACGCGGCATGTCTGTACGGTAGACCGCCGACCGGACGCAGGCTGGCGAATCCCGATGGAAGGGCTTCTGTGGTCTTCTGGCCAGATGACCCTTAGGCCTCGGCGGCCCCCTCGAAGAAGGGAGTGCCGGAGCCCACGTCATCGTGCGGCTGTACGGCCGTGGCACACCAGGTACGGCGCCTACGGCAGGGGTTCAGGTGAAGTGCCTGGCGGCGACCGCGGCGAACCGGTCCACTGCGGCCCGGGCCAGGGCCGAGGCGTACGCGGCCGCTGCCGCGGCGGCCAACACGGTGATCAAGAGTCTGAGAAGCGGCGTGGCGGCTTCCGCTCCTCGTCCGCGTCGGCCGGCGCCGGCGTCGATGCGTCACTCACCGGCGTCGCCCTCGCGTACCCGGGCAAGCCGGGCAGGCATTTCCCTGATGATTTCGGCGATGCGAATCCGGTCGTCCGCAGTCAGGGCGTCGCGCTCGGCCAGCAGCGGGGCGCGCTCCTCGCGCAGGGCGCGCGCAGCCTCCGGACTCGGTGCGGTGCTGATACGGCCGCTGTAGGCCGCGATCACCGCGTTGAGCAGGGCGCGCGCCTGTTCGTAGGCGTCCATCTCCGCCGCCGTCCACCGTGGCGGCCGCGTACTATTCCGCATGATTTCTCCCCCCATCCCCCCGTGTCCCCATGACGTCATGTGTGCCAACAGGCCTTTTTGTGCGTTGTGTTGCTCCAAGACTCCCATGCACAGACATCAGCGATCAGCTTGATTCGGGATCGCCAGGAGGAACCCACAGGCCGCACCCCTCGACCGAATGGCTCAAGAGCAGCCACAGCAGCGACTTCGATGCCCTTTTCAGCCACACCTCTACCCCGTGGCCGATTTCGGGTGCATGCTGTGCCCGCGGCGCTCGAATCCCCCGTCGGGTAGCCGTTTCGGCTCCGCCCTGCGTCTCCGCTTGGGCGGGGCGGCGCCGCCTCCCGGCTCCCCACGGGAGGCCAGGCGCATGCCCAACCGACTGGAGGCCGGATGCCGAACGAAGACCGTGCAAGGGCCCTGCCCCACGCAGACAACTCGGCTGTCCACGCGATGACCGCTGCGACTGAGCTGTCTCTGACGGACGAGGAACTGCTGGAAAGGTACCCAGCCGTCAGGGTGGTCGCGGAACGCTGGACCGCGCTGGAGAGGGAATTGAGGTCGCGGGGACAGCGAGCCGTGCAGCCGCTCCTGCCGGATGCACATGGACGGCATGCGATCAGCCGATTCGGCCGGAGTGGGTGACCAGGATGGTGACGGTCTCGTCCTTGATCTCATAGTAGGACCGGCCCTCGGACCTGGGCTGGTCAGCGAGCAGATCACCGGCATCCATCAGTTGACGCAGCCCGTCCCGTTCGTCCTTCAGGAACCGCGCGGCCGCGTCGATCGCGGCTTCGTCCCGGGTGATCGCGTACGTCCACCGCGCTCCAGACCGAGCCGGGCTCGCGGCCCAGGTGGTGCATGGGTACACGTACCTGGTGCCGCGCCGGCCATGCCGCCACCCAGCCGGTGCGGGCGTCCAGGCCCGGTCCGAAGGCGCCGCCAGGCGGTGGGCCTGCCATGTCGTACAGGGCGCGAGCACCCAGCGCCACAACGGAAACCGCACGGCGCGATCACCCGCACCGGCCCAGGAAGCACCGCAGCACCCGCCGAGTGATTCTGGCCGGTCCGCGGCTTCTGCCCCTGGGATCAGGGGCGAGGGGCGAGTCCTGCGGCGCACCTTGTCCGCGTGACTCACCCGGGCGAGGCGCGGTCGCAGCCCGGCGCCGCGCGGCTGCTCGCGTCGCGGAGCACGGCGGCGACCAGTTCCGGTGCGTCAGCCATCGGCACATGGCCACAGCCGGGCAGCGGCACCAGTCGCGCGGCGGGGATCATGGCCTTGGCCCGCGCCGCCTGCCACGGCGGAAGGAGCCGGTCCCGGGTGCCCCAGGCGATGGTGACCGGCACATCGGGGATGTCCCCGCTGAACAGCTCCGCGCCACGTCCGGCGCGGAGAGCCGCCTTGCACGCCGCACCCTGCCGGGACATGGTCAGCACCGCGTAGGCGTACCTGCGCTCGGGGCCGGTCCAGAACCCGGCCGGAGCCAGTGCCGTCACACTGCGCACCAGCCCGGCCTGGGCCAGCCGCAACGCGATCAGCCCGCCCAGCGAATGCCCCGCCACATGCGGCCGCTCCACCCCCAGCGCGGCGAACAGCGCACCCATCCACCTGACCGCCGTCTCCAGATCGCGCGGCACCCCCAGGTCCAGGTCGGGCGAGTCACCGAAGCCGGGAAGATCGATCGCCATCGTCTCGTACCCGGTGAGCAGCGGCACCACGTCGCCCCAGACCCGGCGGTCGTCACCGACGCCGTGCAGCAGGACCAGCGGCTCTCCGTCCCCCTGCCGTTCGTACGCCACGGTGACAGCGGCCAGGCCCGCGGCACGGCCTTCCACGTATGACGCCGGGCCGCGGGCGGGGGAAAGGGCGCGGGGCTGCCGCGGCGGGCGCCGGGACCGGTTGACGGCCGCGAGGAGGGAAGACGCCAGAAGGGTCATCGGACACCTCCACCGATGGGTTCAGCACAGTTCAGCACAGCGTTGCCGACACCGTCAGTCTCTCCCAACAGGAGGACCTCCTGAAGGCGCATATGCCTTCCGGCCTGGCCGTCCTGCTGTGGGCGCGCGGCTCCTGCTCGGTGGACAGGCCGCCCCGGTACGCCCGCAGGAAGCCGTTCTACTTCGACCGCCGGTCGGCGAGCTCGTCCAGGACGCGCATCGCCTCGGCGTGGGAACTCATCCGGGCGCTCACACTGCCGCTGGTGAACAGCATCGCACCGGCGACCGAGACGGGCACCGACAGCCCCAGCACGGCGAGCGCCTCGGGCCAGTCCCGCTCGCTGTCGCACCAATCGCCCCGCCGTATCCCGTCGTTGGCCGTGTCCCCCTCGGTGAACAGCCGGGATTCGCACTCCTGGGGGTACCGGTCGCCGGGCTCCTCGTCGACCTCGTACGGCGTGAGCAGCAGGACGGCGCACCAGGTCCACAGCAGGGCCGCCAGCGACAACAGCCCGATGCCCCAGGCCCGTTCCCGCCTGGATCGGTCACGAAAGTCCAGGTCATAGTCGCGTGATCGCATGGCGTACGAAGCTAGCAGCCGCCACTGCGGTGCGGCGCACCGGTCTCCCGGGCCCGTCCGCCCCGTCAGCCGCGCGCGGCGCGCTCGTGGACCCGTCGGCCCATCACGTACGTCGCCGCGACCGCGCGTTCGTCGCCCAGGATCATCAGCGCGAAGAGCCGCTCGGCGAAGGACTCGGAGACCTCGGTGCGGCGGGCCAGCACCGGGGTCGCGGCGAAGTCGAGCACCGTGAAGTCGGCCTCCTTGCCCCGGCGGAAGTTGCCGATCACACCGTCGAGGTCCAACGCCTTCGCGCCGCCCAGCGTCGCGAGGTAGAAGCCGCGCTGTGCGGAGAGCGTCCCGCCGCGCAACGCGGTGACTTTGTACGCCTCGTTCAGCGTGACCAGGGCCGAGTAGCTGGTTCCCGCGCCGACGTCCGTCCCCAGTCCGACGGTGACCTTCTGCTCCCGGGCGGCGCGCAGGTCGAACAGACCGCTGCCCAGGAAGAGGTTGGACGTCGGGCAGAAGGCGATGGCGGAACCCGCTTCGGCCAGCCGGGTACGGTCGGTGTCATCGATGTGCACGCAGTGCGCGAACAACGACTTCTTGGTCAGCAGCCCGTGGCGGTCGTACACGTCGATGTACGAGCGGCCGCCGAAGAGCTCGTCCACGAGGGCCACTTCGTCCTCGTTCTCCGCCGCGTGGGTCTGGATCCACAGGTCCGGGTGATCGTTCCACAGCCGGCCGACCATGGTGAGCAGCTTCACGGTGGAGGTCGGGGCGAACCGCGGGGTGATGCTGTAACCGAGCCGGCCGCGGCCGTGCCAGCGGGCGATCAGCTCCCGCGTCTCCCACTCGGCCTGCGCCACGCTCGCGTCCCGCAGGTAGGCCGGGGCATAGGGATCGCGGTCCATCAGCACCTTGCCGCACAGCATGCGCAGGTTGCGTTGCTCCGCCTGCTCGAAGAAGGCGTTTACGGAGGTGGGGTGGACGGTGGGGAACACCGTGGCCGTGGTGGTGCCGGCGGCCAGCAAGCGGTCCAGGAAGAATCCGGACAGGGCGCGGGCGTGGGCGCGGTCGTCGAACCTCGCTTCGGCGGGGAAGACGTACGTGTCCAGCCACTGCAGCAACTGCTCGCCGTAGGAGGCGATCACGTCGACCTGCGCGGCGTGGATGTGGGTGTCGACGAAGCCGGGCACGATCAGCTTTCCCCGGTGGTCGACGCGTTCCGCTCCCGCGCTCAGCCCCGGCGGCAGGTCGCGGGCGTGCCCGGTCCACGCGATCCTGCCGTCCGCGCCGACGACCAGGGCACCGTCCTCGAAGAGTTCCCACGTGGCGGGGTCGGGCGGGTCGCCGGGGTCGTCGAGGAAGTGGAGCACCGTGCCGCGCACGACCAGCGGGCAGCCGCGGCCAGGGGCGGCGGACGTGGCGGCGCCGGCGGGTGCGGCAACGGCGGGTGCGGCGCCGGAGCCCAGTACCGGAAGTACGGCCGCGGCGGCCATGCCACCCAGCATGCTGCGACGGCCGGGACCGGACCGGACGGGGGGCGAGGAAGAGAGCGGGGAGGGGGGCGACGGGACGGCGGCGCTGCCTGAGGAGTGGATCACCCGCCGAGCATTCCGAAGGGTCCCGCGCCGACCGGTGCAGACGCTCCCGGGAGGCCACCCGCGCCACCCGTACAGCGGACAGCGGCAGTCCGCCGCTCCTGGTCGCGTCGGCGAGGGCGGCTGCCCTTTCTCCGCCCCTAGGAGGGGCCGGCGCGGCGGATGCCGAGGACTGCGACGACCGCGCCGATGACGGTCAGTACGCCGGTGGTGAGCACCGCGGTGTGCACGCCGTTCATGAAGGCCTGGTGGCTGCCCTCGATCACCGCCGTCTTCAGGTGCGCGGGCATGTCGCCGGAGACCGGCGCGACACCCATGGCGACCGCGTCCTTGGCGTCGCCGAGCCCGTGGGCCATGGCCGCGGGCACCCCGGCACCGGTCAGTTCGCCGGTGAGGGTGGAGCCCACCCGGCTGCTGATGACGGAGACCAGGACGGACGTGCCGAGCGCGCCGCCGACTTGCAGTGCCGTGGCCTGGAGGCCGCCGGCCACACCGCCGTCCTTGACCGGCGCGTTGCCGACGATGGCGTCGGAGGAGGCGGCCATCACCATGCCGACGCCCAGGCCGAGCGCGATGAACGGCGGCCACAGCGAGGCGTAGGCGGAGTGGGCGTCCCAGGTGAGCATCCAGAACGACGCGCCGGCCTGGAGCAGCATGCCCAGCGGCATCGTCAGCCGGGCGCCGAACCGTTCGGTCAGGGCCGCGCCGAGGGGCGAGGCGACGACGGAGGCCAGGCTCAGCGGCAGCGTGCGCACGCCGGCCTCGACGGGGGTGAGGCCCTGCACGTTCTGGAGGTAGAGCATGACGAAGAAGATCGAGCCGAGCAGGACGAAGAAGTTGAGCGCGGTGATGACCGTGCCGACGGTGAGGGCCGGGTTGCGGAACAGCCGCATGGGGAGCAGGGGATGGGCGACGCGGGCCTCGTGGAAGCCGAAGACCAGCAGGAGTGCCACGCCCGCGGCGATGGCGCCGAGCGTGCCGCCCGACGTCCAGCCCCAGGTCTCGCCCTTGACGACGCCGAAGACGATGGCGAGCAGGCCGAGGGCCAGCAGGACGACTCCCGGGATGTCGAACTTCTCGCCCGTGGCCGCGGTGTTCCTGCTCTGTGGCAGGACGAGGGCGCTGACGACGACCGCGACGACACCGATGGGCGCGTTGATGTAGAAGACGGACTCCCAGGTGACGTGCTCGACGAGCAGTCCGCCGACGATGGGGCCGAGCGCGGTGGACACCGACGAGACCATCGCCCAGATGCCCACCGCCATACCGAACTTTTTGGGCGGGAAGACCGCGCGCAACATGCCGAGCGTATTGGGCATCAGCAGCGCGCCGAAGAAGCCCTGTACGGCGCGGAACGCGATCACGCCCTCGATCGACCCGGCCAGGCCGATGGCCACGGAGGCCACGGTGAACCCGGCCACGCCGACCAGGTAGAAAGTGCGGCGCCCGAACCGGTCGCCGAGCTTGCCGCCCAGGATGAGCGCGGCGGCCAGGGCCAGCAGGTAGGAGTTGGTGACCCACTGCAGGTCAGCGGTGGAGGCGTGCAGGTCCCGGCCGATCTCGGGGTTGGCGATCGAGACCACCGAGCCGTCGAGGCCGACCATGAACAGGCCGAACGCGACGGCGACCAGCGTCAGCCAGGGGTTGGCGCGCACCCCGCGGGGGGCGGCGCCGGCGTGCGGCCGGGGTGAGGAAGGGGTGAGGGCGTGGCGTTCCACGGTGGAAGAAGGCATCGAGGTGCTTGGTCCTTGTACGGAGTCGTACGGAGTCGTACGGGGTGTACGGGGTGTACGGGGGTGCTGTGGAGGAGGTGGCGCGCACCGCGCTCACACATCACGTGCGCGTGGGCATGAGGATGCGGATGCGGTACGGCGGCGCAGTCGCTCCGCGCGCGAGGGTGGGCAGGTGCGGGCCCCGCGGTCAGCCGGCCGCGGGGCGAAGGTGACGGTCCACGGGGTCGGGGGCCGCGAGAGCGTCGACGGCCGACCCGAGCGCGCTTCGTTCCCCGTCGGTGAGCGGGGCGGACGCGCGGGCAGTGGGCATGCACCCACTGTAGGTACGCAAACATAGCTATGTCAATAGACCTATTCGCCGAGGTACCTATAGTGGGGTCCATGCCCACCACCAGCGCGTCCGTCCAGGACACCGACCACGTGGCCGCCGAGCTCGTGGCGTGCCTGCCCGCGCTGCACCGGGCCCTCGACCGGCGCATCAGCCAGGACTTCCCGCACCCCAAGCTCCCCGAGGCCCAGCTGGCACTGCTCAAGCATGTCCAGACCCACGACGGCGTCACCGTCCGCGAAGCCGCCGAAGCCCTGCTGATGAAGCCGAACAACGTCAGTGCCCTGGTCACCCAACTGACCGAGCAGGACCTGCTGGAACGCCGGCAGGACCCCTCGGACAAGCGGATCGCGCACCTGCACCTGACGGCGCTCGCGAAGCAGCGGATCGCCGAGGCCGACCGCGTCATGGGCACTCACATCGCCGAGGCTCTGGGCGCCCTCACCGACACGCAACGGCACGCCCTCGGGTCGGCCGTGGACGCCCTCCACGCCATGGCCCGGCAGCTGCACCCCGCGAGCGGCTGACCGCGAAGGCCACCCGTGCGCGCCGTGACGGGTTTGCTGACGACGGCCGGTCTCCCCGTCACCGGGTGATCATCTGGGTAGGGTGAGCGGCCGGTGCCTCGACGTGGTGCCGTGTTGTTCGTTGACGCTCACGGGGGCTGAACCGTGGAGGAAGCCCGTCACAGGGTGGGACGGCTCGCCCGGGCGCGGCGGCAGTTGCTGACCGTGCACCCGGCTCGTACCGTCGTGCTCGCCTTCGCCACCGTGATCCTCCTGGGCAGCCTGCTCCTGGCGCTGCCCCTGGCGGCCGAGGAGGGACGCGCCACCGGGCCGGTCACCGCGCTGTTCACCGCCACCTCCGCCGTGTGCGTGACCGGACTGGCGGTCGTCGACACCGGCACGTACTGGAGCGGGTTCGGCGAAGGGGTCATCCTCGCGATGATCCAGGTGGGCGGCTTCGGCATCATGACGATGGCCTCGCTGCTCGCGCTGCTGGTCTCCGGCAAGCTGCGGCTGCGCATGCAGCTGACGGTGGCGGCGGAGACGAAGAGCCTCGGGCTCGGTGAGGTACGGCGGGTGCTTCTCGGGGTCGCGGGGACCACGCTGGCCGTCGAGCTCGTGGTGGGAGCGGTCCTCGCCCTGCGTTTTCGCTTCGGGTACGAGGAGGGGGCCGGCCAGGCGGCCTACCTCGGCTACTTCCACGCCGTGTCGGCGTTCAACAACGCGGGGTTCGGGCTGCACGCCGACAACCTGGTGCGCTACGCCCAGGACCCGTGGGTGACCCTGCCGGTCTCCACGGCCGTGATCCTGGGCGGCATCGGCTTCCCGGTACTGCTGGAGCTGCTGCGCCACCGCCACCGGCGGCGCACCTCGGACCGCCGCACCTGGTCGCTGCACACCAGGCTGACCCTGATCACCACTGCCGTGCTCCTCGTCGTCGGCACCCTGCTGACGTGCCTGTTGGAGTGGACCAACCAGGACACCCTCGCGCCGTTCGGCTGGGGCCACAGAATCCTGAACGGCTTCTTCCACTCCGCGATGACCCGCACCGCCGGGTTCAACGCCCTCGACATCGGCGCCCTGAACCCCTCGACGCTGCTGATGACGTCGATTCTGATGTTCATCGGCGGAGGCAGCGCGGGAACGGCCGGCGGCATCAAGGTCACCACCTTCGCGGTCCTGGCCGCCGCCATACTCGCCGAGGTACGCGGTGAGCCCAATTCGGTGATCCTCAATCGCAAGCTCGGCCCGCACGTCCTGCGTCAGGCCCTGACCGTTGCGCTGCTCAGCGTCGGCGTGGTCGTCGCGGCCACGCTCGCGGTCCTCACCGTCAGCAGGCACGCGTTCGAGGCGGTGCTGTTCGAGGTGGTCTCCGCCTTCGCGACCGTCGGACTGTCCACGGGCATCACCGCTGACCTGCCGACCTCCGCCCAACTGCTGCTGGTCCTGCTGATGTTCGTGGGCCGGCTCGGACCCGTCACCCTGGTCTCGGCCCTGGCCCTGCGCGAGCGGACCCGCCGCTACCAGCTGCCCGAGGAGCGACCTGTCATTGGGTAACTACCTGAACTCCCTTCGCCTTCGCCGCCGTAAGCGGCTCGCCGCCCAGTACGCCCAGCCGGGCGATCAGCGGGTCGCCGTGATCGGACTCGGCCGGTTCGGCAGCTCGCTGGCGGGCGAGCTGATGCGCCGCGGCTGGGACGTCCTGGGCATCGACACGGACGCCGGGCTCGTCCAGAAGTACAGCGACGGGCTCACTCACTCCGCCGTCGCCGACTGCACCGACCCGGAGGCGCTTCGGCAGCTCGGCGTGGGCGACTTCACCAGCGCCGTCGTCGCCATCGGCAGCCACATCGAGGCGAGCATTCTGGTCACCTCCAACCTGCTGGACGCCGGCGTGTCCAACATCTGGGCCAAGGCCATCAGCCGCCAGCACGGCCAGATCCTC
Organism: Streptomyces ficellus; assembly: GCF_030406405.1. Lineage (GTDB taxonomy): Bacteria > Actinomycetota > Actinomycetes > Streptomycetales > Streptomycetaceae > Streptomyces > Streptomyces ficellus_B. Next base: position 75,110 of record NZ_JAUEPL010000015.1, read on the forward strand.
GAACGCCTGGGCGCTCACCATGTCGTCCTGCCCGAACACGAGATGGGCGAACGTGTCGCCCACCTGGTGACCGGCCGGATGCTGGACTTCATCGAGTTCGACGACGACTACGCGCTGGTGAAGACGGTCGCCCCGGACGTCGCCACCGGGATGCCGCTCGGGCAGAGCCGGGTGCGCAGCAGGTACGGCGTGACCGTCGTCGGCATCAAACGCCCCGGGCAGGGCTTCACCTACGCCACCGCCGACACGGTGATGGAGCGGGGCGACGTCATCGTGGTCACCGGCAAGACCCATGACGTCGAGGCGTTCTCCGAGCTGAGCTGACCAGAGGCCGGCCGGTTCGTTCAGTCGTCGCCGCCAGTCGTCGCCGTCAGTCGTCGCCGTCGTCGGCGGACGCGGCCAGTTGGTCCTTGGCGCGCTTGCCGACCACGGTCGCCGCGGCGAGCGCACTGCCGACGAAGGCCGCCGCCAGCGTCCAGGGCCGGTCGAAGCGGTGACCGGTGGCGTGGTCGAGCGAGTACCGCCCGGGTCCGGTGATGCCGATGGCCGCCGCGGTGAAGCCGAGGAAGGCGGGGTATTCGTAACCGCCGGACTGGTTGAAGAACCCGGCCGGGGCGTGCACCGACACCGCGCCGGCCATGGCGCCCGCGGCGACCGCTCCGGCGGCGGGGGTGGCGAGCCCAATCATGAGCAGTGTTCCGCCGCCCGCCTCGCTGAGTCCGGCCGCGAGGGCGCTCTGCCGCCCTGGCCGGAAGCCCATCGCCTCCATCGCCCGGGACGTGCCGTCGAGGCCCCCGCCGCCGAACCAGCCGAACAGCTTCTGCGCGCCGTGCGCGGCGAGCACCGCTCCGGTGCCGACCCTCAGGACGAGCAGACCGAGATCGCGGCGGTTGGCTGGGGCTGAGGTCATCAGGGGCTCCCGGGCGTGACGGCGGATGCGACGACGGCGGATGCGGCGGCGGATGCGTACGGGTTCCACCATGCGTACGGGTTCCACTGTGGGCCCGGGACGCCTGGAGGGAACACGTTGTTGGGCCGTACGGCTGATGCGGCTTCGCGGACGACGGACAACGTACGACGGACGGCGAACGGCGGACGGCGGCGACGACTTCGGGTCACCCGCGGCCCGGTCGGTCCGTGCCGTGGACCGGCTCGACCTCCAGGAAGCGGCGCTTGCGCGGGCCACGGTAGAGCAGGGCCTCCCAGCCGAGCCCGCCCAGCACGCGGGCGCACTCGCCGAGCGCGCGGTCCTCCTCGTGGGCGGCGCCGCCACCCGGCGGGCCCAGCCATTCCACGCGCACCGTCCCCGGCGCCTCCCCCGGCCCCACCCGGTACCCGGTCGCCACCCGGCGCCCTTCCGCGTCGACGGCCGAGGGTGCGATCCCGGCGGCCTCCAGCGCCAGCGCGACCGCCCTGACCGGCTGGTTGCGCTCCCACAGGGCGGGCACCGCCCGGGGGTCCCCGCTCGCCGTATGGGTCAGCCGCCGGATCTGCAGCAGTCCCTCGAACGCCACCCGTACCTCGGCCGCCCGGCGCTCCGCCTCCCCGGGCGGCCTGGTGGGCCCGTCCCCGGTGGCCGCGGCGAAACCCCCGGCCGTCACCGCAGCCTCCTGATGTCCCCCCGGACCCGGTAGAAGCCGCCCGACGCCGCGTGCAGCGCGTCGACGACGTACCGCGCGCCCGGTTCCCGTATCGCCCTCGGGAACTGGACGTTCCACGAGGGCTCGTAGCCGTCCGACACCACATGGACGCGCATCCGCCCGCCCCCGTCCTGTACGCACTCCACGACCACCGAGCCGGCGGGCGCGGCCGTCACCGTCGTCACCGAGGAGACGGCGGTGGCCGGAGCGTACGTCGGCAGCGTCGCGGCGGCGAGCTTCACGTCCCGCGCGACCGGCACCGTGCCCTGCTGGGCGGCGGTGATCGCCGCCTCGCTCGCGTCCACGCACACCAGGGACCCGTCCGTGGTGACCAGGTACAGCCGGCCCTCGTGGTACTGCATCGACAGCGCCGAGCCGCCGCCGGTCCCGAGCTTCCACAGCCGCGTACCGTCCCGGTCGAAGCAGTACACCGACGACGAGGAGTCCCCGGCGAAGACGAACCGGCCGCCGGGCGAGGTGGCGCACGAGTACACCGCGCTGTCGCAGCCGTACGTCGCCTCCAGCGCGCCGTCCGCCTTGGACAACCGCTGGACCACGCGGTGCGCCGTACCCGCGTACACGGCGTCGTGTTCCTGCCAGCCGAAGAGGACCGGACCCCGGGTGGGCGTGTGCCACAGCTCGCCGCCACCGTCGGGCGCGTACGCCGTCACGCCCCGGTGGTGTCCGTGGTAGACGGCCCGGTCGTCGGCGCGCACCATCCAGGCGTGCTCGCCCCGGCCGCCGCGCGACCACTGGTGCTCGTCCTCGTGGTCGATCACGGTGAGCCGCCCGGCGCGGTCCGCGACGTTCAGCACGCCCTCGTGGATGTCCAGCCAGAAGATGTCCACGTCGGCGGCTATGTCGTACGCCGCGAACGGCAGCTTGGAGGACAGGTCGTACACCCGGCCGTCGTCGCAGCCCGCGTAGATCCAGAAGTCGTCGGCGACCAGGCACTTGACGCCGTCCGGGAGGCTGTAGCGGGCGAGGACCTCGCCGGTGTGGCCGAGTGTGTAAACGTCCCCCGCCTGGTTGCCGACCCAGCAGCGCTCGTCGTCCACGTGGATGCCGAACGCCGATGAGCCGGTACGGAACCGCCACAGCACCGGCGCAACCGCCCTCGCCGTCGAGGGCGCGGACGAGACCTGACGGCGTGTGACCGCCCGCGGGGCGCGCTGTCCGGGCACCGCCGGCGCGTACCCCTTGCGCACCTTCTCGCCTATCTTCTTCGCCGCGGCGGCCTGTGCCTTCTGCGGCGTGGGGAACGTGGAGGTCTGGGTCTGCCCGGCGGCCCCGATCCGCCCGTAGCGCACGGACACCAGCTGCCCCTGCACCGTCACCTCGTAGAACTTGTGCGCACCGCCGCCGTCCTGAGACAGCTCCAGATACGTCGTCGACATGGCAGACCCCTCCCCAGGGCAGGCCCCGCGGCCTGTTCCGCGAGTCCCACTGCCTGAACAGTAGGAGGACCCACTGACAATCACTTCGAAGGCAGCAAGTCCCTGGTCAGCGGCGTGCGGCCGTGGCCCGCGGCAGTGTGGTGGAGTGGGCCGGGAAACGGGCACTAGGGTCGTCGGGCATGACCGAACCACGCTATGTGCGTACCACCCGTGAGTCCTACGACGCCATCGCCGTCTCCTACGCCGAGCACTTCAGGGACGTCTTCGACACCCAGGCGTACGACCGTGCGATGCTCGCCGCCTTCGCCGAGCTGGTGCGGGGCGCCGGCGGCGGCCCGGTCGTGGATCTCGGCTCCGGGCCCGGCTGGGTGACGGCTCGCCTCCACTCCCTCGGACTGGCCGTCTCCGGTATCGACCTGTCCCCCGCGATGGTGGCGCTGGCCCGGCGGACGTACCCGGATCTGCGGTTCGACGAGGGTTCGATGACGGCCCTGGACATGGCGGACGGCGCTCTGGCCGGCGTCGTCGCCTGGTACTCCCTCATCCACATCGCGCCGCGGGACGTGCCGGCGGTGCTGGCCGAGTTCCACCGGGTGCTGGCCCCGGGCGGGCACCTGCTGCTCGCCTTCCAGGTCGGTGACGAGCCATTGCGTCTGACCGAGGCGCTCGGCCACGCCGTGTCGCTCGACTTCCACCGGTGGTCGCCCGACCGGCTCGCCGCCCTGCTGGACGGTGCCGGGTTCACGCTGGACGCGCGGCTGCTGCGCGAGCCGTCCGCGACCGAGAGGACCCCGCAGGCCTACCTCCTGGCGCGCAAGAGGACGGTGGAGGAGGCGGAGGAGGTGGTGGAGGCGGTGGAGGCGGAAGTGGAGGCGTAGGGGGGAGGCGCGGGGCGTCCGGTCGGAGCAGTCCGGCGGGCGCGGGTGGCCGGGGCCCGGAGACGATGGGCACCGGCGACACCGGTCACCGGTGGGTGCGGCACCCCTCGCGCGGCCGCGTGCCGACGAGCGGAGGGTGAGGCATGCAGCTGATACGGAGGCGCCGTTACCGTACCGCCGCCTCCCTCGCGGCGCTCGGGGTCCTCGCCGGCACCTCGCTGTGGCTCAACCCCTCCGGGGCGCCGCTGCGCGACGCCAACTCCGCATCCGGGCGGAAGCAGGCGCAGGGCGCCCGTCACCAGGGGCCCCGGCCCGCGATCGTGCCGCGGCGGGCGTGGCACGCCGAGACGGTGGACACGGCGCCCGGCGCCCGCTACGCGCCGTCGGTGAAGGCCGCGGTCATCCACCACACCAGCACGCCGAACGGCTACGACTGCGCGGCCGTGCCCGGCACGCTGCGAGATCTGTACGCCGGACACGCCTACGGCAGGCACTGGGACGACCTCGGCTACAACTTCCTCGTCGACGCCTGCGGCACCATCTACGAGGGCCGGGCGGGCGGCATCGGCAGGCCGGTCGTCGGCGCGCACACCAAGGGCTTCAACGAGGGGACGGTCGGCATCGCCGCGATCGGGACCTTCACGCGCGGGGAGACCGTTCCGGAGCCGATGCTCGACGCCATCGCGCGGCTGGTCGCCTGGAAGCTCGGGCCCCATGGCCCCGACCCGCGCGGCACGGTCCTCCTGGTGTCCACCCATGACGAGGCCCGTTACCCGAAGGGCACGAAGGCCCGGCTCCCGGTGGTCGGCGGGCACATGGACGGCTACCCCACCCGGTGCCCGGGGGCGGCCCTGTACGCCAAGCTTCCCGACATCGCCGCGAGAGCGGCCCGTATCCAGCGCCGTTGACGCCGCCGCGGGCCAGCCCGGTGCGCGCCGGCCGGGGGCGGGTCAGCCCGGTGCGGATCAGCCGGGGGGGGGCGGGGCGTGGCCCTGTGCGGCCGTCCGCAGTGTGCTGTTGACGCGCACGGGCGGACACCCGTACCTCGCGCGTTCGGTGTTGACCAGCTCGACGACCCGCTGGGCGTACCCGGTCGCCGTGCTCATGGCCTCGGCGCCTCCCGCACGGGGGGTGCTCGCGTCCTGGGGCTCGGCTCCCGTGCCGCTGGGCACATCGGTGTCGCCGTCCGTATCCCCGGCCATGAGGTCTCCGGTGACCACGGTGGCGACCGTGACCGCTCCGGCGATGACGGTTCCGATGCCCTGGTACGTCCCTGCGCGCCGCCGCACCGATTACACGTCCTTTCGCGAGGGTTGGCACGACAGGAGGACTTCCGTACGGGCTCTCGCCGGAGACCGGCCCGCTGCCGAAACGACCTCATAAGGCCAGCGCCGAGCCGCCGACGCGCCGCTCCGATCGAGCCAGCCATGGGGCAGGATGTGCGAAAGCTCGCCGGACATGTTCGATAAAAGCCGTCCGGCGGTGGTGGATTCAGGCCGAGAGCAGAAGGGACCGCCAGGGTGTCAGCCCCGCACGTGAGCACTGAGAGCACCTCGCCCGCCGACGATGTCGCGGAGGTCGTGCTGTCCGTCGTGGCCGAGGTGACGGGCGCCGGGCCCCACCGGCTGACGGACAGCTTCTACGACGTCGGCGGCACTTCCCTGGACGCGATACGCATATGCCTGCGCGTGGGCCGGGAACTGGGCGTGGACATCGCCCCCGAGACACTGCTCGACAGCGAGGACCTCGCCGGGTTCGCGGCGGTGGTCTCAGCCGCCCGGGACGACCGGCACGAGCAGGACGAGTGGGACGCCCGGGGTTCCCGCGACGACCGGGACGGCGCCCGATGACCGGCGGCGTGGTGGCCACGGCCGGCGGCCCGGCCGGCACCGTCCGCGCGCCCCGTGCCGACGAGCCGCCGACCGGCGCGGCCGGACCGTCGCTGATCCATGAGGCCGTCGAGCGGCACGCGCGGTGCACGCCCGATGCCGTCGCGCTGGTCGACGGTGACACCCGCGTCCCGTACGCGGATCTGAACGCGGCGGCCGACGCCTGGGCGGCCGAACTGCGGGACCGGGGTGCCGGGCCCGGCGGGTTCGTGCCCGTCCTGCTGCCCCGTTCGGCGACGCTGGTGGCGGCCATCCTGGGCGTACTGAAGACGGGGGCGGCGTACGCGGCGCTGGACCCCGAGTGGCCCGTCGAGCGGCTGCGGTCGGTGGCCCGGGTGCTCGCCCCAGAGGTGACCGTGGCGGACGGTTCGCGGGACGGCTGGGAGGGCCCGGTGTGGTCGCCCCCGGCGCGCGGTCCGCGGGGCGCGGCCGAGCAGTTCCGGGGGCGGCCGGTGGGACCTGGCCGGCAGGTGGACGGCACCAGCCCCGCCGCCGTCTTCTTCACCTCCGGCACCACCGGCCGGCCCAAGGCGGTGGTGTCCGGCCACCGGGCCACCGTCAGCCTGTTCGACGGCGGCTTCGAGCCGTTCCACGGCGGGCCGGTCAGACCGGTGATGCCCCAGGCGGCGCCGGTCTCCTGGGACGGTTTCACGCTGGAGACCTGGGGCCCGCTGATCAACGGCGGAACCAGTGTGCTTCTGGCTGGCGGGTACCTGATGCCCGGCACGCTGCGCGCGCTCATCGAGCGCGAAGGGGTGAACACCGTCTGGCTCACCGCGTCGCTGTTCCATCTCCTCCTGGACGAGGACCCGGACTGCTTCGAGGGACTGCGCCACGTGCTGACGGGCGGCGAACGGCTTTCGGTGCCCCGCGTGAGCGCCTTCCTCGACCGCCACCCCGCCATCGCGCTGACCAACGGTTACGGACCCGTCGAGACCTGCGTCTTCGCCACCGCGCGCCGCGTACGCCGCGCCGACTGCGACGTACCGAGCGGGATCCCGGTCGGTGTGCCCGTACCGGGCCGCCGCGTGCATGTCCTGACGGACGGGCGGCCTGCCGAACCGGGGACCACCGGTGAGATCTGCGTGTCGGGAGACGGGGTCGCCCTCGGCTACCTGGGGGACGAGGAGCTGACCGCCCGCATGTTCCCGACCGTCGCCCTCGACGGCGTACCGACGCGGGTGTACCGGACCGGGGACCTGGGGTTCCAGGACACCGAAGGCGTCCTGCACTTCGCCGGACGCGCCGACCGGCAGGTGAAGGTGCGCGGCCACCGCGTGGAGCCGGAGGAGATCGAAGCCGTCGTGCGCGCCCTGCCCGGCGTCGCCGACTGCGCGGTCGTGCCCGTCGCCCCCGCCCCCGCCCCCGGGCCCGGGCCCGCGGCGAACGGCGACAACGACGACAACGGGGGCGGCGGGGGCGGCGGGGGCTTCGAGCGGCTGGCCCTCTTCTACACGGCCGCAACCGAGGCGGCCGACGCCCTGCCGCCGCAGGCCGTGCGCCGGGAACTGGCCGGCAGGCTCCCCCGCCACCTCGTACCGGATCTGGTGCGCCGGCAGGCCGATCTGCCCCTCACCGCCAACGGGAAACTGGACCGGGCCGCGCTGCTGCGCACGCTCCGGCCGGGCAACGGCACGGAGGCCGACGCGTGAGCACGTACAGCGCCGGCGACGAGCCGACCACCCACCCGATGTCGTTCGAGCAGGAGTCGATCTGGCTGAACGACCAGTTCCAGGCGGGGGCCGGCCGTTACGTCGAGTCGTGGATCCACCGGCTGCGGGGCGACATCGATGTCGACGCTCTGCGGGCGGCCCTGACCGGTGTCGTCGCACGGCACGAACCACTGCGCACCGCCCTCGTCCTCGAAGGGGGCCGGACCCTGCAACGGGTGTCCCCTCCCGCGCCGGTTCCGCTCACCGTGCGACAGATCGACGCTCGCCCGCGCCCCGGCCCCGGCTTCGGCCCCGGCTTCGGCGATCCCGTGGCCGAGGCGATACGGGAGGCGGTCTGCGGGCCACTGCCCGCCGACCGGCCGCCGCTGCTCCGGGCGACGCTGCTGCGCACCGGCGAGCGGGACGCCGTCCTGGCCGTCGCCCTGCACCACGCGGTCATCGACGGCTGGTCACTGCGCCTGCTCGACGAGGAGTTCAGCGAGCTGTACCGCGCCGCCGTCGAGAACCGGCCGCCCCGGCTGCCCGAACTGCCCACCACCTTCGGCGCCTACGCCCGCGCCCAGCGCAGCGGGCCGGCCGCGTCGGTGGACGACACCGCCGTGGACTACTGGCGCCGGACGCTGGACGGCGCCCCCGCCGAGTCCACGTTCCCGCTGGATCAGCCCCGCCCGGCCGTGCCCGACCACCGGGGCGCGCGGATCGAGTTCTCCATCGGCCCGGACCTCGCCGACGCCGTGCGCGAGACCTGCCGCCGACTCCGTACGACCCCCTTCGTGCTGTTCACCGCCGCGCTGACCGCCCTCGTGGCGCGGCTGGGCGGCCAGGACGACATCGTGCTGGGCACCCCGGTCACCCGGCGCGACCGGCTGGAGCTGGAACCGCTGATCGCCTGCCTCAGCGACGTGATGCCGCTGCGTCAGCGGCTGCGCCCCGGGCAGACGTTCCGGGAGCTGGTCAAGGAGAGCGGCTCCCGCGTACGCGCGGCCATGGCGCACCGCGGCGTCCCGCACAGCCGTCTGGTGCGGGAGCTGGCGGGCGAGCGGGTTCCGGGGCGGTTCCCGCTGTTCCAGGTCGTGTTCACGGTGGACGACGCGGGCGCGCCCGGACTGCGGCTGCCGGGTGTGGCCGCCGAACGCCTCTACGGCCACAACGGCACGGCGAAGTTCGATGTGTTCCTCGAACTCGTCCCGAGGGAGGGCGGTTACCTGGCGCTGATGGAGTACGCGACGGGCGTCCTCAGCCCGTCGACCGCGCGGCGCCTCGCCGAGCGCTTCCGCACCCTCCTCGCCGACGCCACCCGTGACCCGGACACCGCCGTGGACGACCTGGCCGTCATGCCGGAGCCGGAACGGCGGCTGGTGACCGGCCCCCTGAGCCGGGGCGCCGAGCAGGAGGGCGACCGGCCGCACGCCCATGAGCTCGTCGTGCGGGCGGCCCGGCGGTGGCCGGACGCCATCGCGGCCGTACACGGCGAGCGCACGATGACGTACGCGGAACTGGCGGCGGCCACCGAGTCCGTCGCCAGGGGGCTGGTGTCGCATGGGCTGGCCGGGGAGCGGGTGGGCATCCGCGTCGAGCGGTCCCTGGAGGCGCTCGTCGCCGTACTCGGCGTCCTGCGGGCAGGCGCGGCCTGCGTACCGCTGGACCCGTCCCTCCCCCAGGAGCGGACGTCCTTCATGGTCGGTGACTGCCGCATGGCGGCGCTGCTGACCACCCGCGCCACGGGGGAGCCCCCGGCCGGGGACGTACCGGTGCTGTTCATGGAGGACGCGAACACGCACGGCGCGCAGGACACCCAGAACACCCAGAACACCCAGGACACCCAGGACACCCAGGACACCCAGGACGCGGACGAGCTGCCGGACACCGGGCCCGAAGACCTGGCGTACGTCGTCTACACCTCCGGCTCCACCGGGCGCCCCAAGGGCGTGGCGATGCCGCACCGGTCGCTGGCGGCGCTCCTGCACTGGCAGTGCCGCGCCTCGGCGGCGGCCGTGGGCTCGCGCACGCTCCAGTTCGCGCCCCTCGGCTTCGACGTGGCGTTCCAGGAGGTGTTCGCCACCTGGGCGTGCGGCGGCATGCTCGTCCTCGCGGACGACGCGACACGCGGCGATCCGCACCGGCTGCTCGACCTCCTGGAGCGGCAGGCGGTCGACCGGCTCTTCCTCCCCTATGTGGCGCTCCAGCAGCTCGCCGAGTACGCCGTGGCGGCCGGCCGCTCGGCCGGCAGCCTCCGCGAGGTGATCACGGCGGGCGAGCAGTTGTACGTGACGCCGGCGATCCGGGCGTTCTTCACGACCGCCTGCCCCGGGGCACGCCTGGAGAACCAGTACGGCCCCTCGGAGACCCATGTGGTCACCGCGCACGCCCTCACCGGTCCGCCCGCGTCGTGGCCGGACCGCCCGCCGATCGGGCGGCCGGTCCCGGGGAGCAGGGTGCACGTCCTCGACGACCGGCTCAGGCCGTGCCCGGTCGGTACGGTCGGGGAGATCTGCGTCGCCGGTGACGCCGTCGCACTCGGCTACCTCTCCGGGGAGGCGGCGCGCGCACGCCGGTTCGTGCCGGACCCGTTCGGCTCCGGCCGCGGCCTGCTCTACCGCACCGGCGACCTCGGGCGGTTCCGGCCGGACGGCACGATCGAGTTCCTGGGCCGCGACGACGACCAGGCCAAGATCCGCGGGTACCGCGTCGAGCCGGGCGAGGTCGAGGCCGCGCTGAAGGCGGTTCCCGGGGTGAGCGACGCGGTGGTCCACGTGGACGGCACCGGGGCGGGCGAGAAGCGGCTCGTGGCGTACTTCACCACGGCGGCGCCCGGCGCCGGCGGGCCCGGGCCGGAGGAGGTGCGGACCGCGCTCCTGGAGCGGCTGCCCCACTACCTCGTGCCCGCGCTCGCCGTCCGCATCCCGGCCCTCCCGCTCACCACGAGCGGCAAGACCGACCGGGCGGCCGTCCACCGGCTGTACGCCCCCAGCGCCTCCAGCACCCCTACCGCCTCCACCGCCCCCAGCGCCCCCACCGCGCCCACCGCGCCCGGCATGTCCACCGCGCCCGGCGTGGCTTCTGCCGGCGGGCTCGACAGCGACCTGGCGAGGATCTGGGCAGAGGTACTGCGCGCCGACCACGTCCACCCCGACCAGTCGTTCTTCTCCCTGGGCGGCGATTCCCTGCTGGCCGTACGGCTGTCGGTCCGGCTCCGTACCGAGCTGGGGCTGAACGTCCGTCCCGCCGACATCGTCGCGGCTCCCACGCTCACCGCACTCACCGCACTCACCGGGCTCACCGCACTCACCGGCAGGCGCGGCAGCGCCGCCGTCCGGCAGCCGGCCATCGGCCGCGAGACGCTCGCGCCGGACATCGCTCCCGCGCCGGAGGTCGTCACCGTCGCCACCGACCCGGCGCACATCCTGCTGACGGGCGCCACCGGGTTCCTCGGCGCGTTCCTGCTGCGCGATCTGCTGGAGCGTACCGACGCCGTCGTGCACTGCCTCGTGCGCACGGCGGAGGCCACGCGGGGCACAGCCACGGCGGACGAAGCCAGTCACGACGCGGCCGGCCGGCGGCTGCGTGCCACGCTGGAGCGCTACGGGCTCTGGGAGTCCTCCCGCGCGCACCGCGTCCGGGCGGTGGCCGGGGACCTGGCGCTCCCCCGGCTCGGTCTCGGGCAGGAGCGGTTCGACCAGCTGGCGCGCACCGTCGACGTGGTGTTCCACGCCGGCGCGGAGGTGAACCTCACGTACGGCTACGACCGGCTGAAGGCGGCCAACGTCGACGGCACCGCGGAGGTGCTGCGGCTGGCCGCCGCCCACCGGACCGTACCGGTCCACCATGTCTCCACCGTGGGTGTCTTCCCCGCGGCCGGTCCGCCGACGGGACGGGTGCTGCCGGGCCACCCCCTGGGGGACGTGGCGCTGCTGCGCAACGGGTACGCGGAGTCGAAGTGGGTGGCCGAGACGCTCGTCGCCCAGGCCAGGGACCGCGGTCTGCCCGTGACGGTGTACCGCCCCACCCGCATCGGCGGCAGCAGCGAGACCGGTGTCTGCCAGACGTCCGACTTCCTGTGGCTGCTCGTGAAGGGGTGCGTGCAGGCCGGCCTGGCGCCGCGCGACTACGTCTCGGACTTCGATCTCGTACCGGTGGACCACGTCAGCGGGGCGATCAGCGTGCTCGCCACCGACCCCTCGGCCGTGGCCGCGGGTGAGATCTTCCACGTCTCCAGCGAACGGCTCCGGCTCTTCACGGGTATCGCGGACGCTCTGCGCGGTCTCGGCTACCGGCTGGGCGATGTGAGCCTGGAGGACTGGCACCGCCATGTGGAGGGTCACCCCGAGAACGCGGCGTTCCCGCTGCTCGGGCTGCTCCCGCCACACGGCGCCCAGGAACCGCACGGCGCCCACGAACCGCACGGCGTCGCCGGCTCGCCGCTGTTCGACTCTTCCTCCACCCGCCGCGCCCTGCGCGGGTCCGGCGTGGTGTCCTGCGAGGTGGACGACGTGCTCTTCGCCCGGTACGTCCACTCCTTCGTACGGGAGGGGTTCCTTCCGCCACCGCCCGGGGAGAAGGACCGAGGCCCCTGTCGAGAACGGGTCACTCAGGAGATATCTTGATGTCGAGCAATGTTGCAGACGTGGAGCGGAGCACCCGGTGACTGACTCGACCATCATCTACACACACACTGACGAGGCCCCGGCCCTGGCCACGCACTCGTTCCTGCCCGTGGTGCAGGCGTACGCCTCGACGGCCGGGGTCAGCGTGGAGACCCGGGACATCTCCCTGGCGGGCCGCATCCTCGCCGGCTTCCCCGAGTACCTGGCGGAGGGCCAGCGCGTCGATGACGCGCTCGCCGAGCTCGGCGAGCTGGCCAAGACGCCCGAGGCCAACATCATCAAGCTGCCGAACATCTCGGCCTCCATCCCGCAGCTGAAGGCGGCGGTCGCCGAGCTCCAGCAGCAGGGTTACGCGCTGCCGGACTACCCGGACGACCCGAAGACCGACGAGGAGCGCGACATCCGCGCCCGTTACGACAAGGTCAAGGGCAGCGCCGTCAACCCGGTTCTGCGTGAGGGCAATTCCGACCGCCGGGCCCCCGCGTCGGTCAAGAACTACGCCAGGACCCACCCGCACCGGATGGGTGCGTGGACGTCCGACTCCAAGACGAACGTGGCGCACATGACCGCCGACGACTTCCGCTCCACCGAGAAGTCCGTGGTCATCTCCGAGCCCGGTTCGCTCCGCATCGAGCTGGCGGGCGCCGACGGCAGCACCACCGTGCTGCGTGAGTCGGTGCCGGTGCTGGCGGGCGAGGTCGTGGACGCGGCCGTGATGCGCGTGGCGGCGCTGCGCGAGTTCCTGGCGGAGCAGGTCGCCCGGGCCAAGGCCGAGGGCGTGCTGTTCTCGGTGCACCTGAAGGCCACGATGATGAAGGTCTCGGACCCGATCATCTTCGGCCACGTGGTGCGCACGTTCTTCCCGAAGACCTTCGAGCGGTACGGCGAGACGCTGGCCACGGCCGGTCTGAGCCCGAACGACGGTCTCGGTGGCATCCTCAAGGGCCTGGAGTCGCTGCCCGAGGGCGACGAGATCAAGGCGTCCTTCGAGGCCGAGCTCGCCGAGGGCCCCGACCTGGCGATGGTCGACTCCGACCGGGGCATCACCAACCTGCACGTACCGAGCGATGTCATCGTCGACGCCTCCATGCCGGCCATGATCCGCACCTCGGGCCACATGTGGGGCCCGGACGGCCAGGAGGCCGACACGCTCGCCGTGCTGCCGGACAGCAGCTACGCGGGCATCTACCAGGCCGTCATCGACGACTGCCGCGCGCACGGCGCGTACGACCCGTCGACCATGGGCTCGGTGCCCAACGTCGGCCTGATGGCGCAGAAGGCCGAGGAGTACGGCAGCCACGACAAGACCTTCGAGATCCCCGCCGCCGGTACGGTCCGGGTCATCGACGGCGCCGGCGACGTCGTGCTGGAGCAGCCGGTGAACCCCGGCGACATCTTCCGTATGTGCCAGACCAAGGACGCGCCGATCAAGGACTGGGTCAAGCTCGCCGTCACGCGCGCCCGCGCGACCGGTGACCCGGCCGTGTTCTGGCTCGACGAGGGCCGCGCGCACGACGCGAACCTCATCGAGAAGGTCACGGCGTACCTCCCGGAGCACGACACCGAGGGCCTGGACATCCGGATCATGGCCCCGGTCGACGCGATCACGTTCTCGCTGGAGCGGATCCGCCGCGGTGAGAACACGATCTCGGTCACCGGCAACGTGCTGCGTGACTACCTGACCGACCTGTTCCCGATCCTGGAGCTGGGTACGAGCGCGAAGATGCTCTCGGTCGTGCCGCTCATGAACGGCGGCGGCCTGTTCGAGACCGGTGCCGGCGGCTCGGCGCCCAAGCATGTGCAGCAGCTGGTGAAGGAGAACTACCTGCGCTGGGACAGCCTGGGTGAGTTCCTCGCCCTCGCGGTCAGCTTTGAGCACCTGGCGCAGACCAAGGGCAACGCGCGCGCCCAGATCCTGGCCGACACGCTCGACCGCGCGACGGCGACCTTCCTCAACGAGGACAAGTCGCCGAGCCGTCGCCTGGGTGGCATCGACAACCGTGGCAGCCACTTCTACCTGGCGATGTACTGGGCGCAGGAGCTGGCCGGGCAGACGGACGACCCGCAGCTCGCGGAGGCGTTCGCGGGCCTGGCCAAGACGCTGACCGAGCAGGAGCGGACCATCGTCGACGAGCTGATCGCGGTGCAGGGCTCGCCGGTCGACATCGGCGGCTACTACCACCCCGACCCGGCCAAGGCCTCGGCCGTCATGCGCCCGTCGGCCACCTTCAACCAGGCGCTTGCGACCCTGGGCTGACGCACTGTCAGTAATGTCACGGAACCGCCCCGGCCGGTACTCCCGGCCGGGGCGGTTTCGTGCCGCCTGACGGGCGTCTACGGCTGGGGCGTGGCGGCCTGCGGCCTGAAACGCGCCACCAGTTCGGCCGGGGCCTTGTCCGGCGAGCCGGCGTCGTAGGGCGGCTGGGGGTCGTACTCGATCAGCAGCTGTACGGTCTGCGCGTGCGTGTCGCCGGCGATCCTGCCCGCGAGGGTGAGCCCCATGTCGATGCCGGCGGACACTCCGGCGGCGGTGACGTACTTGCCGTCGAACACCACGCGCTGCCCGGTCGGTTGCACGCCGAACTGCTTGATCAGGTCCAGGGCCGTCCAGTGGGAGGTCGCGCGGCGGCCGTCCAGCAGGCCGGCGGCCGCGAGCAGCAGGGAGCCGGTGCACACCGAGGTCGTCCAGGTGGTGGTGGCGTCGACGGTACGCAGCCAGTCGAGCACGGCCTCGTTGGTCAGATCGGGTTCCGGGCCGCCGGGGACGACCACGATGTCCGGGTGCGTCACCTCGGCGAGTGACCTCCCGGCGACGAGCGAGAGGACACGGTTGTCGTCCAGGACCGGGCCGGTCCGCTCGGCGACGAACACCGTCTCGGCGCCGGGAAGCGGGGCGAGGGTCTGGTAGGGGCCTACGGCGTCGAGGGCGGTGAAGCCGTCGTAGAGCAGGATCGCGATCTGCATGCTGTCCCTCTTTTCGGGTTGCGGCGTACGCCGCAGCGCGTCGGGACGCGGCGGCGCGGCGGCCGGGTGGCCGCGGGGGTCAGTGGCTGAGCGCGGGGCGGAAGCGGCGGCGGTATTCGGCCGGTGCCGAGCCCAGGGCCTTGACGAAGGCGCGGCGCATCGCCTCGGGGGTGCCGTAGCCGCAGGCCCGCGAGACCTCCTCGACGTTGCGGGCCGTGTCCTCCAGGAGCCTGCGGGCCTGCTCCAGACGCACCTGTTCGACGTACCGCCCGGGGGTGACGCCCGTCTCGGCCCGGAAGGCGCGGGCGAAGTGCCGGGGGGAGAGGCGGGCGCGCTCGGCGAGCGCCGGCACGGACAGGTCGTCGTCCGGGTGCTCGGCGATCCACCGCTGGACCTCGCGCAACGGCTCGCGCTGTGCGGTCTGGGCGGACAACTGGGCGCTGAACTGCGCCTGGTTTCCGGGCCGGCGCAGGAAGACCACGAGGTTGCGGGCCACATGGAGGGCGGTGTCACGCCCCAGGTCCTCCTCGACCAGCGCGAGGGCGAGGTCGATGCCCGCGGTCACGCCCGCCGAGGTGGCGACATGCCCGTCCCGGATGTAGATGGGCCCGGCGTCCACCTCGACCTCGGGGTGGTCCCGGGCGAGCTTGTCGCTGTACGCCCAATGGGTCGTCGCCCGGCGGCCGTTCAGGAGTCCCGCCTCGGCCAGCAGCATCGCCCCGGTGCAGACGGAGAGCAGGCGCTGGGCGCTCGGGGCGTGGGCGCGCAGCCAGTCGATCAGGCGGGCGTCCGGTGCCCGCGTGCCCTGCCCACCCGGTACGAGCAGGGTGTGGGGTACGGGCGCGCCGGCGAGGGCGTGGTCCGGGACGAGGGTGAGCCCACTGAAGGTACGGACCGGCGCACCGTCCAGCGAGGCGGTCGTGACGCGGTACGCGCCGGGGTCGCCGACGGACAGGCCCGCGCCGGTGAACACTTCGACCGGGCCTGTCACATCCAGGCTCTGGACCTCCTGGAAGAGGACGACCAGCACGTCCTTGCCGCTTTTGCCGGGGCGCCGTGTCATGGGGTCGATTCTTCAAGCGGCCTTCACCGTCCGCAATGACGGGAATCCCACCCTTCCTGCCATCGCGGCCCAAGGCCGGCGCGCAGCCGGCCGGGTTCCCGGCCGACTTCCCGGTCGGGGACGCCGACGTGAAGGAGGCGTTCACCCGCCGGCACGCGGAGTGCCAGACGGCCACGCAGACCTGTCGCCGGAGGCCAAGGACGTCACGGGCGGTGAGGAGGTCGTCCGGGCGGCTATGGGACCGGTCGGTCGGGGCGCGTGGGCCGGGGCGTGCGGCGGGAGGCGAGCGCCGCGGCGACGGCGAGCGCCGTGCTCTGGGCGGCCAGCAGCAGCCAGAACAGCGGCGTCCCCGCGCCCTGGTGGTCGGCTGTCGCGGCCTACAGCTGGCCTCCTACGGCTCCGCTGGCCAGGGCGCCAAGGCCCTCCGCCATGCGTACCGTGCCCACGGCCGCGGCCGGTCGGCCGGGAGGTTGATGCTGGTCGCCCGTCCGGGAGGCGGCCGTGGCACCGCCGACGCCGTGCAGAACGCCTGGGAGCCGCCCGAAGCCGCGTTCAAGCGACAGGTCAGGGCGAGAACGCTGTACCAGCACTCCACCCGCTTCGACGGACCCACCAGAAAGCGCGTGGAGCGGATCGGCGGCGCCGGCGGAGAGGTCCGCACCCTCGGTGACCCCTTCGAGCAGATGGTCATCTTCGACCGGGAGCTGGCGTT
Organism: Streptomyces ficellus; assembly: GCF_030406405.1. Lineage (GTDB taxonomy): Bacteria > Actinomycetota > Actinomycetes > Streptomycetales > Streptomycetaceae > Streptomyces > Streptomyces ficellus_B. Next base: position 91,930 of record NZ_JAUEPL010000015.1, read on the forward strand.
CATCCCGGCGGACAGTGACCGTGACGTGGCCGTGGCCATCCGCCAGCCCGGTGTCGTCGACTTCCTGCTGGGAGTCTTCGAGCGTGCGTGGGTGAACGCCAGGCCGTTCGAGAGCCACAACCGCGTGGCGGACGTCAGCGAGCTGGTCTCCGGCATCCGGATGTCCATCATCCAGCTGCTCGCGGAGGGCGAGACCGACGAGGCGATCGCCCGCCGCGTCGGACTGAGCGTGCGCACCTGCCGTACCCATGTGGACAAGATCTACCAGGAGTTGGGCGCGCGCAGCCGCTGCCAGCTGGGTGTCCTCATCGCCCAGTCGGGCCTTCTGGGCCAGGGATGAGCGCCCCCCGGCCCCGCCCGAGGGCCCCTTAGGATGTGTGCCATGAGAGAGCCGGACCCCTCCACCCCTGTCACCCCCTCACGGGATCCGGAGCTCGGTTTCCCGCCGCCCGGCGAGGTGCTGCACCGGCTGCGCACGCACAAGGGGATGTCGCTTCGCCAGGTGGCGGCGGAGTGCGGCCTGTCGGTCTCCTTCCTGGCCGCTCTGGAGCGGGGGGAGACCGACATCGCCTTGGAGCGGCTCGGCCGCCTCGCCAAGGTGTTCGACCACGATGTCGGCTCTTTCCTGGGCTTCTCACGGGGCCGGGCGACGCCCTCGCTCTTCCCGAGGGAGGAGCAGGACGTGCTGGACCGCGCGCCGGGCGTGGTCTATCGGGTGCTGCGCTCCCCGGAGCTCGGATACCAGGTCGTCACCGGGGACTTCGCGCCGCACAGCGGACTCGCGGAAGACCTCCAGCACGAGGGCTCCGACCTGATCATGGTGACCCGGGGCACGCTGGTCGCCCGCTACAACGGGGTGGACCACGTGCTGCGCGCCGGGGACTGTGCCCAGTGGACGGCGGGCCACCCGCACAGCTTCCGCAACGACACCGACGAGCCGGCCCAGTTGGTCGGAGTCCTCTTCTCCAGCCTCTACTGACCCGCCGAATCGCCGGCCCGGACGACCCCATGGACCTGGTCCATGGGGTCTTTCGCTGTGTGGACCCTCGCGTTGAGCAATATTCTGCTCTAGAGTGCTTTTTATCGCACAGAGGAGGTGTCAGCGGTGACGACCCCGAACCCGCCCGTCGAGAGCCCCGAGCGGTCCCCCGCCCCCAGTGGCGCACATGGCGCAGGACCCGTCGCGGCCGCACGGCCCACGGCCCGCCTGGCCGACCTGTCCGCCCGTACGGCGCTCGTCGTGGTGTGGGGCTCCGGGTTCATCTCGGGCAAGCTCGGTCTGCGCCACGCGGCCCCCTACACCTTCGCGGCGTTACGCTTCGCCATCGCCGGCCTGTTACTCCTGGCCGTCGCCGGAATGCGCCGCGAACGCCTGCCCCGGGGGCGGGAGTTGCTGCACCTGGCCGTCGCGGGCGCCCTCGTGCAAGCGGTCCAGTTCTCCAGCATCTACATGGGGATGGACCTCGGAGTGCCCTCCGGGCTCGCGGCTCTGATCATCGGGCTCTACCCGCTGACCGCGTCGCTGCTGGCGGTGCCGCTGCTGGGTGAGCGGGTGTCGGCGGGCCAGTACCTGGGCCTGGCGCTGGGCCTCGGCGGCGTGGCCCTGGCCGTGGCCGACGGGATCCACCTCTCCGGCGGCTACCTGCTCGGCCTGGGCTTCCTCGCGCTGGGGCTGCTGGGCATCTCCGTCGGCACGGTCTACCAGAAGCGGTTCTGCGGACAGATGGACCCGGTCAGCGGCAACGCCGTGCAGCTGCTGGCCGCCGCGGCCGTGGTGCTCGTACCGGCCCTCCTCGTCGAGGGGTGGGACGTGCGGCTCACCGCCGCGTACTGGCCGGTGTTGCTGTGGAGCGCGCTGATCAACTCCATCGTCGGCGTCGGCCTGCTCTACCACCTGTTGCAGCGTCATGGAACGAGCCAGGTCAGCAGCCTGTTCTATCTGGTCCCGATGAGTACGGCGGGCCTGGGGGCCCTGCTGCTGGGGCAGCGGATGGGCCCCCTCACCCTCGCGGGACTCGTTCTCGCCACGGCCGGCACTCTCCTCGCCAACCGTGTCCGGCGCTGAACTCCGGCCCGGGAGCCGAGGTCAGCGGTGGGTGGTGCGCGCCGCCGACCGCTCCCGGCAGTCGCTCATCAGGTCCTCGATGTCGTGGGCGCAGTCACCGCAGCCGGTGTTCGCCCCGGTGGCCTCGCGCACGGCCGGCAGGTCGTCCGCGCCGCGCTCCACCGCCTCGACGATCTCACGCTCCGTGACGTGCGCGCACAGGCACAGCAGCGGACTGGGTTGCCCCAGCGGTTTGTTCATCGCGCTCTCCTTCCTCTTCCCAGGCGTGCGGCAGCCGGTGGACCATGCCGGGCGTCTGAGGACGGTCCCGCAGCTCGGCTCGGCGGATCTTGCCGGAGGGCGTCAGAGGCAGCCGCTCGACGAACTCCAGGACGCGCACCCACTTCTCGCGCGGCAGTTCTTCCACCGCCCGGCGGAAGACGGCCTCGGCGCTCGCGGTGCCGCGCTCGTGGCCGGGGGCGAGGACGATGAACGCCTCCGGCTCCCACAGCCCCACGGGGTGGGGACGGCCCCGTAGTGGTGCTGGTCGGCGGCTACGTCGACCTGGAGGCGTCCGTACGCCGCCACGGCCTCGTACCGGCGCAGGTCGCCGGCGTCCCGGTGACCGAGATCAGAGGGGGGCTCGCCACCGTCCACATCGCCGCCGACGAGGACGCGGCGGTGCGCCTCGCCCAGAAGCTCCACGACGACCTCCCCATCCCCGCCACCACCCCCACCGTTCCACCGACCGTCCGAGATTCAGCAGGAGTACGTTCATGACCGTCAACGCCTCCGTGGTGACCACGGAACCGACGCTCATCGAGATCGACCTGTCCGACCGGGTCCGCGACGTCCTCGGCGCCGAACTGGCCGCCACGCCCGACCCGAGCCGGGACATCGACCGGTCCATGGCCCGCTACCACCAGGTGTTCGCCCAGCTGCCCGTCGAGACGCTCCAGCAGATCCTGGACTTCGGCCGGCACCCCGACACTCCCGGCGTGGGCTACGTCCGCAACCTCCCCGTGGACGAGCGGCTGCCCGACACCCCGCGGGACGGCGGGCCCAGCCCGGACAAGGACACCTTCGTGGCCGAGGGGGTGCTGCTGGGGCTGAGCGGGCTGATCGGGGAGCCGGTCGGCTTCATGACGGAGAAGAACGGCCGGCTGGTTCACGATGTGGTCCCCGTCGAGGGCGGGGCCATGACGCAGACGAACCAGGGATCGTCCGTCTTCCTCAACTTCCACAACGACATCGTCCACGACCCGAGCGGCCGCTACGAGGCCGCCGGCCCGGACTTCCTGGTCCTGAGCTGTCTGCGCGCCGATCACGAGGGGGTGGCGGGCACGTACTACGCCGACGCCCGCGACATCTGCCGTGCCGTCGACGCGGGGACGCTCGACATCCTGCGCAGCCCGCTGTTCCGGATGAACGCCCCGGGCAGCTACGTCCGTGACGTCGCGGGCGGGGCCGAGGTGCTGTCCGAGCCGGTCCCCATGATCAGCGGACCGGAGGCGTTCCCGGAGGTGACCGCCGCGGCCAATGGCATCCGCCCGGTGGACGACCGCGCGCGGTCCGCCCTCGACCGGCTCCAGGCGGCCTGCCGGGAGGTGGCGCACGAGGTGTTCCTGCGCCCCGGGCAGGCGCTGCTGATCAACAACCGCAAGGGCCTGCACGCGCGTTCGCGCTTCACCGCCCGCTACGACGGGCGCGACCGCTGGCTCCAGCGGACCTATGTGCGGCGCAACCAGTGGGACATCCGCTACCGGGCCGCGGTCGGCAGCCGCCGCCTCCACTGACCCCATTGACGACGCCCGCCCACGACCACGAGGCCGACGCACCATGACCAATGTCGCAGTGATCAATTACAGCCCCCACCTGGACTACGCCGCCATGTTCCCGGACATCGCCGGCAGCCTTCAGGTGTTCAGCCACCACGAACTGAAGAACACCGGGAAACTGGGCCGGTACGAGTACGTCGAGAACTGCGAGTCCGTGCCGTACGTGGAGCTCATGATCCGGCGCCTGGCACGCGAGAAGCCGTTCACGCACCTCATCACGGACAACGAGTACGACCTCGAACGGGCGGCCCGCATCCGGGAGGACCTCGGAATCCCCGGCCAGTCCTCGGCCAGCGCCCTGTCGTTCCGCGACAAGGTCGTCATGAAGCAGACCGCGAGCCGTACCGTCCGCACCCCCCGCTTCGCCCGCCTCGGCACGATCGTGGACCTGACCGCTTTCATCGCGGAGAACGCCTACCCCGTCGTCGTGAAACCGGTGAAGCAGGGCGGCTCGCGCGACATCGTGGTGCTGCGCGGTGAGGAGGACCTCATCGCGTTCAGCCGCCGCCCCTGGCGGGAGGACCTCATGGCCGAGGAATTCATCGAGGGCTCGATGTACCACGTCGACGCGGTACTGGCGGACGGCTACCGGTTCGTCGCCTCCTCCCGCTACCTGCGCAGCTGCCTCGGCGTGTTCTCGGGGCAGAACAACGGTTCCCTGCAACTGCGCCCGGACGACGCATTCGCCGTCAGGCTGGAGGAGTTCCTCGACCGCGTACTCGGAGCCTTCGACACCCCCGAGACCGGCGCGTACCACCTGGAGGTGTTCCACGCCCCCGGGGACGAGCTGGTGTTCTGCGAGATCGCCTCACGGGTCGGCGGCGACCGTATCCCCGCCCTCACCCGGGCCACCTACGGCGTGGACCTGCACACCGCCGTGCTGCGCCAGTCGTGCGGCCTGCCCGTCGACCCGCCGCCGTCCGGCCCGCCGGCCGAGGTGCACGGCTCGGTCTCCATCCTGCCCCAGGGCATTCCGGTACGGGCGCCGGGCAGGCCGCCGTTCGACTGGGTGCGGCACTACGAGGTGAACGAGGGGCTCGAACCGGGCGCGGTGACCACCTACAGCGCCTCGTACCTGTGCTTCGTCATCGTGAGCGGCACCGACACCGCGGAAGTGGAGAAGCGCCTTCTCGAAGCGGAGGCCTGGCTGATGGAGAACCTGGAAGACCTGCCGGAGAAGGTGAGTTGAGTTGCCGTACAGGATTCTGGTCCTGGTGTCGCAGGCGTCCACGTTCAAGCTGGACAACCAGTCGATCATTCCGAGTGCCCTTTACCGCGAAGGCCACGAGGTCCACATCGGGGACGTCGACTCGCTGGGTGTGCACGACTCCGTCGTCGTGTGCGACCGGATGAGGCTGTCGGAGGAGTTCATCGCCGGGGGTGCGTTCCCGGAACTGAGCGAGCCCCATGCCTCGGCGGAGGACTTCGACCTGGTGTGGGTCCTCGCGGGCACCCATCCCGAGGCGGCCACCGACTACTTCCAGCTGCTGTGGCTGCTGAACCAGCGGGTGCCGTTCGTCAACGACGCGTCGGCGCTGTTCTACCTCAACACGAAGATCAACCTCGGTGCGGTGGTGCCGCCGGAGCATCTGCCCGTGTCGTACGTGTCCAACGACTTCGACTTCCTCAACGGACTGGTCGAGTCCGACGCCGACCGCTCCTGGGTCGTGAAGCCGACCAACGGGGGCTGCGGCGCGGACGTCTACGTCGTCAACGAAAGAGACCGCAACCGCTCCGCGCTGCTGAGTTCCGCCACCGGTAACGAGACGTCGCGGTACGTCAGTTACGGGCGCGAGATCATCGGCATGGCCAAGCGCCATGCGGCCGTCCAGGAGTACATCCCGAACGTCCGCACCAACGAGAAGCGGGTGATCCTCGCGGGTGACACCCCGGTGTCCGGCTTTCTCCGCTTCCCCCGCGAGAACGACAACCGGGCCAACGCGACGGTGGGGGCACGCTACGAAGCGCTGCGACTCACCCCGGACGAGCGCGCGTTCCTGCGCAGGCTCGGCAAGCGACTGATGGACCACGGCATCTTCTATGTGGGCGTCGATCTGGCCTTCCCCTATGTGATCGAGATCAACATGGAGAACCCGGGCGGACTGAACTACCACCGGCGCGTCACGGGCGAGGACCAGTCCTCGGAGGCCGTGAACACGGTACTGGCCGCGCTGCGCACGGCCGGGAAGCTGCCGTAGGCGGGGGCGCCGCCGGGGTGCTGCTCCTGGCGGCCCCGGGATGACCAAGGGGCCGTGCCGGATTCCTCTGACACGGCCCCTGGTCACGGCGTGCCACCCGACGCGGAGTCGTGCACCGGCGAGGACCGGGCAGGTTGAGCGGCCCGTGCTCGCGCCGGCCCGGGGGCCGCATCATCAGCGTGTGGGTGGCAGCCACCCGTCCTGGACGGCGTGGACCCCGGCCTCGAAACGGCTACGCGCGGCCAGTCGCTCCATCAGCTCGGCGGCGATACGCCGGGCGGTTCTCGGCGAGACTCCGAGTTTCTTCGCGATGGCCTCGTCCGTCAGGCCCATGGCGAGCAGCCGGAGAACCTCGGCCTCCTGAGGCGGAAGGCCGCGAGGGTCGAGCGCCGGCTTGGTGCCGAACGGGGTGGCGGCCGACCACACGGAGTCGAAGAGGGCGCACAGCGCGGCGATGGTTCCCTCACTCCTGACCAGCACCGCTCCATTGCGGGCGTCCACCAGCTGGGTGGGCAGGAGAGCCTGCTTGCGGTCGACGATGACCAGTCTGGTGGGCAGGCTCGCCGTGGTGCGCACCTCGCCTCCCTTGGAGTGCAGCCAGCTGACGTGTTCCACGGTCGGAAGGTCGTTGCGGACGCTGTCGAGGTAGATCGTCCGCATGCGGACGCCTCGGTCGAGCAGCGTCGTATTGGGTCCACGGCTCGCTGCCAGATCCGCCGGGGCGTGCGCGCCGCCCGGCGCGAACGTCATCACCTCCGACTCGGCCGCGTTTCCGAGCTGTGCCAGGCGCTCACGAATGGCGTCGACCCCGACCAGTTGGTCGGTCTGCGATCCTGACGGCCGAAGGGCCGAATACTCGGCGATGAGTTGCGCGGCGGCTGCCCGTGAGGCCTCCACTTTCGACTGCTCGGCGGCCAGCCGCGCCTGTTGGCGGGCAAGGAGCGACTCCATGGCCAGTTCCGGGGCGATGGGGTGGAAACCGCTGCCGTCGCTCTCCGAGGGGCGGATGAGGGACAGCTCGCTGAGCTGGCTCAGTGACTGGCGAACCTCTGACTCCGCTATCCCATGACGCAGCGCCAGCCCGCTGACGCTCTCGCCGGGGTACGCCAGCATCGATCGGTAGATCCGCTCGGACAACGGACCGACGCCCAGAGTCTCCAGCATATGTGGCCCCCCGCCAGCCCAGTTCACATAAGACGAGGGGAGCTTAGGCGAGTGTGACCCGTCGGTCTACGGTGAAAAAACGCTCACCGTGCGGAATCGCCGTTATGGCCTGATCCGTTCACCTTCCGGTCCCACCCGCTCCACCGTGTACCGAGAGCAACGCGACCGCACGCGCCGATGTGCGCCTCTCGGGTGCGCGAGCGGCGGTGGCGGGTGCCGCGGAGGACACTTTCTGCAGCGGCATAAAGTGTCCACACCCGTCACCTTACCGCTGGTTAAAATGTGGTGAGTATTGATGGGTGTATCTCATTCATGCCCAACTCGCAGCGGTAAGCAGCGAAACGCTGCCGGAGAACGCCGCGGACGCCGTGATGCAGTGCGCTCTCCCCGAGGAGAGCGTGGAGCACGTCGCAGCGCATCCATGGGCGGCTTCGGGTCCCGTCCTCGGACTGTTCCTGCTGAGCGCTTCCCTGGCGGAGGCGGAGCGTTCCGCGCATGCGGTCTGTACACGCGCCCTGAAGACGGCCGGGGAATTCCAGGGCTTTCGGCTCATCACCTGCCAGGCCGCCCTGCCTCCCCTCCCGTACGAATTGCTGCTCGGCGACGGCCGGGGAACGGAATGAGGCAATCCGTAACCGCGCCCCGGAGACCGCTTCGCCGGTTCCCGCCGGGTGAGCCGGCCACTGCTGGGGCGCCGGACCGTGCCCCTGACCAGCCGCGCCGCCGCGCGGGCCGGCCGGCCCGGCCGTCGTACCGACCCCGTTCCACGAGCAGCCGAGCACCTGGACGCAATATGCCACTGCATGATCTGTCCATAGCGGAGCTCTTCCTTCCGCAACGCCCGGTCGGCAGGGTTTAGCACGTCGGAACGGAAAACCAGTCGGGCGCCGGCCGTAAGTCGAAATCTTAAAGGCGTATCCGGCATTCCCCGGTCAATTTTCAGAAGGATGGTTCTTTTGTCAGCGGTTCGCAGCGCACTCGTTCTCTCCCTCGCCTGTGCAGGCCTGCTCCTGTCGGCGGCACCCCAGCCGGAGGTCGCCACCACGACGCGCCTCCAGGCCCAGGCGCCGGGAGAGACGGCCCCCATCCTGACCACGAACGACCTGACCTGGGGCCCGTGACGCCGGGACTGGGCGGCCTGCGGGCCTGCCGCGGCTGAAAGGCCACTTTCCGATCCGGCCCGAACCGGCGTACCGGTTCGGCGAGAACGACACACTCACACAGAAGGATGGCAAGCATGACCGCTTCACTGATAGAGGTCTCGGCGCATTCCACGTCGCAGTTCCAGCGCGAGCTGGAGCTCGCTTTCCCGCTCAACGCCTCCCCCGACAGGGAAGTCCGGCTGCGGCTGTTCAAACAGCTCCACGCCCACTACGTGGCCTACATGGCGGGCCCGGACGAGTTCGGCAGCATTCCGCGCCTGAACGCGGACGCCGAGATCAGCGCCATCGAGAGCGCATGGCTTCGGTGGGAGGACGCGCAGGTGGACGAGGGGACGCTGCCGAAGACCGGGCTTGAGTTCCGCGAGTGGTTCCTCACGACCGCGGATCAGCACACCCAGCCGGAGTTCTGCCGGTATCTGGCAGAAGAGGCCACCCTTGAGGAAATCGCGCTCTTCTTCATGGGTGAAGAGCTGGTGGACAGCAAGTTCGACGACCTCATGGCGATGGTCCAGATCGGGACTCAGGGTCACACCAAGCTCACGATCGCCGAGAACTACTGGGACGAGATGGGCGAGGGGGACATCGAGCGGGTGCACACCCGCATGTTCGAGCACTCGGCCCGGTACATGCGCGCGCACCTCGAAAAGGCCGGGGTCGACCACTCCAGCCTGGATGTCCCGGAGGCGTACGAGAACGCGTCGATGCTCCTGATGTACGGCATCCACCGGCACCTGAACCCGCGTGCGCTGGGAGCGATGGGCGTGCTGGAGCAGAGCGCCTCGCCCCGCTTCCAGGCGATGGTCGACGGGTGCAACAGGCTCGGGGTTCCGGAAGACGTCATCGACTACCAGCGCATTCACGTGCACGTCGACGCGGACCACGGCGCCGAGTGGTTCGAGGGGGTCTTCGTGCCGCTCGTGGACCGCTCCCCGGAACTTCTGCGGGAGATCAGCCTCGGCATTCTCACTCGCGTGCGGGTGGCCAACGGCTACTACAGGGAGATCTGGGACGCCATGCGGGGTCTGCGGTAGAGGGACTGTCCACGACTTCAGAGGGGAGGGGTAATCGTGACAACAGCAGCGAAAAAAGAGCGGGACGGACTGCTCTTTCAAAGAGCCAGGACCACCAAGCGCGATCAGACCGTGTTCGTCGGCAAGCTCCTGGTCGCGGGCGCGATCGGCACGGTCGGCGTGCTCCTGGGACTCCAGGACGGGTGGGCCGGAAAACTGATCGGCGTCTTCGTCCTCGGCGCACTTTACGCACATATGGTGGAGCTTCAGCATCAGTGCCTGCACCACTCGGCGTTCACCGCGGCGAAGCCGCACCGGATCGTCGGGATTCCGCTGGGCCTCCCGATGCTCGTGTCGTTCAGCCATTACCGCGTGCGCCACTTGCAGCATCACGCTTCTCTGGGAACACCCCAGGACTCGGAGTTCTTCGGGTTCGACACACGAGCGCCTCTCACCTGGAGTGTTCTGGCGCGGGGCACATTCTCCTACGATCGCTTCCTCATCGTGGCGAGGGAGATCGTGCGAAGCTGGCGGGGCACCTGGAAGTACGACGCCGGCCAGATCGCCGAGCGCCGCCGGCGTGAAATCATCATCGAATACCGGATGATGATTCTGCCGATCGCCGCGGCGGTAGTGGCGGTCTGTGCGGGTTACGGCGATCTTGTCCTACAGCTCTGGCTTCTGCCGCTCCTGGTGGCCATTCCCATGCACTTCCTCCTGGAGCTCCCCGAGCACATCCTCTGCGACAGTGACACCACTGATGTACTGCGCAACACGCGGTCGATAAAAGGCTCCTGGTTCAGCACCTGGTACACCAACGGCAACAATCTCCACGTAGAACACCATGCGGCGATGACGGTAGCGATCAATCGCCTCAGGGAGCGACACGGCGAGGTGACCGCCTGTGCCAAATTCGTCGAGCGGAGCTACCCGGACTTCTACCGCGCCATCGTGCGTGAGGCGAACCGCAACAGCGGGCGATCGGCATGACCATCCTGGCGAGTACGGAAGTCCATGGCGGCCCCCGGGCCGGCGGACACGGGACACGTGCCATCCGCATCGGGGGCTTGGCGGTGCGCCTGGCCCATCCGCTGCTCAGCAAGTCCATTCCGGGGGTTTTCTCCGCCTCGTTCATTCAAGACCTCATCAAGGTGTCCGTCCCGGAGGCGGACTTCACCGTCCGGCTGAGTGACGGCCCGGGCAGGATGCGGCTCGAATTCACCGCGGTGTTCCGGGAGCTCGTCCAGGCCGGCCAGCCCGGCGGCACATGGTGGAACAGCTGGTCCGTCGACGCCGAGTCCCGGGACGCCGAGCACATCGGTGAACTGCTCGCCAGTGAGCTGAACAAGAGCCGACGGAAATTCGCCGAGGCACTGAGCGACGCGCAGTGCTGGGAGTGCGACGAGATCCTGTGAACGGCCGGGGAGGGTGGCGGGGCGCGCATGGGCGGGACGGACACACGCGCCCTGCCACCCGCTCACCGATGCGACGGTGCCCCGGTCCCCGGGGGTCGTACGGCGGGCTACGCCAGTACGGCAGGCTCAGTCAGGTACGGCCGGGATCGAGCGTCCAGGTGCGCCCGCGCAGCGGCGATACGGCGTACCGCCTCTTCCAATTCCGGTGCCGGCCGGGTGAACGGCAGCCGGAGGAAGCGTTCGAGGGTCCCCGCGGCGCCGAAGCGCGGGCCGCCCGCGAGCCGGACGCCGACTTCCTCGCAGGCCTTCACGAGGTGGCTGCTGACCGGGGCGTCGAGCTCCGCCCACACCGAGATTCCGCCCGAAGGGATGCGGAACCGCCACTCGGGCAGATGCTCGTGCAGTGCGGCGACGAGCGCGTCGCGCTGCGCCGCCAACTCGGCACGCCGGTTGGCGACGACAGTGGCGGCGGATTCGAGCAGCCGCGCCGCGATGAGCTGGTCGAGGATGGAGCAGCTGACGCCGAGGTCGACAGCGACGGCCGCCAGTTGCTGCACCACCTGCGCGGAGGTGCGGATCCATCCCACGCGCAGACCGCCCCAGAACGCCTTGCTCATGCTGCCGATCGACAGCACCCGCCCGTTCCGGTCGAAGCTCGCGAACGGCGGCGGCACGGGGCCCCCGTCCAGGTGGAGATCGACCAGGGTCTCGTCCACCACAAGGTCCGTATGGGTGGCCCGCGACACCGCGACGAGCTGTTCGCGCAGCTGGGCCGGCATCACATGCCCCGTGGGGTTGTGGAAGTCGGGGATCAGGTACGCCAGGCGCGGCTGCGCCTGGGCGAGCATGTCGAGGAACTGCGCCCCGTCCCATCCGGCCGGCCCCAGACCGCAGGTGACCAGCCGGGCCCCGGCCTGGTCCAGCAGCGCGAGCGCGTTGGGGTACGTCGGCGACTCCACGAGGACCTTCTCGCCGGGCCCGGCCAGGAGCTTCAGGACCAGGTGCAGCGAGTGGAGGCTGCCCGCGGTGACGATGATCTGCTCCGGCATGGTGGCCACGCCGCGCGCCGTGTACTTCTCGGCGATCCGCTCGCGCAGCACCGGCAGTCCCAGCGGCAGGTACCCCGAGTGCCGCGTGTAGAGCGCCAGATCGGTACCGGCCACACGCACCGCCTCCAGCAGCTCGGGCGGTGCGGGCAGGGCGGCGCACGCGAGGTCGATCACTTCCGCGTGCCCCGCCGACCACAACCCGCGGGCAGCCGGCTGCCTCCTTCCCGCGAGCGAAGTGAAGCTGCCGGCCCCCCGGCGGCTGGTGATGTACCGCCCGGCGCGGAGCTCCCGGTACGCCGCGGTCACCATGGTGCGGCTGACACCCATCGCGGCGGCGAGCTCCCGCTCGGCGGGCAGCCGCACGCCGTCACCCAGCCGACCGTCGTCAATCAACTGCCGTACGGCGTCGGCCAGTTCCAGGTAGCCGGGCCGGTCGGTGCGCAAGGTGCCGAGCATCGCCGCCAACTGCGGTGCGCCTACGTGACGTCCCATTTATCCCCCTGAAGCCACTGCCCCCCGATTGGATATAGCCACTCGTCGGGTCGGCTCCTACATTTCCAGGCACACGTCAAGGCTGCAAGGCCACAGCACTCCAGTTGGAGGGATACACGTCATGCGCCGAGGCGCTCTCGCTCGATTGGCACTCCTCGCCTTGGTCTGGGGATCCAGTTACCTCTGGATCAAGATCGCGCTACGGGGATTCACCCCCACCCAGATCCTTCTCGTCCGCCTGGCCCTTGGCGCGCTGGTGCTGCTGGCGGCAGTGCGATTCGCGAAGCTGCGGTTGCCACGCGGCACCATGGTCTGGGTTCACCTGGGCGTCGCCGCACTGCTCGCGAACGTGGTGCCGTTCCTGCTGTTCGCCGTCGGTGAGCAGACGGTCGACTCCGGACTGGCCGGCGCGCTCAACGCCACGACCCCGCTGTGGGCCCTGCTGGTGGGCGTCTTCGCGGGCCGGCAACGTGCCAAGCTGACACCCGCACTGCTCGCCGGCCTCGTCGTCGGGTTCACCGGCGCCGTATTGATCTTCGAGCCCTGGCAGAGCGGGGCGTCCGCCCCGGCCATGGGCGGCGTGCTGGCCTGCCTGGCCGCGGCGCTGAGTTACGCCCTCGGGTACACCTACATCGACCGCACGCTGGCGGGCCGTGGCATACCGCCGGTCGCGCTGGTGGCCGCTCAGTTGCTCGCCGCGACCGCCATCGCGGCCGTGACGACCCCGTTCGCCGGGCTGACACCCATACACCTGCGTGCGGACGCCGTGATCGCCCTGGTCATCCTCGGCGCCCTGGGGACCGGGTACGCCGTGCTCCTGAACTACCGGCTGATCGAGGACGACGGCGCCACTCTCGCGTCGACCGTCGCGTACCTCCTGCCGATCGTCGCGGTCACTCTGGGAGTGCTGACGCTCGGTGAGCCGGTCACCGCGATAACCCTGGCGGGCGTGGCCCTGGTGCTCGCCGGTATCGCGCTGACCCGCCGCCGGCCGGCCCCTGCCGCGCTCCCGTCGACAACGGCTCCCGACGCGGCGAAGCCCGTACCGTCCCCCGTCCTCGAACCCGCTGCCGAGGGTCCCTCAAGCCGCAGAGGCTGAACCATTCCGGGGACCACGCCACGTCAGGGAACCGATCAGGAGGCCACAGCATGACCGCACCGCACCACACAACGGACCGAAGGTTCCTCTTCCTTCTAGGCAGTGCCCGGCCGGAAGGAAACACCGAGACCCTCGCGCGTATCGCGGCGGCAGAGCTGCCGGCCCACGTGCAGCGGTCCTGGGTACGGCTGAGCGACGTACCGCTGCCCCCCTTCGAAGACCTCCGGCATGTGGGCACCGGCCAGTACCCGGAGCCCGTGGGCAACGCGCGCGGTCTGCTCGACGCCACGCTCGCCGCCACGGACCTGGTGATCGCGTCCCCGCTCTACTGGTACAGCCTGTCCGCGAGCACCAAGCTCTACCTGGACCACTGGTCGGCCTGGATGCGGGTCCCGGGGGTCGCGTTCAAGGAGCGGATGGCGGGCAAGACGATGTGGGCGGTCACCGCGCTCTCCTCGGCGGACCGCGCGAAGGCCGATCCGCTGCTCGGCACCCTGCGCAACTGTGCCGAGTTCCTCGGCATGCACTGGGGCGGAGCCCTGCTCGGTCACGGGAGCGCACCCGGACAGGTCCACACGGACACCGCCGCGCTTCAGGGGGCCACGTCGCTGTTCGGCCGGGTCTCGCCCGACACGCCGGGCGCGGACGAGGTCGAGGGCGAGGACGAGGGCGTCAGTGCCGTCGCGGCCATCGGCTGAGCGGGCACGCACGCCCTGGGGCGCCACAGGAGACGGCGGAAGCCCGGCCGGTGGACACACCGAGCCGGGGCTTCGCCACGTCAGCGGGCGGTCGGCTGATCGGCCTTCCGGGCAGCTCGACCACCAGCATGGCCCCACCATTCCCCCGCCCCGGACAGGCCCCGAGAAATGATCAAGGGGCCGTTTCAGATTCCTCTGAAACGGCCCCTGACCTTCGACTTCGCGAAGTCGGGACGACAGGATTTGAACCTGCGACCCCTTGACCCCCAGTCAAGTGCGCTACCAAGCTGCGCCACGTCCCGTTGCGCGCGTTCCGCGGGGTTCGCCGGGTGAGCGCGCAAGAGAACATTACCTCACTCGCGGGCCCGGGTCGTGTCGCGGGCCAGGAGGGCGCGGGCGGCCAGGGTGTCGGCGCCGCAGGCGGTGGCCAGGGCGGCGGCGCGGGACAGTTCCGCCGGGGAGCCGAGCGCCACGGCATAGTCGTAGCGGGCCAGGGCGTGTTCGTACGCCGATGGGGACGCCTCCAGGTGGTGGACCGCCTGGGCCAGGAGCTGGACGGCCTCGTCGGGACGGGCCATCAGGGCGGCGCACCTCAGCGCTTCGCCGATGGCGGTGTCGGTGCCGAAGCGTTCGGCCTGGACGCGGGCGCGGGTGGCGAGCTGGGCGGCGCGGGAGGGGTCGCCAGGGGCCAGGGCGCGGGCGAGGTCGCAGGCCCAGGGCGCCCACAGGCCGTTGTGGCGGTCGCGGCCCTCCAGGGCGCGGCCCGCCGCTTCCAGTTCGGTGACGGCTTCCTCCGTACGGCCTTCGGCGAGGAGCAGGCGGCCGTGGACGCAGGGCCCGTCCGGCATGATCATGGCGCTCGGCCAGGGCGGCCCGAAGCCGTAGTGGTCGGCCACGCCGCGGGCCTCGGTGACCCGGCCGCGGGCGAGCAGGGTCTCGATGAGCAGGCAGGCGGCGTCCCACTGGACGGGCAGTCCGGTGCCGACGCGGTCGGCGAGGCGCAGGCCCTCGCGCAGATAGCTCTCCGCCGCGACGAGGTCGCCGCGACGGCGGTGGGCGAGGCCGACGAGGGCGTGCGCGAAGGCCAGGTGCGCGCCGCTCCAGCCGGAGATCTCGAAGGCCCGTACCGCTTCCTCGAACAGGTCCAGGGCGCGGTCGGGCCGGTCGGTGAAGGCGTAGGTGATGCCGACCATGGCGGGTGTCTCGAAGCCCCACTCGGTGTCGGTCCAGCCCAGGCCGCGGGCCGGGCGGCCGTCGAGGAGGGAGCGTTCGCACAGGTGGAGGACGAGGTCGGCGTCCTCGCCGCGCAGCATCGCGTCGAAGGCGCGCAGCGACAGCAGGGCGCGCTCGGCGTTGTCGGCGCCGGGGAGGTGGTCGGCGAGGTCGGCCAGGCGGCGGGAGCGGCCGGCCCCGTCGGTCTCGGTCGCCTGGAACGCCTCGTACATGAAGTGCGCGGCCTGGAGCCGCATGCGGGCGGTGCCCGCCGGGGTGCGGGCGGCCTCACCGGCGACGGAGAGGGCGGCCTCGCGGAGCTGGTTGTTGTGGGCGAGGGCCTGGGCGAGGCGGCAGGTGGCGTCGGTGCGCAGGTCTCCGTCGAGGCCGGGCAGGTCGAGTGCGGAGCGCAGGTGGCGCACGGTGGCGGGCGGTGAGGTGAGAAGGGCGGCGCAGCCCAGTTCGTACAGGACCTCGGCGTACGCGTGGGGCGGCGGGGGTTCCTGGAGGGCGCGTTCCAGGCAGCGGCGGGCGGCCTCGGGGGCGCCGACGGCGAGGTGCTCGCGGGCGGCCTCGCGCAGTTGGGCGACGACTTCCTCGTCATCGTCCGGGTGGATCTCCAGCAGGTGGCGGGCGGCGGCCGCGGCGCCGAGGCCCGCGCGGGCGACGGCCCAGGCGGCCCTGCCGTGCATGGCGGTGCGGGTGGCGGGCGGGATGGAGCGGTATATGGCGGTGGCGATGAGGGGGTGGACGAATTCGATGGGGTCGGGCCCGGTGACGATACGGGCTTCCCGGAGCCGTTCGGTGCAGCGTGCCGCCTCCGCCGGGGGCATCCCGGCCAGGGTGGCGGCGAGGCGCTGGGAGATGTCGGTGCCCAGCACGGCGGCGGCCCAGGCGAGCCGGGTCGGGCCGGCGCCGAGCCGTTCCAGCCGCGCGACGAGTCCGCTGCCGCGCGCGGAGGCGCCCAGGTCGCGCAGGAGCGCCACCGACCTCTCCACCGGGTCGAGCATCCGGTCCTGGACCTTGGCGAGGAGCTCCACCGCCTCGTACGGATTGCCGCCGGTCACCGCCCACACCTCGCGGCAGAACGGGTCGTCCGCCCGGTCGCCGAGGGTGGCACGGGCCAGTTCGGCGATCGCTTCCGGGGTGAAGGGGCGCAGGGCGACGCGGAGCCGGGCGGCGGCGCCGAGCCGGTCGAGGAGGCGCGCGGCGGGCTCGACGGGTGTGCCGCCGGGGCGGTGCGCGAGGACGACGAGCAGCGGCAGCCCGGGCAGCGACTCGGCGAAGGAGGCGAGCCACGCCAGCGATTCGGCGTCCGCCCCGTGCGCGTCGTCCACGAGCAGGACGAGCGGCCGGTCCCGGTGGCGCTCGGCGAGCTGGGCGACGACCCGGTCCAGGCCGTCCCGCACGCCTCGCGGGTCGGCGGGTGGCCCGCCGGGCGCCGCCAGCCCGAGGGCGGGCGCGGCGACGTCGTACCAGTCGCCCAGCAGGTGCCTGACCCGGTCGTCGCCGAGCTGTGCGAGGGCGGGTCGCAGCAGTTGCCGTACGACGTGGAAGGGGACGGAGGTGGCGGTTTCACCGCCGCGCGCGCAGCGGACGGTGCAGCGGTCGTCGGCGAGCCGCCGGACCGCGGCGAGCAGGGCCGTCTTGCCGATGCCGGCCTCGCCCCGGTAGATCAGCAGGCCGCCGGAGGCGGCCGCGCCGCGGAGGGCGTCCACGGCGTGGGCGGCGGCGGCGAGCTCGGGCTCGCGCTCCAACAGCGGGACGGCAAGCCGGTGTTCCGGCCGGGACGGCAGCATCGCCTTGTCTCCCCCACGAGTACCCGACGAAGTCTCCACACCATGTCTTCCCCACCGTGTCTCCGCACCGGCGCGAACAACGAGCGTGAAAAACGAGCGCTGAACAAGAGCGTAGTCCCGTGCCCTGGGTGGAGGACATGGTGGGGACAGTGCCCGCCGGACGGGTGACAATTGGGGCGTGAACAGGACACGAAGGGACCGGGACGCGGAGGGGCGCGCCCGCAGCGCACGCCCCCGGGACGGGCTGGGCCGCCCCCTGCCGTACGGCGAGCGGGGGGTGGAGCGGCAGCCCGAGGGGGTGGTGCGCGCGCCCGGCGAGACCTTGCGGGAGGCGCAGCGTCTGCTGGATGCGGGGATGCCCTTCCACGCCCACGAGGTGTTGGAGGACGCCTGGAAGTCGTGCCCGGAGGAGGAGCGCGAGCTGTGGCGGGGGCTGGCGCAGCTGGCGGTCGGCCTGACGCACGCCGCCCGTGGCAACCTGTCGGGCGGGGCGCGTCTGCTGCTGCGGGGCGCGGACCGGATCGGCGCGTACGCGCCGGTGCACGGGATCGATGTGAGCGGTCTGGTGACATGGGCGCGGGCGCTGGCCGGACGTCTGGAGGGCGGTGCGGTGGACGCGGCGGCGGAGGCGCCTTCGCTGACGGTCCGTCAGTAGCGCCGTACGCCAGAGGGGTTACGGCGCGGGCCGGTGGCCGCCGGGTGGGGTGAGGCCCAGGGCGGGGAGGATGACCGCTTCCAGGTACGCCGGCAGGGCGTCGGCGGCCGGGAAGCGGTCTTCGAAGAGCGGCTCGACGCGCAGGACGCCCAGGAAGCCGGGGGCGACGAAGGGGATGGCGGGGTGGTCGGGGGCGATCTCGCCGCGCTCGACGCCGCGCCGGAGCATCGCGTCGAGCGCGGCGACCTCCGGGTTGATGACCGTTTCGCGCAGCGCCCGCCGCAGGTCGGGGTGGTGGAGGTACGCCTGGCCGACGGCTTCCATCAGCTCGGTGTCCGCGCCCCGGCGCGCGGCGGCGGCGACCGCGGCCGCGCGCAGGTCGCCCGCGAGGGTGCCGGTGTCGATGCCGGTGAACAGACTGCGCCGGCTCTTGTCGAGGGCGGCCGTGACCAGCTGCGACTTGGTCTTCCACTGGCGGTAGAGCGTCGCCTTGCCGCATTTGGTGCGGGCGGCGACACCCTCCATGGTGACGGCGTCGTAGCCGCCTTCCCGCAGCAGGTCGAGGACGGCCCCGTACAGCTCCCGCTCGCGCTCCGGGGTGATCTTGCTGCGGCGCGCGGCGGCCGTGGCGGCCTGCGTGGACATCGGTTCCTCCACGGGTGCGGGGGCGTCTGCACGTACGAGAGTAAGGTCCGCTCAATCGAGACGCAAACGTATCGAGACGCTTGCGTCTCGATGAGAACGGATCTACGCTTCACTCGTTTGCGTCCGATGTGATCTGTGAATGAGGCCGGAGAATGGCTGCCGGGATACGTCCTGCCGAGCCGGTGACGACCGAGGTGCCCCGGCCGCCGCTGATGCGTGAGCTGCTGCTGGTGACCGCGCTGTTCGTGGTGTACAAGCTGGGACGGCTGGCCGCGAACGGGCACGAGGCCCGGGCGTTCGGCAACGCCGAGGACGTGTGGGGTCTGGAGCGGGCGGTCCACCTGCCGGGCGAGGGCTGGGTGCAGCGCCTGCTCCTGCACGACGGCACCGTCGTCCACCTGGCCAACACCTACTACGCCGCCGTCCACTTCCCGGCCGCGCTCGCCTTCCTGGCCTGGCTGTACTGGCGACGCCCGGCCCACTACCTCTGGTCGCGCCGCGTCCTCGCGCTGCTGACCGCCGCCGCGCTCGCCCTGCACCTGCTCGTGCCGCTCGCACCGCCGCGCATGCTCACCGAGGCCGGGCTCGTCGACACGGCACGGGTCTACGGGCCGTCCGTGTACGGGGCCGCTCCCGCGACGGACACGATGGCCAACCAGTTCGCGGCGATGCCGTCACTGCACTTCGGCTGGGCGCTGATGGTCGCCGTCGGGCTGATCGCCGCCACGCGCGGCCGGTGGCGGATGCTGTGGCTGCTGCACCCGCTCGTCACCCTGCTGGTGGTCGTGGGTACCGCCAACCACTACTGGCTGGACACGCTGGTGGCCGCCGTACTGCTGGGCGGCGGCCTGCTGGCCGTACGGGCGCCGGGCCTCACGATGGGCACCGTCCCCGTCCGGCCGGCCGAGGTGGCGCTGCGATGAGGGCCACGCTGTTCGCCGTACTGCTCTCGCTGGCCTCCGCCGCCGGGTACGCGCTCGCCGCTGTCGTCCAGTCGCGGCTGGCCTCGACGCCCGAGGGCGCCAGGGCACTGCTGGCGCGGCCGCTGTGGTGGTGGGCCGTCGGCATGAACGCGGCCGGCGCGCTCACCCATGTCGCGGCGCTGCACTACGGGCCGCTCACGCTGGTCCAGCCGCTGGGCGCCCTCACCCTGGTCGCCGCGCTGCCGGTGGGCGCCTACTACGAGCGGCGGCGGGTGGCCCGGGCGGAGTGGCGCGGGGCGCTGTGGACGCTGGGCGGGCTGGTCGGCCTGGTCGCGGTGGTGGGCCCCGCGACGCCCGGCGACGCACTGTCCCTGCCGGAGTCGCTGTCGGTGGCCGCGGCGACGGCGCTGCTGATCGCCGCGCTGGTCCACCGGGCGGGCCGCGGCCTGCGCCTCGCGACGGCGTCGGGCATCGCGTCCGGCGTGGCGTCGGCGCTCACCCAGACGGTCACCGCCTCGCTGGCGCGGGAACTGCCGGGCGGGCCGGTGACCTGGTGGCAGACCGCCCTGCTCGCGGTGCTGGTGTCCGCGTTCGCCATGGGCGGGCTGCTGCTGTCGCAGGCGGCGTTCCGGGGCGGGCTCGCCGCGCCGCTCGCGGTGGTGAACCTCGCGAACCCGGCCGCCGCCGCGGTCATCGGCGTCGCGCTGCTGGGCGAGACGTTCCGCGCGGGCCCGGCCGGCTGGCTGGTCGCGGCGGCCGCCGCGGCGGTGGCGGGACGCGGGGTTCTCCTTCTGACGGCGGGTCACCCGGCGCCGGTCACCGAGCCCCGCGCGCCCGCCCCGCCCACCGCACCCGGCGCGGCTGCACGGCCCGGCGTGCC
>NZ_JAUEPL010000016.1 GCF_030406405.1 Streptomyces ficellus
ACCGCGCCGGTTGCGGCTCACCCATGTCGTGATCCCGAGGGTGACCGCGATGAACGCGCTGAACAGCAGCAGCGCCAGGGTCTGGTGGTCTCCGGTCACCGCCCGGCCTCCCGGGTCAGCTCCTGCGCCTCCGCCGCCACCGCCGTCACGACCAGGACGCGCAGGGTCAGGATTCCTTCTTCAGCTCGAAGTGCCAGATGCCCGTCAGCTTCTTGCCGTTCGTCTCGACGATGCTGATCCGGGCCGTCTTCGACGTCTCCCCGGTCTGGCTGGAGAGAAACGCGCTGGCCGGGATGGTGCGGTACGTCTTCTTGTACGGCTCCTGCTCGGCCTGCTGGCCACCGATGAACAGGGTCCAGCCGTGCTCGGCGATCTCGGGGTCGACACCGAAGCGGATCTTGTCGTCCATGGAGACCGTGATGGTCTTCCCCGCCTTCTTGTTCAGGCAGGACTGGATCTGCGATTCCTTGATCGCTTCGCCGTCGTTGTAGCAGGTCGCCTCGGCGTTGACCGAGTCGGACCCGACCGTCACGGTCGCGAGCGGGGTCGGCTTTTCGCCGCATGCGGAGAGTACGAGGAGTCCGGCGGAGACGGCACCCAGAGCGACGCCGGCCCGGCGGGCCTTACCGGAAGTGAACGCAACGGTCATGGCTGGAAGGCTATACGCCGCCCCCGGTCACGCCACGCGGGGGTGCGGCGTGCCGTGCCGCGCGGCCGTCAGCAGGCCCCGTACGGTCACCACCACACCCAGGAACAGGATCGCCGCCGCCACCGACATGCCCAGCGAGCCGTTCAGCGGCAGGGCGATGCCGATCGCGCCGCCCACCACCCACGCCATCTGGAGCAGCGTCTCGGAGCGGGCGAACGCCGACGTGCGCACCACCTCCGGCACGTCCCGCTGGATCATCGCGTCCAGCGACAGTTTCGACAGGGCCTGCGACAGGCCCGCCACCGCGCCCAGCACCGCGACCGCCACCCCGCCGAAGAACACCGCCGCCAGCGCCGCCGCCGACAGCGCGAGCGTCAGCATCGTCGCGACGATCGCCTCCGGGGCCCGGGACCTGAGCAGCGCGCCGGCCGCCGTACCGCACGCGTTGCCGACACCCGCCGCGACACCGACGATGCCCAGCGACACGGCCGCGCTCTGGCCGGACAGCGGATGCTCACGCAGCAGGAAGGCCAGGAAGAAGATCAGGAACCCGGACAGGACGCGGTGCGCGGCGTTCGCCTGAAGCCCGTGCAGGACGGACGGGCCGACCGTCCGCAGGCTCGGTTTGCGCTCGCCGTGCGTCAGCATGTGGGCCTTGCGCTCGCCCTTCGCCGAGTCCACCTTGTGCGGCATCGACATCGCGAGGAGCGTTCCGCCGATGAACAGCGCGCACGCGCCGTACAGCGGCCACTGCGGCCCGATCTGCTGGAGGCCCACCCCCACGGGCGCGGCGACGCCCGTGGCGAGCAGGCCCGCGAGCGTCACCCGGGAGTTCGCCTTCACGAGGGAGAAGTTCGGTGGGAGCAGTCGCGGCACGACGGCGCTGCGGACCACTCCGTACGCCTTCGACGCCACGAGCACGCCGAGCGCCGCCGGATACAGCTCCAGGTCACCCGTCGCGACCGCGCCCGACAGGGCGATGGCGAGCAGCACCCTGGTGAGCATCGCGCCCGCCATCGCCGCGCGGCGGCCGTGCGGCACCCGGTCCAGGAGCGGCCCGATGACGGGCGCGAGGAGGGTGAACGGGGCCATGGTGATGGCCAGGTACAGCGCCACCCGGCCGCGTGCCTCGTCGGTCGGTACGGAGAAGAAGACGGTGGACGCGAGGGCGACGGTGATCATGACGTCACCCGCGCCGTTCACGGCGTGCAGCTCGATCAGCTTGCCGAGACCGGACTCCCCGGCCCCGTGCGCGTGCGTCGCTTTCCGGATACCGCGGGCCGTGCCGGTGAACGGCAGGTGCAGGGCACGGCCCAGCCGCCGGCCCGCCCTGCGCAGGGGGCCGGCACCCTCGGGCGACTCCGCGGCTGCCACCTCGTCATAGTGCCCCAGCAGCCGCTTCGGCGAACCGTGATGAGGGCTACTTGGGGCGGGCAGGTGGGCGGCGGGCTGCGGAGGGGGTAGCGTGCGTAGCGCGCCACCGGCGGAAGTTCTCGGCCGCGCGCCTCTTCGGCATCCCGCAGAATGGATGACGGTAGGTGTGCCCGAGACACGTCGGGCGCGGACGTCGATGCGGCCCACTGGTCCGCTCCGCCCGCCGCCCGGTACATCGCGAATCGGCCGGCGCATCTGTGAGACGGCGTAGGAGATGAGCGAGACCTGTGAGTGCTGCGACGACGCGAAGCCGTACCCCGCGTACCCCGGCCCCCGACCGCCTGTGCGCCGAGGCGGTGGACTTCGCCCGGGAAGCGGCCGAGGAGGTCGCCGCGCCCGGGGTGGTGGGCGAGCACACCGGGGTGGTCTCGGAGGGTGACCGGGTCGTCACGCACTTCTTCGAGTGCCACGAGCCCGGTTACCGGGGCTGGCGCTGGGCGGTGACCGTCGCCCGCGCGTCCCGCGCGAAGGTCGTCACGCTCGACGAGACCGTTCTGCTGCCGGGCGAGGACGCGCTCCTCGCGCCCGAGTGGGTGCCGTGGAGCGAACGGCTGCGGCCCGGTGACCTCGGGCCCGGTGACCTGCTGCCGACCGAGCAGGACGACCTGCGGCTGGAGCCCGGCTTCACCGGCGAGGACGCGCCGCCGCCGAACTCCGCAGTGTCGGAGGAGATGGCCGAGCTGGTCGAGGCCGAGGACGCCGAGTTCGTCTCCCGTACCCCCTCGCGCGGCTCCATCGCGGCGGTCGCCGAGGAACTGGGCCTGCGGCGTGCGCGGGTGCTGTCGCGGTACGGGCTGCACACCGCCGCCGACCGGTGGGAAGAGGCGTTCGGCGCGAAGACCCCGATGGCGCAGGCGGCGCCCGCGCCGTGCGTCTCGTGCGGGTTCCTGATGCCGCTGGCGGGCTCGTTGAAGCAGGCGTTCGGCGTGTGCGCGAATGAGTTCTCGCCGGCGGACGGGCACGTCGTGTCGCTCATGTACGGCTGCGGCGCGCACTCCGAGGCGGCCATCATGCCCAAGCCGCCGCGGCCGGCGCCGCCGGTGCTGGACTCCATGCGCGCCGACGAATTCCCGCTGCGCCCGGCCCGCGACCAGGGCTCGGTGCCACCGGTCTCGCCGGACGCGGCGTCGGAGGACCTGGGCCACAGCTAGCCCTCCCCCGGGCAGGGGCCGCCCTGCGGGCGTGGCTGCCCCCGGGGCGGGGGCGTTGTCCGCGTGGGCGGTTGCCCGGGCGGGCCTGGTTGCCGTCTGCGCCGCTCCGTGGGGCCCTGGGCCGTTCCCGTGTTGCCCTGGTCAGGGCGCCGGGGGTGGAGTCCCCGGTTTCGGGAAGGGGCGGGGTGGGGGAAAAGCGTGTGCGGTTGGGCACGCGGTACCTTCGGGCCCCGTAAGGCACAGCCAAGAGAGCGGAGCACAACGTGAGCGTGAGGGCGACGGCGACCGATGGGGCCGACCCGTTCGGGACCGCGCGGCTGCGGCGCGGGGTGCTCGACGCGTGGGGTGCCGGGCCCGCGCGGTTCCGGGAGGACGCCAACGCCGAGGAGGACCTCGCCCTCGGCGGCTACCGCGACCGCCTCGTCGTGGAGCTCGCGCAGAACGCCGCCGACGCCGCCGCCCGCGCCGGCGTGCCCGGACGGCTGCGGCTGACGCTGCACCCGGCGGGCCCGGACGGCCCCGCCGTGCTCGCGGCGGCCAACACGGGCGCGCCGCTGGACGCGGCCGGTGTCGAGTCGCTCAGCACGCTGCGCGCGTCCGCCAAGCGGGAGGGCGACGAGGGCGTGGTCGGCCGGTTCGGCGTCGGGTTCGCCGCGGTGCTCGCGGTGAGCGACGAGCCGGCCATCGTGGGCCGCCACGGGGGCGTCCGCTGGTCGCTGCGGGAGGCGCGCGAGATGGCCGCCGAGGCCGCGCGGGTCAGCCCCGGCCTGGGCGACGAACTGCGCCGCCGCGACGGTCACGTACCGCTGCTGCGGCTGCCGCTGCCCGCCGAGGGCACCGCGCCCGCCGGGTACGACACGGTGGTGATCCTGCCGCTGCGGGACGCCGCCGCGGTGGACCTGGTCGAGCGGCTGCTCGCCGGGATCGACGACGCGCTCCTGCTGACCCTGCCGGGGCTGACCGAGGTCGTGGTCGAGACACCCGGCGGGCGGCGCGTGCTGACCCGTACGCAGCGGGAGGAGTACGTCTGCGTCGAGGACAGCGAGAGCGGCACGCGGCGCTGGCGCACCGTCAGCCACCAGGGCGCCATCGAGCCCGAGCTGCTGAAGGACCGCCCCGTCGAGGAGCGGCTGCGCCCCCACTGGGCCGTCACCTGGGCCGTCCCGGTGGACGACGAGGGCGCCCCCGTGCGGCCCCGTACCGCCCCGGTGGTGCACGCGCCGACGCCCACCGACGAGCCGCTCGGCGTCCCCGCGCTGCTCATCGCGACGTTCCCGCTCGACACCACCCGCCGTCACCCGGCGCCCGGCCCGCTGACCGACTTCCTGGTGCGCCGCGCCGCCGACGCCTACGCCGAGCTGCTCGCCGACTGGCGGCCCGTGTCGACCGCCACGATCGACCTCGTCCCCGGCCCGCTGGGCAAGGGCGTCCTCGACGGGGCGATCAGGGCGGCCGCGCTGGAGCTGCTGCCGCGCGTGGCGTTCCTGGCGCCCGCCGCGCCCACGGAGGAGCTGACCGCGCTGCGCCCGTTCGAGGCGGAGGTCGTCGAGGGCGCGGGCGCCGACACCGTACGCGTGCTGGCGGAAGTCCTGCCGACGCTGCTGCCCGCCGGCCTTGAGCGCCGTACCGAGCTGCGCGCCCTCGGTGTCGCGCGCCTGCCGCTCGGTGACGCGATCGACCGGCTCGCGGGCACCGAGCGCACGCCGGAGTGGTGGCACCGGCTGTACGAGTCGCTCGCGGGCGTCGACCCCGACCGGCTGACCGGCCTGCCGGTACCCCTGGTGGGCGGGCGCACCGCGACCGGCCCGCGCCATGTGCTGCTCCCGCTGCCCGACACGCCCGCCGACCTGTCGCGGCTGGGCCTGAAGGTGGCCCACCCCGAGGCCGCCCACCCGATCCTGGAGAAGCTCGGCGCGCTGCCCGCCACCCCGCGGGCGGTGCTCACCACGCCGCAGGTGCGGGCGGCGGTCGCCGCGTCGCTGGACGCCGCCGAGGTGTGGGACGAGGACGCGCCCGACGCCGAGGAGCTGGCCGAGACCGTGCTCACCCTCGTACGCGACGCGGGTCTGGAACCGGGCGACGAGCCGTGGCTGGGCGCGCTCGCGCTGCCCGACGAGGACGGCGAACTCGCCCCGGCGGGCGAGCTGGTGATGCCGGGCAGCCCCTTCGTCGCCGTCATGCGCGAGGACGAACTGGCGCTGGTGGACGCCGAGCTGGCTGAGCGGTGGGGCGAGCAGCCGCTCGCCGCGTGCGGCGTGCTGGCCAACTTCGCCCTCGTACGGGCCACCGATGTCGTCCTGGACCCGGACGAGCTGGAGCCGCGCGAGGGCGACTACGCCGAGCCGGACGACGTCGGCCTGCTCGACGCCGTCGACGTGTGGTGCGAGGACGTGCTCGACCGGCTGCCCGAGACGCCGGTGCCGCCGGTCGCCACGGAGATCGTCGCCGTACGGGACCTGGACCTGGTGGACGACGACGCGTGGCCGCAGGCGCTCGCCCTGCTGGCCCGCCCGCCGCTGCGCGACGCCCTCACGCAGCCGGTGCGCGTCCTGCTGCCGGACGGCACGACGGAGAACGTCCGCTCCTACACGGCGTGGTGGCTGCGCGACCACCCGGTGCTGGGCGGCCGCCGCCCGGCCGGGCTGCGCGCGGCGGGCGCCGATCCGCTGCTGGAGGGGCTGTACGACCCGGCCGACACGACCGGCTTCGCCGACGCGCAGGTGCTGCGGGCCCTGGGCGTCCGCACCTCCGTCGCCGCCCTCCTCGACGAGCCGGGCGGCGCGGCGGAGCTGCTGGCCCGCCTCGCCGACCCGGAGCGCCGCGTCACCGGGGCCCAGCTGCACGCCCTGTACACGGCGCTGGCGGACCTCGACCCCGAGCAGGTGACCCTGCCCGACGAGCTGCGCGCCGTGGTCGACGGCGAGGTGCGGGTGGTGGACGCGGCCGACGCGCTGGTCGCCGACGCGCCCGACCTGCTGCCTCTGACGGCCGGGCGGCCGCTGCTGCCGGTGTCCCCGACGCGGGCGGCGGAGCTGGCGGAGCTGTTGCAGGTGCGGCGCCTCAGCGAGGAGGTCGACGCGGACGTCACGACGGACGGCCAGGAGCGCGAGGTCCCGCAGGCCGTGCGCGCCCTGCTCGGCCCGGCGACCCCCGCGACGTACATCGAGCACGAGGAGCTGCGCGCGGGCGGCGCCGAACTGGACTGGCGCCGCACCGCGGACGGCACCCTCCACGCGGCGACGCTGGAGGGCGTCGCGGCGGGCCTGGCGTGGGCGGCCGGCCAGTGGCCGCGCCGCTTCGAGGTCGCGGCACTGCTGGAGGACCCCTCGCGGACCGAGGAGCTGGCCCGGGACCGCTGGTTCGACTGAGCCTCGACCGAGCCTCGACTGAGCCGCCGCTCGCCGAAGCGCGAAGAGGGCGCCGGTCGTGATGACCGGCGCCCCCTTCTCACGGGTCGCTAGCGGACGTCCACGAAGGCGAGTGGCGACGCCGCGGCGCCCACGCCGGGCGTACGGGGCAGCAGCCAGCGCCAGTTGGCGTCGTGGGCGGCCTTCACGGTGGCCTTGACGGTTCCGGTCGAGTCGGAGGTGACCGTCGCGGCCGTGGTGTAGGTGGAGACGCCCGGCTTGCGGTACTCCAGCTTGACCGACTTCCCGGCGAGGGCGTTCCAGCGGCCGGTCGACCAGTCGTTGATGCCGGCGATGCCGCTGATCGTGAACAGCGTGCCCGCGGTGACGGGTGTGGTGGGTGCCTTGATCGTCACCCGCGTCTGGCGCAGGATCAGCGCGGTGCCGGCCGTGTTCAGGTCGGTGAAGCCCTGGCCGTCCGCGGCGTACGCCCAGACCGCGAGCCTCCACTCACCGGCGAGGTCGTTGCGGCCGAGCTGGGTGCGGGCGTTGAGCCAGAAGCCGGCCTCGCAGGTGGACGTGGTGGCGTCCACCTCGGTGCACTGCGGCACCTGGACGGGGATGACCGCGTCGGGGCGGTCGTGGGCGCCCCGGTAGAGGACCGCGCCCGTGGCGGCGATGCCGGAGGGGTCGGTGGCCGTGAACCGCACGGTGTACGGCGGGGCGTAGGGGTCGTCGTAGGTGGCCGGCGCGATCACGCGCCGGCCGTTGACGGCCACATCGCTGATCCTCGTGGCGCCGACGTTCTCGTCGGTGAGGGGCGCCGGGCCCGCGAAGGCGCGGATGACCGTGCGGCGCACGGTGGAGCCGCCGTCGTCCTCGCCGGTGGTGCGCAGCGAGACGAACCGGGTGTCCTGCGCGACGGTGAGCTGGGCCGACGCGCGGTCCTCGGCGGCCGTGAAGGGCAGCGCGGTCCAGGTGGCGCCGTCGTCCAACGAGAACTCCAGGCCCGTGACCTTCGCCGTCGCGTACGGGGTGCGGGAGGTGGCGTGGGCGTGCACGGTGACGGGTGAGGTGCCCGCGGCGTTGCGGATGTCGAGACCGTCGACGCGCAGGGCGACGTCGGTCAGACGGGGGCGGGTGTCCACCCCGTAGCCGCTCGCCGTGAACGCCCACTCGTTCGTCTGGCGGGGGGTGAGGCGGTTCGGCTTGCCGGTGTGGCGCACGGTGTGGACCAGTTGGTACCGGGCCTGTGTCTGGGCCAGGTCGGCGCTGAACGACTGGCGGGGGCTCAAGTTCGTGGCCTCGGCGACCGTCGCGCCGTTCGAGGTGAGGCGGAAGTCCTGCACCGCGTCGGAGTCGGATCCGCGGTGGCCCGCCGCGTCACCGAAGCCCCACGGCTCGTACACGCTCAGCCGGGAGCCCCGGAGGGTGGCGGCGGACTCGTGGGTCTGTACGGCGTAGGCCGCGCCGCCGAACGTCTCGCCGGCGTTGGCGCCCTTGACCAGGGTGCGCGGCACCCCGTCGAACCGCGGTCCCCCGTCGTGGAACGCCATCCGGGTGAAGGCGATGCCGGGCGTCATGTACTCGGTGACGGTGGACGGGATGCGGACCGGCGTGCTGATGCCCGCCCCGGAGGAGTCGCCGACCGAGGGCGACGACAGCAGGGAGCCGGTGGTGTCCTGGCCGGCGGAGCGCAGGGTGGTGACCGTCCTGCCCAGGTCGGCCGTGCGGACCTGCACCTTGGGCGTCGCGGGCACGGCGCCGTCGAAGCCGTGGAAGAGGTCGTAGCGGTACGGGCTGGGGTTGTTGGCCGTGGCGCCGTCCTTGACCAGGAGGCTGTGGATGCGCAGCGAGACGCCCGGCAGCGTGAAGGGGGTCACGTACACCTTGGTGGCGCCGCCCCAGCCGCCCGCGAAGCCGATCATGCCGCCCTTCGGCGTGCTCAGCCACACGGCGGTGGCGTAGGGGCGCGCGGTCGGCTCGTCGGCGGTGAGGGCGGTCTCCTTGGCGAGGCTCGCGTCGAGCGTCACCGTCAGGCCCCGGTCCTTCACCGTGAACGTCTTGGTGAGGAGGTGGCCGGGCTTCTGCCAGCTGGTGTAGAGGCCGGCGGTGAGGTAGTCACCGGGCGGCAGCGCGATCGTGCCGGAGGAGCCGTACTGCTCCGCCGCCACGTCATAGCTCATCCACGTACTGCGGTTCCACACCCGGATGATGGGGCCGATGTGGTCGGCGTTGGCGAGCTTGATGGTCACCCTGTACGAGGCCGCGGCGGCTCTGGGGGCCGGTGCGGACGTCCTGGGTGCGCCGGTGGTGATCGTGGTGGCGGGCAGCGGTTCCCGCTCGCCCACCGGCTGCACGCTGAGCTTGTTGCCCGTGGTGGCGTACGCGTAACGGCCGGACCGGTGGCCGGTCTTCGGCACGACGCGGAAGCCGGGTGCGGCCGCTTCCCCGGCGTCGCCGCGGATGAGTTCGAGCCGCTCACCGTTGGCGAGCGTGGCGGACCCGGACCCGGACCCGGGACCTGACCCGGAAGCAGGCCCGGCGGCCGTCGTGGACAGTGCCGATGCCGATGCCGATGCCGGTGCCGGCTCGGCAGCGCGGCTCACGTCCGGTACGAGCGCGAGGGCGCCGGCCAGCAGCGCCGCGGCCACGCCCCCCGCAGTGCTTCTTCGGGTTCTTCGGAAAGCCAAGGTGTCCCGCACGCGCGGATCTCCCCCCTCGTCGCCCCGGCCATCTCGCCACGGGCGTCACGCTGTTGACGGCACAGCGTAAACCGGCCGGTCAGGCCGGGAATCTCCGCCCCACGTACCGCCAGGAGAGCTCCAGGACCACCGCGCCCACCGCCGCGATCGCCACCGCCGCCCACGGCATCGTCGGGCCCACCAGCCTCAGTGCGAAGAAGTCCTGGAGCCACGGCACGACGAGCACCACTAGGAAGCCCGCGCCCATCGAGGCGACCAGCCCCACCCGCCACCAGGTGTAGGGGCGGGCGATGATGGCCAGCACCCACAGGGACACCAGGAACAGGGTGAGCGTCGCCGCGCTGGTCTCGGCGGCGAGGGCGCCCGCCCCGCTGTAGTGCGTGCGGGCCAGCAGATAGGTGGCGAACGTGGTCGTGGCGGCGATGACCCCGGCGGGGATGGCGTACCGCATGACGCGGCGCACGAAGTGCGGCTTGGCGCGTTCCTTGTTGGGCGCCAGGGCCAGGAAGAAGGCCGGGACGCCGATGGTGAGCGTGGACAGCAGGGTCAGGTGCCGGGGCAGGAAGGGGTACTCCACCTGCGAGCACACCACCAGGATCGCCAGCAGCACGGAGTAGACCGTCTTGGTCAGGAAGAGCGTCGCGACGCGGGTGATGTTGCCGATGACCCGGCGGCCCTCGGCGACGACGGCGGGCAGCGTCGAGAAGCTGTTGTTGAGCAGCACGATCTGCGCGACGGCTTTCGTCGCCTCCGAGCCGGAGCCCATGCTGACGCCGATGTCGGCGTCCTTGAGGGCGAGCACGTCGTTGACGCCGTCGCCCGTCATCGCGACCGTGTGCCCGTGCGACTGGAGCGCGCCGACCATGGAGCGTTTTTGCTGCGGGGTGACGCGCCCGAAGACCGCCCCCTCGTCGAGCACCTTGGCCATCTCGTCGCGCTCGGCCGGCAGGCGCCGGGCGTCCACGGTGTGGTCGGCGCCGGGCAGGCCCAGCTTGCCGGCGACGGCGCCCACGGAGACGGCGTTGTCGCCGGAGATGACCTTGGCGGCGACGTCCTGGTCGGCGAAGTAGGCGAGGGTGTCGGCCGCGTCGGGCCGCAGCCGCTGTTCCAGTACGACGAGGGCGGCGGCGTCGGCCGTCTCGGCGACCTTGGGGTCGTCAAGGGCGCCACTCACCCGGGCCAGCAGCAGGACCCGCAGCCCCTTCTGGTTGAGCTCCTCGGTCTCGGCGAGGACGGGGTCGTGGTCCGGCAGCAGCACGTCCGGCGCGCCGAGCAGCCAGGTGCTGGTGCGCCCGTCGCCCTCGCTGAAGGCGGCGCCGCTGTACTTGCGCGCCGACGAGAACGGCAGCGCCTGGGTGCACCGCCACTCCTCGCCGTCCGGGCAGGCGTCGATGATGGCCTGGAGCGAGGCGTTCGGCCGCGGGTCGGACGCGCCGAGCGCGCCGAGGACTCCGCGTACGTACGCCTCGTCCGTGCCGTTCAAGGCGCGCAGCTCGGTGACGTCCATGCCGCCCTCGGTGAGCGTGCCGGTCTTGTCGAGGCACACGACGTCGACGCGGGCGAGCCCCTCGATCGCGGGCAGTTCCTGCACCAGGCACTGCTTGCGCCCCAGCCGGATGACGCCGATGGCGAAGGCCACGGAGGTGAGCAGCACCAGCCCCTCCGGGATCATCGGCACGATGCCGCCGACCGTACGGGCGATGGAGTCCTTGACGTTGGTGTTCTTGACGACGAGCTGGCTGATGATGAGCCCGATCGCGGTGGGGACCATCATCCAGGTCACGTACTTGAGGATCGTGGAGATCCCGGACCTCAGCTCGGAGTGCACGAGCGTGAAGCGGGACGCCTCTTCGGCGAGCTGCGCCGCGTACGCCTCCCGCCCCACCTTGGTGGCCGTGAACGCGCCGCCGCCCGCGACGACGAAGCTGCCCGACATGACCTGGTCGCCGCGCTTCTTCAGGACGGGATCGGCCTCGCCGGTCAGCAGCGACTCGTCGATCTCCAGGTTGTCGGCGTCGGCGACCTCGCCGTCCACGACGACCTTGTCGCCGGGGCCGAGCTCGATGCGGTCGCCGAGGACGATCTCCGAGGTGGAGATCTCCGCCGCGACCCCGTCCCGCCGGACGGTCGGCTTGGCCTCGCCGATGACGGCGAGCCCGTCGAGGGTCTTCTTGGCGCGCAGCTCCTGGACGATGCCGATCCCGGTGTTCGCGAGGATGACGAACCCGAACAGGCTGTCCTGGATCGGCGCGACGATCAGCATGATCACCCACAGGACGCCGATGATCGCGTTGAAGCGGGTCAGGACGTTGCCCCGGATGATGTCGACGGTGGAGCGGGAGCTGCGTACGGGTACGTCGTTGACCTCGCCGCGCGCCACCCGCTCGGCCACCTCGGCGGCCGACAGACCGCCGGGCCGGTGCTGCGCGGGTGGCGGCGCGGGGTGTACGGGGTCGAGTCCGGCCCCGGCGTCGATGGTGCGCCCACCGGGCTCGGGGCCGCCGGTCTCGATCTTCGCCCGCTGCGTCATGGTTTCGACGGTACGACCGTCGCGGCGCGGCCACCCCCCGAGCGGGGCAAAGATCCCACCACGGTACGAGGCGAATGGTCCTGTGGTCGTACCAGGTGCGCCGACGTACCGGGGCGGTCAGGAGGCGGGCCGGTCGTCCTCGCCGGTGGCTGCCGCGCGCTTGAGCGCCGCGTCGCGCCTGCGTACGTACCAGATGCCGATCAGGCCGAGCCCGGCGCCCGCGAGGCAGGTCCAGACCCACCAGGTGAGATCGCGGTCGGCGAACCAGGCGTAGAAGGGGACCTGCGCGAGGAAGAGGACGAACCAGATGATCGTGCCGCCGGTGATCGTGGCGACGACCGGCCCCTCCAGGGGTTCGGGTGCCTCGTGCTTGGGGGTCCACTTCGCCATGAGCCCGAGTGTATGTGGGTCCCCGTGGCGGTCGGCACCTGCCGCCGCGAGCCGGCTGGTGCGCCGGTCACGGCCGCTCTACGCGCGGAGATACCGATCTTTCGATTATGTGTTCATACTGAAACGGCTTACGCCTGTCTCCTTTTGTTCGTGTGAACGTACGAGAACGATCAGGCGAGCACCCTTCCCGCCCCCCGCACCATGAGGTTTCGCATGCCCTCCTCGGTCACCGCGCTCGTGGACGCCGGCGCCCAGCCACCGGCCCCCCAGCAGCCGACCAGCGGCCTGGACCGCTTCTTCAAGATTTCCGAACGTGGCTCCACGGTCGCCCGAGAGGTACGCGGCGGATTCGCGACCTTCTTCGCCATGGCCTACATCATCGTGCTCAACCCGATCATCCTCGGCAGCGCCAAGGACATGTACGGGCACCAGCTCGACAGCGGCCAGCTCGTCACCGCCACCGTGCTGACCGCGGCCTTCTCCACCCTCCTGATGGGCGTCATCGGCAACGTCCCGATCGCGCTCGCCGCCGGTCTCGGTGTCAACACGGTCGTCGCCCTCCAGCTCGCGCCCCGCATGTCCTGGCCGGACGCGATGGGCATGGTGGTCCTCGCCGGCTTCGTCGTGATGCTGCTCGTGGCGACGGGCCTGCGCGAGCGGGTGATGAACGCCGTACCCGTCGGGCTCCGCAAGGGCATCGCCATCGGCATCGGCCTGTTCATCATGCTGATCGGCCTGGTCGACTCGGGCTTCGTCTCCCGCATCCCGGACGCCGCCCACACCACCGTCCCGCTCCAGCTCGGCGCCACCGGTCACCTCAGCGGCTGGCCGGTCCTGGTCTTCGTCCTCGGCGCGCTGCTCACCCTGGCCCTGATCATCCGCAAGGTGCCGGGCGCCATCCTCATCTCGATCGTCGCCATGACGGTCGTCGCGATGGTCATCAACGCCGTCGCGACCATCCCGTCCTGGGGCCTGACCACCCCGAAGTGGCCCGGCAACCCGCTCGCCACCCCCGACTTCGGGCTCGTCGGCGAGGTGAGCCTCTTCGGCGGCTTCGGGAAGGTCGGCCTGCTCACCGGCTGCCTCTTCGTCTTCACCGTGCTGC
This sequence comes from Streptomyces ficellus, assembly GCF_030406405.1. Lineage (GTDB taxonomy): Bacteria > Actinomycetota > Actinomycetes > Streptomycetales > Streptomycetaceae > Streptomyces > Streptomyces ficellus_B. The sequence continues at coordinate 13,312 of NZ_JAUEPL010000016.1, forward strand.
TCTCCTGCTTCTTCGACGCGATGGGCACGATCCTCGGCGTGGGCGACGAGGCGAAGCTGATCGACAAGGACGGCGACTTCCCCGGCATCAACAAGGTCCTCCTCGTCGACGGCCTCGCCGTCGCCTCCGGCGGCGCCAGCTCGTCGTCGGCCACCACCTGCTTCGTGGAGTCCACGGCGGGCGTCGGCGAGGGCGCGCGTACGGGCCTCGCCTCGGTCGTCACGGGCGCGCTGTTCTCGGTGGCGCTGTTCCTCACGCCGCTCGCCACGATGGTCCCCTCCCAGGCGGCCACGCCCGCGCTGCTCGCGGTCGGGTTCCTGATCCTGGCCGGGTCGGTGCGGGACATCGACTGGAGCGACTTCACCATCGCGGTGCCGGCGTTCCTGGCGATGGTGATGATGCCGTTCACGTACTCGATCACCAACGGCATCGGCATCGGCTTCATCGCCTTCACCGTGCTCCGCCTGGCGGCCGGCCGCGCCCGTGAGGTCCCGGCGGCGATGTACGTCGTCTCGGCGGTCTTCGCCTTCTACTACGCCATGCCGGCGCTCGGCCTGACGTAAGTCAGGTAAGGCCGTAGAACCGTTCCGTCTCGTCGACCGCCGCCTCGAAGCGCTGGTCGAAATCCTCCCGAATGAGCGTCCGGACCACATAGTCCTGGACGCTCATTCCGCTTCTGGCGGCATGGCGCCGGACCCGGTCGAGCAGCTCTCCGTCTATCCGCAGGCTGAGCACTGTCGATCCCATGCCGCCCAGGGTTGTCATCTCATCCGGTCACGCGCGTCACTTTCCGGCATGCTCTCACTCGTTCGGGTGACACTCATCCCTGTTTGCCCACCAGGTGTATTTAGGGAGGGTAATGAGTTAAGCTAAAGACATGCCTGACCTCCTGCACGGTGAGCCGGCTGACGCAGCCGCCGTGAACGCCCTCCGCTCCGCCGTCATGCGGCTGGGCCGACGCCTCAAGCACCAGCGCGTCGACGAGTCGCTGAGCCCCACCGAGATGTCGGTGCTCGGCACGCTCGCCCGCTGCGGCTCGGCCACCCCCGGTGAGCTGGCCCGCAAGGAGCACGTCCAGCCGCCGTCGATGACCCGCATCGTGGCGCTGCTCGAAGCCAAGGGCCTCGTCCGGCTGGAGCCGCACCCCGACGACCGCCGCCAGAAGGTGGTCAGCCCGACCGAGCAGGCCGAGGTCATGCTGGAGGAGTCCCGCCGCAAGCGGAACGCCTGGCTGGCGTCCCTGGCCGAGAGCCTGGACGAGGACGAGTGGGCGAAGCTGCGCGAGGCCGCCCCCGTGCTGGAGAAACTCGCACATCTGCAATAACCCGCATTCCGCAGTCCGCGATCCGTCACAAGGAGGCGACGCTTTTGAGTACGGGACACGGAGCACACTCCGCACCCGCACACAACCACGACAACACCAGCACGACCGCGACCTCGGCGGGCAAGGGGACCTTCTCCTCGCTCAAGGTCCGCAACTACCGGCTCTTCTTCACCGGGGCCATCGTCTCCAACACCGGCACCTGGATGGCCAGGATCACCCAGGACTGGCTGGTCCTCAGTCTCACCGGCTCCGCCGCGGCCGTCGGCATCACCACGGCGCTCCAGTTCCTGCCGATGCTGCTCTTCGGCCTGTACGGCGGTGTCATCGCCGACCGCTACCCCAAACGGCGCCTGCTGCTGCTCAGCCAGGGAGCCCTCGGCCTGTGCGGCCTGGCCCTCGCCGTCCTGACCCTCTCCGGTCACATCCAGGTCTGGCACGTCTACCTGATCGCGTTCCTGCTCGGCATGGTCACGGTCCTCGACAACCCGGCCCGGCAGTCCTTCGTCTCCGAGATGGTCGGCCCGGGCCAACTGCGCAACGCCGTCAGCCTCAACTCCGCCAACTTCCAGTCGGCCCGGCTCATCGGCCCCGCCGTCGCGGGCGCGCTGATCGCCTCGATCGGCAGCGGCTGGGCGTTCCTGGTCAACGGCCTGTCCTTCCTCGCCCCGCTGACCGCCCTGCTGCTGATGCGCACCGGCGAGCTGCACAAGGTGGAGCGGGCGCCGCGCGGCAAGGGGCAGCTGCGCGAAGGGCTGCGCTATGTCGCCGGGCGGCCCGACCTGATCTGGCCGATCGCGCTGGTCGGCTTCGTCGGCACCTTCGGCTTCAACTTCCCGATCTGGCTGACCGCCTTCTCCGACGAGGTCTTCCACGTCGGAGCGGGTACGTACGGCTTCCTCAACACCCTGATGGCCGTCGGCTCGCTCGTCGGCGCCCTGCTGGCCGCCCGGCGCGGCGCCTCGCGGCTGCGGCTGCTGGTCGGCGGCGCGGTGGCGTTCGGCGTGCTGGAGATCGCGGCGGCGCTCTCGCCGTCCTTCTGGCTCTTCGCGCTGCTGCTGGTCCCGATCGGCATGTTCGGCCTGACGGTCAACGTCACCGCTAACTCGTCGGTCCAGCTCGCGACCGACCCGGTGATGCGGGGACGCGTGATGAGCCTCTACATGATGGTGTTCGTCGGCGGTACGCCGGTGGGCGCGCCCCTGCTGGGCTGGATCACCGACACCTACGGCGCCCGCGTGGGCTTCGCCACGGGCGGCGCGGTCTCGCTCGCCGCCGCCGTGGTGATCGGCCTGATCCTGGCCCGCGTGGGCGGCCTGCGCCTGAAGGTCGACCTGCGCCGTGGGCACCCGCATGTGCGCTTCGTACAGCGCGAGCAGCTGACGACGGCGGCGTAGCCGCTGCCGGTGGCGGCGTAACCTCGGCGGCATGAGGCTTTTCGCTGCCGTGCTGCCGAGCCGTGTGGCCGTCGACGAACTCGCCGCCGCCGTCGACGGATTGAGAGCCCTCCCGGGCGCCGACGAGCTGCGCTGGACCGGGCCTGAGGGGTGGCACTTCACGCTCGCGTTCATGGGGGAGGTGGACGAGCGGGTGCTGCCGGAACTGCGGGGCCGGCTGGCGCGCGCCGCGCACCGGACGCCGTCCTTCCCGCTGCGCCTCCACGGCGGCGGCCGGTTCGGGCGGCGGGCCCTGTGGGCGGGCGCCGCGGGCGGGCTGGACGAGCTGCGGCTGCTGGCCGAACGCGCGGACGCGGCCGCCCGCCGGTCGGGCATCCTCATGGACGAGCACCGCCGCTACCAGGCCCACCTGACGCTGGCGCGCGGCCGCGCGGACACCGACCTGCGCCCGTACGTCGCCGAGCTGGAGCGTTTCGAGGGCACCCGCTGGCAGGTGGCCGAGCTCACCCTCGTACGCAGCAACCTCCCCCGGAGCGGCGTGGCGGGGGAGGGCCCGCGGTACGAGACGGTCGGGTCCTGGCCGCTCGGGCGGGCGAGCTAACCTCGAAGGGTGGACCCGAAGACGCGTAACCGGATCATGGCCGGTGTACTTGTGCTGATGTTCGTGATCATCGCCTTGGCGGCCGCGCTCGGCTGACCGAGCCGCGGCCGCCCGGCGGTCCTACCCGGGTTCCACGACGGCTACCGCTACTGCTACAGCCGCAGCTACTGCTACTGCTACTGCTACTGCTACTGCTACGGCTACCAGGCGAAGGCTTCCGGGGACGGCCCCGGCCCCGGGAAGATCGCGTCCAGCTCCGTCAGCACCTCGGCCGAGAGGTCCAGCTCCACCGCCCGCAGCGCGGAGTCGAGCTGGTCGGCGGTGCGCGGCCCGACGATCGGCCCGGTCACGCCGGGCCGGCTGAGCAGCCATGCCAGGGCCACTTCGCCCGGCTTGAGCCCGTGCTTGTCGAGGAGGTCCTCGTACGCCTGGATCTGGAGGCGTACGTCGGTGTTGGCGAGGGCGTCGGCCGAGCGGCCCGTGGTGCGCCGCGCGCCCTCGGTCTCCTTCTTGATCACCCCGCCGAGCAGCCCGCCGTGCAGCGGCGACCAGGGGATGACGCCGAGGCCGTAGTCCTGGGCGGCCGGGATGACCTCCATCTCGGCGCGGCGCTCGGCCAGGTTGTAGAGGCACTGCTCGCTGACCAGCCCGAGCATGCCGCGCCGGGCGGCGGTCTCGTTCGCCTGGGCGATCTTGTATCCGGGGAAGTTGGAGGACCCGGCGTACAGGATCTTCCCTTGCTGGATCAGTACGTCGATGGCCTGCCAGATCTCGTCGAAGGGCGTGTGCCGGTCGATGTGGTGGAACTGGTAGAGGTCGATGTAGTCGGTGTTGAGGCGCTTGAGGCTGGCCTCGACGGACCGCCGGATGTTCACGGCGGAGAGCCGGTCGTGGTTGGGCCACAGGTTCCCGTCGGGCGCCATGTTCCCGTACACCTTGGTACCGAGGACGACCTTGTCGCGCCGGTCGCCGCCACGGGCGAACCAGGAGCCGATGATCTCCTCCGTACGGCCCTTGTTCTCGCCCCAGCCGTAGACATTGGCGGTGTCGAAGAAATTGATGCCCGCGTCGATCGCGGCGTTCATGATGGCGTGGCTGCCGGCTTCGTCGGTCTGGGGCCCGAAGTTCATCGTGCCGAGGACAAGTCGGCTGACCTTGAGTCCGGTGCGTCCGAGCTGCGTGTACTTCATGACCGTACAGCCAACGCCTTGGAGCGCACTCGAAGCAAGAGCGCCCGGCGCGGGGCAGTGCGTCAGCCCCGGGGGAAGTCCGAGGTGTCGAGGACGATCCCGGCCGGCGTCTCGGTCAGGTCGATCGGCTCCCCGAAGTCGAACCGGGCGTCCACGGTGTAGTCCTCGCCCTTGGGGTGCGTGTGGAGGACGCACCTGCCGGTGTAGGGGTCGACGATGAGGTAGACGGGCACCTTGGCGGCGGCGTAGGCGGCCTTCTTGCGCCCGTAGTCGTTCATGCCGGTGCTGCGGGAGATGACCTCGGCGACGAATGCGACGTCCTCGTGGTGCCACAGGCCCTTGTCGTCCTTGGTGGCACCCTCGGCGATGAGGGTGACGTCGGTCGCGAAGCCGTTGAGGTGGCCCGGGTAATCAATGCGGACGTCGGACTTGACCCGCTGCCTCGGATGCTTGGCCCTCAGCTGCTCAATGATGTCCAGGATGATGTCCCAATGCGTGTCCCGCTGCGGCCACATGAAGATGTGCCCCCCGACGATCTCGGCCTTGTAACCCTCGGGGACGCCCATCCGCTCGAGCGCCTCGAACATCTCGTCCAGGGTCCGCTCGTCGCCGCTCTCGGCCATGTCGGCCCTGTCGGTCTCTACGACGGCCATCGTGGCGCTCCTCCCCGCTGCCGCGTGATGGCATGCAGCCGCCTTGTACAACGATACGCACAGTGACCGACACGCCCGGTGGCGAGAACTCGCCACGCCCCGCCGGGGCGGTCGCTATCGAAGGAAGATCAGCCGTTCGGAGAGCTCGTCCGCCAAGCCGTCGGGGAGGTCCGCGAAGACCTCCAGCTCCTGCGGATAGGCGAACCCGTGGCGTTCGTCGCGGACCCGCACGACATGTTCGGCCATCTCCGGGGTGAACCCCGGGAGACCCGCGAGGACCGCGGCCGGGACGTGGTTGACGTCCACCAGGCCGCCGTCGTCGAACCGCCGGGGCAGGTCGGGGCGGCCGATCCGCAATTCACGCGCGAGGGCGGGGTCCTGTTCGAGCAGGCGCCGCGCTTCGAGCCGTCTCCGTCTGCGCTCCAAGGCTTCCTCGACGGCCCGGTCCCCGCCGCCTTGACGTGCCGCCGCCCAGCCGCCGATGGGCCGCCCGGCAGCGGGGTCGGCCGCAGGGGCGCCCAAGGGAATACGGCGGGGATCGACCAGCCGACCACGGATGGTGAACGTGATCGCGAGGCCGCCTCCGATGAGCGCGATGATCAGAAAGCCTGCCGTGGTTTCCCGCCCGGAGTCGGGTGGCGAGCCGAGGAGCGAAAAAGCGACGATGGTCACGACCAGCGCCGCAGCGGCGCCGAGGGCGAGCCAGCGTGACCGCAGCCGGTAGGCCGCCCACCCCAGGACGAACGTCGCCCCGATGCCCAGGGTGAGCAGCGGGAGCAGCGCCCAGAGAACGCTGCCCCTGGGGCTCATCCGGCCTCGGGGAACATCGGTACAGCGGTTGGCGCTGAGAACGATCATGGTTGGCTAGCACACGGGTTGGGGGCTCCGCTGGGGTTTGCGGAAAGATCGCTGGGCGGGTGGCGGGGCTGGCTATGGTCCGCTCGTGCCAGTGGAGTTTCTGACTGATGAGCAGGCCGAGGCGTACGGGAAGTTCGCCGAGGAGCCGACCCGTCCCGAGCTGGAGCGGTTTTTCTTCCTGGACGACGTCGACCGCGATCTGATCGCCCGGCGACGCTCCGCGCACCACCAGCTCGGCTTCGCGCTCCAGATGTGCACCGTGCGCTACATCGGCCGGTTCCTCCCGGACGACCCGCTGGATGCGCCGTGGCCGGTGGTCGAGCACCTGGCCGCGCAGCTCGGTATCGAGGACGCGTCGGTGGTGAAGCGGTACACCGAGCGGCCGAAGACGGCGTACGAGCACGCGTGGGAGATCCGGGACGCCTACGAGTACCACGAGTACGACGATGCGGAGTGGTCCCGACGGTTCCGTACGTTCCTGCACGGTCGGGCGTGGACGCACGCCGAGGGCCCGAAGGCGCTGTTCGACCACGCGGTGGGCTGGCTGCGCCGCAACCGGGTCCTGTTGCCCGGGGTGTCGGTGCTGGCCCGGCAGGTGTCGGAGGTGCGGAAGGTCGCGGAGAAGCGGCTGCACGCCACGGTCGCGGGCGCTGCCCGCCGCGCGGACCCGGCGCTGCCCGGGGATCCGGTGGCGACGCTGAAGACGCCGGAGGGTTCCCGGTTCTCAGAGCTGGAGCGGCTGCGCCGGCCGCCGACGCGGACGACGGGCACGGCGTTCGCCCGCGCGCTGGAGCGGGTGGACGAGATCGGCGCGTACCGGCTCGGGCGGCTGAGGCTGTCGCAGATCCCGCCGAACCGGATGGCGGCGCTGGCTCGGTACGCGCTGGGGTCGAAGGCGCCGCTGTTGGAGCGGGCGTCGGAGCCCAAGCGCACGGCGATGCTCACCGCGGTGATGCGGCACCTGGAGGCGAAGGCGATCGACGAGGCCCTGGACCTGTTCCAGGTCCTGATGGCCACCCGGCTGCTGAACACGGCGAAGCGCAAGACGGAGAAGGAGCGGCTGTCAACGCTGCCGCATCTGGAGAAGGCGTCGCGGGTGCTCGCGCGGGCGGCGAAGGTGCTGTTCGAGGAGCTGGAGCTGGTCGAGGAGCAGGAGGCGGACCTGGACGTGGCCGCGCTGTGGGCGGCGGTGGAGGAGGTCGCCCCGCGCGCCGCCGTGATGACCGCCGCGGCCATGGTGGTCTCGCTGGTGCCCGAGGACGAGAACTCGGCCGAGATCGCCACGCGGGCCGCACTCACGAACCGGTACGCCACTGTGCGCCCGTTCCTCGCGCTGCTGGGCGAGTCGAAGGCGCTGGATGCGGCGAGCGCCGGGAAACGCGTCCTGGCCGGGGTGCGCGGCCTGCCGGCGCTGGCCCGGCGGAAGACAGGGGTCAAGCCGCTGCTGCCGCGCGAGGTGGACGACAAGCTCGTGCCGCCCGCGTGGCGCAAGGCGGTGTACGCCAACCCCGGCCTGCCGCAGGGCGCGGTCGACCGGGACGCGTACGTGGTGTGCGTGCTGGAGCAGCTGCACCGGGCCCTGAACAACCGCGACGTCTTCGCCGCACCGTCGCACCGCTGGTCCAACCCGCGCGCCCGCCTGCTGGACGGGCCCGACTGGGACGCGGTCGAGGAGGACATCCTGGCGGCCCTGAGCCTGGACATGCCCGTCCAGGAACACCTGGCGGAGCTGGTGCGGGGTCTGGACGCCGGATGGAAACAGCTCGCCGAACGCCTGGAAGAGGCCGGGCCGGCGGCGAAGGTTTCCATCGAGGTGCAGGACGACGGCCGGCTAAAGCTGAACGTCGACAAACTCGGAGCGCTCGGCGAACCGAAGTCCCTGACCTGGCTCCGCAAGCGGGTCGAGAAGATGCTCCCGAAGATCGACCTGCCAGACCTGCTGTTCGAGGTGAACGCCTGGACCGGCTTCCTCGACGCCTTCGTCCACCTCGGCGACGGCACCACCCGGATGAAGGACCTGCCCACCTCGATGGTCGCGCTGCTGGTCTCCGAGGCGTGCAACATCGGCCTGGCCCCCGTGGTCACCCCCGGGCACGAGGCCCTGACCCGGGCCCGGCTCGTGCACGTCGACCAGTACTACCTGCGCGCCGACACCATCGCCGCGGCGAACACAGCTCTCATCGCCGCCCAGGCCGGCATCCCGATCGTGCGTCACTGGGGCGACGGGCTCCTCGCCTCGGTCGACGGGCTGCGCTTCCAGGTGCCGGTGCGCACCATCAACGCCGCCCCGTCGCCGAAGTACTTCGGGTTCAAGCGCGGCATCACCTGGCTCAACGCCGTCAACGACCAGGTCGCGGGCATCGGGCAGATGGTCGTCCCCGGCACCCCGCGCGACTCCCTGCACATCCTGGACGCACTGCTGAACCTCGACGGCGGCGTGAAGCCGGAGATGGTGGCGACCGACAACGCCTCCTACTCCGACATGGTGTTCGGCCTGTTCAAGATCCTCGGCTACAACTTCAGCCCGCGGTTCCGCGACCTGGACGACCAGCGGTTCTGGCGGGCCACGATGCCCGGCGTCGAGACCGGAACGTACGGCGCGGTGGAGGACCTGGCCCGCAACCGCGTGAACCTGAACAAGGTGATCACGCACTGGCCGGACATGCTGAAGGTCGCCGGTTCCCTGGTCACCAACCAGGTCCGCGCCTACGACCTGCTGCGGATGTTCGGACGAGACGGTCGCCACACGCCGCTCGGGGCGGCGTTCGCGGAGTACGGGCGGATCGCCAAGACCGAGCACCTGCTGCGGGTGGTCGACCCGGTGGACGACACCTACCGGCGTCAGATGAACCGGCAGCTCACCGTGCAGGAGTCCCGCCACAAGCTGGCGAGGGACGTGTGCCACGGCAAGCGCGGCACGATCCACCAGGCGTACCGCGACGGTATGGAGGACCAGCTCGGCGCGCTTGGCCTGGTCCTCGACGCCATCGTGCTCTGGACGACGAAGTACATCGACGCCGCCGTCGCCCAGCTCCGCGCCGAGGGCCACGAACTGCGGGACGAGGACATCGCCCGCCTGTCCCCGCTCAAGCACCGCAACCTGAACCTGCTCGGCCGCTACAGCTTCACCGCCTCGACCCCGGCCGCCGGCGCCCTGCGTCCGCTGCGCGATCCGGACGCGCTGGAGCTGGACGAGGACGATGACGGTGGTGGCGGTGGCCAGGAGTGAGCGCCGAGGCCCGAACGAGGTGCTGTTTAGCCTGTGCTGCCACTGGGATGCCAGGGGGCGCGGTGTCAGAGGGTGGCCTGCGGGTGTGCGGGGCTGAGGTAGTGGATGGTGCTCTGGGCGGAGTGTTCGGTGAGCAGGGCCTGCAATTCGTCGGCGGCAGTGGTCAGGAGGTGGCCGTCGCGGGTGGCGTGGAGGGTTTCCAGGACAAAGGCGACGTGGGTGGAGTTTTCGGTGACGCGGGTGCGGTGGGCATCCCGGTGGTTCCAGTGGCGGGTGAGGACATCGGTGGTGTCGGTGTAGATGATCTCGCCGGGCTTGGGGTTTTCGACGGTGTCGGGTTCGCCGAGCGGGGTAAAGGTCTCGGTGCCGTCGGCGTAGCGGATTTCGGCGTCGCCGGTGACGTGGTCAAGGTCGAAGGCTCCGGCGGGCAGGCCGTGGCGGACGGAGACAGCGTTGTAGGAGTCGACGGCCGGGTTGATCCGAGGCAGGGTGCCCTTCTTCGCCAGGCGGCGGCCGAGGGCGTCGACGCTGGGGCGGATGCGGCGGGGATTGGTGCCGAATGAGCGGTAGGCGGTGTGCCACGCCTCGATGCGCGGGTCGCTCTCGTCGGCGGGGGTCCAGGTGCCGTCGGCGAGTTGGGCCTCCAGGTCCTCCAGAGCCTCGGTGGTATGGGGCCAGGGCTCGCGGCCGTTCAGGCCGGTGGCGGTGACGACGGCGATGAGGGTGTCGGGGAAGGCGTCGGCGACGTCGGGGTTGATGCGGAAGGCGGTCATCGTGGGAGCAGTTCCGTTCGGTGAGCGGGCCGGGGGTGGTCAGGACTTCCACGTGCCGACGCGGTCCAGGCGGCGGAGCTGCTGGGCGGCGGTGGGTGCGTCCAGGGCGGTGCCCCGTTCGGTGAGCCGGCGGGCGGTGTCGGTGCGCTGCTCGGCGGGTTTGTGGTCGTCGTACTTGAACTTCGCGCGGACCTCGGTGACGTCCAGGCGCAGGCCGCGGATGCCGGGCAGCATCCGGCCGTAAGGAGGCTGGTCGGGGTCGATGGGGGCGTGGTCGCCGTCGGGCTGGAAGTGGGCCATCTGCCGGCGCAGCAACTCGGCCTTGGCCTGCGGTTCGTCGACGATGGTGGCCTGGCAGGTGAACTGGACGGCGGCGTAGTAGCTGGTGGGAACGCCGTCGGTGGGCTCGGTGCCGGGCTTGGCGCGCCAGGGGCCCGGGATGAAGGCGTAGTCGCCGGTGACGGTGAAGGTGACGTTCGGGTCGACCTCAATCGTCTTCCAGACGGGGTTGGGCCGGGCGAGATGCACGAGCAGGGCCGTGCCGTCGACGGTGAAATGGGTGGGCACGACGATCGGCGCGTGTCCGAGCAGACCGTTGACGCTCAGGATGCCGAAGTCGTGGCCCTCCGCGATCCAGGTCTGCCATTCAGCGTCGTCAAGGGCTGCGTCCCAGGGCTGGATGAACATCCCGGGCTCCTTCCGTATGGGTGGTGGTTCAGGTGAGGGCGAGAAGGCTGACGGCGACGGCGGCGGTGCCCAGGCCGATCAGCTGGCCCCGGTGGATGCGTTCGGCCAGGACGCTGCGGGCGAGCAGGACGGTGCCGGCCGGGTACAGGGCGGTGATCACGGCGACGACGGCCAGGTCGCCGCTGCGGGCGGCGAGCAGGAACAGCAGGTTGGCCACCGAGTCGAGCACACCGGCCGCCGCCGAGATCCCGTACGCGGGCTTCTCCAAGCCCAGGCGCCGGAACATCACTCCGGCGGCGGCCAGGGTGACGGCGGAGGACACGGCGCGTCCGATGATCAGCGGGCCGACGCCGCTGTCGGAGGGTGCCTGGTGCAGGAAGACCAGTTGCAGGGCGATGGCGGCCCCGGCTCCAAGGGCCAGCAGCAGCGCGGTACGCGAGGGGCGGGCCGACTTCGCGCCGTGCCCGGCGCTGACCAGCACCACGGCGGCCAGCGCCAGCGGCAGGCCGAGCAGCCCGGCCAGACCCAGGTGCTCGCCCTGCACCAGCCCCACGCCGACTGGCAGCATCGCCGACACCAGCGCGGTGACCGGGGACAGCACGTTCATCGGCCCAATCGCCAGGGTCTTGTAGAGCAGGGCGAACGCGGCGGCCGAGGCGACACCGGAGGCCGCACCCCAGGCGAGGGTGGCGGGGGCGAAGGAGGCGCCGAGGAAGGGCCACAGCAGCAGCTCGACGGTGAGCGAGGCCGGGGCCGCGATCATCACGGTGCGCAGGACATGGGCCTTGCGGGCGCCGAGACCGCCGAGGAAGTCGGCGCATCCGTAGGCCAGAGAGCTGCCCAGGGCCAGCAGCAGAGCGATCACAGGTGTACATCCCTTACTATCAATGGAACGACTACACCGTACAACGCACCGACCGTAAGTCGCCAACCGAACGACCGCACGGACCAGTGCAGTGACCCACCTGCTTGGAGGGGTGATAGCGATGACAGAGACCGAGGCGGCGCTGCGGACGCTCGCGCACAACGTCCGTGCGGCCCGCACCCGCGCCGGACTTTCCCTGGACGAACTCGGCCGCCGGGCCAAGGTCAGCAAGGGTGCCCTCGTCGCCCTGGAGAAAGCGCAGGGCAATCCGAACTTCGCCACCCTGGTCCGCCTCGCCGACACCCTCGGCGCCTCCGTCTCCGCCCTGATGGAAGGCCGCCCCGAACAGCGGGTGCGGGTAGTGAGCGCCGACACCGTCATGCCCCTGTGGAAGGGCGAGCACGGCAGCGAGGCCCGGCTCATGCTGACCACCAGCGGACCGGCGGCCACCGAAGTCTGGCGCTGGACACTGGAACCCGGCGAGGAATACCCCAGCCACCCCCACCAGGCCGGTGTGACCGAGACCATCAGCGTCACCAGGGGCGAGATGGTGCTCGTCGTCGACGGCGTCGACTACACCGTCGCCGCCGGACAGACCGCCACCTTCGACGCCGACACCACCCACACCTACCGCGGCATGGGCACTCAGACCTGCCACCTGATCATGACCGTCCACCTGCCCCCGGGAGCCGGGTAGCGTCCCGATGGCCCCAGGAGGCCGGACAACATCCGGCCTCCTGTCGACAAACGATCGTTTGCCGACAGGCGACCGACGCGTTCAATGAACCCGTGCAATCCCGGGTTCACGGCGGCGCGAATCCGATCAGATCCGATGGTGATTGCTGACAGGGTTTGACGACAGATGGGGTCCGATCCTCCGTACGGAAGGGGCCCTTCGGTGGCGAACCTGGTCTACAAGCGGGTCTCGACCGACCAGCAGTCCACCGCCCGGCAGGACCTCGTCCTGGCCGAGGCCGGGATCGAGGACCCGGTCGTCTTCGAAGAGGACCCGGGAACCTCCAGCCGCCTCCACCCGCTCCAGCGCCCGAAGTTCGGCGAGCTGCTGACCTACGCGCGGCCGGGCGACACCGTGCACATCTCCGAGATGTTCCGCCTCGTGCGCGGCAACCAGCACATCCTCGACGTGCTCGACGTCCTGCACCGCGACCGCCTCGCGCTGCGAATCCACGACGGCGCGTTCTCCGCGATGGACCTCACCGCCCGCCACCCCCGCACCGGCGAGCTGCTGTCCACCGTGAAGTTCATGGTGCAGACCCTCGCCGCCGGCGAACTCCAGCGCGACCTGCAGCGCGAGCTGACCTACGACGGACTGCGCGCCGCCGAGGCCAAGGGCAGCAAGGGCGGAAGACGCCCCGCCGTGGCGGCCGCGAAGACCGACGATGTCCGCACGGCGTACCTGGAAGGCCGCTCGATCGCCGCCCTGGCCCGCGACCACCGGGTCAGCCGCGGCGCGATCCGTACGGCCGTCGCCGACCTCCTGCCCGACCGCTCCGCCGCCGAGGAGGACGCGGCCGCCCCGGAGTTGCCGGTCACCCTCGACATGCCGGGCAAGGTCGCCGACTACCTCCGCACCGCGGAGCTGGAGCCCGCCGAGCGGGCCGCGCTCGACCAGGGCGTGACCGTACGGCGCGGCCAGAACTACACCCTGCGCGTCAGCGCCGTCCCCGCCGTGCACCATCAGCTCCTCGCCCGCTGCCAGCCGCTCGACGGCGGCCAGGGTCTCCCCGCAGTCCCGGCACAGCGCAAGGCCCGCCGAGAGTACGAGAACCGGGTCAGCGCACTCACTCCCTGACCATGATCGTTCTCAGCGCCAACCGCTGTACCGATGTTCCCCGAGGCCGCCGAGGCCCGCGAGTTCGCAAAAACTGAAGGCACTTCGGTGCGAACTCAAGGGTCTGTCGCCCTGATGTCAGGGGTAGGCCCGTGGGTTCGCGGTGAAGTCGCGGGGTCGGGCTTGGTGAATACTTGCCGGCTGTGCACGAGCAGTTCTCGCATCCCTGGGCTGTACGTGTTCTTCCAGATCAGGGCGAGCAATGCGGGTGTATCGACATCATCGATGGTGCGGGCGGTGAGCCGGTCGCGGTAGCTCGCGGCCATGGAGTCGCTGAGGACGGCGACGGCGAGCCCGCGGGCGGCGAGGGCGGCAATGGCGTCCGCGGCGCTGGCCTGCAGAGTGATCGCGGGTTGGAGGCTCTGTGCGGCGCAGGCCTGGTCGAATACCGTGCGCAGGCCGGTGCCGGGCGGCATGCACACGATCGGGTAGGCGATCAGGTCGCGCAGGGTGACCCGCCGCTGTTTCGCCAAAGGGTGCCCGGCCGGGACTGCCGCGACGAGCCGCTCGCTGATGATGGTCAGCGCGTCCAGTCCGTCGGGTGTGGCGGTTGCTGCCCCGATGAGTGCCAGGTCGACGGTGCCGGTGCGCACCCCCTTGATGAGCCGGTCGGAGCTGTCCTCCAGCAGCGAGATCTCCACACCGGGATGTGCCTGGTGGAACGCGGCGAGGGCGTCGAATAGCGGGGTGAGGGTGCAGCCGATGACCATCCCGACGGTGATGTGCCCCCGGATCAGGTCGGTCACCTCGCCCACCGCCTGGCCGACTGCCTCAGCGGCGGCTACTGCGACGCGTGCGTGTTCGAGTGCGGCCTTTCCCGCGACGGTGAGGGTGACGGTGCGGGCCGACCGGTCGAACAGCTCGGCTCCGAGTTCCCGTTCCAGCTGGCGGATCTGGGCGCTGACGCCGGACTGGCTGATGTGCACCCGCTCGGCTGCCCGGGTGAAGTTCTGCTCCTCGGCGACCGCGATGAAGTACTCCAGCTGCCTCAGCTCCATGACTGCAGATTCTAGTTTCCAGAAGATTCATCTGTTGGAATTCTGGCCAGTCGGCGGCCACGCTGGGAAGCGTCGAAGCCCGACGTCAGGAGGAACTCATGCCGGAGTACGAGAAGGCCATGCGGCCCGAGGACATCACCCGCTTGTTCGTCGAACGATCCAACGCCGGTGACGCGGCCGGGGTCGCCGCACTTTACGAAGAGGGCGCGGTGATGGCCTACCCACCCGGCGACCAGACGGTGGGCCGGGAGGCGATTCGTGCGCTGTGGGAGAAGGTGCTGGCCAACCGTCCCCGTTTCGAGCAGGAACAGCCGCTGCCGACGGTGATCAGTGGCGACATCGCCCTCACCTCGACTCCTCCGAAGGACGGGGCCGGTGCCCGGGCACAGGTCGTCCGGCGCCAGCCTGATGGAAGCTGGCTGCGCCTGCTCGACCAGCCCGAGTTCGTCCCACCCACCCGCTGACCCCTCGCCTCCGCGAGTTCGCGGAACTGAAGGCTGTTGGGCGTGGCCCCGAGAGGTCGGTGCCCTCAGTGTCAAGGAGTTGATCAGTGGGTTCGTGGTGAAGTTGCGGGGTCGGTTTCCAGGGGCCGTTCCATGAGAGCGCGAGCGGAGCTCGAGTAGCGGATCGCAGTCTTCTCGTCGAGGCCGAAGACCTCCGCGAGGTGGAGAGGGTCGGGGCCTTTGACCATGGCCTCTTCGAGTTGGCGGTCGACGCGGAGCCGCTCCAAGGTCGCGTCCTGTCCGCGCATCGGAGCGCTGATCCAGTGGTTGCTGGCGCGGCCGGTCGTGTTGGCGGTCTGGTTGTTGATCAGCAGGTGGAGGTTCGCTGTGTTCGGCCACCGGTTTCGCCGGTGCTCCAGCCAGTCCAGCAGCACCTTCATGGTGAGGTCGTCGAGCGGGCGGACGCGTCCGGCGATGGTCAGCCGGCGGTTGCCGAGGTCCGCGTCGTCGAGCATGAGGTTGGCGATCTGGGCGACCCGGGCGGCGTGGACCGCCGCGAGGGCGAGGATGAGCCGCGTCGCCGGGGTGGTGGCCGCCGCGACGGAGCGGTCGACCTGTTCGGGGACGAGTGGTTGCAGCACGGCGTACTCGTATTGCCCAACCTTGATCCGGCTGGTGGGGTTGCGGAAGATCAGTCCGTTCCGCTTGGCCCAGGAGAACAGGGAGCGCAGGGCGACGTGTTGGTCGTGGCGCTGGTGGCCGTGCAGTGTCTTGATGTAGGCGAGGACGTCGTCGCGGGTAACTTCCCGCAGGTGGTCGTAGGGGTTCGACCATTCCAGCAGGGCCGGGCGGACTCGGTTGAGGTAGAGCCACACCGTGCCTTCCCGTCGCGGGAGGCTGCGGGGGCCGCCGTTGCGCAGGATATGGGTCCAGCGCTCGGCCTCCGAGCGGATGCCGGGTGCGAGACCCTCCAGCCTCTCGGCGAGCCAGTGTTCGAAGGAGGGTTCGCTGTCGTCCTCGAAGATCCCCATCTCGTCCAGGACCGTGACGGTGTGGCCGACCGGCAGGTCCAGGGCCCGCAGCGGGGCGACGATCTCCGTGTGCCGGATGACGTCGCCCTCGACGTAGCCGGTGAGGACGAGGGCCAGGCCGCGGTTGACGGCGAAGCGGATGTTGCGTCCCCAGCCGCGGGTCTCGGCGAGCCGGTGGGCAAGGTACTTTGCCCAGGCCAGCCACGGGCTGGCCAGGTCGGCGTCGGCCAGGGCGAGCCAGCTGTAGTCACGGGGGATCTGTGCGAACAGCGGTAGCTGCCGCCAGCCGGGATCCGGACGCCGGGCCGGTGCAGGAGGCGGCTTGCGCGGGGCTCCCCGCCGTCCTCCGCGCGTCCGAGCTGCGGGGGTCGGTCTTCTGCGGTAGTGCATCCCGGCGAAGAACAGTTGGTGATGTCGGACGGCGGCGAGCCGGTCCCGCACGTCCCTCTCGTCCGTGGGCTGGCCGACGACGGCCTTCGCACTGAGGCGGGCCTGGCACCAGCACAGGCGGCAGTAGTTCCACTTCAGCGGCTGGACGCGGCGGCAGCCGATGCATGCGGCCGCGTCGTGGCCGCGGCCGAACATGTAGCAGGTGGGGCAGAGGCGGCCGCTGAAGTTTCCCCAGGCCAGGCAGCTGTCGCAGGAGTCGGTGGGTTTGACGTAGCCCTTCGGGAACCGTGCCACCGGATCACTCCGGCGGGAGCGACCGGCCGTCCCGGCGCTTGGGGACCACCTTCGGTGCGGCGGTTCCCGCGCCGACCGCGGCCCGTTCCGTCTCCTCTGCCTGGCCAGGGCGGCGGACCTTCTCCGGTTCGGGGATCAGCAGGTCTCCGATCTCGCAGCCGAGGACCACGCAGATGACGTCCAGGTCCTCCAGCTTGAGCGAGACCGGCTGGCCGGACCACAGCCCGGACATCTTGCCGGCCGAGATCACCAGGCCGTGCTCGGCCAGGCTCCGCTGGAGCTCGGAAGCCTTCCAGATGCCCTTGTTCGCGGCGGTCAGCCGCAGGTTCCACCTCATCGGGCCAGTCCTTCCAGCCGCTTCGCGGCCCGTTCCATCCCGGCGGCCCAGGCGTCCTCGACCCGGGTCTGCTGCACGTGGATATACCGCATGGTCGTGGCGATCCAGGAATGTCCTAAGACCTCCTGGATTGCGAGCAAGTCCGGCCCGTTTCCGTAGAGTTGGGACGCGCAGAAATGCGGCAGGACGTGCGGTGTCAACCTGTCCGTCCAGCTCGGCAGATGAGCCTGGACCGCGTTGTCGAGCCCGTTGCGCAGGGCGTCGTCGCCGACCCGGCGGGCGGAGCCGTCGGTGTTCTTGCGCTCGGAGGGGAACAGCGGGGCACCAGGGCGAGTGTGATCGTCGTCGAACTGGCCCCACACGTCCTCGATGAACCACCGCAGTGTCCGGTCGGCGCCGTTGATCAGCGGAATCATCCGCTCGCGCGGTCCAGAGCCGCGGGCCCCCTTGCCGTGGCGGACGTGGAGCTTGCCGAAGCGGCCCAGGTCCCACTTGATGTCGTCCAGGTCGAGCCCACACGCCTCGCTCACCCGCAGGCCGACCTGGGACATCAACTTCGAGGCGGTGTAGTTCCGGGCGGTCGGGGCGAACTTCCGGCAGGTGGCCAGCTCGCCGCCCCACCCAGTGAACAACGTCTCGATCTCCGGCTCACTCGGCGGGATCCGCAGCTGGGCGTCCTTGGCCCCGCGCGGCCGGTTCATCTCGTCGATCGGGCACTCGACCACCCGGCCGGTCATCCGGTGGATCTCGACCTTGTGCCGCAGCTCCAGGAACATGAAGTACGTGCTCAGCGCCTGCGACCGGCCCAGCCGGGTGCCGCTGGGCGAGTGCCGCAGAACCTTCCCGAAGTACACGTCCGCGTCAGCGGGCTCCATGTCCCACAAGGGCCGGCCAAACCAGGTCCTGATCTGATCCAGGTGACCGACGTCCCCGCGGATCGTGCCGTCCGCCAGCCCCGCCGAGGCCCGTGCGAGGACGAACCCGGACAGCACATCGGTCTCGAACCGCTCCAGCTCCTCCGCCGACGCGGGCGTCCAGTGCTCACGCAGGTCCCGTACAACTGCCAGCGCCGCCAACCCGAGCCCCCTCACCTTCAGCCCGACTGTGGATCGGTCGGACATAGTGAGAACGCTTCAAGAATCCCGAAGTTACGTCATGAGACCTCAGGTCACCCGAAGGGGGAACAACCCCCTGGCCACGGGTACGGAGACTTAGCGGGGCTCAGGGAAACCCAAGGGATGTCGCACAATCCTGCCGTTCTGGGAGAGCGCACGATTTCGTGCCATACATCCGATGTTAGGCCGGTAGTCAGGCTCTGCGGCTACGCCCGCTGCTCGGCCGACTCCTCGTAGGAGAACCGGGCGAGCGGGGCCTCGCGCTGGAAGACGGATCCTGCCCGCACCGCATTCCAGGTCACCAAGCACGCCTGCGACAAGCACGGGAGGCTCGTCGAGGTCACGGATCCGTCAGGGGTGAAGTGGACGTACACGTACGACGTCCGCGGCCGTCAGATCGAGGCCAACGACCCCGACAAGGGGCGGACCAAGTCGACGTACGACACTGGTGAGCGCGTCACGGACGTGCTGGACGCGCGTGGGGTGTCGCTGCACACGGACTTCGATGCGTTGGGCCGTCGTACCGCCCTCAAGAACGGCACTGCCCGCGTCACCGGGATGGTGGACCCGCCGAGCAAAATGATCCCGCCAGCCCGGTACGGGGCCCGTTCCAGGAGCTGGACGGACGGCGAGTGTGTAAGGGATGTTGATGCAGTACGCGGAAGAGCGGTCCTCCGCTGGGATGCCCCGCGTCCGGCAACGAGTGGGGCGCTGCCTGCTGACGTACGTCCTCCTCCATGCGGTGGCGTGGGTGATCATCGGCCTGCTGGCGCCCTGGGCGGAATCCTTCGGGCACGTCATGATGGTCGGCCTTGGCATGCTGGCGCTCGTCGGTACGCCCACGCTGCTGCTCGCGATCGGCGCGGGCCTCGCGCACAAGCGCATGGAGCCTGGTCGGTTCCGGGGCGCGTTGGTGGCGCCGATGCTGGTGTTCACGTTTCCCTGCCTGGCGGCCAGCACGGCTGAGCCCCTGCTGTTCCAGATCATGGTCCAGCTCGCGTTCATCTGCTACCTGATGCCAGTACCACTCGTGCCTGAGAAATGGGTGGGACGGGCCTAGGACCTGTCGTCAAAGTGTGATCGTCTTTTCGGTCTCCTTCGAACGGGGCACGATCATCATGGGCTGATGAGTAGATACACAGAGGTCATCGTCCTGGCGCGAAGGGCTGAAGAGGTCATGGAACCCCTCACCCGCCCGGACGAGGACCGGGACTGGCACCAGTGCTTCACGCGTGTGGACGACGGCATGTTCGACGGGTCGCGCATGCCGTCCGATGAGTGTTACGCGTGGGTTGTCCAGTTCATCCGCCACAACTGGCGCGGGTTGCTGAGCCACCTGGAATCTCTGGCATGGCCGGATCCGCACTCCGTCCAAGTCCTCGTTCGCGACGAGGACGACGACTGCTTCGGCCTTTGGATGATCTACGACGGCAAACTGGTCGAGGTATCGCTGCCGCGCACCGAACGAGAGCCGTTCTCAGCATCCGTTACCGGAGTTCTTTCTCGGACTGACCGTCACGCCGGAGAGTCTCTCTAAGGGTGGTTTCGACTGTCACGCCCACATCAGCAATGACGCGAGGGTGACGGATGCTTGGTAGGAATCGGCGGTCTTGCCGTATCGGGTAGCGATCCCGCGCCATTGCTTCAAGCGGTCGCAGCGCCGTTCCACGACGTTGCGCCGCTTGTAGAGTTCCTTGTCGAAGGCGGGCGAGCGTCCGCCCCGGCTGCCGCGCCCGGAGTCGGCTGCGTATCTGGTCAGCCCGTTCCGGGATGGTGTGTCCGATGCCACGCCCCCGGAGCCAGGCCCGGATGGCCTTGGAGCTGTAGCCCTTGGATGACGGCGGTGAACTGGGTGCAGTCGTTGGTTTTTCGTGCCCCGGCGGCGTGCTGGTGGCCGAACGATCGTGGAGTCAACCGACAGGAGCCAGTCGATGTCTCCGGCAGAGTCCGCCCTTGTACTGACAGGTACTTCAGCGCTTGGCCGGGCCTCCACCAGGTGACCCGGCCCTGGGAGAGGCCACCGCCTATCCCTCCTCGGCCGGCTTCTCATAGGGGAACCGGGCGAGCGGGGCCTCGTGCTGGAAGAAGGTCTTGGCGCGGATCATCGCGCGCTCGTCGTCCCGCACCTGACCGGGCCGGGAGCCGTTGCCGAACAGCACCCCGCCGAAGCGCATCCGCAGGTACGCCGCCGTGTGGTGGAGCGTGGTCACCAGCCCATCGGCGACGACCTCCTCGTCGTGGGCCATGACCGTCACGCCCCACAGGGTCCGGCCCGCCATCCGCTCCTGGAAGTCCAGGCCGGGCACGCCCAGCCAGCCCGACCAGTAGTCGAGGTAGCGCTTGGTCTGCGCGGAGAGGGTGTACCAGTACAGGGGCGAGGCGATGACGATGTCGGTGGCCTCCAGCGTGGCCCGCCGCAGCGCTTCCTCGTTCTCCCCGACCGGCCAGGTATCCGTCTCGTGCCGGCCGTCCTGGAAGTCGGGCAACGGCACCTGTGCAAGGTCCACCCAACGCTGCGGTATACCGGCGGGCAACTGCGCGGCGGCGGCCCGCGCCAGCATCTCGGTGTTGCCCTCGGGGCGGGAGCTGCCGAGGACGAAGAGGAACGAGCGGTCCGTGTCGCGGATCGTGTCACGGGTCGTGTCGGTGGTCATGTCTGCTCCGGTCTGGGACTCGCGGGCGAGGTCGCCGAAGGGGCGTGACGCCGACCGCCGCCCGGGGATGCGGTGAGTGCGTTGTCCGTCTCCAACTCCCGTACAGCGAGCGGTATTCCACGCTTCAGCGGGCCGCTCAACCGACCGGTACTCAGCCGGATCTGGGTAGCACCGCTCAGGAGTCCCGGCGCCACGCTTTCTAGCCTGGCCGGCATGGAGACGGACGAGACACCCACGGACAACGCCCGCACAACGGAATCACGGTGGCCCCAGGGCTGCGCGGTGGCGCTGATCGTGCTCGTCGTCCTCGGATCCCTGGGGCTGTGGGGACTCCACGAGGTGGAAAAGGGGCTGGACGGCTACGGGCAGTTGGAGGGAGGGGCTTCCTACAGCCCGTTGACGCCTGGCACCACCGCGCGGTACGAGGACGGGCTCAAGGTCACCGTCAGCGTGCCGCGGCGGGAGCCGGACGGGCGTACGTACAGCTTCACCGTCACGTACGAGAATGGGACGGACCGGCCACTGACCCCGGGCGACACCTCCGCCGACGCCAGCGTCTCGACCTACGCCCACGGATCGGCCCCTCTCGTCGTACGCGCCGGACAGCGCTACGACGACGACACCCGGCTCGACGACATCGACTGGCTCAACTACCTGGAGGCGGGGGAAAAGCTCCTGCCGCCGCTCGCCGAGGACGAGAGCGTCACCGTGCCGGTGCGCGTGACCGGCAGCAGGAAGGGAATGCCGGTCACGGTGGAAGTGACGCCACCGGACGCCGGCTATCGGGAAACGGCGTCCTGGGAGCTCACACTCGGCTGACCGGGCACGGTCACGCGCAAAGGCCAGTCAGTGCGCGATGGAGTCGATCAGGTCGCGGGCCCCCTGACGCAGAAGTGAAACGGCGACGGATGTACCGAGGGTCGCCGGATCGAGACGGCCTGCCCACTCGTGCGCGTTGAGGACCGTCTTGCCGTCCGGGGTGAACACGCACGCCCGCAGCGACAGCTCCCCGCCGCGCTCCGCCTTGGCATACCCCGCGATGGGGCTGTTGCAGTGCCCTTGCAGGACGTGCAGGAACATACGCTCGGCGGTGGCTTCCCGGTGGGTGTCCGGGTCACCGAGGTCGCTGACGGTCTCGATGAGCGCCGTGTCGCCCTGGCGGCACTGAAGCGCGAGGATCCCCGCACCGATCGGCGGCATCATCACCTCGGGCGACAGCACCTCGGTGATCATGTCGGCGCGCCCGATGCGCTCAAGGCCGGACACCGCCAGCAGCAGAGCGTCCGCCTCACCGGCTGCCAGCTTTTCCAGGCGCCTGTTCGCGTTCCCACGGAACGGCACGCACTGAAGGTGCGGGTGGGATGCGGCGAGCTGGGCAACGCGCCGCACGGAGGAGGTACCGATGCGGGTCCCGGACGGCAACTGGTCCAGGCCGAGCCCACCGGGGTGGACAAGGGCATCGCGGATGTCGTCGCGCTTGAGAAACGCCGCGAACGTCGTACCGGCCGGAAGGGGCCTGTCTGCGGGCACATCCTTGACGCAGTGCACGGCGAGGTCGGCCTCGCCGGCGAGCAGGGCGGCGTCGACTTCCTTGGTGAACGCGCCTTTCCCCTCGACCTGCGACAGGTCACCCATCCACTTGTCGCCGGTCGTCTTCACCGGGACGACCTCTGTGCGGATGTGCGGGTGGAGCGCGGCCAGCTCGGCGCGGACACGCTCCACCTGGGCCAGGGCCATGGGCGAGTCGCGCGAGACGATACGGATCAGCTCAGGGGCGGACATGCCGCCCACGATAGACCCTCAGACTCGCGTCCCGATGAGTAGCCCGGACGACCATCTCAGCGATGTGGCAAGCAGGTTGGGCTGTCCGGGTGCGTGGGCCAGGAACCGGTCCACCCGTTCCTGATGGTCGGAAGGCCATGTCGCCTGCGGCAAGAGGTTCAGCGTGGGACGCGTCATCCATCCGACGACCTCAAGCGCGGTCGAGGTCAAGGTCGTCCAGGAACGCGGACCAGGCGGAGGGGGAGAGGGTAAGCGCCGGGCGGGTGGTGTCCTTGGAGTCGCGGACGTGGACGGTGTGGGGGCAGGCGGCTACCTCGACGCAGTCGCCGCCCTGGTCGCCGCTGTAGGACGACTTGGCCCAGGCGAAGGCGACCTCGACGCACTCGCCCTGCTGGCTGCCGCTGTAGCTGCTCTTGAACCAGTTGAGGTTGGTGCTCATAGCTCGTGTGCCACCTGTTCGATGAGTTTGGCGGAGTCTTCCGGGTTGAGGGCCTGTGCTCGGAGGATGCCATATCGGCCGAACACATTACCTACGTCAGGCTGTTCGCTGAGAAAGTAGCGACCACATTGACCTTCGACGTAGACCAGTTGGCTTCGGCGCTCGGCGGTCTCCAGCAGGATGAACGGGCCGTCGAGACCAGCATGGGTTTGTCTGTCCTCTGGCATCACCTGAATTTCGACGTTCCGCAGTTGTCCCACGTTGAGGATGTGCAGGAGGTTGGCCTTCAGTACCCCGGGTCCTCCAATGGGCCGGGTCAGCGCCGCCTTCTCCAGCACGAAGCTGATGAGGGGTGGCTTGGGCTTGCGCTCGAACAGCGTCTGTCTGGCCAGCCGCGCCGCAATTGACGCCTCGATCTCTTCCTCGTCCAGCGGTGGGCTTGCGCAGCGGAAGACCGCGCGGGCGTAGTCCTCCGTCTGAAGCAAGCCCGGGATCACATGCGTCTCGTATTTGTGGACAGTGGCGGCCTTCGACTCCTCCGCCAGGTAGTCCTCCAGCCAAGCGGCCACACCACTGGCTGTCAGCTCCTCCGCCACCTCCAGCAGTGCACCTTGTGCACCCAGCAGCTCGTCCGCCAGTTCGACGAAGTTGCCCCTCGGCCTGCGCTCGCCGCGCTCGATCATGGCCACTTGGGACTTGGAGTAGCCCGTGTGCTTGCCCAGTGCCTCTTGCGAGACCTTGGCCCGTTCGCGGTGGAAGCGCAGCAGCCGGCCGAAGGCCTTCGCGGCGCCGGGGCTTCCGGTGTTTCCGATGTTCACGCGCGCCCTCCCCAGGTGCACAGCCCGTCACAGAACGTGTGTGGTGCTGGTCACAGTAGACAGGGGCCGCGAAGCTGGTCGCATGAATCCGCGCATTTCACTTGACAGGGTGCCGCCCTGGGTTCCCGCGTCCGGGCATGCTTTGCGGCATGCGGGCGTTCACTTCGATGCCGTACGGATCGGGGGGCTGCTCGGGGAGGAAGTCGCGTACAGGCTCATGGAGTTCACGGACTTCCGGGCCGGGCCGATCGTCCGCGAGGCGACCGGGGAGCGGAACCTGTACTTCTTGCTGCCGCCGCGGACCGCCGCCGCGTACGCGTGGCCGGCCGGGGCGCGGGCGCTGAGCCGGGACGGGCGCAGTAGCGCCTTCGTCGGCATCCCCGCCCTCGACGGGTTGACCTGGCCGCTGGACTGGAGGTCGCGGCCGACCGAGGAAGTGCCGTTCGTGGAACCGGACTTGCTGCATGAAATGGTTGTACGTGCTGCGCGGTGATCGCACACACGCTCCCTGTGCAAACGGAGCGGTCCTCGGTCGTGCGCCAACACCGGCGTTGGACCTGATGTCGTGGGCGATCCGCGCCTGAACAGCGACGCCAAGATCCTCGTCATTTACCTGCAGGGGCCGCCGGGAGCGCGTGCGCCAAGCCCCTCAGTGTCCACTCGGAAGACCTGGGCATGAAGCTCCGATGTTGGCCCCGCTGGAACGCGAGGGGCGTGCGCAGGACGGCGAAGGCCCTCTTCGGCCTGCCACCCGCATCGGCCGGGGTCTCGGGCTGGTCGGGTGCCTGATCGCCGGCAGGTGATCAGGATCGTCCCCGCCGGCCCCGGTGACCTGCGACTTTCAGGATGAAACCCCTCAATGCGAGCACAGCTGCAGCCGAGCGCCAGTCAAGTGACCTCGCTCACACCCTGTCACAGCGACCGATGACGCGGTGACTTAAGGCCGAACCCCTGGAAACGGAGGAGGCACCATGACTGGGAACCCGCATGTGGTCGTCATCGGTGGCGGTTACGCGGGCGTGATGGCCGCGAACCGGCTGACGCTGCGCGACGACGTGACCGTGACGCTGATCAACCCGCGCCCCCACCTTGTCCACCGGGTCCGCCTGCACCAGCTGGTGGGCGGGTCCGACGACGCGGTCGTCGCCTATCAGGACGTCCTGGCCGAGCGTGTCCGGCTTGTGGTCGGCACCGTGACCCGGATCGACGTGGCCCAGCGCAGCGTGACGCTGGCGGCCAATGCCACGCTCGGCTACGACTACCTCATCTACGCCGTGGGTAGCGGCAGCGCCGAACCGAGCGTGCCCGGGGCGGCTGAGTTCGCCTACCCGATCGCCACCCTGGACGAGGCGCAACTGCTGCGTGCGGTGCTCGACGCCACGCCCGCGACGGCCGCTGTGACGGTGGTCGGCGCCGGTCCCACCGGCATCGAGACCGCCGCCGAGCTGGCGGAGCAGGGCCGCCGGGTGACCCTGGTCTGCGGCGGCGTTCTCGGCCCGTACCTGCATACCCGGGGTCGGCGCTCGGTTGCCAAGCGGCTGGCCAAGCTCGGTGTGACGGTCATCGACGGCGCAGGCACGAAGGTGACGGCGGTGGCCCGCGACGCCGTGCGGCTCGCCGACGGCCGTGAGCTGCCGAGCGAGGTCACCGTCTGGACCGTCGGCTTCGGCGTTCCTGACTTGGCCGCGCGCAGCGGGCTGAGCACCGACGCCATGGGCCGCCTGCTCACGGACGAGACGCTGACGAGCGTGGACGACGAGCGTGTCCTCGCGGCCGGGGACTCGGCGGCACCGTCCGGCGTGCCGCTGCGGATGAGCTGCCTGAACGCGACGCCGTTGGGCGCGCGGGCCGCCGACACGGTGCTCAGTCGGCTCGCGGGTGAGCAGCCGGAGAACCTCCACCAGTCGATGTACGCCCAGTGCATCAGCCTGGGCCGAAGGGCGGGCATCTACCAGTTCGCCAACAGGTCCGACGTCGCGGTGTGGCTGCACATCGACGACGGCCTGGGCGCCAGGATCAAGGAATTGGTCTGCAAGGGCATCCCCAAGCACCTGGCCGGAGAAGCGCGCAAGCCCGGTTCGTTCAGCCTGCACCGCATGCCGGGAGGTGTCGCCAAGCGCCGGCGGCTGCTGCGCGCCCACCGCGCCGAGGCACCGGCCGCCGCCGACCGGGCAGCCTGACCGGCGCCTGCTGGGAGGATCTTGCTGTGGACGCACGCGAACGCGGTCGGCGGCCAGGGCCCACCGCGCAGGACAGGGAGAAGGAACGAGAGTTGAGCGACGACGCCACCGAACCGGCCACCGAGGCGTTCCTCGCCCACCGCAACCTGCTCTTCACCGTCGCCTACGAGGTACTCGGATCGGCGGCCGACGCCGAAGACGTCCTCCAGGAGACCTGGCTGCAATGGGTCAAGGCCGACCAGGGGCAGGTGCGCGACCAGCGCGCCTTCCTGGTCCGGATCACCACCCGCCAGGCGCTCAACCGGCTGCGCACCATCAAGCGCCACCGGGAGGCATACGTCGGCCCCTGGCTGCCGGAACCGCTACTCACCGCGCCGGACGTGGCCGAGGACGTGGAGCTCGCCGAAAGCGTGTCGATGGCGCTGATGCTCGTTCTCGAGACGCTGTCACCGACCGAGCGAGCCGTCTTCGTGCTGCGCGAGGTCTTCGACATCGGTTACGACGAGATCGCGGCGGCCGTCGACAAGAGCCCCGCTGCCGTCCGCCAGATCGCCCACCGCGCCCGCCGGCACGTCGATGCCCGGCGCCCCCGCCGGGTGGTCTCCTCGAACGAGGGCCGAGCGGTCCTGGAGTCGTTCCGGCGCGCCGTCGAAACCGGCGACCCGCAGGCCCTCCTTGACGTGCTCGCCCCCGAGGTCGTCCTGATCGGCGACGGCGGCGGCATCAAACACGCCGCGCGACGGCCGGTCATCGGCGCCGAGCGGGTGGCCCGTATGTTCGCCGGTGGCATGCGCAGGTTCGAGGGCAGGTTCACCACCGAACCGACCGTGGTCAACGGCAACCCGGCACTCCTCGTCCGCCTGGACGGCGAGATCGACGGCGTCATGGCGATCAGTGTCGAGGACGCCCGCATCACCGGCCTCTACTACGTCCGCAACCCCGAGAAACTGTCCCACGTCACATCCGCGACCCCGCTCACCCTGCACTGAACACCACCAGTCCCCGACGCGCGGAGGTCAACTCCTCCACTGACTGGGGACAAGGATCCCCGAGCCAGGGTCAGGCCAGGTCGCCTACGGAGAACTCCGCCTCGCCTGCAGCGACTTGGAGGCCCCAAGGGCGTCTCCTGGCGGGAACGTCTGGGTGATCTCGTCGTAGCCATTGACGCGCCTCCACCGGCCTTCTAGGTTCTGGTCGGTTCATCGAACTGCGTCCGGTATCTCGAACATCGGTCCAGGAAAGAGGCACTTATGGCGTCACCCCTCGCCCGACGAGCCGTTCTCCGTGCCGCCGCCCTGGCCGCTGCGGCGCCCGCGCTGTCCGCACTGCCCACCGGACGCGCGGCGGCCGTGGCCGGAGCCGCCCACCCCGGGGCGGGCACGCTCGCGGCGGGCGGCCTCGCGGCGCCCTCCGCCTGGTCCGTGCGCCCGTTCGCGCTGAAGGACGTGGCCCTGCGCGAGGGCGTCTTCGCGGCCAAGCGGCGCCTGATGCTCGGCCACGCGCGGGGCTACGACGTGAACCGGCTGCTCCAGGTGTTCCGCGCCAACGCCGGGCTGTCCACCGGCGGCGCGGTCGCCCCCGGCGGCTGGGAGGGGCTGGACGGCGAGGCCAACGGCAACCTCCGCGGCCACTACACCGGCCACTTCCTCACCATGCTGTCCCAGGCGTACGGCAGCACGGGCGACAAGGCGTACGCCGACAAGATCCGCCACATGGTCGGCGCGCTGGTCGAGGTGCGCGAGGCGCTGCGGCGCGATCCGGCCGTGCTCAGCGTGCCGGGCAGGTTCGGCACCGCCGCCGAGAACGTACGGGGGTCCTACCAGTACGTCGACCTGCCGGACACCGTCCTCGGCGGCTCCGCGTCCCTCACCCTGTCCGCCTGGGTGAAGCCCACGCACGACGCCAACTGGACCCGCGTCCTGGACTGCGGGGACGGCACCACCTCCCGCTACCTCTACCTCGCCGCCCGCAACGCCGGCGGCGTCCCGCGCTTCGCCATCACCACCAGCGGGGGCGGCGGCGAGCAGGGCATCAACGGGACGCGGCCACTGCCGCTGAACCAGTGGAGCCATCTGGCCGTCACGATCGGCGGGACGACCGGCACGCTGTACGTCAACGGTGTCGCCGTCGCGAAGAACACCGCCATGACCCTCAACCCGGCCGCCCTCGGCACCCTGAAGAACCACTGGCTCGGCCGGTCCACCTACGCCGCCGACCCCGTCTTCGCCGGAGCCTTCGACGAGGTCAACATCTGGTCGCGGGCGCTGAGCGCCACGGAGGTCGCGGAGCTGCGGGACAAGCCCGCCGCCGGGTCGGCCGCGGGCGCCGGCGACCTGGCCTCGTACACCTTCGAGGAGACGACCGGCGGCACCTTCGCCGACCGCTCCGGCCGCGGACGGCACGCCACCCTGCGCCGCACGTGGGGCGGGTCCAGCCATCCGGGGTTCCTCGCCGCGTACCCCGAAACGCAGTTCATCACCCTGGAGTCGATGACCAGCGGCGACTACACGGTGGTGTGGGCGCCGTACTACACCGCCCACAAGATCCTGCGCGGGCTGCTGGACGCGTACCTCAACACCGGTGACGCGCGGGCGCTCGACCTCGCCTCCGGGATGTGCGACTGGATGTACTCGCGGCTGTCCAAGCTGCCCGAGAGCACCCTCCAGCGCATGTGGGGGATCTTCTCCAGCGGCGAGTTCGGCGGCATGGTGGAGGCGATATGCGACCTGCACGCCGTCACCGGCAGGGCCGAACACCTCGCCCTCGCCCGGCTGTTCGACCTCGACAAGCTCATCGACGCGTGCGCCGCGGGCCACGACATCCTCGACGGGCTGCACGCCAACCAGCACATCCCGATCTTCACCGGCCTGGTCCGGCTGTACGACGAGACGGGCGAGGAGCGGTACCTGAAGGCGGCGAAGAACTTCTGGGGCATGGTCGTACCGGCCCGGATGTACGGCATCGGCGGCACCAGCGACCGGGAGTTCTGGAAGGCGCGCGGCGTCATCGCCGGGGCGCTCAGCGACGTCACGGCCGAGACCTGCTGCGCGTACAACATGCTGAAGCTGAGCCGGATGCTGTTCTTCCACGAGCAGGACCCGGCGTACATGGACTACTACGAGCGGGCGCTCTACAACCAGGTACTCGGCTCCAAGCAGGACAAGCCGGACGCCGAGAAGCCGCTCGTCACCTACTTCACCGGGCTGGTGCCGGGGCATGTGCGCGACTACACGCCCAAGCAGGGGACGACGTGCTGCGAGGGCACGGGCATGGAGAGCGCCACCAAGTACCAGGACTCCGTGTACTTCACGAGGGCCGACGACAGCGCGCTGTACGTCAACCTCTACAGCCCGTCCACGCTGACATGGGAGGAGAAGGGCGTCACGGTCACGCAGGAGACGGCGTATCCGGCCGAACAGCGGTCACGGATCACCGTCCGGGGCCGGACCGCCCGCTTCGACCTGCTGCTGCGCGTGCCGTCCTGGGCGCGGGACGGGGACGGGGACGGAGACGGGGGCGGGGGCGGGGGCGGGTTCGAGGTGAGGGTGAACGGGGCCCGCGTCACCGGGGCCGCTGAGCCCGGCAGCTACGTCACGGTCTCCCGGACCTGGCGCGACGGGGACACCGTCGCCGTCACCATGCCCTTCAGGATGCGCGTCGAAAAGGCCTTGGACGACCCGTCGGTGCAGACCCTGTTCTACGGGCCCGTCAACCTCGTCGCCCGCGACCCCCGCCAGACCTTCCTGCCGGTCGGGCTCTACCGCAACGCCGCGCTCTCCGGCGACCTGCTGCCCACGTTCACGCCCGTCGCGGGCGAGCCGCTCCACTTCACCCTGGACGGCATCGAGTTCGCGCCCTTCGCCGAAGGCACCGAGGACCCGACGCACGCCTACTTCCGGCGCTCCGAGCCGCGGGTGGCTTTCGGCGGCACCGACTCCGGCGTCGCCAACCCGGCCAGGGCGGACGGCACCACCCTGCTCGACGAGATCTGGGCCGCCGCCCCCTTCCGGAACGCGCGGGCGCTGGTCAAGCGGGTGCAGGGCGTGGTGGACGCGTGGGTGGCCGCCGGGCTGCTGGGCGCCGAGGACGGGCGGCGGGTGGTGAGCACGGCGAGGGCGGCGTCGTACGTGCCGTAGGTGGCGTGTCGTCCGCCCTCACGGGGTGGGGGTGTAGGGCGCGCCCAGGTCCCAGGCCTGGTGCATGGCCGTGGCGAAGGCCGCCGCGAGTTTGTGCTCGCCCGGCTCGCTGGGGTGGGTGCCGTCGTAGGTGTCGGTGTGGAGGTCGTACGCCTCGGGCGGCGAGGCCAGGAGGAGAGGCGAGGCGGGCTGGTCGAGGTCGGCGACCGTTTTGGCGAGGAGCTCGTTGAAGCGGGCGCAGTCGGCGGCGAACGACGGCTCGTTCTCGGCGCGGATGTTGGGGATCACGGGGAGGACCACCGCGCGGAGGTGCGGGTTGGCGGCGCGGGCCTGGTCGAAAAAGGAACGTACGTTCTCCGAGGTCTGGTCGGCGTCCGTGTAGAAGCCCAGGTCGATCAGGCCGAGCGAGACCAGGAGCACATCCGCCTTGGTCGCGGCGACCGTCTCCCGGATGAGCGGCGCCATGTGCAGCCAGCCCTCGCCCCACCCCGCCAGGTGTTTGCGCGCCTTGGCGGGGAAGTCCGGGTCGGCGTAGGCGTGCGAGACGGCGGCGTCGGCGGTCGGGTCGTACAGCTCGGTGCGTGGGCCGACGATCCGGTACGGGCCGCCGAAGGAGGCGTTGAGGTGCTGCCACATCCGGTAGCGCCAGGTGTAGTCGCCGGCGCGTCCGATGGTTTGGCTGTCGCCGACGAACATGAAACGCATGGGGGCCATCATCCCCGACCGGGGCGTGGGCGGGCGATGTGACCATGGACACTGGGTGCATGGTTTCGCTGGCTTGGTTGGCTTGGTTGGCTTCGTTGCGCAGGACGGTCGGTCCGGTCGCGGCCTCGGTCGCGGTGGTGGTCGCCACCGCGAGTCCGGCAGCGGCGGACGATGACGGGTTCACCGTCGAGGACCCGCGCATCACCGAGTCCAGCGGCTTGGCCGCCAGCCGCGCCCACCCCGGCGTCTACTGGACGCACAACGACCAGGACGAGCCACGGGTGTTCGCCGTGGACGCCAGAACCGGCGAGACCGTCGCCACCGTCACCCTGCGCGGGGTCGGCAAGCCCCGTGACATGGAGGCGATCTCGGTCGGGCCGGACGGTGACGTGTACGTCGGGGACATCGGGGACAACCTGAACGGGTCCTGGGACCACGTCTGGATCTACCGTTTCCCCGAGCCGGGGCGGCTGCGCGACCAGAGCGTGAACGCCACGCAGTACACGGTGACGTACGCGGACGGGCCCCGTAACGCCGAGGCGATGATGGTGCACCCGAAGACCGGGCGGGTCTACATCGCCTCCAAGCACGAGGACGGCGGCGGCCTCTACGAGGGGCCGCAGCGGCTGACCGCGCACGGGGCGAACGTCTTCCGGCGGATCGGCGAGGTGCCGTGGGTGACGGACGGGGCGTTCTCCCCGGACGGTACGGAACTGGTGCTGCGGAGCTACTTCAGCGCGCGGGCGTACGCCTGGAAGGGCGGCCGGCTCGGGGTCGACAAGAGGGTGAGCGCGCCGATCCAGGGCCAGGCGGAGTCGGTGACGTACACGGCGGACGGGTCGGCGCTGATGTTCGGCACGGAGGGGGAGCGGGGCCGGGTCGTGCGGGTGGAGGTCGACAAGCGTCCGCCGCCCGAGGCGGGCGGTACGCCGGGCAGCACGGGTGGCTCACCGCCCCCGGGCGCCGGCGCCGCCGAGACCGGCGGGGGCGGCGGCGGGAACGTCACGCTGGGCGCCCTGGTGCTGGCCGGCGCCGCCGCTCTCGTACTCAGCCTGAAGAGGCTCCGCCGCCGCGGCTGACACCCCTCACCCGGCGCGTCACCCGGCCGCTGGGCGGTACGGACGGTGGGTCACCGCTGCCGGGTCGGGTCGTAGAGGTCGACGAGTCGGGCTCGGTGCTGGTAGTCACGGCGGGCGAGCCGCACGTCCCTTCAGGACGGTCCAGTAGTCCGCCGCGAACAGCTTGGCCAGAGTGCTCAGCGGGTGGGTAGTCCGGCTGGTGGATCACGCACAGCCCGCGGGAGCGGGCAGGTCACGCCCGTTCGGGAGGATCGTCTGGCTCTGCTTCAAGGCCACCGGAGGGACGACAGCATGAGCGTCATCCCCACCCCGCGCGGCCCGGAGCTCGACCGCTGTCTGCAGACCGTCGGCGACCACCTGCTGCCGCACTTCACCGTTGGTACGTCCCCCTCCTCGAAGAGGGGGACGGCCGTCAGGCGGCGATGCCGAGTTCGGTGCGGGTGCGGTGGATGAACTCGCGGACGGCCGGCTCCCGGCGCCAGGGGGCGAGGGCGGTGTTGAATTCGCGGACGTAGTCCTTGGCCCGGGAGGACTGGACGCGGGCGAGGATGTCCACGGACCGGTTGCCGAGCTCCAGGCCGTGGTCGAGGTCGCGGGCCTGGAGGTGGGCGGTCCCCACGATCGCCAGCCGCATCCCGACCGAGCGGGTGAACACCCCGGACGGCATGGCGGCGGCTTGCCGGTTCCAGGCCAGGGCCGCCTTGGGGTTCTTCAGGTCGCGGAAGACCTCAGCGGCGTCCGCGGAGAGGCGGGCATAGTGGTAGAAGTCGATCCAGGCGGGCTCCGAGCCACCGGAAGCCTCTGCCTGGCCCAGGAGGTCCTCAGAAGCCTTCAGGGCCCGGGAGGCGGCCTTGGCGTCCCTGTCGCGGGCATGGGCACGGGCCTCGATCAGCTTAGTGAAGGCCAGCACCCGGGGGGCGGCCTGGGCCTTGGCCCGCTCGAAGGCGCCCTGGGCCATGTCGACGGCCTCGGAGGCGAAGCCCCGCAGCAGCGACTGCATCGCCATCGTGGTCAGGACGTAGCAGCCCAGCTCGACGTCCCCGCCCGCGCGGGCCAGGCGGAGGGCCTGGATGAAGTGCCGCTGGGCGACGTCGTGCTGGCCGACGTCGAATGCCGTCCAGCCGGCCAGGCGGGACAGCTCGCTGGTGACGGAGAACAGGTCCCGACCGACCGCGTCGGTGAAGGAGCCCCGCAGCAGTGGGGCGGCCCGGTCCTGGAGGCAGACGGTGACGGAGTTGGCCTTCCAGTTGCCGCCGCCGTATTTGGAGTCCCAGCGGCGGGCCTCGTCGGCCGCGTCCCGGAGTTCTTCCAGGTCGGCCCGGCCGACCTGCTTGCCGCCGGCCATGTCGGCGGCCTCGTCGGCGGGGGTGACCAGCCAGCGGGTCACGGGGGTGGTGAACGCGGACACGGCGAAGCCGGACCCGGTCAGGAAGTCGCGGCGGTTCACGAAACTCCAGAGCGAAGTGGCCACTCGGACCGCATCGCCGCGGTCCCGCGGGAAATGCAACCCCACATCCGCGTCCGGTGTCTCCGCATCGCCCATTCCGATTTCGCCAAGTGACACCGGACGGCCGAGCCGTTCGGCGATCGCCTGCGCGAGGAGTGTCGGCACCGGCCATTTAGGGATCATGCCCCGCTGGCACCAGTTCGCGATGGAGGTATGCGAGTAGTCGGTCTCCAGGCCGGCCTGCTGGGCGAGCTGGTTGACCCGCAGGGCCAGGGACTTGTGGCTCGCGCCGCAGGTCTCGATGAGCCGGGCCAGGTCCGCGTTCGGCGGACGCTTCCGACGGCTGGTCGACGCCACCTTCAGACCCCTCTTTCACCAGGTCAGCAAGGTGAAGTCGCTGACGAGGAAACGCCATGGGGCCGGTCTGCTTCGACTGGCATTTCCGGTCGTGCGCATTCCGGCTGGGCACGGAAAGGCGTATGCCCTTCCCGCGTCTTGAGGCACTGAGGGTATTGCCCTGCGGACCATGGGCGAACCGGGTTCGCGAGTTGTGAGCCCCTGTGTGAGCCCTCCCCGGCATCCGGGCCCGGCGGGTGTGATGTGGGCACAGGCTGCCGCCGGGACGCCAGGAAGGGGCTCCCGGCGGCGGCCGTCGCCAGGCACCACGACTTCACGCTCGGGGGTGAACCAGATGTGCGGAATCGCAGGACTGGCCGGAGGCGACGCCGTCCGGCACGAGAAGACCGTCGCCGCGATGGGCGACTCGCAGCACTACCGCGGCCCGGACGGCACCCTGCACGCCGCCAGCCAGGACGGGCGGGCAGTGCTGGCCATGAACACCCTGCTGATCGTCGACCCGCAGGCCATGCCCGGCCCCTACCTCGACCGGGCCACCGGCGTCCTGCTGGCCTTCAACGGGGAGATCTACAACTGGCAGCAGCAGGCCACCGCCTGGGGCATCGAGATCGCCGAGCGGGAGTCGGACGCCCACTTCCTGCTGCGGGCCTGGGCCAAGATCGGCCCGTCCTGCCTGGACGGGCTGGACGGCATGTTCGCCCTCGCCGTCTATGACCCCCGCACCGCGAAGCTGTTCCTGGCCCGCGACCGGCTGGGGGAAAAGCCGCTCTACTGGCGGCTGGACGGCGGCCGGCTCGCGTTCGCCTCCGAGGTCACCACGCTGACCGGCTACGGCCCGGCCCCGCTGGTCTTACGACCGGAAGTCACCGCGATCGAGACGCCCGTCGGGGTCGACACCCCGTTCCAGGGCATCCAGCTGCTGGCCCCGGCCACCCTGCTGACGTTCGACGTCACCACAGGCTCCATCGACCAGATGACCTGGTGGCACCTTGAGGACCGGGCCCCATACGCCAGCACCTACACCGAGGCCCTGGCAAAGTTCTCCACAGTCCTGGCCGAGCAGATCCCGCTCAGGTCCCCGGCCTGCGACTTCGCCCTCCTCCTCTCCGGCGGGCTGGACTCGGCGGTGCTGGCCTACCTGATGCGGCCGCCGGTATGCGTCACCGTCCGCTACCCGGGCCAGGACCGCCTCGATGAGTCCTCCACCGCCGCGATCATCGCCCGAGACATCAAGGCCGAGCTGGTGGTGGTCGAGCCGGACCACGTCGACTTCACGCATGCCCTGCCGCACATGATGCGGGCCCTGGACTACCCCATGGGCAACGCATCCACGTTTTCCGAGCACATGGCCTACCGGAAGGTCTCCGACCTGGGGCTTCGCGTCGTGATCGGAGGGCTGGGGCCGGACGAGTTCCTCATGGGCTACGTTCGCCAGGCCCTGGTCCTCTTCGGCCCCGACGCCGTCCTGAACGCCGGGATGGAGGCATACCGGCCGCTGGCCGTCAAGCTCCTGCACACCGCCGGTGAGCCGCTCGACCCGGCGGAGGCAGCCGCCCGGCTGATCCTGCGCGGGCCGGATCCGGACGGGCGGGTGAGGGACCTGGTCGCCGACGCGATGGCCCGCGCGGGCGGGGACCTGGCCCGCGGCCTGACCCTGGCCGACCTGGCGACGGCATGGCGGCCCCTGGTGATGACCAGCGACAAGCTCGCCTCCGCCTACGCGCTCGAACGCCGGTCCCCCTACCTAGCCCGCGACTTGGTCGAGCTGTCCTACCGGCTGCCCCTCGACTACAAGATCACCGACCCGGCACAGGGCAAGCGGATCCTGCGGGACGCCGCCAGGGCCCTCGGCCTGCCCCGCGAGGTCTGGGCCAGCCGGGACAAGCTCGGCTTCGCCTCCCCGGTCCCCGCCTGGCTCAACGGCGACCTCGCCGAGTGGGCCGATGCCCAGATCAACACCGCCCTGACCGACGCTCCGCCGCCTTTCCACCCCCTCCTCAAGGGGGGTTTGGCCCGCGGGGGCCGGTTCGACCGCACCCGCATGCAGGCCCTGATGGCAGCCGCCTGGTTTTCTGACCGGACCGTCCGGGCTGCCGCATGATCCCCAACCGGCCCACTAGCGTGTCGGAATGCACTCCGACACCACCGCAAGCCCGGAGCCGGGCGCCGCCCGCGGAGCCGTCGCGATCATCACCAACCGCCGCGGCGACATCCTCCTCCACCTGCGCGACGACCTGCCGCACATCGCCTGGCCCGCCCACTGGAGCCTCCTGGGCGGCGGCTGCGACCCCGGCGAGGACCCGGCCACCGCGGTCGTCCGCGAGCTCAACGAAGAAGCCGGCCTCACCGCCTCGAAGCTGACCGAGCTGTTCGAGATCACCGACCACCGCGGCTCCGGGCAGATCATCACCTTCTTCTCCGCCAACTGGGACGGCGACGAGACCAGCCTCCCGCTCAGCGAGGGCGTCAAGCTCCAGTTCTTCGCCCCCGAGCACATCGACATTCTCACGATCCCGCCGTTCATCCGGCACGGGATCCGCCGCTATCTGGCCGCCCGGCCCTCCTGATCACCCCGCCCTTACCGCGCGGGGCAAGGGTGGGGCCACCGACGGCGGCCCCACCCGAAGGGACACCCCGCTCATGAAGATGACCGTGATCGGATGCGGCTACCTCGGCGCCACCCACGCCGCCTGCATGGCCGAGCTCGGCCACGAGGTGCTGGGCATGGACTCCGACGTCGACAAGGTCCACACCTTGAACACCGGCAAGGCTCCGTTCTTCGAGCGGGACCTGGACGACCTCCTCGCCAAGCACACCGAGTCGGGCCGGCTGAAGTTCACCGCCTCCTACCAGGAGGCCGCCAACTTCGCCGACCTGCACTTCATCGGCGTCGGCACCCCGCAGCAGCCCGACAGCGACGCGTACGACCTCACCCACCTCTTCGACGCCGTCACCAAGTTGGCCCCCGGCCTGACCCGGCCGGCCGTCGTCGCGGTCAAGTCGACCGTCCCCGTCGGCACCGCACCCCGCGTCGCCGAGCTCCTGCGCGAACACGCCCCTGCCGGGGGCCTCATCGAGGTCGCCTGGAACCCGGAGTTCCTGCGCGAGTCGTTCGCCGTCGAGGACACCCTCCGCCCGGACCGGCTCGTCCTCGGCTTCACCACCCAGCACTCCTGGGCCGAGGCCCTGCTGCGGCAGGCGTTCGGCAAGATCATCGAGTCGGGGACGCCGACGATCGTCACGGACTGGGCCACCGCCGAGCTCGCCAAGGGCGCCGCGAACTCCTTCCTCGCCACCAAGATTTCCTTCATCAACGCGATGGCCGAAGTCTGCGAGAAGGCCGGCGCCAACGTCGCCGAACTCGCCGACATCCTCGGCCACGACATCCGCATCGGTCGCCGTGGCATGCGGCCCGGCCTGGGCTTCGGCGGCGGCTGCCTGCCCAAGGACGTCCGCGGCTTCATCACCCGCGCAGACGAACTCGGGGCCGGCGAGGCGGCCGGGATCCTTCGGGAAGCCGACGCCGTCAACACCCGCCGCCGCCGGCGCATCGTCGACCTCGCCCGCGAGGAACTCGGCACCGACCTGCGAGGCAAGCGGATCACCGTCTGGGGCGCCGCCTTCAAGCCCGGGACTGATGACATCCGCGACTCGCCCGCCCTCGCTGTCGCACAAGCCCTCCACGACCTCGGCGCCAGCGTCACCATCACTGACCCCAAGGCCCTCGACAACGCCCGCAAGCTCCACCCCGAGCTCGACTACGTCGAGGACCCGATGGCCGCCGTCGAGGACGCCGACCTGCTGCTGCACTTGACCGAGTGGCCGCAGTTCTCCCACATCGACCCAGAGCGACTCGCCGCCCGCACCCACAGCCCCAAGGTCATCGACGCCCGCGGAACCCTCAACACCGACCAGTGGCGCGACGCCGGCTGGATCACCCGGGCCCTGGGACGCGTCTGACCAGCGGAGCGTGTCCGACGATGCTCCTTCGCACGCCGCGAAGGAGATCGTCGTATTCCACGGTGTCAGTGGCGACCGTCACACTGGTCTCATGAGCTCTCTACCGAAGTGTGCAAACGCGGATCACTGCGTGATCACCTGAACTCACTGCCAGGGGGGTGGGCCCTCGGAGGGGGCGCGGGCCCACCCGGTCGGCGGGGCGCCTACTTGGGGCATTCCTTCCAGGCCAGGCGGTAGATGGTCTTGATGTCGCCGTCCGTCGAATCCATGGCGATGAAGCTGTTGGTCTTGGCCGGGTCCGAGGTGCCCGCGCTGACGCGGAGCTCGGTGTTGATGTTGAAGTTCCGCTTCACGCCGCAGGGGGCCCAGACCAGCTGGCCCCAGTCGGTCTCGTCGGTCGCCTGCCAGTTGTTGTCGTACGGGCCGCGGAAGGGGTGGCTTCGGGACGCCGTGTCGGGGGAGCCCTGGAAGTAGTACGACGCCTTCTGGACCGCGCTCGCGCCGGGCTGGAGGTGGGCGTAGCCGCGGTAGTCCGCGCTGGCGACGGCGTAGGTGAAGCCGTGGGGGACGTGCACGATCAGGTTGAGCTGGCAGTTCTTGCGGAAGTCCGTGGGCTGCGCGCCCACGCCCACCTGGGCGAGGTAGTCGCTGTAGGTGACGGTGAAGGCCGTGTTGTCCGGTGAGACGGCGACGGCGGTCGTCCCTTGCGGGCAACCCGAGCCGTTGACCGTCGCGATCTCGATGACGATCTTGTCGGGCGGGGCCACGATGCCGCGCGGGGCGGCTGGGGCGGCCGAGGCGCCGCCCGGTGCGAGGAGGGTCGTGGCGAGGACCGCCGCGGCCGCGCCGCAGACGGGTAAGGATCTGGAGATCGCGGACATAGTGATCCAATCGGTTGCCGGCCGACGTGGGGGGTCAACCATGAGAGTCGTGAGCATGACAACTAGCCGGTGGTTCACCGGGCTGCTCACGGAGTGCTTCGGATGGTAGGGAAGGGGACCGGGGGCCGATAGAGCGGTTATCGGCCGCATACGAAAAGGGCCCGGTCCGACGGTCAACCGCCGGGCCGGGCCCCTTTCCGTACGCGTACCGCTTACAGCTTCTCGATCACGTAGTCCACGCACGCCGCCAGCGCCTCGACGTCCGCCGGGTCGATCGCCGGGAACATCGCGATCCGCAGCTGGTTGCGGCCCAGCTTGCGGTACGGCTCGGTGTCCACGATGCCGTTGGCGCGCAGCACCTTGGCGACGGCCGCCGCGTCGATCTCGTCCGAGAAGTCGATCGTGCCGATGACCTGCGAACGCTTCGCGGGGTCCGCGACGAACGGCGTGGCGTACTTGGACTCCTCGGCCCAGCCGTACAGCGTGCGCGCGGAGGCGGCGGTGCGGCCCACCGACCAGTCCAGGCCGCCCTGGCCGTTGATCCACTTCAGCTGCTCGTTGAGCAGGAAGAGGGTGGCGAGGGCCGGGGTGTTGTACGTCTGGTTCTTCAGCGAGTTGTCGATCGCCGTGGGGAGGGAGAAGAACTCCGGGACGTGGCGGCCCGAGGCGTGGATGCGCTGGGCGCGGTCCAGCGCGGCGGGCGAGAAGACGCCGATCCACAGGCCGCCGTCCGAGGCGAACGACTTCTGCGGCGCGAAGTAGTAGACGTCCGACTCGGTGATGTCGACCGGCAGGCCGCCCGCGCCGGAGGTCGCGTCGACGAGGACCAGGGCGCCCTCGTCGGCGCCCGCGACGCGCTTGACCGGGGCGGCGACACCGGTGGAGGTCTCGTTGTGCGTGAGCGCGTACACATCGACGCCCGCCTCGGCCGCCGGCTCCGGGTGGGTGCCCGGGTCGGAGGAGATCACGGTCGGCTCGGCCAGCCACGGGGCCAGCTTCGAGGCCTTCGCGAACTTGGAGGAGAACTCGCCGAAGGAGAGGTGCTGCGACTTGTTCTCGATCAGTCCGTGGGTCGCGATGTCCCAGAAGGCGGTCGAGCCGCCGTTGCCCAGGATGACCTCGTAGCCCTCGGGGAGGGAGAACAGGTCGCGTACGCCCGCGCGGACCTCGCCGACCAGGTTCTTGACCGGGGCCTGGCGGTGGGACGTACCGAGGAGGGAAGTGCCGGTGGCGGCCAGGGCGTCCAGCGCCTCCGTACGCACCTTGGAGGGGCCCGCGCCGAAACGGCCGTCGGCGGGCTTGATGTCAGCGGGAATCCGGATCTCAGCCACGATTCGGAGCCTAGCCCGTCACGGACGCGGCCGAGGACCGTGTCCGTCCGGTGAGACGTGGAAATGAGACCGGTGGGACGCGGGGGTGTGCGCCGGGGTCCGCGGGCGCTACGGGCTCTGCCGGCGCGGGGCGCGGAGGTGGCCGAGGAGGTTGATCAGGACGTACTTGCTGGAGGAGTGGTCGCGGGCGTCGCACTCCACCAGCGGTACGTGAGCGGCGAGGCCGAGCGCCTCGCGGATCTCCTGCTCGGTGTGGGCCGGGCCGCCGAAGTCGTTGCACGCGACGATGAACGGCGTGCCGTGGCGCTCCAGCCGGTCGATGGCGTACCTCGCGTACCAGGAGTCGGCCAGGTGGCGCGTGTCCACGAGGACGACCGCGCCGAGGGCGCCGGAGAAGAGCCGGTCCCACAGGAACCGGAAGCGTTCCTCGCCGGGGGCGCCGAAGAGGTACAGGACGTTGCGCGGGTCGAGCGTGATGCGGCCGAAGTCGAAGGCGACCGTGGTGGAGGTCTTGGTGTGCGCCGGGGCGGTGTGCGCCTGGGCGGTGCCGGGGGCCTCGCCCGCGCGGGTGATCCGCTCTTCGGTGTAGAGGGGCCGGATCTCGCTGACGGACCGGACGAGGGTGCTCTTGCCGACCCCGAAGCCGCCGACGATCACGATCTTCAGACCGTCGCCGGCGGGGCTGGTGAGGGGGCGCAAATCGTCAGTCCTCAGGGCTTGGGGGCATGGGGAGCTGGAGCCGTCAATGCGCGGGCAATTGCGGGTCACTATAGGAGAGTTGGCGATCAATTGGGGAAGTCTTCGTGGGCTTTCTCGCAGAGATCGCGGAGCCGTCGCGAGAGCCGTTCCGGGCGTGCCCGCCGCATCGCCGGCTCCCTGGGCCTCTCCGGTGGCCGGCTCCGTGGGCGGCTCCGTAATTGCTTACGGTGGATGGGGGTCCTGGATCTGGTCCAGTATGTTGGACTGGCTAGTCCATTGCAATGTGCTTGGTGAAGAGAGTCATGAGGATCGCCCGGTGAACGACACGTCCCGTACCGCTGACGCCTCCGCCGTCACGCTGCCCGAGACCGCCGCCGCGCACCCCGAGGGCGCCGTCCGGGGGCGGGGCCGGGCGGTGGGGCCCGTGGCGCTCGTGGTGGCCGGCGGGCTGTCCGTGCAGTTCGGCGCGGCCATCGCCGTACTGCTCATGCCGCGCGCCGGGGCACTCGGTGTCGTCACGCTGCGGCTGATCCTCGCCGCCGCCGTGCTGCTGGTCGTCTGCCGCCCACGGCTGCGCGGGCACACACGCGCCGACTGGGGCACGGTGGTGGCGTTCGGCGCCGTCATGGCCGCGATGAACGTGCTGTTCTACCAGGCCG
This sequence comes from Streptomyces ficellus, assembly GCF_030406405.1. Taxonomy (GTDB): domain Bacteria; phylum Actinomycetota; class Actinomycetes; order Streptomycetales; family Streptomycetaceae; genus Streptomyces; species Streptomyces ficellus_B. Next base: position 54,473 of record NZ_JAUEPL010000016.1, read on the forward strand.
CCGACCGTATCCCGCTCGGCGCGGCGGTCACGCTGGAGGTGCTCGGGCCGCTCGCCCTGTCGGTGATCGTCTCCCGCAGGCCGATCAGCCTCGTGTGGGCCGGGCTCGCCCTGGCCGGGGTGGTGCTGCTCAGCGGGGGCGGGTTCGACCGGCTCGATCCGGTCGGCGCGGCGTTCGCGCTCTCGGCGGGCGCGATGTGGGCCGCGTACATCGTCTTCAGCGCCCGTACGGGGCGGCGCTTCCCGCAGGCCGACGGGCTGGCGCTGGCGATGGCCGTGGGCGCGGTGCTCACGCTGCCGCTGGGCGTCGCGGAGGCCGGGTCCAAGCTGCTCGTGCCGTCCACGCTCGCGCTGGGCCTCGGTGTCGCGCTGTTGTCGTCCGTCCTGCCGTACACCCTCGAACTGCTCGCCCTGCGCCGCCTGCCCGCCTCGACCTTCGCCGTGCTGATGAGTCTGGAGCCGGCGATCGCGGCGGCGGCCGGCTTCCTGGTCCTGCACCAAGCCCTTTCCGTCACCGACGCGTTGGCGATCGCGCTGGTCATCGCGGCGAGCATGGGCGCGGTGCGCGGCCGAGCGCCAGACTTGTAAAGCAAGCATGCTTGCTTGTTTCTCCGGGTGCTGCCATGCTCCGGGGCACGCACTGCCGTGCCCCGTGCCCCGTGCCCCGTGCCCCGGAGGGAGCGACGCACCGTGTCCCGTGCCCTGTTGGACGATCTGCGTGACGAGAGCGAGGAGCTGGACCGGCTCGTCGCGGACCTGAAACCGGAAGGCTGGGCCACGCCCACCCCCGCGCCCCGCTGGACGGTCGCCCATCAGATCGCGCACCTGGCATGGACGGACGCCGCCGCGCTGCTCGCCGTCACGGACGCGGAGGGCTTCGCGGCGCAGGCCCAGAAGGCGCGCGCCGCGCCCGAGGCCTTCGTCGACGAGGGCGCCGACGCGGGCGCAGCGCAACCGCCCGCCCAGCTCCTCGCCCGCTGGCGCGAGGGCCGCGACCGCCTCCAGGACGCCCTTCGCAAAGCCCCCGCCGATGCCCGTTTCCCCTGGTACGGGCCGCCCATGAGCGCCGCGTCCATGGCGACCGCCCGCCTGATGGAGACCTGGGCGCACGGCCAGGACGTCGCTGACGCCCTCGGCGCCGTACGCCGGCCGACCGCCCGCCTCCGGCACGTCGCCTGGATCGGCGTACGGGCGCGGGATTACGCCTACGCGGTGCGGGGCATCCCGGCGCCCGAGGAGCCCTTCCGTGTGGAGCTGACCGCGCCGGACGGTCCGGACGGTACGGACCGTCCGGAAGGTCCGGAAGGTTCGGACCGTCCGGAAGGTCCGGAAGGTTCGGACCGTCCGGAAGGTCCGGAAGGTCCGGAAGGTACGGGCGGTTCGGGCGGTTCGAACGGTTCGACGACATGGGCGTACGGGCCCGAAGACGCCGCCCAGAAGGTCACCGGCCCCGCCCTGGACTTCTGCCTGCTGGTCACCCAGCGGGCCCACCGCGACGACCTGGCGGTACGGGCCGAGGGCGCCGAGGCCGACCGGTGGCTGGACATCGCCCAGGCCTTCGCGGGCCCGGCCGGAGCGGGCCGGGCGCCGAAGGGGGCCGCGTGAAGCGGCCGCTGCGGATCGGGAACGCGTCCGGCTTCTACGGCGACCGCTTCGACGCCGTACGCGAGATGCTCACCGGTGGCGAACTGGACGTCCTGACCGGGGACTACCTCGCCGAGCTCACCATGCTCATCCTCGGCCGCGACCGGCTCAAGGACCCGGGGCTCGGCTACGCCAAGACGTTCCTGCGGCAGATGGAGGAGGGCCTCGGGCTCGCCCACGAGCGGGGCGTGCGGATCGTCGCCAACGCGGGCGGCCTCAACCCGGCCGGGCTTGCCGAGGCGCTCGGCGCCCTGGCCCGCCGGCTGGGGGTTCCGGCGCGCGTCGGGCATGTGGAGGGCGACCGGCTGCCGGTGCCGGACGGGGCGCTGACGGCCAATGCGTACCTGGGCGGCGGCGGCATCACGGCCTGCCTGCGGGGCGGCGCCGACGTCGTGGTGACCGGACGGGTCACGGACGCGGCGCTGGTGAGCGGGCCGGCGGCGTGGTGGCACGGGTGGGGGCCCGAGGAGTACGACCGGCTCGGGGGCGCGGTGGTCGCCGGGCACGTCCTGGAGTGCGGGACGCAGGCGACGGGCGGCAACTACGCCTTCTTCACCGGCCATGACGTACGCAGGCCCGGCTTCCCGGTCGCCGAGCTGCACGAGGACGGGTCGTGCGTCATCACCAAGCAGGACGGTACGGGCGGGGTCGTGGACATCGGGACGGTCACCGCGCAACTGCTGTACGAGACGGCGGGCGCGCGGTACGCGGGACCCGACGTGACGGCGCGCCTCGACACCGTACGCCTCGACCGGGACGGCCCGGACCGGGTGCGGATCTCCGGCGTACGCGGCGAGGCGCCGCCCCCGACGCTGAAGGCCGGGCTGACCCGGCTCGGCGGCTGGCGCAACGAGGTCGTGTTCGTGCTGACGGGACTCGACATCGAGGCCAAGGCGCGGCTGGTGCGCGAGCAGTTGGCGGGCGCCGTCGCGAAGAGCGCCGACGTGCGGTGGGAGCTGGCCCGCACCGACCGCGCGGACGCCGGCACCGAGGAGACGGCGAGCGCCCTGCTGCGGCTGGTGGTGCGGGACGGCGACCCCGAGGTGGTGGGGCGGGCGGTGAGCGGCGCGGCGGTCGAGCTGGCGCTGGGCAGCTACCCCGGTTTCCATGTCACGGCGCCACCGGGGAAGGGCGAGCCGTACGGGGTCTTGGAGACGGCGTACGTGGAGGCGGATGCGGTGGCGCACACCGCCGTACTGCCGGCGGGGGAGCGGGTGGCGGTGCCTCCTGCCGTACGGACGCGGGCGCTGGAAGCCGTACCGGAGCCGGAACTTCCCGAACGCCTGCCGCCCGGGCCGGTGCGCCGGGCCCCGCTCGGTCTGGTCGCGGGGGCGAGGAGCGGCGACAAGGGCGGCGACGCCAACGTCGGCGTGTGGGCGCGCACGAATGACGCCTGGCGCTGGCTCGCCCATGAGCTGACCGTCGGCCGCGTGCGCGAACTGCTGCCGGAGACACGGGACTTGGAGGTCGTACGCCACGTGCTGCCGAACCTGCGCGCGCTGAACTTCGTGGTGACCGGCCTGCTGGGCGAGGGCGTCGCGTCCCGGGCCCGTTTCGACCCGCAGGCCAAGGCGGTCGGCGAATGGCTCCGCTCCCGCCACCTCGACATCCCGGAGGCCCTGCTGTGACCGTGCTGCGCACCGCCCTGGACACCGCCGACCCCGACTACGCGGCCCACCGCGCCACCATGCTCGCCAGGCTCGCCGAACTCGACGCCGAGCACGCCAAGGCCCTCGCGGGCGGCGGTGAGAAGTACGTCGACCGGCACCGCAAGCGGGGCAAACTCCTGGCCCGCGAACGCGTGGAGTTGCTCCTCGACCCCGACGCGCCGTTCCTGGAACTGTCCCCGCTCGCCGCCTGGGGCAGCGACTACCCGGTCGGTGCCTCGATCGTCACCGGCATCGGCGTGGTGGAGGGCGTCGAGTGCCTGATCACCGCCAACGACCCGACCGTACGCGGCGGAGCCTCCAACCCCTGGACGCTGAAGAAGGTCCTGCGCGCCAACGAGATCGCGTACGCCAACCGGCTGCCCTGTATCTCGCTCGTGGAGTCCGGCGGCGCCGACCTGCCCTCCCAGAAGGAGATCTTCATCCCCGGCGGGGCGCTGTTCCGTGACATCACCCGCCTGTCGGCGGCCGGTATCCCGACCGTCGCGGTCGTCTTCGGCAACTCGACGGCGGGCGGTGCGTATGTGCCCGGCATGTCCGACCACACCGTGATGATCAAGGAGCGGTCGAAGGTCTTCCTCGGCGGCCCGCCGCTGGTGAGGATGGCCACGGGGGAGGAGAGCGACGACGAGTCGCTCGGCGGCGCCGAGATGCACGCGCGCGTGTCCGGCCTCGCCGACCACTACGCGGTGGACGAGCCCGACGCCATCCGCCAGGCCCGCCGGATCGTCGCCCGCCTCCACCACCGCAAGGCGCACCCCGATCCGGGCCCGGCCGAGCCCCCGGCGTACGACCCGGAAGAGCTGCTCGGCATCGTGCCCGGGGATGTGAAGACGCCTTTCGATCCGCGCGAGGTGATCGCCCGGATCGTCGACGCCTCGGACTTCGACGAGTTCAAGCCGCTGTACGGGCCCTCGCTCACGACCGGATGGGCGAGCCTGCACGGCTATCCGGTCGGTGTGCTGGCCAACGCCCGGGGCGTGCTGTTCTCCGCCGAGTCGCAGAAGGCCGCGCAGTTCATCCAGCTGGCCAATCAGCGCGACATACCGCTGCTGTTCCTGCACAACACCACCGGCTACATGGTCGGCAGGCAGTACGAACAGGGAGGCATCATCAAGCACGGCGCGATGATGATCAACGCGGTGGCCAATTCCCGTGTCCCGCATCTGTCCGTGCTGATGGGGGCTTCGTACGGGGCCGGGCACTACGGCATGTGCGGGCGCGCCTACGACCCCCGTTTCCTGTTCGCCTGGCCCAGCGCCAAGTCCGCCGTCATGGGCCCGCAGCAGCTCGCCGGCGTCCTGTCGATCGTCGCCCGCGCGTCGGCGGCGGCGAAGGGACAGCCGTACGACGAGGAGGGCGACGCCGCGCTGCGCGCGATGGTGGAGCGGCAGATCGAGGCCGAGTCCCTGCCGGTGTTCCTCTCGGGGCGGCTGTACGACGACGGGGTCATCGACCCGCGCGACACCCGTACCGTCCTCGGCCTGTGCCTGTCGGCAATCCACACCGCCCCGGTCGAAGGCGCGCGCGGCGGCTTCGGCGTCTTCCGGATGTGAGGCCCTGATGATCACTTCTGTTCTTGTCGCCAACCGCGCGGAGATCGCCTGCCGCGTCTTTGGCACCTGCCGGTCGCTGGGCCTCGACACGGTCGCCGTGTACTCCGACGCTGACGCTTCGGCGCTCCATGTGCGGGAGGCGGACGCGGCGGTACGGCTGCCGGGCGCGGCGCCCCGCGACACCTACCTGCGCGGCGATCTGATCGTGCGGGCCGCGCTGGCGGCGGGCGCGGACGCGGTGCACCCGGGGTACGGGTTCCTGTCCGAGAACGCCGGCTTCGCGCGTTCCGTGATCGACGCGGGGCTGCTCTGGATCGGCCCGCCGCCGGAGGCCATCGAGGCGATGGCGTCCAAGACGCGGGCGAAGGAGCTGATGGCGGCGGCGGGGGTCCCGCTGCTGTCCCCGGTGGACCCTGCTTCGGCCACCGCCGCCGACCTCCCGCTCCTGCTCAAGGCGGCGGCGGGCGGGGGCGGCCGGGGCATGCGGGTCGTGCGGGACCTGGCCGCGCTGCCGGGCGAGCTGGCGGCGGCGTCCGCCGAGGCGCGGTCGGCGTTCGGCGACGGTGAGGTGTTCGCGGAGCCGTACATCGAGCGCGGCCGCCACGTCGAGGTCCAGGTCCTCGCCGACGCGCACGGCACTGTGTGGGCGCTCGGCACCCGCGACTGCTCGCTCCAGCGGCGGCACCAGAAGGTCATCGAGGAGGCCCCGGCGCCGGGCCTGGGCCCGGAGCTGCGCGAGACGCTGCACGCATCGGCGGTGGCGTGCGCGCGGGCGGTGGGATACGTGGGCGCGGGCACGGTGGAGTTCCTGGTCGCCGGCGGCCGGGCGTACTTCCTGGAGATGAACACCCGGCTCCAGGTGGAACACCCGGTCACGGAGGCGGTGTTCGGCCTGGACCTGGTCGCGTGGCAGCTCCGCGTGGCGGAGGGCGCGCCCCTGCCGCCCGAGCCCCCCGAGGCGCGCGGCCACGCCGTGGAGGCCCGCCTCTACGCGGAGGACCCCTCCCGCGGCTGGGCCCCGCAGACGGGCGTGCTGCACGCGCTGGACCTCCCCGCCCGCCCGCCCTTGTCCGGGGGGGACCGGGCCCCCCACGCCCCCTCCCGCCCGGCGCTCCGCGCGGGCGGCACGGGCTTGGGACCGGTGCCCGGCGCGGGCGGCACAGGCTTGGGACCGGCGCCCGGCGCGGGCGGTGACAGCGGCGGCTCGTACGCCGGAGGCGGGTACCTGCGCGTCGACGCCGGATACGCCGCCGGGGACACGGTCGGTGTGCACTACGACGCCATGCTCGCCAAGGTGATCGCCTGGGCGCCCAGCCGGGGGGAGGCGGTGCGGAGGCTGGCGCATGCCCTCGCGCGGGGCACGGTGCACGGGCCCGTGACCAATCGGGAACTGCTCGTGCGGTCGCTGCGGCACCCGGACTTCGTGGCGGGGCGGCTCGACACCGGGTTCTACGAACGCCACCTCCCGGCGCTGACGGAGCCCGCGCCCGGGGAGGGCTGCGCCGCCGTGGCCGCCGCGCTGGCCGCCGCCGCGCGCCGGGCGGGCCGGTTCGGCGGATTCCGGAACGTGCCGTCGCAGCCGCAGGCCGCCCGCTACGGCGACCACGAGGTGCGCTACCGGCCCACCCGCGACGGCGGGTACGCCGTCGAATCCCACCCCCACGCGCGCGTGGTGGACGTTTCGCCCGACCGGGTCCGCCTCGACGTGGACGGGGTGGTGCGCCGTTACGACGTGGCCGAGTACGGCGACGGGACGGTGCACGTGAACGCGTACCGGCTCACCGCCCGGCCGCGATTCACCGATCCCGCCGAGCTCACCGCGCCCGGCTCGCTGCTCGCGCCCATGCCCGGCACCGTCGTCCGGGTCGCCGATGTCGAGCCCGGCGCCCGCGTCGAGGCCGGGCAGCCGCTCGTCTGGCTGGAGGCCATGAAGATGGAGCACCGTATCGCCGCTCCCGCCTCCGGCACGCTCACCGCGCTCCACGCCGCCCCGGGCCACCAGGTCGAGGTCGGTGCCCTGCTCGCCGTCGTACGGGAAGTCCAGGAGGATGAGCATGATCGAGAGTGACGAGCACACCGCCCTGCGCGCCGCCGTCGCCGCCCTCGGGCAGCGCCACGGCCGCGACAACGGCCGTGACCGCGACGACGGCCGCGAGGCCTACGACGCGCTCTGGGCCGAGGCGGGCAAGCTCGGCTACCTCGGGGTCAACCTCCCCGAGGAGTACGGCGGCGGGGGCGGCGGCATGGCCGAGCTGTCCATCGTCCTCGAAGAGCTCGGCGCGGCCGGCTGCCCGCTGCTGATGATGGTCGTCTCGCCCGCGATCTGCGGCACCGTCATCGCCCGCTTCGGCACCGACGAGCAGAAAACGCGCTGGCTGCCGGGCCTGGCCGGCGCCACCCTGACCATGGCGTTCGGCATCACCGAGCCCGACGCGGGCTCCAACTCCCACCGGATCACCACGACCGCCCGCAGGACCACGGACGGCTGGGTGCTCAACGGGCGCAAGGTGTTCATCTCCGGCGTCGACATCGCCGACGCGACGCTCATCGTCGGGCGTACCGAGGACGCCAGGACCGGCCGCCTCAAGCCGTGCCTCTTCGTCGTCCCACGCGACGCGCCCGGCTTCCGGCGCCGCCGGATCGACATGGAACTGCACGCCCACGAGAAGCAGTTCGAGCTGACGCTCGACGACGTACACCTCCCGGCCGACGCGCTCGTCGGCGACGAGGACGCGGGCCTGCTCCAGCTGTTCGCCGGGCTCAACCCCGAGCGGGTCATGACCGCCGCGTTCGCCCTCGGCATGGGCCGGTACGCGCTCGCGCGAGCCGTCTCGTACGCCAAGGAGCGCCAGGTGTGGAAGGCCCCGATCGGCGCCCACCAGGCCATCGCGCACCCCCTCGCCCAGGCGCACATCGAGCTGGAGCTGGCGGGCCTGATGACGCGCAAGGCCGCCCACCTCTGCGACGCGGGGGACGACATCCGCGCGGGCGAGGCCGCCAACATGGCCAAGTACGCTGCCGCCGAGGCGTGCGTGAAGGCCGTCGACCAGTCCGTCCACACCCTCGGCGGCAACGGCCTCACCCGTGAGTTCGGGCTCGCCTCGCTCATCACCGCGTCGCGGGTGGCACGCATCGCTCCGGTGAGCCGGGAAATGATTCTGAACTACGTGTCCCACCAGTCCCTGGGACTGCCCAAGTCCTACTGACGCTTAGCGAGAGGGCGCACGATGAGTCTGCTCAGCACCGCGCACGAGCGTGGCATCACGACCCTGACCCTGGACTGCCCGGACAACCGCAACGCCCTGTCGTCGCGGCTGGTCGGCGAACTGGCCCGGGCGCTGGAGGACTGCGGCAAGGACCCCGGGGTGCGGGCGGTGGTCCTCACGCACACCGGGTCCACGTTCAGCGCGGGCGCGGACGTGAAGGCGCCGCCCAGCCCGTACACCTTCGTGGCGCTGCTGCGCGCGATCGTGGAGCTGCCCAAACCGGTGGTGGCCCGGGTGAGCGGGCACGTACGGGCGGGGGGACTGGGGCTGGTGAGCGCGTGCGACATCGTGGCGGCGGGGGCGGAGGCGGACTTCGCGCTGACGGAGGTACGCATCGGCGTGGCGCCCTGCGTCATCTCGCTGACGCTGCTGCCGCGCCTCGACCCGCGCGCCGCCGCCCGCTACTACCTCACCGGTGAGCGCTTCGACGCCGCCGAAGCGGCCCGGATCGGCCTGGTGACGGTCTTCGGCGACGACGTGGACGGTGCCCTCGCCCCCGTACTGGACGGGCTGCGAAAGGCGTCACCGCAGGGGCTGGCGGAGGCCAAGCGGCTGGTCACGGCTAGGGTGCTGGAGACCTTCGAGCGCGATGCGGAGGATGTCGTACAGCGCTCGGCCTCGCTCTTCGCCTCGGCGGAGGCCCGCGAGGGGATGACGGCCTTCCTCGAACGACGGGACGCTGCATGGGTGTTGTGACCTCGGTTCCGAAGGAACCCAAGGCGCCGAAGCAGGACCGCAGCCGGGCCACCCGGCAGCGGTTGCTCGCCGCGGCCGTGGCCTGCCTCGCCGAACGCGGCTGGGCGGGCTCCACGGTCTCCGTCGTCGCCGAACGGGCCGGCGTCTCGCGCGGCGCGGCGCAGCACCACTTCCCCACCCGGGAGGACCTGTTCACGGCGGCCGTCGAATACGTCGCCGAGGAACGCTCCCAGGCGCTGCGCGCCCTGCCCGTCCAGAACCGCGCAGCGGTGGTCGCGGCCCTGGTCGACCTCTACACCGGCCCGCTGTTCCGGGCGGCCCTGCACCTGTGGGTGGCCGCCTCCGACGAGGAGCAGCTGCGGCCGCGCGTCACGGAGCTGGAGGCCCGCGTCGGCCGCGAGACCCACCGCATCGCGGTCGAACTGCTCGGCGCGGACGAGTCCCGCCCCGGCGTCCGGGAAACCGTCCAGGGTTTGCTGGACATGGCCCGGGGCCTGGGCCTCGCCAACCTCCTCACGGACGACACCGCGCGCCGCGAGCGGGTGGTGTCGCAGTGGGCGGCGCTCGTGGACGAGGCGCTGGGCTGACCCGTATCGGTCCCGCTCATCAGCCTTCGCCCCCCGTACACGAACGGCGCCGCGCCCCTTCGCGGGGCGCGGCGCCGTCGCGGTGTGCGAGTGTCAGCCGGTGATGTCCTCGAACCCGGCGATCTCGCGCGGGCTGCGCGGGCCCGGGCCCACGTAGCGGGCCGAGGGGCGGACCAGGCGGCCGGTGCGCTTCTGCTCCAGGATGTGGGCCGACCAGCCGGCCGTGCGGGCGCAGGTGAACATGGACGTGAACATGTGCGCCGGGACCTCCGCGAAGTCCAGCACGATCGCCGCCCAGAACTCCACGTTCGTCGCCAGCACCCGGTCCGGGCGGCGGGCGTGCAGCTCCTCCAGGGCCGCCTTCTCCAGGGCCTCCGCCACCTCGAAGCGCGGCGCGCCGAGCTCCCGGGCCGTACGGCGCAGGACGCGGGCGCGCGGGTCCTCGGCGCGGTAGACGCGGTGGCCGAAGCCCATCAGGCGCTCGCCCTTGTCGAGGGCCTGCCTGACGTACGCCGCGGCGTCGCCCGTGCGCTCGATCTCCTCGATCATGCCGAGCACCCGGGAGGGCGCCCCGCCGTGCAGCGGGCCGGACATGGCGCCGACGGCGCCGGACAGCGCGGCCGCCACGTCCGCGCCCGTCGAGGCGATGACGCGGGCGGTGAACGTGGAGGCGTTCATGCCGTGCTCGGCGGCGGACGTCCAGTACGCGTCGACGGCCTTGACGTGCTTGGGGTCCGGCTCGCCGCGCCAGCGGATCATGAACCGCTCGACGACCGACTGCGCCTTGTCGATCTCCCGCTGCGGCACCATCGGCAGGCCCTGGCCACGCGCCGACTGGGCGACGTACGACAGCGCCATCACGGCCGCGCGCGCCAGGTTGTCACGGGCGGTCTCCTCGTCGATGTCGAGCAGCGGCTGAAGACCCCACACGGGGGCCAGCATCGCCAGCGCGGACTGGACGTCGACGCGGATGTCCCCGGAGTGCACCGGGATCGGGAACGGCTCGGCCGGCGGCAGGCCGGGGTTGAACGCCCCGTCGACCAGCAGGCCCCACACGTTGCCGAAGGAGACGTGGCCGACCAGCTCCTCGATGTCGACGCCTCGGTACCGGAGCGCGCCGCCCTCCTTGTCCGGTTCGGCGATCTCCGTCTCGAACGCGACGACTCCTTCGAGTCCGGGTACGAAGTCGGACATCAGGCGGCTCCTCGAAATGTGTGCGACAGATGCGTGCGACAGGGGCTGACAGGGTTTACGTGCGACAGGCTCAGGGTGTCTTCCGGTGATGCCCCGTACGGCTGGTGGTCATCCAGCACCGTCGTAGGGAGGCAACAGTGACCCAGCGCATGAGTCTGTCGGGTTCCCCCGATGCGGGGAAGCGTGACATCCGGCACACTGCGCCGAACCGGTCAGGGAGGATTACTGGCACTCCGTGCCGGGCAGACTGGCCCGCTAGGGCAGGATTGCCCTTGTGACAGACGCTCTCGATCCAGCAGCTCTCGATCCCGCCGACATGCGCGAGCAGTACCGCACCGCCGAGTTCCTGGAGGCGGATCTCGCGGCCGGGCCGATGGAGCAGTTCGCGCGCTGGTTCAAGGAGGCGGCGTGCGGCCCCGCCATCCACGAGCCGAACGCCATGATCGTCTCCACGGCCACCCCCGGCGGACGGCCGTCGTCGCGCATGGTGCTGCTGAAGCACTATGACGAACGAGGGTTCGTCTTCTTCACCAACTACGGCTCCCGCAAAGGCGTGGAGCTGGAGTCCAATCCGTACGTCTCACTCCTCTTCCCCTGGCACCCGATGGCCCGGCAGGTCATCGTCAGCGGCACGGCGACCCGGGTCGGCCGGGACGAGACCGCGGCGTACTTCCGCACCCGCCCGCACGGCTCCCAGCTCGGCGCCTGGGCGAGCGAGCAGTCCTCGGTGATCGCCTCGCGGGCGGAGCTGCTGGCGCGGTACGAGGAGCTGGCGGCCCGCTACCCGGAGGGCGAGCAGGTGCCGGTGCCGCCGCACTGGGGCGGGTTCCTGGTCGTACCGGAAACGGTGGAGTTCTGGCAGGGCCACGAGAACCGGCTGCACGACCGGCTCCGGTACGTCCGCGAGGGCGAGGGCGGGGGAGAGGGCGGGGGCAAGCGCTGGCGCGTGGAGCGCCTGGCGCCCTGAACCGATCGCAGGTGGCCTGGCCGTCACAGCAGAAACCCGCGGGCTCCGGCTCTCCTGACGGAGAGGCCGGCCGGATGTGCCGGCGAGCCCGCGGGTCGGTGACTGCTGGGGATTGCGGCAGGAGGCCTGCCGACATTGCACAGAGTGCGACAACAGGCCTCAGCCCGCAGTCACCTCACGCATCCGAAAAGAAACCACTTCCGGATCACCTCCTTTCTTCGTGTGCCCCACACCCTAGGAAGCCGTCCGGTGCCCCACAACCGGTTTTTCGCCCCCGGTCGCCCGGTGATTTTCCGGGAACGGGCTGTGTCGTGGGTCACGTTCCAGTTGAATGACCGGACGTGCACATGCACGTGAGTACACGTCCTGCAGGGGGTGCCGGGATGAGTGCGTCCAGGAGCGAGACCGCCAGTGCGCTGGGGCCTGACGAGCCGGAACGGCAGCGGCCGGGGGCGGACCTGCTCGCCGCGCTGCTCGACGGGATGGACGCGGCGCTGTGCGCGTTCGACGCGGACGGGGTGATCACCCACTGGAACCGCGAGGCCGAGCGGATCCTCGGCTGGACCGCCGAGGAGGCCGTCGGGCGGCGCGGGTTCGCCGAGTGGGCCGTGCGCAGCGCGGACGCCGACGACGTGCACGAGCGGCTGATGGCCGTGATGCACGCGCCGGGGCGGCAGGTGCACGAGTTCGCGCTGGTGCGCAAGGACGGCGGGCGGGTGCTCGTACGGACGCAGTCGGCCGGCGTGCGGGGCGCGGACGGGCGGCCCGCCGGGGTGTACTGCGCCTTCAGCGAGGTGCACGCCCAGATCGACCTGGAACGGTCCATCGCGCTGAGCGAGGCGCTGTTCGAGGACGCCTCCTGGGGCGTCGTCCTGGTGGACGTGGACCTGCGCCCCACCGTCGTGAACGCGTATGCCGCGCGGGCGCTCGGCACCGGCCGTACGGCGCTGCTCGGGCGGCCCCTCGGCGAGCTGGTCGTCCAGGGCGTGGAGGAACTGGAGGGCGCGCTTCAGCACGTCCTGGCGGAGGGCGCGCCACGGGAACTGGCCGAGCTGTGGGTGACGGTGCGCACACCGGACGGGGAGCGGCGGCGGTGCTGGCGCAGCGGGTTCCTGCGGCTGGCGTCGCCGCTCGCGGAGGAGCCCGTGCCGCTGGGGGTGGGCTGGCTGTTCCAGGACGTCACGGACGCCAAGCTGGCGGAGCAGGGGGCGGACCGGCTGCGGTTCCGGTTCAGTCAGCTGCACCGGGCGGGCGGCGCGGCCGCGGAGTGCGAGGACCCGATGGAGGCGGCGGCCACGTACCTGGACTTCGCGCTCGCCGGGTTCGCCGACCACGTGCTCGTCGACCTTCTCCGGGGCGACCGGCTTGTGCGGGCGGCCGCGTCCCCGAGCGGCGCGCCGGGCCCGGTCGCGCGCCTGTCGGGCGGCGGCATCCCGGTGCGGTACGCGGCGGGGCACCCGGCGTTGCAGGCGGTGGACCGGGCCGGTTCGGTACGGGCGAGCGCGGGGGCCGGGGCGGGGGCCGGGGCTGATGCCTCGGGGGCGGGGTCGGCGTCGGCGTCGGCGTCGGCGGAGGAGTGGGCGGCGCGGCGGCAGTGGCCCCGGGACGCGGTGCACGCGCTGTGCGTGGTGCTGCGCGGCCGGGGCCGGACGCTGGGCGTGGTCACCTTCCTGCGCTCGGGGGCCCGCCCGGCCTTCGAACGCCCGGACGCGGTGTACGCGGAGAGCGTGGCGGTACGGGTGGCGGCGGCCGTGGACCTGGCGCAGGCGCTGGGCGCCTGAGGCGGGGCGCCTGACGCCGGGCGCCTGACGCCGGGCGCCTGACACGGGGGCGCCGAGGGCTGGTCAGTGGCGGAAGAAGATCCGGTCCGCGTACTGCTCCATGACCCGGCCGTTCCACTCGTGGCCGCCGTCCACGTTGCCCGAGCGCAGCAGGGGCGGCTCGATGCCGCGGGCGACCAGGTTCTCGGTCGCGGCCGCCATCGTGGCCTGCATCAGGGCGCTGGTGACGACCGTGGACGCCGGCGCGAACGGCGCCTCGACGCCCTCGTGGGTCAGCTCCGCGTCCCCCACGGCGATCTTGGAGTCGAGCACGATGTCGCAGTGGTCCTTCAGGAAGGTGCCCGACACGTGCCGGGACCTGGTCTCCTCCGCGTACGCCACCGAGGTCACCCCGATGACCTTCAACCCGAGCGCGCGGGCGTTCATCGCCATCTCGACCGGCAGGGCGTTGCGGCCGGACAGCGAGACGACGATCAGGACGTCGCCGGCCTTGACGGGGGAGGAGTCGAGGACCGCGCCCGCGAGCCCGTCCACGCGTTCCAGCGCCGAGCCGAGCGTCGCCGGCATGACGTCGACGCCGACGACGCCCGGCACGGCGAGCAGGTTCACCAGCGCGAGCCCGCCGGCCCGGTAGACCACGTCCTGGGCGGCGAGCGACGAATGGCCGGCGCCGAACGCGAACAGGCGGCCGCCCGAGGCGACGGTGTCGGCGATGGCCGCGCCGGCGGCGGCGATGTTCTCCGCCTCTTCGTCCCGGACCCGCCGCAGCAGGGCGATCGCGGCGTCGAAGAACAGACCGGCCAGCTTGCTCTCGCCCATGGCGTTCAGGCCCCTTCTCTCCGTGTCGCGGATCACGTTGCGGTCTGGACCATTGCTCTGTCAATACCGCTCGTCCACAGCGGGCACGGTTGCCCTCGGTATGCGCAAGAATTGAGTCAGGGCCAGCGCACGATTCTTTCGAGGGGCACGTATGTCCGGACTGATCGACACCACGGAGATGTATCTCCGCACCATCCTCGAGCTCGAGGAAGAGGGTGTGGTGCCCATGCGCGCCCGCATCGCCGAGCGACTGGACCAGAGCGGGCCGACCGTCAGCCAGACGGTCGCGCGCATGGAGCGCGACGGCCTGGTGACCGTCGCCGGCGACCGGCACCTGGAGCTCACCGACGAGGGCCGCCGCCTGGCCACCCGCGTGATGCGCAAGCACCGGCTCGCCGAGTGCCTGCTCGTGGACGTGATCGGCCTGGAGTGGGAGCAGGTCCACGCCGAGGCGTGCCGCTGGGAGCACGTGATGAGCGAGGCGGTGGAGCGCCGCGTGCTGGAGCTGCTGCGCCACCCCACCGAGTCGCCGTACGGCAACCCGATCCCGGGCCTGGAGGAGCTCGGCGAGGAGGCCGGGAGCGAGGCGTTCCTGGACGAGGGCATGGTGTCGCTGGCCGACCTGGACGCGGGCACGGAGGGCAAGACGGTGGTGGTGCGCCGTATCGGCGAGCCGATCCAGACGGATGCCCAGCTGATGTACACGCTGCGCCGCGCGGGCGTGCAGCCCGGTTCGGTGGTCAGCGTGACGGAGTCGCCGGGCGGCGTGCTCGTCGGCAGCAGCGGCGAAGCCGCGGAACTGGGCGCCGAAGTCGCCTCCCACGTCTTCGTCGCCAAGCGCTGACGTTCCAGCCACGCACACGGCGCCCGGCCGGGCGCGTTCGACACGGCGTCGCCCGCCCGGACGGCGCCGCCTCGTCGCGCCCGGCCAGGCCCGCCCGGCCGGGCACGCCCTCGCTGCTGTGCGCCGCCCGGCCAGGCGCTGCCCGGCTTGGTGGTGTCGTCAGGCGATTCGCTGACTCAGACGTACAAACCCCGCCATACGGGGATTCAGTGTGCGCGCGGTGCGACAACGGGCTTTGACCAGGGGTGATGTATTTCTTCACCAGACCTGCACGGATCATGACCTCATGTCTCACACTTCACGGCGCCGCCTGCTCGCCATCTTCGCGGCCTCGGCCGCCACCGTCCCGCTGAGCGGTCTGGTCGCCACCCCGGCCCAGGCCGCCGGGCCGGAACCCGTGCCCGTCGAGCCCTTCCCCGGCCCGGCCGGCCTGACCTCGGCCCGTTCCTCGGTGACGCTGCCCCCGCTGAACGCGTCGTACTTCACCCCGGTGACACTCAACACCCCGCTCACCGCCACCGTCCTGTCCGGGACCCCGGCCCGCACGGAGGTCACCTCCGGCGGCAAGCGCATAGCCCTGCTGACCCACGGCGCCCGGACCGTCGTCCTGCCCGGCCCGACGCGTACGTTCACCGAGAACAAGAAGCCGTTCGTGGACGACTTCCAGCGCACGCTGCCGGACACGTCGCTGCCGGTCGCGGACCGCCGGTACTGGGGCTCCTCCCGGGGCGGCGGCAGCTGGTCCACCCTCGGCCCCGCCGACACCGACTTCTCGGTGGTGCCGGGCACCGGCATCATCGCGCTGACCACCGACTTCGCCAGCCGCCACGCCACGTTGCGCGATGACGAGATCACCGACGTCGACGTGCGGTCCGTGGCCCGGTTCGACAAGGTCCCCACCGGTCAGGCCTGCTCGTACGCCCTGTCCTTCGGCTACCAGAACACCCACAACAGCTACCGCGCCCGGCTGTCCTTCCTCACGTCCGGCGCGGTCGAACTGCGTGTCGAGAAGGAGGTCGCCGACGCGGTCACCCAGCTGACCACGGCCGTCACCCTCGCCACGGGCGTCGCGGCGGGCACCGACTGGACGATCCGGGTGCGCCGCGAAGGCACCCGCATCCAGGTCAAGGCCTGGCGCTCCGCCTCCACGGAGCCGTCCGCGTGGGCCGTGGACGTCACCGACTCCACCTTCGGCAAGGGCCGCGTCGGCCTGCGCGCGCTCGCCAACGACGGCTGCACCAACCTCCCGGTCAAGCTGCTCGTCAGCCGTTTCGAGGTGGGCGCCGCCAGCTGGGCGACGCCGCCCAGTGTCACGCACGGGGAGTGGGTGCGCGTGCTCCCGGAGCCGTTCGGCGGCACCTGGACTCCGGAGCTGGAACAGCTCATCCGCGGCTGGGCCGGTTCCACGGTGCCGGACGTCCTCGCGTACGCGGCGATGTTCCTCGCCGGCGCCCCGGCGGTGACCAGTGGTTCCGGACCGGCCAAGGACAAGCAGGTCCTCGGGGAGTCCGGGTACGGCTACCTGGACCCGCAGGGCTACTGCTACGAGGGCGCCGACTTCCACGAGTACATGAACGTCGGCTGGACCTTCCCCGACGGCGCCTACACCGGCCCCTCCAGCAAGCAGGTCGGCAACCTCGACTGCTCCGGTTACACGCGCATGGTCTACGGCTACCACATGGGTGTGCCGATGGCCGCGGGCGAGGACACGTCCAAGACCCGCATCCCGCGCAAGTCGCGGCACATGGTCGACTACGCGCCCGGCGTACGCGTCGACCAGACGGTCGACGGCACGGCCCCGCCCGCCGCGGCCCTGCTCAACCCCGGCGACCTGGTGCTCTTCAACGCCGACTCGGGCGACGACAACCCGACGATCACGGTGGACCACGTCGGCATCTACCTGGGCAAGGACGCGGCAGGCAAGCGCCGCTTCCTCTCCAGCCGCAAGACCGTCAACGGACCCACCATGTCCGACCTGGGCGGCGCCTCGCTCCTGGACGGCACGGGCACCTATGCGAAGAGGCTGCACACGGTCCACCGCATCTGACGCCGCGTGAGGCCCCGGACCGGAAGGGCCGCACACGCAGCCCCAAGCCAGGACGGGCTTTCGGACGGAAGGGCAGCGGCCGGGCGGCCGGCGTGCGACTCTGGGCTCAGGCATATGACCTGACGGCGTGACAGGGGCTTCCCTGCGGGGCTCCGCGCCGGGGAGGGAGCACGCCGTGTACGTCTCAGACGCCCCATGCACACGGAGAGCCCCGGCGCCCATCGGCGCCGGGGCCTCGCCTCCCCTGTGCTGACCCGGAGCCCCGAGCTCTCAGGGTCATCCCCTCGGACCGATTTTCCCCGAGCGGTCCGCCTCCCGTTGAAGATCTCCCCTCGGTCACGGCCGTCAATCCTTGAGCCGGGTCACTCGAACGAGCGGTGTTGCGCGCGAGACGCCCGTTTTCGAATGCGGGTTCGATAGTCTGGCGGGGCACGACACAGAAGGGGGTGTCAGGACACATGGTGCGACGCATCGACCTGACCGGAGCCGATGGCTTACACCTCGCCGCCTGGGAGTTCGCCGACCCGCCCAAGGCACAGGTGTACGGCTCCGCCGACCGGGCGCCCGGTGTGCTCCTCCTCCACGGCCTGATGGGCCGCGCCTCCCACTGGGCCCCGACCGCCCGCTGGCTCGCCGAGCGGCACCGCGCCGTCGCGCTCGACCAGCGGGGGCACGGGCACAGCGCCAAGCCGGCCGAGGGCCCCTTCACGCGCGAGGCGTACGTCGCCGACGCGGCCGCCGCGGTCGAACAGCTGGGCCTCGCCCCCGTCACCCTCATCGGCCACTCCATGGGCGCCCTGACGGCCTGGCAGCTGGCCGCCGAGCGCCCCGACCTGGTGCGTGCCCTGATCATCTGCGACATGCGGGCGTCCGCGCTGGGCGCCGCGTCGCAGCGCGAATGGGAGGACTGGTTCCGCGCCTGGCCCCTGCCCTTCGCCACGCTCGCCGACGTACGGAAGTGGTTCGGCGAGGACGACCCCTGGGTGGAGCGCCCCAACCCCGCGCGCGGCGAGTTCTTCGCCGAGGTCATGGCGGAGTGCCCCGACGGCTGGCGCCCCCTCTTCTCCCGCCGCCAGATGCTCACCTCCCGCGAGACCTGGGTCCACGACGCCCACTGGGACTCGCTGGCCCAGGTCCGCTGCCCCACCCTCGTGGTCCGCGGCCTCGACGGCGAACTGGGCCGCGCGGAGGCACAGGAAATGGTCCGCGTCCTCCCGCACGGCCACTACGCCGAAGTCCCCGACGCCGGCCACCTCGTCCACTACGACCAGCCGGACGGCTGGCGCGCCGCCATAGCACCCTTCCTGGACGGCGTGCTGACGCCCTGACAGGCGTCCTGACAGGTGCCCTGACAGCGCACTGAGAGTGTCCTGACAGGCCGCCGCCCGCGCAGCAGCGTCAGCCCTTGCTGACCGCCGCCACGATCTCCGGCAGCCGCTTCGCCGTGCGCGGCGCGGCCAGCCGCAGGCCCGCCCAGGCCACCAGCGTGCCCCACGCCGCGCCCAGGGCGAGCAGCAGCAGCCGGCCCGACAGCCCGGCACCCGACGCGTGCAGCCAGACCATCAGGGCGATCAGCGGCGCGCACAGCACCGCCGCCGTGACCATGCCGCCCAGGATGGACATCCACGCCAGCCCCGCCTGCCCCGGCGCCACGTTCTTGAACGCGCCCTCCTGCGGGATCGAGTACGGGAAGCGGGCCGACGCCACCGCCCCCGTACCGAGCATCGCGCCCAGCACCCCGAACGACAGCCCCAGCGCGTCCGGCAGCGTCCGCCAGTCACCCAGCACCGCCGCCGTCAGGACGGTGACCAGCACCACGTACGGCAAGGTGACCAGCAGCAGCGCCAGCGCACGCGCCCGCAGCTCCTCATAGGCGTCCCGCGCCGAGGAGATGGTCATCGCGACCATCCAGAAGGCGGAGGTGTCCTGGCCGAACTGGTTGTACATCTGGACGCCGAGCATCCCCGCCGCGAAGCAGGCGAAGTAGATCGAACCCGTGCCCTGCAAGGCGTTGAACAGCGGCACGATCAGGCCGAGCGCCAGCGAGGTCACCCACGCCGCCTTCGTCTTGGGGTCACGCGCCACATAGCGCAGACTCCGCGTCATCACCGTGCCCGTACGCCCCTCGGGCCACAGCCGCCCGGGCCCCGGCGACGCCGATGACGCTGCCGACTCCCGCCGGGACGGGCGCGAGGCCGCCGCAAGCGTCGAGCCGTCCGGGGCCGTCATCAGCCTCACCAGGCTGCGCCGCCACGCATACAGCAGCAGGCCCAGGGCCGCCGCCGACAGCAGCAGCCCCGCCGCCGCCTCCCCGTACGCGCCCTCGCCCGCCGCCTCCACCGCGCCGAGCGCCGACGCCGGCGGAATCCACCGCACCACGTCCCCCGCCGGGTCCAGCGCCGACAGCCCGCCGGCCCGGCCGAGCCGCTGCGCACCGAAGTTGACGAACTGAATCCCCACCGCGATCACCAGACCGCTCAGCACGGCCAGGTCCCGTCCCTTGCGGGAGGTCAGCAACCGTACGTTGCCCGCCGCGACCGCGCGCGCCAGCGCCACGCACACCAGCACCACCAGCGGTACGGCGACCACCGCCGCCACCACCGCGGCGGCCCCGTGCGCCAGCGCGACCGCGGACCCGACCGCCAGACACAGCGTGAACAGCGGCCCGATGCCCACCAGCGACGACACCAGCAGCGCCCGCACCAGCGGCCCCGGCCGCAGCGGCAGCATCACCAGCCGCGTCGGATCGAGCGTCTCGTCCCCGCTCGGGAAGAACAGCGGGAACACCGCCCACCCCAGCGCCAGGACACCCGTCAGCAGCACCACGACCGTGCCCGCGTGCTCACTGCCCCGCAGCAGCACGAGGCCCAGCAACTGCCCCGCCGCGAACAGCAGCGTCAGCACGGCGGATGTGACATACGCGGCCCGGCGCCCCGCCGACTGCCGCAGCCCGCCCCGCAGCAGCGACAGCTTGAGCCGTACGAAGACGGAGATCACCGGGCACCGCCCAGCCAGTCCAGCGACTCGCCCGCGTCCCGCCCGTGCGCGCCCACCAGTTCCAGGAACGCGCTCTGCAACGACGGCGCCTCACCCCGTACCTCGGCCAGCGGACCCTGCGCCCGGATCCGGCCGGCCACCATCACCGCGACCCAGTCGCACAACGACTCCACCAGCTCCATCACATGGCTGGAGAAGACGACCGTGGCGCCGGAGGCGGTGTACCGCTCCAGCACCCCCCGGATCGTCTGCGCCGACACCGGGTCCACGCCCTCGAACGGCTCGTCCAGGAAGAGCACGTCCGGGTTGTGCAGCAGCGCCGCCGCCAGGCCGATCTTCTTGCGCATACCGGTCGAGTAGTCCACGACCAGTTTGTGCTGCGCCCCCGCCAGGTCCAGTACGTCCAGCAACTGAGTGGCCCGCTTGTCCACTTCCGCCCCGGGCAGCCCCCGCAGCCGCCCGGTGTACGCCAGGAGCTCACGCCCCGACAGCCGCTCGAACAGCCGCAGCCCTTCCGGCAGTACGCCGATCCGCGCCTTCACCTCGACCGGGTCACGCCACACGTCGTGCCCGGCCACCTCGACCCGCCCCTGGTCGGGCCGCAACAGCCCCGTCACCATCGACAGGGTCGTCGTCTTGCCCGCCCCGTTCGGGCCCACCAGCCCGATGAACCGTCCCGCCGGGAGCGTGAGATCGATCCCGGCGACGGCGATCTGCTCACCGAACCGCTTCCACAACCCCTCGACACGAACGGCGGGCGGCGCCTCCCCGAGCGCTCCACCCGCCACGTCATCCTTTATCTGGTCCGGCATTGGTCACTGCCTTCCGTCGTCCCCGTCGGTACGGGAACCACCCTACGTACGAGCCGGAGCGCACGCAGGGCTGTACTCCAGCAATGCTCGCAGGTCAGCCTTGCCGGGAACGGGCCACCGAGGCTTCCGTGGCGCAGGCGTACGCCAGCGGGCTGATCAGCTCCTCGGCGTCCGGCAGCCAGCGGTTCGCCGGCGTGGGGCGGCGCGCCCACTGCACCGCGCCGTGCCCGCCCACCCGCGTCGGCGGCGCCGCCACGTACTGACCCTCGCCCCGCCCGACCAGGTCGATGCCGCTCGGCGACCACCCGAGCTTGCGCACCAGGTCCGGCACCTTGGCGGCCGCGCCCGGCAGGACGAAGAACATCATCCTGCGGTCCGGTGTGCAGGTGACCGGCCCCAGCGTCAGGTTCATGCGCTCCATGCGGGCCAGTGCCAGGAAGCCCGCCGATTCCGGGACGTCCAGCGCGTCGAAGGTACGGCCCGTCGGCAGCAGGATCGACGCTCGTGGCTGCTTGCCCCACATCCGGCGCGCCGCCACCGCGCTGCCGGTCGCCTGTGTCGCCCAGTCCGGCCGGGCCGGGTGCGCGCCGGGGGCGGGACAGGCGGTGTCGCCGCACGAGCAGCGCTCCATGCCCTCGACCGCCTCCAGCCAGGTGCCGGGGAACACGTCCCAGTGCCGCTCTTCCGCATACCGCACGGCGCTGTCCAGCAGCTGCTCCCCTCGCTGCTTGGGGACCTGTGCGGCTTCCGTGACTCCGATGGTCTCTTCCACGAAAGGACTCAACTCCCCACCACACCCGGGGTTACGGGGCGCGGGAAGGGAGGCCGAGGAGCATCGATTCGGCATCCGGGGCGCATGGGTGCACGGACGGGGGCGCGCACGGGGACCGGGAGCGGTGAGCGGGTAGCCACAGGGGGAGGTAAGAATGCGGCACTCTCCCGCTATTGCACGACGTATCGGGGTCTTACTCGGCTCTTCCCGCTCCACCGGTTCGTCCAGTCTCTTCCACAGACTTGCGTTTCGTCGGGATTCCCACGTCGACTTCTGCATTCTCCGCATATCAGCCGGGCAGTGATCAGCGGACTGATCACCGCGGCAACAGGGGGTAGTCATGGCAGCGAGGCCGCTCGTCGCCCGTCAGCCGAACGAACGGCTGCAGGCTCTCATCCAGGAAGCAGGATGCTCCAACGCCGGGCTCGCCCGCCGCGTCAACATGGTCGGAGCCGAGCGCGGACTGGATCTGCGGTACGACAAGACATCGGTGGCCCGCTGGCTGCGCGGCCAGCAGCCGCGCGGGCGGGCACCGGGGATCATCGCCGAGGCGCTCGGCCGCAAACTCGGGCGTACGGTCACGATCGACGAGATCGGCATGGCCAACGGCAAGAACCTGGCGTCGGGCGTGGGCCTGCAGTTCTCGCCGACCGTGCTCGGCGCCATCGAGCAGGTCTGCGAGCTGTGGCGCAGTGACGTGGGCCGCCGGGACTTCCTGACCGGTTCCACGGTGGCCGCGTCCGCGCTGGTCGAGCCGAGCCGGGACTGGCTGATCACGGCCGCCGACGCCCAGGTGGCGCGGCAGGCCGGGGCCCGGGTCGGGATGGCGGACGTCGAGGCGGTACGGGCGATGACGGCCGCGCTCGTCGAACTGGACCACCGGTTCGGCAGCGGGCATGTGCGGCCCGTGGTGGTGCACTACCTCAACAGCGTGGTGTCGGGGCTGCTGTCCGGGTCCTACCGGGATGCCGTGGGGCGCCAACTGTTCGCGTCCGTCGCCCGGCTGACGGAGCTGGCCGGGTACATGGCGGTGGACACGGGGCAGCCGGGGCTGGCGCAGCGGTACTACATCCAGGCGCTCCGGCTCGCGCAGGCGGCCGGGGACCGCGGGTACGGCGGGTACGTACTGGCCGCGTCCATGAGCCACTTGGCGGCCCAGCTCGGAAACCCGCGCGAGATCGCCCAGTTGGCGCGGGCGGCGCAGGAGGGCGCACGGGGGCACGTCCCGCCGCGGGCGGAGGCGATGTTCCTGGCGGCCGAGGCGCGCGGGCACGCCCTGCTCGGTGACGAGCGCGTGTGCCAGGAGGTGGTGGCCCGGGCGGTGGCCGCGATGGACCGCGCCGACCCCGAGTCGGGCGACGACCCCGCGTGGATCGCGCACTTCGACCACGCGTACCTCGCCGACGAACTGGCCCACTGCTACCGGGACCTGGGGCGGCCCGAGGAGGCGGCGCGGGCGGCCGGCGAGTCGCTGGACGGCCACCCCGAGTCGCGGGCGCGGCGGCGGGCGATCGGCCTGGTCCTGCTGGCCACGGCCCAGGTGCAGCAGCGCGAGGTGGAGGCGGCCTGCCACACGGGCACGCGCGCGGCGGAACTGCTCGGCACGCTGCGCTCCTCGCGCGGCGCCGAGTACCTGGACGACCTCCAGCAGCGCCTGGAGCCGTACGCGGACGAGCCCGCGGTCCGGGAGTTCGGCGCCCGGCTGGAGCTCCAGGCCGCGTAGGGGAGTTCCTCTTCCCGCTTCGGCGGCGGGCGGGGTCTTAACAGCGTCTTCACGGAGGTTCTTGTTACTGCCGCCACACACGTGTGCGCGGGCCGGGAGTCACCCGGTAGCGTGAGCCGACGCTTCCGTAGGTTTACAGGTTTACGTGTAGGAGTCCCGGTGACGCAGAGCGGACAGGGTCAGGAGCCGCACCTTCCCGCGGCGCGGCCCGCGCACGAAGGTGTCGTGCTGCCCGCCGAGGGCGGCGAGACCTGGGGCGCGGCGGCCGCCGGGCCGGCGGGGGGCCAGCCGTGGGGCGGGTCCTGGGGGCCGCCGGGCGGTCAGCAGCAGCAGCCGCAGCAGCCCGGGGCGTACGGCAGGCAGCCGGAGGCGTACCCGCAGCAGCAGCCGTACGGGACCGTCGCGCAGCCACTGCCGCCCGAGGTCACTCCCGGATCGGCGGCCGACGCGGACGCCACGCAGTACATCCCGCCGGTCGCGCAGGGCGCCGGGCCGATGCCCATGCCCATGCCGGCGCCCATGCCGGCCGAGAATCCGGCCGAGTCGACCCAGTACCTCGGCGCCCGGCAGACGGCCCACCAGGGCCACCAGGCACACGCCGGCCCTGACGCGGACGCCACGCAGTACATACCGCCCGTCCCTCCACAGCCGTCCGGTGCCCCGTACGGGATACGGCCCGGCACGCCCGGCGAGCGGCAGCCTCCGGCCGAGTTCGACAGCCTGTTCCGCGACGAGGCGGCCGCGGGCGCGACGCAGCACATGCCCCGGTACGAGGCCACCGCCCCGCACCAGCAGCCGCACCAGCACCAGGCGCCGCAGGCCGCGGCTCAGCCCCCGCAGCCGTACCAGGGCCAGGACCAGTACCAGGAGGCCCGGCGGCGGCGGTCGTCCAAGCTGGCGCTGATCGCCGGCGTCGTCGTCGGCTGCGCCGTCCTCGGGCTGGGCGCGGGCGCCCTGCTCAGCGGCGGCGAGGAGGCCCCGCGGACGGCGAGCGACACCACCGGTGTCGTCGCCGCCGGATCGCCCACCCCCGGCCCCTCCCAGGAGGCCGCCGACCCGGCCAGGACCCAGGCCGAGGAGCTCGACAAGCTCCTCGCGGACAGCAGCAGCAGCCGCGACACGGTGATCCGGTCCGTCGAGAACATCAAGAAGTGCCAGAACCTGGACCAGGCCGTCACCGACCTGCGCGGCGCCGCCGAGCAGCGACGGGGCTTGGTGACCCGGCTCCAGGGCCTGGCCGTCGACAGGCTGCCGAACAACGCCGAGCTGAGCTCCGCGCTCACCAGGGCGTGGCAGGCCTCGGCCTCCGCCGACGACCACTACGCGGCCTGGGCCGCGCAGGTGAAGGGCAAGAAGGGCTGCAAGGGCGGCAAGGCACGCCACACGAGCGAGACCGTCCGGGCCAACGCGGCCAGCGGTGAGGCCACGACCGCCAAGCGGAAGGCCGCCGCCCTGTGGAACGGCATCGCCGGTACGTACGGCCTGACCCCACGCCAGCCGACCCAGCTCTGAACGGGCCGGGCCGTTCTACAGGGTCGCCGCGTCGCGGAGGGTGGGGGCGATGTCCACGAAGCCGTTCCTCTGCGCCACCAGCCGTCCGTCGCGTACGACCTGGAACGTGACCTTGTGGTTGATGATCCGCGGGAATCCCGGCGTACCGAGCATGTCCTCGTAGCGCCAGCGCAGCGGCGGCGTCAGGCCGCCGGTGTGCACCCGCACCCCGCGGCTGAGCGCGCGGCTGACGGTGCCCGCGGTGACCTTGTCCCGGCCGAGCGATTCGACGACCTTCGTCAGGACCGTGTACGCGATCCAGGTCGTCTGGACGCCCGCGTCGGCCGGGTCGATGCGGTCGTCGCCGAAGGCGTGCTCCCGGATGACCCGCTTCATCGGGTTCCAGCGCTCGTCGCCCGCGTCCGGGTACCAGCCGGTGATGTAGGCGCCTTCGAAGGGGCCGTTCGCGCCGCCGGTACGGTCCACGAGCGGCTGGTCGACGCTGCCGAGGACCGAGGCGACCTTGACGTCCCGGCCGTCGGGCGGAAGCCGGCGGAAGGAGTCGAAGAAGTTGGCGGTGTGCGCGCCGAGCGCGGCGGTGACGCAGCCGCCGTCCTCACCGGTCCGTCTGCGCGACTGCCGGGCCTCGTCGGTGTACTCGCCGGCGTCCTCGGCGGCCGGGATGTCGGCGGCGGTGCGGTGGTGGCCCTGCGCGAGGCCGGAGTTGAGGATGTGCGGCAGCCGGGCGCCCTCGACGGAGTCGGGCCGGACGAGGGAGACCCGGTCGCAGGAGGTGGCGAGCTGGATGCCGTTGCCGGCCAGCAGCGCGGCCTGACCGCCGTTGACGGGGTAGGAGATGGCGCTGCGGAACTCCTCGTCCGTGATCCCGTAGCCGCCGATGTACGGGATGCCCGCCGCCTCCAGCGGAGGCAGCACGGCGCGGCCGTTCTGGCTGTACGAGCCGACGACGGCGACCACGTCCTCCTGGACCGCGCGCCGGGCGCACGCGGCGGCGGCCGCGGGCTCGTTGCCCTCGTTGCAGGTCAGGACGCGCAGCTCCCGGCCGTTGAGCCCGCCCTTGGAGTTGACCCAGCGTGCGTACGCCTGCCCCATGGCGGGCATGCCGGGCATATTGGTGGCTCGGGTGTCCTGCGGGGCCCAGGTCATCACGGTGATGGGGCCCCTGGAGCCCCCCGTGGCCCCAGGGATCACCCCGCACCCGGCCAGGAGGCACGCCGAGCCGAGTGCCGCCGCAGTCCGGAGGGAGAGGGAGGGGGAGAAGCGTCGCCTGCCGTTACCGGTCATGGCCATGCACAATTCCTGCTCATGGGTAACGCGGGAGTGAGGCCGGTTCAACGCCGAGTGACGCCGTGGTGAATTGCGGGGGGTGGGCCATGGGTACGGCGGGGGAACGTACGATCGAAACGTGTCAGCTTCCGTGAACTCTTCCCGTCGCGGCCGTCGCTCCTCCACCATGGGCGGCATGCCGCTCAACGACATGCCGTGGTGGCGCTGGCGCGCCAACGTGCGCTCGGCGCTGCACATGCTCTCCGACCCCGTCTTCCACCAGGAGTGCTGGCTGGCGGGCCTGGAGGGGTACGGGGACGTCACCGACGCCGTGTACCGGCTGGTCGAGGACACCTGGCTGGACAACTGGTCCGCCGAGAAGTACGTCGGCACCATATTCCGGGACTCCGGCGAGGCCGCGCTGGTCGACGTCGCCGTGCTGCGGGTGCTGCGGATCATGCACCAGGTCGGCCCGGACGCCCCCGTCTCCGCGTACATGGGCCATCACGGCTGGCCCGAGGCGGTACGGGCGGCCCGCGACGCGCATGTGCGGCTGGCCGTCAACGACGGTGAGGACCCGGACGCGCCGCCGCGGTCGCTGGACCTGCTGCGGATCATGACGAGGTCCGCGTAAGGGACTGGCGTCCGGCCGCTCCGCGCGGATGTGGCATCCTGCCAGAATGACTGACCAGTACGTCCTCACGCTCTCCTGCCCGGACAAGCAGGGCATCGTGCACGCCGTCTCGAGTTACCTCTTCATCACCGGCTGCAACATCGAGGACAGTCAGCAGTTCGGAGACCGCGACACGGGTCTGTTCTTCATGCGCGTCCACTTCTCGGCCGAGGCGCCGGTGACGGTGGAGAAACTGCGCGCCAGCTTCGCGGCGGTGGGCGACTCCTTCGCGATGGACTGGCAGATCCACCGCGCCGACGAGCGCATGCGGGTCGTGCTGATGGTGTCGAAGTTCGGCCACTGCCTCAACGACCTGCTGTTCCGTACGCGGATCGGCGCCCTGCCGGTCGACATCGTGGCGGTCGTCTCCAACCACACCGACTTCGCCGAGCTCGTCGCCTCGTACGACATCCCCTTCCATCACATTCCGGTCACGAAGGACACCAAGGCGCAGGCCGAGGCGGAGCTGCTGGATCTGGTGCGGGCCGAGAACGTGGAGCTCGTCGTCCTCGCCCGCTATATGCAGGTCCTCTCGGACGACCTGTGCAAGCAGCTGAGCGGGCGGATCATCAACATCCACCACTCCTTCCTGCCGAGCTTCAAGGGCGCCAAGCCCTACCACCAGGCGCACGCGCGCGGCGTGAAGCTGATCGGCGCGACGGCCCACTATGTGACGGCCGACCTCGACGAGGGCCCGATCATCGAGCAGGAGGTGGAGCGGGTGGGCCACGAGGTCACGCCCGAGCAGCTGGTGGCCATCGGCCGCGACGTGGAGTGCCAGGCGCTGGCCCGCGCGGTCAAGTGGCACGCGGAGCACCGCATCCTGCTGAACGGCCGCCGCACGGTCGTCTTCGCGTAGCGGCTCGCACCGGCCGGGGACCCTACAGGCGGCTCAGCGAGGCCGCCGCGAACAGGACGTCTCTGATCGCTTCCCGGTCGCCGTCCTGGCCCGCCGCCGCTTCCTCCGGCGCGATGTGCCCCGCCACCAGCTGGCAGAACTCCACCGAGTCCAGCGCCACCTGCGCGACCTTGCGGTCCGGGGAGCCGACCGCGGCCGGCGAGTCGAGGGCGATGTACCAGTCGCCGCCCCCCGAGCCCTCCACCTCCAGGTGGAGCGAGCGGCCCGGTGAGCCGGCCGTCACCAGAGCGCGGGCCGGCGCGGCGAGGCCCGCACGGCGGCGGTCGGCGAGCGCGGCGGGCAGTAACCGGGCCGCCAGGTCGATCATGCCGTGCAGATGGGCGCCGCTGGGCGGCTCGTACGGGTAGGCGACGGCGTTGGCGATGTCATCCGCGTGGACCCAGCACTCGAAGGCCCGGTCGAGCAGCGCGTCGCGCAGCGGCAGGGCGAAATCGCCGTACGACACGGACAGTTCGGCCACGCCGCGGCCCGCGAAGGAGACCGTGCGGATCAAGGCGTGGGTCTGGTCGCGCCAGGGCCCGCGGACCGCTCTGGTGGGCGGATGGTCCACGCCCTTCCAGTACGCCTCGGTGCGCTCGGCGGGCGTCTTGGCCGACAGCGGGTCGTCCAGGCCGATCGCCGTGGCGACCAGGCCGTCCACGGCCAGCAGATGGCCGATGACCCCGGCGACGGTCGTGCGGCGGCTGACGGGCCGCTCGCCCTGGAACCACTTCAGCCGCACCGGCGCGTGCCACTCCGCGTCGCCGATGTCGCGCAGCAGCGCGTCGAGCCGGGCGGTCTCCGCGTCGTACGGACCGGCCCACTCGGGCACGGGGATACGGGCGGGGCGGCGACCCAGGCAGTTCTCCAGCACCCGGGAGCGCAGCAGCGGGTCGAGGTCCAGGTCCCGCTCGTGGTGCAGCAGCCCGACCGCGTCCCGCAGCCGCAGGGCCTCCTCGGCGCAGGGCGCGCACTCGGTGAGGTGGTCCTCGACGGCGGTCGTCTCCTCGGGCGAGCACGCGGACAGCGCCCAGGCGCCGAGCAGCGACTGCAGCACCTTGTGCGGCAGGGCGGGCGGTGACGAGGGCGGTGGGGCGGGTGTTGACGCGGGCGGTGAGGCCTCGGGCGGCGGGCAACCGGGCGGTGGGCCCTCGGCCCGGCCCTCCGCCGACGCCTCGGCCGGGCCCTCCGCCGACGCCTCCGCCGGTGTCTCGGGCGCGGGCAGCGCCTCGTAGTCGTCGGCGGCCCGTCTCGGTGACGGTATGCGCGGCACGCCGCCCACGTCCTCCCGGCCGTCGTCGTGCCCGCCTCCGTCGAGCGGCCCCGTCACAGCGCCCGCCCGTCCAGCGGCCGGGTGTTCGCGGTGGACAGCAGCTGGAGCCCGAGCCGCAGCCGGCGCCGCGCCTCGTCCTCGGTCACGCCGAGGTCCGCGGCGGTCTGGCGGTAGTCCCGGCGCTGGAAGTAGGCCAGCTCCAGCGCGGCGCGCAGCGGCGCGGGCATGGACTGGACGATGAAGTCGGCGCGGGCCGACACCGCCGCGCGGCGCACCTTCTGCTCCAGTTCCTCCGTGGAACCGCCGCCGCGCGCCGCGTACGCCTTGGCCTCCGCCTGGCGCAGGCGGTGCACGGCCTGGCGGCGGGTCAGTTTGGCGATCCAGGAGCGCATGGAGCCCTCGCGCCTCGGGTCGTACGCGTCCGGGTTCTCCCAGACGTAACCGAACACCTCACGCGTGACCTGGTCGGCGGCGGAGTCGTCGTCGAGGACTCGGTGCGCCGTGTTGTGGACGAGGGAGGCGAACCGGTCGTACAGCTCACCGAGCGCGGCGGCTTCGCCGCGCGCCAGACGCTGCTGCATCTTGCGGTCCCAGCGCGGTGGTGTGTCCTTCGCCATAGGAGCCCTCCCGACCCGACTCCTCTCGAATGTAATGGGCCCCACCGGTACCGCACCCCTCTTTGTGGCAAGTGCGCCCCTCATGGGCGCAGGATGGTAAGGAAAGCGCCACTGTGCGTGCATCGTGTTTCATGGGGGAACGATGGGGCAGCAGCGGCGGAAAGGAAGCTCAGCTTCCGGTTGTTTCCCGGGTTGCTTCCCCAGTTGGACCGGCGAAGGGTAGGCGTGTGACGCTGACGGTGGACGAAGCCGCCCAGGGGGACTGGACGGTGCTGAGCATCCGGGGTGAACTCGACCTGGTCTCCTCACCCGTTGTCCGCAGGTGTGTGCACGAAGCGGTCGCGGAAGGCCGCCGCGATGTGGTGCTCGACCTCTCCCAGGTGCAGTTCTGCGACTCCAGCGGCGTCGGCGTACTGATCGCGTCCCGCCGGCTGCTGCACTCCTGCCGGGGCCGGCTGCGGCTGATACTGCCCGCTCAGGGGGCCGTCGACGGCTCGCACGTCAACCGGGTCCTGGCCGCCCTCGGCGTACGCCGCCTGTTCTCCGTGTACGCGGACGTCGCCGCCGCCACCGGCGAGGAGGACGAGCGGCTGTCCGCGTGACGGCGTCCGCTTCGCGACGTACCCTCCCGGCATGGACGCAGAGGAGTTGTACCAGCGCCGCGTCGCCTCCCGCTTCGCGGCGTTCGACCAGGACGGCAACGGCTACATCTCGCGCGAGGACTTCACGACCGCGGCGACCCGGCTGCTCGACGAGTTCGGCACGCCGTTCCGCTCCGAGAAGGGCCAGGCGCTGTCGGGCGGGGCGGAGGCCTTCTGGCAGGGCCTGGCCGGTATCGCGGACGTGGACGGCGACCAGCGGGTGACCCGGGACGAGTTCGTGAGCGGCGCTGTGAAGCGGCTGCGGGACAACCCCGAGCGGTTCGCCGAGATCGCCCGCCCCTTCGTGCGCGGCCTGCTCGCCGTCGCCGACCAGGACGGTGACGGAAAGGCCGGGACGGCGGAAGTGGAACGGGCCCTGCTGGTGCTGGGCGTCGAGTCCCACACCGCCGCGCTGGTGGCCGAGTCGCTGGACGTGGACCGCAGCGGGCTGGTGGACGAGGAGGAGGCGGTCGCCGCCTTCGCCCGCTACTTCGTGACCCAGGAACCGTAGCCCGTAGCCCCACCAGCTGGAACGGCGCTCGCGCGGCGCCGGATCGTTGGCCGAAATGTTCTCGCCTTTACGGATGATGGAGTCTTGACACATCCGGTGGGCGGCCGGCGCCCCGGGGGTGGTTCACCGGGGCGCGCGGGAGCCGGGTCGGGGCGCCGGAGGAACGGTCACGCAGCGTTGATACCGGGTTGTTGCGTTACGGGGGCCGTAACGGGCCGGAGTCGGCACCGGGCTCCGGTACCCTCCGTGGGATGCGAGTGGTTCAGAGGCTGGGGCGTCCCGGTGTTGCCCATGCGGCGGCTCCGCGCCCGGGGATGCCTGCCGCTCGTGCCCCTCGGCGGCGCTGTGCGCCCCCCTGTTCGACTACCCGCAGCGTGCGTCGCACAGTATGCCTCACGCGTACTCCTTCGCGCTGGAATATGCCCGAAGCGCTTGTTGCCGTGACTGTACGTCAACCATGCTGTCCCACAAGGAAATCACGTTCAGTGACGACTGTTACGGCTGTGGTCGCTGTGAGGCGCGAGGCGATGTGTCCGCCGGTTCGGATGGTGTGAGCGGTGCAGGTGCTTCAGGTTCAGTTGGAGATCGGCCCCGATCCAGCAGAGGTCGGGCGCGCCCGGAGATGGGCGCGCTCGCGGCTCGCCGGTTCAGGGATAGGGGAGGACGAGCCACTGGCCGAGACGCTGGTGCTGCTCATTTCGGAACTCGTCACCAACGCCGTGGTGCACACCGGCTGTCCGGCCGTGCTGCGGATGCTCTTCGGCGCCGGTGCGGCTGACGTGGCGACGGTGCGGGTCGAGGTCGCGGACGCCAGCGCGCGTCCGCCGCGTCCCCGCCACGCCGACGGGGACGACACCAACGGGCGGGGTCTTGAGCTGGTCGACGGGCTCGCCGACCGGTGGGGGTGGCAGCGCGAGGGCAACGGCAAGAGCATCTGGTGTGAAGTCGACCGGGGCGCACCGGTTGTGGCGGGGGTGGTGCGTGAGTCAGGTGTGTATGCGCCGTCGTGCGCCGTCACCAATAGTGCATAACGGGCTTTCCTCTGAATAGGTATTGACGGGTCGTGTCCGTCTGATCACCCTGGGAGCAGCGATTCGTGGCGAGGGGACGCCGAGGGCTTGACGCCCTCGGCGAGTGCGGGTCGCGGCTCGGTGGCAGCTCCTTCAGGGCCTTCAAGGTGAGCTGCCGGAGCCGGGTGGCGGCCGCCGTGCCGTGCTCGGGGTGCGCATGCGTGCGCCGCCACCCAAGGACACCCGCCCAAGGACACCCGCCCAAGGGCACCCGCCCAACGACGCAGCCCGGCGCCGGCGGCGCCGCACGGCGTGAGACGGCCCGACCCAGCCCCGGCAGAGCCCGCCGCGCCGCCCACCGGCGAGTCCTGGAGCCGTGCGTGCGGCATGGGCAATTCCGCACTACCGCCCGGTAGTTGGGTCGTGCGATGCCTCACAGAGGGCGGTGAAGGGGGAGAGGCATGCTCGCACAGGGATTCGTGGCGGTCGCGGCGACGGCGTGGGAGGAGGATCCTGTGTCATCGCCCTGCGACCCCCAGTACGCTCCCGCCGGCGGTCTCCGACTCGGGCTGAGCCCGGTCACGGCCAGAGCAGCTCCCGTACCCAACCGGCCCCCTCCCGCCGGTAGCGCAGCCGGATGTGGCGGCGGCGTGCGTCGCCCTGGAAGAACTCGGCCTCGTACGGATCGAGGACGTACAGCGTCCAGGTCTCCGGCTGCGTGTCCGGCTCCGCCTCGGCGCGCGCCCAGGCCGCCTCGCTCGCCCGGGCCAGCTCGTCCAGCGACGACAGCGGGGCGCTCTGCCGGCCCACCAGCGCGGCGGCCAGCGCACCGGTCGAGCGGGCGTGCAGGTCGGCGTACGCCTCCTCGGGCGTGCCCGCCCGGACGCGGCCCCGGACGCGTACCTGACGGCCCTGCGCCGCCCAGTAGAAGCCGAGTGCCGCGTCCGGGCGGGCCGCCAGGTGGCGCCCCTTCGCGCTGGTGGCGTGCGAGGCGAAGTGCCAGCCGCGCTCGTCCGCGTCGTGCAGCATCACCGTCCGTACGTCGGGCCGGCCGGCCGCGTCGACCGTGGCCAGCGACATGGTGTGCGGCTCGGCCTGCCCGGCGGCCACCGCCGCCAGGAACCAGTCGTGGAACAGCGGCAGCGGTGCGTCCGGCGCGGCCTGCGGGTCGAAGGCGGGCAGGGCGGTGTCCCATACGCGCAGGGAGCGCAGGGCGTCGTGGAATTCCGTCATCGGGCCATCATCCGGGGCACGGGAGCCGGCTCAGCCCGGGTACGGGGACGACCGGCGGGACGAGGGGGTTTTGAGGAGCTGGACGGGCCGGCGCCGCAGGTGCTCGTAGACCAGTGACGCGCGGACGTCGGCAACCGCCGGGTACTGGGCGATGCGGTCCAGGACGAAGTCCTCCAGTCGCTGGGGGTCCTTGACGGCGACGACGACCTGGAAGTCGTCGCTGCCGGTCACCACGTACACATCGAGCACCTCGGGCAGGCCGAGGATGAACTGCCGGAAGGACTCCACCGCGTCGCGGCTCTTGGGGTGGATGCGTACGGCGAGGATCGCGCGCAGCCCGCGGTCGAGCGCGTCGAGGTTCACCTCCGCGTGGTAGCCGGTGATGATCCCGTCGTCCTGGAGGCTGCGGACCCGCTCCAGGCAGGTGGAGTCGGCGATGCCCAGCGTGCGCGCCAGTTCGCGGTTGCTGCGGCGCGCGTTCTTCTGCAACTCCAGGGCCAGGCGCTCATTGATCTCATCAAAATTCGGCATGAGGCGGATTCTACCGTGTGTGTTGCGGGATCGCTGTACGAGGTCTGAACTTCCTGCCAGCATCGGCGTCATGGACAGCAACAACGCACATCTCGAACAGTCCTCACCTTCATTAGGACGGAACACCGGCCCACTGCTGGTGCTCGCGGCCGCGCTGATGTGGAGCACGACCGGTATCGCCGGCCAGCTTCTGCCCGACGTGTCCCCGGCGACCATCGCCACTCTGCGGCTGACGCTGGGCGCCGCCGTGCTGTGCCTGACGCTGCTGGTGGCGTCCCAGCGGGGCGGCCCCGGGTGGCGCAGCCTGGACCGGCGGCAGAAGGGCATCCTGTGCCTGGCCGGAGTCTGCACGGCGGCGTTCCAGATCTTCTTCTTCTTCTCCGTACGGATGACCGGCGCGGCCCTCGGCACACTGACCGTCCTGACGAGTGCCCCGCTGTGCGCGGCCGTCATCGACTGGCTGACCCGCAGCGAACGGCCCTCGCACCGCTGGTATCTGGGCACCGCCCTGGCCGTCGCCGGGGTCTTCCTGCTGACGTTCGACGGCGGGGAGTCGCTCAGGATGGGCGGTGTGGCGCTCGCCGTGCTGTGCGGCGCCTGCTACGCGGGGTACTCCGCCACCACGGGTGCGCTGGTCAAGACCGGGGTGCCGCGGACCTTCGTCGTACGCACCTCACTGACCATCGGGGGAGTCATGCTGGCCCCGATCCTGCTCGGCGCGGACTTCTCGGCGCTGGGTGACAGCCGCAGTATGTGGATCGTGGCCTGGCTGGCCGTGGTGGGCACCGCGCTGCCCTACCTGGCGTTCGTCGCGGGCCTCCAGTACACGGCGGCGCGTACGGCGGCGTCCGTGGGCCTCGCCCAGCCGCTGGCGGCGGCGGTGCTGGCGCTCGTCGTCCTGCACGAGCCCTTCACCGCCCCGATGATCGCCGCCACGGCGCTGCTGGTGGTGGGACTCCTGGTCGTCAGCCTGCCCGGCAGGGCCAAAGCGCCGGCCGACACCACCGCGGGGAGCGACGGCGCCGGCGGCGCACCGGCCCACGGCACCACCACCGCGGTGGCGAGCGGGCCCGGCCACGCCGCCGTCACCACCGGGCAGGGGGAACGATGAGACCTTCCGTCACCAAGAACCCCTGGCTTCCCTTCGGTACGGGACGCGACGCCGAAGTGCGGCTGCTGTGCCTGCCGCACGCCGGCGCCGGTGCGTCGGCCTACCGCGCCTGGGGCGAGGGGATGTCCTCCCGGATCGCGGTGTGCCCGGTGCAGCCGCCCGGCCGGGAGACCCGGCGCCGGGAGCCGCCCGAGGTGCAGGTCGGGCCGCTGGTCGCCGACCTCGCGGCGTCGCTGGCCGGCGAACCCCTCACCCCCTACGCCGTCTTCGGCCACAGCACCGGGGCCCTGTCGGCCTTCGAGCTCTGCCGCCAGCTGCGCAGAATGCAGGCGCCGCCCCCGCTCCACCTCTTCGTCGCCGGCCGCCGGGCACCGCAGATACCCATGGACCAGACCCGGCTGCGCGGCCTGTCCGAACCGGAACTGGCCGACGTACTGCGCCGGCTCGGCGGCACTCCGGAACAGGTCCTGTCCGACGCGGGGCTGCTGCGCATGCTCCATCCCCTGCTGATCGCGGACTTCGCGGTGAACGAGACCTATCACTATGTCCACGAGCCGCCTCTGGACTGTCCGATCACGGTCTTCGCGGCCGACGAGGACCCTCGGGCCAGCCTGGACCAGGCGGCCGCGTGGAAGGCCCAGACCGTCGGCGGGTTCACCTGGCGGCCCCTTCGTGGCGGCCACTTCGCGGTGTTCGAGCAGGCCGCCCGGGTGCATGCCTGGATCGCGGAAGGGCTGCGGCGGTGAGCGCGGTGGGTGCGGTGAGCGCGGTGGGATGCCGTGGGACGGCAGCGGGACACGGGTGCCCGAATCCCTCATGGAGACTGGCTGAATTCAGTACGGCGGGAATGTGTCATGCGTTTACCGCAAGGCTGAGCGGAATAGTCCGTTCCCTGTGGGTGAAACCTCCGTCGGTGCGGCCGGTCTCAGAATATGAGAGTGCGGCTGGCAATTTCACCCGCCCGGTCGGGCGCCTTTCTCACGCTGCGTGTCAGGGTGTGCTCGCGTCTCGCCGGAGTTTTGCATCAACCGGTTACGTAACGTAGCCACCGGCCGGCGCCGGTCGAGTCGGAACTCATTGACACTCGCTTCTGGGCTGTGATCAGCTCTATTTGCAGGGCGGCGCAGAACGCCCGGCTTGAAATCCATTGCACTGGGCCTTCCCTATTCAGGATCTAGCTGAGAGATGACAATGCGACTTCATGGCCGACGTACGGACCCACCCGGGGCCCCTGTCCACCGAGTGTTCGAAACGCACGCCAAGGCCCACCCCGGCCGGCCGGCGCTGACCTGCGGCCCGGTGTCCTACACGTACGGGGAGCTGAACGAGCGGGCGAACCGGTTAGCCCACTGGCTGCTGGCCCGCGGCGTGGGCCCCGGCTCGGTCGTGGGCATCTGCCTGGACCGCTCCCCGGAGCTCGTCGTCACCCTGCTCGGCGCGCTCAAGGCCGGTGCCGCCTACGCCCCGCTCGACCCCTCCTATCCGGCCGAGCGCCTCCGCCTGATGACCGAGCAACTCGCTCACGCCGACCTGATCGCCGTCTCACCTGCGACGTCCGCGCTCGTCGAGCACTGCGCGGACAAGGCGGTGGAGGTGGCGGGGCTCGACCTCGACGCCTTCCCGGCCACGGAGCCCGAGGTCGCCGTCGACGGCGAATCCCTCTGCTACGTGGTGTTCACCTCGGGTTCCACCGGCGCGCCGAAGGCGACCGCCGTACGGCACAAGGGCTGGTACAACCTGCTGGAGTGGGTCACCGGGGAATTCGGCCTGGGCGCCGATTCCAGCAACCTGATGATCAGCTCCTTCGGCTTCGACATCAGCCAGCGCAGCCTCATGGCTCCGCTCTTCTCCGGCGCGACGCTGCATCTGCTGCCCAGTCGCAGCTTCGACGTCCTGATGGCGTCCCGGCTCATCAGGGAGCTGAAAGTCCGGACCCTGCACTGCGCGCCCAGCGCGCTGTATCTGCTCATCCAGCGCGATGAGGAATCCGGCGGCGAAATCCTTGCTTCGCTCCAGTACGCATTCGTCGGCGGGGAGCCGCTTTCCGTAAGCCGTCTGGAAAGCTGGGCCAAGAATAACGCCGGCTCCGGCAGGATTGTGAATGTCTACGGCGTGGCCGAATGCACGGACGTATCCTCTTTCCATGCGCTGACGGACTATGCCGATTATGCCGCCCACGGAGTTCCCATTGGTCGGCCGGTGAACAATACCGACCTGTACATCCTCGATGAGGACCTCCGGAGTGTGGCGCCCGGGCAGACCGGGGAGATCTGCGTCGCCGGTCTCGGCGTAGGCGCCGGATATCTCAACGCACCGGCTCTGAACGAGGAACGGTTCGTCACCGCGCCCCTCGACGGCGGGCGGGACGTGGCGGTCTACCGCACCGGCGACATGGGCTATGTGCGCGACGACGGCGAGCTGATGTGCGTGGGACGCGTCGACACCCAGGTCAAGATCCGCGGAATGCGCATCGACCTGGGAGAGGTCGAGAACGCGGTGCGCTCCTGCCAGGGAGTGCGGGACGCCGTCGTCCTGGTCGCCGGCGGCGAACCGAACGGCGGGGAAGCCCACCTGGCCGCCTTCGTCATACCGGAGCCCGCCACCGACGGCCGTGCCGCCGAGCTGGACAGCCGTGCGCTGCGCTCGGAGCTCCTGGCCGCCCACCCGCGCCATCTGGTGCCGAAGACCTTCGTGGCGGTGCCGGGCTTCCCCCTCAGCCCGAACGGCAAGGTCGACCGCCGCGCCCTGGCCCACCAGGCCGGATAGCCACCGCCGCCCGGCCCACCCGGGCCGGATGAACCCACCGGGCGCGACATGCGCGCCTCGGTCCAGGACCACTCACCCACCATCGGCGCCAAGGCCCGATTGCCGGGCACTTTTCGGTGCCCGCGCCAAAAGACCGTTCATCGTGCGGAGGCCATCTGCCGCGCCTCCGGTGCACGCCGGTCTGTTCTGCCGCGCGAGCCATACCGGCCGCGTCAACCATCCACTCAAGAAAGTTGGTCAACCGTGACGGAAACCGCTCCGCTCCCGCTGCCCTCGGCGCAGGTAGCCGGAAACGCGATCATTCCCGACGACATCAAGGACGACATTCGCAGCTTCACCGAGAACGGATTCGTCGGCCCCATCAAGCTCTACGAGCCGGAGGAGGCCGCGGAGATCATCCGCGAGATCCGTATCCAGAACCAGGACCGGTCCAAGGCGCTCTACCCCAACAGCGTCAACTACGACCGGCACTACGACATCTCGCACCTGTCCAGCCACATCATGCACCCGACGATCATCAAGTACCTCACCGCGATACTCGGCCCCGACGTCCTGCTGTGGCGCACCGAGTTCTTCCCGAAGTTCCCGGGCTCCAGCGGCACCGAGTGGCACCAGGTGCGGGACTACAGCTACGCCAACGGCAAGCCGCAGCTCCTGCCGACGGAGTCGGACTGGAACGCCTTCATCGACATCACGGTGTGGACGACCTTCACCCCGGCGACGAAGGACACCGGCTGCATGCGGTTCGTCCGCGGCTCGCACCGCAACTGGTACTTCGACGAGCGCAAGAACACCAACCAGGGCCGCGACGGCGAGTACGACGTGACGGCAGTCGACACCGACTTCTTCGGTTACGACTTCTCCGACTTCTCCATCGAGCCCGGCTGGAAGCCGGCCGAGGAGGACGTCGTGGAAATGGAGATGAAGCCGGGCGAGGCCGTCATCTTCACCGCCAACTGCGTCCACGGCTCGCTGCCCAACACCACCGAACGTGAGACGCGGTTCGCCATCGCCGGCCGCTACGTCCCCACCCACGTGCGGGTCTACCCCGACCAGGAGGGCTTCACCGCCCACGGCGCCCACTTCAACCTGGAGAACTACGGCAGCGTCCTGGTCGCCGGCGAGGACCGCTTCGGCCACAACCGGCTGCGTACGCAGAACAACCGCGGCGAGGACTTCGCCCCGCCCGCCGGCCGCTAGACGCACCCCATCCCCACAGCATCCGACGGCGTATTCCCACACAGAAAGGACCGCGACGTGCTGAACGAGCGGATTCACAAGATCTGGGCGCGTGAGCTGAACCTCGACGACTTCTCCGACACCGACGACTTCTTCGAACTCGGCGGCCACTCGCTGATCATGACTCGCATCCAGGCGGCCATCCAGCAGGAGATCGGCATCGAGGTCCCCATGGACGAGCTGTTCCGCAACGCCACGGTGGCCGACATCAGCGCCCACCTGGAGAAGACCCCGACCGCCTCTTAGCCGGTGGCTCGAAGGGGGCGGCGCCCCGGCCGCCCCCTTCATGCCGCACCCACCCGACAACAAGGAGGGCACACATGGGACTGTCACTGAGCGGCACCAAAATGGCCAAGGTATCGGGCCTGCGCAGCATCATGGAGGACATCGCCACGACGACGTCCCATACCGGTGGCGACGCCGGCTGGCTCAACCTCAGCATCGGCAACCCGGCACTCATCCCCGAAGTCCAGAACACCTGGCAGCGGCTGACCGCCGACGCCCTGGCCGACGACTTCACCGCCGCCAGCTGCCAGTACGGCCCCTCCAGAGGCGCTCCCGTGCTGGTCGACGCCATCGTCGCGGAGTTCAACGCCCGGTACGGGTGGGGCATCACCGCCGAGAACGTCGTCATCGGGCCCGGCAGCCAGATGCTGTGCTTCATCGCCGCGGCCCTGTTCACCGGGCCCGCGGCCGACGGCACTCAGCAGATAGTCCTCCCCATGACCCCCGACTACACCGGCTATCAGGGCCTGTGCATGCACTCCGGGGGGATCGCGGGAATCCCGCCCCGCACCGAGCCCGGCCAGGGCCGGTCCTTCCGTTACGCCTTCGACTTCGACGCCCTGGAACAGCGCGGCAGGATGGGCATGATGCTGCTCTCCAGCCCCAGCAACCCCACCGGGCGCAGCATCGACAGCGCCGAGCTCGCCCGCCTCATCGGCGTCGCCCGCCGGCGCGACGTACCCCTGATCATCGATCACGCCTACGGGGCTCCCTTCCCGCAGATCGCCGCGACGGCCACCGCCCCGCCCTGGGACGAGCATGTGATCAACTGCTTCACGCTCTCCAAGGCGGGCCTGCCCGGCGAGCGCATCGGCTTCGCCATCGGACCGGCCCACCACATCAACGCGATGGTGTCCTTCCTGTCCAACTCGGCGCTGCACGCCCCGCAGCTGGCGCAGACCGTCGCCGCCCGCGCGCTGACCACGGGCCGGCTCCAGGAGATGGCGGCCTCGGTGATCAGCCCGTTCTACCGCAACCGCCGGCAGACGGCGGAGAAGCTGCTCGCCGAGCTCCTCCCGGAGGACATGGACTGGCGGCTGCATAGCAGCGAGGGCGGGATGTTCTGCTGGCTGTGGGTCAACCACGCCTGGTTCGACGACATGGCCCTGTACCGGCTGCTGAAGACCAAGAACGTCTTCATCGTCCCCGGCCGCCACTTCTTCGTGGACCCCCTCTACACCGCCGGGCTGCTCAACCATGGAAAGCAGTGCTTCCGCATCAGCCTGAGCGCCGACGAATCGGTGATCGGCGAGGGCATTGTCCGGATCGCCGAGGCCCTCCGGGAGCTGCGCGGTGCTTCATGACAGCCTCACCCAGGACAGCGATACGCACGGCGGCGTTCCGCACGACGGCGTTCCGCAGGACGGCGTTCCGCACGACGGCGTTCCGCAGGACGGCGTCACCCATGACAGCCTCACCCGTGACGGCCTCGCGCTGAGAATCCTCCGCGGGGAGAGCGCGGCCCACCGCGAGACCGTTCTGTTCGTCAACGCGGTCGGCATGCCCCTCGACCTCTTCGACGCCCTGGCCCGCCAATTCGCCGCCGCCGGACTGAACTTCGTCACGTGGGAGATGCGTGGCAGCCCGGGCCCCGGCCGACGCGCCGACGACAGCCGGCTCGCCGACCACGTCGAGGACGCGCTGGCCGTCCTGGACCACGTGGGCGCGGGCCCGGTCCACCTGGCCGGCTGGTGCACCGGTGCCTCGGTCGCCCTGGCCCTCGCCGGCCGCCGCGACAGCCCCGCCCTGTCCCTGACGTCGGTGGACGGCGCGTACCTGTTCGGCGGAGTGCCCGGCGGCCCCATGGGCAACGCCATGTTCGAGATGTGCGGCGACATCGTCGCCGACCCGGCCGCCGCGGAGCGCTACCACGAGATGACCCGGCCACGCGGTAACGAAGCGCAGGTCATGGGCCTGCCGGACAGCCCCGAACTGGTCGAGCGGCTCACCCTGCCCTACCGCGGCACCACCATGGACCTGCTCCGCTACGCCTACGCCATCCGCGCCGCCTGCGACTACGACCCCGCCGAGGCGTGGGCGCGGATCACCTGCCCCGTGCTGCTGACCGCCCGTACCGACGACCGCATGGTCTCCTACCGCAACTCGGCACGCGCCGCCGAGCTGGTCGGCGGGGCCCGGCTCATGGTGTCGCCCAGCGGCGGGCACTACGGGCTGTTCACCGACACCGCGGCCGTACCGGCGATGGCCCGCTTCATGCGGGCGGCGCGGGCCGAGCGGGCCGAGCGGGCCGAGCGGGCCGAGCGGGTCCCGGCCACGGCCGTGAAGGCGGTGCCCGCCCCATGAGCGAGCCCATGACCAGCGCCGAAGTCGCCCTGCACGCCCTGCCGGCCCTGTGCCTCATCGTGGTCACCGCGCAGCTGGCCGGCCGCCTCGCCGGCCGGTTCGGCCAGCCCCGGGTACTCGGCGAGATCCTCGGGGGCATCGCCCTCGGGCCGAGCCTGCTGGGACTGGCGTGGCCGCAGGCTCACGCGTACGCCTTCCCCGACCAGGTCGTGGGCGCGCTGAACGTCCTGGCCCAGCTGGGCCTGGTCCTGTTCATGTTCCTGCTGGGCCTGGAGATCGAATGGTCGGCCCTGCGCGGACAGGGC
Organism: Streptomyces ficellus; assembly: GCF_030406405.1. Classification (GTDB taxonomy): domain Bacteria; phylum Actinomycetota; class Actinomycetes; order Streptomycetales; family Streptomycetaceae; genus Streptomyces; species Streptomyces ficellus_B. The sequence goes on from NZ_JAUEPL010000016.1 coordinate 96,019, forward strand.
CGCAAGGCGGTCGCCATCAGCCAGGTGTCGGTGGTGCTGCCCCTGCTCCTCGGCGCCGGCACGGCCCTGTGGCTGTACCCCCGGATGGGCGGCGGAGGCGGTGGGGGCGGCGCCTGGGGCTTCTGCCTCTTCCTCGGCGCCGCCATGTCCATCACCGCCTTCCCCGTACTCGCCCGGCTGCTGCTGGAGACGGGCCTGCACCGCACCCGTATCGGCGTGCTCACCATCGCGTGCGCCGCCGTCGACGACGTCACCGCCTGGTGCCTGCTCGCCGTGGTCGTCGCGGTGGTCGGGTCGGCCGGTGCCGTCCCCGCGCTGGTGACGCTCGGCCTGGCCATCGCCTACGTATGCCTGATGCTGTTCGTCGTCCGGCCGCTCCTCGCCGACCGGCGCCCCCCGCTGTGGGCGGTGCTGTCCATGGTGCTGCTGAGCGCCTGGGCCACCGACCTCATCGGCATCCACGCGATCTTCGGCGGCTTCCTGGCCGGTGTGATCATGCCGCGGCGCCAGGTGTGGCGTACGGAGATCCACCATCGACTGGACGCGGTGGTCTCCCAGTTGCTGCTGCCGGTCTTCTTCATGACCGTCGGGGTCACCACCCGTATCGACGCCCTGGACTCCCTGTACTTCTGGGGCATCACCGGCCTGCTGACCGCGGTCGCCATCGCGGGCAAGCTGGGCGGCGCCACCCTCACCGCCCGTCTGACCGGCGAATCCTGGACCGACTCCACCGTCATCGGCGTACTGATGAACACCCGGGGGCTGACCGAGATCGTCATCCTCACCGTGGGGCTGCAACTCGGCGTCATCACCGAGACCCTCTTCACCGCCATGGTGCTGATGGCCCTGACCACCACGCTCATGGCGGCGCCCCTGCTGCGCCTGGTCCACCCCGGGCAGCTCCTCACCCCGGGCGCCGCGGACCACCACCGCACCCCACCCCCCGAGGCGCCGCAGCCGGCCGCGCCGGTCCCGCAGTCCGCCGACTACGCGGCGCCCAGCCGCAGTTGACCACCCGTGACATGACCCCATCGGCCAGGTGGGCGTTAACTACGGGAGAAACGCAAGAGCACCATGGAGGTACGCGTGAACCACATCGTCCTGTCTCTCGGAGAGTCGCAAGCCACGGCTGTCGCACAGCGCTGCCGTAGCCACGCTGCCTTCATCAGCAGGCTCGCCGCCCTCGACGGCGTCACCAGCACGGTCGTGAACGGGCCCGAGGACCCGGCCGCGGCCCTGGCCGCACTGGCCGCGGCGGCCGGACTCGTCGGCGACCCGCAGCAGCCGGGCGACGCCATCCGCTACGTCCCGACCCAGCGGGCGCGCCTGCGCGTCGCGGCCGAGGAGGACGGCAACTGGCCGCAGTCCCTGGCCTCCCGGCAGCGCAAGACCCTGCGCCGCACCCCCGGAGCGCTTTTCACCTTCCCGCTGGAGGAGCCGGGCCCGGACACCACCGCACCGCTCCAGGTCTTCATCACCGACTGGTCGCCCAGCCCCGCCGCGTGCGCCGTCGCCGTCCACCCCGGCCACCCGCTCAGCGACGGCCTCACGCCCGGCCACCGCGCCGCGTTCACCGGCCGGTACTGCCGCCACCCACTGACCGGCGACCTGCTGCCGATCTGGGTGGCCGACTGGGTCAAGCCCGAATTCGGCACCGGCGCGGTCCTCGTCAACCCGGGCCACGACGCGGTGGACCTGGCCTTCGGGCGGTCGGTCGGCCTGCCCATCCGGTTCGCCCTGGCGCCCGAGGACTACGACGAGGACCCCGCGAACTGGCTGGTCCCGCCGGTCGTCAAGACCGGCCGGGCCATCCGCACCGGCAGCACCGACGGCCTGGAGTTCACCGAGGCACGGGCGGCGTACTTCCGCATCCTGTCCGAACGCGGCCTGGCCGTCGAGCACACGGACATCGGCGCCGGCTCCTTCCCGGTGGCCTCGTTCGGCGAGGACGGCCCGGTCAAGATCGACTGGCAGGCCGAGCGCCGCACCGCGGCGCACCGGGACGAGGACGCCGGCACACCGGTACGGCTGTCCACGTCGCCCGCACTGGCCGCCGCCGACCCGCGGGTACGCGGGGCCTCGCTCGCCGTCGTCGCCGCGTCCACGACCGTGGAGACCGACCTGCTCGCGCTGCGCCTGATGCTCGCCGAGCCCGCGCTCGGCCCGGTTCCCGGACAGGCACCCGAGGTGACCATGGTGGGTCCGGTCACCGGCGCCACGGACGGGGTGGACGGCCCGGTACTCGACCTGGCGCTGCTCACCGCGGCCGGCGCCACGGAGTCCCTGGCCGTCAAGGCACCGCAACTGGAAGCCGCGCAGCGGTTCCTGGACGCCCACGAGCGGATCGCCGGCGCGTCCCCCGTGGACGGCGACGCCGACCCGGCTACGACGAAGGCCGCCGCACAGATCAAGGGGCTCCTGCGGCGCCAGGACACCAAGCAGGCGTTCACCCAGCTCTACCGGCTGCAAAAGACCCTCGCCAAGGCCGAGTCGGTGGCCGACGGCACCCTCGTGATCTACGAGGCCCTGGCGCGGATCGTCGCGGGCCTGCCCAGCAGGTACGAGGAGCAGCGGCTGGCCGCCGCCTGGCAGCAGCTCTGACCCGACGCGCCGGCCGTGCCCCATCGGTGCGGCCGGCGCCGGTCGGCCGATACGTCGATATGTCGAGAATCCGAGGAAGTATCCGAGGAAGGAGAAACATGGCACACCACGACGGGGGACGTGCGGCGGATGACGCCTCCCTCACCGGAGCCCTCCCGCTCGACGCCCGCCCGGCTCGGGGCGTCGCGGCCCCCGACTTCCACGTATTCGACACCACCCTGAGGGACGGCGCCCAGCGTGAGGGCATCAGCCTGTCCGTCGAGGACAAGCTCACCATCGCCCGCCTGCTCGACGAGTTCGGCGTCGGCTTCGTCGAGGGGGGCTGGCCGGGAGCCAACCCCCGGGACACCGAGTTCTTCCGGCGCGCCGCCGAGGACCTCACCCTCCACAACGCCCAGCTGGTCGCCTTCGGCGCCACCCGCCGCCCCGGCGGCACCGCGGCCGACGACCTCCAGGTCCAGGCGCTGCTGGAGTCGGGCGCCCCCGTGATCACCCTGGTCGCCAAGTCCCACGACCGGCACGTCGAGCAAGCGCTGCGCACCACCCTGGACGAGAACCTCGCCATGATCCGCGACACCGTCTCGTACCTGCGCGAGCAGGGCCGGCGGGTGTTCCTCGACTGCGAGCACTTCTTCGACGGCTACCGGGCCAATCCGCAGTACGCCACCTCCGTCGTCCGCACCGCGTACGACGCCGGTGCCGAGGTCGCCGTCCTGTGCGACACCAACGGCGGCATGCTGCCCGGGCAGGTGCGGGCCGTGGTCTCCACCGTGCTGGCCGACACCGGTGCCCGCCTCGGCATCCACGCCCAGGACGACTCCGGCTGCGCGGTCGCCAACACCCTCGCCGCCGTCGACGCGGGCGCCACGCACGTCCAGTGCACCGCCAACGGCTACGGCGAACGCGTCGGCAACGCCAACCTGTTCCCCGTCGTCGCCGCGCTGGAGCTCAAGTACGGCAGGAACGTTCTGCCTCCGGGCGGTCTCGCGCTCATGACGCGGATCTCCCACGCCATCGCCGAGACGGTCGGCCTCGCGCCCTCCACCCACCAGCCGTACGTCGGTGTCTCCGCCTTCGCCCACAAGGCGGGGCTCCACGCCTCCGCGATCAAGGTCGACCCCGACCTCTACCAGCACATCGACCCCGAACTGGTCGGCAACACCATGCGCATGCTGGTCTCCGACATGGCGGGCCGCGCCACCGTCGAGCTCAAGGCCAGGGAACTGGGCTACGACCTCAGCGGCGACCGTGACCTGCTCGCCCGTCTCGTGGAGCGCGTCAAGGAACGCGAACTGCGCGGATACACCTACGAGTCCGCCGACGCCTCCTTCGAACTGCTGCTGCGTACGGAGATCACCGGTGACCCACTGGAGTTCTTCCGCATCGAGTCGTGGCGCACCATCGCCGAAAGCCTCGGCGACGGCACGCACGCCAACGAGGCGACCGTGCGCCTGTGGGCGAAGGGGGAGAGAATCCTGTCGACGGGCGAGGGCAACGGCGCCGTCAACGCCCTCGACCGGGCCCTGCGCGCGGCCCTCGAACGGATCTACCCGCCGCTCGCCGAGATCGAAATGGCCAACTACCGCGTCCGCCTCCTCGGCGACTCCGGCGGCAGCGGATCGACCGCCCGCGTCACCATCACCCTGCGCGGCGGCGGCAGCGAGTGGACCACCATCGGCGTCGGCTCCAACATCCTGGCCGCTTCCTGGGAAGCCCTGGCCGACGGCTACACCTACGGCCTGTCCCACCTGGGCGTCAGCCCCCTGTGAACCCCCGCCCCGCAGACGGGCACCCCCCCACCGACGACGACAGGAGGCGAGCAACCGTGGGCAAGGACGTCATCATCATCGGCGGAGGCGCCAACGCCGTCACCGCCTATACCCGTATCGCCACGGCCCCCGGCATCTCCTCCGTCACCTTCGTCGCCCCGCACCCGATCGGCCTCGGCGGCGCTTTCGGCACCACCGACCCGGAGCTGCTGTGCAACACCTCCGTGGACGTCACCTCGCTCGACCCCGAGGGACCGTCCGGCCTGCTGACGTACCTCACCGCCCGTGGCTGGCCGGCGACCCGCGACGACTTCGTACCCCGCTACCTCGTCGGCCAGTTCTGCCGTGAGCGCTTCCGTGAGGCCCGGGCCACGGCCCAGGCCCGCGGTACCGCCACGCACCACCTCACCGCCCGGGCCGAAACCGTCCGCCGCGACGAGGACCGCGACGAGGACCGCGACGAGGACCGCTACACCGTCCGGCTGGACGACGGCCGGGAGGTGACCGGCAGCGACGTCCTGATCTGCCTCGGCCTGGAGCGGCCGCGCCTGCCCGACCAGCTGCGGCGCCACCGCGGCCATCCCGACCTGCTTCCCAGCCCCTATCCCAGCCGCCGGCTGCGTGAACTGCCCGCCGGTGCGCGGGTGTTGCTGTACGGGACCAAGCTGTCCGCCATCGACGCCGCCCTCGTCCTGCTCGCCGAGGACAGCGGCCGCAGCGTCGTCATGACGTCACCCTCCGGGGCACTTCCCGCCGTACGCACCCGGCTGTGCCGGCCCGACAAGGCCCTGCTGGACACCGCCCGCCTGCTGGACCTCGACCCCCACTCGCCCCACCTGGACACCCGGCTCGCCAGGATCCTGCTGGGCGCGCTGTCCCGCCACGCGCCCCGGCGCGGCATCCGGCGGCAGACGAGCACCGCGGCCGACCCGGCCGAACGCCTCGCCGAGGAACTGCGCCTGGCCACCACGGGCGCCGCCGCGTGGCAGGACGTCATCGCCGAGACCATCGACACCATCAACGAGTGGGCCTCCCCCTGGGATCGGCGGACGCGCGCCGACGTCCTCGCCCGCCACCGGGAGCCGATCACGCGGTACATCTCCGCCATCCCGGCCGCCAACGCCCGCCGGCTGGCCGCGCACCACGCCACCGGCGCCCTCGAAGTCGCCGCCACCCTGCCCCGTGACGTCCGCCCCCGCCCGGACGGCGGCTGGCTCGTACGGTGGGACGACGGCCCCGAGCGGCACGTCGACCGCATCGTCTGCGCCACCGGCTACCACGCTCCGCGCCTGTCCTGGGACTCCGGCGGGAGGCTCCACCTGGACGGCGCCGGCGGAACCGACGCCCACATCACCGAAGACCTGCGCGTCACACCGGGCCCCGCCGCCCGGCCCGAACGGATCTGGGCCATCGGCGCCGCCGCCCACCGGCGCACTCCGATCGTCAACTACCTCAGAACCGCGGCGATCCACGCCCGGGAGGTGGCCGCCCGGCTCACCCACCCCTGAGCGGGCCACCACCGCCACCCCCTGCCGCACCGCCCACTCCGTCAGCACGTCAGCACGTCAGCACGCCACCCAATCCGCCGCCAAGGAGCGCACACCCATGCTGGTCCTGGTCAACCCCGTCTCCACCGGCACCCGGCTCGCCGAGGCGCTCCGGGAGGAAGGCGCCGACTTCCTCAGCCTGTACGAGGCCCACCTGGGCCCCGCCCGCGACGCGGACACCACCTCACCGCGCACCCTGACCCACCACAGCACCGACACCACCCTCGCGGCCCTGCGCGAACTCAAGCCCACCGCCGTCATCGCCGCCAGCGAGTACGGAGTGCTGCTGGCCGACGCCCTCGCCCACGAGCTGGGGCTGGACCACCACCGCCCCGAACAGGCCGCCGCGCGCCGGGACAAGCAGCTCATGGTGCGGGCCCTGGAAGCGGCCGCCGTCCCCGCCGCCCGCACCCGCTCGGTCGGCACCGAGCGGGAACTGGCCCAGGCCCTGGACGAGGTGCCCGGCTACCCCGTCATGGTCAAGCCACGGGACAGCGCCGGGAGCGACGGCTGCACCATCTGCCACACCCGGCAGGAAGCGCTCGACGCCTACCGCGCGACCGCCCACCGGACGAACCTCATGGGCGGGCGGAACGACCACGTCCTCATACAGGAATTCCTCACCGGCACCCAGTACATCGTCAACACCGTCAGCATGGCCGGGCGCCACCTCCTCACCGAGGTCTACGCCGAGCGCATCGACCGGACCGAAGGCGCTCCCGTGCTGCGCCACATCATCTCCCGGCCCACGCTCACGCCCGCCGAGGCGGACATGGCCGACTACGTCTTCCGCTGCCTGGACGCACTCGGTATCCGCGAGGGCGCGGCGCACACCGAGGTGATGCTCACCGCGCACGGCCCACGCCTGATCGAGGTCAACTCCCGCATCATGGGGCCGTCGCTCGCCCCCGACCCCTACCACGCCGCGTTCGGGTACAGCCACCAGCACCTGGTGGCGGAGCGCTTCCTGCGCCCCGACGACTTCGCCCGCCGCTTCGAGACGCCCTACGGGGCCGCGCGGGCCGTCGCGAAGATATTCCTGCGCCCGCACCGTGCCGGAGTGCTGCTGGCCGCCGACGGCGTACGCACCCTGCGCCGCCTCCCCGGCTTCCACAGCATCGACCGCCTGCCCGTGGTCGGCGAACCGCTCCGGGACCGCCACCTCACCACCGGGGCGTGCGGCATCGCCTACCTCGTGCACGAGGACGAGGACCTGCTGCGCCACTCCCTCGACGTCGTCCACGACATGGAAGACGCCGGCCTCTTCTACCGGCTCGGCCCCGAGGAATGACATGCCCATCGCCCTGATCATCGCCTCGCTGATGCTCCAGGCCGGCACGGAGGGGTATCTCACCGGCCGTGTCGAGGTCGGCGACAGCCTGCTGTTCTCCTTCGCAGCCTTCGCCGTGACCAGCCTGGTCTTCACCGGCGCCCTGCTGCTCCGCCGCGCCCTCGGCGGGGAACCGGTCGCGCCCGCCCCGGCCCACCGGCCCGCGGCCCTGCGGCTCGTCCTCGCCATGAACGTGGCCACGGCGGTCACCTTCCTCGGCTTCTACGTCGCCCTGCCCTGGGTCCCCGCCGTGCTCGCCAACAGCGTCATGGCGGGCGTCGGGCCGCTCGCCGTGGCCGTACTGGACCCGCGTCACCGCACCTCACCGGCGGGCTGGGCGCGGGCCGTGGCACTCCTCGCCGCTTCCCTCGTCGTGGCGGCCTGGACCCACGACGGCGGCGGAGCGGCCGGTTTCGCCGTCCTCCCGGGCCTGCTGCTGGTGCTCCTCGCCGGATTCGGCGCCGCCTACATCGCCCAGCTGTCCAGCCGGCTCGCCGGCGTCGGCGCGCCACCCGCCTGGGTGACCGCCCACCGCTTCCACCTCACCTACGCGGCCGCCGCGCTCCTGCTGCTCACCCGTGAGGCGGGCCCGGCGGCCGGCGGCGGACTGTCCCTGCCCGCCACGGCACTGGCCGCGATCGCCGGCGTCACCGTGCCGCTGTACCTGCTGCAGATCGGGCTCCAGCGCACCCGGCCCGTGATCGCGATGGTGCTGCTCACCACCCTGCCGGGCCTGGCCTACGCGGGTCAGGTCGCGTTCGGGGACACCTTCGACCCGTGGCAGCTCGCCGTCGTCTGCGCCTTCATGGTCCTGGCGGGCTTCTGCGCCCGTGCCGAGAGCCGGACCCCGCCCGCCGCCGTCGCCCCCCGGCCCCGGCCGGTCACCACCAGCCCCTGAGAGTGAACGCACCCATGACCCACGTCCTCGTCCTCGGCGGCGCGGCCGCCCCCGGCGCCGGTTTCGTCCGCGACATCTGCGAGCGCGCCATGACACAGTTCACGGCCCGGGGCGCCCGCGTCACGCTCACCGACACGGCCGAGAACCTCGCGGCCGCCCCCGACCTGGCCGCCCGGGCCGCCGAGGTCCACGCCCTGGACTTCACCGACGCCGCCGCCTGCCGCGCCTGGGCCCTGGACCACGCGCGGACGGCCGACGCCGTCGTCGGTTACCGCGAGAACGCGGTGCCGAGTGTCGCCGCCGTCGCCCAGGCCCTTGACCTGTCCGGCAACACCCCCGACGCCGTACAGCGCATACGCGTCAAGGACGCCGCCCGGACCTATCTCGCGGAGTGCGGCTTCCTCCAGCCGGCCCTGCGGCTCTGCCGGAGCCCCGAGGAGATCACCCGGTTCGCCGCCGAACGCGGCGGGCCCGTCGTCGTCAAACCCCGTACCGGCTCCAACAGCCAGGGAGTGCGCCGGGTCAGTCGCGCCGAGGACGCCATCGCGGCCTATGAGGCGGCCGCGGACTCCGCGGGCGTGGTGCTGGCCGAGGAATTCGTCCACGGCCGTGAATACAGCGTCGAGGGCCTGATCGTCGGCGGTACGCCGCAGATCCTGGCCGTCACCGCCAAACAGCTCTTCGACGGCACCTTCGTCGAGGCGGCCCACGCGATGCCCGCACCGCTGGCCCCGCGCGACGAGCAGGACGTCATCCTGGAGACCCGGGCCGCGCTGCTCGCCCTGGGGCTCACCACAGGACCGTTCCACGTGGAGTGCTGGATCACCGAGCGGGGCGTCGTCCTCGGGGAACTCCACGCCCGCCAGGGCGGCGACTGGATCCACGCCATGCTCGAATGGTGCAACCCCGGACTCCAGCTGTACGGGGCGTGGCTGGACGATCTGCTGGGCCGCCCGGTGCACCTGCCCAAGGCGCCTTCCCGGGCCGCCGTCTCGCAGTTCTTCTCCCTGCCGCCCGGCGCTGCCGGGGCCTGGGCGGCGGTCCGCGCCCACCCACGGGTCATCGCCGGGTCACACGCCCCCCTCGCCACGGCCGCGCCGGGCGCGCCGCTCACCTCCAACCTCGCGCGCGACGCCTCCCTCGTCGTCACCGGAGACGACGTCGCCGACGCCCGGCGGCTGACCGGCCGCCTGCTGGCCGGGCTCGGCACCGGCGCCTCCGCGGCGTACGAGGAGGCGCTCGTCCACGAGCCGTCCTCGCGGTGACCGAGGCGCGCGTGCCGGGATACGGGAACGCCGACGGCGGTCGAGGGGTGGACCGCCATCGGCGTGACAGGACGTGACGAGGGACGTGACGAGGGCCGTAAGGCGAGACGTGTACGGGAGACGTGACGAGGGCCGTAAGGCGAGACGTGTACGGGAGACGTGACGAAAGACGCGCGAAAGACGTGCGAAAGACGTGACGGGGGACGCGACGAGAGATGTCGCGAGGAGGGGGAACTACCTCGCCGGCTTCTTGCCCGTGATGCCGAGGTGGACCAACAGCGCCAGATTCGGCCTGAGTTCGGCCTGCTTGACGCCCCAGGCCTGGAAGCCCTTCTGGTGCGAGGCGACCGCCGCCAGCATCGCGACCAGGGAACCGGCCATGGCCGCGGGGTTGACGTCCTTGTCGACCCTGCCCTTGGACTGGAGCTCCTTTACCGCGTCCGCAAGGGAGTTGGTGACAGAGCTCAGGATCTTCATACGGATCTTGTAGAACCGTTTGTCCCCCTCCGCGGCGCCCAGGTCCACCACGCGGAGGATCGCGTCGTGCTTGCGCCAGAAGTCGAGGAAACCCTCGACCAGTTCTTCCGAGGTCTGCCAGGCGGACTTGCCCACCCAGGAGCGGCCGGAGGCCAATTCGGTCAATCCCGCGCCCTCTTTGGCCATTTCTTCCGCGATCTCGAGGACAGCGCCCTCGACGTCCGGGAAGTACTGGTAGAACGTCGCGGGGGAAGTGCCCGCCTTCCGGGCCACGTCGATGACTTTGACGTCCCGGTACGGCGAGGAGCTGAGCATCTCGCTGAGGCAGTCGAGCAGCTTCTGCCGCGTCGCCTGGCCTCGTCGGCCGGCCACGCGGCCGTCGACTGTGCGTACTTGTCCTGTCATGCCGTCAGCTTACCGACGGGTGATCGGCGCGCGATTCGGCCGACTGCAAATGGGGTGACGGCCCTCTGCGGCGGCTTCGCGGGGCGGGTCCACGGCCCCCGGCACCCAATAGGCTTATTAACAGCCTGTGGAAAACTTCGGTGGATAAGCCAAGCAGATACGGGACGGGACCCGCATTCCTATCCCGATAATTGCGTATATGTTCGATTCTTTTTCCCTGCGGCGTGCGGCCCGCCCCATTAGCTTGACTGTGACGGGCACCACATGGCCCGCCCGTACAAGGAAAGGGATCAGGTCCATGGCCGCATTCACAGAGGGCACGCCGTGCTGGGTGGACGTGCTGCTCCCCGACCTCGAAGCCGGCAAGCGCTTCTACGGCGAATTGTTCGGCTGGACCTTCGACGAGGACAGCGGCGAGGCCTACGGGCACTACACGAACGCCTACAGCGACGGAAAGCGCGTCGCCGGACTCGCACCCAAACGGGACGGCCGGATGCCCACCGTGTGGGGCGTCTACTTCGCCACGCCCGACATCGAGGCCGCGACCCGCACGATCCGTGAGGCGGGCGGCCAAGTGATCATGAATCCCACGCCGGTCGGCACCTTCGGCACCATGGCCCAGGCGGTCGACCCCGGAGGCGCCGTCTTCGGACTGTGGGAGGCCGGCGAGCACACCGGCTTCGAAAAGCAGGGCGAGCCCGGTTCCTTCTGCTGGACCGAGGTCTACACGAGGGACAAGGACGCCGTCGACGCCTTCTACGAGACGATCTTCGGCTTCCAGGTACGGGACCTCGACGACGCGTCGATCGACTTCCGCGTCTGGTCACCCGCCGGTACGCAGCCCACCGACGAGACGGCCATCGGCGGTCGCAGCGTGATCACCGACGCCTTCCCCGCCGAGATGCCCGCCCACTTCCTCACCTACTTCGCGGTCGACGACTGCGACGACACCGCGGCCCTCGCCACCCGTATCGGCGGCCGGGTCACCGAGCCGCCCTTCGACACCCCGTACGGCAGGATCGCCGTGATCGCCGACAATCAGGGAGCCGTCTTCGCCGTGCTCGCCGAGCCCAGGGCGGCGTGACCGGCGTACGGCCGAGGTGTCCGGATCGGGGTGAGACACCCCGATCCGCCCCCGGGTTCGCAACGACCGCTGCGGACAGGAAGAATCAGGGGGCACGGGGCCGTACTCTCATGGCCCCTACGGGGAGGTGGCAAGGCAAGTGGAGCAGCTGACGCAGCACGACCCGAGACGGATCGGCCCGTTCGAGGTGCTGGGCCGGCTCGGTGCCGGGGGCATGGGCCTGGTCTATCTCGCGAGGTCGGCGTCGGGGCGGCGGGTGGCGATCAAGACCGTACGGACCGAGCTCGCCGAGGACCAGCTGTTCCGCGTCCGCTTCACGCGCGAGGTGGAGGCCGCGCGGGCGGTGTCCGGTTTCTACACGGCGGCCGTGGTGGACGCCGATCCGCGGGCGGCCGTGCCGTGGCTGGCCACCGCGTACGTCCCGGCGCCCTCGCTCGAAGAGATAGTGAATGAGTGCGGGCCGCTGCCGGCCCAGGCGGTGCGCTGGCTGGCGGCCGGTATCGCCGAGGCCCTCCAGTCCATCCACGGCGCGGGGCTCGTCCACCGCGACCTGAAGCCCTCCAACGTCCTCGTCGTGGAGGACGGACCGCGCGTCATCGACTTCGGCATCGCGTCCGGCGTCTCCAACACCCGGCTGACGATGACCAACGTCGCCGTGGGGACGCCCGCCTACATGTCGCCCGAGCAGGCGCGGGACTCGCGCAGTGTGACCGGCGCCAGCGATGTCTTCTCGCTCGGTTCGACGCTCGTGTTCGCGGCGACCGGTCACGCGCCCTTCCACGGGGCCAACCCGGTCGAGACGGTCTTCATGCTGCTGCGCGAGGGCCCGGACCTCCAGGGGCTGCCCGACGAGCTGCGGCCGCTGATCGAGTCGTGCATGCGGATGGAGGCGGGGTTGCGGCCCACGCCCGCCGACCTCCAGGCCCAGCTTGCGCCGCACCTGTTCTCGGGGAGCGACGACAGCGGTACGGCGTCGGCGTGGCTGCCGTCGCGGGCCACCGCGATGATCGAGACGCGCCGGGGCGGCCGCCCCAGCGCCCCGCCGCCGCCCCCCTCGGCCCCGCCCGCGCCGCGCTCCGCGCCCCCGGCCCGGCCGGCGCCCGGCCCCGACCGGTCGCGTCAGGACTCCGGCCCCGGGTCCCGCCCCGAGCCGGGCCGCGACTGGGACGTCGCCTGGCGGGGCGGCAACGACCCGCGTACGGGACAGGCGGCGCCCGCCCCTCCCGTACGGCTGCCCGGCGCCCCCGTACCGATCGGCCCCGGTCCCCGCGTCGCCGACACACGCGCCGGCGTCGCGGTGGACGCCGGGCCAGACGACGAGTCGCTGTCGTTGCAGGTCCCCAGTGACGGCACCCAGCGCGAGCTGCGCTCCATCCTCGACTGGCTGGACTCGGCCGGCATCGAGGCCGACGAACTGACCGTGCACACCCCCGACCTCG
>NZ_JAUEPL010000017.1 GCF_030406405.1 Streptomyces ficellus
CACGGGGCGGCCGGGGGCGCCGCGGAGCGGGCCGGGTTGGCGCGCGGGCTCGGGGAGCGGGCCGGGCTCGGCGGCGGGTGGGCTCGCGGAGCGGGTGGGGGCGGCTCGGGGAGTGGGTCGGGCTCGGCGGCGGGTGGGCTCGGGGAGCGGGTGGCCCGGGAGCGGGGGGTTTTGGCGTGGGCCTAGATGAGGGAGGTGAGGAAGCGGCGGAGGGTTTCTTCGTAGCGGTCGGGGTCGGCGTTCCACATGGCGGCGTGGGGGGCGTTCGGGACGGTGTGGAGGGTGACCAGGTCGCCGCGGCGGGAGGCGAGCGCGCGGGAGGGCTGCCAGGGCGCGAGGTGGTCGTCGGGGCCGTGGAAGAGCAGGGTCGGGACGCGCAGGCGGTACGGGTCCACCGCTTCGGCGAGGCGGTCGCCGCGCACCCCCGTGCTGCCCTGGGCGGCGCGGACGGCGAGCGGCAGCAGTGGCGCGGGGACGCGGCGGGCGGTGGCCAGGGCGCGCAGGGTGGCCTCCCAGTCCAGCACCGGGGAGTCGAGTACCAGGCCGCTGATCCGGTCGCGCAGCCCCGCGTCGGCGGCGGCGTACAGGGCCATGGACGCGCCGGTGGACCAGCCGTGGAGGATGACGCGTTCGGCGCCGTACCGCACGGCGTAGCGGATCGCGGCGTCGAGGTCGCGCCACTCGGAGGCGCCGAGGTGGCCGAGCCCGTCGGCGGGCCGGGGGGCTCCGGGATCGCCGCGGTAGGCGAGGTCGAGCACCGGGAGGCGCATCCGGTTCAGGAACCCCATCAGGTTCATGGGGTGCTCCCGGGTGGTGCCGATGCCGTGGACGGTGATGACCCAGGTCAGGCGGGTGGCGGGGACGAACCAGGCGGGCAGGGTGCCGAGTTCGCCGGGGATCTCGACGTCCTGGTAGTCCAGGCCGAGCGCCCCGGCGGGGGTGCCGGTGTGGAGCTGCGGGGTGAGCCTGACGCGGCTGCCGACCTCCAGGTGGCCGCGCCGGACGCTCTCCAGGCGGCGTACGACGGTGTCGGCGGAGTGCGGCACGTCCGGAAGGACGGGGCCGACGATCGCGTGGACATCGGGGCCGGACAGGCCGTACGTACCGGGCCGCTGGGAGGCGAGGCAGCGCGTCAGGGCGACCTGGCCGGCGGCGGTGGCGTGCACGGTGAGCCGAGGCTCGTCGGGCAGGGGCAGGCCGGGCGGCACGTTCAGCGCGGCGGTACTGGCGTACCGGCCGGCCGCCACCGCGGCCGCGCCGGCACCGATCAGGGTCGAGACGGCCGCTGCCGCCGCTGTAGCCGGACGCATCGTTCCAGTGTCGGCGCCGGGGCTGCCGCCTGCCAGTGGGCGGGGTCACCCGGGCGGGGTTCAGCGGCGCTGGCCGTACCCGCGGAACTTCTCCGCCACCTCGTCCAGTTCGGCGGGCGACAGCAGGCTGGGCGACAGTCCCGGTACGGAGCCGGCGGCGAGCCATACGCGGCACATCCACTCCAGCTGGGCGGTCCGGTCGTAGGCCTGGTCCAGGGAGTCCCCGTAGGTGACGGTTCCGTGGTTGCGCAGCAGGCAGCCCGTGCGGCCGTCGAGGGCGCGCAGCATGTTCTCGGCCAGTTCGTCCGATCCGTACAGGGCGTAGGGAGCGACGCGGACGGGGCCGCCGAGGGCCGCGGCCATGTAGTGGATCAGTGGCACCTCGCTGACGAGGGTGGAGACGGCGGTGGCGTGCACGGCGTGGGTGTGGACGACGGCGCGGGCGGCGGTGTGGCGGTAGATCCGCAGGTGCATGGGCAGCTCGCTGGTGGGGGCCAGCTCGCCGCGTAGCTGGGTGCCGTCGAGATCGACGGCGACGGTGTCGGCCGGGGTGAGCCGGTCGTAGGGGACCCCGCTGGGGGTGACGAGGACCAGGTCGCCGACCCTGGCGGAGACGTTGCCGGAGGTGCCGACGACCAGGCCGTCCGTCACCGTTCTGCGGGCGGTGTCCACCAGCGCGTCCCACGCCTGCTCGATCGCCCGCTCCATCGCCCGCTCGGTCACCCGCTCGGTCGCCCGCTGGGTTGTCCGCTCGGTCGCCCGCCCGGTCGCGTCCTGTGTCATGCGTCCGATCCTGTCAGCCCGGGGCGCGCCGGGCCGGCAGCGGGCGGGGGGGGTGACAAGAATCTCTTCCGCGGCGTCCGAGGAGGGGGACCGAGGGCCTTCGCGAAGGGGCGCCAACGGGAGAGAAGAGGGCCGAATGCGCCCAAATTCCGGGATTCGGACAGGGCCGGACGGGGTCACGCCCCCGCCGGAGGCCGTAAGCGGAATGGCTGTGCCCCGAATGGGGACACCATGACGCCCGACCCAGTTCACCTTCCGTTCACTCAGGTTGCCTACGTTCGCCAAGCCACTGACGTCGAACGATTGCCTGGGTAAATGGAACACATCACGCTGCTGCTCGCCATTGTGGTTGTGACAGCTCTCGTGTTCGATTTCACGAACGGTTTCCATGACACCGCGAACGCGATGGCGACGACCATCTCGACCGGCGCGATGAAGCCCAAGACGGCGGTGGCCATGTCCGCCGTGCTCAACCTGGTCGGCGCCTTCCTGTCCGTGGAGGTCGCCAAGACGATCTCCAGTGGACTCGTCAACGAAGACGGCATCCGACCCGAAGTGATCTTCGCGGCGCTCGTCGGCGCCATCCTGTGGAACCTGCTGACCTGGCTGGTCGGCCTGCCGTCCAGCTCGTCGCACGCCCTCATGGGCGGCCTGATCGGCGCCACCATCGCCTCGGTCGGCCTGAGCGGCGTCAACGGCGGCGTGGTCGTCACCAAGGTGCTCATCCCCGCGATCGCCGCCCCGCTCGTCGCCGGCCTCGCCGCCATGTTCGCCGCCCGGCTGACGTACAGGCTCGGCAAGAACGCCGACCGGAAGACCACCGAGAAGGGCTACCGGGCCGGTCAGGTCGCCTCCGCCGGTCTCGTCTCGCTCGCGCACGGCACCAACGACGCGCAGAAGACCATGGGCATCATCACCCTCGCGCTCGTCACCGGCGGGGTGCTCGCCCCGGGCTCCAACCCCCCGATGTGGGTCATCGTCTCCGCGGGCGTGGCGATCGCGCTCGGCACCTACCTCGGCGGCTGGCGCATCATCCGGACCATGGGCAAGGGCCTGACCGACCTCCAGCCGCAGCAGGGCTTCGCCGCCCAGACCAGCGCGGCCAGCGTCATCCTCGCCTCCTCCAACATCGGCTTCTCGCTCTCCACGACCCACTCGTGCTCCGGTGCGGTGATGGGCGCGGGCCTCGGCCGCAAGGGCGGTGTGGTCCGCTGGTCGACCGCGACCCGGATGTTCGTCGCCTGGGGCCTGACCCTCCCGGCGGCCGGCCTCGCCGCCGCGGCGGCGGAGTTCGTGGCGCGCCAGGGCGGCTGGGGCGTCGGCGCCGTCGTGGTGTTCCTGATCGGCTCGTGTGCCGCGATCTGGCTGATCTCCCGCCGCCAGGTCATCGACCACACCAACGTCACCGACGACGAGATCGCCGAGCCCGCCGGTGTCGTGACCGCCGCCATGGCGGCCGTCACCCCGCCGCCGGCCGGCACCACCCTCTCCGATGACCTCAAGGCGACCATCCCGGCTCCCGCCGGTGAGGCCGTCCCGGCGTCCGCCGCCCCGGCGTCCGCCAGCCCGGCTCCCGCCGCCACGGTGTAAGGAAAGAACCGCATGAAGATCGACTGGGCAGCTCTCGGCGCCGTCTTCGGCGTCAGCCTCGTGGCGACCGTCGCCCTCGTGGGCCTGTTCACCCTCGGCATCGCCGGCCTCTCCAAGCAGGAGACGGCCTCGGCGAACGGCGGCTCCGCCGTCCTGGCACGCACGGGCGCGTACGCCTGCTTCGCGCTGTGCGCGGCCGCGGTGGCGTACGGGATCTACCTGATCGTCACCTGACGACGGCCGCACGCGCTGTCGGCGCCCCCGGAACGGTTCCGCGTTCCGGGGGCGCCGCCATGTCCGCCGTCATTGCCGCCGCCATGTCCGCCGCCGCGCGCGGGTGTGTGCCTCGGCACACCTCCCGCCGCAGGTCAACGGCGAGTTGACGGGCGTTCGCGGGCCGTGGTGGACTGCCGGGGCCATTACGGCGGCAGGAGAGGAAGCCGGTGCGAATCCGGCGCGGTCCCGCCACTGTGAGTCCGGCCCCGAGGCACGCCCGCGGAGCCGGATGAGTCAGGAACTCTCGTCGCCGGTCACGTCGAGCCAGGGCGCGGACCCTGAGTGAGGACATCAGCATGCC
The DNA here is from genome assembly GCF_030406405.1 of Streptomyces ficellus. GTDB lineage: Bacteria > Actinomycetota > Actinomycetes > Streptomycetales > Streptomycetaceae > Streptomyces > Streptomyces ficellus_B. The sequence continues at coordinate 4,261 of NZ_JAUEPL010000017.1, forward strand.
CGGCTGCCTTCGCGCTGCCTCGGAAGCATCGAAACCATCGAGAGTCTCGACAGCATCGAGCGCATCGAGAACCCATGCGCGGTGACCGCGTCTTCGCGTACGGTGCGGCCGCAGGGCTCGCCGCCGACCTGCTCCTCGCCGATCCCCGCCGTGGCCACCCCGTGGCCGCTTTCGGGCGCGCCGCGGCGCGCGTCGAGGGCGTGCTGTGGCGTGACCACCGCGCCTGGGGCGTACTGCACGCCGCGGTGTGCGCCGGGGGCGCGGCCGGTGCCGCGGCGCTGGCCGCCCGCGCGGTACGCGACCGGGGCGCCGCCTCCGTCGCGCTGACCGCCGCCTCGGTGTGGGCCGTCGTCGGCGGTACGTCGCTGGGGCGCGAGGCCCGCGCGATCGGCGGCGCGCTGGCGGCCGGTGACCTGGAGGTGGCCCGGGAGCGGCTGCCGCACCTGTGCGGGCGTGACCCGCAGGCCCTGGACCGCCCCGGTATCGCCCGCGCGGTCGTGGAGTCGGTCGCCGAGAACACCTCCGACGCCGTGGTCGGCGCCCTCGTGTGGGGCGCCATCGGCGGCGTCCCGGGCCTGGTCGCCTTCCGGGCGGTGAACACCCTGGACGCGATGGTCGGCCACAAGTCGCCGCGCTACCGCCGCTTCGGCTGGGCCTCGGCCCGCCTCGACGACGTGGCCGGCTGGCCCGGCGCCCGGCTGACGGCCGCCCTGGCTGCGGTCGCGGGCGGGAACCCGCGCGGCGCGGTACGGGCCTGGCGGGCCGACGCGGCCAAGCACCCGAGCCCGAACGCCGGGCCCGTGGAGGCGTCGTTCGCGGGCGCGCTGGGCGTACGGCTCGGCGGCACCCTGTCGTACGGCGGCCGTGTCGAGCACCGGCCCGTGCTCAACGGGGGCGGAAGGGCCGTCGAGGTGGCGGACATCGAACGGGCGGTGCGGCTGTCGCGCCGGGTGAGTGCCCTCAGCCTCGCCGTGTGCGTGGGTGGGCGACTGGCCCTGAGGGCCGGGAAGCGGAGGCGTACATGAGTGGTGGGGGGCTGCTCGTCGCGGGCACCACGTCCGACGCGGGCAAGAGCGTCGTCACGGCCGGCATCTGCCGCTGGCTGGTACGGCAGGGCGTGCGGGTCGCGCCGTTCAAGGGGCAGAACATGTCCCTCAATTCGTTCGTGACGCACGAGGGCGCGGAGATCGGGCGTGCCCAGGCCATGCAGGCGCAGGCGGCGCGGGTGGAGCCCACCGCGCTGATGAACCCCGTGCTGCTCAAGCCGGGCAGCGACCGCTCCAGCCAGGTGGTGCTGATGGGCAAGCCGGTCGGCGAGCTGAGCGCGCGCGGCTACCACGGCGGCCGGCAGCGCGAGTTGATGGAGCCCGTCCTCGACTGCCTCCAGCGGCTGAGGGACACGTACGACGCCGTCATCTGCGAGGGCGCGGGCAGCCCCGCCGAGATCAACCTGCGCCGCACCGACATCGTCAACATGGGCATCGCGCGCGCCGCGCGCTTCCCGGTCCTCGTGGTCGGGGACATCGACCGGGGCGGGGTGTTCGCGCAGTTCTTCGGTACGACGGCGCTGCTGGCGCCCGAGGACCAGGAACTGGTCGCGGGCTATCTGGTGAACAAGTTCCGGGGCGATGTGACCCTGCTGGAGCCCGGCCTCGACATGCTGCTGGGCCTGACCGGGCGGCGTACCTTCGGCGTCCTGCCGTACGCGCACGGCCTCGGCATCGACGAGGAGGACGGGCTTCGCGTGTCCCTGCGGGGGGCGGTGCGCGAGTCGGTCGTCGCCCCGCCGGTCGGCGAGGACGTGCTGCGCGTCGCCGTCTGCGCCGTACCGCTGATGTCGAACTTCACCGACGTGGACGCGCTGGCGGCCGAACCGGGCGTCGTGGTGCGGTTCGTGGACCGGCCGGAGGAGCTCACCGACGCGGACCTGGTCGTCGTGCCCGGCACGCGCGGCACGGTCAGGGCGCTGGCGTGGCTGCGTGAACGCGGCCTGGCCCAGGCGCTGGTGCGCCGCGCCGCCGAGGGCCGCCCGGTGCTGGGCATCTGCGGCGGCTTCCAGGTGCTGGGCGAGCGGATCGAGGACGACGTCGAATCCCGGGCCGGTGAGGTCGAGGCGCTGGGGCTGCTGCCGGTACGGGTGCGGTTCGCGCCCGGCAAGACCTTGGCCCGGCCGGTCGGTGAGGCCCTCGGTGAGCCCGTCGAGGGGTACGAGATCCACCACGGCGTGGCGGAGGTGCTGGGTGGCGAAGGCTTCCTGGACGGGTGCCGCGTCGGGGCCGTGTGGGGCACGCACTGGCACGGCTCGCTGGAGAGCGACGGCTTCCGGCGGGCGTTCCTGCGGGAGGTGGCGCGGGCGGCGGGCCGGCGTTTCGTACCGGCGCCCGACACGTCGTTCGGCACGCTGCGCGAGGAGCAGCTGGACCGGCTCGGCGACCTGATCGAGGAACACGCGGACACGGACGCGCTGTGGAAGCTCATCGAGCAGGGCGCCCCGGCAGGGCTGCCGTTCGTCCCGCCGGGGGCGCCGTGACCGGCCCCGCACGATCCCCGCGTGCGCGGGGAGCACGTGTCCTCGCCGGGCCCGGGTGCGTCGAACGACGGGCCATCCCCGCCAGGGCCGGGAGCGAGAACCGCAGCCTGCCGCGCCCCCAGGACAACTCCTCCGAACCCGGATGGAAGCCACTCGAAGGAGCGATCACAGCATGAGCACCCGATACCCGTTCACCGCCGTCGTCGGCATGGACGACCTGCGGCTGGCGTTGCTGCTCAACGCCGTCAGCCCGGCGGTCGGTGGCGTACTCGTCCGTGGCGAGAAAGGCACGGCGAAGAGCACGGCGGTGCGGGCGCTGGCGGACCTGCTTCCCGAGGTGGCCGTCGTCGCGGGCTGCCGCTTCAGCTGCGACCCGGGTACGCCTGATCCGCAGTGCCCGGACGGCCCTCACGAGGCCGGTACGGCGTCGTCGCGGCCCGCGCGCATGGTCGAACTCCCCGTGGGCGCGTCCGAGGACCGGCTCGTCGGTGCCCTCGACATCGAGCGGGCACTCGCCGAGGGCGTGAAGGCGTTCGAGCCGGGACTGCTCGCCGCCGCGCACCGCGGCATCCTGTACGTGGACGAGGTCAACCTCCTCCATGACCACCTGATCGACCTCCTGCTCGACGCCGCCGCCATGGGTGCCTCGTACGTCGAGCGCGAGGGCGTCTCCGTACGGCATGCCGCGCGCTTCCTGCTGGTGGGGACCATGAACCCGGAGGAGGGCGAGCTGCGGCCGCAGTTGCTCGACCGGTTCGGCCTCACCGTGGAGGTCGCGGCCTCCCGGGAACCCGAGCAGCGCGTGGAGGTCGTGCGGCGCAGGCTCGCGTACGACGACGACCCGGCCGCCTTCGCGGCGCGCTGGGCCGGCGAGGAGGCCGCGCTGCGGGAGCGGATCGTCGCCGCGCGGGAGTTGCTGCCGGCCGTGACGCTCGGGGACCAGGCGCTGCGGCAGATCGCGGCGACGTGCGCGGCGTTCGAGGTGGACGGTATGCGCGCCGACATCGTGATGGCGCGTACGGCGACGGCGCTGGCCGCGTGGGCGGGGCGTACGGATGTGACGTCGGAGGACGTACGGCAGGCGGCGCTGCTGGCGCTGCCGCACCGGCGCAGGCGCAACCCCTTCGACGCGCCCGGGCTCGATCAGGACAAGCTGGACGAGACGCTGGAGGAGTTCGGCGGCGGGGACGACGACCCCGATCCGGACCCGGACCCGGGGCCGGGCGACGGTCCCGGTGGCGGGGGCGGGGGCGGTGTGCCGCCGCAGGGCGGAGCGCCGTCCGACGAATCGGCGGCCCCCGACCAGGCACCGGCCCCCGACCAGGCCCCCCAGCAGGCCCCCGACCGGGCACCGGCTCCCGCCGCCGGCCCCGGTGGCGCCGAGCAGTCCCCCGCCAGGGCCGCCGAGCCGTTCCGTACGAAGATGCTGAGCGTGCCCGGCCTCGGGGAGGGCGCGGCGGGGCGCCGTTCGCGTGCCCGTACCGAGCAGGGCAGGACGACCGGGGCGCGGCGCCCGCACGGGGCGCTGACCAAGCTGCACCTGGCGGCGACCGTCCAGGCGGCCGCCCCGCACCAGCGGGCGCGCGGCCGGTCCGGGCCCGGGCTGGTCGTACGGCGCGACGATCTGCGGCAGGCGACGCGCGAGGGGCGCGAGGGGAACCTGGTGCTGTTCGCGGTGGACGCGTCCGGTTCGATGGCGGCCCGGCAGCGGATGGGCGCGGTGAAGGGTGCCGTGCTGTCGCTGCTGCTGGACGCCTACCAGCGGCGGGACAAGGTCGGCCTGGTCACGTTCCGGGGCTCGTCCGCCGAGGTGGCGCTGCCGCCCACGTCGTCGGTGGACGCGGCCGCCACGCGCCTGGAGCAGCTGCCGACGGGTGGGCGCACCCCGCTGTCGGCCGGGCTGCTGAAGGCGCACGACGTGCTGCGCGTGGAGCGGCTGCGTGACCCGTCGCGCCGCCCGCTGCTGGTCGTGGTCACGGACGGCCGGGCGACCGGCGGGCCGGAGCCGTTGCGGCTGGCCGCCCGCGCGGCCGGGCTGCACGCCGCCGAGGGCACCGCCTCCGTGGTCGTGGACTGCGAGAGGGGGCCGGTACGGCTGGGGCTCGCCGCCGAGCTGGCACGTAACCTCGGCGGCACCGCCGTCACCCTCGACGAACTGCGCGCGGACTCGATCGCGGGTCTCGTGAGGGATGTCCGAGCAACTACTGGGAGGGCCGCTTAATGCCGCAGGGACAGCCGGCCGTCGTACCGAACGACGGCCTCACCACCCGCCAGCGCCGCAACCGTCCGCTGGTGATGGTGCACACCGGCATCGGCAAGGGGAAGTCGACGGCGGCTTTCGGAATGGCGCTGCGCGCCTGGAACCAGGGCTGGCCGGTCGGGGTGTTCCAGTTCGTCAAGTCGGCGAAGTGGAAGGTCGGCGAGGAGAACGCGCTGAAGGTGCTCGGTGCGAGTGGCGAGGGCGGCAGCGTCGACTGGCACAAGATGGGCGAGGGCTGGTCCTGGATCCAGCGCGACTCCGAGCTCTCCAACGAGGAGAAGGCGCGGGAGGGCTGGGAGCAGGTCAAGCGCGATCTCGCCGCGGAGACCTACAGGTTCTACGTCCTGGACGAGTTCGCGTACCCCATGCACTGGGGGTGGGTCGACACCGCCGAGGTGATCCAGGTCCTGCGGGACCGTCCGGGCACCCAGCACGTGGTCATCACCGGCCGCAACGCGCCGCGGGAGCTGCTGGACTTCGCCGATCTCGTCACCGACATGTCCAAGGTCAAGCACCCGATGGACGCCGGTCAGAAGGGCCAGCGGGGCATCGAGTGGTAGCACGTCTCGTCATCGCCGCGCCGTCGTCGGGCGCGGGCAAGACCACGGTGGCGACCGGCCTGATGGCCGCGTTCGCCGGCCGTGGGCTGGCCGTGTCCCCGCACAAGGTGGGGCCGGACTACATCGACCCGGGCTACCACGCGCTCGCCACCGGCCGCCCGGGCCGCAACCTCGACGCCTACATGTGCGGTACGGAGCTGATCGCGCCGCTCTTCGCGCATGGCGCGCGCGGCTGTGACCTGGCCGTCGTCGAGGGCGTGATGGGGCTGTACGACGGCGCCGCCGACCAGGGCGAGCTGGCGTCCACGGCGCAGGTCGCGAAGCTGCTGCGGGCGCCGGTGGTGCTGGTGGTGGACGCCTCGTCGCAGTCGCGGTCGGTGGCGGCGCTGGTGCACGGGTTCGCGTCGTGGGACCCCGAGGTGCGGATCGGCGGGGTGATCCTCAACAAGGTGGCCACCGACCGGCACGAGCACCTGCTGCGTGAGGCGCTCGGCGAGTCGGGCGTTCCGGTGCTGGGCGTGCTGCGGCGCGCGCCGGCGGTGGCGACGCCGTCGCGGCACCTGGGGCTGGTGCCGGTGGCGGAGCGGCAAGCGGCCGCCGTGGAGGCGGTCGCGGCGCAGGCGGAGCAGGTGCGGGCGGGCTGCGACCTGGAGGCGCTGCTGGCGCTGGCGCGGTCGGCTCCGGAGCTGCGCGCGGAGGCGTGGGACCCGGGGGGTGCGGTTCGGCCGCACGCCGGTGGTGGGTCGCTGCCCACTGCCGGGGGGTCCCGGCCGGTCATCGCCGTCGCGGGCGGGGCCGCGTTCACGTTTTCGTACGCCGAGCACGCCGAGTTGCTCACGGCCGCCGGGGCCGAGGTCGCTCCCTTCGATCCTCTCCACGACGAGGAACTGCCCGAGGGGACGCGCGGCTTGGTCATCGGTGGCGGTTTTCCCGAGATGTACGGTTCCGAATTGTCGGACAACTCCCCATTGCGTAAAGCCGTGGTCGAGTTGGCCGCATCGGGCGCGCCGGTCGCCGCCGAGTGCGCCGGACTGCTGTACCTGGCCCGCTCGCTGGACGGCAAGCCCATGTGCGGGGTGCTCGACGCCGACGCGCGCATGTCCCAGCGGCTGACGCTGGGCTACCGGGACGCCGTCGCGGTCAACGACAGCCCGCTCGCGGCGGCCGGGACCAGGATGCGGGGGCACGAGTTCCACCGCACGGTGCTGGAGCCGGGCGCGGGCCCGGTGCCCGCGTGGGGGCTGCGGCAGCCGGAGCGCCGCGTGGAGGGCTTCGTACAGGGCGGGGTGCACGCGAGTTACGTGCATACGCACTGGGCGGCGGTGCCGCGGACGGCGCGGCGGTTCGTGGAGTTCTGTACGCCATGAGCCTGGTGGTCGGCGTGGGGGCCGGGCGCGGGGTGTCCGCCGGTGCGGTCCTCGGGTTGATCGAGGAGACGCTGCGGGGCGCGGGGCTGCCGGTGTCCGCGGTGGTGGAGCTGGCGACGGTCGACACGAAGGCGGACGAGGCGGGCATCATGGGCGCCGCGGCGCGGCTCGGCGTGCCGCTGCGGGCCTACCCGGCGCGGGAGTTGGCCCTCGTCGCCGTACCGCATCCGTCCGATATGGCGCTGGCGGCCGTGGGAACGCCGTCGGTGGCGGAGGCGGCGGCGCTGGCGGGTGGGGGCGAACTGCTCGTACCGAAGCGGAAGGCGACAAAACCGGCGCGCGTGACGTGTGCGGTGGCGCGCAGGCGGTTGTTGAATGTGGTGCCCGGGTACACGGCTGGGGAAACGGCGTTGACAGCACGGCCCGCGTCAGAGTCTTTAGACAGTGAGCGCTGAAGCGCTCGACGGTTCTTCCCCCCACCCCCCACCCACCCGATGGCGGCCATGCATACCCACACCGATAGCCCCGACCTGCGTCACCACGGTGACGTGGAGGTCCGGGACGAGAAGCTGACCGATCTCGCGGTCAATGTCCGTGCGAACACCCCGCCCGCGTGGCTGCGGGAGCGCATCGCGGACTCCCTCACCGGGCTGGCCGCCTATCCCGACGGGCGGGCCGCGCGGGCCGCCGTCGCCGAGCGGCACGGGCTGCCGGCCGAGCGGGTGCTGCTCACGGCGGGCGCGGCGGAGGCGTTCGTGCTGCTGGCGCGGGCGCTGCCGGTGCGGCGGCCGGTGGTGGTGCACCCGCAGTTCACGGAGCCCGAGGCGGCGCTGCGGGACGCGGGGCACGAGGTGCGGCGGGTGCTGCTGCGCGAGGAGGACGGGTTCCGGCTGGACCCGGCGGCGGTGCCCGAGGACGCGGACCTGGTGGTGGTGGGCAACCCCACCAACCCCACGTCGGTCCTGCACCCGGCCGCCGTACTGACCCGGCTGGCCCGGCCCGGGCGGACGCTGGTGGTGGACGAGGCCTTCATCGACGCGGTCCCGGGTGAGCGGGAGGCGCTCGCGGGGCGGACGGACGTGCCGGGTCTGGTGGTGCTGCGCAGCCTCACCAAGACGTGGGGCCTGGCGGGCTTGCGGATCGGATACGTGCTGGGCGAGCCGGGGACGGTGACGGCACTGGAGCGGGCGCAGCCGCTGTGGCCGGTCTCCTCGCCGGCGCTGGCGGCCGCCGAGGCGTGCATGTCGCGGGCGGCGCTGGCGGAGGCGGAGCACGCGGCCCACCGGACAGCCGTGGAACGGGCGCACCTGCTGGCGGGGCTGGCGGAGTTCGACGAGGTGCGGGCGGTGACGGCGGCGGAGGGGCCGTTCGTGCTGGTCCGCATCGAGGGCGCGGACGTGGTGCGGGAGCGGCTGCGCTCGCTGGGCTTCGCGGCCCGGCGCGGCGACACGTTCCCGGGCCTGGGCCCGCAGTGGCTGCGGCTGGCGGTCCGCGACCGGGTGACGACGAACCGTTTCCTCCAGGCGCTGGACCAGGCACTGGTGATGGCGGGGTGCGCGGAGGGCCGCTGACGCGTCACGGGATGCAGAACCTCGCGGGAGCCAGTCCTCACGGGGGCTAGACCTCACCGGATCCAGACCTCACGGGGGCTAGATTTCACCGGATCCAGACCTCGCGGGATCCAAACCTCGCGGGATCCAGAATGTCGCGGGAGCCAGACCTCGCGGGATCCAGACCTCACGGGACTAGACCACGACCAATACGGCGATGATTGCGAGGACGGCCACGATGAACACCGGCAGGGCGAGCAGCTTCGCCGACCAGGCGAGGAGACTGGTGGTCGCCGAGGACTGCTTGCTGTACAGCCCGGTGGAGTTGCGCAGGTCGTAGCGCGCGAGGCCGACGAGCGCGAGCGAGACGAGCGCCGCGATCAGGCAGAACACCAGGTCACCCATCGTCGCCTTGTCGAGATGGTCCCTGATGTACGGCTCCCACGCATGCCCGGCCCGCGCGAGGGCCAACGCGTCGATCACGGCCTTGATACCTGTGGCCAGGGAAGCGATGGCCAGTGCCAGGGCACCGACGCCGAGCGCGGGCGCGCGCAGGGCCTTGTACCGGGTTCCGCCCCCGGCGGGCGTCGCCGGGCGCGCGCGCTCGCGCCGCGCTTCGGCGGCCGGCCACTGGGGCTCCGGCGACGGTGACGGTGACGGGCGGCGCTGTTCCGGTTGCGGCGGCGGGGGCGGTGGCGGCACTGGCCACGCCATGGTCGGCGCCTCCGCGGAGGCTGGGCGTTCGGGGGCCGGACGGGGCTGCGGTGGCTCTCGGGACGGGGGCGTGGCGGCCGGGGGCGTGGGCGGCGGGGACGAGGGCCTCGTCGGGGCTTCGGGCGAGGAGCGGGCCGCCTCCGGGGTCCCTTCCGCGCCCGCCTGTTCCGCACCGGCCTCCTCTGCGCCCGCCTGTTCCGCGCCGGCCTCGTCTGCGCCCGCCTCTTCCGCGACCGCCTCGGGCGCGGCTTCCGGGCCCGCCTCCGGAGCCGGGGCCCCCTCGGTCGCCGTCTCCTCGGCCGGGAGCACCTCGGCGTCGACGTGCACCACCGATTCGCCCGCGACGCCCTTCAGCACGATGTCACCGCTGAGCCGTCCGGTGCCGGACGTCTCCACGCACACCTCCAGCCCTTCCGGGGTCTCCACCGCCCGCAGCCAGTCCGGCTTGGGATGCGGCGCGCAGCTGCGGGCCAGGGGCGGCCCGAGCAGGCGCACGGTCTGGCGGGGCGGGTCCGCGTGCTGACGCACCGGGTCGAAGCGCAGGCTCGACGGATACGGGTTGACCCGCACCTCGCTCACGGCGCGGCGCGCCTCTTCCGCGACCGCCCGGATGTCGTGGCGGGCCATCTCCGCCAGGGCCTCGCGGGCGCCCGCGGCGATGGAGAGGTCCGCGTTCTCCATACGGGCCCGCAGTTCCGTGATGGCCCCGAGGCGGGTGTAGATGTCCGCGCTGCGCATCGCCGCCCGCACATCGTCCGGCACCGGAGCCGGAGTGATCCGGCGCCGATGGCTGCGCGCGAGGTACAGGTCACCCTGTAGGTCGACGCTGCGGCTGGGCGTCTGGTTCGGGTTCTCCTGGCGTACCCGGTCGTAGACGTACTCGTACAACTCGTCGAGGGAGACGCGGCCGTCCTCATCGAGATCCGCCTCACCGGTGGAGAGGCCGGACACCAGCGCGTTGGTGAAAACGGACGGGTGCGGGCCCGTGTCGTCGGCGAGCCGGGCGCCCTCGAAGGCGTACTCCATGGAGGTCGATGCCGTGATGACGGCCCATCCTCGTCCGCCGCCGAGTTTCTCCCCGGAGAAGGAATCGAGCACATTCAGGTCACCGGCGGCCCGTGCGGTGACCCCTTGGGAGAACGCGCCGCCGTAACAGCAGTCCAGGAACAGGGCGATACTGCGGGCCCGGGTGACGGACATGCAACGCCGCACGAAACTCGCCGGGACGGCGGTGGACGCCAGCCGCCGGGGGAGGGTGTTGGCGGCGGCGAAATACAGTTCCCCGGATTCGCTTTTGAGCCCGTGACAGGAGAAATGCACCACCAATGTGTCACCGGGCCGGCGATCGGCGAAGAAGTCGTCAATGCGCATCGCAATGACGTGGGCGGGCTCATTCCGCACCACTTGCACCCGGAAGGCTCCGATGTGCGGATCGCCCAGGACCCCCGCGAGCGCGACGGCGTCCTCGGCCGGCGACACCAACCTCCGGAGTCCTTCGTCCTGGTAGGTGTCATTGGCGATGATCAGAGCGTGTCGACTCTCATCCATGCCCGGCTCCAAGGCTCTGCTCCAGGGCTCTGCTCCATGGCCCTACGGCTCTGCGGCCCTACGCCTCGACAGCGGAGTGGCGTGTGATGAACAGCTCGAAGGCGTTGGCCACTTGGTCCGGTGTGGCTTCGGATATTTCGAGCACATCGCCGTCCATCGTCAGACGCATGGACGGCCGGGATTCGCGGCACCTACTCCACCAGTTGTGCACCGTGACGACGACCTGGCGCAGTACGGTGGCGGATTGCCCCAGGCTCACCAATAGCGCACCGATTTCCACGACGCCCATGGCACGCGCGTCGGGCGGCACGTCTCCGGATGACAGCGGTGTCACATCGTCGACGTCGAGTTGGAGCAGATCCTGACGCAGATACTCGGTCATCTCGTGCAGCCGGTCAGGGTCGGCCTCTTCATCGGAAAGATGAATCTGCAATGACTTTTCCACGGAATGCCCCCTGCTTTACTGAGAGGTGGCCTCCCTCGCATCCAGTCTGTGCTCATACCGACAGAGCCGCAAGAATGGCCGGATACGGGTGTACGGGCGGCTCCCCGCCTTTGCCGGGCTTCCGGCCTTCCGCCGGCAAGGGAGGCCGCCCGTACGTTCCGTATCCCCCGCGCTCCGGTCAGCCGCGGGACCTGGCGCGGGCGCGGCGCGTGAGGGTCAGGGCGCCGGCGCCGGCGGCGAGGAGGGCGACCGAGCCGCCCGCCAGGTAGGGCGTCGCCGAATTGCCACCCGTTTCGGCGAGGTTGGCCTCGGTGCGGTCACTTCCCGTCTGGGGCTGTACGCCGGCGGGCTGGACACCGGCGGGCTTGGCCGCCGGGGGCTCGGCGGCCGCGGGCGTCCTGGGCGACTCGCAGGTGGCTTCGGCGAGGGTGACCGTGCCGGTGACTTCGGCGACGTTCAGCTTCAGCGGGTTCACCGAGACCGTGAGGGCCAGGGCGGTGGCGGCGGCCGTACGGGAGGTGGTGCGGGTCTGCGACAGGTCGAGCGTCACCTGCCCCACGCCCGGTACGTCGACCCGGGTCGGGCCGCCCGCCGTCAGCGTCACCTTCTTGCCGAGGACGGTGACCCGGCCGAGCACGTTCGCCTCGGCGACCGGCCGCTTGCCCGCCTCGCAGACCGCGCGGGAGGTGACCTTTTCGAGCTGGATGACGGAGAGCAGGGCCAGGCCTGGGACGTGGACCTTGGCGTTGGCCAGGGTGACGCGGCCTTCCGCCCTGCGCGCGTCCACGGTCGCCTTCGCGCTCGCGACGTCGGCGCGCAGCACGCTGACCGGCCTGCCCCCGTCGACCCCGTCGAGCGTGACGGTGAGCGCGGTCTTCTCGGCACTGGCGGGTGCCGTGACCTCGTTGAGCGTGGCCTTCAGCGGCACGTTCACGGTCTTGTTGAGCAGGGACACGTCCAGGCCGGTGCGCAGGACGGCCGCGCTCGCACGCCCTTCGCCGCCGGTGGCGTGCGCCGTGGGTGCGGCGAGGGCCAGGGGCCCGGTGGCGAGCGCCACGGCCGCCGCGGCGGCGGCGGAGCGGCGTGCGGGCATGCGGAAGGTGTTGCTGTTCACGGTGGTGGAACCCCCACAGGAGACATGGTGTCGCCGGCCCTCGCCCACGGGGAACACGTGAGCGGCGGCGACGTGAGACACCCGAATCTTTACGCACGGAGAGTGAACCGGCGGGCACCTGGAGCTAGTTCACCCCAAAGGGTGCTTTCCGCTCCCGTATTCGAATCATTCGGCACGGGCGTTCGCTGGAACCTCAGGAGTCGCGCGACACGGGCGCGGCACATGGAAAGTGCTCAACGAGGAGCGACCAGTCAGCGTCACGGCACGTCAACCCGACCCTCGGATTGCTTCTGGCGCCACCATCAGCTTAAGTTAGGGCAGCCTTACCTAAAGAGATCGGGACAAGAGTGAGCATCGAGGTCTACCGGGACACCTGGGGCATCCCGCATCTCCGCGCGGACGACGCGCTGGAACTCAGCCGCGCGCAGGGCCGCACCACCGCCCTGGACCGGGCCTGGCAGCTGGAGGTCGAGCGGCACCGCGCCCAGGGCACCACGGCCGCCTTCCTCGGCGCCGAGGCGGTCGAGTGGGACGTCTTCGCCCGCCGCTCCCGGCTGGCCGACACCGCGCGGCGCTGCTTCGACGCGCTCGACGAGCCGACGCGTACGTGGGTGTGCGCGTACGTGGACGGGGTCAACGCCGGGCTTGCGCGCGGTGCCCGCCGCGCACCGGAGTTCGCCGCGACCGGGCTCGCCCCCGGCGTCTGGGAGCCGTGGACGCCCCTCGCGGTGTGGCTGTCGACGCACATCCTGTTCGCCGGTTTCCCCACCAAGCTGTGGCGCGACCACGTCGCCGGCCGGCTCGGCGAGGAGCACGCCGAGCTGTTCGCGACCGACGGCCCCGCCACCTCCGGCAGCAACGGCTGGCTGGTGACCGGCGAGCGCACCGCCACCGGGGCGGCGCTCATCGCGGGCGACCCGCACCGGTTCATCGAGTCACCGGGTGTGTACCAGCAGATCCGGCTGGCCTGCCCCGCGTACGACGTCGTCGGGCTCGCCGTCCCGGGCGTACCCGGCCTCGCGCACTTCGGGCACACCGGCACGGTCGCCTGGGCGATCACCAACGCCATGGCCGACTACCAGGACCTGTACCGCGAGCAGCTCCGCCGCCACGAGGGACGGACCCAGGCCCTCGGCCCGGACGGCTGGGCGCCCGCCCGCGTCCACACCGAGACCATCGCGGTCAAGGGCGCCGAGCCGGTCACCGTCGAGGTGATCGAGACCGAGCGCGGGCCCGTCGTCATCGACGGCGACGAGGGGGCCATCAGCCTGCGCTACCCGCCGCGCGTCACCGGCGAGCTCGGGTTCGCCGCGCTGCCCGCCCTGCTCGCCGCCCGCACCGTCGCCGACGTCGACGCGGCGGTCGACCGGTGGGTCGAGCCCGTCAACGTCGTCCAGGCCGCGGACACCGAGGGCGGCACCCTGCACCGGGTCGCCGGCCACGTCCCGCTGCGCCACCGCGACAACCGGCTGCGCGTCGTCCCGGCCTGGGAGCCCGGCCACGAGTGGCGCGGCCGCCACGAACCGCTGCCCCGCCGGCCCGTGGACGGCGTGGCGGTGATGGCGAACGAGCGCGGGCTCGCGGCGCCGCTCGGCATCGAGTTCGCGCCACCGCACCGGGCTCACCGCATCGCCCACCTGCTGCACCAGCGCACGGACTGGACCGCCCCCGACATGGCGACCGTCCACATGGACACCTTGCTGGCCTCGGCCCGGCCCCTGCTGTCCCTCGCCGGCGGGCTCGACGGGCTCACCCCGAAGGCCGCCGAGCTGCGCGACCGGCTGCTGCGCTGGGACCGGCGCATGGCCGCCGACAGCACTGACGCGGCCTCATACGCGGCGGTGCGCACGGTGGTCGTACGCCGCCTCGCCGCGCATCCCGCGCTGAACGTGCTGGCCGAGCCACCCGCGTACCCCGCGCTGTTCCAGCCGTGGCTGGCCCTGGTCCCGCGTATCGCCTACGCCCTGGAGACCCTGCTGACGACCGGCCCCGTCCCTGCGGCCGACCGGGCGGCGGCCGTCCGCGCCGCCCTCGAAGAGGTGGCGGCGGCCGGTGAGCCGCGGCCGTGGGGCGCCACGCACCGCCTCGCGCCCTGGGCGGCGCTGCCGGACGCCGACGACGACTGGCCGGGCGTGGACGGCGACCACGACTGCGTCCTGTCCACGTCGTCCGTGCCCGGTCTGACCGACCGCAGCGCCCGCGGCCCGGCCGCCCGCTACGTCTGGGACCTGGCCCGGCGCGAGGACAGCCTCTGGGTGGTGCCCCTCGGCGCCTCGGGCGTGCCCGGCGACCCGCACCGGCGCGACCAACTGCCCCTGTGGCTCCGGGGCGGCCTCGCCCCCGTCGTCACCGACTGGAACCAGCTCAGCAAGGAGCATGATGAGCACTACTGAGTGCGTGTACGAGCAGAGCATCGACGGCTTCGGGACCGTCCGCCTCGTCCCCGTCGACCCCGCGCGCGACGCGGAGCTGCTGCACGGCTGGGTGAGCGAGGAGCGGGCCCGTTTCTGGGGCATGCGGGAGGCGACCGTCGAGGACGTGCGGGAGATCTACGCGCACCTCGACTCGCTCACCACCCACCACGCCTTCCTCGCGCACCGGGACGGCGTGCCGGTCGCGCTCTTCCAGACGTACGAGCCGCAGGCCGACCGCGTCAGCGAGTGCTACGACGTCCAGCCGGGCGACATCGGGGTCCATCTGCTGATCGCGCCCGCGAACGCGCCGCAGCGGGGCTTCTCGTCCCATCTGGTGTCCGTCCTGGTCGCGTTCGCGCTCACCGGGCACCGGCGGATCGTGGCGGAGCCGGACGCCGCGAACGACAAGGCGATCGCGCTGCTCGCGCGCAACGGGTTCGAGGTGGGCCCCGAGGTGGTCCTGCCGGAGATCGTGCTGCCGGAGGTCCACCTCGTGGAGAAGCGGGCGCGCTTGCTGTTCCTCACTCGATGACGCGGCCGTTGAGGATCACGCGCCGGGGCGCCGCCAGGACGCGGACGTCCGCGCGCGGGTCCTCGTCGTAGACGACCAGGTCCGCCGGGGCGCCCTCCTCCAGGGCGGGCCGCCCCAGCCAGGCCCTCGCCGCCCACGAGGTCGCCGACAGGGCCTCCAGGGGCGGGATGCCGGCCCTGACCAGTTCGGCGACCTCGGCGGCGACCAGGCCGTGCGCCAGGGAGCCGCCCGCGTCGGTGCCGACGAACACGGGGACGCCCGCGTCGTACGCGGCGCGCACGGTGTCGTACCGGCGCTCGTGCAGGCGGCGCATGTGGTCGGCCCAGCGCGGGAACTTGGCCTCTCCCCCGGCCGCCAGCTTCGGGAACGTGGCGATGTTGACGAGCGTCGGCACGATGGCCACACCGCGCTCGGCGAACAGCGGGATCGTGTCCTCGGTGAGGCCCGTCGCGTGCTCGACGCAGTCGATGCCGGCCTCCACCAGGTCGCGCAGCGACTCCTCGGCGAAGCAGTGCGCGGTGACGCGGGCGCCGAGCCGGTGCGCCTCCGCGATCGCCGCCTCCGCCTCGGCGCGCGGCCAGCAGGCGCCCAGGTCCCCGCTCTCGCGGTCCAGCCAGTCGCCGACGAGCTTGACCCAGCCGTCGCCGCGACGGGCCTCCCGGGCGACGTACGCGACGAGGTCGGCCGGCTCGATCTCATGGGCGTAGTTGCGGATGTAGCGGCGGGTGCGGGCGATGTGCCGGCCGGCGCGGATGATCTTCGGGAGGTCCTCGCGGGCGTCGATCCAGCGGGTGTCGGCCGGGGACCCGGCGTCGCGGATCAGCAGCGTGCCGGCGTCCCGGTCGGTCAGCGCCTGCTTCTCGCTGGTGGCCTCGTCCACCGCCCCGTTGGCGTCCAGCCCGACGTGGCAGTGCGCGTCCACGAGACCCGGGAGAGCCCAGCCCGTCACGGTCCTGACGTCCTCGGCACGTGCGGGCCGGTCGTAGGTGACCCGGCCGTCGATGACCCACAGCTCGTCCCGGACGTCCTCCGGTCCGACCAGCACCCGGCCCGTCACATGCAGCACCACGCTCATGTCCAGCACTCTACGAGGGCGGAAGTACCCTCGGCGGAGCAGGCCGCGCAAGACCCGTACGAGACCCGTACGAGACCCGTACGAGACCGCGTACGAGACCGCGTACGAGACCAGACAAGACCCGTACGAGAACAGCCCGTCAGAGAGCAGAAAGAGCCCCGTCGTGACGCATCCCCTCCTCGACCTCGCCCCGCTGACCGCCGACCGCTTCGCGGCGATCGAGCGGCGTGTGGCCGCGCTGCTCTCCACCGGGCAGGACGTCGTGATCACGCAGGGTGAGGCGCTGCTGCCGCTGGAGGGCTGTATCCGCAGCGGCGCGCGGCCCGGCTCCACCGCGCTGAACGTGGTGACGGGCCCGTACGGGCAGACCTTCGGCGACTGGCTGCGGGACTGCGGCGCGACGGTGGTGGACCTGGAGGTTCCGTTCCACACGGCGGTGAGCGCGGACCAGGTCGCCCATGCCCTCGACCGGCACCCGGAGATCGACTTCGTGTCGCTGGTCCACGCGGAGGCGGCGACCGGCAACACCAACCCGGTGCCCGGGATCGGTGAGGTGGTACGGGCGCACGGCGCGCTGTTCATGCTCGACGCGGTCGCGTCGGTGGGCGCGGAGCCGCTGCTGCCGGACGCGTGGGGCGTGGACCTGTGCGTGATTGGCGCGCAGAAGGCGATGGGTGGCCCGGCGGGCGTCTCGGCGGTGTCGGTGAGCGAGCGGGCGTGGGAGCGGTTCGCCGCCAATCCGCGCGCTCCCCGCCGTTCGTACCTCTCGCTCCTCGACTGGAAGGAGCGCTGGATCGACGGCGGCCGCAGGGCGCTGCTGCACGCGCCCGCGCAGCTGGAGATGCTGGCGCTGGAGGCGTGTTTGGAGCGCGTCGAGGCGGAGGGACTGGACGCGCTGATGGACCGCCACGCGTCTGCTGCGGCGGCGACGCGCGCGGGTGCGCTCGCGCTCGGCGGCGGTCTGGAGCCGTATGTGTACGAGGCGCAGGACGCCGCCCCGGTGGCCACGACGCTGCGCACCCCGGCGGGCGTCGACGCGTCCGAGCTCGTCGCGAGGGCCCTGGAGGCTAAGCCGTCGCTGCCACTGGTCGCGGGCGGTGGGGCGCTGGCCAAGGAGATGGTCCGGGTCAACCACTACGGCCCGGACGCCGCGCCGGGCGTGGTCCGGGCCTCGCTCGCCGCGCTGGGGGCCGCCCTCGGCGAGACGGGCGCGCCGGTGAACCTGGACGCCGCCGACCGGGCTGCCACGGAGGCCTGGCGGCAGCGGCAGCGGTAGCGGTAGGCGTCGGCGGGGCGGGCGGGCCGGGCCGGCGCGGGTCGTCAAGCCGGTGCGGGCCGGTCGGCCCCTCTGGAGCGCTGGGAGCGCTTGGAGGGCTCTGGCCCTTCCGCCCGTTCGGGCCCGGTCGTCAGCCCGAGCAGGCCATGGGGGCCGCCTTCGCCGGCCGGGCGGGCGGGCCGGGCGGGGCCGTGGGGGCCGTTGGCGTCAGGGCGTCGAGCAGGGCCTGTACCGGTGGGGGGAGCGGCTGGGGTGACGCGGGGACGGCGAGGGAGACCGGGACGGTGAGGGCCTGGATCGTACGGAAGGCGATCCGGGTGGTGGGCGGCAGCGGCCCCACCGGGTGGAACAGCGTCCAGGACGGCTCCGGGTCGTCGGCCAGCGCGGTCAGCGTCTCCTGGAGCGTGGTGAACGGCGGGCCCGGCGTCCAGCCCGGGAGCGCGGCGGTGACCAGGTCGTAGAAGGCGGGGTTCGCCGCGCGCGCCACGAGCCGCAGC
Source organism: Streptomyces ficellus (assembly GCF_030406405.1). Lineage (GTDB taxonomy): Bacteria > Actinomycetota > Actinomycetes > Streptomycetales > Streptomycetaceae > Streptomyces > Streptomyces ficellus_B. Next base: position 22,143 of record NZ_JAUEPL010000017.1, read on the forward strand.
GGCAGGCGCGCCAGCCGGTCCAGGCTCGGCGGCTCCCCCATCGCGTGCGCGTGCGCCGCCGGGAGCGCGGCGATCAGCGGGTCGGACCACAGCGGGTGCAGGGCCACCCCGTCGGCCCGCCGCACGGTGCGGACCAGGGCGGCGTCGAACGTGCCGGAGCGCACCGCCGCGAGCCGGGCCTCCTGGGGCGCCCGCTCCAGGCGGACGCGCAGCCCGGGGCGGCGGGCGGCCAGTGTGTCGAGGGCCCGGTAGACGCGGTCGGCGAACGCGCGCGTGGTACCGAGCCGGATCAGGCCCTCGGTGCCGGCGGCGATCCCGGCGGCGGTGCGCCGCACCCGGTCGGCGGCGGCGAGCGCGGCGCGCGCCTCGGGCAGCAGCCGCTCGCCGGGGGCGGTGAGGCGTATCTGCCGGGTGGAGCAGTCGAAGAGCCGCAGCCCCAACTCCCCCTCCAGGCGGGCGATGCGCCGACTGACCGATTCCTGGGCGATGTGCAGCCGCGCGGCGGCCCGGCCGAAGCCGAGTTCCTCGGCGACCGCGACGAAGCACTCCAGCTGACGCAGCTCCACCCCTGGTTCCCCCCACCCCTCGCCTTTGATGATCGCTGTGCTGGTCAACCGCTCGCCGGTCGCGGCTTCTTCCCGCCCTGTACTTGTTCCGGCGCGCACACGGCGCCGAAACACAGGATCGCGGCCGGAGCCGAAACACAGGTACGCGCGAGAGGCCGGAATGACTCATCCGGCGGCGGTGGGGGAGAGCACGACGGCGAGAGGCCGCCACGGCGGCCGGTCGACGCCCACGTCACCAAAAGCGAGAATCCGCGTTAATTCATAAATGCCAAGGGGGGTTTTATGAGGGTAGCTTCCCGCATTCTTCTGCCCGGTTTCGCCGACCTTAAACGCAGAGATTCTGTGAGGGCTCCACGGGCAATTCGGGCACGCGTCAAGGCGGCTACTTCACTGTGATCGACTCCACACGGCGCCCGTTTTGACCGGGAATATCCGGGCAAAACCGCACCAGCGACGGCCAGTTCACCTATGAACTCGCACTCGCGCGATAACACACATCGTGCGCTCACCCAACCCCTCACCCCGATGCAATTTCAGAATTTGCTGGGTAAGTTCAATCCGCATGACCGCCGCACAAGCAGACCTTGCAGGTGCCCGAAACGAATTCCACCGACCGGCCGCACCGGCCATCGGTATCGACACCCCACGAGTGGAGGACGGAGCCGCGATCTGGCGCATTGCTCGCGACTCCGAGGTGCTCGACCTCAACTCCTCGTACAGCTATCTGCTGTGGTGCCGGGACTTCGCCGCCACCTCCCTGGTGGCGCGCGGCGCCGATGGCGAGCCGATCGCCTTCGTCACCGGTTACCTCAGGCCGCAGCGCCCGCGCACCCTCGTCGTCTGGCAGGTCGCCGTGGACCACGCGCACCGGGGCCGGGGCCTGGCCGGTGTGCTGCTGGACGCGCTGACCGCGCGCGTGGCGGGACAGGGCGTCGACACCGTCGAGACGACCGTCACACCGGACAACACCGCGTCCGACCGGCTCTTCACCTCCTACGCGGAGCGCCGTGGCGCCTCCCTGGAGCGTGAGGTGCTCTTCGACGGGGGGCTGTTCCCCGAGGGGACGCACCAGCCCGAGGTCCTGTACCGCATCAGCCCGATAGCCGCCTGAAAAGCCGATAGCCCCTGAACCGCGTGAACCGCCGTCCGACGGCGGCCGGCCGAACCGCCGCCCGGACCGCCGCCCGACCGCCGTCCGAACGGCCGCCTGACCCGCCGTACGCACCGCGCTTGAGATCCCGAACACTCCCCCACGAGGAGACTTCGCCGTGACCATCACCCCGCCCGCCCTGAGCGTCTTCGAGACCCTCGAGTCGGAGGTGCGCAGCTACTGCCGCGGCTGGCCCGCCGTGTTCGACCGCGCACAGGGCGCCCGTCTCACCGACGAGGACGGACACACGTACCTCGACTTCTTCGCCGGTGCCGGCTCGCTCAACTACGGCCACAACAACCCGGTGCTGAAACGCGCGCTCATCGACTACATCGAGCGTGACGGCATCACCCACGGCCTGGACATGGCGACGACCGCGAAACGCGCCTTCCTGGAGTCCTTCCAGAACACGATCCTGCGGCCGCGCGACCTGCCGTACAAGGTGATGTTCCCCGGCCCGACCGGCACGAACGCCGTGGAGGCCGCGCTGAAGCTGGCCCGCAAGGTCAAGGGCCGCGAGTCGATCGTGTCGTTCACCAACGCCTTCCACGGCATGTCGCTCGGCTCGCTCGCCGTCACCGGCAACGCCTTCAAGCGCGCCGGGGCCGGCATCCCGCTCGTCCACGGCACGCCGATGCCGTTCGACAACTACCTCGACGGCAAGGTCCCGGACTTCCTCTGGTTCGAGCGACTGCTCCAGGACCAGGGCTCCGGCCTGAACAAGCCGGCCGCCGTGATCGTCGAGACGGTGCAGGGCGAGGGCGGCATCAACGTGGCCCGCCCCGAGTGGCTGCGGGCGCTGCGGGAGCTGTGCGACCGCCAGGACATGCTGCTGATCGTGGACGACATCCAGATGGGCTGCGGCCGCACCGGTGCCTTCTTCTCCTTCGAGGAGGCGGGCATCACCCCCGACATCGTCACGCTGTCGAAGTCCATCAGCGGGTACGGACTGCCGATGTCGCTGTGCCTGTTCATGCCGGAGCTCGACATCTGGGGCCCGGGCGAGCACAACGGCACCTTCCGCGGCAACAACCCGGCCTTCGTCACCGCCACGGCCACGCTGGACACCTACTGGGCCGACGGCCAGATGGAGAAGCAGACCATCGCGCGCGGCGAGCAGGTCGAGCAGGCGCTGCTGGCCATCTGCGACGAGAACTCCGCCTACGGCGCCCACTTCCGGGGCCGGGGCCTGGTCTGGGGCATGGAGTTCACCGACAAGTCCCGCGCGGCCGCCGTCTGCGCGCGGGCGTTCGAGCTGGGACTGCTGCTGGAGACCTCGGGCCCGCGGAGCGAGGTCGTCAAGCTGCTGCCGCCGCTGACGATCACGCCCGACGAACTGGACGAGGGACTGCGCACGCTGGCCCGCGCGGTGCGCGAGACCGCCTGAATCCCTTCCCCCGTCGTACGAAAGAGAGTTGCACCACCGTGATCGTCCGATCGTTCAAGGACATCGAGAACACCGAGCGCCATGTGAAGGCCGCGTCCGGCACGTGGGAGTCCAAGCGCATCGTGCTCGCCAAGGAGAAGGTCGGCTTCTCGCTCCACGAGACCGTGCTGTACGCGGGGACGGAGACGTCGATGTGGTACGCCAACCACATCGAGGCCGTGCTGTGCGTCGAGGGCGAGGCCGAGCTGACCAACGACGAGACGGGCGAGTCGCACTGGATCGAGCCGGGCACGATGTACCTGCTCGACGGCCATGAGCGGCACACCCTGCGCCCCAAGACCGACTTCCGCTGCGTGTGCGTCTTCAACCCGCCCGTCACGGGACGGGAGGACCACGACGAGAACGGCGTCTATCCGCTGCTGACCGAGGAGGGCTGAACCTTGACCATGACCACCACCGCCGTCCAGGACCTGTACCCCACCCGCGGCGCGTCCGAGGTGATGACGCCCCGCCAGGACCCGGTCGTCTGGGGCCCGGCGTCGTCCCCGGAGCTGCGGTCGTTCGAGCGGGACGGGTTCCTCGCGGTCGACCAGCTGATCACCGAGGACGAGGTCGCCGTCTACCACGCCGAGCTGGAGCGGCTGATCTCCGACCCGGCCGTCCGCGCGGACGAGCGCTCGATCATCGAGCCGAAGTCCCAGGACGTGCGGTCGGTGTTCGAGGTCCACAGGATCAGCGAGGTGTTCGCTCGTCTGGTGCGTGACGAGCGCGTGGTCGGCCGGGCGCGCGAGATCCTCGGCTCGGACGTGTACGTCCACCAGTCGCGGATCAACGTGAAGCCGGGCTTCGGCGCGTCGGGCTTCTACTGGCACTCGGACTTCGAGACCTGGCACGCGGAGGACGGGCTGCCGCGGATGCGGACGGTGTCCGTGTCGATCGCGCTGACCGAGAACTACGACACCAACGGCGGCCTGATGATCATGCCGGGGTCGCACCGGACGTTCCTGGGCTGCGCGGGTGCCACACCGAAGGACAACTACAAGAAGTCGCTCCAGATGCAGGACGCGGGCACGCCCTCGGACGAGGCGCTGACGAAGTTCGCCGACGCGCACGGCATCCGGCTGTTCACCGGCAAGGCCGGCTCGGCGACCTGGTTCGACTGCAACGCGATGCACGGCTCGGGCGACAACATCACCCCGTACCCGCGCAGCAACGTCTTCATCGTGTTCAACAGCGTGGAGAACACGGCGGTGGAGCCGTTCGCGGCGCCGGTGCGGCGGCCGGAGTTCATTGGGGCACGGGACTTCACGCCGGTGCGGTGAGCCCTCCGCCGGGGGTCCGGGGGTTGTCCCCCGGGAGACGCGGCATCGGGGCACGGGACTTCACGCCGGTGCGGTGAGCCCTCCACCCGGGGGTCCGGGCCCGGTGCCGTGAGAGCTGTGCCGGTGACAGGGCGCGCGGAGGCGCGGATCGGGTGCGGTCCGCGCCTCCCGCGCGTCGTATCAGGCGCTGAGCGCCGGGTAGTCGGTGTAGCCGCGGTGGTCGCCGCCGTAGAAGGTGGACTGGTCCGGGGTGTTGTACGGGCCGTTCGTCCTCAGCCGGGCCGGCAGGTCCGGGTTGGCGAGGAACAGCGCGCCGAAGGCGACGATGTCGGCCGTCCCGTCCTCGATGAGCCCGAGGGCGTCGGCGCCGGTCGGGCCCGGCGTCGCCGGGTTGAGCAGGAAGGTGCCGGGGAACTGCTTGCGCAGCGTCTGCGTGAGGTCGCGGGTCTGCGGGCCCGCCTCCAGGACGTGCAGATACGCGATGCCCAGCGGTTCGAGCGCCTGCACCAGCGCCGTGTACGCCGGCTCCGGCTCGGGCTCGTCGATGTCGTTGAACGGGTTGCCGGGCGAGATCCGCAGGCCCGTGCGCTCGGGCCCGATCTCGGCGGCGACCGCCTTGACGGTCTCGACGGCGAAGCGGATGCGGCCCTCCACGGAGCCGCCCCAGGCGTCGGTGCGCCGGTTGGTGCCGGGCGCGAGGAACTGGTGGATCAGGTAGCCGTTGGCGCCGTGCAGCTCGACGCCGTCGAAGCCGGCGTCCACGGCGTTGCGGGCGGCGGCCGCGAAGTCGGCGATGGTGGCGCGTACCTCGGCGTCGGACAGCTCGCGCGGGGTGACGAATTCCTTGGGGCCCTCGGCGGTGAAGACCTGTCCCTTGGCCGCGACGGCGGACGGACCGACCGGGTGCAGGTCGCCGGGCTGGTCGGCGATCAGGTCCGGGTGGCCGATCCGGCCGGAGTGCATGAGCTGGGCGAAGATCCTGCCGCCCGCGGCGTGCACGGCGCCGGTGACCTCGCGCCAGGCGGCGACCTGCTCGTCGCTGTGCAGGCCGGGCGTGTTCGGGTAGCCCTGGCCGACCGGGGAGGGCTGGATGCCCTCGGTGATGATCAGGCCGGCCGAGGCGCGCTGTGCGTAGTACTCGGCGGTCAGGGCGGTCGGCACCCGGGTGTCGGCGGTGGCCCGGCTACGGGTCATCGGGGCCATGGCGATGCGGTTGGTGAGCTGCGTACCGGACAGGTCGATGGGGTCGAAAGCGGTGGTCATCGAGAGGCTCCAGAAATTATGTGGTCGGCCAAGCATTTCTGCCTGACGTCACTGTAGCGCATTGATTGGCCGACCAAGGTAAAATCGGGGCCAGCACCTTCCACGACGAGGAGACCCCGATGTCCGCCCACCGCTCCCAGGGGGCCGACGAGCCCGCGTGCACCGAAGAGCTGCCCTCCGCGGCCCGCTGCGGCCCGGTCAGCCACACCATCTCCCGGGTGGGCCGGCTGCACCGCATCGCCGCGGGGAAGTTCCTCAAGGCGGCCGGGATCTACCCGGGCCAGGAGGCCGTGATGATGTACCTCTGGGACTCGGGGCCGGTGCGCCAGTCGGAGCTGATCAAGGTCATGGACCTCGACCCGTCGACGGTCACCAAGATGCTCCAGCGCCTGGAGCAGACCGGGCACGTACGCCGCTCCCCCGACCCGGCCGACCGGCGGGCGGTGCTGGTGGAGGCCACCGGGGCCAGCTGTTCCCTGCTCACCGAGGTGAGCGCCGCCTGGGCCGATCTGGAGGAGCACACGCTCGCCGGGCTCGACGCGCACGAGCGCGCCGAGCTGGCACGGCTGCTGGGCAAGGTCGAGGCGAACCTGTGCAAGGAGACGCTGGGCTGCCCCGCCGAGGCCCGGCGGGGCGAGGTCTGACGGCAGGGGATCAGGACAGCACGTCCAGGGCACGGTCCACGTCGGCGGCCGAGTTGTAGAGGTGGAAGGCGGCCCGGAGGTTGCCGGCGCGGGCCGAGACGATGACGCCCGCCTCCGCCAGATCGGGCTGCCGCCCGCCGAGGCCCGGGACGGCGACGATGGCCGAATCGCCCGGTACGGGCTCGTGGCCGAGCCGGACCAGCCCGTCGCGGAAACGGGCGGCGAGCGCCGTGTCGTGGGCGTGGATCGCGTCGACGCCGATCTCGTCGATGAGCGCCAAGGACTGCTCGGCGCCGTGGTACGCCAGGAACGCGGGCGGCTGGTCGAACCGGCGGGCCGATTCGGCGAGGTGCCCGACCGGGCCGTAGGGGTCGTCCAGCTCCTCGGCCGCGACCCAGCCCGCGTGGATGGGCAGCAGTGACTCCTGGGCCTCCTCCGTGACGGTCAGGAACGACGCGCCGCGCGGGGACAGCAGGAACTTGAAGCCGCCGGTCACCGTGTAGTCGTACGCCCCCGCGTCCAGCGGCAGCCACCCGGCCGACTGCGTCGCGTCGAGAAGCGTCCGGGCGCCGTGCGCGACCGCCGCCTCCCGTACCGCCGCCAGGTCGGCGACGCGCCCGTCCGCGGACTGGACGGCCGAGAAGGCGACGAGCGCCGTCCCCGGGCGTACCGCGTCCGCCAGGTCCTCCAGCGGCACGAACCGCGTCTTGAGGTCACCGCGCACCGCGAACGGCGTGATGACCGAGCTGAAGTCGCGGTCCACGAACAGCACTTCCGCCCCCGGCGGCAGCGAGCTCGCGATCAGGCCGACGTGGACGGCGACCGCGCCACCGATGGCCACCCGGTCCGGCGCCACTCCCGCGAGCCGCGCGAACCCGGCCCGCGCGGCGGCCACGGCCGCGAAGCTGCCGGCCCCGTCCGGCCGCCCGGCGGCGTTCCACTCGGCCAGCGCGGTCACGGCGGCGACGGTCCTGCGGGGCAGCAGCCCGCAGCTGGCGGTGTTGAGGTACGTCTGCGCGGGCGCGAACTCGGCGCCACCGAGGGGAGTCTCCATGGCACCACCCTGGTCGGTGCACAACCGCCGGTCAATGACGCCATGTTGCGGCGAAGCTCACCGCCGCCGGTAGTGGAGCAGCACGACGCCGTTGCCGAAGGCGCGGGTGCCGGCGAGCCGCAGGGTGGTCCTGGTGTCGGAGGCGGTGAAGAGGGGCTTGCCGCGCCCGATGACCACCGGATGGACATAGACGCGGTATTCGTCGATCAGGTCCTGCCGCATGAACGCCGCCGCGAGCTCGGCGCCACCGAGCGCAAGGTCCCCCTCCGGCAGGCCGCCGCGCCGCTCGGCCTTGAGCGCCATGATGTCCTCGGCGATGACGTCCCGTACGACGGTGGTGTTCCAGTCGGCGCGCTCCAGCGTCCGGGAGAACACGAACTTGGGCTTCTCCCGCCAGATATGGGCGAACTCCGCCATGGGGCCGGTGCTCGCGGGGTCGGCGTCGGCGGTCGGCCAGAACCCGGCCATGAGTTCATAGGTGACGCGTCCGTTGAGGAAGGCGCCCATGGCGGCCAGCTGCTCGTTGAAGTGGCCGTGCAGTTCGTCGTCGACCATGTGCCAGTCGATCTCGCGGTCCGGCCCCTCGATGAAGCCATCCAAGGACACCGACATGAACAGGACGATCTTTCTCACCGCAGTACCTCACCTCTGCCGAGTACGGACACCCCCGACGATGACGGCTCCGGCCGCCCCATGCCCGACCGGCCCGCCGTGCCGTACCGGAATGGAGTGCCATGACGGACGGTCCGCCGCGCGCCGGGGTGTCAGGAACCGTCGCGGAGGCCGTTGGGCCAGGTGGGGCGGTAGGCGATGCGGTCGAAGGTGGCCACGCAGCCCTCGCCGACCGGGGACTGGGCCATGAAGCCGACCAGGGCCGCGCCCGCGCGGGTTTCGTCGCCGAGGGTGAAGATGCGGACGAACGTCCAGTGGTCCCCGTCCGTGGAGGCGTGGAAGGCGAACGCCTTGCCGGTGCGGCTGACCCGCAGCCAGACCCGGTCGCCGTCGACCACGAAGGAGTTGGCGTCGTCGGAGTGGCCCCGGGTGACGACCGTGCAGACGGTCGGCCGGTCCGGGGACAGCTCCAGGCAGAGCTTGGCCCACTCCCGCTCACCGACGTGGACGTACAGCACGCCCGCGTCGAAGGCGGCGGTGAGGTTCGCCTTGACGCGGGCGATCAGCTGGAAGTCGCCCTCGGGCGCGGCGCCGAGCAGGCGGGGGGCGTCGGAGGCCGGGTCCAGGGCGTCGCCCGTGGGAGGGACGAAGCGGTCCTGGCGGGGGCCGGCCCAGCCGGTCAGCGTCCCGTCCTCGTACGACCAGCCGGCCTCGGGGCCGTACGCCCGCAGGGGGAAGGGCAGCTCGGGCAGCGTGAGATCCATGCGGTCAGTGTTCCAGTCGGGGGCCGGTTCGGGGCCGTCCGGGGCCGGTCCGGGCGGTCAGTGCTCCAGGCGGCCGTCCACGCGGCGCGGCAGGCCCAGCGGGTTCTCGTCGCGCAGCTCCGGCGGGAGCAGCGCCTCGGGGGCCGACTGGTACGTGACCGGGCGCAGCCAGCGTTCGATGGCGGTGCCGCCGACCGACGTGGAGGTGGAGGTGGTGGCCGGGTAGGGGCCGCCGTGGTGCTGGGCGGGGGCGACGGCGACGCCGGTGGGCCAGCCGTTGACCAGCACGCGGCCGGCGAGCGGGGTGAGCTGGGCGAGGATCGCCGCGGCGTCGCCCTTGCCCTCGGCCTCGTCGGACGACAGGTGGACGGTCGCGGTGAGGTTGCCGGGCAGCCGGGACAGGACGGCGCTGACCTCGTCGTCGTCGGCGTACCGGGCGACGACCGTGACCGGGCCGAAGCACTCCTCCAGCAGCAGGTCGTGCTCGCCCTCGGCGGCCAGCCTCGCGGCCGGTACGGTCAGGAAGCCGGGGCGCACGGTGTGCTCGTCGTCCTCGCCGGGGGTGACCGGGGCGTCCACGTCGGGCAGGGCGGCGCGCTCGGCGACGCCCGCGACGAAGTTGTCGCGCATCCGGTGGTCCAGGAGCACCCCGCCGGCCGTGTCGCCGACCGCGCCGGCGAGCGAGGTGACGAGCTGGTCACCGGCCGGGCCGGCGGGCGCCAGCACCAGGCCGGGCTTGACGCAGAACTGGCCGACCCCGAGCGTCATCGAGCCCGCGAGCCCCGTGCCGATCTGCTCGGCGCGCTCGGCGGCGGCCGCCTCGGTGATCACCACGGGGTTGAGGGAGCCGAGTTCGCCGTGGAAGGGGATCGGTACGGGCCGGGCGGCCGCCGCGTCGAACAGCGCCCGCCCGCCGCGTACCGAGCCGGTGAAGCCGGCGGCCGCGATCAGCGGGTGCTTGACAAGGACGACGCCTGCCTCGAAGCCGTGCACCAGGCCGACGACGGCCTGCGGGATGCCGTGCCGCGCGGCGGCCTGCCGCAGGATGGCGGCGGCGAGCTCGGAGGTGGCCGGGTGGTCGGGGTGGGCCTTGACCACGACGGGGCAGCCCGCGGCGAGCGCGCTGGCCGTGTCGCCGCCGGGCACGGAGAAGGCGAAGGGGAAGTTGGAGGCGGAGTAGACGGCGACGACGCCGAGCGGCACCTTGTAGCGGCGCAGGTCCGGGATGGGCGGCGTGGCGGTGTCGTCGGGGTGGTCGATGATCACATCGAGGAAGGAGCCCTCGTCCACGATGTCGGCGAAGGCCCGCAACTGGAAGCACGTCCGGGCCAGTTCACCGGTGAGCCGCGCGGGGCCGAGGGCGGTCTCGGCGTCCGCCACCTCCACCAGCCGGTCCTTCGCCGCGTCGAGGAGGTCGGCGGCGGTGCGCAGGTACGCGGCGCGCGCCGTACGGTCGGCGAGCGCCTCACGGGCGGCGTGGGCGGCGCGTACGGCGCTGTCGACGTCCTCGGCCGTGGCTTCGACCGCAACCTGTTCACGCCGCTTCCCGGTTCGGGGGTCGACACTCCAGACTTGTGCTGCTGAACCTGCTGCCACCGTGCGTCCTTTCGGTATTGCCCGACCATGGTTGTTCGGTATTCTGAACAACGTTCCTGATGATGAATATGCACGGACTCTATTGACGGGCGTTCGAAGGGGTCAAGGGCGATGTCTGTTACCGAAACCGGCGGAGCGCAGGTCAAGTCCGCGGTACGCACGGTGGAACTGCTGGAGTTCTTCGCAGGCAGCCCCGGTATGCACTCCCTGGCGGCCGTCCAGGAAGCGGTCGGCTACCCCAAGTCCAGCCTCTACATGCTGCTGCGCACCCTCGTGGAGCTCGGCTGGGTCGAGACGGACGCGACCGGCACGCGGTACGGGATCGGCGTACGCGCCCTGCTGGTGGGCACCTCCTACATCGACGGCGACGAGGTCGTGGCGGCCGCCCGCCCCACCCTGGACCGCCTCTCCGACGACACCACCGAGACCATCCACCTGGCCCGGCTCGACGGCACCAACGTCGTCTACCTGGCCACCCGCCAGTCCCAGCACTACCTGCGCCCCTTCACCCGCGTCGGCCGCCGGCTGCCCGCCCACTCCACCTCGCTCGGCAAGGCGCTGCTGGCCACGCACAGCGACGAGCAGGTCCGCAAGATGCTCCCCGAGACCCTGCCCGCGCTCACCGAGCACACCATCACCGACCGCGAAAAGCTCATCGAGGAGCTGCGCACCGTCCGCGAGCAGGGCTACGCCGTGGACCGCGAGGAGAACACCCTCGGCCTGCGCTGCTTCGGCATCGCCATCCCGTACCGCACCCCGGCGCGCGACGCCATCAGCTGCTCCGTACCGGTGGCCCGGCTGACCCCGGCGCACGAACAGATGATCAAGGATGCCCTGTTCGACGCCCGGGACCGGCTGACGCTGGCCACCCGGCGGCTGTGAGGCCCTCCGTAGGAAGATGAACGTTTCCTGAGAAAACCGCACGTACCGGAACTCCCGCCCCCGTCCCGCTCGTCCCTGTGTCCGGGATGAACAAGACGATCAGAAGAGCCGCGGTCTTCTCGCTGCTGCTGGTGCTCGCCCTGCTGGTCCGGGCGACCTGGGTGCAGGTGTACGAGGCCAAGGCGCTCGCGGACGACAAGCACAACCGGCGGAACGTCATCGCGCAGTACGCGCGGCCGCTCGGGGACATCGTCGTGGCCGGATCGCCGGTCACCGGTTCGAAGGAGACGAAGGGCGGCGACCTCCGCTACCAGCGCACCTACACGGACGGCGAGCTGTACGCGGCCGTGACCGGCTACAGCTCGCAGGCGTACGGGTCCAACCAGCTGGAGGGCATCTACTCCACGGTGCTGGACGGGACCGACTCCCGGCTGAAGAACCCGCTCGACACGCTCACCGGCAAGCGGACCGCGCCGGGTGACGTCCTGACGACCATCGACCCGGCGGTGCAGAAGGCCGGGTTCGAGGCGCTGGGCGACACCAAGGGCGCGGCCGTGGCGATCGACCCGAAGACGGGGCGGATCCTCGGCATGGTGAGCACGCCGTCGTACGACCCGTCGGCCATCGCCGGGATGACGGACGGCGCCGCGTGGAAGAGACTCAACGCCGACGAGGACAAGCCCCTGGTGAACCGGGCGATCCGGCAGCCGGTGGCGCCCGGCTCGACGTTCAAGCTGGTCGTCGCGGCGGCGGCGCTGGAGGAGGGGCTGTACGGCTCCGTCGACCAGCCGACGCGCAGCCCGAACCCGTACCGGATGCCGGGCACCGTCACGGACCTGGAGAACGAGAACCCCTCGGCCCCCTGCGCGAACGCCTCCATCCGCGTCGCGCTCCAGTTCTCCTGCAACAACGTCTTCGGGAAGATGGCCGTGGACCTGGGCAAGGACAAGGTCAGGGCGATGGCGGAGAAGTTCGGCTTCAACGACGACCAGCAGGACGTGCCGGTGCGGGCCTACCCCAGCGTCTACCCCTCCGCGATGGACAAGGCGCAGACGGCGCTGTCGGGCATCGGGCAGTTCGATGTGACGGCCACGCCGTTGCAGATGGCCATGGTGTCCGCCGCTATCGCCAACGACGGTCTGCTGGCGGCGCCGCACATGGTGTCCCAGGTCGTGGACGCGGACGGCGACACCCTCGACTCGTACGAGGACGGGGACTTCCGGCGCGTCCTCTCCTCCTCCACCGCCGAGCAGCTGCGCGGCGCGATGGTCACGGTGGTCGAGGACGGCACGGGCTCCAACGCCAAGGTCGGCGGCGCGGAGGTGGGCGGCAAGACGGGCACGGCGCAGCGCGGTGTGGACAACAGCGAGAAGCCGTACGCCTGGTTCACGTCGTACGCCAAGGACCCGGAGAGCGGCAAGGAGGTGGCGGTCGCGGTGCTGATCGAGGACTCGAACGCACGGCGCGCGGAGGTCAGCGGCAACGGCCTGGCGGCGCCGGTGGCGCGGAAGATGATGGCGGCGGCGCTGAAGTAACCCCCGCTGGGCGAGGGTTGGCGGCCGCACGGTATGCAGGTCCTTCGTCCCCCTGTACGTATGGAGGCCCCACCGTGCGACCGCTGCCCCGCCCCCGCTCGCTGTCCGGCTGGACCATGGCGGTCTTCGGCCTGCTCGCCACGGCACTGGGCGCGGTGGGCCTGGCGGCCCCGGACGCCCTGCTCACCCTCATGGGGTTCGCCCCTGTACCGGACGCCCGGCGCGCGGACGGCGACCACACGCTGGTGTTTCTGACCGCCTCCTCGATGGCGGCGGTCAATATGGGCGTCTACTACATGCTGGCGGCCCTCGCCGACTGGAGGGCCTTCTTCCGCTGGACGGTCCCCTTCCGCCTCCTCACCTGCGCGGTCTTCACCCTCACGGTCCTCCTCGGCCGCGCCCCCTCCGGCTTCCTGGCCGTGGGCCTCTGGGAAGCCCTGGGCGCGGCGGCGACCGGAGCGGCACTGAGACACGAGCAACGCAGCAGATGCGCGTGCAAGGCGTCGCCGGTCAGACGGGACTTTGACGACACGACCTAGGCGCCCACCAGCTGCTCGATCGGGTCGATCGCGAAGTACACCGCGAAGAGCGCCGCCGCGGACCACAGCAGGGGGTGGATCTCACGAGCCCTGCCCAGCACGGCCTTGATGACGACGTACGCGAGGAAACCGGCGCCGATGCCGTTGGTGATGGAGTAGGTGAACGGCATCACCGCGATCGTCAGGAACGCGGGGATGGCGATCTCGTACCGCTCCCAGTCGATGTGGCGCACCTGGGCCATCAGCAGGAAGCCCACGGCGACCAGCGCGGGGGCGGCGGCCTGGGCCGGGACGACGGTGGCGAGCGGGGTGAGGAAGAGCGCCAGGGCGAACAGGCCGCCGGTGACGAGTGAGGCGAAGCCCGTGCGGGCGCCCTCGCCGACGCCGGCCGCCGATTCGACGAAGGAGGTGTTGGAGGAGGCGGAGGCCGCGCCGCCCGCGACCGCCGCCACGCCGTCGATGAGCAGGACGCGGCCGAGGTTGGGGACCTTGCCGTTCTCATCCAGCAGGCCGGCCTCGCTGGAGACGCCGACGACCGTGCCCATGGTGTCGAAGAAGTCGCTCAGCAGCAGCGTGAACACCAGCAGGACCAGGGTGACGGCTCCGACCTGCTCGAACGCGCCGAAGAGGCTGAAGGAGCCGACGAGGCCGAAGTCGGGGGCGGAGACGATGTCGTCGGGGATCGCCGGGACGGTCAGACCCCAGGCGGTCGGCCGGATGTCGGCGAGCTCGTTGATGACGATCGCGACGACGGTCGTGACGACGATGGAGATGAGGATCGCGCCGCGCACCGTGCGGGCCATCAGCGCGACGGTGAGCAGCACGCCCAGGCAGAACACCAGGACCGGCCAGCCCGCCAGCTGCCCGGTGGCGCCCAGCTGGACGGGGACCGTTCCGGTCTCGCCGGGGATGCGGGTGACGAAGCCCGCGTCGACGAAGCCGATGAACGCGATGAACAGGCCGATGCCCACGCTGATGGCCTGCTTGAGCTGCTGCGGGATGGCGTTCATGACGGCCTCGCGCAGGCCGGTGACGACCAGGAGGCAGATGAGGATGCCCTCCAGGACGACCAGGCCCATCGCGTCCGCCCAGCTCATGAGCGGGGCGAGCTGGTAGGCGACGACGGCGTTGAGGCCGAGCCCGGCGGCGAGCGCGAGTGGCAGGTTGCCGCCGAGCCCCATGACCGCGGTCATCACGGCGGCCACCAGGGCGGTGACGGTGACGAGTTGGGGCCCCGACAGCTGCGTACCGAATCTGTCCTGCGCGCTGCCCAGGATGATCGGGTTGAGGACGAGGATGTACGCCATCGTGAAGAAGATGGCGAACCCGCCGCGGATCTCGCGTGCGAAGCTCGAACCGCGTTCGCTGATGCGGAAGTAGCGGTCGACGGCGTGTGCCGCGGCCTGTGCTGCCGGCATGGGACTCCTCGTCGGACGGGGTGGGGATGGACAGATTGTGGCCGTGGAGCGGGCGGTTCCAGGCTTACGCCGTGTAACACGTGTCATGGAGCCTTGGAGGTCACGGATGGTCGGACGGGGACGGGTGGGCCCGCCCACGCTGGATGAGGTCGCCGCGCTCGCGGGCGTGGGCCGGGGCACCGTGTCACGGGTCGTCAACAACGCGCCCGGGGTGAAGGAGGCGACGCGGCTGCTGGTCCAGCAGGCGATCGACCGGCTCGGCTACGTACCGAACCGTGCCGCGCGCGCCCTGGCGGGGAGCCGGGCCGACGCGGTGGCGCTGGTGATCCCGGAGAGCGCGCGGCGGTTCTTCGCCGAGCCGTTCTTCTCCGACATCGTCCACGGGGTCAGCGCGGGCCTCGCCGACACCGAGATGCAGCTGCTGCTGACGCTCGTGCGCAGCGACAAGGAGCGGCAGCGGTTCGTGCAGTACGCGCGGGCCGGCCGGGTCGACGGGGTGCTGCTGGTGTCGGTGCACGACAGCGAACCGCTGCCCGACCTGCTGGCCGAGCTGGAGGTGCCGACGGTGCTCAGCGGACGGCGCCGCGGCGACGAGTCGGTGTCGTACGTCGACTCGGACAACGTGGGCGGGGCGCGGGCGGCGGTGCGGCATCTGGTGGGGACGGGGCGGCGCGCCATCGCCACGATCACGGGTCCGCAGGACATGTACGGGGCGCAGTGCCGGCTGCGTGGGTACCGGGAGGCGATGCGGGAGGCGTTCGGGGAGGTGGACCCGGCGTTGACGGCGCGGGGCGACTTCACGGAGGAGAGCGGGCGCCGGGCGGCGGACGAACTGCTGGCGCGGTGCCCGGATCTGGACGCGATCTTCGCGGCGTCGGACGTGATGGCGGCGGGCGCGCTGCACATGCTGCGGGCGGCGGGGAGGCGGGTGCCGGAGGACGTGGCCGTCGTCGGGTTCGACGACTCGCCGATCGCGCAGCACACGGACCCTCAACTGACGACGGTGCGCCAGCCGGTGGAGGAGATGGGCCGGGCGATGGCGCAGGTGCTGCTGGAGGCGGTCCAGAAGCCGGAGGCGGCCGCCTGGCGGCACGTCATCCTGCGGACGGAGCTGGTGGTGCGGGCGTCGACGTGACGCCGCACCGCTGAGCCGGCGCCCTTGCGACGCGCCACCGCCCGTCCTCGTACACCATGCGCAGGGTGCCGGAGGCGGAGCCGCCCTGCCCGGCCTGCCCGGCCTGCCCGCCCTGCCCGGCCTGCCCGCCCTGCCCGGCCTGCCAGTCGACGTCGACCGTGCGGTCGTTCACGGGGACGGCGCGGACCGTCTGGAGGGGCACGGCGAGCAGCGGGTGGCAGTGCTGACTGACGCGTACGTAGGCGGCGCGCGGCACCCGCTGCTTGGCCTCCCGGCTCCACCCGTCCCAGGCGCCGGACCAGTCGCCGCCGGAGAGCAGCCCGAGGTGGTTCTGGGCTGCGGACCGGGCGGCCTGTGCGGCGGTGGCGGGCGGTGAGCCGGTGGCGGCCGGTGAGTCGGCGGCGTCCCGGCCTCGGCTGACGAACCCCACCGCGATGAGGGCGAGGATCACCGCGGCGAGCAGCGACAGGCGGGGGTTTCGGCGCATAAGCCTTCCGGCTTCCGGGCTTCAGCGGATGCGGGCCGCACGGCCGGGGGGCAGGCACCCGGCCGCGCGGCCCTGTGGGAGAGGGTCAGTTGGCGTAGCGCGTGGTGCCGTACTTCTTCACCAGGTCGGTGTTGGAGGAGACGGTCAGGTCCGCGGTGAAGCGGATGGAGTCCCGTGTGGTCTCCAGGGGGACGGCGCCCTGGTTGGGTCCGCCGAGCTTGTAGACCCAGGTGTGGCCGGGGTCGATGCCGCGCTGGGGCAGCGCCACGTCGTGGAAGCCGAGGCGGGCGATGTAGTACGAGGTGCCGTCGCCGCGCTTCACCTCGACGAAGTCCTGCTGCGGGTGCCCGAAGGGCTGCGAGGCGCCGTAGTGGTGCTGGTCGGAGCCGGACGGGGCGAGGAAGACCAGGACGCCGCAGTCCAGGTGGACGGGCTTGCCGGAGCGGTTGGTGAAGACCAGCTCGCGCAGCCCGTAGCCGGTGGTGCTGTCGGCGCGGACGCTGACGGACAGGGGGACGTTGGCCGTGAAGGACGTGGTCAGCGGCTCGTCGAGGATCGGGTTGCGGCCGGCGAGCGGGTAGCTGGGGCTGGTGTGGCAGCGCTCCAGCGGGGTGGTGTACTGCGAGGCCCCGCCGGTCGGCAGCTGCTGGGTGAAGGTCTCGGGGCCGCCGTTGACGGCCGCGGTCTGGCCGGCGGCGGCGGTGGCGGGGCGGGAGACGCCCAGCTGGACGGCGATCGCGGTGACGACGAGCGCGAGTGCGGCGAACGCGGCCAGGGCTAAACGTGCGGTGGGTCGGCGCATCGGGGTCCCTCCTGGGGATGGAAGGCGGCACGGCGGAGGAGATCGGCGTTCTCCGCCGCCGCGCCACCGGGGTGAGGGCGGCAGGTTTTGGGAGCGCTCCCGCCCTCGCCCACCACTGTGCTGATGTGACGGGCCCACGTCAATGCATGCGTCCGATGTCTTGTCACTCGCCCCCGTGACTCCTACAGTCACCACACGGACGCAGTAATGGGAGCGCTCCCAAATCGGACCCCCTCATACCGCTCACCCGGAAGGGCCGCACCGTATGAAGAGCTTCCTCATGGCGAGTTTCCTCCGCCGCACCCGGCACCGCACCCGCCACCGCGTCCGCCATCTGCGCACCGCCGCGACGGCGGCCCTGGTGACCCTGGGCTCACTGTCCGCCCTCGTGACGGCCACCGCCCCCGCGCAGGCCGACACCCTGATCTGCGACCAGTTCGGCTCCACGACCATCCAGGGCCGCTACGTCGTCCAGAACAACCGGTGGGGCACCAGCGCCACCCAGTGCGTCAACGCGACCGCCACCGGCTTCGAGCTCACCCGCGCCGACGGCTCCGTCCCGACGAACGGGGCGCCCAAGTCGTACCCCTCCGTCTACAACGGCTGCCACTACACGAACTGCTCCCCCGGCACCAACCTGCCCATGCGGGTCGACGCCATCAGCAGCGCGCCCACCAGCATCTCGTACGGGTACGTCAACAACGCCGTCTACAACGCCTCGTACGACATCTGGCTCGACCCCACGCCCCGCACCGACGGCGTCAACCGCACCGAGATCATGATCTGGTTCAATCGGGTCGGCCCGATCCAGCCCATCGGCTCACCCACCGGTACGGCCACGGTGGGCGGCCGTACCTGGGAGGTGTGGACCGGCAACAACGGCGCCAACGACGTCATCTCCTTCGTCGCCCCCTCGGCCATCACCGCCTGGACGTTCGACGTGATGGACTTCGTCGACCAGGCCGTCGCCCGGGGCCTCGCCCAACCCTCCTGGTACGTCACCAGCGTCCAGGCGGGCTTCGAGCCATGGCAGAACGGCGCCGGATTGCGCGTGGACTCCTTCTCCTCCACCATCAACACCGGCGGCCCCGGGCCGGGGGACCCGGGCGACCCCGGCACCCCGGCCGCGTGCCGCGTCACCTACGCCACCAACGTCTGGCCCGGCGGCTTCACCGCCAACGTGACCGTGGCCAACACCGGCTCCGCCCCCGTCAACGGCTGGAAGGTCGCCTTCACCCTCCCCTCCGGCCAGAACGTCACCAACGCCTGGAACGCCACCCTCACCCCCTCCTCCGGCGCGGTGACCGCGACGAACACCCCCTCCAACGCCCAGATCGCGCCCAACGGCACCCAGTCCTTCGGCTTCCAGGGCACCTACACGGGCACCTTCGCCAGGCCCGCACAATTCAGCCTCAACGGAACGGCGTGCGCGGTGGCGTAGGCCGCGTCCCGTACGACTGCGGCCGGCCGTCCCCCCGTGGGTACGGCCGGCCGCTTTGCGCGTCTCAGTGGTGGTGGACCATGCAGCTCAGTTGTGGGGTGGTGGGCGGGGCGCCGCCGGTGGCGGTGAAGCCGTAGGTGGTGGTGGCGCCGGAGGCCAGCGAGCCGTTCCAGGGGGTGTTGGAGACGGTGATCGCGGTGCCGGTGCCCGCGAGGGTGCCGTTCCAGATCGATGCGACACGCTGGCCGTCCGGCAGGGTGGCGTGGACCATCCAGGAGGGGATGGGGGCCGTGCCGGTGTTCGTGACGGTGACCTCGGCCTGGTAGCCGCCGGTCCAGGCGTTGACCGTGCGCTGGGTGGCGGTGCAGACGCCGGAGGGTGGCGGAGCCGGGGTCGGGCCGGGGTCGCCGGCCGGGTCGCCGACGCCCGTCACCTCGCCGTTGCCACCGTCGAAGACCACGTCGGAGCAGCCGTAGAAGGTCTCCTGGCTGTCCGAGCGCTGCCACACCGAGTAGATGATGTGGCGGCCGGTCTTGTTGGCCGGGAGGGTGGCCGTCCACTTGTACTGGCCCTCCAGCGTGCCCACCTGTCCGGTGACCCGGGGGTGGTCGACCGTCAGGAACGGCTGGTCCTCCAGGTCGTCCCAGCCCAGCGGCCGGCTGGGGTCGTAGCCGTCCTTGGTGATGTAGAGGTGGAACCAGCCAGGGTGCGCGGCCCACGCGTTGTACGAGAAGTCCAGCGGGGCGCCGGAGGTGAGGTGAGTGAGGGGCCAGTCCGTACGGGGCAGGTCGAAGCCCGCGTAACCGGGGTTGCCGCCGCTGCACAGCTTGCCGTCCGGGATGAAGCCCTCGGTGCGGCCGCCGCCGTCGGAGCGGAGCACCGAGAACCAGTTGTAGAGCGAGTTGTCACCGCTCTGGGACACCGCCGCGTCACAGGCGGGGTTCTTGGGGTCGATGTTGCCCTGCGGGGTCAACCCGTCCTTCCAGCAGAGGAACGTACGGCTGCCAGGCTGCATCATCGCGCCGTGCGCGGCGGCCGGGCTCCCCGACGTCATCACCAGGAGCAGCGCGGGGAGGGCGGCGAGCAGGCACAGCAGGGACAGAGGGGTGCGTAAGCGTCGTCCGACGCGCGGTGAGCGTTGCCTCATCGTCTTCTCCTTCCGGGGTCACGTCAGCGGGATCGCCGGGTGGGCGTTGGTCACGAGCATCCGGAACTGGTCGTGGAACCAGTGGCCGGCCAGCGGTGCGTCCGGCAGCACGCCGGGCGTCACCTCCGGGTCGCACATGGGGTCCGGGCGCTTGCCCTCGCCGTTCGGGATGTCCTCACCCGCCCCGTCCGACTCGCCCGGCGGCTTGACCCACAGGAAGGCGTCCAGGTGCGAGTCGGGGTGACCGGCGGGGGCCGCCCGGGGCCGCTCCCCCATGCCCGCTCCGCTCACGTTGCACCACAGCCCGCGTTGCGCCCGCCGGTCGGCCTTGGATTCGGTGACGTACGTGTCGAGGGTGGTGCTGGTGCTCTCCGCGGTGGGCCGGTCGGGGCCGCCCCATCCGTTGCGGGAGGTGTCGATGACCATCCCGGTGCTCGCGGGCCAGCCCTGGGCGACCAGCGCGCGGTGGATGGCCCGGGTGAAGTCCGCCTCGTCGAACTGCGGGTTCCACCCGTAGAAGGCGCTGGACTTGACCGGGGCGCCGCCCACCACCCGGTCCGGGTCGGTGAGGAACGGCTCGGCGAGCGGCGTGTAGTTGGAGACGTTGGTGACGAGCCCGTCCACGCTCGCGAGGCCCGCGGCCGTCCCCTTGGCCACGTCCGTGTACAACCGGGTGGTCTGCTCCAGGTTGCTGTCCCAGCCCAGCCAGCCGGAGTGCGCGAAGTCCATGTACGTGTACACGTTCGGGATGGCGTGGAGTTTGTCGAGCGCGTACCGGATGGCCTCGACCTGGATGCCGCTGCTCTGCGCCTGGGCGCATTCGGGGTCGTTCAGGTTGGTCACCAGGTTCGGCAGGCCGTCGGGTTCGATGACCGTGGTGATGCGGATGGACCGGTACTTCGGGTGGGCGAGGACCTTGGCGATGGCGTCGATGTACTCGCTCCGGTAGCGCTCCAGGCCGGCCTCGGTGAGCGGGAGTTCGCCGCTGGAGGCCTGGGCGGCGCAGTCGCGGCCGGGGAGGTCGTAGACGACGAAGGTCGCGACCACCGGGCGGCCGGGTTTCTTCTGGGCGAGCGCCAGGTCGAGGTGGTGGGTGAGGCTTCTGCGGCCCGCGTTGGCGGCGCCGCCGTGGATGGCGGCGATGCGGTCCAGCCACACGGCCGTGGGGTAGCGCTTGACCGTCTTCATCTTCGCCCGGACGGCCGGGTCGGCGGTCCGGGCGATGGACCCCTCGACGAGGCGGGCGTAGTCGGGGTTGACGTAGAACGACGCGCCCGCGAAGGGGTTGTCCACGCGGGTGGGGGTCGTGTCGGTCGCAGCCGGTGCCGCGCCGAGCAGGGTGGCGGTGACGGTGGCCGCGGCCAGGGCGGCGGCGAGCCCTCGCCACCTGCTTCTGCGGTACGGGGTGGTCATGTGCGGCTCCTTGTTTCGGGACGGATCCGGGAGCGCTCCCATCAATGCCCGGGGCGCTCGCGGGGATCTGCGGGGAGGATCAGGCGGCGGGCGGCGCACCCCAGGCCAGAGCGGCGCCGGTGTACGCGGGGATCGCCGGGGCGTCGGCGTACGCGGTCGAGGCCGTCCGGCTGTAGTCGTCGGCCTCGTTGAAGTCGGACCAGTCGGCCTTGCTCATCCGCGGCTGGATGTCGCCGGTGTCCCTCCCGACCGCCGGCGTGCGCAGGCGCCGGAGCGGCCCCCGAGGCGGCTGCTTACGTGTTCGTGACTGTCCCACTGTGTGCCCTTCTGCCGTTTCGGGAAACGAGAAGCACGTTCAGTTGTGGGAGCGCTCCCAATCCGCGCTGTTCATGAAGCCAGGCGCCACCTGAGCTGTCAACCTTCCCGACAGGATCGGATGAGGGTCAGTCACCGCCGGTGAAGCCAGTGAGGTCATTGGTGTGGTGGATGACCGGCACCACACAGCGCCACAGGACGGCGAGGCCGGGGAGGACGGCGTCGGTCGCACCTGGCGCGCAAGAAGACCACCGGCCGCCGTCGCCGGCGCCACCGCCGTTCCGGCGAGGACCCGCGCCGCCACGACGAAGGGCGGGCCGGACCGGCGTACCACAACCGCGTCACGGTGCAGCCGCCCGACGTCGGCGAGTTCGATCAGCATTCCGCGCTTCCCCCTGCCCCGAACCGTGATGCTCACGACGCCGGGGCAGGAGAGAACGCACCGGCTCAGCAGACCTTTCCGGCTCCGGCCCGCTGCCCGACGAGTCCCGGCACCGCACGCGGATCGTCGACCCTGGCCCGCAGAGTGGGAATCCAACCTGCCCCGGACTGAAGGGGGTTGCCGGGGTTCACCGCATTGTGGGCGGCGATGAGGTCGACCGTACGGCCGTTGACGCGGTTGTCCACGGCGGTGAGCGGCGCCTCCTTCCACTTCTTCAGGATCTTCCCGGCGCCGACGCCCTCGGGCAGGGTGAAGGCGTTCTTCTCCGCGTACAGCCGCGACTCGTGGCCGATGCCGAAGGAGTACGCGTAGCTCTGCCCCTCCTTCACCACGTAGTGGTTGTTGTACGCGTCGACCTGGCCGAAGCGGACGCGCGGGGCGCGCTCGACGACACCGGTGAAGAGATTGTGGTGCAGCGTCACCTTGAGCTTGCCCGCATCCGTGGCGGCCGCACTGTCACTGTTGCCGATCATCAGGGTCTTGTCGTGGTCGGCGAAGACGTTCCAGGACGCGGTGACATGGTTGGCGCCGCGCACGATGTCCAGTTCGCCGTCATGCTGCTGATAGATCTCGCCGTAGTACCGAGAAAGCGAACTGTCGGGATACCGCCCGTCCGTGAAGGTGTTGTGGTCGATCCACACGTGCGTCGAGCCGTACACGACCATCGCGTCGTACTCGGAGTTCCACGCGCCGGTCGCACCGTCCGTGGGGTCCCACTGCGGGAAGCAGTCGAGCGGGCTCTCCAGGCTCAGGTTGCGGACGATGACGTTGTCGACGCCCCGGATCTGGAGGCTTCCACCCGTGATCCCGGCGCCTTTGCCCACCCCCACGATCGTGGTGTTGGCGGGGACGTACGCCTTGATGGAAGCGGCCTGCCTCTTCGCGGAGGCCGCGCGCAGGTCCTCCTGCGGCCCGCTGACGGGGGTGTCGTACCCCCACACGGCGGGGTCGTAGTCGGCGAGGTACCGCGCGAAGTCGTAGCCGTCAACCTCGAACGCCTCGCAGCCGCCTTCGGTGGCGTTGAGGGTGCCCACGACGCGGATGATCCTCGGGGCGGTGCCGCCGGCCGCTAGTGCGGCCTTGAACTCGGCCCAGGTTCTGACGGTGTGGGTGTGCGCGGCGTCGGCGGCGGCTCCGCCCGTGGTGCCCGGTCCCTCGGACGCCCAGCCGTCACCCGCGGCGAGGGTCTGCCGACCGAGGTCCGGCGTCGCCGCGTGGGCAGGGGTGAGGGAGAGCACAAGGGCGGTGCATCCGGCGAGCGAGGCGCTGATGACTCGGGTACGCATGGCGACTCCTATCGTGGTGGCCAGGTGATCCATGCGGCGGGGACGGGCTCCTCCAGCCGCCGTACGTCGCGAGCGGCCAGCACCCCGCGCTCCCGCAGGCCGCCCGCCACCAGCCGCGCCACCTCGATGGCGCCACGCGGCCGGAAGTGGGTGTTGTCCTGCTTGCCGTCCGGGTAGTGGGGTGACTCGCCCGGCGTGAGCCAGTTGAAGTACGCCTTCGACGGCTCGGGGCCGAGCTTCTGCCACTCGGCGAGCGACGCGGCCTGTACGTCGACGAGCGGCACGCCCTCCTCGGCGGCCAGCGCCCGCATGGCCGCCGGGTACTCCCCGTGCGTCGGCACGGCGTTGCCCCCGGCGTCGAACCTCCGCCGCTCGACGGGCGTCAGCAGCACGGGCCGCGCCCCGCTCGCCCGCGCCCCCGCCACGTACCGGAGCAGGTGCTCCCGGTAGGTCGTCCAGGGCTCGGTGTACCGGGCGGGGTCGGTGGCCTTCTGGTCGTTGTGCCCGAACTGAACAAGAAGCAGGTCGCCGGGGCGGAGGCCCGCCAGGACGGTGTCGAGGCGGCCCTCGTCGACGAAGCTCTTCGAACTACGGCCGTTGACCGCGTGGTTGGCCACGGCCAGGTGCCGGGTGAGGAAGAAGGGCAGGGCCATGCCCCACCCGGTCTCGGGCGCCGCGTCCGTGTACTTCTGGGCGGCGGTGGAGTCACCGGCGATCCACACCGTGGGGGTACGCGGCCGCGCGGTCGCGGTGCCCGCAGGCATCAGCGGCAGGGCGGCGGCGAGGGCGGCCACGGTCCGTCTACGGCTCAGGGACATGTCGTTGCGGAGCCTTTCGTGCGGGGGGGCAGGAACGTGGCCGGCGGGGGGCGACCGGGCCCGCCGCCGGCCGGTTCATGGGCGCGTTCAGCTCTTGTTCTGCTCGTTCCACTCGGCCTGCGCCTCGTTGAGCTGCTTGGCGAGCGTGTCGGCGAACTCCTTCGCCGTCATCGCGCCCAGCAGCACCTTCTGGAAGTTCGGCTCGTTCTCCGCCTTGCTGATCTTGTTCCAGTCGGGCAGGTAGTACGGCAGTTCCACGATCTTGGTGGAGCCGTCCGTGAGCGCCTTGGCGCCCAGCTTGGTGGCCTCGGCCTCGTTCATCCACGGGTCGGCCGCCGCGTCGGTGTTCGCCGGGATGGCGCCCGCCGACTCGTTCCACTTGCTGTTGGACTCGTGCGATGCGGCGAACTCGATGAACTTCCAGGCAGCGGCCTTGTTCTCGCTGCTCTTGAACAGGCCGAGACCGTCGACCGGGTTGGAGACCTGGACGCGGACGCCGCCGGGGCCGGTGGGGTTGGGGATGCCGGCGAACCTGTCCCTGCCCAGGGCCTTCACATGGTCGGTGTACGAGCCGAGGTTGTGGCTGAGCATGCCGATGGTGCCGGTGTCGAACTGGGCGACCATCTTCTTGAAGTCGTTGTTGACGTCGGCCTCGGGCGTGGTCCGCTTGTACAGCCCGACGTACTTCTCCAGCGCCGCCACGTTCTTGGGGTCGTTGACCGTGGTCTTGTCGCCCTTCCAGAAGGACGTGATGCCCGACTGGCCGTACATGGCGTCCAGCGCCTGGGCGATGGAGCCGGCCCCGCCGCGGATGGTGTAGCCGAACTCGTTGTTGTCGGCGTCGGTGAGCTTCTCGGCCGCCTCGTAGAACTTCGGCCAGGTCGTCGGCGCGTCCAGGCCCGCCGCCTTGAACAAATCCGTGCGGTAGTACAGCGTGCCGTTGCTGGCGGAGGTCGGCACCGAGTACATCTCGTCGCCGCGGCCGCCGGCCGACTTGACCGACGCCACCATGGCCGGCACGAGCTTGCCCTTCAGGGCGGAGTCCTCGATCCGGTCGCCGACCGGCTCCAGGGCCTCCTGCGCCACGATGTTCGCCAGGTACGCCGCGCCGACACCGCCGACGTCCGGCAGGCCGCCGCCCGCGATGGCCGTGTCGTACTTCGACTGCACGTCCTCGCTGGGGATCGGGACGTACCTGACCTTGATGTCCGGGTTCTTGGCGTGGAAGTCCTTGATGATCTCCTGCCAGACGGCGGTGCGCACACCGCCGTTGTTGTCCCAGAAGGTGATGGTGCCCTTGCCGGAACCCTCCGCACCGGCGCCGGCGGTTCCGTTGTCACCGCAGCCGGTCGCGGTCAGGGCGAGCACCGCGGCCAGGGACACGGCGGCGACCGCGCGGACCCTTCTGAAGCCCTGGGGGATGGTGGTTCTCATGGTGTCGGCTCTTCTCTCTCAGCTGGTGCTGCTGATACGGGTGTGGTGCGGGGCCCAGCCGTCCCGGCCGGCGAGGTAGTCGGCGACCTCGTGGCCGGCGGCGTCGGCGTCGGACATCTGGGGGCGGTCGGCGGTGACGGTGGCGCCCGGCCCGTAGGTGCGGTACTCGGCGAAACGGGCGTCCTTCCACGAGAAGCCGCCCATGTCCGTCCACGGCGAGGACTTGATCGCGGCGGGCAGCTCGGTGTCGCGGATGAGCACCTGCCCGATGGCGTCCGGGTTGCCGCCCGGGTGCCACGGCCGGCCGAGGTGGAAGGAGCCGGCCGGGGCGTCGCTCACGATCCGGGAGCGGGTGATCAGGAACCCGTACGGGTTGTCCTTCCAGGTGCTGGCCGCGGTGACATAGCCGTTGTTGGTGCCCGACCCACGGCTGAGCGCCCTGATCAGGGAGCGCTCGATGACGGTGGTGGCCCGTCCGTAGATGAAGTCGACATCGCCCTCGATGTACGAGTCGCGGATGTAGACCCTGCTGATGACGTTCAGCGCCGGGCTGTCGGTCATCAGAGTGTCCTGGTTGCCCTTGAAGGCGGTGTTCTCGAAGACGATCCGGTCGCCGGTGGTCTTCATGGCGAGCGCCTGCTCGGCGTTCAGCTCGACGGCCGCCTCGTCGAAGTCGTTGACGAAGGTGAGGTTGCGGGCGGAGACGTCGGAGGCGGCGATCAGGACGGTGGCGCTGCCGGACGATCCTCCGTACGCGTTGGGCGTGTTGTACACGATCACGGTCTTCGACCGGTCCGCGCCCGTGCCGGTGAGGGCGATCCTGGGCTTGCCGGCGGGGACGCGGACCTTTTCGCGGTACGTCCCGGGCGCGATGCGCAGCGTCACGGCCCCGTCGTTGCCGGCCGGGACGGCGTCGACGGCGGACTGGATGGTGGGGTACGCGGCCGGGACGTCGAGCACGGTGTCGGTGCCGAGGTTCTTCTGCGGGCCGGAGAAGCGGGTCACCAGGGCGGGTACGGCGGCGGCCGGGTCGAGCCGGTAGGCGTAGAAGTCACGCGGGTCGAAGGCGGTGCCCCACTCGTCGTGGCGTCCGGTGGTGTTGTCCAGGATGGAGCCGCGCTCGGCCAGCTGGGCGGTGGCGTCCGCCTGGTAGGGGTGCTGGACGTCGCGGTAGTAACTGTTCTCGATCACCATCCGGGTCCGGCCGCGCGCCCAGTTCCCGTACGACCAGACGGGGTCGCCGTCCGCGACCTGGGCGGAGAGGTAGTTGTTGTAGAGGTGGGCGTAGGCGCAGTTGTCGGCGGACGGGTTGCGCTGCTTGGTGCCGCTGAACCAGTTGTGGTCGACGGTGATCTGGGTGGTGACGTTGTCCGTCCAGCCGATCCCGAACGCCTTGTTGTGGTTGTCGAAGCGGTTGTAGGAGACGGTGACGTACTGGCTGTCCTTGCGGACGTCGAGCAGGCCGTCGCCCATGCGCGTGAAGCGGTTGTGGTCGATCCAGACGTGGTGGACGGAGTCCATCTGGATGGCGTCGAAGTCGCTGGTCTTGCCGTCCCAGTCGCCCTCGACGTAGGAGTCGCGGATGGTGAGGTTGCGGATGATGACGTTGTGCGTGCCGGGCTTGAGGTTCAGCTCGCCGTGCACGATCTCGCCGCTGGTGCCGACGCCGATGAGGGTCTTGTCGGAGGCGACGGTGACCGAGGAGCCGAAGGGCTGGACGTCGATGGCGCCCGCGACCCGGATGATGTAGGGCTCGGCGGCGCCCGCGTACCTGGCCAGGTCGGCCTGGGTGCGGACGGTGACCACCTTGCCGCCCCTGCCGCCGGTCGTCCCGCCGGCGAGGGAGGCGAAGCCGTGCGGCTCGTCGGCCCAGGGGGCCTGCTGTACGGCTGGCCGGTCGGCTGGCCGGTGCGGTTCGGGCGGCGCGGCCTGCGCCGGGTTGACGGCGCCCAGTCCCAGGGCGGCGACGAGCGCGGTGACGGCGGCCAGGGCCCTGCCTGGCAAGCGCTTGCTACGGACGTGCGTCATTGCGGCTCCCAACAGGCGTGGAAAGTGCGTTCAGTTGATACGGAAGTCGGTGAACATGGCGGTCCCGGCGTCGCCCTGGCCGTCCGGCGCGAGCGCGAACAGCCCCAGCAGCGCCCCGACCCAGCGCCAGGGCGTGGCGGCGAAGACCGGTCCCGACGGCCGCCACCCCTCCCCCGCGTCGTACGCGAACCGGCAGCGGGCGCCCGCCGACACCTCGACGCACAGCCGCACCGGTCCGCCCCCCGGGACGGGGACCGGCCGCGCCGCGTCCCGCTCGTGCTCCGCGACCGGCTCGGCGAACCGGTGGACCAGGTACACCTCGCCGTCCGGGCCCCGCTGCGCCCCGATCCACGAGAAGGCGTCGCCCAGCACCGCGAGCCCGGCCCGGGCACCCGGCTCGGCGGACTCCAGGGCGAGCGTCACCTCGGCGGTGAACGTCTCGGCGGGCAGCCGCTGGGTGAGCACGTTCGGCAGGAGGCGCAGGTCGTGCGCGTCGGCCGTCCGTACGCACGCCATGCGCAGCCCGTCACCGCCGTGTTCGGCGGTCCACCCGGCGCGCTGGTTCGCCGTCCACTGCCACTGCCGCCCGTAGCGCCCGCCCGGGAAGGCGTCGTCGGTCGCGGGCGCCTCCACGGGCTGCGGCGGCCCGGCCGGTTTGCGGTGGACGGCGACCGGTTCGCCCCCGTCGCCGATCACGGGCCAGCCGTCCGCGTCCCACGCCATGGGCTGGAGGTGGACGACCCGTCCGTACGCCCCGCGCGCCTGGAAGTGCAGGAACCAGTCCTCGCCCGCCGGGGTGCGCACCCAGCCGCCCTGGTGGGGGCCGTTGACGTCGGTGCGGCCCTGGGCGAGGACGATCCGCTCCTCGTAGGGGCCGAAGAAGTCCCGGGCCCGGAAGGCGCCCTGCCAGCCGGTCTCCACTCCCCCGGCCGGGGCGAAGATCCAGAACCAGCCGCCGTGCCGGTACAGCTTCGGGCCCTCCAGGGTGAACCAGCCGGGGATCGTGTCCCCGTCGACGATCACCTTGCCGCCGTCGAGCAGGGCGCGGCCGTCGCGGCTCATCCGGTGGCCGGTGAGCCGGTTCTTCACGCCGGATCGCGACTTGGCCCAGGCGTGCACGAGGTACGCCTCGCCGGTCTCCTCGTCCCACAGCGGGCAGGCGTCGATGAGCCCTTTGCCGGCCTTCAGCAGGTGCGGTTGGCTCCAGGGTCCCCGGACGTGCTCGGCGTTGATCTGGTACACCCCGTGGTCGGGGTCGCCCCAGAAGATCCAGAAGCGGCCGTCGGCGTGGCGCAGGGAGGGTGCCCATACGCCCCGGTCGTGGCGTGGTGCGGCGAAGTCGGCGGCGGGGGTGAGCCGTGGGAGGGCGTGCCCGATGAGCGACCAGTTGACCAGGTCGCGGGAGTGCAGCAGGGGCAGTCCGGGGGCGCGGCCGAAGCTGGAGGCGGTCAGGTAGAAGTCCTCGCCCACGGCGATGACGTCCGGGTCGGACCAGTCGGCGTTGAGAACCGGGTTGCGGTAGGTGCCGTCGCCGAGGTCGGCCGTCCACACCGGTGTCATGACAGGGCCTTCCGTACGAGCACGGCGGCCTCGCCCCGGTCCAGGGCGCCGTCCGCGACGACGGTCACCACGCGGCGTACGACGGTCCCGCCGGCCGGGACGGGCAGGCGGCCGTCCCAGGCGAGGCAGGAGCCGACGCCGGGGTACTCCTCGGTGCGGACGAACCAGGGGTCGTCCCGGGTGGCCTCGGTGGCCCCGGCGAAGACGAGGGTCCAGTCCGTGCCGGTGAGGGCCAGCCAGTCGGCGGTCCGCCCGTGAACCGAGCTTTCACCCTCGGCGTCGGCGGTGAAGACCACGGGCGGGGCCGCCTCCTTGGGGGCGCGCCAGAAGAAGCCGCCGTAACCGGCTCCCTTGCGGCCGTTGGTGGCGGGCGACCCTAGGGAGAGGTCTTGGGTGCCCGGGTTGGTGAGCGAGAAGGTGAAGTCCAGCGCCCAGGCGGTCGCGGTCAGTTCGGTGGTGGCGACGGTCCGGCGTTCGCGCAGCAGCTCTCCGGCGGGGGTGCGCCAGGAGAGGTCCTCGACGAACCCGTCGGGGTCGCGCAGCTTCCAGCCGTCGTGGCGCTGTTCACCGTGGTTGTCGAGCTCGGTCGGCCCCTGGTCGCGTACGAAGGTGCGGCCGCCCCAGAAGTTGTGGCCGGCCACGTCCGGGACGGCGACCGAGACGCCGAGGTGGTGCGGGTGGTCCCCGGGCCGCTCCTCGGTGACGGGGGTGCCCTTGAGGGTGGTGACCGGGTGGAGGTAGGGGCGGGGCGCCAGGCGGGCGGCGAGGTCGGGGCGGTGGACATAGCGGCCCACGGGGCGGCCCGCGCACCGCAGAACGAGGTTCATGGGGAGTTCGCCTCCAGCTCGGAGAAGAGGGAGAGGGTGGCGGCGCTCGCGTGGAGAAGTCCGTCGATGCCCTTGACCACCCGGCGGCCGCCGTCCGCGTACCAGGCGCCGTCCGGGAGCCGGCGTGGCTCGGGAGCGGTGCGTACGGCTTCGACGAGCCGCATGAAGGCGCCCGTGCGGTCCGGCGGGACGAGCAGTTCCTCGCCGCCTCGCACATGGGCGATGAGGTTCTCCAGGAGGTCGGTGCGGCCGTGGACGTGCTCCACGGGGCCGTGGCCGGCCCGCTGCACCAGCACCCGGTCCTGCTTGTACCAGAACGTCACGCGGCCCCGGCTGCCGTGGACGATGACGTACGGCTCGCCGGGCTCCTCGGCGCACAGCGTCACGGCGGCGGTGACGCGGGTGCCGCGCGCGGTGGTGACGCGTACGCACGAGGTGTCGTCGGCCTCGATGTCGTTGGCGCGGGCCAGCTCCAGTTCGATGCCGGCGACGTCCTCGGCGTGCGGGCTGCCGTCCAGCGCGAGGGCGGTGGCCACGGCGTGCGCGAGGGGGTTGGTGAGGACCCCGTCCACCACGTCGGTGCCGTCCAGGCGGCGTTTGCCGGCCCACGGGGAGCGCCGGAAGTACGCCTCGTCGCGGGCCCAGGGCCCGGCGGCGCCGATGCCCGTGACCTCGCCGACGGCTCCCTCCGCGACGAGTGCGGCGATCGCGGGCAGGGCGTGGGAGCCGAGCGACTGGAAGCCGATCTGGCAGGCGGTGCCGGCCTCCCGTACCCCGTCGGCCATCCGGCGGAACTCCGCGTAGGAGGGCGCGGGCGGCTTCTCCAGCAGGATGTGCACGCCCCGGCGGGCGGCGGTGAGCGCGAGCGCGGTGTGGGTGTCGATGGGCGTGCAGATGACCGCGATCCCTGCCCCCGTGGCGTCCAGCAGGGCGCCGAAGTCGGCGGACTGGAGCGGCCTGCCGAAGCCGTCGAGCTCCCGCTCGTCCAGGGGCCGCAGCTCGCAGACGCCCGCGAGCCGTACCAGGCCCCGCTGCTGGAGGCGCTGGATGTTGTGCAGGTGCCAGCGGCCGTGGCCGCGGGCGCCCGCGAGGACGACGGGTATCGGCGTGTCCATGGATCAGCCCTTCACCGCGCCGGCGCTGAAGCCGGTGATCAGCCACTTCTGGATGAAGGCGAAGACGATCACGACCGGGACGGCCGCGACGACACCGCCCGCCGCCAGCGCGCCCAGGTCCACGCTGTCGGCGCCGATCAGGGTGTTGAGGCCGACGGGGATGGTCTGCTTGTCCTGTTCGCTGAGGAACATCAGGGCGAACAGGAAGTGGTTCCAGCTGTGGACGAAGGCGAAGGAGCCGACCGCGATGAGCCCGGGCCGCAGCAGCGGCAGGACCACCGCGCAGAAGGCGCGGAAGCGGGAGCAGCCGTCCACCCAGGCGGCCTCCTCCAGGGAGACCGGCACGTTCTTGATGAATCCGCTGATCAGGATGATGGACAGGGGCAGTTGGAAGACCGTCTCCGCGATAATGACGCTGCCCAGGGAGTTGATCATCCGCATGTTGCGGAAGATCTCGAAGAGCGGGACCAGCATCAGGGCGCCCGGGATGAACTGCGAGCACAGCAGCGCCAGCATGAAGCCGTTCTTGATCCGGAAGGTGAACCGGGCCAGTGCGTATCCGCCGGACAGGGCGATGAGGGTGGTGGTGATCAGCGTGGCGACGCCGACGAGCATGCTGTTCTGGAAGAAGACCCCGAAGCTGCGTTCGTTCCAGACCTTGTCGAAGTGCTCGAAGGTCAGCGGCCAGGGCACCAGCGACGTCGACCCGGCGGGCCGCAGCGCGAACAGCAGCATCCAGTAGAAGGGGACGAGCGTGAACAGCAGGTACAGCCCGAGCGGGACGTAGATCTGCCAGCGCGGTACGTCGTCGAAGGCGCGCTCCCGCTTCGGGGCGCGTGCCCCGGACGGGGGCGCGGGCGGCTGGGGCGTGGGCACGCGCGCGTGGGTGCCCTTCTCCGCGAGTGCGGCGGTCATGTGCGGTCGCCTCCGAACTTGCTCAGGCGCAGATAGAGGATCGAGCAGAACAGGAGGATCACGAACGCGACGGTGGTCAGCGCGGAGGCGTATCCGAAGTCGTGGCCCTCGATGCCGGTGTTGGCGATCATCAGGGGCAGCGTCGTGGTGACCCCGGCCGGACCGCCGCCCGTGAGGGTGTAGAGCAGGTCGACGTTGTTGAACTCCCAGACGCCGCGCAGCAGCGTGGAGAGGATGATGGCGTCCTTCAGGTGCGGCAGGGTGATGTGGACGAACTGCCGCAGCCGGCCCGCGCCGTCCACCGACGCCGCCTCGTACAGGTCCCTGGGGATGGACTGGAGGTCGGCGAGGATGAGGATGGCGAAGAAGGGGACGCCGCGCCACAGTTCGGCGACGACCGCCGCCCAGAAGACGGTGCCCGTGTCGGAGAGCACGGAGGTGCCGTAGGAGCCGACGCCGATGTCGGCGAGGTAGCGGCTCATGCCGGTGGACGGGTTGTAGAGCAGCATCCAGATGGTGGTGGTCAGCACGCCGGAGACGGCCCATGGCGAGAAGACCAGGGCGCGGGCGACGGCCCGGCCGACGAAGGTCTGGTTGACCAGCAGGGCCAGCACCAGCCCGAGGGCCAGTTGCAGGCTCACCTGGACGATGACCCACTTGGCGCTGAAGCCGAGCGTGGGCCAGAAGAGCGGGTCCTCGGTGAAGATGCGGGTGAAGTTGTCCAGCCCCGCGTAGCCGTTCTTCCAGGGCTTGGTGACGTTGTAGTTCTGCAGGCTGTAGTAGAAGACGCTCAGCACCGGGTAGGCGATGAAGCCGACCATGAGCAGGGCGGCGGGCGCGATCAGCAGGTAGGGGAGGCGGCGTGGTTCGGCTCCCGTGCCGCGCCGGCGGGCCCGGGGCTGTTTCGCCACGGCTGCGGCTTGGGCCATGACATGTCTCCGTTCGGTGTACGAGGCGGGCGAAGCGCTTCGCGGATGACGTTCGGGATGCCGAACAGACGTGATCCCGGTTCCGCGCAGGGGTTCAGCCCGCGTAGGGGTCCGGCACCTCGCCTTTTCGGGCCAGGAACGCGAAGTCGCAGCCGGTGTCGGCCTGGGTGATCTGCTCGCTGTAGAGGGCGCCGTAGCCGCGCCCGTACCGGGGCGGGGGCGGCGTCCACTCGGCCCGGCGCCGCGCAAGCTCCGCCTCGGGCACGTCGAGGTGGAGCGTGCGCGCCTGGACGTCGAGGGTGATGGGGTCACCGGTGCGGACCAGGGCCAGGGGCCCGCCCACGTACGACTCGGGTGCGATGTGCAGGACGCACGCGCCGTAACTGGTGCCGCTCATCCGGGCGTCGGAGATCCGCACCATGTCCCGCACGCCCTGCTTGAGCAGGTGGTCGGGGATGGGCAGCATCCCGTACTCGGGCATGCCGGGACCGCCCTTGGGGCCGGCGCCCCGCAGCACGAGCACATGGTCGCGGGTGATGCCGAGGTCCGGGTCGTTGATGGTGCGCTGCATGGTCCGGTAGTCGTCGAAGACGACGGCGGGTCCGGTGTGCTTGAGCAGGTGGGGTTCGGCCGCGATGTGCTTGATGACGGCGCCGTCGGGGCAGAGGTTGCCGCGCAGGACCGCGACCCCGCCCTCCCGGGCGAGCGGGTTGTCGCGCGGCCGGATCACGTCGTCGTCGTGCACCAGCGCGCCGTCGAGCTGTTCGCGCATCGTGGGGTGCGCGACGGTCGGCCGGTCCAGGTGGAGCAGATCGGTGATCCGCGACAGGAACCCGGGCAGTCCGCCGGCGAAGTGGAAGTCCTCCATGAGGTGGCGCCCGCCGGGGCGGAGGTTGGCGAGCACGGGCACGGTCCGCGCGATCCGGTCGAAGTCGTCCAGGGTGAGCGTGACGCCGGAGCGGCCGGCCATGGCGATCAGGTGGATCACCGCGTTGGTGGAGCCGCCCAGCCCGAGGACGGTCGTCACGGCGTCCTCGTACGCCTCCGGGGTGAGGATCCGCGACAGCTTCAGGTCCTGGCGTACGAGGTCGACGATCCGCATCCCGGAGGCGGCGGCCATCCGGTCGTGGCCGGAGTCGACGGCCGGGATGGAGGAGGCCCCCGGCATGGTGACGCCCAGTGCCTCGGCGGCGGCCGTCAGCGTGGAGGCGGTGCCCATGGTCATGCAGTGGCCGGGCGAGCGGGCGAGCCCGCTCTCCAGTTCGGCCATCTCGCAGTCGCCGATGAGCCCGGCCCGCTTGTCGTCCCAGTATTTCCACATGTCCGTGCCGGAGCCCAGGACTTCGCCCCGCCAGTGGCCCGGCAGCATCGGCCCGGCCGGTACGAAGACGGTGGGCAGGTCGACCGTGGCGGCACCCATGAGCAGTGCGGGCGTGGACTTGTCGCAGCCGCCCATCAGCACCGCGCCGTCCACCGGATAGGACCGGAGCAGTTCCTCCGTCTCCATCGCCAGCATGTTGCGGTACAGCATGGGGGTGGGCTTCTGGAACGTCTCGGAGAGGGTGGAGACCGGGAATTCGAGCGGGAAGCCCCCGGCCTGCCACACGCCCCGCTTCACGGCCTGGGCGCGGTCGCGCAGGTGGACGTGGCAGGGGTTGATGTCGGACCAGGTGTTGAGGATGGCGATGACCGGCTTGCCGAGGTGCTCCTCGGGCAGGTAGCCGAGCTGCCGGGTACGGGCCCGGTGGCTGAACGAGCGGAGCCCGTCCGTCCCGTACCACTGGTGGCTGCGGAGCTGTTCGGGGTTCATATGCTCCAGCCCCCGACCATCTCGGCGATCTCCGCGCGGCTCGCTTCGGGCAGCGGGCGGCTCGGCGGGCGCACGTCACGGCGGCACAGGCCGAGGGCCTGGAGGGCCTCCTTGACGACGGTGACGTTGTTGGCGGACTGGTCGGCGGCGCGCAGGTCCTCGAAGGGGCGGATCTGTTCCCAGACCTTGGCGGCGGCCGGGTAGTCGGCGGTGCGCAGCGCCTCCAGCATGGCGAGCGAGACGGCCGGTGCGACGTTGACCAGACCGGAGGTGAAGCCGGTCGCGCCCATGGCCCAGTAGGAGGGCGCGTACAGCTCGGCGAGTCCGGCGACCCACACGAACCGGTCGATGCCGGCGTCCCGGGCGACGGCGCCGAAGCGGGCGGCGTCGGGCACGGCGTACTTCACGCCGATGACGTTGGGGCACAGCTCGCCGAGCCGGGCGATGGTGGCGCCGTCGAGGAGCGGGTTGCGGATGTAGGGCACGACGCCCAGCTCGGGGACGGCGTCGGCGATCTCGCGGTGGTAGTCGATCCAGCCGTCGCGCGAGACGTACGGGTGCACGGGCTGGTGGACCATGACCATGCCGGCGCCCGCCTCGCGCGCGTGGCGGGCGGCGGCCGTCGCGGTGGGCACGTCGTGCCCGACGCCGACGAGGACGGCGGCGCGCTCGCCGGCCTCCTCGATGGTCAGCTCGGTGACCAGGCGGCGCTCCTCGGGGGTGAGGGTGTAGAACTCGCCGGTGTTGCCGTTGGGGGTGAGCGCCCGCACGCCGCCGTCGAGCAGCCTGCGCAGCAGCGCGCGGTAGGTGTCGCGCTCGACGCCGCCCCCGGCGTCGAAGGGCGTCACGGGGATCGCGACGACGTCCGCCAGTGCCGCCCTCGACGACGCGTGGTCCATGCGGCTGTCCCTTTCCCTCATGAGTGGTCCTCGCCGTCGGGGAAGGCCCGCTGGACGAAGGAGGCGATGTGGTCGTGCAGGGCGCTCGCGGCGCCCTCGGCGTCCCCGGCCAGCGCCAGGCCGAGGATCTGCCGGTGCTCGTCGGCCTCGCGCTGCCAGGAGGGGTCGGTGCTCCAGGCGACGGTCGACACGAGCGCGGCCTGCTCGCGCACCTCGTCGAGCATCCTGGCCAGCAGCGGGTTGCCGCACGGCAGGTACAGGGCGCGGTGGAACTCCCGGTTGGCGAGGGAGCGTTCGGCCTGGTCGGCGGCGCTGTCGGCGTCGATGAGCGCCTGCCCGGCGGCCTCCAGGGACGCGCGGCGGGTGATGGTGCGGCGCAGCGCCTCGGGTTCGAGGAGCAGCCGTACGTCGTACACCTCGCGGGCCATGGCCGCGTCGACGGTGCGGACGGTGACGCCCTTGTACTGGCTCATGACGACGAGTCCGGTTCCGGCGAGGGTCTTCAGGGCTTCCCGTACGGGCGTCTTGGACACTCCGTACTGCGCGGCCAGTTCGGCCTCCACCAGCGCTTTGCCGGGGGCGAACTGCCCGGTGAGGATGGCGTGTTTGATCGCTTCCAGCACGTACTGCGTGCGGGAGGGGATCGGGGTGGGGGCGGCGAAGGCCATACGGGCGACTGCTCTCATATCTCACGTATCGCGTCTCATATATGACGTACGAAGTACGACGCGATGAAGTTAGGGCGGTGGCATGGATTCGTCAACGCTTCTGACAAAAAAGGCCCGACCGGATCGGCCGGGCCTCCACAGGGGCGGGGACACGGGATGTTGGGGCGCGCGGCGCCGCGTCAGCGCAGGGCCCGCAGGGCCTTGGTGACCGCCGCGAGGTCCGGGGTGGAGGCCAGGCCCGCGTGGTACAGGCGCAGTTCGGTGGCGCCCAGCTCGCGGGCGCGGGCCGCGTCGGCGGCGAGGGTGGCCGGGGAGCCGCCCATGCCGGTCACCACCGTGAAGTTGGCCGCGAGAACGGTGTCCACGCGCGCGTGCGCGGCGAACGGCGGCAGCACCGTCTCCGCGCCGCCGCCCGTGCAGGGCAGGACGACGCCGTCCGCGACGGACAGGATGTGCGCGGGGTCCACGCCGGGGTTGGCGCCCGTGCGGTACGGGGCGGGGTCGGCGTGCAGCAGGATCCGGAAGCCCGCGGGGGCGGCCGCCCGTACCGCCGCGATGGCCGCCTCCTGGAGGGTGCGGGCGGCCCGGGTGCGCCAGGCGAGGGTGGCCGCGGCGGCACCGGCGCCCAGGAGCTTCTCGACGGCGGGCCACCCGGCTTCTGGTGATCCGCCCGACGCCCACACGGGCTCCAGGGCGCGGCGCACGGTGGCGCCCAGCTCGTCGGGGTCCAGGCCCTCCCCGGCGTACCCGTCACGGCAAGTGGCGCAGAAGCACAGGGACATCAGGTACTGCGCGGCGTCCCCGAGGGCGACGCCGCCGGTCTTGTCGTGGGCGTGCAGGTGCGCCATGCCGTACCAGCCGCACGACTCCAGCTCCGTGCCGCGCGCCGCGGGACGCACCGCCGCCTCGGCGGCCAGATCGGTGAGGTAGTCCCG
The DNA here is from genome assembly GCF_030406405.1 of Streptomyces ficellus. Taxonomy (GTDB): domain Bacteria; phylum Actinomycetota; class Actinomycetes; order Streptomycetales; family Streptomycetaceae; genus Streptomyces; species Streptomyces ficellus_B. The sequence continues at coordinate 59,281 of NZ_JAUEPL010000017.1, forward strand.
TACGGCGCTCTGCGCGACGCACGGCGCCCACGGGTAGCGGTCGCCGTACGCGTTGACCACCGACGTGCCGGGGTGCTCGGCACCCAGGCGGGAGCTGTGCGCGAGGACGACCCAGCTGTGTACGTCGAGTCCGGCGGCCTCCAGTGCCTCGGTGGCCTCCCCGTACGCGTCGCCGGGCGCCCACCGGCCCGCCGCGTACGGCCGCGGTTCACGGCCCGCCCAGCGGGCGGGGTCGGGCGGGTAGAGGACGGCCGCGTACTCGGCGGTGACCACGCGGTGGCGCGGGTGACGCGGCGTCAGGGCGCGGGTGGAGTGGTACGCGGCGGCGAGGGTGACCTGCCGCACGCCGAGGTCCGCGATCCGGGCGGGGGCGTCCGGGTCTCCGATGACGTCCCAGGGGTAGACGAAGGTGGCGGTCTTCACGCGCCGCTCCCCACCAGGGCCCGGCCGCGTTCGATGATCTCGGCGAGTTCATCGATGTGGGCGGGCGCGGGTTCGCTGAGCGGCGGGCGGACCTCGCCGACGTCCAGTCCGCCCAGCCGCACGGCCGCCTTGACGAGCGAGACCGCGTATCCCCGGCCCTTGGCGCGCAGTTCGACCAGCGGCCGGTAGAAGCCGTCGATGAGCCGGTTCACGGTCGCCTCGTCGCCGCCGTTCAGCGCCCGGTGGAAGGCGAGGGCGAGGTCGGGGGCGAAGCAGAAGACGGCGGAGGAGTAGAGCGTGACGCCGATGCCCCGGTAGGCGAGGCCGGTCAGTTCGGCGGTGGGCAGTCCGTTGAAGTACAGCAGGTCGAGCCCTTCGGCGCGTACGGCGCTGACGATGCGCTGCATCAGGTCCAGGTCGCCGTACCCGTCCTTGAGCCCGATCACTCCCTCGACGCGGGCGAGCCGCGCGACGGTCCCGGGGGCGAAGACGGCGTTGTCGCGCTGGTAGACGATCACCTCCAGGCCGGTCGCCCCGGCGAGGGCGGTGTAGTGGCGCAGCAGGCCCTCCTGGTCGGCGACGACGAGGTAGGGCGGCATGGCGAGCAGCCCGTCGGCGCCCGCCTCCTCGGCGAGCTTCGCGTACTGGATCGCGAGGGCCGTGCCGTATCCGGCGCCCGCGATCACCGGCACCCGCCCGGCGGTCTCCTCGACGGCGGCGGCGACGCAGGCGCGGAACTCCTCGGGGGTGAGGGCGTGGAACTCACCCGTGCCACAGCAGGCGAAGACCGCCCCGGCACCGGCCTCCACCCCGGCGCGCACATGCGCGCGGAACACCGTGAGGTCGAGCGCGCCGTCCGGTCCGTACGCGGTGACGGGGAAGAAGAGCAGGCCGTCGAGTCGGCCGGCGAGCGGGGCTGGGGTCACGGGCGCTCCCTGGACAGGCAACGTGCACGAATCTGACTATCGTCTACATTTCTGAACGCCGCCACGCTAGGGCAGCCCCCTTGCGCCGGTCAAGGCGACACTTGACGGAAAACCTCAACGCGGGCGCGGAGTTGACCCGCGCCCCGCGACACTTGACGGTGTTCCGGGCGCCTCTTTAGCGTGTCCAGGCTTGTGAATGCTGCTCACGCAGGTGACCGGCCGCGCTTCTACCGAGGAGACCCGCCCATGCCCGCTCCCCGCACCGTCCTGCTCACCGGCGCCGCCGGCGGCCTCGGCACCCTGATGCGGGGACTGCTGCCCGCGTACGGATACGAGCTCCGCCTCTTCGACCTGACTCCCATCGAGGGCGAGCGGGACGCGATCGCCGGCGACCTCGCCGACAAGGAGGCGGTACGGGAGGCCGTACGGGGCGTCGACGCGATCATCCACCTGGCGGGCATCTCCCTGGAAGCCCCCTTCGAGAAGATCCTGCGCGCCAACATCGAAGGGACGTACCACCTGTACGAGGCCGCCCGCGAGGAGGGCGTGCGCCGGATCGTCTTCGCCTCCAGCAACCACGCGGTCGGCTTCACCCCCCGCCCGCGCGAGGGCGACCCCCTCATCCCCATCGACACACCGCACCGCCCCGACACCTTCTACGGCCTGTCCAAGTGCTTCGGCGAGGACCTCGCCCAGCTCTACTGGGACCTGCACGGCCTCGAAACCGTCTCCGTACGCATCGGCTCCTGCTTCATGGAGCCCACCTCCGTACGGATGCTGTCCGTCTGGATGAGCCCCGGCGACGCCGCCCGCCTCTTCCACGCCGCCCTCACGGCCCCGGACGTCAAGCACACCGTGGTCTACGGCTCGTCCGCCAACACCCGCCTGTGGTGGGACCTCTCGACCGCCCGGGCGCTCGGCTACGAGCCGCAGGATGACTCCGAGCAGTACGCCGAGAAGCTCATCGCCGAGCAGGGCGAGCTGGACGACGCCAACCCCGCGCACGCCTGCCTGGGCGGACATTTCACCACCAACCCGCCCCAGTGGCCGCACTGACCGTTCACTACAGTGGCCGCAGTGCCGGCAGGTAAGGGAACGGCAAAGCGGACTCGCTCGTTACCCCTGGCATGACAGCTATGACCCCCGGCTCGAACATCCCTCTCACCGCCACCCGGGTGGCGGTGGACGTCGCCGCGCCCGTGCGGCTCGACGTATCGGGCCTGCTGCTCACCGCCGACGGCAAGGTGCGCTCCGACGACGACTTCATCTTCTACAACCAGCCGGCCGGTCCCGGCGTGACCTACCGGTCCGGAGGCGGGAGCGCGCCGGACGCGATCATCGTGGACACGGCCGCCGTCCCGCCCGGCATCGAGAAGATCGTCGTGACCGCGAGCCCCGACGCCGCGGGACAGACGTTCCAGGGCATCGAACCGACCGCCACCATCCGCGACGCCGGCACCGGCGGCGTACTGGCCACCTTCACCCCGCCCCGGCTCGGGGACGAGACCGCGCTGGTCGTGGTCGAGATCTATCTGCGGGGCGGCGTGTGGAAGGCGCGCGCGGTGGGCCAGGGGTACGCCAACGGGCTGGCCGGCATCGCGACCGACTTCGGCGTCTCGGTGGACGAGGAACCGGCTGCCGCCGCGCCGCAGCCCCCGGCAGCCGCCACCCCCGCCGCCGCGCGGCCGCCCGCCGCCCCGCAGGCCCCGGCCGCGCCCCCGGCCGCTCCGGCCGCGCCGCCCGCCACCAGCGGGAAGATCAACCTGGACAAGGGCCGCGTCAGCCTCCAGAAGAACCAGACCGTCTCCCTCGTCAAGGGCGGCCGCCCCCTGCTGTCCCAGGTCAAGATGGGCCTCGGCTGGGAGCCGGCGTTCCGGGGCAAGGACATCGACCTCGACGCCTCCGTCATCGCCTACGGCCCCCAGCGCAACCACCTGGACAGTTGCTACTTCGGCAAGCTGAGCATCCTCAACGGCGCCATCAAGCACTCCGGCGACAACCTGACGGGCGAGGGCGCGGGTGACGACGAGGTGATCGTGGTCGACCTGGGCCGGCTGCCCGCCGACGTCACCGGCCTGGTCTTCACGGTCAACTCCTTCTCCGGGCAGAAGTTCACCGAGGTCGCCAAGGCGTACTGCCGGCTGATGGACGCCGCGACCGGCGAGGAGCTGGTCCGCTTCGACCTGACCTCCGCCGAGCCGCAGACCGGCGTCATGATGGCCAAACTCATCAAGCAGTTCTCCGGCGAGTGGGACATGACCGCGATGGGCGAGTTCGTGAAGTCGCGCACGGTCCGCGGCATGGTCAAGCCGGCCGCCCAGGCGCTGTAACGCCCCGGGCGGCCGTGACGGCGTCACGCCGCGTGGACGTCCTCGACGCACCGGCCCTCGGCCACGAGGCGGTCCAGCCAGTCCTGGGCCGCCTCGTCGTTGTGCCGAACGGCGGCTTGTACGCGTGGACGGAGCGGGCCGCCCGCGCCTGGCCGCCCGTCAGTCGGCCGTCCGCGAGCGGGCCTTGAACGCGGCCTTGCGGGCTTCCTTGGCCACCCGCTTGTCGCGATGCAGGCGGCCCATCGCCTCCAGGACCTCCGGCGTCGCCGGGTGGTCCACGCGCCACGCCGCGTCGAAGAAGCCGCTGTGCTGGCCCGTCAGCCCCTCCACCAGGTCCTGGAGCTCGTCCAGGCCCCCGCCCCCGGCCGCGTCCAGCTGCGCGGCGATCGTGTCGATGGCCAGCCAGAAGATCATCGGCTCCGGCGGCGCCGGTACGTCCGCGGCGCCGCGCTCCGCGAGCCAGACCCGCGCCAGCCCGCCCAGCTCCGGGTCGTCCAGCACGTCCCGTACCGCCGGTTCCGCCTCCGCGCCGACCAGGGACAGCGCCTGCTGGCAGTGGAGCCGCCGCAGCGGCGAGCCCGCGTCCGTGCCCTTCGCCGCCGCGAGCAGTTCGCGCGCCGCCGGCAGCGGTTCACGGCGGGCCAGCCACGCCAGCGTCTCCGCGCGCGCCGACGCCTCCGGGAAGCGGGCGACCCCGTCGAGCAGCACGTCCGCGCCCTTGTCGGCCAGGTCGCCGACCGCCGGCGCGTCCATGCCGGCCTCCAGCATCCGCGCCCGGACGCCGTACAGACCCAGCGGGGTCAGCCTGACCATCCCGTACCGCGTGACGTCCTCGTCGTCGCCCACGGAGGCGCCGCCCACAGAGGCGCCGCCCGCCGAGTCGTCGCCCGCCGACGCCGGGGACTCGTCGCCCTCCTCCACCATCAGCGCCTCGTCCACCGGCTGGTACTCGACCAGCCCGGTCGGCTCCAGCACCCGGAACTGGTCGTCCAGCCGCATCATCGCCTCCGACACCCGCTCCAGGATGTCGTCGGTCGGTTCCCCCATGTCGTCGGGGACGATCATCGACGCGGCGAGCGCCGGGAGCGGCACCGGCCCGTCGCCCGGGCCGCCGTCCGCGACCGTGAGCAGGTACAGGTTGCCGAGCACGCCGTCGAGGAAGTCGGCCTCGCGCTGCGGGTCCCAGTCCAGCGACTCCAGGTCGAGGTCGCCGTCCTCGCCGAGGAGGTCCGCGAAGTCCTCCAGCAGCGGCGCGGTCGCGTCGGCGAACGCCGTCTCCAGGGCGTCCAGCCACAGCGCCAGGACGTCCTGCGGCGCGCCGCCGGTGACCAGCGCGAGCGGCGCGCCCGCCGTGACGGCACCTGTCCCGGAAGCCCCGCCGTCCCCCGACGCCCCGCCGGCCTCAGCGTCCTCGCCGTCCTCGCCGGCTTCGCCGTCCTGCGGGTCCTCGACCACCACCAGGCCGGTGTCCACGGCGACCCGCCACGCCTCGCTCGCGTACGCCTCGCCGTCGTCGTCCGCGGCGAGCCCCAGCGCCTCGGCGGCGGCCGGCAGCTGCTCCTCGACCAGTTCGCCGCCGGCGCCGACCCGGGTGTCCGGCCCCGCCCAGCGGGCGAGCCGGACGGCCCTGGCCAGCAGCGGGGCGGCGAGCGCGTCGCGCGCCAGCTCCGCGTCCGAGGGCAGCCGTACCGGCGGCAGGGTGGGGCGGTCCGACGACATCAGCGGTCTCTCCTCGGGACGTACGTGGGGTCGGGCGGCCCCCAGCGTAGACGCATTCGGGCGCCTGCCCCGCAGTTCATGTACCGGTCAAAGCACGTACACCCGCGAGCCCTTGACAAGTCCGGTGTCGAACCAAGAGATTGACGCGCGTAGAAGCTGCGGGCACCCGCACGGCAGCGCCCTCACCCTCACCTCCCACCACCCATCGGAGCCCAGTGATGTCTTCCACCCTGCCGAGAACCACGTCGCGAACCGCCGCCGTCTCGGCCGTCATCGCCACCGCTGTGGCCGCCGGCCTGCTCACCGGGGGCCCGGCCACCGCCGCCGAGGCGATAAGCATCCACGACATCCAGGGCACCACCCGGATATCCCCGCTGGCCGGGAAGCAGGTCAGCGGCGTCCCCGGCATCGTCACCGGCGTACGGACGTACGGCTCGCGGGGCTTTTGGATGCAGGAGACGCGGGCCGACGACAACCCGGCCACCAGCGAGGGCGTGTTCATCCACACCGGCTCCGTCCCGACCGTGGCCGCCGGCGACGCGGTGACCGTCTCCGGCACGGTCACCGAGTACATCCCGGGTGGCGCGTCCTCCGGCAACCAGTCGCTCACCCAGATCACCCGCCCCACTGTCACCGTCACCTCCTCCGGCAACCCGATCCCCGAGCCCACCACCATCACCGCCCACGCGGTCCCCTCGGTGTACGCGCCCGAGGGCGACCCGGCGGCCGGCGGCTCCATCAACGGCCTGCCGCTGAAGCCCGCTTCGTACGCCCTGGACTACTACGAGTCCCTGGAGGGCACCAACGTCCGCATCGGCTCCTCGCGCGTCGTCGGCGCCACCGACCCGTACTCCGCGCTGTGGGTGACGGTGAAGCCGTACGAGAACCCCAGCGCGCGCGGCGGCACTGTCTACGGCTCGTACACCTCCCAGAACACCGGCCGCCTCCAGATCCAGTCGCTGACCCCGAAGGCCCAGCAGCCGTTCCCGAAGGCGAACGTGGGCGACTGGCTGACCGGCACGACCGAAGGCCCGCTGGACTTCAACCAGTTCGGCGGCTACACCCTCACCGCCCATGCGCTCGGCACGGTCGCCGACCGGGGCCTGGAGCGGGAGACGACCGACAAGCAGCGTGCCGGCGAGCTGGCGGTGGCCACGTACAACGTCGAGAACCTCGACCCCACCGACCCGCAGCCGAAGTTCGACGCGCTCGCGAAGGCCGTCGTCGAGAACCTGGCCTCGCCCGACATCGTGGCCCTGGAGGAAATCCAGGACGACAACGGCGCGAAGAACGACGGTACGGTCGCCGCCGGCCAGACGATGAAGAGGTTCACGGACGCGATCGTCGCGGCGGGCGGCCCGGCGTACGAGTGGCGCGGCATCGACCCCGTCAACAACGAGGACGGCGGCCAGCCGGGCGGCAACATCCGCCAGGTGTTCCTGTTCAACCCCGAGCGGGTGTCGTTCACGGACCGCGCGGGCGGCGACGCGACGACCGCGACCGGGGTCGTACGGGAGAGGGGCCGGGCCGCCCTGACCCACTCCCCCGGCCGGATCGACCCGGCGAACACCGCCTGGGAGAACAGCCGCAAGCCGCTGGCCGGTGAGTTCACCTTCCGTGGCCGTACGGTCTTCCTGATCGCGAACCACTTCGGCTCCAAGGGCGGCGACGAGTCGCTCCTCTCCCACCGCCAGCCGCCGAACCGTTCCTCCGAGGTGCAGCGCCTCCAGCAGGCGCGGGCGGTGAACACGTTCGTCAAGGAGATCCTGGCCGCGCAGCGCACCGCCGACGTGCTCGTCCTCGGCGACATCAACGACTTCGAGTTCTCGCTGACGACGAAGGCGCTGACGGACGGTGGCGCGCTCTGCCCGGCGGTCATGTCGCTGCCGCGCGCCGAGCGCTACTCGTACGTCTACCAGGGCAACAGCCAGGTCCTGGACCAGATCCTGACCAGCCCCTCCATCCGCCACTTCACCTACGACAGCGTGCACATCAACGCGGAGTTCGCGGAGCAGAACAGCGACCACGACCCGCAGGTGCTGCGCTTCCGCCCGTGAAGCACGCGCTGGGCGCCACCTCGCCGGGCTCCCGCTACGGCTCTCGCTACGCGCCCGCGCCGATCCTCAGCGCGGGCGCGTAGCGCTTGACGCCGCCACCATTGCTGCCGGGGTGCGGGTGGGGGCCGGGTCGTCTGAAGCGCCTCGAAGACCCGGCCCACCCAGGCCCGCTGCCGGCCGGCGTCCGGCTCGGCGGACTTTCGTCGTCCGGCCGTTCAGCCCGGCCAGGTGCCCGTCAGGCGGCGGATGCCCACGGCGCCGCCGCGGTCCACCGCGGCCTTGACCACGGCGAAGATCGCGCCCTGTATGGCCGCCGCGAGCAGGATCTCCTTCCACTCGCGCTCCTCGTCCATGGCGTCCGGCGCGTCACCGCTGCCGATCGCCGCCCACGCGCGCGAGAACGCGGCGCTCGCCACTGCGCCACTGAGCATGCCGAGGGCCAGGCCGACCGGCCGGTACAGCAGTTTCTGCTTCTTCCGCTTCTTCTTGCTCGTGTTCTTCGGAGCCGTCACTCCGTCACCCCCACTTTCCGGTACGCCGCAGCTGCCAGAGCACCACGCCCGCGACGATCACCGCGGCGGCGGCCGCGAGCACCGGGCCCGGGTGGCGGCGTACGGGCTCCGGGGTCTTGTCGTGTACGAGGTGGACGGCGCGTGACTTCACGTCGGCCTTCGCCATGAGCTGCTCGATCGTGTCGCCGAGCTCCTGCCGTTTCCGGGCCGCCTCGCGGCGGAGCTCATCAGGTCCCGGTGTCTGCGGCGTCTCCCGTGTCATCGGTGGACCCTCTCCTTGATCTCGTGGACGTCCGATCGCACGCCGTCGATCGCCCGCTCGGGCTTCGCCGGCACCGCGCGTTTCAGCTGCGCGCGGCCCAGGAGGGCCAGTACCCCGGCCACCACCAGGAACAGCGCGGTCGCGATCAGAACCGCGGCCCAGACGTCGAGCGCCAGGTCCAGCAGCGCCGCCACGGTCGCCCACACCCCGATCAGCCCTACATAACCGACAGCGGCGGCGGCTCCCAGCATCCCGCCACCCTTGCCCGCGCGTTTGCCCTTCTGCACCATCTCGGCCTGCGCGGTGCGCATCTCGGTCTTCACCAGGTCGGAGAGCTGTTCCGACGCCTGCTTCACCAGCTCGCCGACCGACGGTTCTCCGGCCACAGCACATCGCCTCCCATCTCGTACGGGAAGCTCCGGGTACCCGCCCGTAGCGCTCCGGAACCCTCTTATTGTTCAGCAACGCTCACTCAGCGCCACAAGCAGAACTAAGTAGACCTACGCCCGCGGCGCACCACACTGCACGCGCATCGAGCCGGAGACGGTGCTGCGGCTGGCCGGGCACCCGCGAGTACGGTCGCCAATGTGGCGCCCCGCCGGCTGCGGGCGGTGCTGGACGCGGGCCCGGTCCGGGAACCGCTGCAGCCCGCCGACCGGGATGCGGTCGACGGGCTGCGAGCGGCGTACGAGGAACTGGTTCAGGAGCCGACGACCTCGTTGTGACCGAGGAGGGCGACGTGCTCCAGCACGTCCTCCATGGGGTCGTCGATCTGGCCGATCGACACCAGCGTCACCTGGTGCCCGCTGTCCGAGCGGGCGTGGGCCTCGTCGGCGTGGGCCACGCCGGACGAGAACGTGGCCGCCAGCGCCAGTACACCTGGAACGATGAGCCTGCGGGTGTTCATATGAGCCGTCCCTCGCCTTGCCGATTGATGTGATCTACGCCGACCTGCTTATCCACCCGACTGGCGGAAAGGTTACGCACGATCACACGAATCAGTTGTGGCTGTGGAGGATGTCGTTGAGGCCGCCCCACACCGCGTTGTTCGGGCGCGCCTCGACGGTGCCGGTGACCGAGTTGCGGCGGAAGAGAATGTTCGACGCGCCGGACAGCTCACGGGCCTTGACGATCTGGCCGTCGGGCATCGTGACGCGCGTACCGGCGGTGATGTAGAGGCCGGCCTCGACGACGCACTCGTCGCCGAGCGCGATGCCGACGCCCGCCTCGGCGCCGATCAGGCAGCGCTCGCCGACGGAGATGATGACGTTGCCGCCGCCGGAGAGGGTGCCCATCGTGGAGGCGCCGCCGCCGATGTCGGACCCGTCACCGATGACGACACCCGCGGAGATGCGGCCCTCGACCATCGAGGTGCCGAGCGTGCCGGCGTTGAAGTTCACGAAGCCCTCGTGCATGACGGTGGTGCCGGCGGCGAGGTGCGCGCCGAGCCGCACGCGGTCGGCGTCCGCGATCCGTACGCCCTTGGGCGCGACGTAGTCCGTCATGCGCGGGAACTTGTCGATCGAGGTCACCTGGAGGTGCAGGCCCTCGGCGCGGGCGTTCAGCCGGACCTTCTCGATGTCGTCGACGGCCACGGGCCCGAGGCTCGTCCACGCGACGTTGGCGAGCAGCCCGAAGATCCCGTCGAGGTTCTGCCCGTGCGGCTTGACCAGCCGGTGGCTGAGCAGGTGCAGGCGCAGGTAGGCGTCGTGCGCGTCGAGCGGCTTGTCGTCGAGGGAGGCGATGACCGTGCGTACGGCGACGACCTCGACGCCCCGGCGGGCATCGACGCCGATGGCCTTGGCGGCGCCTTCGCCGACCAGGTTCGCGGCCTGGTCGGCGGTGAGGCGCTCGGTCCCGGCGGGGCCCGGCTCGGCGGTGAGCTCGGGGGCCGGGAACCAGGTGTCGAGAACGGTGCCGTCGCCGGCGATGGTGGCAAGGCCGGCGGCGACGGCGCCGGTGGTACGAGGTGCAGAAGTCATGCCTGAAACCTAACCGCCCGCCCCCACGCCGGGCGAACCGGTCTCAGGTGCCGGGCGCCGGAGGCCGGCGAGGTACGGCGTCGGCGTGGGTACGGCGTCGGTGTGGGTACGGGCGTACACCTCCCGGCCGATAGCGTGTGCACGTCAGGGGGAACATCCACACCGAGGTACACGGAAGTACGAGGACGCATGACGCAACACATGGGGTGGGAACAGCCGGCGCCGCCACCGCCGGGCATGTACGGCTGGTCGCCGTCCCCGCCGCCGCCCAAACCGGGGGTGATCCCGCTGGCGCCGCTGAGCGTCGGTGACATCATCGGCGGCGCCGTCGCCACCATCGGCCGCTACGGGAAGCAGCTCCTCGGCATCGCGGCCGCCGTCTACGCGGTGGCGGCGCTCTTCTTCGGCGGGGTACTCGCCCTGGCGTACGTGTCCTTCAAGGACAGCGTCCACGGCATGCTCGACCGGCCCGGCGAGGACTGGTCCGGCGAAGCCTTGTCCGGGGACGACTGGAGCCGCGGCGTCGACTGGCTGATGCCCCTGATCCTGGCCTTCGTCGGCGTCTACCTCTTCGGCACCCTCGTCCTCCAGATCGCCAACGCCGTGGTCTACGCGAGCTGCCCGGCCGTCCTCCAGGACGCTGTCCTGGGGCGTCCCACGACCATGGGAACCGTCTGGCGCCGCGCGTGGGCGCGCGTCGGCTCGGTCATCGGCAGTCTGCTGCTCCTCACACTGATCGCGGCGGTCCCCACCCTGTTGATGGTGATGTCCTTCATCGCCCTGTTCGCCTGGATCATGACGCTGGCGCTCGACGGTCCCGGCGGGCCGGGATGGCTGCTGCTGCTCGCCGTCCTTGGCCTGTTGGCCACCGGTCCGGTGGCCATCTGGCTCTGGGTGCGGTTCACCTTCGCACCGGCCGTCGCCGTGTTCGAGGGCAAGGGCACCTTCGCCGCCCTGGCACGCTCGGCCGAGCTGGTGCGCGGCAGCTGGTGGCGGATCTTCGGCATCTCGCTGCTCGCCGCTCTGATCGTCGGGATGGCGAACTACCTGCTTCAGCTGCCGTTCTCGTTCGTGGGCCCGTTCGTCTCAGGAGGATCGGGCGATGGCGAGCCGAACAGCGAGACCATCGCGGTGATCGTCACCATCGCGGCGTTCGCCGTGGTGGCCCAGATGATCGGGCAGATCATCGCGGCCGTGTTCTCCCAGCTCGTCACGGGCCTGCTGTACGTGGACCAGCGCATCCGCAAGGAGAACCTGGCCGTGTCACTCGCCGAGGCGGCGGCGGTGACGCCGACGGACCCGCCCGTCACCCCGTACACCCCGCAGACCCCGTAAAGGGCTCCGCATGAGAAACGGCCATGCCCTCCCCCTGCTCGAAAGCTTGGGGAGGGCATGGCCGTCGCCGCCGATCGCCGAGCGACCTCAGACGTTGAAGCCGAGCGCGCGCAGTTGCTCGCGGCCGTCGTCGGTGATCTTGTCCGGGCCCCACGGCGGCATCCAGACCCAGTTGATCTTCAGCTCGCTGACGATGCCGTCCGTCGCGGCCTTCGCCTGGTCCTCGATCACATCGGTCAGCGGGCATGCCGCCGACGTCAGCGTCATGTCCAGGGTCGCGACGTTCGAGTCGTCGATGTGGATGCCGTAGATGAGGCCGAGGTTGACGACGTCGATACCGAGCTCGGGGTCCACGACGTCATACAGCGCCTCGCGGACCTCCTCCTCGGACGCCGGCTTCATCTGGGCCGTCTCGTTCTCGCTCATGCCGTCTTCCTCTCCGCGCCCTCACCCATCGCCTGGGCCGTCGCGTCCTTCCAGGCCATCCAGCTCAGCAGGGCGCACTTCACCCGGGCCGGGTACTTCGAGACACCAGCGAACGCGACCGCGTCCTCCAGCACCTCCTCCATCGCGTCGTCGGGCTCGATCCTGCCCTTGGACTGCATCAGTTCCAGGAAGGTGCCCTGGATCTTCTGCGCCTCGGCGAGTTCCTTGCCGACCAGGAGTTCATTCAGCACGGAGGCGGATGCCTGGCTGATCGAGCAGCCCTGGCCCTCGTACGACACGTCCGCGATCCGCGTTCCGTCGTACTTCACGCGCAGGGTGATCTCGTCGCCGCACGTCGGGTTGACGTGGTGCACCTCGGCGTCACCGTCCCGCAAGCCCCGCCCGTGCGGGTGCTTGTAGTGGTCCAGGATGACGTCCTGGTACATCGAATCCAGCTTCACGCGTCGTCAGCCCCTCATCCGAAGAAGTTACGGACGTGCTCCAGCCCCTCGACCAGGGCGTCGACCTCGGCGGGCGTGGAGTACAGATAGAACGACGCCCGCGTGGTCGCAGGAATTCCGTACCGGAGGCAGACCGGCCGCGCGCAGTGGTGGCCGACCCGGACCGCGATGCCCTGCTCGTCGAGGACCTGGCCCACGTCGTGCGGGTGGATGTCGCCGAGTACGAAGGAGATCGCCGCCCCGCGGTCCTCGGCCGTCACCGGGCCGATGATCCGCAGGTCCGGAACCTCCTGGAGGCGGCGGACCGCGTACTCGGTGATCGCGTGCTCGTGGCGCGCGATGTTCTCCATGCCGATCGAGGACAGGTAGTCCACGGCCGCGCCGAGGCCGACGGCCTGCGCGATCGGGGGCGTGCCCGCCTCGAACTTGTGCGGGGCCGGGGCGTACGTCGAGGAGTTCATCGACACGGTCTCGATCATCTCGCCGCCGCCGAGGAACGGCGGGAGGTCCTCCAGCAGCTCCTGGCGGCCCCACAGCACGCCGATGCCGGTCGGGCCGCACATCTTGTGGCCGGTGAAGGCCACGAAGTCGGCCTGGAGGGCCTGCACGTCCAGCACCATGTGCGGGGCGGCCTGCGACGCGTCGATCAGCACCAGCGCGCCGACCTCCTGGGCGCGGCGCACTATCGCCTCGACCGGGTTGAGCGTGCCGAGGATGTTGGAGACCAGCACAAAGGAGACGATCTTCGTCTTCTCGGTGATGACCTCCTCGATGTTCGACAGGTCGAGACGGCCGTCGTCGGTCAGGCCGAACCACTTCAGCTTCGCGCCGGTGCGCTGCGACAGCAGCTGCCACGGAACGATGTTGGAGTGGTGCTCCATCTCGGTGATGACGATCTCGGTGTCGCGGTCGACCCGGTAGGGCTCGTCGGCCCAGCCCAGCATGTTGGCGACGAGGTTGAGCGACTCCGAGGCGTTCTTGGTGAAGATCACCTCGTCGCGGCTCGGCGCGTTGATGAAGGCCGCGACCTTGTCGCGGGCGCCCTCGTACAGCGCCGTGGCCTCCTCGGCCAGCACATGCACGCCGCGGTGCACATTGGCGTTGTGCTGTTCGTAGTACTCACTGAGCACGTCGATGACCTGGCGCGGCGTCTGCGAGGTCGCCGCGTTGTCCAGGTACACGAGCCTCTTGCCGTCGTGGAGTACGCGGTCGAGGATCGGGAAGTCCTTGCGGATCGCCTCGGTGTCGAGGAGGCCCGGCAGCTGCGTCACGCGACGTCCTCCTCTGAGTTCGCTCCGCTCACGGGGCCGCCCTTGGTGTAGGACTCGTAGCCCTCGTTCTCCAGCTTGTCGGCGAGCTCGGGGCCGCCCGACTCGACAATGCGGCCGGCGGAGAAGACGTGGACGTGGTCCGGCTTGATGTAGCGCAGGATGCGCGTGTAGTGCGTGATCAGCATGGTGCCGACCTCGCCGGACTCGCGGACGCGGTTGACGCCCTCGGAGACGATGCGCAGCGCGTCGACGTCCAGGCCGGAGTCGGTCTCGTCCAGGATCGCGATCTTCGGCTTGAGGAGCTCCAGCTGGAGGATCTCGTGGCGCTTCTTCTCACCGCCGGAGAAGCCCTCGTTGACGTTGCGCTCGGCGAAGGACGGGTCCATGTTGAGGCGCTCCATGGCCTCCTTGACCTCCTTCACCCAGGTACGCAGCTTGGGGGCCTCGCCGCGGATGGCGGTGGCGGAGGTGCGCAGGAAGTTGCTCACCGAGACACCGGGGACCTCGACCGGGTACTGCATGGCGAGGAACAGGCCGGCGCGGGCGCGCTCGTCGACGGACATCGCGAGGACGTCCTCGCCGTCGAGGGTGACGGTGCCGCTGGTGATCGTGTACTTGGGGTGACCGGCCAGCGAGTACGCGAGGGTCGACTTGCCGGAGCCGTTGGGGCCCATGATGGCGTGGGTCTCGCCCTGCTTCACGGTCAGGTCGACGCCCTTGAGGATCTCCTTCGTGGCGTTGTCGGCCTCGACGGAGACGTGCAGGTCGCGGATTTCAAGCGTTGCCATGGGTGACTCAGGACTCCTGGGTGACGGAGACGAGCACATCGTCCCCTTCGATCTTGACGGGGTATACGGGGACGGGGCGCGTCGCGGGAAGGCCGGACGGCTTGCCGGTACGGAGGTCGAAGGCCGACCCGTGCAGCCAGCACTCGATCTGGCAGTCCTCCACCTCGCCCTCCGAGAGTGAGACGTTCGCGTGCGAGCAGATGTCGTGGATCGCGAACACCTCGCCCTCGGTGTGGACGATGGAGATGGGCGTGCCGTCGATGTCCACCCGCTTCGGGGTGTCCTCCTCCAGCTCGCTCAGCCCACAGGCTCGGACGAAGGGCATCAGAGCGACGCCTCCAGCTCGGCCTCGATCTTGGTGATGAGGCGCTCCTCGACGTCCGGCAGACCGATCTGCTGGACGAGCTCGGCGAAGAAGCCACGGACGACCAGGCGGCGGGCCTCGATCTCCGGGATACCGCGAGCCATCAGGTAGAAGAGCTGCTCGTCGTCGAAGCGGCCGGTGGCGGAGGCGTGACCGGCGCCGGCGATCTCGCCGGTCTCGATCTCCAGGTTGGGTACGGAGTCGACGCGGGCGCCGTCCGTGAGCACCAGGTTGCGGTTCATCTCGTACGTGTCGGTGCCCTCGGCCGCGGCGCGGATGAGGACGTCACCGATCCACACGGCGTGCGCGCCGTCGCCCTGGAGCGCGCCCTTGTAGGCGACGTTCGACTTGCAGTGCGGGGCGTTGTGGTCGACGAAGAGCCGGTGCTCCTGGTGCTGGCCCTGCTCGGTGAAGTACAGGCCGAACAGCTCGGCCTCGCCGCCGGTGGCGGCGTACGTCACGCGCGGGTGCAGGCGGACCAGGTCACCGCCGAAGGTGACGACGACCGACTTGAAGTGGGCGTCCCGGCCGATCAGCGCGTTGTGCTGGCCCACGTGGACCGCGCTGTCGTCCCAGTCCTGGATGGACACGACGGTGAGCTTGGCGCCGTCGCCGAGGAGGTAGTCGACGTTGGCGGCGAGCACCGCGTCACCGGTGTGGTCGATGACCACGACCGCCTCGGCGAACGCGCCGAGCTCGATCACCTGGTGGCCGAAGGCGGTGCCGCCCTGGCCGTGCACGGAGATGCGGACCGGCTCGGTGAGCACGGTCTCCTTGGGCACGGTGACGACCGAGGCCTTCTCGAACGCGGAGTACGCCTGGGCGGCGATCCGGTCCACCGGGGTGCCGGCCTTGCCGAGCCGCTCGTCGTCGCGGCCGACGGTCTCGACGGTGACGCCCTCGGGCGCCTCCACCTCGACGCGTACACCGTCGCCGGTGGCGACCGCGGTGCCGTCGTGCAGCCCACGCAAGCGCTCCAGCGGCGTGAACCGCCACTCCTCCTCACGGCCGTGCGGGACGGGGAAGTCCGCGACGTCGAAGGACGGAGGGGCGCTCATGCGCGTGGCGACGGTGGACTCGGCGGCCACCGCGATGGAGCCGGCGGTGGTGGAGCCCGCCGGGAGATTCTGGGCCTCAGCCATGGCTGTCGGTCTGCTCGCTTTCTGCGTTCGGTGCGTTCGCTGCCCGCGGGGCGGCCCCGGCCGTGGCCGGGACGCCTGCGGGCGGCTCACTGGGCTCACCGGGTGAGCCCGGGGACGTGATCGATTCGGCGGGGCGCGCTAGCCGACCGCGCCTTCCATCTGCAGCTCGATCAGCCGGTTGAGCTCCAGCGCGTACTCCATCGGCAGCTCCTTGGCGATCGGCTCGACGAAGCCGCGCACGATCATCGCCATCGCCTCGTCCTCGGAGAGGCCGCGGCTCATCAGGTAGAAGAGCTGGTCCTCGGAGACCTTGGAGACCGTCGCCTCGTGACCCATGGACACGTCGTCCTCGCGGACGTCCACGTACGGGTAGGTGTCCGACCGCGAGATGGTGTCCACCAGCAGCGCGTCGCACAGCACGTTGGACTTGGAGCCCGGGGCGCCCTCGCCGATCTCGATGAGACCGCGGTAGGAGGTGCGGCCGCCGCCTCGCGCCACCGACTTGGAGACGATGTTCGAGGAGGTGTTCGGGGCCATGTGGACCATCTTGGCGCCGGCGTCCTGGTGCTGGCCCTCGCCCGCGAAGGCGATGGACAGGGTCTCGCCCTTGGCGTGCTCGCCCATCAGGTAGACGGCCGGGTACTTCATCGTCACCTTGGAGCCGATGTTGCCGTCGACCCACTCCATGGTCGCGCCCTCGTAGGCCACGGCGCGCTTGGTGACCAGGTTGTAGACGTTGTTCGACCAGTTCTGGATCGTCGTGTAGCGGCAGCGGGCGCCCTTCTTCACGATGATCTCGACCACCGCGGAGTGGAGGGAGTCCGACGAGTAGATCGGGGCGGTGCAGCCCTCGACGTAGTGGACGTAGGCGTCCTCGTCGACGATGATCAGCGTCCGCTCGAACTGGCCCATGTTCTCCGTGTTGATCCGGAAGTAGGCCTGGAGCGGGATCTCGACGTGCACGCCCTTCGGGACGTAGATGAACGAGCCGCCGGACCACACCGCGGTGTTCAGCGACGCGAACTTGTTGTCGCCGACCGGGATGACCGTGCCGAAGTACTCCTGGAAGAGCTCCGGGTGCTCCTTGAGCGCGGTGTCGGTGTCCAGGAAGATGACGCCCTGCTCCTCCAGGTCCTCGCGGATCTGGTGGTAGACGACCTCGGACTCGTACTGCGCGGCGACACCGGCGACGAGGCGCTGCTTCTCCGCCTCGGGGATGCCGAGCTTGTCGTACGTGTTCTTGATGTCCTCGGGCAGGTCCTCCCAGGAGGCGGCCTGCTTCTCCGTGGAGCGGACGAAGTACTTGATGTTGTCGAAGTCGATGCCCGACAGGTCGGAGCCCCAGTTCGGCATGGGCTTCTTGTCGAAGAGGCGCAGACCCTTGAGGCGGAGCTTCAGCATCCACTCGGGCTCGTTCTTCTTCGCGGAGATGTCGCGGACGACGTCCTCGGAGAGACCGCGCTTGGCGGCGGCACCGGCGGCGTCCGGGTCGGCCCAGCCGTACTCGTACCGACCCAGGCCCTCGAGCTCGGGGTGGCTGATCTCGGTGGTCATGCGGGGTTCCTCCCGGCCGTGCTTGCGGATGCTGATGATGTGGTGTGCGGGATGTACGTCGTGCAGACACCGTCGCCATGGGCGATGGTCGCCAGTCTTTGCACGTGGGTGCCGAGCAGGCGGCCGAAGATCTCCGTCTCCGCCTCGCACAGCTGCGGGTACCGCTCGGCGACGTGGGCGACCGGGCAGTGGTGCTGGCACAACTGCTGTCCGACCGGCGCGTTGCGCGCCGTCGCAGCGTACCCGTCCGCGCTCAGCGCCTTGGCGAGCGCCTCGGCGCGGTCCTCCGGCGCCGCCGCCTCGACCGCCTCGCGGTACGCCTCCGCCTGGGTCTCGATCCGGTCGCGGGCGAAGGCCGCGACGGCGGCTTCCCCCGCGGCACCGCCGCCGGCGGTCCGCTCGATCCAGCGCAAAGCGTCGACGGCGAGCGAGTCGTACGACTGGTCGAAGGCGTCCCGGCCGCAGTCCGTCAGGGCGAACACCTTGGCCGGGCGGCCACGGGTGCGCGCGCCGTAGACACGCTGCTCGCGCGGGGCGACGACGTCATCGGCGACCAGCGCGTCGAGGTGCCGGCGAACGGCGGCCTGAGTGAGGCCGAGCCGCTTGGCGAGCTCGGCCACGGTGGACGGGCCGTGATCCAGGATGGACCGCGCGACCCGGTTGCGCGTGGAGCGCTCCCCGGTCGCGAGTTCCTCCGCTGGAGCCGCGGGAGCCTCACCGACGTTTTTCACAACGCCATTGTTGCGTAATTCCTCAGACCCTGACAAGCGAGGTCCGCGCGGGCGGACGGTGCCGTACATCACTAAGGGAAACCTAACCTGACCTGCGGAAACGATCAGGGTCACGGTCGGGTGCGACCCGCCGCTCCCCCGCCTGACCTGCCCGTTTTGCCCGATCACCGCCTTGGGTGCCGTCCCACCGGGCGCCTCCCGAGGAGCCCCGCCGCGGCCCGTTCCGCCCCTTCCACGAACCTCGGGTGCCACCCGCCGAACGGGGTGCCCCGCGCCGCTCTCTAGACTTCCGACCATGCGATACGAGTCCGTCGTGCAGGTCCGGGGCCTGGTCAAGCGGTACGGGACCAAGACCGCCGTGGACGGCCTCGACCTCGACGTCCGGGCAGGCACCGTCACCGCCGTCCTGGGGCCCAACGGGGCCGGCAAGACCACCACCATCGAGACGTGCGAGGGCTACCGCCGCCCCGACGCCGGCACCGTCCGCGTCCTCGGCCTCGACCCGGCCGCCGACGCCGCCGCCCTGCGGCCCCGCATCGGCGTGATGCTCCAGTCCGGCGGCGTCTACTCCGGCGCCCGCGCCGACGAGATGCTCCGCCACATGGCGAAACTGCACGCCCACCCACTGGACGTGGACGAGCTGATCGAGCGCCTCGGTCTCGGGTCCTGCGGCCGGACGACCTACCGGCGCCTCTCGGGCGGCCAGCAGCAGCGCCTCGCCCTCGCCATGGCCGTCGTGGGCCGCCCCGAGCTGGTCTTCCTGGACGAGCCGACCGCCGGCCTCGACCCGCAGGCCCGCCGCTCCACCTGGCAGCTGATCCGCGAGCTGCGCGCCGACGGCGTCACGGCCGTGCTGACCACCCACTTCATGGACGAGGCCGAGCAGCTCGCCGACGACGTCGCGATCATCGACGCGGGCCGGGTCGTCGCCCAGGGCAGCCCCGAGCAACTGTGCCGGGGCGGCGCGGAGAACACCCTGCGCTTCACCGGCCGCCCGGGGCTCGACCTCGGCTCGCTGCTGAAGGCCCTCCCGGACGGCACGGCGGCCGCCGAGCTCACGCCGGGCGCGTACCGCATCAGCGGCACGGTCGACCCGCAGCTTCTCGCCACGGTCACCACGTGGTGCGCGCAGCACGGGGTGATGCCCGAGAGCATCGCGGTCGAGCGGCACACCCTCGAAGACGTCTTTCTCGAGCTCACGGGCAAGGAGCTGCGTTCATGACACGGCGTCACACCGGGAATCGCCGGGGGCCCGGGGGCCGTCCCCCGGGCAAGCACCGCCTGGAGCTCACGGGCGAGGAGCCGCGCTCATGAGCGCCGGTACGTACACCCCGAAGCCGGGCGCGGCGCCGGTCGGGCGCATGATCGTCGCGCAGGCCGCGTTCGAGACCAGGATGCTGCTGCGCAACGGCGAGCAGCTGCTGCTCACGGTCGTCATCCCGTCGCTCCTGCTCGTCCTGTTCTCGACGGTCGGCATCGTCGACACCGGCAGTCGCAAGGCCGTCGACTTCCTGGCCCCCGGCGTCCTCGCCCTCGCCGTGATGTCCACGGCGTTCACCGGGCAGGCCATCGCGACCGGCTTCGAGCGGCGGTACGGGGTCCTCAAGCGCCTCGGCGCCTCCCCGCTGCCGCGCTGGGCGCTGATGACGGCCAAGACCGCCTCGGTCCTGGTCACCGAGGTTCTCCAGATCACGCTCCTTACGGTGATCGCCCTGGCGCTCGGCTGGTCCCCGCAGGGCAATCCCCTCTCCGTACTCCTGCTCCTCCTTCTCGGGACGGCGGCCTTCTCCGGGCTCGGTCTGCTGATGGCCGGCACGCTGCGGGCTGAGGCGACGCTGGCCGCCGCGAACCTGATGTTCCTGCTGCTGCTGGTGGGCGGCGGGGTGGTCGTGCCGCTGGAGAAGTTCCCGGGCGCGGCGCGCGCGGTGCTGGAGCTGCTGCCGATCTCGGCGCTGTCGGACGGGCTGCGGGACGTGCTCCAGGGCGGGGCGTCGATGCCGTGGGGCGCGGCCGGGATCCTGGCGGTGTGGGCGGTGCTCGGGCTGGGCGCGGCGGCACGTTTCTTCCGCTGGGAGTGACGGGGAGGGGCCCTCGTGAACGGATGCACAAGCGGGCGCCTACGATAGTGGCCGTGTTGACCCCCCTCGCCTCTATCGCCCAGCGCTGGACACCCTCCCCCACGACGGTCCGGCGCGCCGCGCTCTCCGCCGTCGTGATGAGCGTCGTCATCATCGTCACGGGCGGCGCCGTCCGGCTCACCGGTTCCGGGCTCGGCTGCGACACCTGGCCCAAGTGCACGGACGACAGTCTCTTCGCCACGCCCGAGCAGGGCATCCACGGTGCGATCGAGTTCGGCAACCGCATGCTGACATACGTCCTGTCGGCGGCGGTCGGCTGGGCGATCATCGCGGCCCGCTCCACCAAGCCGTGGCGGCGCGGGCTGACCCGGCTCGGCTGGGCGCAGTTCTGGGTCGTGATGAGCAACGCGGTCATCGGCGGCATCACGGTGTGGACGGGCCTCAACCCCTGGACCGTCGCCGGGCATTTCCTCGCCGCGAACGCCTTGCTCACGGTCACCGTGATCACCTGGGTGCGCGCCGGCGAGGGCGACGGCCCGGCGCGCCCGCGCGTGCCGGGGCCGGTGCGCAGGCTGGGCTGGACGCTGGTGGTCGTCGCCGGGCTGCTGGTGGCGGCCGGTACAACGGTGACCGGTTCGGGCAAGCACGCCGGCGACAGCAGCGACGTACCGCGCATGCCGTTCGACTACACCTCGGTCGCCCAGATCCACGCGCTGTTCGCCTGGGCGGTGTGCGCCCTGGCGCTGGCCATGTTCTTCGTGCTGCGCGTGGTGGACGCCCCGGACGACACCCGGGCGCGCGCCCGTGACCTGCTGCTGGTGCTGCTGGCACAGGGCGGGATCGGGTACGTGCAGTACTTCACCGGTGTGCCGGAGATCCTGGTCGGCCTGCACATGCTCGGCTCGTCCCTGATGTGGATCGCGGTGCTGCGCCTGGCGCTGAGCCTGCGCGAGCGGCCCCACGCGGCGCCGAGCGCCGGGATTCCCGCGCAAGCGCCGGACGCGGCACTGAGCCCGACCGCCTAACCCAGCCCGTACACCCGCCGGGCGTTGCCCGCCGCGATCATGTCGGCGACGCGCTGCGCGTCCGTACGGGACCAGGCGCCGTCGCAGACCCAGTCGGCCAGCACCCGGGTCAGCGCCTCGCGGAACACCCGCGCCCCCACGACGTGCAGCTCGGGCAGCCCCCGCCCGCCGCTGGAGAACAGCAGCTTGCCGAACGGCGCCAGTTCAAGCGTCTCGGCCAGCACCGCGGCCGCCCTCGCGCCCGTCTGCGCGAGCGCGGGTCCCAGATCGGCGTACACGTGCGGGAACACGCTCGTCAGGTGCGCGGCATGCCGGTGGTACGGGTAGCCGTGCAGCAGCACCAGATCCGTACCGAGCCCGGCCGTGGCCGCCGCGAAGTCGGCGAGTATCGCGGGGTCGTCCATGCCCACGTGCAGTTGGAGCGGCCGCCCGGACGACACCGCGATCCACAGCAGGTGCCGCAGCAGTACGGGGTCGGTGAGCGCCCCGCCGACCTGCCGCCCGGCCAGCCAGCGCCCGGCCGCGCCCCGCACCTCACCCGGCCCGGGCGGCTCGGGCGCCAGGGTGAGCCCATGGCGTACCGCGGCGACGGACGTGAAGGCGACGGCGGAGACGGCCGCTCCGTGGACGGCCTCGGCGAGGTTGGCGAGGAGCGCGTCGACGGTGCCGGAGGTGTCCGCGACCTGCTCGGCCAGCAGTTCGAGGCGGACGATCTCGTGGGCCTCGGCACCGCCCGCCGCGGCGATCTCGACCGGGCCCGTGACGTCGCCGGGCAGCCCGGTGTCCACCAGGTAGGTGGCGATCCCGGTGGCCCGCAGCAGCCGGCGGCCCGATTCCAGGACGCCCAGTTCGCGGCGGCGGGCCAGGTAGCGGGCGGGCGGGCAGTGAGGTTCCAGGCCCAGGATCGGCGGGCACCAGCGCCGTACCGCGAAGCCGGTCTGGGTGTCGAAGAAGGTGGTGCCGGGCGCGGGTGGCCCGGCGGCCCGGCCGAGCAGGGCCTCGAAGGTGCCCAGGCCCAGCTCCGTGCGGAGCACCCCGTGACAGTACTGGTCCACCAGCGTCGGGGTGTCGATCATTGCGGGGGCTCCCTGCGATGGATGAACCTTCACAGGTCCTAACGGGTGAGCCCCACCCAAGGTGTTGCCTCCGGCGTCGTCTCAGTCGTTGGACGGGCCGCCGAGCTGGATGCCGGCCATGCGGCTCCACTCGTACGGTCCGGTGCGCACCTTCGCCGCGAACTCGCCGTCGAAGGCGTCGTGGAGCGTCAGACCCGCCTTCTCGGCGGCGCGCTCGGCCACCTCGTGCGTCGGCGCGACGAGGTCGCCCCAGAAGCCGTCCTGGCCGACGAGCACGATACGGGTGCCCATCTGGCCGAGGTGGGCGAGGTGCCCCTCGGCGCCGCCGTGCTCCTGGGAGAACGCCTGGATCTGCTTGGCGAGCTTGGAGGCCTTGTTCTCGGCCTTCCGCCCGGCCTTGTCCTCCGTGTGCTGGTCGCCCTGCTTGGTGTCTGCCATGAACGGGATGCTACCCACCGGTAGGAAAACCCGCCAGAGCTGTCCGCGCGGCGGGCGTCACCGCAGGAAGGGGTCCACCGCGACCGCCACGAAGAGCAGTGAGACATAGGTGATGGACCAGTGGAACAGCCGCATCTCCTTGAGCTTGCCGCCCGTCTCGCCCGCCTTGGCGCGGTTCTGGAGCCCGTGCGCCTCCCACAGCCACCAGCCGCCGGTCGCCAGCGCGACCGCCGTGTAGAACCAGCCGGTGTACCCCAGCGGCGTCAGCAGCAGGGAGACGGCGACCATCACCCAGCTGTAGAGGACGATCTGCCGGGCCACCACCTTGTTGGAGGCGACCACGGGGAGCATGGGCACGCCCACGCGCGCGTAGTCCTCCTTCACCTTCATCGACAGCGGCCAGTAGTGCGGCGGCGTCCAGAAGAAGATGACGAGGAAGAGGATGACGGCGGCCCAGGACATGGAGTTCGTGACGGCGGACCAGCCGATGAGGACGGGCATGCAGCCCGCGATGCCGCCCCACACGATGTTCTGCGCGGTGCGCCGCTTGAGGATCATCGTGTAGACCACGACGTAGAACAGCAGCGCGCCGAGCGAGAGCCAGGCGGAGAGCCAGTTGACGAGCAGTCCGAACCAGAGCGTGGAGACGACGGCGAGGGTGAGGCCGAAGACCAGGCCCTCGCGGGGCGACACCATGCCGGTGACCAGCGGCCGCTGCGACGTACGGTCCATCAGGGCGTCGATGTCGCGGTCGATGTACATGTTCAGCGCGTTGGCGCCGCCCGCCGAGAGGTAGCCGCCGAGGCAGGTGTTGATCACGAGCCACAGGTCGGGTACGCCCTGTTCGGCGAGGAACATCACCGGCACCGTGGTGATCAGCAGCAGTTCGATGATCCGCGGCTTCGTCAGCGCGACGAACGCCTTGACGCGGGCCCCGAATGGCCGCTTGCCCGTGCTCCTGTCGAGCACACCCGCCGGACGGGATTCGACGGCCGTCACGCACACCCCTGACAGAGACATCCCAGCGAGCAGCACCGGACGGGAGAGGTGAAGGCCCGGTAAAGGCTCGCGCGTACCACGCCACTCTAGACGTTGCCCATACCTCGCCCTCCGCCGGGGTGGGGTCGTGTTGATGAGGGCCCCGCAAAGGGTCGATCGAACGCTCGGATGAGCGATCGGATGAGCGGCTCCGTATTCACTTGCCGAATGCCGTCCTGCCCAGTCAGGAGGCGGATCGCGGCCGATCCCCTCACTCTGGAATGACTCGAAAAAATGGACGTTCTCGCGGGGGTAGGCTCGACAGCGGCCGGTGGTATTCACGTCACCGGCATTCGACATGTGGAGAGGAGCCCTGACCCAGGGTGAGCACCAAGCCGACCACCACAGACCTCGAGTGGACCGAGTTGGACCAGCGGGCCGTCGACACCGCCCGCATCCTGGCCGCCGATGCCGTACAGAAGGTCGGCAACGGCCATCCCGGTACGGCCATGAGCCTGGCCCCGGCCGCCTACACCCTCTTCCAGAAGGTGATGCGGCACGACCCGGCGGACGCCGACTGGACCGGGCGCGACCGTTTCGTGCTGTCCGCCGGACACTCGTCCCTGACGCTGTACATCCAGCTGTACCTGGCCGGGTTCGGCCTGGAGCTGGACGACCTGAAGGCCTTCCGCACCTGGGGCTCCAAGACCCCGGGCCACCCGGAGTACGGCCACACGGTCGGCGTCGAGACGACGACCGGGCCGCTGGGCCAGGGTGTCGCCAACGCCGTGGGCATGGCCATGGCCGCCCGCTACGAGCGCGGCCTGTTCGACCCCGAGGCGGCGCCCGGCACCTCGCCGTTCGACCACTTCATCTACTGCGTCGCCGGTGACGGCTGCCTCCAGGAGGGCATCTCCGCGGAGGCGTCCTCGATGGCCGGGCACCAGAAGCTCGGCAACCTGATCATGCTGTGGGACGACAACCACATCTCGATCGAGGGCGACACCGAGACCGCCGTCTCCGAGGACACGGTGAAGCGGTACGAGGCGTACGGCTGGCACGTGCAGCGCGTGGAGCCCAAGGAGAACGGCGACCTGGACCCGCGGGCGCTGTTCGACGCCATCCAGGCCGCCAAGGCCGAGACCTCGCGCCCGTCGTTCATCGCGATGCGCTCGATCATCGCCTGGCCGGCGCCCAACGCGCAGAACACCGAGGCGGCGCACGGCTCGGCGCTCGGCGACGAGGAAGTGGCGGCCACCAAGCGCGTCCTGGGCTTCGACCCCGAGAAGTCCTTCGAGGTGGCGGACGAGGTCATCGGCCACACCCGTCAGGCCCTGGACCGCGGCCGTGAGGCCCGCGCCGAGTGGGAGAAGCGGTTCCAGGAGTGGCGCAGCGCCAACCCGGAGCGCGCCGCCGAGTTCGACCGCATCGCCTCGGGCGAGCTGCCGACCGGCTGGGAGGAGAAGCTCCCCGTCTTCGAGACCGGCAAGTCCGTCGCCACCCGTGCCGCGTCCGGCAAGGTCCTCCAGGCGCTCGGCGCGGTCATCCCCGAGCTGTGGGGCGGCTCCGCCGACCTGGCGGGCTCCAACAACACCACGATCGACAAGACGTCGTCGTTCCTCCCCGAGGGCAACCCGCTGCCCGAGGCGGACCCGTACGGCCGCACCATCCACTTCGGCATCCGTGAGCACGCCATGGCCGCGGAGATGAACGGCATCGCGCTGCACGGCAACACCCGTATCTTCGGCGGCACCTTCCTGGTGTTCTCCGACTACATGCGCAACGCCGTCCGCCTCTCCGCGCTGATGCACCTGCCGGTGACGTACGTGTGGACGCATGACTCCATCGGTCTGGGCGAAGACGGCCCGACGCACCAGCCGGTCGAGCACCTGGCCTCGCTGCGCGCCATCCCGGGCCTGAACATCGTGCGCCCGGCCGACGCCAATGAGACGGCGGTCGCCTGGCGCGAGATCCTGCGCCGCTGGACCAAGGAGTTCGGCAAGGGCGCCCCGCACGGTCTGGCGCTCACCCGCCAGGGTGTGCCGACGTACGAGTGGAACGACGACGCCGCGCGCGGTGGCTATGTGCTGTTCGACGCCGAGGGTGGTGACGCCCAGGTCGTGCTGATCGCCACCGGCTCCGAGGTGCACCTGGCCGTGGAGGCCCGTGAGCAGCTCCAGGCGGAGGGCGTCCCGACCCGGGTGGTGTCGATGCCGTCCGTCGAGTGGTTCGAGGAGCAGGACCAGGGGTACCGGGATGCGGTGCTGCCGCCGTCGGTGAAGGCGCGCGTCGCGGTCGAGGCCGGCGTCGGTCTGACCTGGCACCGGTACGTCGGTGACGCGGGTCGCATCGTTTCGCTGGAGCACTTCGGGGCTTCGGCGGACGGCAAGGTGCTCTTCCGCGAGTTCGGCTTCACTGCGGAGAATGTGGCCGCCGCCGCCCGGGAATCGCTGGCCGCCGTAGCGCGCTGACGCCGGTATACGAACGACTAGGAGATGCAATTCTCATGACAGACGCACTCAAGCGCCTCTCCGACGAAGGCGTCGCGATCTGGCTGGACGACCTGTCGCGCAAGCGGATCACGTCCGGCAACCTCGCCGAGCTGATCGACCAGCAGCACGTGGTCGGTGTCACCACCAACCCGTCGATCTTCCAGAAGGCGATCTCGCAGGGTGACGGCTACGACGTCCAGCTGTCGGACCTGGCGGCCCGTGAGGTGACCGTCGAGGAAGCCATCCGCATGATCACGACGGCGGACGTGCGGGACGCGGCCGACATCCTGCGCCCGGTCTTCGACGCGACC
The DNA here is from genome assembly GCF_030406405.1 of Streptomyces ficellus. Lineage (GTDB taxonomy): Bacteria > Actinomycetota > Actinomycetes > Streptomycetales > Streptomycetaceae > Streptomyces > Streptomyces ficellus_B. The sequence goes on from NZ_JAUEPL010000017.1 coordinate 85,962, forward strand.
CAGGGCCAGGACGGCCGGGTCTCCATCGAGGTGGACCCGCGCCTGGCGCACAACACCAAGGCGACGGTCGCCGAGGCCAAGCAGCTGGCGTGGCTGGTGGACCGGCCGAACACGCTGATCAAGATCCCGGCCACCGAGGCGGGTCTGCCGGCGATCACCGAGACGATCGGTCTCGGCATCAGCGTCAACGTCACGCTGATCTTCTCGCTGGAGCGCTACCGCAAGGTCATGGACGCCTACCTGGCCGGTCTGGAGAAGGCCAAGGAGCGCGGGCTGGACCTGTCGAAGATCCACTCGGTGGCGTCCTTCTTCGTCTCCCGCGTGGACACCGAGATCGACAAGCGGCTGGACTCCATCGGCACCGACGAGGCCAAGGCGCTGCGCGGCAAGGCCGCCCTCGCCAACGCCCGCCTGGCGTACGAGGCGTACGAAGAGGTGTTCGGCTCTGTCGACGAATCGACACCGTCCGGTGAGCGCTGGGCGGCCCTGGACCGGGCGCAGGCCAACAAGCAGCGTCCGCTGTGGGCCTCGACGGGCGTGAAGGACCCGGCGTACAAGGACACGATGTACGTCGACGAGCTCGTCGCCCCGGGCACGGTGAACACCATGCCGGAGGCCACCTTGGAGGCGGTCGCCGACCACGGTTCGATCACCGGCAACACGATCGCGGGCACGTACGACCAGGCGCGCGCCGATCTGGCGGCCCTGGAGAAGCTCGGCATCAGCTACGACGACGTGGTCCGGCTGCTGGAGGACGAGGGCGTCGACAAGTTCGAGGCGTCCTGGAACGACCTGCTCAAGTCGACCGAGGCGGAGCTCAAGCGCCTCGCCCCTTCGGAGGCGTAGACCTTGACCGGTTCCCACGGAGCTAACCCGCTCCGTGACGCCGCAGACCGACGGCTCCCGCGTATCGCGGGGCCGTCGGGCCTGGTGATCTTCGGCGTCACGGGCGATTTGTCCCGCAAAAAGCTGATGCCTGCCGTGTACGACCTCGCCAACCGAGGTCTGCTCCCGCCGGGTTTCTCGCTGATCGGGTTCGCCCGTCGCGAGTGGGCGGACGAGGACTTCGCGGACGAGGTGTACCAGGCGGTCAAGCAGCACGCGCGTACGCCCTTCCGTGAGGAGGTCTGGCAGCAGCTCAGCCAGGGCATGCGCTTCGTCCAGGGCAACTTCGACGACAACGAGGCGTTCGAGACCCTGAAGAAGACGATGGAGGAGCTCGACCAGGCCCAGGGCACCGGCGGCAACTTCGCGTTCTACCTCTCCGTACCGCCCAAGTTCTTCCCCGTCGTCGTCCAGCAGCTGAAGAAGCACGGACTGGCCGACCAGAAGGACGGCTCCTGGCGGCGCGCGGTCATCGAGAAGCCCTTCGGGCACGACCTGACCTCCGCGAAGGAGCTCAACTCGATCGTCCACGAGGTGTTCGCCCCGGACCAGGTCTTCCGGATCGACCACTACCTGGGCAAGGAGACCGTCCAGAACATCCTGGCCCTGCGGTTCGCCAACACCCTCTTCGAGCCGATCTGGAACCGGTCGTACGTCGACCACGTACAGATCACCATGGCCGAGGACATCGGCATCGGCGGCCGCGCCGGGTACTACGACGGCATCGGCGCCGCGCGGGACGTCATCCAGAACCACCTCCTCCAGCTGCTCGCGCTGACCGCGATGGAGGAGCCCGCCTCCTTCGACGCGGACGCGCTCGCCGCCGAGAAGACCAAGGTGCTGGGCGCGGTGAAGCTGCCCAAGGACCTGGGCAAGTCCACGGTGCGCGCCCAGTACGCGGCCGGGTGGCAGGGCGGCGCGAAGGCCGTCGGCTACCTGGAGGAAGAGGGCATCGACCCGCAGTCCAAGACCGACACCTACGCCGCGATCAAGCTGGAGATCGACAACCGCCGCTGGGCGGGCGTCCCCTTCTACCTGCGCACCGGCAAGCGGCTCGGCCGCCGGGTCACCGAGATCGCGGTGATCTTCCAGCGCGCCCCGCACTCCCCGTTCGACCACACGGCCACGGAGGAGCTGGGCCAGAACGCCCTGGTCATCCGGGTCCAGCCGGACGAGGGCGTGACCATGCGGTTCGGCTCCAAGGTGCCGGGCACGTCGATGGAGGTCCGGGACGTCTCGATGGACTTCGCGTACGGCGAGTCCTTCACCGAGTCCAGCCCCGAGGCGTACGAGCGGCTGATCCTCGACGTCCTGCTCGGCGACGCCAACCTCTTCCCGCGCACCGAGGAGGTCGAGCTGTCCTGGAAGATCCTCGACCCGATCGAGCAGTTCTGGGACCGGCACGGCAAGCCCGCGCAGTACGAGGCCGGGACCTGGGGTCCGGTCGAGGCGGACGAAATGCTCGCACGAGACGGACGGAGCTGGCGCCGGCCATGAAGATCGACCTTACGGACACCACGTCCAGCAAGATCAACAAGGCGCTGGTGCAGGGGCGGCGGGCCATCGGTACGCCGGCCGTCGGCATGGTGCTCACCCTGGTCATCGTCACGGACGAGGAGAACGCCTACGACGCGCTCAAGGCCGCCAACGAGGCGTCCCGCGAGCACCCGTCGCGCAAGCTCGTGGTCATCAAGCGGGTCTCGCGCTCGCCGCGTGACCGTGCGAAGGCGCGCCTGGACGCCGAGGTGCGGGTGGGCGCGGACGCGGGCACCGGCGAGACGGTGGTGCTGCGGCTGTACGGCGAGGTGCTCAACCACGCCCAGTCCGTGGTCCTGCCGCTGCTGCTGCCGGACGCCCCGGTGGTGGTCTGGTGGCCGGTGGCCGCTCCGACCGACCCGGCGCACGACCCGCTGGGTGCCCTCGGGCAGCGGCGCGTCACCGACACCTACGCCTCCGAGGACCCGGTGCGCGAGCTGGCCGCCCGGGCCGAGGCGTACACGCCGGGCGACACGGATCTGTCCTGGACGCGGATCACGCCGTGGCGTTCGATGCTGGCGGCGGCGCTGGACCAGGTCACCTGCGAGGTGACGGCGGCCGAGGTGGAGGGCGAGGAGTTCAACCCGAGCGTCGAACTGCTGGCCATGTGGCTGGCGGACCGGCTGAAGATCCCGGTGAAGCGCTCCACGTCGCACGGGCCCGGCCTGACCGCCGTACGCATGGAGACCAACTGCGGCCCGATCGTGCTGGACCGGCCGGACGGCTCGCTGGCCACGCTGTGCATCCAGGGGCAGCCGGACCGTGCCGTGGCGCTGAAGCGGCGCGAGACCTCCGAGCTGATCGCGGAGGAGCTGCGGCGCCTGGACCCCGACGACACCTACGCGTCGGCGCTGCGGTACGGCGTGGACCGGCTCGGCGAGCTGGCGCGGTCGGGCGGCCGGGCACAGCCCAAGGCGAAGGGGTCCGGGGCGGCGGAGTCCGGGGCCGAGCAGTCCGGGGCGACGGGGTCCGGGGCCGAGGACTCCCGGGCGACGGAGTCCGGGGCGCAGGGGTCGCAGGCGCAGGCCTCGGGTGCCGGGGCCCCCGCCGGGAAGAAGGCCGCGGCCAAGTCGCCGGCCAAGAAGGCGGCCGCCAAGTGAGTGCTCCGCAGCTCGTCGTCCACCACGACAAGGAGCTGATGGCCCAGGCCGCGGCGGCCCGGCTGATCACGAAGATCGTGGACGCCCAGGCCGCCCGCGGCTTTGCCTCGGTGGTCCTGACGGGCGGCCGCAACGGCAACGGCCTGCTCGCCGCGCTCAGTTCGGCTCCCGCCCGGGACGCGATCGACTGGGCGCGCCTGGACCTATGGTGGGGCGACGAGCGGTTCCTGCCGGAGGGCCACCCCGACCGGAACGACACCCAGGCCCGCGAGGCGCTGCTCGACCGCGTCCCGTTGGACCCGGCGCGGGTGCACACCATGCCGGTGGCGGGCGGCGCGTACGGCGCGGACGCGGATGCCGCCGCCGCCGCGTACGCGGAGGAACTGGCCGCCGCCGCGGGGCCCGAGGACCATGGGCCGGTGCCGAGGTTCGACGTCCTGATGCTGGGCGTCGGCCCGGACACGCATGTCGCCTCGCTCTTCCCGGAGTACCCGGCGGTGCGGGAGACGGAGCGTACGGTGGTGGGCGTCCACGGCGCCCCGAAGCCGCCGCCGACCCGTATCTCGCTGACGCTCCCGGCGATCCGGGCGGCACGTGAGGTGTGGCTGCTGGCGGCGGGCGAGGACAAGGCGAAGGCGGCGGCGATCGCGCTGTCGGGCGCGGGCGAGGTCCAGGCCCCGGCCGCGGGCGCGTACGGACGCTCGCGGACGCTGTGGCTGCTGGACGCGGCGGCGGCCTCGCTGCTGCCGCGCGACCTGTACCCGCCGGCGACCTCCTGACCTTCCGCCACCTGCGCGGGGTCCAGGCCCGGTTCACCCCTTCGGTGGACCGGGCCTTTCGCTGCCCCGTTCTCCGCTGCCCCGCTCCAGGAACGGTTCCAGCAGTCCGGGGACGGCTGCCGCGGCGAAGGCGGTCCCCTCCTCCTGGTCGGCGTCGTGAATGTCGTACGCGCCCGCGCCCGCCGCCGTTGTCGCGGTCAGCGTGATGAGGCCCGCCCGGCGCTGGACGTACGACTGCTTGACCGTCCAGCCGATCACCCCGCCGCGCTGGAGGGCGACGGTGGCACGGCGTACCGTGCCGGAGCGGGCGACCAGGTAGTCGCCGCTCAGGCCATGGCCCAGGCTCCGGTAGGCGTCGAGGGCGAGCAGCACGGCGAGCGGCAGCCCCACCACCGCGCACGCCGCCGCGACATACAGCAGTACGTCGGCGACGGCGGCGCCCAGGACCGCGAGGACCAGGACCGGGAGCAGGGCGGCGCCCAGCGACCAGCGCAGCCGCCGGGTGCGGGCGGCGCGCGGGTGACCGGTGAGCGGCGCGCCCGTGGGGGACACCGTTTCCCTGAGCACCCGTGCGGCGACGTCGTCCGCCAGGGCGCGCGGGACGGCGGGCAGCAGCGTCTTGTGGTCGGCGTGCTTGTCGTCCTCAGCCTTGGCCAGGCCGGTAGCGACCGCGTCGATCCTGGCCGCCCGGCACAGCCGGACGCCGAGCGGCTCGACGAGCTCCACACCGCGCAGGCGCCGCTCCTCGATGGAGATCGAGCGGGCGGTCAGCAGACCGCGCCGGACCCTGAGCGTGCCGCCGGGCTCACGCTCCAGCCGGTAGTTCCACCACATCTCGACCCACAGGCCGAGCGCGCCGACGGCACCCGCGACAAGCGCCGCCACGGCGAGGACCAGGACGATCCAGATGGCCGGTGTGTCCCGGAACCGGTCACCCACCCAGTCGATGACCCGGTGCTGGGCGCCGAACCAGTCGCTGACCTGCATCACGCCGCCCGCCGCCGCGCCGCCGAGCAGCGGGGCGACGAACGATAGGGGGGCGTACCGGATCCAGCGGGGGTCCAGCCGGGCGAGCTCGCCGTCGCGGTGCGCCTCGGCGGCCGGCGACGGGGCCCTGTCGAGCAGTTCGCGGCGCAGCCGCTCGCCCTCGGCCCTGCTGACGGGGTGCAGTTCCAGCGTGGACTCGCCGCCGCCGGTGTGCTCCCCCGTACCGATACGGACCTTCACCAGGCCGAGGAGGCGCAGCAGCGGATTGGCCGTCAGGTCGACGCTGCGGATCCGTTCCCGTGCCAGGGAGCGGCGTTTGACCAGCAGCAGCCCGGTGTGGAGCTCGGCGCGCTCGGGGCCGATGCGGTAGCGGGTGCGCGTCCAGCGCACGTACTCCACCGCCGCCCCGCCCGCCACCAGCAGCACGGCCCCGGCCGGCAGCAGGAGCAGGCCCGTGCCGCGCCGCGCCCCGCTGCCGAACCACACGCCCCCGGACAGCCCCAGCAGCACCGGGACGCAGGCACCGGCCGCGACCCCGGCCATGACGAGGGCGGTGACGAGCACTGCCCGCTTGTCCAGCCGCGCCCACCCGTCGCCGTCCCCGCCGGGTGCCGGGCCGGTCGTGCCGTGGTCGGCGCCGCCGGGCTCGGTCATGTCGCGTCCCCGGGGGTGGCCTGGGTGATCCGGGTCAGCCGCTGGGCGAGTTCCGCCGCCAGTTCGTGGTCGAGGCCCTCGATCCGGATGGCGCCCTTCGCGGAGGCGGTGGTCACGGTGACCGTGGCGAGCCCGAACGCCTGCTCCAGCGGCCCGCGTATGGTGTCCACGGTCTGGATGCGGGACATCGGCGCGATCCGCCACTCCTGCCAGAAGGCCCCGGTCCGGACGTAGACGGCCTCGTCCGTGACCTCCCAGCGGTGCACCGTGAACCACCAGCGGGGGAAGAACGCGGTGCAGGCGAGCCCGGCCACGGCGAGGGCGGCCGCAAGCGCCGACAGCCCTGGCCGAGCGGGCTCGATGAGCACGGCCGGCACGGCCGCTACCACCACGGGCACCACCGTCAGCAGCAGCAACCGCGTGCGCCACCAGCCGACGGCCCGCTCGTTCAGCGTGTTGTTCGGCGGCCGCAGCCGCACCGCGTCCTCCCCCGTCATCGGTTCAGCGCCCTCGGAGCGTCCGGTACGTGGCGGCCAGCGTGGCCGTCGAGCTGTCCAGCTGCTCGCCGCCCTCGCCCCGGGTCAGCACGGGCTCAATCTTCTTGGCCAGCACCTTGCCGAGCTCGACGCCCCACTGGTCGAACGAGTCGATGTTCCAGATGGCGCCCTGCACGAAGACCTTGTGCTCGTACAGCGCGACCAGCTGGCCCAGCACGGACGGTGTCAGCTCGTCCGCGAGGATCGTCGTGGTGGGGTGGTTGCCGCGGAAGGTCTTGTGCGGCACCAGCTCCTCCGGTACGCCTTCGGCCCGTACCTCCTCGGGTGTCTTGCCGAAGGCCAGCGCCTGGGTCTGGGCGAAGAAGTTGGCCATCAGCAGGTCGTGCTGGGCCACCAGACGGGGCTCCAGGTCGGCGACCGGCTTGGCGAAGCCGATGAAGTCGGCCGGGATGACCTTGGTGCCCTGGTGGATCAACTGGTAATAGGCGTGCTGCCCGTTGGTGCCGGGCGTGCCCCAGACGACCGGGCCGGTCTGCCAGTCGACCGGGTTGCCCTCGCGGTCCACGGACTTGCCGTTGGACTCCATGTCGAGCTGCTGGAGGTACGCCGTGAACTTCGACAGGTAGTGGCTGTAGGGCAGGACGGCGTGCGACTGGGCGCCGAAGAACTCCCCGTACCAGACGCCGAGCAGGCCGAGCAGCAGCGGCGCGTTCTCCTCGGGCGGAGCGGTACGGAAGTGCTCGTCGACGAGGTGGAAGCCGTCGAGCATCTCGCGGAAGCGGTCCGGGCCGATGGCGATCATCAGCGAGAGACCGATCGCGGAGTCGTAGGAGTACCGGCCGCCGACCCAGTCCCAGAACTCGAACATGTTGGCCGTGTCGATGCCGAAGTCATCGACCTTCTCGGCATTGGTCGACAGGGCCACGAAGTGCTTGGCGACGGCCTCCGGGCCGGCCCCGAGCCCGGTGAGCAGCCAGTCCCGGGCGGAGGTGGCGTTGGTGATGGTCTCGATGGTGGTGAACGTCTTGGAGGCGATGATGAAGAGCGTCTCGGCGGGGTCCAGGTCACGGACCGCCTCGTGCAGGTCGGCGCCGTCGACGTTCGAGACGAAACGCACCGTCAAGTCCCGCTTGGTGTAGGACCGCAGCGCCTCGTACGCCATCGCCGGGCCCAGGTCGGAGCCGCCGATACCGATGTTGACGACGTTCTTGATGGGCTTCCCGGTGTGCCCGGTCCACTCACCCGACCGGATCCGCTCCGAGAACGCGGCCATCTTGTCCAGCACCGCGTGCACGCCCGGCACCACGTTCTCGCCGTCGACCTCGATCACGGCGTCACGCGGGGCGCGCAGCGCCGTGTGCAGGACCGCGCGGTTCTCCGTCGTGTTGATCTTCTCTCCGCGGAACATCGCGTCCCGCAGCTCCGCCACCCCGCTCGCCGCGGCCAACTCGCGCAGCAGCGCCAGCGTCTCGTCGGTCACGAGGTGCTTGGAGTAGTCCAGATACAGATCGCCGACGCGCAGGGTGTACCCGGTGCCTCGCGCCGGGTCGGCGGCGAACAACTCGCGCAGACGCGTCTGCCCCAGCTGCTCCCGGTGCTTGCCGAGAGCGGTCCACTCGGGCATCTGGTTCAGCCTGGTACGGCCTTCTGCGTTCATCTCCGACATCAGCCCACTTCTTCTCGTACCTGCCTGCTTGCCCCGCTGCACTCCCAACCTAATTGATCTGCCGCGCCAACGAGGCGACGGCCACCGTGAACAGTCCGGCCGCCAGCAGCGCGGGCGTGTTCGCTCCCCAGGCCGCCGCCACCGCGCCGCCCAGCAGGGCGCCGAGCGGGGCGCCGCCGATCGCCAGCGTGCGGAACGCGGCGCTGATCCGGCCGAGCATCCCCTCGGGGGCGCGCTCCTGCATGAGCGTGGCCTGGTTGACGTTCCACACCATCCCCATCAGCCCGAACAGCGCCAGCGCCACCGTCGTCACCCACAGCTCGCGCACCGAGCCCATGACCGCGAGGGCCCCGGCCTGGACCGCTCCGGCCACGAAGACCGCCCGTATACGGCCGGTCCGCTCGGCGATCCGCCGGGCGAGCAGCCCGCCCAGGACGCTGCCCGCGCCGTACGCGGTGATGGCCGCGGCATAACCGCCCTCGCCCGCCCCCAGCCAGCCGGTGACGTGCAGCACCAGCGTCGCGATGAGCGCGCCCACGCCTACGTTCGTCAGGGTCGTGGCCACGCACAGCCCGCGCTGCGCCCGGTCCCGCCATAAGAAGCGCAGCCCTTCGGCGATCTCCACCCGCAGGGTGGAACCGGCCGCGCGGGCCGCCCGCTCGGGCGCCGCCACCCGCAGCGAGGCCACCAGCAGCGCCGCGAGGACATATGTGGCCGCGTCCGCCGCGTACGGCACGGCGGCCCCCGCCAGCAGCAGCGCCGGCACCAGCGGGGCCGCCAGGAAGCCGCCCGCCACCTGCTGGCCGGTCATGAGCCGGGCATTGGCGCTCGCCAGCGCCTCGGCCGGCACCAGCGACGGCAGCAGGGAGGTCGCCGCGTTGTCGAACAGGGTCTGGAGGGTGGTGAGCGCGAAGGCGAGCACGATCAGCAGGGCGATGGACGCGTGCCCCAGGGCGACCGCCACCGCGAACGCCGCCATGAGCGCGCCTCGCACCAGGTCCACGGCCCACATGGCGCGCCGCTGGTCCACCCGGTCGGCGACGGCCCCGCCGAGCAGGCCGAACAGCAGCCACGGCAGAAAACCGCACGCCGTGACGGCCGCGATCAGCAACGGGTCGCGCGTCAGTGAGACCGCCAGCAGCGGCATCGCCGCCGTACGCAGCGAGTCACCGAACTTGGAGACGACCGCGGCCGCCCACAGCCTCCCGAACCCGCCCCGCCACGCCGGCACCCGCAGGATGCCCACCGACTCCGCTGTCGTCACGGTCCCCCCTCACCGCCCGGATGATGACTCACCCACGACGGTAGAGGTCACCACTGACAACGCGGGGGCCCACGGCGGCCGCCGTGGGCCACACCAAGCCGAGCGCAGGCCACAAAGGGCACGAAAACGGCCCTGCCGGTGGGATCCGCCCGGATCCACCCGCAGGGCCCTGCTCAACTCTTCAGATCTCGCCGCGCAGTTTGGCGAGCGCCTCGGCCAGGATCGCCTCGCCGTCCGCGTCGCTGCGCCGCTCCCGTACGTACGCGAGGTGCGTCTTGTAGGGCTCGGTGCGCGGCGGGTCCGGCGGGTTGTCCCGGTCCTGGCCGGCCGGGAACCCGCAGCGCGGGCAGTCCCAGGTGTCGGGGACCTGTGCGTCACTGGCGAAGCTCGGCTGCGTCTCGTGCCCGTTCGAGCACCAGAAGGAGATGCGGAGTCGCGGCGCGGACTCGCCCCGCTCGGCCTCCCCCATCGGCCCCGCTCCGACCCGGCTTCCCCGGATCGCGTTGCCACTTGCCACGGTTGTAACTCCCTGCGTGATGGTGCCCGAAGATGCCCCAGTCTACGTAAGGCCCAACGCGCGTCCAGTGATAGGAGTTACCCCCCTGCCCGGAACGCGGAACCGGCGATCACCGATGACTCAGTTGTCCAGTTTCATCAGAAGTGCAAGTACGACAATGCACGCGAACCACAGCAGACCGACGACCACGGTGATGCGGTCCAGGTTGCGCTCGGCGACCGAGGAGCCACCGACGGAGGACTGCATACCGCCACCGAACATGTCGGAGAGGCCGCCGCCCTTCCCCTTGTGCATCAGCACGAGCAGCATCAGCAGCGCGCTGAAGACCATCAGGGCGATCGAGAACCCCATAACCACGGCTGGACCCTACTTCCTGGCAATTCTCGGACTTCTACGGACGACGGGGGCCCAGGCCCGCCCACGCGGCGCTGCCGCATCTGGACTGTGAGCCTCGGCCCCCGCAAGGGTACGACGGATCCGCCCTACCGCATACTCGCACCTATCGGTTCGCCTCCGGGGCGCCCGCCCCCTGTGCCGGCAGTGGCCGGGCCCCATCGGCTCACTGGTCGCGGAACCGGACGATCTTGACGAACTCGTCGGCGTCCAGCGACGCGCCACCGACCAGGGCGCCGTCCACATCGGGCTGCGCCATGATCGCGGCGACGTTCGAGCCCTTGACGGAGCCGCCGTACTGGATGCGGACCTTGTCGGCCAGCTCCTGCGAGTACAGCTCGGCGAGCCGTCCGCGGATCGCGCCGCAGACCTCCTGCGCGTCCTCGGGGGTGGCGACCTCGCCGGTGCCGATGGCCCACACCGGCTCGTAGGCGATCACGATGGTCTCGGCCTGCTCGGCCGGGATGTCCTTCAGGCCGCCGTCGAGCTGCGCGAGCGTGTAGGAGACCTGGTCACCGGCCTTGCGGACGTCCAGGCCCTCACCGACGCAGAGGATCGGGGTCAGGCCGTGCCGGAAGGCGGCCTTCACCTTGGCGTTGCAGAGCTCGTCGGTCTCGGCGTGGTACTGCCGGCGCTCGGAGTGGCCGACGACCACGTACGAGCACTTCAGCTTGGCCAGCATCGCGCCGGAGATCTCACCGGTGTACGCGCCGGAGTCGTGCGCCGAGAGGTCCTGGGCACCGTACTTGATCTTGAGCTTGTCGCCGTCGACCAGGGTCTGTACGGACCGGAGGTCGGTGAAGGGCGCGAGGACGGAGACCTCGACGGCCTCGTAGTCCTTGTCGCTGAGGGCGAAGGCGAGCTTCTGGACGTGGGCGATGGCCTCGAGGTGGTTGAGGTTCATCTTCCAGTTGCCCGCCATCAGCGGGGTGCGGCCCTGTTCCAAGGCAGTCATTAAGGGTCAGTCCTCCAGTGCGGCGAGGCCGGGGAGCGTCTTGCCTTCGAGGTATTCGAGGCTCGCACCGCCGCCGGTCGAAATGTGGCCAAAAGCGTTCTCGTCGAAGCCCAGCGTGCGGACCGCGGCGGCCGAGTCGCCACCGCCGACGACGGTGAAGGCGTCACTGTCGACAAGCGCCTGGGCGATGGCACGGGTGCCACCGGCGTAGTCGGGGTGCTCGAAGACACCGAGCGGACCGTTCCAGAAGATCGTCGCCGCGTCGGCGAGCTTGGACGCGTACAGCTCGCGGGTCCTCGGGCCGATGTCCAGGCCCTCCTTGTCGGAGGGGATCTTGTCGGCGTCGACGGTGACGTGGTCGGCGGGGGCCTTGGTCTTCAGGTCCGGGAACTCCGCGGCGGCCAGGATGTCGACCGGGAGGACCAGCTCGACGCCGTTCTTCTCGGCGCGCTGCATGTACTCGGTCACGATCGGGACCTGGTCCTCCTGCAGGAGGGAGATGCCGACCTCGTACCCCTTGGCCTTGAGGAAGGTGTACGCCATGCCGCCGCCGATCAGCAGGCGGTCGGCCTTGTCGAGCAGCTGGTCGATCACGGCGAGCTTGTCGGAGACCTTCGCGCCGCCGAGCACGACGACGTAAGGGCGCCGGACGTCCTCGGTGAGCTTCCTCAGGACGCCGACCTCGGTGGCGATCAGGTAACCGGCGTACTTGGGCATCAGGCGCGGCAGCTCCGCCACGGAGGCGTGCTGACGGTGCACGGCGCCGAAGCCGTCGCCGACGTACACGTCCGCGAAGGCGGCGAGGCGGGCGGCCAGTTCCGCGCGCTCGGCGGGGTCCTTGGAGGTCTCACCGGGGTGGAAGCGGAGGTTCTCCAGGACGGCGACCTGGCCGTTGTCCAGCCCTGCCACGGCCGCGTGGGCCTCGGAGCCGATGGTGTCCCCGGCGAAGGCGACCGGCCGGCCGAGGAGCTCGCCGAGCCGGGAGGCGGCGAAGCGCAGCGTGAACGCCGGGTCCGGGGCGCCCTTGGGGCGGCCGAGGTGCGAGGCCACGACGACCTTGGCACCGGCGGCGGTCAGCGCCTTGATGGTCGGCAGGACGGCGCGGATGCGGCCGTCGTCGGTGATGGTGGTGCCGTCCTGCGGCACGTTGAGGTCGGCGCGGACGAATACCCGCTTGCCTTCGACCCCTTGGCGGAGAAGATCGTCGATCGTCTTCATCTGTCCTGTTTCTCCTTGAAGATCAACACAAGCGACAGGGCTCGTACAGCGCGGCGTTGCGCTGCCCGAGCCCTGTGCTCACATCGAGGTGCCTGCCCTGTCGCTCAGTCGCTCAGAGCCGGCCGCCGACGAAGACGGTGAGGTCGACGAGGCGGTTGGAGTAGCCCCACTCGTTGTCGTACCAGCCGACGACCTTGACCTGCTTGCCCTGGACCATGGTGAGCTGCGAGTCGAAGGTGCAGGAAGCCGGCCAGTTGACGATGTCCGAGGAGACGATCGGGTCCTCGGTGTACTCGAGGATGCCCTTGAGCTGACCCTCGGCGGCCTTCTGGAACGCCGTGTTGATCTCGTCCCTGGTGACCTCGCGGTCCAGCTCCAGGACCAGGTCGGTGACCGAACCGGTCGGGACGGGGACGCGCATGGCGATGCCGTCGAGCTTGCCCTTGAGCTGCGGAAGGACCAGGGCGGTGGCCTTGGCGGCACCCGTCGAGGTCGGGATGATGTTCTCCGCGGCGGCGCGGGCGCGGCGCAGGTCCTTGTGCGGGAAGTCCAGGATGCGCTGGTCGTTGGTGTACGCGTGGACCGTCGTCATCATGCCCTTGACGATGCCGAAGTTCTCGTCGAGGACCTTGGCCATCGGCGCCACGCAGTTGGTGGTGCAGGAGGCGTTGGAGATGACGTGGTGGTTGGCCGCGTCGTACGTGTCCTGGTTGACACCCATGACAATGGTGATGTCCTCATCGCTGGCCGGAGCCGAGATGAGGACCTTCTTGGCGCCGCCGGCGATGTGCTTCTCGGCGTCGGCCTTCTTGGTGAAGATGCCGGTCGACTCGATGACGATGTCGACGCCCAGCTCGCCCCACGGGATGTCGGCCGGGTTGCGCTCGGACAGCACCTTGATGGTGTGGCCGTCGACCGTGATGGTGTCGGCGGTGTGGCTGACCTCGGCCTTGAGACGACCCAGAATGGTGTCGTACTTCAGCAGGTGAGCGGTGGTCGCGGTGTCACCCAGGTCGTTGACAGCCACGATCTCGATGTCTGCACCCTGCTCCAGCAGCGCGCGGAAGTAGTTACGACCGATGCGGCCAAAGCCGTTGATGCCTACGCGGATCGTCACGAAACCGATCTCCTCGTTGGTACGCCGGTTTTCGACGCCGGCGAGTTGTATGGGATGTCCCCGACCGCTTACGACCCTACCTCCCTCCAGGGGGTGGAGTGACATCGAGCGCACCCGTACGACTCCGGAGCCCGTACCTACCGATGGGTACGGGCTCCGGCCCCCTGGTCCGACTACCGAGTGTCAGCGGCGGAGGGCGGCGAGCGCCTTCCCGACCAGCCGCTTGCGCTCGGCGGCGCTGGGTACGTGCTCCAGTCCGAAGCCGAGCAGCACGGTGTCGCGGGTGGTCACGGCCGCCCGGGAGTGGTAGAGGGCGGGCGACCTGACCCAGTCGGCGGCGTTGCCGGGGCTGCCGGCCGGCGGGCCGGGGACGGACCAGGCGCCGAGGGAGGTCTCGAAGCCCTCGCTCTCCCGGACGGTGCCGCCGGTGACCAGCTTGGTGTCGTCGGCGAAGACGCCCGTCCCGCCGGTTCCGGGGTCGGAGATGTACGAGACGGACAGCTCGACCCGCTTGCCCGCGTAGGCGCTCAGGTCGACGGCGACGGGCTGCCAGCCGCCCGATACGCCGGTGAAGGCGTGCCAGGCGCCGGTGGTGCCGGTGGCGGTGCAGCCACCGGAGCCGAGGGTCAGGTAGTGCGCGAGGAAGGGGTGCCCGGCGATGTAGTAGCCCTCGGCGCAGTCCGCCGGAACCTCGGTGGACGTGTGGCCGTTGGCATCCGGCAGGGTGGTCCAGTCGTCGTCGCCCACGGTGTGCGCCTCGACGACCACGTTGTCGTAGCCGGGCTCGGTGTCGTGGCTGAGCCGGAAGTGGAGCGTGGGCTTGGCCGCGGCGTCCGTGCCGGTCAGGTCGACGGTCCGGGTGAGCCGCATCCAGGCGTTGTCGACGTGGCGGGCGGCGGCGAAGGACGAGCCCTCGTACGGCTCGAAGGGGGTGCGTACACCGGGGTAGTCACCGGCGGGCGCGCTGCGGAACTGCGGGAACCGCTTCGGGTCGAGGGTGTCGGAGGTGACGGTGTAGGCGCCGGCGCCGTCGAGCGGGTTGCCCGGCGCGTCACCGAGGGCCGCGTTCGTACCGGCGAAGGGGCCGACGCCCCGGAAGGAGCCGGGCGAGCGCATTCCGGCGCGCTGGTAGGCGCCGAGGTAGTACTGGGCGAAGTCGTTGGAGTCGGCGCGTCCGATGTCCACCGGGCCGCCGGAGTTCTCGCCCGCGTTGATCAGCTTGCCGCCCTCGTTGAGGTAGTCGCGCACCGCGAGCATGGTGGCGCCGGCGGGCCGGTCGGCGCCGGTGTACCAGACGACGCTTTCGAAGTGGCCGAGCACGCCCAGTGGGTGCGGGGCGCCCTTGACGGCGACGTCCCAGACCGCTGCCTTGCGTCCGTTGTCGGCGAGCGCCCTGGTGTACGCGGCCGTATGGCGGGCCGGCGTGGTGCCGCCCTCGTCGGCGAGGACGAGTGTGTCGCCGCGCGGCCGTTCCGCGATGGTGTACGTGAACGGGGTGGACGCCACGCGCTTGCCGTCGCGGGTGCGGGCGGTGAACCAGACCTCGACCGTGTCGCCCGGCTCGCCGTCCTGGACCTCGGCCCGGTACTCGTCGTAGTAGAGGTTGTCCTCGCCTCCGTAGGTCTCGCCGCCCTCCCAGGCTTCGAGGCGCTGGTCGTGCGTACGTCCGCCGTTGACGCGGTACTTGAGCTCCTTGTCCCGCAGGGACTTGCGGGCGGTGACGGCGACTTCCTGGTCGTCGCCGTCGTACGCGTAAGAGGTGGTGAAGGTGTCGGGGACGAAGGGGGGCGCGTCGGCGCCGACCGGGGAGACCGGGTTGTCGGGGCGGGCGGCGGACTCGGCGACGGCGAGCGCGAACGGGATGTTCTTGGCGAACTCCTGCTGGATCAGCTTCTCGTCGTCGGGGAAGGTGAAGATGGAGGCGCAGTCGGCCGGTTCCCAGGCGTCATTGGGGTCGACGCGGGAGGCGGTGGCGCAGGTGGACATCTCCGGGGTGAACATCTGCATGCCGTTGACGTTGGCCGCGTGCCCGTCGGATTCGCCGTTGGTGGTGTAGAGCTCGGAGGAGACCTGTGGGCGGTAGCCGGGGACGGCGGGTTCGGCCGGGGTGCCGGCCAGGGCCTTGAGGGCGACGTCGTCCGGGGTGTCGGTGGCGACCTGCCAGCCGACGCCGTACAGGATGAGCTGGGCGGCGGAGTGGTAGTTGATGCCGTACTGGAAGCCGATGCGCTTCTGGAAGGCGTCGAGCGCCCTGGTCTCCGGCTCGGACATCGGGCCGGTGCCGCGGTAGGTCTCGTCGGCGGGGTCGGGTGACGAACCCTCGTTGTCGTAGCCCCACTTGTACGAGAAGTTGCGGTTGAGGTCGACGCCGTCGCCCGGGGCGATCTTCCCGTCGCCGTTGTTGTCGCGCAGGTTCTTGCGCCACTGGCGGTTGGCGGGGTCGGCGTGGGTGAAGTCGTAGCCGTCCGGGTTGGCCGAGAGCACGAACCACAGTTCGGTGGTGTCGACGATCCTCGTGAGGCGCGGGTCCTTGCCGTAGCCGGCGAGGTAGTGGTGGAGCAGGCGCCGGGTCATTTCCGGGGTGATCCACTCGCGGGCGTGCTGGTTGGAGAGGTACAGGGTGGCGGGTTTGGCGCCGTCCTTGTACTTCTTGGCGCCCTTGCTCAGTTTGAGGGCGAGGATGTCCTGGCCCTTGAGGGTCTTGCCGATGCTGATGACCTTGGTGAGGCCCGGGTGGGCCCGCGCGGTCGCCAGGATCTCCCGCTTGAGCCCGTTGTCGCCGCCGTACGGGCGGAAGACGCCGTCTCCCGCGGCCGTGACGCGCTTGTCGGCGGTGGCCGTGAGGGTGTGCTCTCTGATGCCCACACCCTTGGCGCGCAGCGCCTCCGCCTGCCGCTCGGTGAGGTACAACTCGATGGTGGCGGTGCCCTTTTCGGGCACCTGTTCGCTCAGCTCATGACCGTCGGTGCCGGCTTCGAGGAGCAGGGGTACCTGTTCCTTGCTCACCTGGGCGTGCCATACGGAGAGGCTGTCGCCGTCTCCGGTGCTCGCACCGGGCCGCTCCGCCCCGGCGACGGGTGCCGCCGCCAGTCCGGCCACCAGCAGTGAAGCCGCGGCGAGGATCGATCTCGCGCTGCGTCTCATAAGCCCCCCTGACTGTTGTCTGCCACGAAAGTGGACAGGCGCCAGGCTCATGACTCTCCATGATCATGTCAATACCGCGGGCAGGGAACCCGGCCGGTTGCCGCGACCGGTGCTGCCGGCGCCCTTCGGGGACGCCGGCAGCGGTGGACAGGGGGCGGGGGCTTGGCGTCAGCCGACGAGGCCGTCGGCCATCTCCTCCGTCAGGTTGCACTCCGTGCCCGGGATGCCCAGGTCCTGGGCCCGCTTGTCGGCCATCGCCAGAAGCCGGCGGATGCGGCCGGCGACCGCGTCCTTGGTGAGCGGCGGGTCGGCCAGCGCGCCCAGCTCCTCCAGCGACGCCTGCTTGTGCTCCATGCGCAGCCGCCCGGCCGCCGCCAGGTGCTCGGGCACCTCCTCGCCGAGGATCTCCAGCGCGCGCTGCACCCGGGCGCCGGCCGCGACCGCGGCGCGGGCCGAGCGGCGCAGGTTGGCGTCGTCGAAGTTGGCCAGGCGGTTGGCGGTGGCGCGGACCTCGCGGCGCATCCGCCGCTCCTCCCAGGCCAGCACCGAGTCGTGTGCGCCGAGCCGGGTCAGCAGGGCGCCGATCGCGTCGCCGTCCCGTACCACCACGCGGTCCACGCCCCGTACCTCACGGGCCTTCGCGGGGATCGACAGCCGCCGGGCCGCGCCGACCAGCGCGAGCGCGGCCTCCGGGCCCGGGCAGGTGACCTCCAGCGACGAGGAGCGGCCGGGCTCGGTCAGCGAGCCGTGCGCCAGGAAGGCGCCGCGCCAGGCCGCCTCCGCGTCACAGGTGGCACCGGAGACGACCTGCGGCGGCAGGCCCCGGATAGGGCGGCCGCGGCCGTCGACCAGACCGGTCTGGCGGGCCAGCTGGTCGCCGCCGGCCACCACACGTACGACGAAGCGGGAGCCGCGCCGCAGCCCGCCCGGGGCCATCACGATCAGCTCGGAGTTGTGGCCGAAGATCTCCGCGATGTCCCGCTTGAGGCGGCGGGCCGCCATCGCGGTGTCCAGCTCCGCCTCGATCACGATCCGCCCGCTGACCAGGTGCAGTCCGCCCGCGAACCGCAGGATCGACGAGACCTCCGCCTTTCTGCAGCAGGTCCGGGTGACGGGGAGCCGGGAGATTTCGTCCTTCACCGCTGCCGTCATCGCCATGGGCCGATCCTTCCATGCATCCGAAAAATACGGTCGTACGCGGCGGCCAGCAGCTCCGGGTCGTGCTTCGGAGAGCCGTCCTTCCTGGCCACCGGGGCAAACTCGACCGCGGCACCGAGACGCTTGGCGGCGTCCGCGAGTGATTCACGGTCCGGCACCGCGGCTTCGTCGGCCAGCACCACGTCCAGGGCGAGTTTAGGGGCGTGTCGTCCCAAAACCTCCAAATGACGCTGCGGAGAGAAGCCTTCCGTTTCTCCCGGCTGCGGCGCGAGGTTCAGCGACAGGACGCGGCGGGCCTTCGTCTCGACGAGGGCCTCCAGCAGCTCGGGCACCAGCAGATGCGGGATCACCGAGGAGAACCAGGAGCCGGGGCCGAGCACCACCCAGTCCGCGTCGAGCACGGCGGCGACCGCCTCGGGCACGGCGGGCGGGTCGTTCGGCACGAGGTGCACCGACTGCACCTCGCCCGGGGTCAGCGCCACGGTCGCCTGGCCGCGGACGGTGTCCACCTCGTCCGGGCGCTCGGGGTCATGGCCCTTGACCAGCGCCTGGAGCTCCAGCGGCACGGCCGACATGGGCAGCACCCGGCCGTGCGCGCCCAGCAGCTTGCCGACCAGGTCCAGGGCCTGGACGTGGTCGCCGAGCTGCTCCCACAGGGCGACGATCAGCAGGTTGCCGACCGCGTGCTCGTGCAGGTCGCCCCTGGACTGGAAACGGTGCTGGATGACGCGGGACCAGGTCTGGCCCCAGTCGTCATCGCCGCACAGCGCCGCCAGGGCCTTGCGCAGGTCCCCGGGCGGCAGCACGCCCAGCTCCTCCCGGAGCCGGCCGCTGGATCCGCCGTCGTCGGCGACCGTGACCACGGCGGTCAGGTCGCCGGTGATGCGGCGCAGCGCGGTGAGGGACGCGGACAGGCCCATGCCGCCGCCGAGGGCGACGACCTTGGGCTGGGCTCCGCGTCTGCGGAGCGTACGAACGGAAAGGGACCTCGTACGCCGGCGGTACTGCTTCACTCGCGCCCCATGTCCCGGTGCACGACGACGGTCTCGACCCCTTCGGACGCGAGCCGGGCGGCGAGCTTCTCGGACATGGCGACGGAACGGTGCTTGCCGCCCGTGCAGCCGACCGCGACCGTGACGTACCGCTTGCCCTCGCGGCGGTAGCCGGCGGAGATCAGCTGGAGCAGCTCGGTGTACCGGTCGAGGAACTCCTTGGCGCCGGGCTGGTTGAAGACGTAGCCCGACACCTCCTCGTTGAGCCCGGTGAACGGGCGCAGCTCCGGCACCCAGTGCGGGTTGGGCAGGAAGCGGCAGTCCACGACCAGGTCGGCGTCGACCGGCAGGCCGTACTTGTAGCCGAAGGACATGACCGTGGCGCGCAGCTCCGGCTCCTCGTCGCCGGCGAACTGGGCGTCCATCTTGGCGCGCAGCTCGTGGACGTTGAGGCTGGAGGTGTCGATCACCAGGTCCGCGTCGCCGCGCAGCTCGCGCAGCAGGTCGCGCTCGGCCGCGATACCGTCCACGATCCGGCCGTCGCCCTGGAGCGGGTGCGGACGGCGCACCGACTCGAAACGGCGGACCAGGGCGTCGTCGGACGACTCCAGGAAGACGATCCGGCGGGTGACCTGCTTGGCGTCGAGGTCCGCGAGGGACTCCCGCAGGCTCTCGAAGAACTGGCGGCCACGTACGTCGACCACGACGGCGATGCGCGCCACATTGCCCTGCGAGCGGGCGCCGAGCTCCACCATGGTGGGGATCAGCGCGGGCGGCAGGTTGTCCACGACGAACCAGCCGAGGTCCTCCAGGCACTTGGCGGCGGTGCTGCGGCCGGCGCCGGACATGCCGGAGATGATCACCAGCTCGGGGATGGCCGCTTCGGCGGCCTCGCCAGGCTCGATCGTCGTGCCCGTACTCACGTCTGCTGCTCCGTCTTCTCGGTCCGCTGCCGGGTCGTGCTCAGTCATGACTGTTCGCCCGTCCATCGCTGTGTTCCCCCGTCGTCCTCTTCAATGATCTCTCCTGTCGCCGTGTTCACGGCGGGAGCGGTGGCCGGGACCGCCTGGGCCAGGGCCACGGCCACGGCTTCGGCGGTCTTCCGGCCGAGGCCCGGCACCTCGCAGATCTGCTCGATGGTGGCCTGCCGCAGCCGCTTCACCGAGCCGAAATGCTTGATCAGGGCCTGTTTGCGGGTGTCCCCGAGGCCGGGGACCGCGTCCAGCGGGCTGGTGCGTATCCGCTTGTGGCGCTTGGTGCGCTGGTACCGGATCGCGAAATCGTGAGCCGTGTCACGGACCCGCTGGAGGAGGTACAGGCCCTCGCTGGAGCGGGGCAGCACGACGGGGTCGTCGTCGCCGGGCAGCCAGACCTCTTCCAGGCGCTTGGCGAGACCGCAGACCGCGACGTCGTCGATGCCCAGCTCGTCCAGGGCCCGCTGAGCGGCGGCGACCTGCGGGCGGCCGCCGTCGACCACGACGAGCTGCGGCGGATAGGCGAACTTCTTCGGCCTGCCGTCGTCCTCCGGCAGGTCCGCCGGGACCTCACCGCCCTCGCCGTCCTCGGCCACCCATTCGCCGGTCTTCTCCTTCTCCGCGAGGTACCGCCTGAAGCGGCGGGTGATCACCTCGTGCATGGAGCGGACGTCGTCCTGGCCCTCGAAGCCCTTGATCTGGAAGCGGCGGTACTCGCTCTTGCGGGGCAGGCCGTCCTCGAAGACGACCATGGAGGCGACGACGTCCTCGCCCTGGAGGTGGGAGATGTCGAAGCACTCGATGCGCAGGGGAGCCGTGTCCAGGCCGAGGGCCTCGGCGATCTCCTCCAGCGCCCGGGAGCGGGTGGTCAGGTCGCTGGCGCGCTTGGTCTTGTGCAGGACGAGGGCCTGCTGGGCGTTGCGCCCGACCGTCTCCATCAGCGCCTTCTTGTCGCCGCGCTGCGGGATGCGCAGCGAGACGTTCGACCCGCGGCGGTCGCTGAGCCACTGCGTGATGGCGTCCAGGTCCTCGGGGAGGGCGGGGACGAGCACCTCCTTGGGGACGGCGTCGCCGCTCTCCTCGCCGTACAGCTGCTGGAGCGCGTGCTCGACGAGCCCGGCCGTGTCCACGGCCTCGACCTTGTCGGTGACCCAGCCGCGCTGGCCGCGCACCCGGCCGCCGCGGACGTGGAAGATCTGCACGGCGGCTTCCAGCTCGTCCTCGGCCACGGCGATCAGGTCGGCGTCGGTGGCGTCGGCGAGGACGACGGCGCTCTTCTCCATGGCCCGCTTCAGGGCCTCTATGTCGTCGCGGAGCCGGGCGGCCTTCTCGTACTCCATGTCCTCGGCCGCCACCATCATGTCCTTCTCCAGGCGGCGGATGTACGTGCCGGTGCGGCCGGCCATGAAGTCGCAGAACTCCTCCGCCAGTTCGCGGTGCTCCTCGGGGCTGACCCGGCCCACGCACGGCGCCGCGCACTTGTCGATGTACCCCAGGAGGCAGGGGCGGCCGGTGCGCTCGGCGTTCTTGAACACCCCGGCCGAGCACGTACGTACGGGAAAGACGCGCAGCAGCAGGTCGACCGTGTCGCGGATGGCCCAGGCGTGGCTGTACGGACCGAAGTACCGCACGCCCTTCTTCTTCTGGCCCCGCATGACCTGCACCCGCGGGAATTCCTCATTGAGGGTGACGGCCAGATACGGATAGCTCTTGTCGTCGCGGTACTTGACGTTGAACCGGGGGTCGAACTCCTTGATCCACGAGTACTCCAGCTGGAGCGCCTCGACCTCGGTGGAGACGACGGTCCACTCGACGGAGGCGGCGGTCGTGACCATCGTGCGCGTGCGCGGGTGCAGGCCCGCCAGGTCCTGGAAGTAGCTGGCGAGCCGCTGGCGCAGGGACTTCGCCTTCCCGACGTAGATCACCCGGCGGTGCTCGTCACGGAATTTGTAGACCCCCGGCGAGTCGGGGATCTGTCCCGGCTTGGGGCGGTAGCTGGAGGGGTCTGCCATGCCTCACACCCTACTTGCGCCCGCTGACATCGCGGGCGTCCGCAGGACGTCCGCGGACGGCCCGTGGAACGTCCGCGGAGGGCCTCCGGTGGGGGCGGAGGCCCTCCGCGGGGTGGAGCGCCGGCGTCCCGTGCCGCCCGGCGCGAGGTGCGGCGGCGGAGGCGGGCGGCACGGGGTCCGGCGGCACGGGGTCCGGCGGCTCGGGGCCCGGCGGG
>NZ_JAUEPL010000018.1 GCF_030406405.1 Streptomyces ficellus
GGGCGGTGCCGGGCAGGTTGGTGACCGGTATCGGCGGGGCGATGGATCTGGTGCATGGTGCCCGGCGGGTGATCGTGACGATGACCCATACCGCGAAGGACGGCAGTGCGAAGATCGTGGAGGAGTGCGGTCTGCCGCTGACCGGCCGGGCCTGTGTCCACCGGATCATCACCGACCTCGGGGTCCTGGACGTCACCGACGACGGCCTGCTCCTGGTGGAAACCGCCCCCGGCGTCACCGCCGAGGAGATCCAGCACAAAACCGCCGCCAAGGTCCGTACCACCGTGACCGCCGTGACCGCCGAAGGGAGCCTCCGATGACCCGGCAGCTGCGCGAGGTCTACATCGTCGACGCCGTCCGCACCCCTGTCGGCAAGTACGGCGGCGCGCTGTCCGGCGTACGCCCCGACGACCTCGCCGCCCATGTCCTGCGGGCCCTGCTCGACCGTACGCCCGACCTCGACCCCGCCCGCGTCGGCGACGTCTTCTTCGGCAACGCCAACGGCGCCGGCGAGGAGAACCGCAACGTCGGCCGCATGGCCGCCCTGCTCGCGGGGCTCCCCGTCACGGTCCCCGGGGTCACGGTCAACCGCCTCTGCGCATCCGGCCTGGAGGCGGTCGTTCAGGCCGCCAGGGCCATCGCGCTCGGGGACATCTCCATCGCCCTGGCGGGCGGCGTGGAGTCGATGAGCCGCGCCCCTTGGGTCCTGCCCAAGCCGGAGCGGCCCTTCCCGGCCGGGCATCAGGAGCTGTACTCCACCACGCTCGGCTGGCGCATGACCAATCCGGGGCTGCCGTCCCAGTGGACCGTCCCGCTGGGCGAGAGCGCCGAACTGATCGCCGAGAAGCACGGCATCACGCGCGAACAGCAGGACGCCTTCGCGCTGGCCAGCCACGAGAAGGCCTCCCGCGCCTGGAAGGACGGGCTGTACGACGCGGAGGTCGTCCCGGTCGAGGTCCCGCGGCGCAAGGGTGAGCCGGAGCTGGTCGCACGCGACGAGTGCGTCCGTGGCAACGCCTCCCCGCAGGCGATGGCACAGCTGAAGCCCTCGTTCCGCAAGCAGGACGGCACGGTCACTCCGGGGAACGCCTCCCCGCTCAACGACGGGGCAGCCGCCCTGCTCCTCGTGGACGAGGAGGGCCTGAAGGCCATCGGCCGTGAGCCGCTGGCCCGTGTCCGGGCATCGGCCGTCACGGCGGTCGAGCCGCACTACTTCGGTCTGGGCCCGGTCGAGGCCGTGAACCGGGCGCTCGCCACGGCGGGCAGGACCTTCGCCGACCTCACCACCCTCGAACTCAACGAGGCCTTTGCCGCACAGGTCCTCGGCTGCGTCGCCGAGTGGCCCGCGTTCGACCCCGCCATCCTCAACCCGCGCGGGGGAGCCATCGCCATCGGCCACCCACTCGGCGCATCCGGGGCACGCCTCGCCGGCGCCGTGGCGCACCAGCTCAAGGCCGCCGGTTCGGGCGTCGGCGTGGCCACCCTCTGCATCGGTGTCGGTCAGGGCCTCGCACTCGTCCTCGAACGCTGACGGCGCCCCCGCTGCCCCTTGCGCCCAGCCTCGTATCCTCACCGCCATAGGAGCCACCGTGCTGCCCGCCCGATTGCCGCACCACCACGTCTCAGGCCCGCCGGACGCGCCGCTGCTCGTCCTCGGCCCCTCCCTGGGCACGTCGATGACCGTGTGGGACGCACAACTCCCCGCTCTGGCCCCGGCTTTCCGTGTCCTGCGCTTCGACCTGCCGGGCCACGGCGGCACCCCGACCGGTGTGCTTCGCGATCCGGAGCCGGGCGGCACCACGGTGGAGGACCTCGCGGCACTGGTGCTCGCCCTTGCCGATCATTACGGAACCCACCGGTTCCACTACGCGGGCATCTCCCTCGGCGGAGCCATCGGCGCCCACCTCGCGGCCCACCACCGCGAACGCGTCGCCTCACTGGCCCTGATCTGCTCCTCCGCCCATTTCGGGCCGGCGGACCCGTGGCGGGAGCGCGCCGCCCTCGTACGGCTCAAGGGCACCGCGCCGCTGCTCGCCACCAGCCCCGCCCGATGGTTCGCCGACCCCAGCACCGCCCTCACCCCCCATGGCCGAGCCCTGGTGCGGAACCTCGCCGATACGGCACCCGCCGGTTACGCGGCCTGCTGCGACGCCCTCGCGGCCTACGACCTCCTCCCGGACCTGACCCGGATCACCGCCCCCACCCTGGTCATCGGCGGTTCCCACGATGTCGCCACCCCCCTGCACCACGCCCGGCAACTCGCGCACGGCATCCCGCACGCCACCTTGCGGGTCGTGGACGCAGGGCACCTCGCCGTGGAGCAGCCCGAGGCCCTGGAAACCGCCCTGATCGCCCACCTCCGCGCACACGTCTGACCCCTCTCGGGGCCCGGAGCCGTCGCAGCGATTTCCCGGTCCGCGTACGACCTGATGTCTCCGCTCAGTGGGCGTCGTCGCCCAGGTGGCCTTCCGGGGTATGGGCGAGCGCGCAGCTGGCGCAGGCGCGCCTGGGGCCCGTTGCCGGAGAAGGCGGCCGCGCACCGGTGGCGGGAGCGGCGGCCAGGAAGGGGCCGAGGTGGACCACCCGCCTCGGCCCGGCTGTCCCCTCGGCCTCACTCCGACGGCGGCCGGGTGATCCGCTTCTCGAACCAGTGGTGGGCGTACGGCTCGTCGTTGAAGGCGGCGACCTCCTGGAAGCCGTAGGAGTGGTACAGCGCGATCGCGGCGGTGAGCGCCTTGTTGGTGTCCAGGCGCAGTACGTCGCGGCCGTGCTCGGCGGCCCGCGCCTCCAGCTCGGCCAGGAGCCGGCGGGCCACGCCGAGACCCCGGGCGTGCGGAGCCACCCACATGCGTTTGATCTCGGGCGGGGCGCCGGCCGGCAGTTTCAGCCCGGCGCACCCGATGGGCTCGCCGTGGAGCCGGGCGACCAGGAACAGGCCGTGCGGCGGCCGGAGGTCGCCCGCGTTGGGCAGCAGGCTCCGCGCGGGATCGAAGCCGGTCTCGAAGCGCTCCTGCAACTCGGTGAAGTAGGCCCGTAGGCAGTGCTGGGCGTCGGGATGGCCGGGATCGACGGCGTCCAGCGTGACCGTCGCGGCGGTCAGCAGCCGGTCGACCTCCGCCATGGCGGCGACCAGCCGGGCGCGCTGGACGGTGTTGAGCGGCGCCAGCAGCGAGCCGGCCAGCTCGTCGCTGCGACGGTCGAGCGTGGCGCGTTCCGCGCGGCCCGCCTCGGTGAGCTTGACGGTGCGCACCCGCCGGTCCTGGGGCCGCGGCTCCACCGTCACCAGGCCGTCGCGCTCCAGGGAGCGCAGCAGTCGGCTGACGTACCCCGAGTCGAGCCCGAGCCGCTCGCGCAACCGCCGTACGTCCTGCCCCCGCTCGCCGATCTCCCAGAGCAGCCGCGCCTCTCCGACAGGCCGTTCGCGGCCCAGGTAGTGCTCATGGAGCACACCCACGCGTTCGGTGACGGTGCGGGTGAACCGTCGTACGTGATCGATCTGCGTCGCATCCATTCTCTGACTCTAGTCAGATAATCTGGTGCGGGGCCAGAGGGCAGGCCACTGCATGGACCCGGGCTCCGCTGCCGGGCTACATGCCCCCGGCCACCCGCAGCACTGCTCCCGTCGCGTAGGAGGCGTCGTCGGACAGCAGCCACGACACCGCCCCCGCGATCTCGGCCGGCTGCCCGGCCACGGCCAGGGCCCGGCGTCCGGTGTCCCGCACCGCCGCGGCCACGCCCTGCGCCGCCTCCCGGTCGGAGCGGTAGCCGATCACCACGTCATGTCCGTCAGCCGCCAGCCTGAGACAGATCGCGGCGCCGATGCCGCGGCTCCCCCCGGTGACGACCGTGACTTTGTGCTGCTTCTCCATGGCCGACACCCTAGGTGCGCGGCGACAACCGGTGGTGGCCGCGGGTCGCGAAGGCCCCGGCCGGTCGAACCGGCCGGGGCCTTCGCAAGCGGATGGGGTGTCAGTCCGTGGACAGCGCCTGCAGGAGATCGCCGGTCTTGGGGGCCGGCAGCGCGCGGGCGACGTCGGCCTGGGCGACCATGCCGACGAGCTTGTGTCCGTCGATGACCGGCAGGCGGCGCACCTTGTGCTCGACCATCGTGCGCAGGATTTCCTCCGCCTCGTCGTCGGCGCCGATCGTGACGGCTTCGCCCTGCGCCAGCTCCCCGGCCTTGCACGTGGACGGATCCTTGCCGGCGCCGAGGACCTTCACCACGATGTCGCGGTCGGTGAGCATGCCCTTGAGCTTGTCGTCCGTTCCGCAGATCGGCAGTGCGCCGACGCCGAGCCGCGTCATCTTCTTCGCGGCGTCCAGCACGCTCTCCTCGGCTCCGACGCACTCCGCGCCGCTGGTCATGATCTGTCGTGCCGTCGTCATCGTGTGACGTGTCCCTCCTGTGAGCTCTGGGCCCGGTGGTGACCTGGGGTCATGTCACTCCGGGCGTTGACGCGTTACGGGTTCCCGCAGCCCAGCTCCACTAACGTGCCTCACCGCGGTCATCGGTCCGTGCTGTCCCCCGCGCGGCCGCGAGCCAGGTGATGGCGCGGTTGATGTCGGAGTGCGAGACGATGCCGAGCAGGCGGCCGCCCGCCGGGTCCAGGACCAGGACACGGCGTTCACCGGCCGCTTCCAGGCGCGGCAGGACGTCGCTGACGGGCTCGTCGGGGGATGCGGTGGCGGCCTCGCCGATGGGGCACATCACCTCGCCGAGCGTGGTCGTCGCCCGCTGCGGCGAAGGGGTCCGGTCGATTCTGGCGGCCGTCACCAGACCCACCGGCGTCCCGTCGGGTCCGACCACGGGGAACGCCGTGTGGCGGTAGTGGCCGAACGGGGCGGCGGCGAGGAACTGCTCGACGGTCGTCGCGGCGGGCACGGTCACCGGGTCGGGCGTCATGACCTGGCGCACCGTGATCCCGGCGAGCGTGCCGCGCAGCTGCGCCTGCTGGCCCTCCGCGGTGGCCGCCGCGATCATGAACCCGCCGATCAGGGCCGTCCACAGCCCCGAGAAGTCGCCCGTGACCAGCATGGAGGCGAAGCCGTAGATCACCAGCAGCCACCCGAAGCCGCGCCCGGCGGCCGCCGCGATCACGGCCGCCCGCAGGGGGTTGCCGGTGAACTTCCACAGCGCCGCGCGCAGCAGCCTGCCCCCGTCGAGGGGAGCGGCGGGGATGCTGTTGAACAGCGCCAGCAGGATGTTGATCCCCGCCAGCCACGCCACGGCCTCCACCACCGGTCCGGGTACCGCCAGCACCCCCAGCCAGCCGGCGAGCAGGCCGAAGAGGATCCCGAGCAGGACACTGGTCAGCGGGCCCACCCCGGCGATGCGGAGCTCCGCGCCCGGGGTGCGGGCCTCACTCTTCAGCCGGGCGACGCCGCCGAGCATCCACAGCGTCATGTCCTCGACCTCGATGCCGTTGCGCCGGGCGACGACCGCGTGCGCCAGCTCATGCGCCAGGATCGACGCGACGAACACCACGGCCACCGCGAACCCGAGCCCCCAGTAGGTCGCCGTGGAGTAACCGGGGTAGGCATGGGCGAGCCGTCCCTCAGCGAGACTGACGGTCACGAGCCAGAAGATGACGACGACGCTCCAGTTGACCGCCACCCGTACCCCGGCGATCCGACCCAGCGTGAACGTTGCCTTCACGTGTGCCTCCGCTGCTTGCCTACGGTGACCGGGCGGAACCTGCCCCCCTCGGGCGGGAGCCGGACTCCTGGGATACGCCTACCCCGGCCTCAGCCCACGGCAACAAACCGGCCTACGACGACCTCGGCGAGGGCGCCGATCACCGCGAACGCCGCCGGGCCCTCACCCGGTGAGCAGCCGCAGCAAGTCCGCGCAGGCCTCCGCCTCGTCGGATCGGTGCGTGACCGCTTCCCATACCCCGCGTTCGTACGCTCCCGCCTCCCACACGCCGGGAGCGTGCGGCGCGCGGCGTACGTACAGGAAGTCCGGCGGAAGGGGCCGGGGCTCGTGGACCCCTTCGATGAAGTAATGGCCGTCCGCCACGCCCCGGGCGCGCAGCGCGGCATGCAGGGCGCGGCGGTTCACAGCCGGGACTACCGCGACGACCGCGTCGCCGGGGCGAGATAGCCCTCGGCCAGCAGCCACTTGACGTTCAGGCGCTCGCCCTGCCCCGGGTTCAGCAGCGCGGCGTCCAGCTTGATCTGCCGGCCGCCGCCGGGCTGCGCGAACCAGGGGGCGATGCCGCCCTCCCACACCGGGAACGGCCGCTTGACGGTGTACCGGCGGTAGTCGCAGGGGAACGCCGGCTCGCGCGTGTTGAGGTTCTGCGGCGGCAGCGCCCGCTTGGCGTACGCGTCCCCGGCCGGGGCGAGGTAGGAACCGTACTCGGAACCGAACCGGTCGAGAACCTCGCCCGGTTGGAGGATCTCCACGTGCTTGTCGACCCTGCCGTTGACCTCGGCGAACCCGTCGTTGGGCGGGTACTTCCAGCCGGCCGGACCGCCGGGCCCCTCCTCCTTCCAGTACGTGGCCAGAAATGCCTTCGGCGACAGGCCGCCGGTGCGCTTGTACCCCTTGAGCAGCGGCCCCACCGGATGCTCCGACGGGCGCGGCAGGTACTTCGGGCCCAGCCGGGCATCGCCCTGGAACTCACCGCTGCACACGGCGGGACGCTGCCGCCGGGTGTCGTCGGCGGGAGCGGCGACGGCTGGGGTGGGCGCTGACAGTGCGGCGACGGTCAGGGCCAGTGCGGACAGGACGGCGCGAAGACGGTTCACGTCGCGTTGCTCCTCGGATGCCGAGCCAATAGTGTTGACGCAGCGTAGTGAACCGTGTACGCCTCTGCGGCCCGATCAGGGAGCGGTTTCCGGCCGACCTGCCCGCCCGGGCCGTCCGGTCACAGGCGCGCCCCGATCGACGTGCCGGCACGCGGGACGAGGAAGGACGGAGCGGACGGCAGGGAGCCGTCCGGGCGGCGGGGACTCGTGATCGTGCTCGTGTCCGTGCTCAGCACGGAGGACTCGCCCCACGTACCGCCCAGGTTCCAGGAGTTGCCGCTGGAGACGGTGGACGAGCCGAGGGCGACGGCCCGCCCGTCCACCACCGACAGGTTCCCGGTGAGCACGGCACGCGATCCCGGGCCATCGGCGTCGAACCCCGTGCGGGCATTGCGGAAGGTGGTGTTCCGGGTCAGGGCGAGGGCACCCGGGTTGCCGTTGTCGGTGATGCCGTGTGCCGCGTTCTTGAACGCGACGCTGTTGCGTACGGTGTGCGCCACGGCCGGGGCGGGGCTGCCGCCGCCGAGCTTGAAGCCGTTGCCGTCGCCCGCGAAGTCGGGGAAGTCCCAGCGGTTGACGCCATTGCCGTACACGACGGTGTTCTCGATCAGGACCGGTGAGGCGAACTTCCAGGCGTCGAAGCCGTCGTCGACGTTGTTCCACAGCCGGGCGCCCCTGACCACGTTGCCCGTCCCGCTGCCCTCCTTGATGGCCAGGCCGTCCGCGCTCTCACCGTTCTTGCGCGGGTCGCGGTTGCCGTAGCTGTCGAGGTCGAGGATCAGGTTGCGGCTGGAAGCGCCCTGGAGCTGGAAACCCGACTCGTAGTTGTCGTGCGTGACGAGCCGCGCGAAGACGTTGTCGTCGCAGCCGTCGCAGTAGTAGCCGTACGGGCCGTTGACGATCTCCAGGTCGGACACCCGCCAGTGCGAGGCCTCCTGGTGGACGGCCCCGCGCTCGGCGCGCGGAATGCTGCCGCCGACCGGGGTGTGGCTGGCGGGCAGCCTCTCGCCGTCGATGACCACCCGCTCACCCGGGTAGGCGCCCAGCGAGATCGGCTGGGACGCGGTGCCGGACGTGGTGATGGTGATGTTGTCCGCGAGGGCGTACCGGCCGCCCCGTACCGCGATGACGTCACCCGGCCTCGCCCGGTCCACGGCCGCCTGAATGGTCCGCAGCGGACGCGCGAGCGTCCCGGGCGCCGCGTCGTCGCCGGTCACCGCCACCACGAGGGTCGGCGTGGCGGCCACCGCCCCGTCCGGCACGGCCACCACGACCGCCGCCGCCGTCACGACGGTGCCCAGCACCGCTCCCGCCCACACGCCTGACCGGCGCATACGCCCTCCCGCTGTCCGTTCCGTTCCACCATGGCCGTCACCGGTAAGTGACCGCCCGGACGGGGAAGGTTGCCGCCCGCGCGCCGTGCGTAAAGGGGGGACTCCACCCGGGCCGCACCCGGGCCGCACCCGGGTGGGTCCGGGCAGGCCCCCCCGCACCACGCTCAGCGGTGGCCGCCCAGCCAGTTCGCCGCCGGGAGAAGCCGGTCGCCGTAGTCGAACAGGGCCTGGTTCTCCCAGCCGTTGCCGGAGGAGGGATCAGTCGGGTCCCAGCCGTTGCCCGTGACGGCCGTCCAGGTGGGGTCCCAGTAGATGACGCCCAGGCCGCGGCGGTTCGGTACGGCTTCGACGACGGTCATCACATCGCGCAGCCACGCCGCCTGCCCGGCCGGGCTCGCCGGATAGCCGGGGACGAGCTCACCGGGAAGGTCGATGATGTTCTCGTGGCTGTCCTCGCTGTCCAGCCGGAAGGGGTACGCCGTCTCCGCGACCACGACCGGCTTGCCGTAACGGGCCGAGATGTCGTCCAGGTTGGTCTGGAGGTCGGACAGCGCGCCGTGCCAGTACCCGTAGAAGGACAGGGCGATGACGTCGAAGGTCACGCCCTGCGCGGTGGCGTTGTCGAACCACCAGCGGTAGAGGCCGTTGTCACCGCCGTGCGCGAGGTGCAGGGCGATCCGCGTGGAGGAGGAGACGGCCTTGGCCGCGGAGATACCGGACTTCAGGAGCCCGGCGGTCTGCTGCCAGTTGTCGGTCGAGCCCTCGGGCCACAGCAGGCCGGTGTTGATCTCGTTGCCGATCTGCACCATGTCGGCGGTGGTGCCCTGGGCCTTGAGGGCGTTCAGCACGTCGTACGTGTGGTCGTACACATCCGTACGGAGCTGGCTGTAGGAGTGGGACGCCCAGGCGGCGGGCTTGGTCTGGGCGCCCGGGTCCGCCCAGATGTCGGAGTAGTGGAAGTCGACCAGCAGCTTCATGCCCTGGCTTTTGATGCGCTGCGCCATCTGCAGGACGCGCGGCTTGTCGCTGTAGCCGTCGGCCGGGTCCACCCAGACCTTGAGCCGTCCGTAGTTGGTCCCCGCGGACTTCAGGATCGCCAGTGCGTCACCGGCGGTGCCCGCGCTGGTGCGGTAGACCCCGCCGAGGTCCTCGCTCTTCTTCAGCATCGAGACGTCGGCGCCCCTGACGCTGAGCCCGGTCGAACCGGGGGAGAAGGTCAGATCGTCGACGTTGATCCAGTTCCCGGCCCTGGCGTCCGAGTTGATGCTGACGGTGCACTGACCGCCGGTCACCGTGACGGAGGTGACCACGCGTATCCACTTCCCGTTGGGGGTCGGGGGCAGATCGGTGCGCTGTTCGGCCGAGCCGCAGTTGCGCAGGGCCAGGTACGCGGCGTTCTGGCCGCCGCTGGAGCGGACCCA
The DNA here is from genome assembly GCF_030406405.1 of Streptomyces ficellus. Lineage (GTDB taxonomy): Bacteria > Actinomycetota > Actinomycetes > Streptomycetales > Streptomycetaceae > Streptomyces > Streptomyces ficellus_B. Next base: position 9,509 of record NZ_JAUEPL010000018.1, read on the forward strand.
GGCGCTGAGCGTGTAGCTGCCGTTGGCCAGCCCCGACAGGTACTGGTACGTCTCCACCTTGTACGCGGTGGACGACCAGTGGGCGAGGCGGCTCGCGCCGCTGTGTCCGCCCGCCTCGACGTACGAGGCGGCGTTCTGGCCGGCGGCGGAGTAGGTCGACCAGCCGGACGTACCCGACTCGAAACCGCTGTTGGTGAGGGTGGCGGCGGCGGTGGCCTGCCGGGCGGGCAGCGCGGTGATCAGCAAGGCGGCGAGCGCGGGCAGGCAGGCGGCTCGCAGGAGGCCGCGCAGGCGGTGGTGACGGGGTGGTGCGTGCATCGTCGATGTCCCTTCGACGGGGGCGGGCGGGGGAGGGCGGTGCGGTGCGCCCGGGGACGGCCGGCGGTGCGGCCGCCCCCGGAAGCGATGAGGGGGTCGGGCATCAAGCGGGGGCCAGGCATCTGAGAGCCGGGGTCGGGCCGGATCACACACTCAGAGAGGCGTCAGGCATCAAGCCGTACGACCCTGACGCCGCCCGCCGGGACGGTGAGGTGTCCGGCGGCGTGTTCACCGGCGAGCAGCTCGGTTCCCGGCCCGGGCAGCGGCACCTTGGCGTCGTCCGTGGTGTGGTTGATGGCGAAGAGGTACTCGCCGCCGTCGCCGCAGCGGCGTACCACCTCGACATCCGTGGGCAGTTCGGTACGGGGCTCGATGCCGGCGTCCTCGCAGGCGGTGTCGATCACCGTGTCCAGCGCCTTGGCACCCAGGCGGGTCGAGACGTACCAGGCGGTGCCCCGGCCCAGGCGGTGACGGGTGACGGCGGGGCCACCGGCGGCAGGCCCGTTGGCGTACGTCCACACGGTCTGCGCCCCGCGCGGCACCACGAACTCGGTCCACACGTCCGCCTCCAGCGAAGCGCCGCCCGGGCCGGTGATCCGGACGGCCTCGCCCTCGCCCAGCGGCGACCACTCCTCGACGGTCAGGCCGAGCACGTCGCGCAGCGCGCCCGGGTAGGCGCCGGGGTGCACGGCGTCGTGTTCGTCGACGATGCCGGAGAAGCAGGAGACGACCAGGGTGCCGCCACCCTCGACGTATCGGCGCAGATTGCGTCCCGCCTCTTCGGTGGCGAGGTACAGCGCCGGCACGACGACCAGCGGGTAGCCCGACAGATCGGCCTCGGGGTGCGCGAAGTCGACGGTCAGGTGCCGGTCGTAGAGCGTCTCGTAGAAGCTGTCCGCGCGCTCACGGGCGTCGAGGTCCCGGCTGGGACGCCACTCCAGGCTCTGCGCCCACCACGAGTGCCAGTCCCACACCATGGCCACGTCGGCGACGGTACGCGTCCCCCGCAGCGCGGCCAGTGAGCCGATGTCGGCACCCAGCCGCACCACCTCGCGCCAGACGCGGGAATCGGTGCCCGCGTGCGGCAGCATCGAGGAGTGGAACTTCTCGGCGCCGCGCCGGGACTGGCGCCACTGGAAGAACATGGCCCCCTCCGAGCCGCGGGCCACGTGGGCGAGGGAGTTGCGGGCCATCTCGCCCGGGCGCTTGGCGGGGTTGTGCGGCTGCCAGTTGACGCCGCTGGTGGAGTGCTCCAGGAGGAGCCAGGGCGCGCCGCCCGCGACGGAGCGGGTGAGGTCGGCGGCCATGGCCAGGTTGACGTGCGTACGGCGGCCGTCGGTGATCAGGTAGTGGTCGTTGGTGACCAGGTCGACCTCGCGGCCCCAGGCCCAGTAGTCCACCGAGTCGCACTGGCTGAGCGCGGTCATGAAGTTGGTGGTGACGGGCACGCCGGGGGCGAGCCGGTGCAGGATGTCGCGCTCCATGCGGAAGTTCTCGCGCATGGTGGCGTCCGCGAAGCGGCGGTAGTCCAGCTGGTGCGCCGGGTTGCCGGCGGTCGGGGTCAGCCGGGGCGGGTCGATCTGGTCGTACGAGGTGTAGTGCTGGCCCCAGAACGCCGTTCCCCACGCCTCGTTGAGCGCGTCCACGGAGCCGTAGCGGTCCGCCAGCCAGCGGCGGAAGTGCGCGGCGCAGTGGTCGCAGTAGCAGGCGCTGACGGGCACCCCGTACTCGTTGTGGACGTGCCACAGGGCGAGTGCCGGGTGCCGGGCGTAGCGCCGGGCGAGCGCGGTGGTGACGGCGGCCGCGGCCTCGCGGTAGGCGGGGTTGCTGTGACAGATGGCCGCGCGTGAGCCGAAGGCGTACCGCACCCCCTCGCGGTTGACGGGCAGCGCGTCGGGGTGGGCCCGGTAGAACCAGGCGGGCGGCGCCACCGTGGGCGTACCGAGGTCGACGCGGACGCCGTGCTTGTGCAACAGGTCCAGGACCCTGTCCAGCCACCCGAAGTCGTAGGCGCCGGGCTCCGGTTCGAGGAGCGCCCAGGAGAAGATGCCGACGCTCACCATCGTGACGCCGGCCTCGCGCATCAGCCGGACGTCCTCCTGCCAGACGGACTCGGGCCACTGCTCGGGGTTGTAGTCCCCGCCGAAGGCGAGCCGGGGCTTGCCCGGCGAAGTGGTCTCCGGGGTATCCGGCATGAATCTCTCCTGAAGCGTCTCAGTGGGGCGTTGTGGGAACGTGCACACACCCAGATCGATGCGGCAACGCAACATAACCGCACACGAACAAGCATTGACAAGTGTCTGGAACGTTTCTCTACTGTGAACGCTCACAGATGCATGGCTGGCCTCCGCGTCGGAACGGAAGGCCCCTTCGGTCAGGGAGAAGCACCCATGTCCCACCTGCTCCACCGCCGCCTCGCGGCCACCGCGACCGCTGTCGCCCTCGGCGCCTCGGCGCTCACCGCCTGCGGCTCGTCCGGCGGCGACCGTGCGGCGGATTCCGGCCCCGTCTCCCTGACCTACTGGGCCTGGGCGCCCGGCATGGACAAGGTGGCCGACCTCTGGAACAAGAAGAACCCGGACATCAAGGTCACCGTCCGCAAGCAGGCGTCAGGCGACGACCTCGTCACCAAGATCATCACTGCGGCCAAGGCGCACCAGGCCCCCGACCTCGTACAGGCCGAGTACCAGGCGCTGCCCACACTGGTGACCAATGACGTCCTCGCCGATATATCGGGCGAAGTCGGCGACGCCAAGGGCAAGTTCGCCCCCGGCGTCTGGCAGCAGACCACGCTGGGGACCGACGCCGTCTACGCGGTGCCCCAGGACTCCGGACCGATGATGTTCTACTACCGCGCCGACCTGTTCACGCAGTACGGACTGACCGTCCCCACCACCTGGGACGAGTTCGCCCGGACCGCCCGCGCGCTGAAGAAGAAGGCGCCCGACAAGGCGCTGACCACGTTCTCCTCCAATGACGCCGGCCTGTTCGCCGGTCTCGCCCAGCAGGCCGGTGCCAGGTGGTGGGCCATCGACGGCGAGAAGTGGAAGGTCGCCATCGACGACCCCGCCACCCGCAAGGTCGCCGACTTCTGGGGCGGCCTGGTCGCGGAAGGCGCCGTCGACAACCAGCCGATGTACACCCCCGCGTGGAACAAGGCCCTGAACACCGGCAAGCAGATCGCGTGGGTGAGCGCCGTCTGGGCGCCGGGCACGCTGACCACCGCCGCACCCGACACCAAGGGCAAGTGGGCCATGGCCCCGCTCCCGCAGTGGACCAAGGGGCAGAACGCCACCGGCAGCTGGGGCGGCTCCAGCACCGCCGTCACCAACGACTCCGACCACAAGGCCGCCGCGGCCACGTTCGCCACCTGGCTGAACACCGACCCCGAGGCCCTGAACGCCCTCGTGAGGGAAGGAGGCATCTACCCCGCCGCCACCACCGCCCAGACCGGTGACGCGCTCGCCAAGGCCCCCGACTTCTTCGCCAACCAGCCGGACTTCTACACCCGTGCGGCCGAGATCGCCAAGACGACCGCCCCCTCCTCCTGGGGCCCCAACGTCAATGTCGCCTACGCCGCCTTCAAGGACCGGTTCGGCGCGGCCGCCAAGGCCAGGTCCGGCTTCGGCGCGGCCCTCACCGGGATGCAGGACGCCACCGTGGCGGACCTGAAGAAGCAGGGCTTCGAGGTCGCTCCGTGACCACGAACCACCGCGCGGCGCGCAGGCGCGGCACGGCGTACGGGGTCAAAGCCGCCCCGTACGGCTTCCTCGCCCCGGCCGTCGTCCTCTTCGCCCTCTTCTTCGCCCTCCCCATCGGGTACGCGCTCTGGCTCAGCCTCCGCAAGATCGAGATCAGCGGCCTGGGCCTCGGCAAGGGAGCCCGCCAGGAGGTGTGGGCGGGCCTGGAGAACTACACCGCCACCCTCACGGACGCCGAACTCGGCCACGGAGCCCTGCGCGTCCTTGGCTACGGCGCCATCGTGGTGCCCGTCATGCTCGGCCTCGCGCTGCTGTTCGCCCTGCTCCTGGACAGCGAACGGGTCCGCGCCCGCTCCTTCTCCAGGCTCGCGATCTTCCTTCCGTACGCGATCCCCGGAGTCATCGCCGCCCTGTTGTGGGGCTTCCTCTACCTGCCCGACGTCAGCCCCTTCCACTACGCCCTCGACCGGCTGGGGCTGCCCGGGCCCGACCTCCTCGACGGCGGCCCGCTCTTCCTGTCCCTCGCCAACATCGCTGTCTGGGGCGGCACCGGCTTCAACATGATCGTCATCTACACCTCGCTGCGGTCCATCCCGGCCGAGGTGTACGAGGCGGCGAAACTGGACGGCGCCTCACCGCTGCAGATCGCCCTGCGCGTCAAGATCCCGATGGTGGCGCCCTCACTGGTGCTGACCTTCTTCTTCTCGGTCATCGCCACCCTCCAGGTCTTCAGCGAACCCACCACGCTCAAGCCCCTCACCAACGGCGTCTCCACCACCTGGAGCCCGCTGATGAAGGTCTACAACGACGCCTTCGTCAACGGGAACATCCACGCGGCCTCCGCCACCGCGGTGGTCCTGGCCGCCGCCACCTTCGTCCTCTCCTTCGGCCTGCTGAGGCTCGCCAACTCCCGTACCGCACAAGGAGAAACCCGATGACCACGCTCGCCGCGCCCCCGTCGGCGCGCAAGCGGCCACCGGCCGCCGGCACCACACCGGGCACCGCCCAGGGGCCGCCGCGCCCCCGCCGCACCGCTCTGCTGCCGACCGCGGTCCTCGCCCTCGGCGCGCTGTACTGCCTGCTGCCGGTCGCCTGGGTCCTCGTGGCGTCCACCAAGTCCGGTACGGAGCTGTTCTCCACCTTCAGCTTCCTGCCCGGCACCGGATTCACCGGCAACGTCACGGACCTGAGCGCCCACCGCGACGGCGTCTACTGGCAGTGGATGGCCAACTCCCTGCTGTACGCCGGCCTGGGCGCCGTCCTGTCCACGGCCGTCTCGGCGTGCGCGGGCTACGCCCTGGCCATGTACCGCTTCAGGGGCCGCGAGACCGTCTTCCACGTGATCCTCGCGGGCGTGCTCGTGCCGCCCGTCATCCTCGCCATCCCGCAGTACCTGCTGATGGCGGAGGCGGGCATGGCGGACACCCGTCTGTCCGTGCTGTTGCCGCTGATCCTCTCCCCGTACGGCGTCTACCTCGGCCGGATCTACGCGCGGGCCGCCATCCCCGCGGAGCTCATCGAGGCGGGCCGGATGGACGGCGCCGGCGAAGGACGGATCTTCCTGCGGATCGCCGTCCCGATGATGGCTCCCGGCCTGGTGACCATCTTCCTGTTCCAGTTCGTGGCGATCTGGAACAACTTCCTCCTGCCGTACATCATGCTCGGCGACGACACCAAGTTCCCGATGACGGTCGGCCTGTTCACCCTGCTTGCCCAGGGCTCCAACACACCCGCCCTCTACACACTGGTGATCACCGGCGCCCTGCTGGCGATCGCGCCGCTCATCGCCCTCTTCCTCGTCATCCAACGGTTCTGGAGCCTCGACCTGCTCTCCGGGGCCGTAAAGTCCTGACGGCAGGGGAAGAGGAGACAGACAGTCATGAACCGCGGTACGGACGGCAAACGGCGCTCGGTGACCATCCACGACGTGGCGCGCGAGGCGGGCGTCTCACGCGGCACCGTCTCACGGGTGCTGAACGGCGGGCACTACGTCAGCCCTTCGGCACAGGCCGCCGTCAACGCCGCGATCCGCAGGACCGGTTACGTCGTCAACCGGCACGCCCGCTCCCTGATCACCGGCAAGTCCGACTCGGTCGCCTTCCTGCTGACCGAGCCGCAGGAGCGGTTCTTCGAGGACCCCAACTTCAATGTGCTGCTGCGCGCCTGCACCCAGGCGCTGGCCGCCCAGGACATTCCGCTGCTGCTCATGATCGCGGGCACCGAGGCCGAACGGCGGCGCAACCTCCGCTACATCCGCGCCGGGCACGTCGACGGCGTCCTGCTCGTCTCCAGCCACTCCGGCGACCCGGTCGGCAGCGAGCTGGACGCGGCCGGGGTCCCCGTCGTCGCCTGCGGCAAGCCGCTCGGGCAGAAGGCGAAGGTCGGCTATGTCGCGGCGGACGACCGGGACGGGGCACGGTCGATGGTGCGCCACCTGTACGAGTCCGGGCGCCGCCGCATCGCCACGGTGACCGGCCCGCCGGACACCCCCGGCGGGATCGACCGCCTCGCCGGGTACCGCGATGTGCTGGCCGAGTGCGGGCTGCCCGTCGACGAGTCGCTCATCGTGGCGGGCGACTACAGCCGGGCCAGCGGCGAGACGGCGGCCGATCTGCTGCTGGAGCGGGCACCCGACGTCGACGCGGTGTTCGTGGCGTCCGACCTCATGGCCCACGGCGTCCTCAACGCCCTGACCCGCGCGGGGCGGCGGGTGCCGGACGACGTGGCCGTCGGCGGGTTCGACGACTCGCCGGCGGCGCTGTCCACCCGGCCCGCGCTCACCACGGTCCGCCAGCCGTGGGAGCGGATCAGCAGCGAGATGGTCCGGATGCTGCTCGGCCGCATCAAGGGGGACGACCCGGCCGCCGTCATCCTCCCCACCGAACTGGTGCGCAGGGAATCCGCCTGACCGGCCGGCCGGACGAAGTACTGTGCACCGAGCGCTTGTTGAGCGAGCGGCGATGACGGCGAGGGAATGGGGACGACACATGGCAGGCGGCGGCGAGCGCACCGGTACCCGGCTGGAGCGATGGCTCCGGCTCGGCACTCTGCCCGTCACCGCGACGGTGCTGACGGGCACCGTCGCGCTCTACATGACCCTGGTGGCGTTCGGCAACGTGACGGACTTCGGCACCAACCAGCAGTTCGTCCAGCACGTCCTGGCGATGGACACCACCTTCAAGGACCCGGACCTGATGTGGCGGGCGATCGAGTCGACCGCCGTGCAGAACGCCGTCTACCTCGCCATCATCCTCTGGGAGATCCTGACCGCCGGTGTCCTCCTGCTCGCCACATGGCTCTGGGTGGCGGGGCTGCGCCGTGGGACCCATGTCCGTGCCCGCCGGGCGAGCACGATCGGGCTGGTGATGGTGCTGCTGCTGTTCGGGCTGGGGTTCATCGCCATCGGCGGGGAGTGGTTCGCCATGTGGCAGTCCTCGGACTGGAACGGTCTGGACGCCGCCGCCCGCAACGTCATGCTGGCCGCGTTCACGCTCGTGGTGGTGCACCTTCCGTCCCGCTCCCGGCCCGAGGGCGACGCCGACGGGTGACGGCTGACGGGCCTGGTGGGCGGAGCGCTCCGCCCGCCAGGCCCGTCACCAGGGCCGCGGCGAGCCTGATACGCGGCGGCTCACGCGGACTCCCCCCGCGAGGGCGCGGGACGCGCAGCCGGGCGGCCTCGCGGTGCGAACGCAGCGGAAGCCACCAGTTCCACTGCCCAGCGAGGGTCATCGCCGAGGGCACCAGCAGGCACCGGACGACGGTGGCGTCGACGAGGACGCCGATCACCAGCAGTGGCGCCGCTCGCCGTCCCGCCGAGCCAGGCGGCCAGGTGCCCGTCCTGGAAGAGGAACACCATCGCGCCGAAACCCGCTGTCAGACACAGCAGGTCGGTCACCAGCGCTTTGACGGGGATGAACAGACTCCGGGTGAACCAGGCCGGCAGCGCCGCTCGACTTCGGCGTCGGAGCCACGCAGGCGTACGAGTACCAGCGTGGCGCGGCCATCCGCGACACCAGCCGCTGATCCCCGGTCGCCACCAGGACTGGGCGTACACCAGCCAGGGCCACCAACGGCCACGGCGGCCCAACGGGCGGGCGGCAGCGGGGGTTTCGCGCTGGCGGTCGTCACGGCACCGGGACGCTGCACATGTGGAGTCTGTTGCTCAAAGTGACATATCGTATGCATATAGTGTTTGGCGTTTCGGTGCCATTGGGTCATTCTTCTCCGGTGACCGTTCTGCTCACCGGCGCGACCGGGTTCCTGGGTTCACGCCTCCTCCTCAGTCTCCTGACCACCCGCGAACGGGTGGTCGTCGTGCTGGGCCGGGGCGCCGACTTACGCGCGCGGGTGCTTGCGGCCCTGGAAGCGGCGGCGGGGCGCGGCATCGACGCACCGGCGCGAAGCCGGCTGCGCTGTGTGCGCGGTGACATCACGCAGCCCTGGCTGGGGCTCGCCCCGTCCGTCTACGGGCGGCTGGCGGAGGAGACCGGCGCCGTATGGCACTGCGCGGGGGACATCGCCCTCACCGGCGAGCGGGAACGTCTCTTCCGCGCGAATGTGCGGGGCACCGCGAACATCCTGGAACTGGCCGCGCTCACACCCCCGTACACCCCCCTCGTCCACATGAGCACCGTCGCGGTCGCGGGCGGACGCAGGACCGGGGTGGTCGCGGAGGACGACCTGAGCGACGCCCACGGCTTCGAGACCCACTACGACGCCTCCAAGTACCAGGCGGAGCTGCTGGTCAGGGACTGGGCGCGCCGGTTCGGCCGCACGGCCCTCGTCCTGCGGCCCAGCATCGTGGCCACCGGCGAGCCTCTCCCCGAGGGCGCGCCGGGGCATCCGCTCAAGGTACTGGGGGACATGATCGACGCCGTGGCCCACGGCGGGGCGCCGGGCATCCCCGCCGAGCGCCGGGCCGGTGACACGCTGCGGCTGCGCCTGCCGGTGCCGCCCGGCGCGACGTTCAACATCGTGCAGGACACCTACGCGACCCAGGCCATGCTGTGCGTCGCCCACGACAGCCGGTACGACCACGACAGCGGCGTACACACCTTCCACATCGTGCACCCCGTGAACACCACCATGAGCACGATCACCCGGGCGATCGAGGCCCGCTACCCCGGACTGCGCCTCGCATGCGTCGAGCGGTTGCCCGACCCCACCCCGGCCGAGCGGTTCATCGAGGCCCACCTCCCCGGCTTCCTGAGCTACTGCCACCACACCCGTGGCTACGACCGCTCCGCGACCCTCGCCCTCACCCGGCACCTCGCACCCCCGCCGCCCATCGACGGCGACTACCTCCGCGGCGCCCTGGGCTTTCGTGCCGCCGCCGGCCCCGTACCGGCGACCGGGATAGTGAGCGGCTGATCCGACGGCGCGCGTCCCTGCGCTTCCCTGCCCGACCGAGCACACACCATCGCGGAGAAACACCTTGTCGGCATCCCCCACCTCCCCGTCCTGCGAGCCCATCGCCGTCGTCGGAGCCGCCTGCCGCCTGCCCGGTGGCATCCACGGGCCGGAGGACCTGTGGGCGGTACTGCTCGTCGGTCGTGACGTGGTCACCGAGGTCCCGGCGGACCGGTTCCACACGGCCGACCTGGTCGACGGACGCAGGCCGCGGCCCGGTACGAGCTACACGGCGGCCGGCGGCTTCCTCGACGACATCACCGGATTCGACACCTCCTACTTCAGCGGCATCTCGCCGCGCGAAGCCTCCCGGATGGACCCCCAGCAACGGCTCCTGCTGGAGCTGGCGGCCGAGACCCTCGACGACGCGGGCATCGACCACGGCCTGGTCCGCGGCTCCGACACCGCCGTGTTCATCGGCTGCTCCAGCCGCGACTACGGCGAACTCCAGGCGTGTGCACCCCAGACCGGAAACGCCTACACGGTCACCGGCATGGCGGGCGCCATCGCGGCGAACCGTATCTCCCACTTCTTCGACTGGCACGGACAGAGCGTCACCGTGGACACCGCCTGCTCCTCGGCGCTCACCGCCGTGCACCAGGCGTGCGAGCACCTGCGGTCGGGGGCGTCGCGGGCCGCGCTCGCCGGCGGCGTCAACATCCTGATCAACCCGCAGGGCTACGCCGGGTTCTCCAGCGCCTCCATGCTGTCGCCCACCGGCCGGTGCCGCGCCTTCTCCGCGGACGCGGACGGCTTCGTCCGCGCCGAGGGAGGCGGCCTCGTCCTGCTCAAACGCCTGGCCGACGCCCGCGCCGACGGCGACCCCGTCCACGGGGTGATCCTCGCGAGCGGCACCAACAACGACGGCCGTACGCCCGGGCTGGCCCTGCCCAGCACCACGGCCCAGTACCGGCTGCTGCGGGAGGTGTACGCCCGCGCCGGGCTGACCCCCGACGACCTGGCGTACCTGGAGGCCCACGGGACCGGCACCCGCGCCGGTGACCCCGTCGAGTGCGAGGCCATCGGCCGGGCACTGGGCACCGGCCGTACCACCGGGGCGCTGCCCATCGGCTCCGTCAAGAGCAACATCGGGCACCTCGAAGCCGCCTCCGGAATCGCCGGACTGCTCAAGGCCCTGCTGGTGCTGCGGCACCGCAGGATCCCGGCCACCCTGCACGCCCAACCCCTCAACCCGGACATCGACTTCACCGGCTGGGGCATCAGGCCCGTGCTGCGTACGGAGGCGCTGGCGGGGACCGGCCGGCCGCTCGCCGGGGTGAACTCCTTCGGTTTCGGCGGTGCCAACGCCCACATCGTTCTCGCCGGTCCCCCCGACGACACCCCGAGCCGCCCCCCGCGCACCGGACCACTGCCGGTCGTGGTCTCCGCCCGCACGCCCGAAGCCCTCCGCGAGGCCGCCGGCCGCATGGCGCAGCGTCTCGAATTCGCCGACCCCCAGGAGTTCTACGACCTGTCCTGGACCGCCACCGTACGCAGGCGACGGCACGAGCACCGCGCCGCGGTCCTCGCTGACAGCCCCTCCGACGCCGCCGACGCCCTGCACGCCGTCGCCGGCGGCACGGAGCCGGACTCGGGCGTCGCGGCCGTCACCGGCCATCCGGGCAAGGTGGCGTTCGTGTTCTCCGGCAACGGCTCCCCATGGCCCGGCATGGGCGCCGACCTGCTGCGCGAGGAACCCGTCTTCCGGGCGGCCGTGGAGGAGGCCGACGCCGAACTGCGCCCCCGGCTCGGCTGGTCGGTCGTCGGGGAACTCACCGCCGACCAGCCGCGCCTGGCCCTCACCGAGGTCGCCCAGCCCCTGCTGTTCGCCGTCCAGGCGGGGCTGGTCCGGCTGCTCGCGGCGTACGGAGTCGAACCGGACGCGACGGTCGGTCACAGCGTCGGGGAGATCGCCGCCGCGTACGTCAGCGGCGCGCTCGACCTGCGGACGGCCTGTCATGTGGTGGCCGAACGCAGCCGCGCCCAGGCCCTCACCGCGGGCCGAGGCCGGATGGCGGCCGTGGGCCTGTCCCGCCGGGAGGCCGAGAAGGAACTCGCCGCCCACCAGGGCCGCCTGGAACTGGCCGGCGTCAACAGCGACACCGACGTCACCATCGCCGGACACCCGGCCGCCCTGGCGGACCTGGGACGCCGGCTCTTCCTGCGGGACGTCTTCTTCCGCGAGCTGGACCTCGACTACGCCTTCCACAGCACCGCGATGGACGGCATCGAACAGGACCTGCGCGCCGCGCTCACCCGTCTCGCGCCGCGCCCCCACCGCCGTACCTTCGCCTCCACCGTCACCGGCGGGCTCCTCGACGCGGAGCGGCTCGACGCCGACCACTGGTGGCGCAACGTACGCCAACCGGTCCTCTTCGCCGACGCCGTACGCGCCCTGGCCGACGAAGGGTGCACCCTCTTCGTCGAGATCGGCCCGCACGCCGTCCTCACCCCCTACCTGCGCCGCCTCCTGCCGGCCGGAGCCGTGGTGCCCACCTGCCGGCGCGGCCGCAGCGGCCCGCAGTCCGTACGCCGCGCGGTCGCGCACCTCGTGGCGGCCGGAACCGACGCGGTCACCGGCCGCTTCCCACGGCCCGGCCGGGTCGTGCCGCTGCCCGCGTACCCCTGGCAGCGGGAGCGGCACTGGAACGGCTCCCCCGACTGGTGGGCCCACCTGCCGCAGGACAAGACCCCCGTCCACCCCACCCTCGGCCGCCGGGCCCCCGTCGCCGGACCCGCCTGGCACCAGAGCGTCACCACCGGGCGCTTCCCCTGGCTGTACGACCACCAGGTCGACGGAGCGGTCGTCCTGCCCGGCACCGCCTACGCGGAAGCCGCCCTGGCCGCGGGCCGCCACACCTTCGCCGCACCCGCCGAAGTCACCGACCTCGACATCGTCCGCCCCCTCGTCCTGCCCCGCGACGACGAGACCGAGGAGGTGGTCCTGCAGACCTCCCTCTCGCCGGAGGACGGGATCGTGCACATCGCCTCCCGCACGGGCGACACCGCCCCATGGCGGACACACGCCCGCGGCCGGGCCCGCCGGCTGTTCGCCCCGGTGCCCGAGCCCCTCGACGTCGCCGCCGTCCGCTCCCGGCTGACCGGGCCGCGGATCGCGGCCGAACGCCACTACCAGCAGGCCGCCGAGGCCGGTCTCGGCTACGGCCCCCGCTTCCAGGTCCTCACCGAGCTGTACGTCGGCGAGGGGGAGGTGCTGGCGTCCTACACCGCCCCCGCCCCGCCCGGGGAAGGGCCCTACGAAGCGCACCCGGCCCTCCTCGACGGCGCCGTGCAGGCCGCGTCCCCCCTGCTGGCGGCCGCCTCCCGCGCCGGCCGCGTCTACCTGCCGACCGCGCTCGGCTCCGTACGCGTATGGGGACAGCCCGCCGAGAACGGGCTCGTCCATGTGCGCCTGCTCGACCTCGACGAGCGGCACGCCATCCTCGACATCACCCTCACCGACGACGACGGCACCGTCCGCGCCCGCATCGGCGGCTGCCGGCTGCGGGGCGTCGTCACCCGGCGGCAGCGCACGCCCCAGCAGCTGACCCCGGTCCTGCGCGCCGCGCCACGAACCGGCCGCCCGGCGGCGGACCCCGCGCCGCTGCCCGCTCCCGGCGCGCTCGCCGCCGCGACCGCCACCGCGCGGGCCGCCCTCGAAGAGGACCACGGCACCCGCTACGCCTCCTTCGCCCCCCGGCTCAAGCTCACCGTCGGCCACTGGGCCGCCCAGTCGTTCGCCGACCTGCTCCCGCACGCCGAGTCCTTCACCACCGAGGACCTCATCACGGCGGGCGTGCGGCGCAAGCACACCGCGTACCTGCGGCTGCTCGCCCACCTCGCCGAGGACGCGGGCCTGCTCCGGCGCGCGACCGCCACCGGGCACGAGCCGCCCGAGCGGTGGGTCCGCACCGGCACCCCGCGCCCGCTGGAGCTGACCCGCGCGTGCGTGGCACGGTTCCCCGAATGGATCTCCGCCATCGCCGTCTACAACCGGTGCGGCCTGCACCTGACGCAGGTCCTGCGCGGCGAGACGGACCCGACCGAGCTGCTGTTCTCCGAGGCCGACCGCCACCACGTCGAAGCCTTCTACACGGACACCCCCCAGGCACGGCTCCAAGGCCGGTACGCCCGCTGCCTCCTGGCGGCGGCGATCGAGTCGTGGCCCGCCGACCGGCCGCTGCGCGTGCTGGAAGTCGGCGCCGGCACCGGGGGCGTCACCGGCGCCCTGCTGCCCGTCCTCCCGGCAGCCGTCACCCGGTACGTCTACACCGACGTCTCCCCGGCGTTCTTCCCCCGCGCCCAGGCCCGCTTCGCGGCGCACGACTTCATCGAGTACCGCACACTCGACCTGGAGCGCGACCCGGCCGAACAGGGCCTGGACCACGGCGGCTTCGATGTCGTCGTGGCGGCCAACGTCCTGCACGCCACCAGCGACCTGCGGGCCACCCTGCGCCGCGTCGGAGCGCTCCTGGCCGACGGCGGACACCTCCTCGCGGTCGAGAGCCACGACGTGGAGATCCTCGGCCCGTGCTTCGGGCTCCTCGACGGCTTCTGGGCCTTCCGCGACACCGACCTGCGCAGCAGTCCGCTGCTGCCCCGGGAACGGTGGACGCCCCTGCTCAAGGAGTGCGGCTTCGACGACGTCGCCGACGTGAGCAGCTCCGTGGCGGAGTACCGGGACGACTACTCGGTCCTCGTCGCGCGCCGCCCCGCACCCGCACCCGCGCCCGCCCCCCTATCGGGCCGCCCGGCGCCCACCCTGCCCGGCGGCAGGTGGCACATCGTCACCGAGCGCCCCGGCAGCGCGCTCGGACAGGCGCTGGCATCCGCGCTGACCGGGGCGGGCGCCACCGAGGCCGTCACCACCAGCGCCGACGACGGTGCACCCCGCGGTCCACAGCCGGACGGTGTGGTCGTCCTCTGCGAAAGCGCCGACGCGGCCGGACCGCAGGAACTGACCGCCCGGGCCGTACGCCGGGCCGCGACCGTCAAGGCCGCGGCCGGCGCCTGCAAGGCAGCCGAGGGCGAGCCGGCACGACCCCTGTGGCTGGTCACCGGACCGACCGGCCTGTTCCCGGCGCCGGAGCGCACCGGCGCGCCGGAGGACGCCGCCGTGTGGGGCATCGGCCGCGTCCTGGCCAACGAACACCCGAGCCTACCCGTACGCCGCGTGTCCCTGCACCGGTCGGCGGACCCCGGGCGTGACGCCGCGCGGCTGGTGGCGGAACTGCTCGACCCGACCGGGGAGGACGAGATCGTCCTGACGGGCCGGGGCCGCTTCGTGCCCCGCCTGGCCGACTGCCCGCCCCGCACGGCGCGGGCCACCACCGACCGTCCGTACGCCCTGGAACTGCGCGACCCCGGGCTCGCGCCCCGCCCGGTGTGGGTCGCGGCCGAGCCGCCGACCCCGCGGCCCGGCGAGGTCGTCGTCGCCGTACGCGCGGCCGCGCTGAACTACCGTGACGTGATGCTGGCCGCCGGGCTGCTGCCGCCGGACGCCGAGCCCCCGGTGCCGGGCGGCCCCGCGCTGGGCCTGGAGTGCGCGGGCGACGTCGTCGCGGTGGGCCCGGGCGTGACCGGCCTCGCGGCCGGAGACCGGGTCTTCGCCTTCGGACACGGCACCCTCGCCTCCCACGTACGCGTACGCACCGAGCAGACCGGGCGCATGCCCGACGGCATGCGCTACAGCGAGGCGGCCACCCTGCCCGCGGTCCATCTGACGGTGCAGCACAGCCTGGAGACGCTGGCCCGCCTGGCACCCGGCGAGACCCTGCTGGTGCACGGCGGAGCCGGCGGGATCGGCCTGGCCGCCCTGCGCTGCGCCGAACGGCTCGGCGCCCATGTCATCGCCACGGCCGGCACCCCCGCCAAACGCGACCTGCTGCGCATGCTCGGCGCCCGGCACGTACTCGACTCACGCGGCCTGTCCTTCGCCGACCAGGTGAAGGAGCTGACGAACGGCCGCGGCGTCGATGTCGTCCTCAACTCCCTCGCCGGAGAGGCCATCGCGCGCGGCCTCGAATGCCTGCGCCCCGGCGGCCGTTTCGTGGAGCTCGGGAAGCGCGACATCTACGCCAACCAGCCGCTGCTGCTGCGCCCGTTCCGCAACAACCTCGCCTACTTCGGGGTGGACATCACCCGGCTGGTGACCGAGGCACCGCAGGAGGCGGCAGCAGCGTTCCAGCAGGTCTCCGAGCGGGTGGCCGCGGGCGTCCACCGCCCGCTGCCCCACCAGACCTACCCGGCCTCCCGCATCGAGGAAGCCCTCGCGAGCCTGCGGCACTCCCGGCACCTCGGGAAGGTCGTCGTCACCATGGACGGCACCGAGCCGGTACGGATCGAAGAGCCGGACGCCCCCCTGCGTCTCGATCCCCGGGCGACCTACCTCGTCACCGGCGGCCTCAGTGGCCTCGGCGCCGCCACCGCCCGCCACCTGGCCCGGCGCGGAGCGCGGTCCCTCGCCCTCCTCGGCCGCCGTGGCGCGGCGTCCCCCGAGGCCCCCGCACTGATCGCCGAACTCGGCCGGCAGGGCGTACACGCCGTGCCGCACGCCGTCGACGTGACCGACGCGGACGCGGTCCGGGCCGTCTTCGAGCGGGCGGAGGCCGAGGGGCGGCCCGTACGGGGAGTGGTGCACGCCGCCATGCACCTGGACGACACCCCGCTGGAGGAGCTGACGGCACAGCGGTTCGAGGCCGTCCACGCCGCCAAGGCCACCGGGGCGGCGGTGCTGGACGAGCTGACCCGCGACCGGCCGCTGGACTTCTTCGTCGTCCACTCCTCCCTCGCCGCCCACGTCGGCAACCTGCACCAGGCTCCGTACGCGGCCGCCAACCTCGTCCTGGAGTCGCTCGTACGGGCCCGCCGCGCGGCCGGCCTGCCCGGGCTCGCGCTCGCCTGGGGCGGCATCGGCCAGACCGGTTACGTGGCGCGGAGCTTCCTGTCGGACACCATCGAGCGGTCGGGCCTCGGCCTGATCAGCCCCGACGCCGCGTGCGCGGCGCTGGACCGCTTCCTGGGCCGCTCGGCGGAGTCGGCCGTCGTCGGCCTCGTGGACTGGCGGCGCCTGGCCCAGGTGCTGCCCAGCCTGCGAAGCCCCCGCTTCGAGCGGCAACGTGACGACACGGACGGCTCGACGGGGCCGGGCGGCGACGCGGAGGACTTCCGGCGGCGGCTGGCGGAGGCGGGCGGCGACGCCGAACGCCACGCCCTGATCGGCGACGCTCTCGCCGAACTCGCGGCGGCCGTCCTCCAGACCACGCCCGACCGCGTCGACCGAAAGGCCAACCTGGCGGACCTCGGGCTGGACTCCCTGATGGGTACGCAGCTGAAGGCGTCCCTGCACCGCGCCTTCGGCTGCGAGCTGCCCGTGATGGAACTGATGGCCGCGGGCAGCGTCAACGGCCTGACCGACCGCGTCGACCGCGCCCTGAGCCGCGCCACGAACCCCTGCGACAGCCCCGGGAAACAGGACGACCGATGACCCCGGACGCCGCCACCGCCGCCTGGACCTGAAGGTCCCCGCCGTCCCGGTGGCCCGCGCGGTACCCCACGGGACGCCGCACGCCTTCCGCGACCGCTTGCGGACGAGCGTGCGGTGCCTGTAGGAGAGGTGAGACCCGGCAGGCCGTGGTGCGGGCGGTGGTCAGGGGGCGGGCGGCGGAGGCGTCATGGCCCACCGGATCGTCCTGGTCATCGCGTGCCCGGTCAGCCGTACGAGGGTGTCCTCCACACCCGGCACGTGCGGCAGCCCCAGGGGTTCGCGCGCCCAGCCCGGGAGCGTGGACACCGCGTTCGCGGCGAGCACGGCGTACGGGGCGCGGGCGACCAGCGGCAGGGGCGGCCGCAGCAGGATGAAGCGCGCGGCCTCCCGGGCCTCGCGCGTGGCCCGCAGTTCCGGCCGGTACGCGGCCAGCCGCTCGGCCAGCTCGGCCTGGTCGCGCGGCGGTTCCGGCACGCCGAGCGCGGCCGCCACGCGCGCGGTGTCGGCGACGTAGGCGTCGTAACCCTCGTCGTCCAGGGGGCGCGCGCCGAAGAGCCGGTGGGCGCACAGGAAACTGTCGACCTCGGCGACATGCACCCAGCCGAGCAGGTGCGGATCGGCGGCGTGGTAGCTCTCTCCCTCGGCCGTGGTGCCCCGCACGCGGTCGTGCACCGCGCGCACGTGGTCGACCGCCCGCTGCGCGTCGTCGGCCATGCCGTAGGTCGTCACCGCGAGGAAGGTGCTGGTGCGCTGGAGCCGCCCCCAGGGGTCGCCGCGGTAGCCGGAATGAGCCGCCACGGCCGCCATGGCCAGCGGGTGCAGGGACTGGAGCAACAGCGCCCTCAGCCCGCCGATGAACATGGACGCGTCGCCGTGGACGGTACGGATGGGGCGGCCGGGAGGGAACCAGCGAGGCCCCGGTGTGCCGTGGATGCGGGCGCGGTTGACCGGGCCGGCGGGACCCGCCACGCGGGTGAACAGGCTGTGGCCGAGTCGCTCCCGCAACCGGGGGAGCCCTGGCGCGAGGTCCATGCGACCAGTATCCGCCGTCCGCGCCGCGTTCCTCCGGGTGTGGTCATTGCAGCGCGCGCACGGCCGCCGTGAAGACCAGCGGCATGCGGGCGGCCGCCGGAACGACCAGGCGGGCCGTCTCGCGACGGCAACCGACCCGGACCAGTGCCTCCGTCAGCAGCCGGTGCCGGCGCGACAGCCGCCGCCAGGCACGCTCGTACGCCTCCGGCCGCCCCGCCCGCAGGCACCCCACCGCCGCCTCGGCCGACGCCAGCGCGAGCGCGATGCCCTCGCCGGTGAGCGCGTCGACGTAACCCGCCGCGTCACCGACGAGCAGCACCCGGCCGGCCACCCGGCCGCGCACCCGCTGCCGCATGGGCCCGGCGCCGCGTACGGCGTTCACGGCCGTACCGTCACGGAGGCGGCCGGCCAGCTCGGGGAAGTGGTCCAGGCACGTGTCGTAGGCGCGTCGGGCGGTGCTCAGCACGGCCACCCCGACCAGGCCGTCGCCGACCGGGGTCACATACGCCTCGCCACCGCGCGACCAGTGCACTTCGACGAAGTCCGACCACGGCGCGATGCGGTAGTGCCGCCGCAGGCCGTAGCGCCGCGGCCGCGGACCGGGCAGGTCCAGGCCGAGCGCGCGGCGGACGGGGGAGTGCAGGCCGTCCGCGGCGACGAGCCACCGGGCCCGCAGCCCCGCCGCGCTCACCGCGTCCGGCCCCTGCGACACTTCACCGACCCGGCCGGGCAGCACCTGAACGCCGAGTTCCGCGGCGCGCCGGGCCAGTGCCGCGCTCAGTTCCGTGCGGCGTACGCCCAGGCCGGTGGCGTCACGGAAGTCGGCCTGCGCGCGGTGCCGGCCGTCCACGTACCGGATGCCGCGCAGCCGGTGGCCGGGCGGGTCCACGCCCAGCGCGCGCAGGGACCGCACGCCGCCCGGCATGACCCCCTCGCCGCACGCCTTGTCCACCGGGCCGGGGCGCGGCTCGATCACCACCGCTTCCATCCCGGCCAGCGCGGCGTGGATCGCCGTGGCCAGGCCGGCGGGCCCGCCGCCCGCCACGAGCAGGTCGATCACCCCGCCCCGCCCCCGGCCGCCGCCCGCACCGGAGCGGCCGCACCACCCGCCCCCAGCGCCGCGTCCTCGCAGCGGACGCGTACGGTGAGCAGCGCGGCGTTGAACACCGTGAAGAGCGTGGCGGTCAGCCAGGCCCCGTGGACCAGGGGCAGCGCGACGCCCTCCGCCACCACCGCCACGTAATTCGGGTGGCGCAGCCACCGGTACGGCCCGGCCGACACCAGCGGCAGTCCCGGCACCACGAGGACGCGGGTGTTCCAGCGCGGCCCCAGCGTCCGTACGCACCACCACCGCAGGCCCTGCGCCGCGACGACGACCGCCAGCATGGTCCAGCCGAGACCGGGGTGGAACGGCCGTCGCGCCGCCCACACCTCGGCCAGACAGCCGACGAGGAGCGCCGTGTGCAGGGTCACCATCGCGGGGTAGTGCCGCCGGCCGAACTCGACGGCACCACGAGCCAGGCTCCAGCGCGCGTGGCGACGGGCGACCACGAGTTCGGCGACGCGCTCCGCGCCGACCGCCAGCACCAGCACCGTGTACCAGATCACCAGGCTCAGCTCCCTACCAGCGCACCAGGACGAGTTCGGTGCAGAAACCCGGCCCCATGGCGAGCAGCAGACCGGGGGTGCCCGAAGGCGGCTTGCGCCCCGCCGTCAGCGTGTCGCGCAGGACGTGCAGGACGGACGCCGACGACAGGTTGCCCGTCTCGGCGAGCGAGCGCCGGCTGACGTCGAGGGCGTCGTCCGGCAGGTCGAGCGCCTCCTCGACCGCGTCGAGGACTTTGGGCCCGCCGGCGTGGCTCACCCAGGCCGTCACATCGCGCCGGTCGAGTCCGTGGTCGGACAGGAAGCCGTCGACGTCGGCGGCGAGGTTCTTGCGCACCACGTCCGGGACCGCGGGATCGAGGACGACGCGGAAGCCGGAAGCGGTGATGTCCCAGCCCAGCAACCGCTCGGTGTCCGGATACAGATGGCTGCGGCTCGCCACCACGGTCGGTCCGGTGGCGCCCGCCGCCGTATGCCTGCGGGCGCCGCAGGCGACGACGGCGGCGGCTCCGTCGCCGAAGAGGGCCGTCGCGATCAGGTTGGCCGCGGAGGTGTCGGCCCGCTGGAAGGTCAGGGAGCACAGTTCGACGGAGAGCAGCACGGCCACGTGGTCCGGCCGCCCCAGCAGGTAGTCGTGCAGACGGGCGATCCCGGCCGCCCCGGCGACGCACCCCAGCCCGAAGACCGGCAGGCGTCTGACGTCCGGCCGCAGACCCAGCCGCCCGGCGAGCCGGGCGTCCACGGAGGGTGCGGCGATGCCGGTCACGGAGGTGAACATCAGCAGGTCCACGTCGCGCGCGGAGAGCCCCGCCGCACACAGCGCGCCGGTGATCGCCTCGGCACCGAGGTCCACGGCTGTGGCGATGAAGACGTCGTTGACCGCGCCGAAGTCGTCCAGGCCGCCGTACCGGTCCAGCGGCAGCGCCGTATGGCGTGAGCGCACCGCCGCGCTGTGGTGCAGGCGGTCGAGGACGCGCCGGTCGGCGCCGGCGGGCAGGCAGTCGCGGGCCACCATGTCGGTGATCTCGCGCTGGGCGTGCCGGTGCGGCGCCAGGACTCCGTGGACGGCTGCGATCCGGGTCATCAGGGCTCCATGTCTGGGGCATCGTGCCCCCATGTGTGCCCTCCCGCCGCGCGGTCGTACCGGTTGTCCGCCCGTTGATCGCCCGTTGAGCGCCTACGATCGGCGCGTGGACGGGACGCGCGATGGGGTACGCCTCCGGGGGCTGCCGGCAGGGCTGGTGATGGCCTGTCACCCCGGCCCGGCGGTGGCCGTCACGCTGCTGATGACGGCGCTGGCGGCGTCGGCCGGGCAGGACGGGCGCGGCTGTCTGCTGGTCGGCGCGGCGGTGCTGTCGGGTCAGCTGTCGGTGGGCTGGTGCAATGACGCCGTCGACGCCCGGCGCGACCGGGCGGCCGACCGGTACGGCAAACCGGTGGTGTCCGGCGCGGTCGGCGCCACGACCGTATGGGCGGCGAGCCTCGTGGCGCTGGTGCTCAGCGTGCCGCTGTCCCTGGCCTGCGGCGCACTCGCCGGAGGCGTGCATCTCCTCGGGATCGGCGCCGCGTGGGCGTACAACCTGGGGCTGAAGGCCACGGCACTGTCCTGGCTTCCGTACGCGGTGGGGTTCGCGGCCCTGCCCGCGTTCGTCGCGCTCGGCCTGCCGGGCAGCCCGTGGCCGGCCTGGTGGGTCGTGGTGTCCGGCGCGCTGCTGGGCGTGGGCGCGCATCTGGGCAACGTCCTGCCGGACATCCGGTCCGACCTGGTCACGGGCGTGCGCGGCTGGCCGCAGCGGCTCGGCCCGGCACGGACGCGGCTGCTGATGCCGCTCCCGCTGGTCGCGGCGTCCGCGCTCCTGGTCCTCGGCGGGCCCGGCCACCGCGGCCCCGTCGGCTGGGCCGCGCTGTCGGTGGCCGCGCTGACGGCCGTGGCCGGCGCGGCCCTCGGCCGCCACCGCACGGAGGCCCCGTTCGCCGCCTCGGTGGCCGTGGCCGGCATCGACGTGGCTCTCCTGGTCTGGCGCGGCGCCGCGCTGACGTAACCGCGAAACGGCTCGGCCCCGCCCGGCGTCTCAGCCGACGAAGGACTTGACCTGGCTGTAGACGGTGGCGTCGGTGCGCAGGTCGCTGTGGCTCAGGCAGGCCGTCCGGGTGTTGGTGGCGCCGGACAGGGCCACGCTGCTGTCGGGGTTGATGACGCTGTCGCAGGGCGACCACCATGTGGCGTACCTCGATACGCCGGGGGTCTCGTCGCCGGAGTTGAGGGCGGTCAGGAAGCTGGAGCCGGGGCGCATCTCCGTACAGGACGCGCCGCCGCAGAAGTACGCGGTGTCGGTGCCGTGGTTGGGCCCGCCGAGGGACACCCAGGCGTCCACCTTGCTGTCACCGCCGAGGTTCTTCGTGTAGTAGCGCGAGGAGAGGCCGCCCATGGAGTGGGTGACGACGTCCACCTTGGTCGCGCCGGTGGCCGCGAGGACGCGGTTGATCTCCTGGGCGAGCTGGGAGGCGGTGGTGGCGTTGGACTGGCCGGTGTTGTACGTCCATGTGTCGAGGTGACTGGCGGGCCAGCCATCGGCGGCGAACCGGGCGGCCATGGTGTCCCAGGCGGATCCGCTGGAGTTCCAGCCGTGGACGAACACGATCGGGTGGGGGGCGGCCGCGGCCGGCTGGGCGCCGGCCACCGGCGCCTGGACCGTGAGGGTGGCGAGAGCTCCGGCGGCGAGGGTGCCGACGGTGCGGTATGGAATGCGCATGACAAGTCTCCAGATCGTGGGGGATGCCGGGACGGCTCGTCGGCACGGACAGCGGACACGCCCCGTCGACGGGAGGCCGGGTGCGGCCTTCGGGGCGTGGAGGAGTGGCGCGTCGGAAGGGGAAACGCGTACGGATGCTGGTTGCGGCTGGTCTGAGAATTCGATGCCCGCGCGCAGCAGTTGGAAAACGCTTTCGCGGAAGCCGGGCAAGCGTCGGCGCCAACCAGCGGGCCACAAGCCACGGTTGGGGCCAAGTCGTCCGGAGCGACGCCGCACCCGCCTGTGCGCGGCCGTCAACAGGCCTGCCGCCGGGCCTGTTTTGAGACGTCAGCGAGGTGCCTGCCCTGGTCCGCCGCACGAGCCCACCGGCGCGCATGCCGCCCTCGCCCGGGAGGGGCGCGGTGCCC
Source organism: Streptomyces ficellus (assembly GCF_030406405.1). Lineage (GTDB taxonomy): Bacteria > Actinomycetota > Actinomycetes > Streptomycetales > Streptomycetaceae > Streptomyces > Streptomyces ficellus_B. The sequence goes on from NZ_JAUEPL010000018.1 coordinate 32,220, forward strand.
GCGCGCACGCCCGTTCGCCCCGCGGGCGACCCGCGTGGCGGCCCCCAGGTGTGCCCGGCCGGCGTTTCCGGCGCACCCTGGAGGTATGGCCCGAGCAAACGAGGAGGTCGAAGCGCTGCTCCAGGAGTACGCCGACCTCATCGCGATCACCGGGGGCGACGCCTTCAAGGCGCGCGCCTACGAGAAGGCCGCCCGTGCCATCGGCGGCTACCACGCCGACATCTCCACGCTCGACGCCAAGGGCCTCAGGGAGATCCCCAACGTCGGCAAGTCGATCGCCGACAAGGTCATCGAGTACCTGCGCTCCGGCCGGGTCTCCACGGTCGAGGAGACCCGGGCGACGATCCCCGCCGGGGTCCGCGAGCTGATCACCATCCCCACCCTCGGGCCCAAGAAGGCCATGGTCCTCCATGAGGAGCTGGGCATCACCTCCGTGGACCAGTTGCTCGACGCCATCCACCAGCAGCAGCTCCGCGACCTCAAGGGCTTCGGCGAGAAGACCGAGGCGAACATCCTCCACGGCATCGCGCTCATGCAGAAGGCGGGCGGCGGCCGGATCCTCATCAACGCCGCCATGGACGTCGCCGAGCAGATCGTCGCCGAGCTGTCCCGGATCCCGGGCTGCGAGCGGTGCGCCTACGCCGGGTCGCTGCGCCGTATGCGGGAGACCATCGGGGACATCGACGTCCTGGTGGCCGCCGAGCGGTCGGCGCCGTTCATGGAGGCGCTCGGCGGCCTTCCGGCCACGGCCGAGGTCATCGCGGGGGGCGAGAAGAAGATGTCCATCCGTACCACCAAGGGCCTCCAGGTGGACCTACGGGTCCTTCCGCCGTCCTCCTGGGGTGCGGGGCTGCAGTACTTCACCGGATCCAAGGCGCACAACATCCGCACCCGCGAGATCGCCGTGCGGCACAAGCTCAAACTCTCCGAGTACGGACTGTTCGACGCCGAGAGCGGCGACGTGATCACCTCGGAGACCGAGGAGGAGATCTACGCCCGGCTCGGCCTGCCCTGGATCCCGCCACCGCTGCGCGAGGACCGGGGCGAGATCGCGGCCGGACTGCGGGACGAACTCCCCGACCTCGTCACCGACGGCGACATCAAGGGCGACCTGCACACCCACACCGACCTCACCGACGGCCTCGCCCCACTGGAGGACATGGTCGCCGCCGCGGCCGCCCGTGGCTACGCGTACTACGCCATCACCGACCACGCGCCCAACCTCTTCATGCAGCGCATGACCGAGGAGAAGATCCTGGCGCAGCGCGAGCGCGTACGCGGACTCGACCGCAGGCATCACGGGATGAGACTGCTGCACGGCACGGAACTCAACATCGGCCCGGACGGGGACGTCGACTGGCCCGAGGAGTTCCTCAACGGGTTCGACCTGTGCGTGGCATCCGTCCATTCGTACTTCAACCAGAGCCGGCAGGACCTGACCCGCCGGCTCGTCCGTGCCTGTGAGCACCCGAACGTCACGGTGATCGGGCATCCGACCACCCGCCTGATCGGCAAACGGCCGGGCGTGGAGGCCGACTTCGACGCGGTCTTCGAGGCCTGCGCGAGAACGGGCACCGCACTGGAGGTCAACTCCCATCCGGAGCGGCTCGACCTGCGCGACGAGGACATCCTGCGCGCGAAACGGTACGGCGTGAAGTTCGCGGTCAACTCCGATGCGCACGCCATCACTCATCTGCCGTATATGCGGTACGGAGTCGGAACGGCCCAGCGCGGCTGGCTGACGAAGGACGACGTCATCAACACCTGGCCGCTGGCGAAGCTGCGCCGCTTCCTGCGCAAGGGCAGGCCCTGAGCAACGGTCCGGCCGCTGCGGGCGGGTTCGGGGGTCTACGCCACGACTCCGTCGATCTGGAACGTCTGCACGGACGCCGCCGCGAAGGGCACGCTCAGCCGCTTGCCGTTCAGACGCGTGTCCGTGTGCTCCGCGTACAGGTCTCCGCCGCCGGAAGTGTGCGTGTTCCAGCGCCGTACGAGCCCGCCGGTGCCGCCGCTCACCTGGGTGAACCGGGACAGGTCGAAGGTCAGGGTCTGTGCGGCCCCGGTGTTGACCGCCACGAGGACCAGCCGCTTCCCCGCCGCGTCGTAGGCCGCGGTCGCGTATCCCACGCCGGTGTCCAGGATGGTCATCCCCGGGCGGATGTGCCGGCTGAACTGGGCCATCACGTAGAACTTGGTCTGCACGGCGCCCGGCTTCAGGGTGGCGGCGTCGTAGTGGATCAGCGCCCAGCCCGCGGAGGGGTCCATCACCTGCCAGTAGCACCAGGCGGTGGGATGCAGCCAGCGCAGGTCCAGGCAGAGGTTGGACGCCATGGTCAGGCCGGTGCCGTCCCTGTCGCCGTACTCCGAGTTCCACAGCCGCTTGCGCGCCGTGGTGACGACGTCCGTATGGAGCAGGTCGCGCCGCCCGCCGGAGCCCTGGTAGCCGTGCACGTTCACCTGGTCCACCAGTGCCTTGGTCGACGTGCCGAAGGAGTTCCACGTGGTGCGGGCGAGGTCGTAGCTGGTTTCGTCGGACGCGGAGACCAGGGTGCCGGTCAGGCCGCGCTTGTCGAGTTCGGTGCGCAGGTGCGGCAGTACGGCGGCCTGGACGGAGGCGTCCATGTGACAGCCCTCCTGTGTGCCGGTCGCCGTCCACCAGCTGGACGCCGGTTCGTTGAAGGGCTCCACGGAGGCGAAGTTCACACCCCACCTGTTCTTCGCGTGCAGCGCCACCGTGGCCAGGTGGGCGGCGTGCCGCTGGTGGTTCCAGGGCTGGAGGTTGTTGCCGCCGTCGCCCGCGCCGGACGGATTGTGGTTGAGGCACATCCACCACATCGGCGAGTTCGCGAACAGCTCGGTGACCGCGCCCCGCTGGACCGCCTTGACCAGCGCGGCGCGCTGTGCGGCGTCCGCCGACCAGTTCCAGGCGGAGGAGGCGGGGTCCTCGTTGCGCCAGTCCTGCCAGAAGCCCTCGATCTGCTTGAAGCGGGGGATGTTGGGGGAGGCGACCATGCGCGCCCCGTCCACGCTGTTCCAGCCGCACGCGCCGAGGTTGTACCGGGCGATGTTCAGGCCGAGGCCGGGCAGCGTCCTGCCGTTGTAGGCGACCGGCTTGGTGGTGAAGAAGGCGTCGGCGAAGTCGTCGCGGTCCCCGAACACAGTGGCCCACCAGGCGAGCGAGGTGCCCCAGCCCTCCCATCGTCCGTAGGTGGCGCGCGGGTCGACCGCGATGGTCGCATCGGCCCGGGCGGAACCCGCCGTCAGCGCGCTGCCCAGTAGCGTGCCGCCGGCGGCGGTCAGTAAGGTCCTGCGCCTCATGGGAAACTCCTGTCGCGTCCATGCCATGTCGCCCCATTGCCCATGAAGGATGGGGTCGGGCCCGGGGGCTTGTCGAGAGGTGTGACAGCGCTTTCTACCGGCCGGGTGGCACGGCATTGGCAATCGTCCACATGTTCCGTTTAGGCTTCCGCGGTCAGCGCCGCACCTGTCGGCCGGGAACGAAAGGTGGAGGGCCGATGCCCCAGCAGGTCTCGGTACCCGACGAGGAAGCGGGGCCGGAGTACAAAGGGTCACCGCGAGTGGTGCCCGATCCGGATGTGGAGGCCGCACGGATAGCGGCCGTGCGTCGCTACGACATCCTCGACACCCCACCCGACGGCGCGTTCGACCGCGTCGCCTCGCTGGCCGCTCGTCTCTTCGACGTTCCCGTGGCGACCGTGACCATCGTCGACACCGACCGGATCTGGTTCAAGGCCGCCCACGGGCTCCACGACATGGCCGAACTCGGCCGCGATCCGGGCCTGTGCGGCTCGGCGGTCCTGCGCGACGAGGCGCTGGTGATCCCCGACACCCTGCTGGACGACGTGGCGCAGAGCAACCCGCTCGTCACGGGTCCGATGGGGGTGCGCTTCTACGCCGCCGCTCCCATCGTCACCACGGATGGGCACCGTCTGGGCACGGTGAACATCCTCGACACCAAGCCGCGCTCCATCACCGAGGACGACGCCGCCACCCTCGCCGACCTGGCGGCGATCGTGATGGACGAGATGGAGCTGCGCCTGGCGGCGCTGGCCATGGTGCGCCATGAGCAGGAGCGCCGGGCGGCGGAGTCCTGGCACGCCGAGATCGAGCACGAGCGCGCCGAGGCCGAGCGCAGGGCGCGCGAGCAGGCGGAGAAGGACAAGGCCGCCATCGCCGCGTTCGCCTCGACCCTTCAGCGCACCCTGCTGCCGCCGGCCCTGCCGGTGGTGCCCGGCCTCGAGCTGGCCTGCCACTACCGCACCGCGTCCGTCCATGACGTCGGCGGCGACTTCTACGACGTCTTCCCGCTGGACGGCGGCCGGTGGGCCTTCTTCCTCGGTGACGTGTGCGGCAAGGGCGCCGAAGCCGCCGCCGTCACCTCACTGACCCGCTACACCCTGCGCGCCGCCGCGCAGATCGACCCCGACCCGAGGACCGTCCTGGGCGCACTGAACAACGCCCTGCTGGCCGATGTGTCGGCCGGCAGCCGCTTCTGCACGGCGATCTTCGGCCTGCTCACCCCCGACGACACGGGCGGCTTCCATGTGGCGGTGGCCACCGGAGGCCATCCCCCGGCCTACCACCTGCGCCCCGACGAGACGGGGCAGGTCGAGGTGGTGGCGGTACGGCCCAAGGGCGGCATGCTCATCGGCGCCCTCCCCGAAGCGCAGTTCGCCCAGGTCACCTTCCACATGGCGCCCGGGGAGGGGCTGCTGCTGTACACCGACGGGCTGACCGAGGCCCGTACCAGTGACGGCGCCATGCTCGGCGAGGAGGGCCTGACCGCCTTCCTCCGCCGGCGGACCGCACCCGTCAGCGCCACGACGCTGGTGGACGACACCGTCGTCCTGCTCGAATCCCTGCCGGACGGGGCCGGAGACGACGTCGCCCTGCTGGCACTGTCCGTCCCGAGATGCGAGACCGTCCCGGACCAGGCCGTGAGCGCCACCGCCCACACCTCTGCCGCACCCGAGCCGACCGGTCAGGAGCGATAACCGACGTGACCGACGCACTGCACCTCACCCTTCAACACACCGACGGCCCCTACGCCGTCGCCACCGTCACCGGCGACGTGGACCTGCACACCGCGCCCACGCTGCGCAGCGGTGCCCTGGACCTGATCCAGCAGGGACACCGTCACTTGATCCTGGACATGCGGGGCGTGCAGTTCTGTGACTCCGCCGGTCTGAGCGCCCTCATCCGGATCTGGCACGGGGCGAAGGACGCCGGTGGAAGCCTGGCCCTCGCCGCGGTCTCGGGCCGCCTGATGCGCATGCTCAACCTGACCGGGATGGACTCCCTGCTGCCGGTCCATCCCACCGCCGACGACGCGCTGAGCGGCTCCCGGCCCACCGCGGACGCCTGACGGCGCGGGACGACGCCTGGCATCGGCGTACGGGCAGGGGGCTCGGCGTACGGACGCGGGAGGGCGAGGTCAGACCCGGGCCGCGGCCTTCCGGTAGGCGTGCGGGGCGAGCCCGGTGACCTTGCGGAAGACGCGGCTGAAGTACGCGCGGTCGTGGAAGCCGACAGCACGGGCCACCGACTGCACGCTCTCGTCGCTCCGCCGCAGCCGCTCCTTGGCCCGCTGGACCCGCAGCCGGGTCAGGTAGTCCCACAGGGGCAGGCCGAGCCGGCGGTGGAAGAGCCGGCTGAGATGGTCCTCGCTCACGCCGGCCGCCTCGGCGACCTGCCGGCGGGTGATCCGGTGCCGGTAGTGCTGTTCGAGATAGACCAGCGCCGCGTGGACCGGGGCGTCGGAGTGCGGTGAGCCCTGCCCCGTGCCGCGTGTCATGGCGCGGAGCAGCCGCGCCGTCTCCTCGTCGCCGAGGATGTCGCGGCCCAGCAGGACCAGCCCCGGGTACGGCTCGGCGCGCCGCGCATCGGCCGGGGTGAAGGCCCGGTCGCCGAGCACCAGGGCCGGGACCCTGTCGTGCCCCTTGGTCCGCATCCGCTCCACCACGTCGAAACCGCCCATGTCCGGCAGCGTGTGGGCCACGATGAGGAGGCAGGGCGCCGACTCGGCCAGCACGGCCAGCGCCGTCGTACCGTCAGCGGCCGTACGGACCGCGCGGCCCGGCATGCCATCGGCCACGATCCGCCGCAGGCGTTCCCGAAACCGGGCGGACCGGTCCACGATCAGTACCGGCTCGGTCGGCCCCGAGGGGCGCAACGCCCGTACCGCCTGCGCCAGATCGTCACCGGCGACCTGCCCGTACAGCACGAACGGCGTGCGGCGCAGCGCCGGATGGTCGTGCAGCCGCTGGAGCACCGTCCAGTCCTGCGGCCCGGCGGCGGCCGCGTCCCAGCCGACAGCCAGTGGCGGGTCTTGTGCGGCCAGGGCGGTGAGGTCATCGTCGGGACTCAGCCGGCGCACCCGCAGGGCATGCCCCCGCACCATGCGGGCCATCTCGCGCGGCGGGGGCCCCGCCCCGGCCAGGAGCAGCGTCCGGGACGTCGCCGCGCGAGGGTGCGGGGGCTCGGCCGGGGTCGGCAGGGGCAGGTCCAGGCGGAAGCCCCGGTGGCCCTGGCCGTGGTCGACGCCGACCGACCCGCCGTGCAGGGCGGCGAGCCGCCGGGCGATGGCCGGGCCCAGCCGCGTGCCGGGCTCGCCGGCGGCGAAGGGCTCCAGGAGCCGCTCGGCGTCCACGGCGTGCACGGGAGGGACGCCCTGGACGGGGCCGCGGACGCGGATCCGCAACAGCGTCGGATGCGGCTCGACCGTGAGGTGCACCCGGCCCGGTGTACCCGGGGGCGGGGCAGCGGCGGTGAGCAGGTTGTGCACGATCTGCCGCAGCCGCTCGCCGTCCGCGTACACGGCGGGCAGCCGCCGCGGCAGGCGCAGCCCCCGGGCGTCCGAGCCGCCGCCCGCGCCCGCCGCGTCATGGAACGCCCGCACCAGCACGGGACGTGGGTCGAGCAGCCGCGGCGACAGGGCGAGGCCGTCGGACTCGGCGCGGGAGAGGTCCAGCAGATCGTCGATGAGCCGCAGCAGCCGGGCCGCCTCGCCGTGGGCCCGGCGCAGGGCGGCACCGGCACGGGGGTCGGCATCGCCGGCGGCACCGGCATCGGCATCGGCACGGGCATCGGCATCGGCACGGGGATCGGCATCGGCACGGGGATCGGCATCGGCACCGCCAGCATCGCCGGCGGCACCGGCGGCACCGGCGGCACCGGCGGCACCGGCGGCACCGGTGGCGTCCGGTCGCGGCGGCGCGGTGAGCTTCAGGAGCGTCTCCACCGGACTGCGCAACTCGTCGGTCGCGTTGTCCAGCAGCCGCGTCTTGAAGCGGCTGGCCAGCTCGGCGGCATCCCGGGCCCGGCGTACCTCGTCGAACAGGCGGATGCCTTTCAGTGCCGCGCTGATCTGGTCGCCCAGCGCCGCGTACACGGCGCCCCGCCGTGCGGCGTCCGGCAGGGCGCCTGCGTCGAAGACGGCGAAGCCGAGGTGCGCCTCGCCGACGTGGAGCGGTTCGAGGACGAGCGTGAAACGCCGCCCGTGCGGCAGCAGTTCGCCGGGCAGCAGCAGCCGTACGGGATAGGGCGTGCCGAGCGCGCCCGCGTCACGGGCCGCGCCCGCGCGCTCCTCGCGGGAGAGCACCGGCCGGGCGGTGCCCGCGCCCCCGGCCGGGCCACGCTCGTCGTCCTCGTACAGCACCAGCCGGTGGCCCGGCACCCCGGCGGGCAGGCCGCGCGCGAGGGCGTCCGTGAGCGCGTCGAGGTCCGTGACGGTCGTCAGCGTCGTACCGAGTTCCCGCAGCCGTACGGAGTCCCGTTCCGCCTGCCAGCGCTCGTACTCCAGCAGCCGGTGCGACTTGTCGGCCACCATGAGGCGCGCCTGGCCCACGAGCCGTTCCGCTGCGGCGCGGGCACCGGCGGGCAGGCGCGGGAGCAGCAGTGTGCGGGCCCGCAGCAGGGCGCGGTCCCAGGGCGCCGCGTCGTCGCAGGAGCGCACCTGTGTGCCGATGAGGTCTTCGAGCAGTTCCAGGAAGCCGGAACGTTCCTCCGCCCCCGCTTCCCCCGTCCCCACCCCGTCGCCCAGCTCGCCCGCCTCGCCCAGCTCGCCCCCCTCGCCCAACTCGGCGAGCAAGGCCGCCCGCAGCGCGTCACCGCCCGCCGGCAGGGTCGCGAAGACCTCCTCCGGCGCCCCCGCCCCCACCCCGGTCGCCGCGCCCGCCGCCGCCCTGCCGTCACCGGCCGGCGGTTCGTCGGGCTCCCCCTGGACGACCAGTGGTGAAGGACAGCCGCAGGAGCGGCGTACGACAAGCGCCCCCGGCACCGCCGTGCGCGCGGGCGGACGGGTGCCGCGGAGCCGGGCGACCAGCGTGTCGACGGCCAGTTCCCCCAGTTCCGCGAAGGGCAGCGCGACGGACGTCAGAGGCGGGTCCGACAGCCGGGCCTCCGGCGAGTCGTTGAAGCTGACCACCGCGACGTCCTCCGGCACCCGGACACCCCTCCCGCCCAGGAACCGCAGGACATCGGCGGCCAGCACGTCGCTGCACGCCACCACCGCGTCGAAGTCGTGGCCGGGCCGCAGCCCACGGGCGTCCAGCAGGACACGCATCGCGGCCGCGCCCGCACCGTCGCCGAAGCCCGTGGCACCGCCGACCAGACCGTGGTCGTACGGGAGGCGGTGCCGGGCCAGGGCTTCGGTGTAGGCGCGGAAGCGGCTCTCGGAGACGGGGTTGGCGAGCGGTCCGCGGATGCAGGCCAGGCGCCGCCGGCCGTGCCGGGTGACGAGGTGGCCCACGGCCTCCCGCATGCCCGCGTCGGAGTCCAGGGACAGCACCTCGTGCCCGGCCAGCGCGCGGTTGAGGCTCACGACCGGGAGCGTCGCGAGCCGTCCGAGCAGCCTCTCGGCCCGCTCGCCCCGGGCCGGCAGGCCCAGCGTCGAGGTCCAGCAGATGACGCCGTGCAGCCGGTCCGGGCCGACCAGGTCGTACAGCCCGCCGCGGGGTGCTTCACCCGGCCACAGGGCGCCGCCGGGGAAGCACACCACGTTCACGTCGTTGCGTTCGGCCGCTCGCAGCACGCCCGACCACAGCGTGGCGCCCACTCCCAGATGGACGTTCGCCGTCAGCAGTCCCAGCGTGAGCCGATCAGCCATGCGCGACGTGAGCCCGGCTCAGATCTTGCCCACTCCGGCCCCGGCGGTCACGGCCGCCTTGACGGTGGACGCGGCGGCGGGTGAGTAGCTGTAGGGGATGGCCGCCACGCTGCCGCCGCTCTGGCCGGGGCCGGAGTTGACGAAGTGGTTGTTCCTGGCCACGAGGGAACCGGGGTCGGACGAACCCTCGCCGAGGTGGAACGGGTCCTCGGTGTTCTCGAAGTAGTTGCCCTCCACCAGCACTCCGGCCTTCTCGGTGGAGGCGACGCCGTAATCGCCGACGTTGCTGAAGTAGTTGTTCAGGACGTGGACCGGATTGCCGAAGCGGACCCGCGGATTGCGCTGTGTGGTGCCGTCGAACCAGTTGTGGTCGTAGGTGACCTTCAACTTGCCCGTGTCCTCGCTCGCGTTGTCGTCGGAGTGCCCGAGCAGCATGTTCTTGTTCTGGTGGTGGGACCGGTTCCAGGACACGGTGATGCCGGTGGAGGCCCGCTTGATGTCGACGCCGCCGTCATAGGCGCCGGAGATGTCGTTGTGGTCGATCCAGACCTTGGTGGCGTACTCGACGTTGATCGCGTCGTCGTTCGAGCCGGTGAACGTGAGGTTCTGGATGATGACGTTGTTCACCTTGCTGATGTTGAGCCCGCTGCCGGTGATCCGGCCCGAAGTGCCCACACCGATGACCGACTTGTTCGACGCCACCTTGGTCATGCTGCTCAGCGCGATGGTGCCGTTGACGCGCACCACCAGCGGCTCGGTGCGCTGCACGGCCTGGATGAACTGGGAGGCGCTGGAGACGGTGACCGTGCCGCCTCCCGCGCCGCCCGTGGTGCCGGCACCGAACCCGACGGGCCCGGCGGCTGCCACCGCGCTGTCGTCGGCGGCGGGTGCGGCGGGAGCGGCGGCGCTGCTGCCGGCCGGCCCGACGAGGGCCATCGCGGCGGCGGTGGCCGCGGCGGTGGTGAGGAGGGTGATGCGTGCGCTCGTCCTGCGCATGGCGTTCTCCGTCCGTGGGGGTCTGGAGATCTGAGGTATGTGGCATGTCCCTGCCACATAGCGGCTACGTCCTCGAGGCTAGGGCGGGAGCTGTGGCCGATGGCGGGCTCCGTGTGGACTTTGGCGCGCTGCCGCCCGGGAAGAGGGCGGGTTGATTCCGGTCCATCGGTGCCGCATGCGGATGCCTTCCTGCCGGGGCTTCCTGCCGGGGACTTCCCGACGCGGGCCCTACCGCGCCGGGCCCAATCGCGCCGGCCCTACCGCGCCGGGCCCAATCGCGCCGGAGCCTTCCCGCCGGGGCCTTCCTTCCGGCGCTGCCTCCTTGTCGCCGCCGCACCCGGGAAGGTTGCCGGCCCGCCGCCCGCCCGCGGGCGGGCCGGCTTCAGCGGCGCCGTGACAGGGAGGACTCGCGCACCACCAGTTCGGGCTGGAGGACGATCCGCTGGTGCTGGTGCCCCTCCGCGCCGTCACCCGTCTCCTCGATGAGGAGGTCGGCGGCCATCCGCCCCATCTGGAAGGCGGGCTGGCGTACGGAGGTCAGCGGCACCGTGGCCGCCGAGGCGAACTCGATGTCGTCGTAGCCGACCAGGGCGACGTCACCGGGCACGCCGACCCCCGCCCCGTACAGCGCCTGGAGCACCCCCAGCGCCAGCAGGTCATTGGCGCAGAACACCGCGGTCGGGCGCGACGGCATGCCCAGCAGCCGCGCACCGGAGTCACGCCCCGCCGCCACATCCAGCCGCTCCGCCTCGATCACCCGCAGCCGCTCGCCCGGCAGCCCCGCCTCGGCCAGCGCCTGGAGCGCTCCGGCCCGCCGGTCCTGGCACTGCGCGAGGCGCAGCGGCCCCGTGACGTACGCGATCTCCGTATGGCCCTGGGCGATGAGGTGCCGCACGGCCAGCGCCCCGCCCGTGACGTCGTCCACGGACACCGAGCAGCCCTCGGTGCCGGCCGCCACCCGGTCGACCAGCACGTACGGGATGCCCTGCCGCTCGAAGGCGCGGAGATTGCCGCCCGTGGGGTCGACCGGGGTGATCAGGACGCCACGCACCCGCTGCTCCGCGAACAGCCCCAGGTACTCGGCCTCCTCGTCGGCGCTCTGCGCGCTGTTGCACAGCATCACGCCCAGTCCCGCCTCACGGGCGGCGCGTTCCGCGCCCGAGGCGACGTCCACGAAGAACGGGTTCGCCATGTCCAGCACCAGCAGCGACAGGATCCTGCTGCGGCCCGCCCGCAGCTGGCGGGCGGACTCGCTGCGTACGTAGCCGAGCCGTTCGATGGTGGACAGCACACGCGCCCGGGTCTCCTCCGCCACCGCGTCGGGCCGGTTGATGACGTTCGACACCGTGCCGACGGACACGCCGGCGACCCGCGCGACATCCTTGATACCCACCGACCGTGCCATCAGGCGGAGACCTCCACGAGCTCCAGGCCACTCCCGTCCGCCGGCGCACGCGGATCGGGCAGCGGGCCGACGGCCACCTTACCTTCAGCGGGGGTGCGGGGCCGGATCACGGCAGGGTCTCCGGTCACCGGGGCAGGCGGAAGTCGGCGACGCGGATGGGGGAGGGGGTCGTACCACTGGACTTCTGCTGGTACATGAAGGACAGCACGTTGTCCTGCCTCAGCCGGGTGTCGTCCACGACGACCTCACCGAACGCGTGGAGGCCGCTGCCGTCGAACAGCGTCTTCCAGTCCGTGTAGCCGGAGGCCCTGGAGGCGGCGACGATCCTGCCGTACGGCAAGACGGCGTAGGCGTTGTCGTACCTGTCGAAGGCGAGATGGGTGCGCTGGCTGGAGTTCAGCGGCACCGGTATCTCGGTCTTCTTCCAGGCGCCGGTCGCCGCGTCGCTGCGGACGTGGAAGGCGCGCCCGTTGGCGGTGCGGTCGGCCACGTAGTCGGTGGTGCACTGGCCGAAGCGGCCCGGGACGTAGCTGATGACCGCGTGCGGGCGGCTCGCCGAGTCGGTGGCCTGGCTCTCCTGGTTCATCAGCGAGTGGTCCGGGTCCAGCGGGTCGGCGATGAGCCCGGGGTCGGTGACGGCGACCCGGTCGCCGCCGCCCGTGGTGCCGACGACCGTGCCGGCCGCGTTGCGCCAGGTGCGGCCCCGGTCGGTGGAGTGGACGTAGCCCGTGTCGTGGTTGGTGATGCCGCCGCTGTGGCACATCACCGCGCCGTTCTGCTCGCGCCAGGTGAAGAAGGCGTGCAGCCGGCCGTCGGCGCTGTAGTCGATGCCGTGCAGGTACATGTTGCGGGCGGTGCTGGAGCCGTGCGCGCTGGTGTACGTGCCGGTGGAGCTGGTCCACTCGCCGAGCGCCGTCCACCTCGTGCCGTCGTACTCGGCGAGCGCGTTGCGGCCGTTGCCGGAGACGGCCACGCGGTAGCTGAGCTGGAGCCGGCCCTCCGGCGTGGCGATGAACTGCGGGTAGGTGAACTGCGAGGTGAGGCCGAGCCCGTCGAGGGTGGTCTGCACGCCGCCGAACTGGGCTGCCGTCCAGGCGCGTCCGGCCGGGTCGTCCAGCAGCCCGGCGGACGACTTGACGTAGAAGAACCCGTCGCTGTGCGAGTCCATGTTCAGGTGCAGCCGCCCGTCGATCCTCGACACGCCCATGGAGATCACGTTGTGCGAGTCGTCGTAGCGCAGCTTGTGGGGGAGCGTGACGGACTGCCAGCTGGTCGAGGTGAGCGCCCGGCGGGCGACGACCGCGCTGCGGTCGGCGGTGTACCAGGTGGCGTACTGGTAGCCCTTGTAGGTGAGCAGGCCGTTCTTCTGGAACGCGTTGTTGTTGACCAGGCCGTTGTACGACACGAAGTACAGCGCCCGGGCGTCGAGCCGGGTGTCGGCGACCTTGCTGACCGCCGGGGCGGGATCGGCGGCCCGCGCCGCCGTACCGGGCAGGGACACGGCGGTGAGCACGGCGGCGCCGAGCACCGCGAGGGCCGGGGAACGTCTCATCATGGTCTCCAGGGGAGGTCGGGGCGAAGGTGTGGGGCCCGGGGGCGCGCGGGGGTGTCAGGCGAGGTGGAACACCTCGGTGAGCGGTTTCATCGCCTCGTCCGGCCGGCCGCCGTCCAGGGCCTCGAAGAACTCGCCCATCTCGGCCTGCCAGCGGGCGTTGACCTCGGTGGCGGCCATGGCGGCCTGCGCCTCGGCGAAGTCCTCCGTCTCCAGGTAACCCACCAGTAGTCCGTCGTCGCGGAGGAAGAGCGAGTAGTTGTGCCAGCCGGTGGCGGAGAGGGCGTCGAGCATCTCGGGCCAGACCGCGGCGTGCCGCTCGCGGTATTCGTCGACGCGGTCCTGGCGGACCTTCAGCAGGAAGCAGACGCGCTGCATGGTGTCGTACCGCCCCGTCCCGCTCAGAAGTCGAACTCGTCGATGTTCTTCTTGTCGAAGACGGCCGGCGGACCGAGGATGACCTCGCCGTCCTTGCCGATGGTGTACTGGCCGAGCTTGCCTGCCGTGAACGTCTCGCCCTCGGCGCCGGTGATCTGCCCGGAGGCCAGGGCGGCCGCCGCGTACGCCCCCAGGTAGCCCAGGTCCTTGGGGTTCCACAGCGCGAACTGCTCGACCGTGCCGTCCTTCACGTACCTGCGCATCTGGTTGGGCGTGCCCAGACCGTTGACGACGACCTTGCCCTTGTACGAGGAGGAGGAGACGTAGCGGGCGGCCGCGGCGATGCCGACGGTGGTGGGCGAGATGATGCCCTTGAGGTTCGGGTACGCCTTGAGCAGGCCCTGCGTCTCCTGGAAGGACTTCTGGTCGTCGTCGTCGCCGTAGGCGACCTTCACCAGCTTCATGTGCTGGTACGCGGGCTTCTTCAGCTCGTCCTTCATGAACTCGATCCAGGCGTTCTGGTTCGTGGCGTTCTGCGTGGCCGACAGGATCGCGATCTCGCCCTGGTGGCCGAGCTGTTCGGCGATGCTTCGGACCTGACTGCGGCCGATCTCCTCGGAGCTCGCCTGGTTGATGAAGAGCTGGCGGCAGTCCTTGGCGGTGTCGGAGTCGTAGGCGACGACCTTGATGTCCTGCTTCATCGCGTTCTTCAGCGGAGTGCAGACCGCGTTGGGGTCATTGGCCGCGATGAGGATGGCGTCCTGCCGCTGCTGGATCAGGGTGTTGATGTACGACACCTGCGAGGAGGCGCTGGCGTCGGAGGGGCCGACCTCCTTGCCGGTGGAGCCGAACTCCTTGGCGGCCGCGATCCCCGCGTCGTCGACGATCTTCTCGTACGGGTTGTTGATCTGCTTGGGCAGGAAGGCCAGCTTCAGGCCCTTCCGCAGCTCCGCGTCGGGGTCGGCCGTCGCCCTGCCGGCGGCGGCGTTCCCGGTGCCGTTCCCGGTGTCGTTCCTGGCCGAGTCCTTGGTGGTGCCCGCGCAGCCGGCCAGGGCGAGCGAGAGGGCACAGACGGTGGAGGCGGCGGCGAGGGAGCCGCGGCGCGTGCGCGAGGGCAGGTGCATGAGGGGCAGCCTTTCGGGGCGTACGACGGAGGGATCAGGGGCCGGGGGAGGCGGGGGCGGCCGTCGCGGCGCGCCGGTGCCGGCGCTCGGAGACCACGGAGACGATCCGGGGGGTCAGGACGGAGGCGATGAGCAGCAGCCCCGTCACCACGGACTGGATCTCGCTGGAGACGTCGTTGAGGGTGAGCAGATTGCGCAGCAGCCCGACGAGCAGCACCCCCGCGACCGCGCCGCCGAGCGTGCCCTTGCCGCCGTCGAAGTCGATGCCGCCGAGGAGTACGGAGGCGATGACCACCAGCTCCAGCCCCAGGCCGTTGTCGGCGCGGGCGCTGCCGTAGCGCAGGGTGTAGACGATCCCGGCGAAGGAGGCCACCACACCGGAGACCACGAACAGCGCCAGCTTGATCCGCTTGACCCGGATGCCGGCGAAGTACGCCGCGTCCTCCTGCGCCCCGATCGCGAACAGCGACCGCCCGAAGCCGGTGCAGTGCAAGGCGAGTGCCGCCACCACGGCGAGCACCACGAACAGCGCCACCGGGTAGGGGACGAACGTGCCGGGCACGGTCTCGGTGTACGTCGCCCACCGCGCGTACACCTCGGGGAAGCCGGCGACCGCCTTGGTGCCGAGGACCACGGAGGCCAGGCCCCGGAAGAGGGCGAGCGTGCCGATGGTGACGGCCAGGGACGGCAGCCCCACCCGGGTGACGAGCCAGCCGTTGAGCAGCCCGCCGAGCGCGCCCACCAGCAGACAGACCGGCACGATCACCTCGAAGGCCCAGCCCGCGTCCCACAGCGAGCCCGCCAGGGCGCTGGACAGCCCCAGCATCGAGGCGACGGACAGGTCCACCTGCCCGGCGACGACCAGCAGGACCATCGGCAGCGCGATCAGCGCGACCTCGGCGATGTCGTTGAGCGCGGCGGACAGGTTCGCGGTGTCCGCGAAGCCCTCGGTGGTGCCGCTGCCCGCGAGGAACACCGCGACCAGCAGGACGCCGACGACACTGTCCCAGCGCAGGAACGTGGTGAGCGCGGTCATCGCCTGCTCCTCTTCCTCAGGGCGTCGGTGGTGCGCCGCCGCACGATCCGGTCGGCGCAGATGGCGAGGATCAGCAGGGCGCCGGTGATGGCCTGCTCCCAGAACGGGTCGACCTTCAGGACGACCAGCGCGCCGGAGATGGTGGTGAGCAGCAGCGCGCCGAGCGCCGCGCCCCACACCGAGCCGGTGCCGCCGGTGATCGCCACCCCGCCGACGACCACCGCGCTCACCACCGTCAGCTCCCAGCCGCTCGCCGCGTTGGCGACGACCGTGCCGAAGCGGGCCAGCCACAGGGCGCCCGCCAGGCCCGCCACGGCGCCGGAGAACACATACGCCACCAGGACGCGGCGGCGAATCGGGATACCGGCCAGCCGGGCGGCCTCGGGGCTGGAGCCGATGGCGTACAGCTCACGGCCACCGCGGTAGGTCCGCAGGAACCAGGCCGTGGCGGCGAGCACCGCCAGCGAGATCAGCGGCAGGTACGGGATGCCGAGGACGCTGCCGCTGCCGAGCGAGAGCACCGGGTCCGGCAGGTTCACGGCGTTGATCTGGCCGCCGTGCGCCAGGGCGTAGTCGATGCCCTGGATGACGTACAGCATGCCGAGGGTCACGACCAGCGCCGGGACCCTGCCGACGCTGACGAGCGCGCCGCTCGCCAGGCCGCACAGGGCGCCGATGGCGATGCCGAGGAGCATCACGCTCAGCGGTCCGTGATCCGTGCCGGAGACGAAGTCGCCGCAGGTGAAGGCGGTGATACCGACGACCGAGCCGACCGAGAGATCGATGTTGCGGGTGATCACGACGACGGACTGGCCGACCGCGAGCAGGACCAGGATCGAGGAGTTGAGCAGGAGATCCTTGACGCCCTGGCCGTCGAGGAAGGACGGATTGGCGATCCAGGTGCCCGCGATCAGCAAGGCCAGTGCCCCGCCGATGCTGAGCTCGCGGGCCCGGAAGACCGCGTCCACCAGGGAGCGGGCGTCGCCGCGGGCCGGAGCGGACGCGGCGGGGGGCTTGTCGAGCGCTGTCGTCATGCCGCCTGCTCCTTCCCGTGCCGTCCGGTGGCCGCGGCCATCACGGACTCCTCGGTGGCCTCGGCGCGCGGTATGCCGGCGACGAGCCGGCCCTCGTGCATGACGAGGACCCGGTCGGCCATGCCGAGCACCTCGGGCAGGTCGGAGGAGACCATCAGCACGGCGAGCCCCTCGGCGGCCAGGGACGACAGCAGCCGGTGCACCTCGGCCTTGGTGCCGATGTCGATGCCGCGCGTGGGCTCGTCGACGATCAGCACGGCCGGTTCGGTGGCCAGCCACTTGGCGAGGACGACCTTCTGCTGGTTGCCGCCGGAGAGCAGGCCCACGCCGTCGGAGAGCTTGTGGTACTTGAGCTGGAGCCGCACCGCCCAGTCGGCGGCCCGGCCCCGCTCCAGGGCGCGGCGGACGAGACCGCCCCGGCCGAGTGTGTGGAGCCCGGTGAGGGCGATGTTGCGCTCGATGGACATCTCCATGACCAGGCCGCGCTGCCGCCGGTCCTCCGGCACCAGGGCGATCCCGGCGTCCATGGCGGCGGTAGGTGAACCGAGGGGCAGCTTCCGGCCGTTCACCTCCACCTCGCCGGCGTCCGCCCGGTCCACACCGAAGACCGCCTGGACGACCTCGCTGCGCCCGGCGCCGACGAGCCCGGCGAGGGCCACGATCTCGCCCCGGCGCACCTCGAAGGAGACGTCATGGAAGACGCCCTCGCGGGTGAGGCGGTGTACGGACAGGGCGGTGGCGCCGATGTCGGTGGCCTGCTTGGGGTACAGCTCGCCGAGGTCGCGGCCGACCATGCGGCGCACCAGGTCGTCCTCGGTGAGCCCCTCCAGTGGCTCGCAGGCCACCCGGCGCCCGTCGCGCAGGGTGGTGACCCTCTGGCACAGCCGGAAGATCTCCTCCAGGCGGTGGGAAATGAACAGGACGGCCACGCCCTCGGCGCGCAGCGCCTCCACCACGGAGAAGAGCCGGGCGGTCTCGCCGCCGGTGAGAGCGGCCGTCGGCTCGTCCATGATGAGGACGCGGGCCTCGAAGGAGAGCGCCTTGGCGATCTCCACGATCTGCTGGTCCGCGATGGACAGGCCCCGCGCCGGCCGCCTGGGGTCGAGGTCGACACCGAGCCGGCCCATCAGGGCCGTGGTCGCGGCGTGTACGGCTCTGTGGTCGATGCGGCCGAGCGCCCGGCGGGGCTGGCGGCCCATGAAGATGTTTTCGGCTATCGACAGGTCCGGGAAGAGCGTCGGCTCCTGGTAGATCACGGCGATGCCGGCGTCACGGGCGTCGGCGGGGCCGTGGAAGTCCACGGGGCCGCCGTCGAGGAGCACATGGCCGGTGTCGGGCCGGTGGACTCCCGCGAGCGTCTTGATGAGGGTGGACTTGCCCGCGCCGTTCTCGCCGGCCAGTGCGTGCGCCTCGCCGGGGAAGAGTTCGAGGGACACCCCCCGCAGGGCCCGCACGGCGCCGAATGACTTGGAGACGTCCTTCAGGGCCAGGACAGGGGCGGGGGCCGTGGCGGAGTGCCGGGGGCCCGGGGGGTGTCCCCTGGTCGAAAGGTGCATGGGGGCTCCTCAGCGCCGGAGGTCACCGCCCCGACACCGTGAAAGGTTTCAATGAGGTTGCACGGAAGCTAGACGCGGGGGAGCGGCTCGGTCAATGGGTGCGCGGCCGAAATCTTTCGCAGATCGCCGCTGTGACCTTCCCGGGAGGTGCCCACCACTGGCTTCCCCTTGACGCCCTGAGTGGCCGGGCCTAGTTTCACGGCGGTGAAACGTTTCATAGACGCCTGCTCGGCACCCCACCGCTGGGCACACGACAGGAGCGCTGACGATGACGAGCCGACCCGACGTCTCTGCCGTGAAGGCGGCCCTCAGGACGCAGGCCATCGAGACGCCGTCATGGGCCTACGGGAACTCGGGCACCCGCTTCAAGGTCTTCGCCCAGCCCGGGGTGCCCCGCACCCCGCAGGAGAAGCTGGACGACGCCGCCCGTGTCCATGAGCACACCGGGGTGGCCCCGACCGTCGCCCTCCACATCCCCTGGGACCGGGTCGAGGACTACCCGGCGCTCGCCCAGCACGCCAAGGAGCGCGGACTGCGGCTGGGTGCGATCAACTCCAACGTCTTCCAGGACGACGACTACAAGCTCGGCAGCGTCTGCCACCCCGACGCCGGCGTGCGCCGCAAAGCCCTTCGCCACCTGCTCGAATGCGTCGACATCATGGACGCCACCGGCTCCCGGGACCTGAAGCTGTGGTTCTCCGACGGCACCAACTACCCCGGCCAGGACGACATCCGGGCCCGCCAGGGCCGGCTCGCCGAGGCGCTCGCGGCCGTGTACGAACGCCTCGGCGACGACCAGCGGATGCTGCTGGAGTACAAGTTCTTCGAGCCGGCCTTCTACACCACCGACGTACCGGACTGGGGCACGGCGTACGCGCACTGCCTGCGGCTCGGTGAGAAGGCGCGGGTGGTGGTGGACACCGGGCACCACGCGCCCGGCACCAACATCGAGTTCATCGTGGCCCTGCTGCTGCGGGAGGAGAAGCTCGGCGGCTTCGACTTCAACTCCCGCTTCTACGCGGACGACGACCTGATGGTGGGGGCCGCGGACCCGTTCCAGCTGTTCCGCATCATGTACGAGGTGGTGCGCGGCGGCGGGTTCACCTCCGACGTGGCGTTCATGCTCGACCAGTGCCACAACATCGAGGCGAAGATCCCGGCGATCATTCGGTCCGTGATGAACGTCCAGGAAGCCACCGCCAAGGCACTGCTGGTGGACCGCGAGGCGCTGTCCGCCGCCCAGGCGTCCGGCGACGTCCTCGCCGCCAACGCGGTCCTGATGGACGCGTACAACACCGATGTCCGCCCGCTCCTCGCCGAGTTGCGCGAGGACCTGGGCATCGACCCCGACCCGGTCGCGGCGTACCACCGCTCGGGCTGGGCCCAGAAGATCACCGACGAGCGCGTGGGCGGGACCCAGGCCGGATGGGGAGCGTGAACGGCATGACACGGCACGAAGAAACTGAGGCCCGGGACGCGGCGGGGACGCGGGGGGCGGGGGAGACGTCGGGCACGGTGGAGGCGTCGGGCACGGTGGAGGCGTCGGGCGCGGCCGGGGTGCCGGACGCCGTCCGGGCGTTGCTTGGGCGGTCCCACCGGCTGGGGGCCGACCCGCGCAACACCAACTACGCGGGCGGCAACACCTCCGCCAAGGGCACCGCCACCGACCCGGTGACCGGCGACGGCATCGACCTGATGTGGGTCAAGGGCTCCGGGGGCGATCTCGGGACCCTCAAGGCGGACGGGCTCGCGGCGCTGCGCCTCGACCGGCTGCGGGCACTGACGGGGGTGTACCCGGGCGTCGAGCGCGAGGACGAGATGGTCGCCGCCTTCGACCACTGCCTGTACGGCAAGGGCGGCGCCGCGCCCTCCATCGACACCGCCATGCACGCACTGGTGGACGCCGCCCACGTGGACCACCTCCACCCCGACTCGGGCATCGCGCTCGCCTGCGCGGCCGATGGCGAGAAGCTCACCGCCGAGTGCTTCGGCGACCAGGTCGTATGGGTGCCCTGGCGGCGGCCCGGGTTCCAGCTCGGCCTGGACATCGCCGCCATCAAGGAGGCCAATCCGCAGGCCATCGGCTGTGTCCTCGGCGGTCACGGCATCACCGCGTGGGGCGCGACCTCCGAGGAGTGCGAGGCCAACTCGCTGCACATCATCCGCACCGCCGAGGCCTTCCTCGCCGAGCGCGGACGGCCCGAGCCCTTCGGCCCCGTACGACAGGGGTACGCACCCCTCGCCGAGGCCGAGCGCCGGGAGCGGGCCGCCGCGCTCGCCCCCCACATCCGGGCCCTCGCCTCCACCGACCGCCCCCAGGTCGGCCACTTCAACGACTGCGACGCCGTCCTCGACTTCATCTCCCGCGCCGACCACCCGCGGCTCGCCGCGCTGGGCACCTCCTGCCCGGACCACTTCCTGCGGACGAAGGTCAGGCCGCTGGTCCTCGACCTGCCCCCGTCCGCGCCCCTGGACGAGGCGGTCACCCGGCTGCGCGAACTCCACGCCGCCTACCGCGAGGAGTACCGCGCGTACTACCAACGGCACGCGGACGCCGGCTCGCCCGCGATGCGCGGCGCGGACCCGGCGATCGTCCTCGTGCCCGGCGTCGGCATGTTCTCGTACGGCAAGGACAAGCAGACCGCGCGCGTCGCCGGCGAGTTCTACGTCAACGCCATCAACGTGATGCGCGGCGCGGAGGCGGTCTCCTCCTACGCGCCGATCGAGGAGCGCGAGAAGTTCCGCATCGAGTACTGGGAGCTGGAAGAGGCCAAGCTGCGGCGCATGCCCGGGCCCAAGCCGCTGGCGACCCGCGTGGCGCTGGTCACGGGCGCCGGTTCCGGCATCGGCAAGGCCATCGCGCACCGGCTGGCCGCCGAGGGCGCCTGCGTGGTCGTCGCCGACCTCAACGCGCGGGCAGCCGCCGCGGTCGCGGAGGAACTGGGCGGCTCCGACAAGGCCGTCGCCGTCACCGTCGACGTGACGAGCGAGGAGCAGATCGCGGCCGCCTTCCGCGAGGCGCTGCTCGCCTTCGGCGGGGTGGACCTGGTCGTCAACAACGCCGGGATCTCCGTCTCCAAGCCCCTGCTGGAGACCACCGCGAAGGACTGGGACCTCCAGCACGACATCATGGCCCGCGGCTCCTTCCTCGTCTCGCGGGAGGCCGCCCGCGTGATGATCGCGCAGGGACTGGGCGGCGACATCGTCTACATCGCGTCCAAGAACGCCGTCTTCGCCGGCCCCAACAACATCGCCTACTCCGCGACCAAGGCCGACCAGGCCCACCAGGTGCGGCTGCTCGCGGCCGAGCTGGGCGAGCACGGCATCCGTGTCAACGGCGTGAACCCCGACGGTGTGGTGCGCGGGTCCGGCATCTTCGCGGCGGGCTGGGGCGCGCAGCGGGCGGCGGTGTACGGGGTGGAGGAGGACGAGCTCGGCGAGTTCTACGCCCAGCGCACCCTGCTCAAGCGCGAGGTGCTGCCCGAGCACGTCGCCAACGCCGTGTTCGCGCTGACCGGCGGCGACCTCACGCACACCACGGGCCTGCACGTCCCGGTCGACGCGGGCGTCGCCGCCGCGTTCCTGCGGTGACACCGGGCGGGCCCGCCCGCCCGGCCGTCCGCCGCCTCCGCCACCGCCCCCGGCCCCCGAAGCGGGGGCGGGGGACGGCCCCAGCCACCCCACCACGAGCGCACCGCATGCCATCCGAGGACCCATGTCACTCACCCCCGCCCCCGCCCCCGCCCCTGCCCCCGGAGTCTTCGCCGCCGTCGACCTCGGCGCGTCCAGCGGACGTGTGATGGTCGCCAGGGTCGGGCCCGCGTCCCTGCGCCTGGAAGAGGTGCACCGCTTCCCGAACCGGCCCGTGCGCGTCGGCGGCACCCTGCACTGGGACGTCCTCGCGCTGTACCGGGGCGTGCTGGACGGACTGCGGGCCGCCGGGGCGGCGGCGGGCGGACGGCTCGCGGGCGTCGGTGTCGACGGCTGGGCGGTGGACTACGGGCTGCTCGACGCGGCCGGGGCGCTCCTGGGCAACCCCGTGCACTACCGGGACGCGCGCACGGACGGGGCGGCCGAGAAGGTCGCCGCCGTGCTCCCGCCCGCGGAGCTGTACGCCGCGACCGGGCTTCAGCGCCTGCCGTTCAACACCGTCTACCAGTTGGTCGCCGCCCACGGCACACCGCAACTCGCGGCGGCGCGGCGCCTGTTGATGATCCCCGACCTGATCTCGTACTGGCTCACCGGCCAGCAGGGCACCGAGATCACCAACGCCTCCACCACCCAGCTCGTCGACCCGCGCACCCGCGACTGGTCACCGCTCGTCGCCGCCCGCCTCGGTATCGACCTCGGCCTCTTCGCGCCCCTGCGCGGCCCCGGTGACCCGGCCGGGCTGCTGCGCCCCGAGGTGCTGACCGAGGCGGGCCTCGAAGGCCCCGTCCCCGTGACCGCGGTCGGTTCGCACGACACGGCCTCCGCGGTGGTGGGCGTACCGGCGGCGGGGGAGGACTTCGCGTACATCGCCACCGGCACCTGGTCCCTCGCCGGTCTCGAACTCGACCGCCCCGTGCTCACCGAGGAGTCCAGGGCGGCGAACTTCACCAATGAGCTCGGCGTGGACGGCACCGTCCGCTACCTCCGCAACATCATGGGCCTCTGGCTCCTCCAGGAGTGCCTGCGCACCTGGGACGCCCAGGGGGAACCGCAGGACCTCGCCGCCCTGCTCGCCGCAGCCGGGCGGGCCATGCCCCTGCGCTCGGTCGTGGACGCGGGCGACCCCGCCTTCCTCGCCCCCGGCGACATGCCCCGCCGGATCGCCGAGGCCTGCGCACGCACCGGGCAGCCGCGGCCGCGGACCCCCGCCGAGACCGCCCGCTGTGTACTGGACTCGCTGGCCCTCGCCCACCGCCGGGCCGTCGAGGAGGCCCAGGCGCTGTCCGGCCGGAGGGTGAGCACGGTGCACATCGTCGGCGGGGGCGCGCGCAACACGCTCCTGTGCCGGCTGACGGCCGACGCGACCGGCCTGCCGGTCGTCGCGGGCCCGGCCGAGGCCGCAGCGCTCGGAAACGTCCTGGTCCAGGCCCGCGCGGCCGGGGTGATCAGCGGCGGCCTGGCCGGGATGCGGGCGCTGCTGCGCACCACCCAGCCCTTGCGGTACTACGATCCGGCGGGTGATCGTGCGGCCTGGGACGAGGCCGCGGACCGGATCGCCCGGGGCCGAGGGAAGGAGACCGGGACGTGCGCGTAGCCCTCTTCGTCACGTGCGTCAACGACACGCTCTATCCGCGCACCGGGCGGGCCGTGGTGTCCCTCCTGGAACGGCTGGGCGTGGAGGTCGCCTTCCCCCAGGCCCAGAGCTGCTGCGGGCAGCCGCACTTCAACACCGGTTACCGGCACGAGACGGAGCCGCTGGTGCGCCGCTTCGACGCCGCCTTCCGGGAGTACGAGTACGTCGTCACCCCGTCCGGTTCGTGCGCCGCGATGGTCCGCGACAACTACCCGCGCATCGGGGCCAAGGCCGCCGCCGAGGGGCGCGGCCGGGCGCTGGCGGAGGCGGCGGCACGGTCGGTGCCCAAGACGTACGAACTGACCGAGTTCCTGGTCGACGTGCTGGGCGTGACCGATGTCGGGGCGTACTTCCCGCACACCGTGACCTACCACCCCACCTGCCACGGCCTGCGCGTGCTGGGCCTGCGCGACCGGCCCCGCCGGCTGCTGGAGCACGTCAAGGGGCTCGAACTGCGCGAGCTGCCGGGCGCCGAGGAGTGCTGCGGTTTCGGCGGCACGTTCGCCGTGAAGAACGCGGCCGTGTCGGCGGCGATGGGCGCCGACAAGGCGGGCCACATCGAGGGCACCGGCGCCGAGGCGGTGTGCACGGTCGACAACTCCTGCCTGATGCACATCGGTGGCACGCTCGCCAGGCGGGGGTCCGGCATCCGGCCCGTGCACCTCGCGGAGATCCTCGCCGCGACCGAGGAGGAGCCGTACGCATGAGCGGTACGTATCTGGGGATGCCCGCGTTCCCGAAGGCGGCGCGGGAGGCCGTACACGATCAGACGCTGCGCGGCAATCTGCGCCACGCCACCCGCACCATCCGCGACAAGCGGGCCAGGGCCGTGGCCGAGCTGGAGGACTGGCCGGCGCTGCGGGCGGCGGGCAGGGCCGTCAAGGATCGCACGCTGCGTCACCTCGACCGCTACCTGGTCCAGTTGGAGGAGGCGGTGACCGCGGCGGGCGGGATCGTGCACTGGGCAGCCGACGCCGACGAGGCCAACCGCATCGTCACCCATCTGGTGAAGGCGACCGGCGAGAGCGAGGTCGTCAAGGTCAAGTCGATGGCCACGCAGGAGATCGGGCTGAACGAGGCGCTGGAGGCCGAGGGCATCCGGGCGTACGAGACCGACCTCGCCGAGCTGATCGTGCAGCTCGGCGAGGACCGCCCCTCGCACATCCTGGTACCGGCCATCCACCGCAACCGGGGCGAGATCCGCGACATCTTCGCGCGCACCATGGGGGAGTGGGGCAGGCCCGCACCCGACGGCCTGACCGACAGCCCCGCCGAGCTGGCGGAGGCGGCCCGGCTGCACCTCCGGGAGAAGTTCCTGCGCGCCAAGGTCGGCATCTCCGGCGCCAACTTCATGGTGGCCGAGACGGGCACGCTCGTCGTGGTCGAGTCCGAGGGCAACGGACGGATGTGCCTGACGCTCCCCGAGACGCTGATCTCGGTCGTCGGCATCGAGAAAGTCGTACCCACCTGGCAGGACCTGGAAGTGTTCCTGCAACTCCTCCCGCGCTCCTCGACGGCCGAGCGGATGAACCCGTACACCAGCACCTGGACCGGCACGACGGACGGCGACGGGCCGCAGACGTTCCATCTGGTGCTGCTGGACAACGGCCGCACCGACACCCTGGCCGACGAGGTGGGCCGCCAGGCGCTGCGCTGCATCCGCTGCTCGGCCTGCCTGAACGTGTGCCCGGTGTACGAGCGGGCCGGCGGGCACGCGTACGGCTCCGTCTACCCCGGCCCGATTGGCGCGATCCTCAGCCCGCAGCTGCGCGGTACGCAGACGGAGATCGACGCCTCGCTGCCGTACGCGTCCTCGCTCTGCGGGGCCTGCTACGAGGTGTGCCCGGTCGCCATCGACATCCCGGAGGTGCTGGTCCATCTGCGGGAGCGGGTGGTGGAGGGCGGCGAGGTGACCCGGCGGGGCGTCAGGGTCACCCTCAAGCCCGCGAAGGGCCACGCGGCCGAGCGGGCGGCGATGCGGGCGGCCCGGTGGACCCTGGACCACCCGGGCGCACTGCGCGCGGGACAGCGGCTGGCGGCCCGTACGCGCCGCGTCCATCCCCAGCGGCTGCCGGGTCCGGGGCGGGCGTGGAGCGACACGCGGGCGTTGCCCGAGGTGCCCGAGGAGTCGTTCAGACACTGGTGGCAGCGCACGCGTGGAGGTGCCCGGTGAACAGCAGGGAGCGCGTCCTGGCGCGGGTGCGCCGGGCGCTGGCGGACGTCCCGCGCGAGGAGCGGCCGCGGGACTTCCCGGTACCGCGCGACTATCTGCGGCGGCACGGCGACGGCGAGCGGAGCGCGGCGCGGACGGCCGCGCTGCTGGCCGGGAACCTCGCCGATTACCGGGCCGTCGTGCACCGGACGTCCACCGCCGGGCTGCCGGGCCTGCTGGCGCGGCTGCTGGCGGAGCACGGCTCGCGGTCGGTGGTCCTGCCGCCGGGGCTGCCGCCCGAGTGGCTGGCCGCCGCCGATGTGACCGTGGTGCGCGACCGGGAGACGGTCACCCCGGCGGAGCTGGACGCCGTGGACACCGTGGTCACCGGGTGCGCGGTGGCGATCGCGGAGACCGGCACCCTTGTCCTGGACGGCGGCCCCGACCAGGGCCGGCGGCGGATCACCCTGGTCCCGGACCATCACCTCTGCGTCGTACGGGTCCCCGGCCAGGTGGTCGACTCGGTGCCGCAAGCTCTGGAGCGACTGGACCCGGCCCGCCCGCTGACCTGGATCTCGGGCCCTTCGGCGACCAGTGACATCGAGCTGGACCGGGTGGAGGGCGTACACGGCCCGCGCACCCTGGAGGTCATCCTGGTCGAGGACTGACCCCGCCCCTGTGGTCTCTCCCAGGACCGGGCCACCCGCGCGCGTGGCGGCGGGCGGCCCGGGATGGTGGGTTCAGCCGGAGTGGTTCAGCAGGAGTGGTTCACAGGAGTTGGTGCACCGGGAGTGGTTCACCAGTAGTGGCGCCGTCCGCCGATCGCGTGGCCCATGGCGCCCAAGACCCAGAGGACCGCTCCGATCACGATCAGGATGAGTCCGATGGTCCACAGGATGCTGATGCCTGCGACGGCACCGACGATGAGCAGGACAAGCCCGAGGATGATCATGTCGCCTCCGATCACGGAGTGTCCCTCTCTTCAAGGAATCCCCGGTCTCAACCAGAGCAAACAGGGCAAAAACCCCAATCCCGCGTTTGAGGCATCCGGACTGCTACCTTTCGTGTTCTATTAATCGCACGGTGTCACCAACGGGAGGGTGCGTGAAGGTCGCGTGCGTCGGCGGCGGGCCCGCCGGGCTCTATTTCTCGATCCTCATGAAGCGGCAGGACCCGTCCCACGACATCACCGTCCACGAGCGCGACCCCGCCGGGTCGACATACGGCTGGGGCGTGACCTACTGGCCGGGTCTGCTCGACAAGCTCCACGCCGCCGATCCCGCTTCCGCCCGCGCCATCCGCGAGCACTCGGTCCGGTGGAGCGGCGGAGTGGCGCACATCGGCGACCGCGTGACGGAGCACCACGGTGACGAGGGCTTCGGCATCGCCCGTCGTACCCTGCTCGACCTCCTCGCCGAGCGGGCCGCATCCCTCGGGGTGCGGCTGACGTTCGAGCATGCCGTCAGCGACGAGAGCGAGGCGCCGGACGCCGACCTGGTGGTCGCCTGCGACGGGGTCAACAGCGCCCTGCGGGGGCGCCACACCGGCCACTTCGGCACCGAGGTGGCCGCCGGCCGGAACATGTACGTCTGGCTCGGCACCACCAAGGTCTTCGACTCCTTCACCTTCGCCTTCGTGGAGACGCCGCACGGCTGGATCTGGTGTTACGCCTACCGGTACGAGGAGGGCCGCAGCACCTGTGTCGTCGAGTGCTCCCCGGCCACCTGGACCGGTCTCGGGCTCCACCGAGCCGGCCGGGCCGAGGGCCTCGCCCTGCTGGAGCGGCTCTTCGCCAAGCCGCTGGACGGGCACCCGCTGACCGGCCGCGCACGCGCGGACGGCAGCGCGCAGTGGCGCAGTTTCCGCACCGTGACCAACCGGACCTGGTACCGCGACAACCTCGTCCTGGTGGGGGACGCCGCCCACACGACGCACTACTCCATCGGCGCGGGCACCACGCTCGCACTGGAGGACGCCATCGCCCTGGCCGGCGCCCTGCGCGGAAGCCCCCGCCTCCAGCCGGCCCTCGCCCGCTACGAGCGGCAGCGGAAGGCCGCGATCCTGTCCGCCCAGAGCGCGGCCCGCTACAGCGCCCAGTGGTACGAGGACCTGCCGCGCTACATCCAGCTGGCGCCGCCGCAGATGTTCGCGCTGCTCGGCCAGCGGCACTCCCCCCTGCTGCCGCACGTCCCGCCCCAGCTGTACTACCGGATCGACCGCGCCGCCGAGCAGCTTCAGGCGCTGCGCAGACTCAAGCGCTGGCTCGGCCCCAGGGTCGCGCGCACCCTGCACGCCCACTCAGGCGCCGCCCGGCGCTGACGCGCCGCCGACGCCCCGACGCCCACGCCTGGCGGGCGACCGGAGGAGCCGGAAGAGCGGAAGCAGCCGGAAGAGCGGAACCAGCCGGAAGAGTCAGAGTCCGCCGGTCTGGACCAGGCGGTTGGGGGAGCCCTCGCTCACCATCAGTACGCCCTTGACCGACTGGTCGGCCAGCCATCCGGCGATGTCCCCGGGCGCGGCGCTCGGGTGCCTGCCCTTGAACAGGACGGCGACGCCCGCGACATGCGGACTGGCCATCGACGTACCGTTCAACGCCACGCTGCCGCCGCCGAGTCTGGCCGAGACGATCGCCGCGCCCGGCGCGTAGATCCACAGGCAGGGGCCGAAGTTGGAGAAGTCGGTCTCCTGGTCCCGCATGTTGGTCGCCCCGACCGTCACCACCCGGTCGGCGCTCGCCGGGGAGACGCCGCAGGCGTCGGCACCGTCGTTGCCGGCGGCGACCACGGGGAGGACGCCGCTGTCGGACAGGGCGGTGGCCGCGTAGTTCACGGCGAAGCTCCTCGGCCCGCCCAGTGAGGCGTTGAGGATCGCCGGTTGCCTCGCGTTGCGGGCCACCCAGTCCAGCCCGGCGATGACCCCCGCGTTCGAGCCCCTGCCCTGGCAGTCGAGGACACGGACGCTCACCAGCGTCGCGGCCCGGGCGACGCCGTGGTTGGCGCCGCCGACCGTACCCGCGACATGGGTTCCGTGGCCATGGCAGTCCTGGCCGTTGCGTCCGTCCCTGATCGCGTCGAAGCCGGGCACCGCGCGGCCGCCGAACTCCGAGTGCCGGTAGTCGATACCGCTGTCGAGGATGAAGGCCGTGACGCCCGATCCCGTGCTGTTGACGTTGAACTGGTTGTCGAGCGGCAGATGGGGCTGGTCGATCCGGTCCAGGCCCCAACTGCTCGCGGGCACCCGAGGTGACGGCTCGCCGGCGGGGAGGGGCGCGACGCTCACCACGGCGTCCTGCTCGACGGCCTGGACCTCGGGGAGGTCGCGTACCGTCGCCAGCTGGGAGGCGTCGAGTCTGGCGGCGAAGCCACGCAGGGCTTTCTCGTAGGAGAAGAGGGGGGTGACCCCGACCCGCTGGGTCACCTGGGCCGACACGCTGTCCGGACTGAGGGTGACGATGTACTGGTCGGGGACGGGCGCCGTCGTGGTGTGCAGCGGCGCGGGGGCGGATCGACGGGGCTCCGGACTGGGTTCGGCCGCGAAGGCGGGTGCGGCGAGGGGGATCAGCAGCAGGAACGCCGCGGCGCTGCAGCGTCGGGACAGCCTCATTCGATACTCCGTTCGGGAGTGTGACGCGGCGTCACCCAGTGCGCCACGACAGGGGCATTTGTAGAAAAGCAGGTGAAGGGCACACCCGGCCATCACCCACTGGAGCGATGCCGTTACTCCCGGTGGGCGGAGGTGTGCGCGCCCCGGCGCTCGGAGGGGTGGTGTGCCGATGCGACGGGTTCGCGCCCCCGCCCGGCCCAACGACCGCATCTGAGCCGGTGCTTGTCAACTTTGTGGGTGTCAGGCTATATAACAAGCCGTAGGGCATCGCACGCAGAATCAAGCAAAGGAGTGACTTGTGATGCTCATGCGTACTGACGCTGTCCGTGAACTCGACCGGATCGCTCAGCAGATGCTGGGCAGCGCAGTGCGCCCGGCGGCTATGCCGATGGACGCCTACCGCAACGAAGACGAGTTCGTCGTACACGTCGACCTGCCGGGCATCGACCCGGAGACCATCGACCTCGACATCGAGCAGAACGTGCTGACCATCACGGCCGAACGCCGCTCACCGGCCCCGAGCGGCACGCCGATGATCGCCTCCGAGCGCCCCACGGGCACCCACACCCGTCAGCTGCTGCTCGCCGACACCCTGGACACCGAACGGATCGACGCCTCGTACGACGCCGGAGTCCTCACCCTGCGGCTGCCGCTGTCGGAGAAGGCGAAGCCCCGGAAGATCAGGATCAGCTCCGGCGGATCCCCGCGCCGGCTCACGGCCTGACGGTTCCCTCTCCCCTTCGAGGCTCCTTCGGCGGCCGACGGCTCTCCTTCGACGGCGCTTCTTCGACGGCGCTTCTTCGACGGCTCTCCTTCGACGGAAAAGGTCTCTCCCGGACGATGCTCACCACTCTCCCCGCCGCGCGTCCCGCCGCGGCCACGACGTACCACCAGCTCATCGACCAGGTGCAGCGCAACGGCCTCTACTCCACCCAGGCGCAGGCGGAAGCGGTCACCCGCAGCGTGCTGGCGGCGCTCGGCCGCCAGGTCACCGGAGAAGAACGGGTCGAACTCGCCCAGCGCCTCCCCAAGGAGGTGGCCCGCGAGTTCGCCTCGCAGGTCCCCGCCACCGAGCCGCTGAGCGGATTCGGGTTCGTGCAGGACGTGGCCGCCCGGACCGGGACCGGGGCGGGGGCAGCCCGCTGGGACGTCGGCTCCGTCCTGCGGGCCGTCGCCCAGCTCGCCGGGCCCGGCCTCGTCGACCGCATCCTGGCCCAACTCCCCAACGGCTACGCCCTCCTGTTCGGCCAGGTGCGGCTGCCGCGGCCACAGGCTTCCTGACACCACGGCACTTCCCCGGCCCTTCCCCGCATCCGGTGGCGCCCGCCCTCCGCGGCGGGCGCCACCGCCGTGCCGGGCACCGGAGATCGTCTTCGAGGCACACTTGACCCCGTGAGCGAGGGAAGAAGCGATCAGCAGCCCCATGGGGACGGCCACGACCACATACGTGAGGACGACGACCGGCCCCGCAGGGGGCCGGTCGTGTGCATGGCGTTGCTCGTCCCCGCCGTGGGCGCGGCCGGTGGGGCGGCGGGGCCGCTGTTCCGGGGCGCGACGTCCCTCGGCGGACCCCTGCTTTTCGTGTCGGCCGCCGTGGCGTTCCTCGTCTGCTTCGCCGCCCTGTCCCTGGGCGCCGTGTGGACCCTCGACAAGCTCTCGCGCGCCGTCGCGCACATGCGCCGGGGGCGGCACGGCGACGAGCGGCACGGCGACGCCCCCGGTCACCGCCGCGCCACCCGTGCCGCGCCCCAAGAGCCCCCATCCGAGGACCCCTGGGGCGGGGGCGCGGCGTCAGGCCTGTAGGGCCGCCGATACGACGGCCTGGGCCTCCTCCTGCACACGGCTCAGGTGGTCGGGGCCCCGGAAGGACTCCGCGTACACCTTGTAGACGTCCTCGGTGCCCGAAGGGCGTGCGGCGAACCAGGCGCCGGCGGTGGACACCTTGATGCCCCCGATGGGCGCCCCGTTGCCCGGGGCCTTCGTGAGCACCGAGGTGATCGGCTCGCCCGCGAGGGTGTCGGCGGTCACCTGGGCGGGGGAGAGGCGGCTGAGCGCGGCCTTCTCCTCCCGCGTGGCGGGCGCGTCGACACGCGCGTACGCGGGCTCGCCGAACCGGGCGGTGAGTTCCGCGTAACGCTCGCTCGGCGTGCGCCCCGTCACCGCCAGCATCTCGGACGCCAGCAGCGCCAGGACGATGCCGTCCTTGTCGGTCGTCCACACCGAGCCGTCACGGCGCAGGAAGGAGGCCCCGGCGGACTCCTCGCCGCCGAACCCGAGCGTGCCGCCGGCCAGCCCCTCCACGAACCACTTGAACCCGACCGGGACCTCGACGAGTTCACGGCCGAGGTCGGCGGCCACCCGGTCGATCATGCCGGAGGACACCAGCGTCTTGCCGACACCCGCGCCGGCCGGCCAGTTCTCGCGGTGCCGGTAGAGGTAGTCGATCGCGGTGGCGAGGTAGTGATTGGGGTTCATCAGCCCGCCGTCCGGGGTCACGATGCCGTGCCGGTCGGCGTCCGCGTCATTGCCGGTGGCGATCCGGAACCGGTCGCGGTTGTCGATCAGCGACGCCATCGCGTACGGCGACGAGCAGTCCATCCGGATCTTGCCGTCCCAGTCGAGCGTCATGAACCGCCAGGTCGGGTCGGTGTACGGGTTGACCACCGTGAGGTCGAGGCGGTGTTCCTCGGCGATGCGGCCCCAGTACGCCACCGACGCCCCGCCCAGCGGATCGGCGCCGATGCGCAGCCCCGCGGCCCGCACGGCGTCCAGGTCCAGTACGGACGGCAGGTCCCGGACGTACGTGCCGAGGAAGTCGTACCGCCCGGTCGTCGGGGCCGCCAGCGCGCGGGCGTAGGGCAGCCGCCGCACGTCCTTCAGGCCACCCGTGATGAGCTCGTTGGCGCGCTCCTGGATCCAGCCGGTCGTCTCCGAGCCCGCGGGCCCGCCGTTGGGCGGGTTGTACTTGAACCCGCCGTCCGCGGGCGGATTGTGCGAGGGGGTGACGACCACACCGTCCGCGAGCCCGGAGGCGCGGCCGCGGTTGTGGGCGAGGATGGCGTGCGAGACGGCCGGGGTCGGGGTGTACCCGTCGGCGGAGTCGATGAGCACGGTCACGCCGTTGGCGGCGAAGACCTCCACGGCGGTCACCCGGGCGGGCTCGGACAGCGCGTGGGTGTCCGCGCCGAGGAACAGCGGCCCGTCGATGCCCTGCCGGGCCCGGTAGTCGCAGATCGCCTGGCTCGTGGCGGCGATGTGGTCCTCGTTGAACGCCACGGCGAGGGAGGACCCGCGGTGCCCCGAGGTGCCGAACGCGACCCGCTGGTCCGGTTCGGCCGGGTCGGGGTGCAAGGTGTAGTACGCGGTGACCAGTCGGGCCACATCGATGAGATCCTCCGGCCGCGTCGGCTGTCCCGCGCGCTCGTTCGGCATCTGTTCCACTCCTCCGCATCGGTCGTGTGTGACCAGTACACGAGCCATGATCGCCCGTCGTGCCGTGTTCCGTCCCGCCGCCCCTCCGTGCCGGCGTCCCCGGCGGGCATGCCCAGCGTGCGGCGGGGCACCCGTACCGCATGGCGATTTTCCGGAAGTTGGCCCGTCCGCTGCTGGCGTCCACGTTCGTCACCGGCGGACTGCACGTACTGCGCGACCCCAAACCCGTTGTCCCCCTGGCCGAACCGGTGGCTCGGCCCGTCGCCGCCAGGATCCCGGGGCTGCCCGACGATCCCGAGCGGCTGGTGCGCGTCAACGCCGCCGTCCAGGCAGGCGCCGGGGCGCTGTTCGCCCTCGGGCGCTTTCCCCGGCTGTCCGCCCTCGCTCTGGCCACCACGCTCATCCCGACGACGCTCGCCGGACACGCGTACTGGAACGTGGAGGACCCCGAGGAACGCGCACGGCAGCGCGTCCACTTCTACAAGAACGTCGCCCTGCTGGGCGGCCTGCTGATCGCGGTCGCCGACACGCACGGCAAGCCGTCCCTCGCCTACCGCTCCCGCCGCGCGGCCACCACCGGCCGGCGCGCCGCCCGGACCCGGTCGCGCTCGGCCCGCCGCGCGGTCGAGGCGGCCACGGCCCACACGGCGGCCCGGGCCAGGACCACGGCGCACACCATCGGCGCCCGGGTGCCGACGCCGTAGCGGGAGGGCGCGGGGCAGGGGAGGGCCGCATGGGCGAGATCTCGGTCGGTACGTGTGCGTGGACGGACCCGGCACTGGTCCGCAGCGGGTGGTACCCGCCCGGACGGCGCGACGCGGCGGGACGGTTGCGGTACTACGCCGAACGGTTCCCCGTGGTGGAGGTCGACTCCACCTACTACGGGCTGCCCTCGGTCCGCAACAGCCTCCTGTGGGCCGAACGCACGCCACCGGGATTCCGCTTCGACGTCAAGGCGTTCTCCCTGCTCACCGGCCACCCGACGCGGCCGGCCGCGCTGCCCGCCGACTTACGCCCCGCCCTCGCCCGGCACGGCCGGACGACGGGGTACGGCGACGGCGATCCCGGGCTGCTCGACGAGGTGTGGCAGCGCTTCAGCGCCGCGCTGCACCCGCTGCGCGAAGCACGCCGCCTGGGAACCGTACTGTTCCAGTTCCCTCCGTGGTTCGCGCCCGGCGCACGGGCGGAGGCGGTCCTCGACCGGGTCAGGAAACGCGCGGCCGACTGGCCCATGGCGGTGGAGTTCCGACACCCGGACTGGTGGCGGGAGGACCGGCGGGCCGGCACGGTGGCGCTGCTTCGGGACCTGGACGCCGCCGCCGTGGCCGTGGACATGGTGCAGGGCCTGCCCACCTCGATACCTCCCGTCACGCCGGTCACCACCGACGAGCTCGCGGTCGTCCGCTTCCACGGCCGCAGTACCGCGTGGGGAACCGGCACCAAGGAGGACCGGTTCCGTCACACGTACACGGCCGAGGAGCTGGAGGAGTGGGTGCCGCGCCTGCGCGCCATGGCCGGGCAGGTCGAACAGCTGCACGTGCTGTTCAACACCTGCTGCGGCGACGCGGCGGTACGGGCCGCCGAGTCCATGAAGCAGCTGCTCGACATCGGCGACCCGAAATGGTGACGGCGGGGACCTCGGCGTGGAACAGGGCACGCATTGAGGGCACGTCACCGGGTAGGCGCACATTACGGAACTCCAGGAGGTGCCATGTCCGGACTGATGACGCGGATCAAGCAGTTCACTCGTAGCCCGCAGGGCCGGCGGACGGTCCAGTCCGCGCGGCGGGCCGCGGCCGACCCGCGCAAGCGCTCCCAGGCGCGCCAGCTGCTCGGCCGGCTGCGCGGGCGCCGCTGATCGCGGCTCCGGCCGGCCCGGGACGGTCGGTGGCGGCGGCTGACGCGCCGCCGCCGACTCCGTAGGCGCCGCCCCCCTCCCGAGGCGCCCGCGAAGCCGTCCCGGGCCGGCCGAGGCGTGCCCGGGGATCGCGCCCGAGGAGCCGTGCCCGGACGAGGCCGCCGGATCACCCGTCTGCCCCGGAGCGGTGGCCCGTGCGCTGACATCGGCAGCAAGCTGGCGTTTCCGCGTACGGAGCGGCAGCAGCCCCTGCTGGGTCGCCGGGTGTCGGGAGAGTCGAGTGCGTGTTGCCATCGTCGGGCAGGGTTATGTCGGAGTGACGGGGGCCGTGGCCCTTGCCCGGCAGGGCCATCAGGTGACAGGCATCGAACGGGAGCCGGCCAGGCTGGCCGCGCTGGAGGCGGGCCGGACACCGGTGTCCGAGCCGGGCCTCCAGGAGGAGCTGTCGCTGGCCATGCAGACCGGCCGGCTCAACTTCGCCGCCGACCTGAAGCACACGCACGTCAGAGAACCCTTCGAGGCCGTCCTGATCACGGTGGGATCGCCGCCCGACGAGACCGGGGCCGCCGACCTCTCCCAGGTGACGTCGGCCCTCCTCGACGTGGCGGCACTCCTGCCGGCACCGGCCGTGGTGCTGAAGTCCACGGTTCCTCCCGGCACCAGCACCCGGCTCCTCCAGGCCCACCCGCAGCTGCGCGACCGCTACGCCTACAACCCCGAGTTCCTCAACCAGGGCAGCGCGCTGGACGACTGGACGACGCCGTCGCGGACCGTGGTCGGCCTGTGGTCGCAGAGCGTCCTGCCGGTGCTGCACCGGCTGTACGGGGAGCTGGCCTGCCCCTGGGTGGTGACCAGTCCCGACACCGCCGAGATGATCAAGTACGCCAGCAACAGCTTCCTCGCCATGAAGATCAGCTTCGCCAACGAGATGGCCAGGCTGTGCGCCACGCCGGACCTGAACATCGACAAGGTGATGCAGGGCGCCGGACTCGATCCGCGCATCGGCCACGCCTTCCTCCAGCCGGGCCTGGGCTTCGGTGACTCCTGCCTGCCCAAGGACACCGCGGCACTGGCCCATTGGGCCGCCGCACGGGGCGTACCGACACCCCTGCTGGACGCGGCCATCGCCGTCAACCGCGCACAGCCCGGACTCGTGGGCGACATGCTCCGCCAGGAACTCGGCGACGACCTCGCCGGCAGCGAGATCGCGGTCCTCGGCGCGCGCTACGAGCCGTGGAGCGACGACATGCGGGCGGCGCCCAGCCGGGCCCTTGTTCCGCGCCTGGTCGCCGAGGCGGCGGCCGTCCGCGTCTGGGACCCGGCCACCGACGCCGAGCACCTGCGGCGGCTGTTCCCCGGCGCCCAGCCGTGCCTGGAGCTGGCCACCGCCGTGCAGGGCGCCCGCGCGGTCGTCATCCTCACCGAGTGGCCCGAGACGATCGAGGCGGACTGGTCGCTGCTGGCCGCCCGGATGGCACCGCCCGCGGTGATCGTGGACGGCAAGAACTGCCTGCTGCCCGACCGGCTGACCGGGCTGCCCCTGACGTACCGGAGTGTCGGCAACCGCCTCCCCGACCTCGTCGCCGCGCCCGCCGGCACACCACGCCCCGCGACCAACGCCTGACCGGCCCCCGCCGCCGCACGGGCGAACGGCGACGCGCCCCACCCCGGCCGCCGGGGCGGGGCGCTCCGCGGTGATCAGGCGGCGGCCGGCAACTCCCGGCGTACGGTGATGGCGTTGAGGCGGATCGTGTACTGCGCGACGTCCTCCACGGTCAGCGCCCGGACGGCCTCGGGACTCAGAGCGACCGTCACATTGACGCAGAACGCGACGGCGTACAGGAACCCCTCGGTCTCCTCGTCCTGGAGGGCGAACAGCAGGTTGTAGTAGTAGCTGGTGCCGTCCGGCTCCTCGCGGTAGAAGGAGAGGTGGGTGCCCTCCTGCCGGTCCAGGTCCACAAAGGCGTGCGTGAGCGCACGCTCGGCCTTGTCCCAGAAGGCGGGGTTGGCGAACGGCTGCGGAAGGGCCTGGCGCACGGCCTCCTTGAGGGACAGCACCATGACGCTGACAGGGGCGGTCTCCTGGAGCCCCCAGCCACGGATGATCTTCACGGTCGAGCTGTCGGGGATGCCGCTCGCCGCCCTGCTGATCTCACCGAAGTCGAAGTCCACCGTCGCCGGGGCGATCGCGTGCTGGAACCTGGCCTCGACGGCCCGTGCCTGCTCCATGAAGGACGACCCCACCTCGAAGACCGTTGTGAAGGTCGTCTTCTCGGCGGCGATCCGGTCAACCATGGCTGCTCCTCGCGGGTAGGAAGTGATCGCGCCCGGTCGGTCAGTATGCCGCCCCCCCGCACGACCCCCGCACCGGCGTCCGTACCGTGCCGCTCACACCTCCGGCGCCGTGCGCGCCTGCCTGTCCTTACCGTGGCGTTCTCACCTCCGGCGCCGTGCGCGCCGGCCCGTCCATACCGTGGCCTGACGCCCCGCGCCGTACACGTCCGGACAGCGGCGCTCACACCCCCGTGTCGTACACGTCGAGCCTGCCGCACATCCCGAACCTGCCGTACGCGGACGGGACTTCCGCGCGCGTCTGCGCGGCGGACAGGTAGCCGGTCTCGCCGGCCTCCAGCAGGTCGAGCTGGCGGCCGGTGGCGTCGGACGCGGCGGCGGCGCC
Organism: Streptomyces ficellus; assembly: GCF_030406405.1. Taxonomy (GTDB): domain Bacteria; phylum Actinomycetota; class Actinomycetes; order Streptomycetales; family Streptomycetaceae; genus Streptomyces; species Streptomyces ficellus_B. Next base: position 69,434 of record NZ_JAUEPL010000018.1, read on the forward strand.
CTCCCGCCAGCGCGCCCGCCACTCACCCGCCCGCTCCCGCACCAGCCGGGCCGCCGCCCGGTGGAACGCGGCGAGCGGGCCGGGATCGCCCACCGCGGCAGCGGCCCGCAGCGCGGCGAAGCCCTCCAGCGCCACGTCGCGGCGGTGCCGGGCCGCCCGCTCGACCTCCGCCTCCGGACGGTCCGCCGGCAGGGCGACCGCCTCACGGTAGGTGTCCGGGTCGGCGAGCAGCCGGGGCGGGAGGGTCAGGACCGCGTCCCCGGCCTCCGGCAGCCCCCGGTTCTGCATCAGTACGGAGATCTCCAGGCCCCCCTCGTTGACCAGCCGGTGGATCGTCCCCGGGGTGAACCACACCAGGACGCCGGGCGCGAGCGGCGTCTCCTGGAACCCGGACGCCGTGAGCGTCTGCACGCGCCCCCTGCCACCCGTCACCACATAGCCCTCGGTGCACGTCAGATGCAGGTGCGGGGTGCCGCCGCGCAGGCCGTCGGCGGCGGGCCAGTCGTACACCCGCAGCCGCGACACGCCGATCCCGCCCGGCAGTCCGCCGTATACCGCGGGGCTCACCACGGCAGCTCCTTCAGCCGGGCGGCGATCCGCTCCCGGTCCCAGGCGGCGTCCGCGATCAGGATCCGGTAGCGGCGGGAGAGGGTGCCGCCGGGCGGCAGGACCAGCTCGTCATGGAAGGCGAAGGACGGCGCGACCGCCGCGATGGGGTCGTTGCGGACGAACCAGTGCGCCGGGTGGGAACCGGCCGCGCCGCTGTGGTCGTTCTCCGGCGCGTGCGCGAAGACGAGCGTGGCGTGGCCGTCGGCCCCGTCGTGCTCGCCGCTGTAGGCCAGCCACTCGGACTGGCTGCCCATCAGGCCGGGGCCCTCGCCGCCGGGGCCCAGGACGCCACCGTCGCGGAAGGCACGCGGACCGCGCCAGAACAGGCCCGTGTAGCCCGCCATCCGACGCCCCTCCGTGGTCGGGCTGCCGAACCGCAGCGGCTCCTCGCGCCGGTTGGTGACGGCCGACGACCAGGTCAGCGCCCAGGAGCCGGAGGCGGGGTGGACGTCGTGCACCTCGATGCGGCGCAGCTCCTCGGCCCACAGCTCCCCGCTGTACGGATGCCACGTCAGCCGCTCGGTGAGGGTGACCCGGCCGTCCCGCCCCGACAGCTCGTCGAAGCACCGGTGGGCCATGGAGCCGACCCGCTCGGGCAGCGCCCGGTACCCCTCGCCCCGGACGTAGGTGTTGCCGCCCCACAGGTTCTGCCCGGACAGGTGGGAGGCCGTCATCTGCAGGCCCTTGTGCCAGCGGTGGTCGTTCGGGCGGTAGTCCGTGACCGTGTGGCCGGCCAGGGTGCGCAGCGGGTGGATGTACGGCTTGGGCGCCTCCCACGCCGCCTCGGGACGGTAGACGTAACGCAGCAGCTCGACCGCGCCCACCGACACCGAGACGTGGTCGCCGTGCGCGTGGACGATGCGCGGCTGCGTGCGTGCGGGGTCCGGAGTCATCCGGCCACCACCTCGCGCGGCTCGGGTGACTCGGGGGCCCAGCCGGGCGCGTCGCCGTGCAGGGCGGTGTAGTACGGGTCGCCCGGGGCGATCTCCCCGGCCCGCACGGTGGCGCCGGTGAACGCCGACTTGTACAGCGCGGCGATCAGTTCCAGGCTCCTGCGCCCATCGGCACCGCTGCTGCGGGGGCGGCGCCCGGCGCGCAGGTCGGCGAGCAGGCCACGCAGCTGGGCCAGATGGGAACTGGGCTCGTCCGCCCCGAAGTCCCGCCAGCGGGACGCTTCCTCGGCGTTGACACCGGGGGCGGGCGTGATGTGCCAGTCCGCGTTGCGGTAGCCGTACAGATGGGTCAGTTCGACGGTCGCACGCTCGCAGTCGATGCGGATACGGCTCACCTCGTCGGGGCTGAGCACACTGTTGACCACCGTGGCGAGAGCCCCGCTCCCGAAACGGATCAGCGCTGTCGACACGTCCTCCGTCTCGATGTCGTGCACGAGCCGTCCGGCCATGGCGCTGATCTGCGACCACGGGCCGAGCAGGTCGAGCAGCAGGTCCATCTGGTGGATGCCGTGCCCCATGGCGGGCCCGCCGCCCTCGCTGTGCCAACGTCCCCGCCAGGGCGCGGAGTAGTAGTCGGTGCCCCGGTACCAGGTGGTCTGACAGTGCGCCACCAGCGGCCGCCCCAGGGTCTGCTCCGCCAGCAGACCGCGCACATGCCGTGCCCCGGAGCCGAAGCGGTGCTGGAAGACGATCGACGCGTACGGCCCGCCCTCGGCCTCGGCCGCCTCGATCGCGTCGAAGTCGGCGAGTGAGGGGCACGGCGGCTTCTCGCACCACACCCACGCCCCGGCGCGCAGCGCGGCCACGGTCTGGTCGCGGTGGAACCGGGGCGGGGTGCAGATGGTCACCAGGTCGGGCCGCTGCTCGTCGAGCATCCGCTCAAGGTCGGTGTACGGGTGGGGGACAGCGCCGTCCGCGCAGAAGGCGGCGGCCGCGTCGGCGTCGACGTCCACCGCCGCCACCACCCGTAGCGGCTGCTCGGCCGCCAGCGCCGCCAGGGCGGGCAGATGACTGCCCCGGGCGATGGCTCCGGTGCCGACGACGGCGACCCGGACGGTTTCATCGCGCGATCCACGCCTGGACGTGACACACACCCCCTCGGGAGCGGGGGCGCGAGCCCGGATAGCAAGCGCTTTCCCCCGTTGCCGGGAGAACCTAGGTGCACACCGGCTCACGGTCAATAGCGCTTGCTCCGCACCCCGCGCCCGAGTCCCCGGCTCGGGGGCGTCAATCCCCGTGTCCCCGCGCCCCGTTCGCCCCCGTGCGGCTGGCGGCAGTCGTCAGGAAGCGGTCAACTTCCCGGGCAGCCAGCGCAGTTGCCGGTCCTGCTGGAAGGCCTCGCCGCCCTCGTGGTCGTTGAAGTCGTAGACCTCGATCGCCTTCTCCTCGTGCGCGTACGCGTTGAACGCCGCGAACACCGTCGACGGCGGGCAGGTCAGGTCCTCCAGCGCGGTGGAGAACAGCGCGGGCGCCGAACCGCGCGCCGCGAAGTGGACGCCGTCGAAGTACGCCAGCGTCCGCGCGACCTGCTCCGACCGGCCGCGGTGGGTCTTCAGGTAACCGGCCACCTCCCGGTACGGGGCGCGGTCGGTGAGCGTGGTCGCCCGGGGGAAGTCGCACAGGAACGGTACGTCCGGCGCTATCGCCGCCAGGTCCGCCACCAGTCCGCCCACGGCCAGCGCGATCCCGCCGCCCTGGCTGGCGCCGACGGCCGCCGTGCGGGAGGCGTCGGCCATCGGGTGCGAGCGGGCCGCCTCCACCGCCCGTACGGCATCGGTGAACACGCGCCGGTAGTAGTACGTGGAGGGGTCCTCGATGCCCCGGGTCATGAAGCCCGGGTAGGCCGGCCCGCTGCCCACCGGGTCGGGGGTGTCACCGCCGGCCCAGCCGCTGCCCTGACCCCGGGTGTCCATCACGAAGTGCGCGCATCCGGCCGACGCCCACAGCAGATGCGTGTGCGGCAGCCCGCGCCCGCCTCCGTAGCCGACGAACTGGACCACCACCGGCAGTGGCTGCGTCGTGCCGGCCGGCAGGACGAACCAGCCCTTGACGGGGTGCCCGCCGAAACCGGCGAAGGTCACGTCGTACACCTCGACCGTCGCGAGGTGGGCGTCGACCCGCTCGAAACGCGCGTCGAGGTCGTGCGACCGGGCCTCGTCCAGGGTCTTGGCCCAGAAGGCGTCGAAGTCCTCCGGCTCCGGGGAAGCGCTGCGGTACGTGCGGAGCTGTTCGAGGGGCAGGTCGAAACGCGCCATGCGGCACCACCTTGATCGTGGGGAACGGTCACCACACGGTAGCCCGGTCGTTCGTCGAACGCCGGGCCTGTGGATATCCGTTCGCCCCGCCGGTCAGCGGAGCCCGCGCGGACCTTGTCATGCGCCTTGCAGGCGTGGGCCGGCGACTGCTATCCCTTCGTCAGGAAAGTTTCCTTCCAGTCTCAACTCCCCTGAACACAACGGAGAACCCCCCATGAGACCGGCACGGACCCGGACACGTTCCCTCGGCGGCGCCGCCACGCTCGCCGCCGCCCTTCTCCTCACCCTCACCACGGCCACCACCATCGCCACCGCCACCGCGGGCGCCCCCACCGGCGGGACCGCCGGGCGGCCGGCCACGGTGAACGGCTCATCCGCCGCCGGCCCGGCCGCCGCGACACCGTCCGCCGCGACACCGGTCGCCGTCAACGGCCGGCTCAAGGTCTGCGGCACCAAGCTGTGCAACCAGTACGGCAAGCCCATCCAGCTGCGCGGCATGTCCACGCACGGCCTCCAGTGGTACCGCCAGTGCGTCACCAGCGGCTCCCTGAACGCGCTGGCCACCGACTGGAACGCCGACGTCCTGCGCATCTCCATGTACATCCAGGAGGGCGGCTACGAGACCGACCCGCGCAGGTACACCGACCTCGTGCACTCCATCATCGAGCAGGCCACCGCACGCGGCATGTACGCCCTCGTCGACTGGCACATGCTCAGCCCGGGCGACCCGCACCACAACCTGAGCCGCGCCAAGACCTTCTTCGCCGAGATCGCCCAGCGCCACAGCGCCAAGACCAACCTGCTGTACGAGATCGCCAACGAACCCAACGGCGTGAGCTGGTCCCGTATCAGGAGCTACGCCGAGGAACTCATCCCCGTCATCCGCGCCGAGGACCCGCACACACCGATCCTCGTCGGCACGCGCGCGTGGTCGTCGTTCGGCGTCTCGGAGGGCTCCGACGAGCGGGAGGTCGTGGCCAGTCCCGTGCGGGCCGGCAACATCATGTACACCTTCCACTTCTACGCGTACTCGCACCGGGACGAGTACCTGAACACCCTCTCCAGGGCCGCGGACAAACTGCCCGTCTTCGTCACGGAGTTCGGCACCCAGAACTACGCGGGCGAAGGCGCCGACGACTTCGCCATGTCGCAGCGCTATCTCGACCTGATGGCGAGCAAGAAGATCAGCTGGGTCAACTGGAACTTCTCCGACGACCACCGCTCCGGCGCCGTCCTCAAGAGCGGCACCTGCGCGAACAACGGCCCCTGGACCGGTACCGGTCCGCTCAAGCCCGCCGGCGTGTGGGTACGCGACCGGATCAGGACTGCCGACGATTTCCCCACCGGCTGACCGACTCATCTTGCCCGCCCCTGCCCGCCCTGCCGGCACTGACGCCCCGGCCCGTCCCCCGCCCGTCCCCGTCCGTCCCCCGCCCGTCCCCGTCCGCACAGGGCACGCATCCACTGTGCGGGCGGGGACGCGGCCGTATCCTGCGGCCATGACCGATCATGTGAACGGGCCGCTGCGGCCGATGCCCGAGGACTGGCAGCGTGCGCTCGCCGTCGTCGCCCACCCCGACGACCTGGAGTACGGCTGCTCGGCGGCCGTCGCGGCCTGGACGGACGGTGGCCGCGAGGTGGCCTATGTCCTCGCGACCCGCGGCGAGGCGGGCATCGACGCCGTCGACCCGGCCGCCTGCGGCCCGCTGCGCGAGCGGGAGCAGCGGGCCAGCGCGGCGGTGGTCGGCGTGTCGACGGTGGAGTTCCTCGACCACAAGGACGGCGTCATCGAGTACGGCCTCGCCCTGCGCCGTGATATCGCCGCCGCGATCCGGCGGCACCGGCCCGAACTCGTCATCACCCTCAACCACCGCGACACATGGGGTGGGGTCGCCTGGAACACGCCCGACCATGTCGCCGTGGGCCGTGCCACCCTCGACGCGGCGGGCGACGCGGGCAACCGCTGGATCTTCCCCGAGCTGACCGAGCAGGGCCTCGAACCCTGGGACGGCGTGCGGTGGGTGGCCGTCGCGGGCTCCTCCGCGCCGACGCACGCGGTGGACGCGGCACCGGGCATGGAGCGGGCCGTACAGTCGCTGCTGGAGCACCGGGCGTACATCGAGGCGCTGACCGATCAGGACCCGGAGGCGTACTGCCGCTCCTTCCTCACCGCCAACGCCGAGGCCGCGGCCGAACGGTTCGGCGGCCGCCCGGCCGTGACCTTCGAGGTGTTCAGCCGCTGACGAGCCGGTCGACGGCCGGGGCGGTGCGCGGCCGTCCCGCGTCGACCACCAGCGTCCGCCGCCGGGTACGCCCCGGGACCACCGCGGCGCTGAGCCCGGCCGCGCGGCCACTGACGACCACGACGTCGTATGCGTGCTCTATGCCATCCGGTTTCCGTCCATGCCGTGACGACGGCGGGAAGGACGCTCGATTGACAAACTCTCTTGCTGTTTCTGCAATAGGGTGATGGATGACGAAGCGCGGCTCGACGCCGTACTGAACGAAGTGGGTCCCCGGCTCCGCAGGATCCGCCGGGAGCGCGGGGCGACGCTGGGCGCGCTGTCGGCGGCCACGGGCATCTCCGTCAGCACCCTGTCCCGGCTGGAGTCGGGACAGCGCCGCCCGAGCCTTGAGCTGCTCCTGCCCATCGCCCGCGCCCACCAAGTGCCGCTGGATGAGCTGGTGGGCGCGCCGCCGGTCGGTGACCCCCGCGTCCGCGCCAAGCCGATCGTCCGCAACGGCCGCACCATGCTGCCGCTCACCCGCCGGCCGGGCGGCCTCCAGGCGTACAAGGTGGTCCAGCAGCCGGGCGGCGAGCAGCCCGAGCCGCGCACGCACGAGGGGTACGAGTGGCTGTACGTGCTCTCCGGACGGCTGCGGCTGGTGCTCGGCGAGCACGACCTGGTGCTGGGGGCGGGCGAGGCGGCGGAGTTCGACACGCGGGTGCCGCACTGGTTCGGGGCGGCGGGGGAGAGGCCGGTGGAGTTCCTGAGCCTGTTCGGGCCCCAGGGCGAGCGCATGCATGTGCGCGCCAAGCCGAAGAGCGCGAGGAGCCGGAAGGGCCCGCACGACCCGAACAGCCCGGAGGGCCCGAACAGCCCGGACGACCCGAAGAGTCAGAACAGGTCGAAGAGTCAGAACAGGCCGAACAGTCGGAACAGGCCGAACAACCCGCGGAACTCCTGAGAAGGGGCCTTGAGGCGGTTCCCCGATCGGCAAGCGACCGCTTAGTATGCGGGCAGCTGCGGACCAGTGCCGTACTGCCCGACTCTTTGTGGAGGCCCTCAATGCAGGCATGGCGAGTGCACCGGAACGGCGAGCCGAGCGAGGTGATGCGGCGCGAAGAGGGGGACCGGCCCACGCCCGGCGACGGGCAACTCCTGCTGAGGGTCCGGGCCGCCAACATCAACTTCCCCGACGCGCTGCTGTGCCGTGGCCACTACCAGGTACGCCCGCCCCTGCCCTTCACACCCGGCGTGGAGATCTGCGGCGAGACCGAGGACGGCCGGCGCGTGATCGCCACACCCGCGCTGCCGTACGGCGGCCTCGCCGAGTACGCCGTCGCCGACGAGTCGGCGGTCCTGCCCGCGCCCGACGCGCTCGACGACGCCGAGGCGGCCGCCCTGCACATCGGCTACCAGACCGGCTGGTTCGGGCTGCACCGCCGGGCGGGCCTCCGGGACGGCGAGACGCTCCTCGTCCACGCCGCCGCCGGCGGCGTCGGCAGCGCGGCCGTCCAGCTCGGCAAGGCGGCCGGCGCGAGGGTCATCGGGGTCGTCGGCGGCGCCGAGAAGGCCGCCGTCGCACGGCAGCTGGGCTGCGACGTCGTCATCGACCGGCGCGGCGAGGACATCGTCGCGGCCGTCAAGGACGCCACCGGCGGCCGGGGCGCCGACGTCGTGTACGACCCGGTCGGCGGCGACGCGTACGCCAAGTCCGCCAAGTGCGTGGCCTTCGAGGGCCGCATCGTCATCGTCGGCTTCGCCAGTGGCGACATCCCGGCGCCCGCACTCAACCACGCCCTGGTGAAGAACTACTCGATCGTGGGCCTGCACTGGGGCCTCTATCACCAGAAGGACCCCCAGGCGGTCCGCCGCTGTCACGAGACCCTGACCGAGTACGCGGCCAAGGGCCTGATCAAGCCGCTGATCAGCGACCGGGTCGCCTTCGAGGACGCGGCGGCCGCCGTGCAGCGCGTCGCCGACGGCACCACCACCGGTCGGCTGGTCGTCCTCCCGGCCGTCACGGAAGGAGCCGCATGATGACCGACGCCGCCGAACTGCGCCGCCGTACGCGCGAGTTGCTGGCCGCGCATCCGCCCGCCACCACCGGCCGTACCGACTTCCTCAAGGCCCGCTTCGACGCCGGCCTCGCCTGGGTCCACTACCCGGTGGGACTCGGCGGCCTCGACGCCCCCCGCTCCCTCCAGGCCGTCGTCGACGCCGAACTCGAAGCCGCCGGGGCCCCCGACAACGACCCGCGCCGCATCGGCATCGGCCTCGGCATGGCGGCGCCGACCATCCTGGCGTACGGCACCGAGGAGCAGAAGCGGCGCTTCCTGCGCCCCCTGTGGGTCGGTGAGGAGGTCTGGTGCCAGCTGTTCAGCGAGCCCGGCGCCGGCTCCGACCTGGCGGCCCTTGGCACCCGCGCCGTACGTCAGGGCGACGAATGGGTGGTCAACGGGCAGAAGGTGTGGACCTCCAGCGCCCACATCGCCCGCTGGGCCATCCTCATCGCGCGCACCGACCCGGACCTGCCCAAGCACCGCGGCATCACCTACTTCCTGTGCGACATGACCGACCCCGGCGTCGAGGTGCGGCCACTGCGCCAGATCACCGGCGAGGCGGAGTTCAACGAGGTCTTCCTCACGGACGTCCGCATCCCCGACGCCCACCGCCTCGGCGCGGTCGGCGACGGCTGGAAGGTCGCCCGGACCACCCTGATGAACGAGCGCGTCTCCATCGGCGGCATGCGCGTCCCGCGCGAGGGCGGCATGATCGGGCCCGTCTCACGGACCTGGCGCCAGCGCCCCTGCTTGCGCACCCATGACCTCCACCAGCGCCTGCTGGACCTGTGGGTGGAGGCCGAGGTCGCGCGGCTGACCGGCGAACGGCTGCGCCAGCAGCTCGCCGCAGGGCAGCCGGGCCCCGAGGGCAGCGGCATGAAGCTCGCCTTCGCCCGCCTCAACCAGGAGATCAGCGGCCTGGAGGTGGAACTCCTCGGCGAGGAGGGCCTGTTGTACGGGGACTGGACCATGCGCCGCCCCGAGCTGGTCGACTTCGCCGGCCGCGACGCCGGCTACCGCTACCTCCGCTCCAAGGGCAACTCCATCGAGGGCGGCACGAGCGAGGTACTGCTGAACATCGTCGCGGAACGCGTCCTCGGGCTGCCCGCCGAGCCGCGCAACGACAAGGACGTCGCATGGAAGGACCTGGCGCGATGACGGACCACACGCCCGCCCGCAACGACCACACCCGGGCCGGTGACGACCGTACGCCCGCCGAGACGGACCTGCTGTACTCGCAGGCCGAGAGCGATCTGCGCGCCGCCGTACGATCCCTCCTCGCCGACCGCGCCGACCCGGCGGCCCTGCCCGGCCGCGTCGAGGCCGACAGCCCCTGCGACCCCGCCCTGTGGCAGGCCCTCGCCGCCGGCATGGGGACGGCCGGACTCCTCGTCCCCGAGAAGCTCGGCGGCCAGGGCGCGACCCACCGCGAGGCCGCCGTCGTCCTGGAGGAGCTCGGCCGCGCGGTGACCCCGGTCCCGTACCTCACCAGCTCGGTGATCGCGACCGAGACCCTGCTCGCCGCCGGCGCCACCGACCTGCTCACCCGTCTCGCCACCGGCCGCGAGGTCGCCGTGCTCGCCGTCCCGCTCTCCGCCGGGCCGGACCACGAGCCGGCGACCACCGGGACCGTCACGGGCGTCGCCGACGCCGCCCGCGCCGACGTCCTGCTCGTGCCGCGCCCGGACGGGCTGTACGCGGTCGACGCCGCCGAGGCCGGCATCGCGCCGCAGACTCCACTGGACCTCACCCGCCCCCTCGCCGCCGTGACCGTCCCTGACGGCGCGGGCACCCGGCTCGCCGACGCGGACGCCACCCGCGCGGCGGTCCGCCGCGGGCTGCTCGCGGGGGCCGGACTCCTCGCCTCCGAGCAGCTCGGCGTGGCCGAGTGGTGCTTGGAGGAGACGGTCCGGCACACCCGCGAGCGCCACCAGTTCAACCGGCCCGTGGGCTCCTTCCAGGCGCTCAAGCACCGCATGGCGCAGCTGTGGCTGGAGGTCGCGGGCGCCAGGGCCGCCGCGCGCAACGCCGCCGACGCGCTCGCCACCGGCAGCCCCGAGGCGCCGCTCGCCGTGGCCGTCGCCCAGGTGTACTGCTCGCGCGTCGCCGTGCACGCCGCCGAGGAGTGCGTCCAGCTGCACGGCGGCATCGGCATGACCTGGGAGCACCCGGCCCACCTCTACCTGAAGCGGGCCAAGGCCGACGCGATCGCGCTCGGCTCGGCGGGCCGGCACAAGGAAACCCTCGCCGGCCTGGTGAACCTTCCCGCGCCCGGATGACCGGGCACGCAGCCCGGTAAGGCACGCCGCAGGACACCGGGCAGGACACCCGGCAGGACACCTGGTAAGGGCGCCTGGTAAGGGCGCCCGGTAAGGACCGCGAGAGGACCGCACCCCTCTACATGCTGTTTAATTGCGAGCTGTTCGCAATAACAGCCGATCTTCATGAGGGGTGTGGAACCATGACCGCCCGATCACTACGCGGCATGGCCGCCGCCACGCTGGCCGGAGCCCTGGCCATCACCGCGGCGGCCTGCTCCAACCCGGGCGCCACCGGAGCCGGCTCCGCTGCCCAGGACAGCGCGGTCGTCGGCATCGCGTACGAGCCCGAGACGCTCAGCCCCCTCCTCGGCTACGGCAAGGACGGCAACTCCAAGATCTTCGACGGGCTGCTCGCCTTCGACGACGACCTGAGGCTGAAGCCCGCGCTGGCTGTCGCGCTGCCCGAGGTGAGCGCGGACGGGCTGACGTACACGTACACGCTCCGCAAGGGCGTCACCTTCAGCGACGGCAAGCCGTTCACGGCCAAGGACGTCGTCTTCACGTACCGCACCATCCTCGACAAGAAGACCAACAACGCCTCCAAGACCGAGCTCGACGCCCTGGAGGACGTCAAGGCGGTCGGCGACGACACCGTCGTCTTCACCCTCAAGTACCCCTACGCGCCCTTCGCCCAGCGCACCGTCCTCGCCATCGCCCCCGAGCACATCGCGGCCGGGCAGGACGTCAACTCCGGCCCGTTCACCACCAGGCCCATAGGCACCGGCCCCTACGTCCTCACCGACTGGTCCAAGGGCGAGAAGATCAGCTTCAAGGCCAACCCGCACTACTGGGGCGGCGCGCCGCAGGTGAAGAAGTTCACCATGGCGATCATCAAGGACGACGACGTCCGCGCCACCCGGCTGCGCTCCGGCGACCTCGACGGCGCGATCCTGCCCCCGAACCTCGCCAAGGGCTTCACGAACGACAAGGCGAAGAAGACGTACGCGGCGAAGACGTACGACTACCGCCTGGTGACCCTGCCGACGCACAACAGGGTCGCTGGTGACACCGCCGTCCGCCGGGCCCTCGACATCGCCGTCGACCGCCAGGCCATGGTCGACAAGATCCTCGAAGGCGCCGGAAAGCCCGCCTACGGTCCGGTCCCGACCGGCAGCGAGTGGTTCACCAAGGGCACCGAGCGCCCCCACGACCTCGCCAAGGCCAAGAAGATCCTCGACGACGCGGGCTGGAAGCCCGGCCCCGACGGCATCCGCGTCAAGGACGGCGTCCGCGCCGCGTTCCCGCTGTGGTACCTCTCCGGCGACAAGCTCCGCCAGGACCACGCCCTCGCGTACGCCTCCGACGCCAAGAAGGCCGGCATCGAGATCAAGACCCAGGCCGGCACCTGGGAGGTCATCGAGCCGCGCATGAAGCACGACGCGGTCCTCGCGGGCGGCGGCTCACCCGGCGACCCCGACTTCGACCAGTACCTGCTGCTCAAGTCCTCCCTCGGCGGCGACGGCTTCAACAACATGGCCTGGTACGACAACCCGGCCGTCGACAAGGCCCTCGACGACGGGCGCACGACCGACGACAAGACCGCCCGCAAGGCCGCGTACGACACGGTCCAGCGCGAGCTGGTGAAGAACCCCGGCTACACCTTCCTCACCCACATCGACCACCTCTACGTCGTCAGCGACAAGTGGAGCGGGCTGTCCACGCAGGTCGAGCCGCACGACCACGGTCTCGCCTCCGGCCCCTGGTGGAACGTCGAGGACTGGATCCCCAAGGACGCGAAGAAGTGACCCGTCGCGTCCCCTGGGCGGCGATGGCCCGGATGGCGGGACGGCGGGCCCTGTTCGCCGTCCCCGTCCTCCTCGCGGTGACGTTCGGTGTCTTCGCCGTCGCCGCGGCCTCCCCCTTCGACCCGGTCAAGGCGTACGCGGGCACGGCGGGCCTGACCGCCTCGCAGGACAACCTCGACCAGCTGCGCGCCAACCTCGGCGTCGACCAGCCGCTCGTCTCGCGCTGGTGGCACTGGCTGGGCTCGGCCGTCACCGGCGACCTCGGCGACTCCAGCGTCATGCGCCAGCCCGTCGCCGATGTGATCGCCGAGCGGATCGGCTGGTCCGCCCTGCTCGCCGGGGCCGCCTTCGCCGTCGCCATCGTGCTCGGTACGGCGCTGGGCGTGCTCGCCGCGCGCCGGCAGGGCGGCTGGCTTGACCGGTCCGTCACCTCCGCCGCGTACACACTGGAAGCCGCCCCCGCCTTCTGGCTCGGACTGCTCGCCATCTGGTTCTTCGCGTTGAAGCTGGGTGTCCTGCCGGCCGGCGGACTCACCGACACCGCGAGCGACACCGTCACCTTCGGACAGGTCGCCTCGCACCTGGTGCTGCCCGCGCTCGTCCTGGGCGTCTCCCAACTGCCGTGGTTCTTCCTGTACGTCAGACAGGGCGTCGCCGACGCGCTGGACGAGGACCCGGTGCGGGGGGCACGCGCGCGTGGCCTGAACGAACGCACCGTGCTGCTCGGGCACGCGCTCCGGTCCGGCATGCTGCCGATGCTCACGCTCATCGGCTCGCGCGTGCCCGAGCTCATCACAGGCGCTCTGCTTGTTGAGTCCGTTTTCAGCTGGCCCGGCATCGCGGCCGCCACCGTCCAGGCCGCCACGTCCGTCGACTTCCCGCTCCTCGCCGCGCTCACCGTCCTCGCCACGGCGGCGGTCCTGCTCGGCAACCTGCTGTCGGATCTGCTGTACGGGCTCGCCGACCCGAGGGTGGGCTTCGATGGCTGACGTCGTGTGGAGGTCCCACGGGCGCGCCCGCCGCTCCACCCGCACCGTCCGGGTCTCGGTGTCCGCCGCGATCGTGACCGCCGTGGTGCTGGCCGTGCTCGTCGTACCGCCGCTGGTCCAGCTCGACCAGCAGGCCGTCGATCTGTCGCTGAAGCTCCGGCCGCCGTCGCCCGCCCACCCGTTCGGCACCGACGACGTCGGCCGTGATCTGCTGCTGCGCTGCGTCTACGGGCTGCGCGTCTCGCTGCTCGTCGGCCTCGTCGCGGCGCTGGTCGCCACCGTCATCGGTACGGCGGTCGGTGCGGCGGCCGCGGCCTTCGGCGGCTGGACCGACCGGCTCGTCATGCGGCTCGTCGACACCTTCTCGTCCGTACCGCACCTGCTGCTCGGCATCTTCATCGTGGCGATGTTCCGGCCCGGCGTATGGCCGGTCATCGTCTCCGTCGCGCTGACGCACTGGCTGTCCACGGCCCGGATCGTCCGCTCCGAGGTGCTGTCGCTGCGCTCGCGCCCGTACATCGACGCGGCGATCTCCGGCGGCGCGTCCCGATGGCGGGTGACGGTCCGCCACCTGGTGCCGGCTGTGGTGCCGCAAGCCGGTCTCGCGGCCGTGCTCATGGTGCCGCACGCCATGTGGCACGAGTCGGCTCTCTCCTTCCTGGGCCTCGGCCTCCCCGCCCACCAGGCGAGCCTCGGCAACCTGGTGCAGACGGCACGCGGTTCACTGCTCGCCGGGGACTGGTGGCCGACCCTCTTCCCCGGGCTGTTCCTGATCATCCCCACGCTCGCCATCGCGGGCCTCGCCGGCGCCTGGCGGGAACGGATCAGCCCCCGCCGCCGATCGGAGCTGATGCTGTGACGCCCGTCCTCTCCGTAAGGGACCTGTCCGTACGCTTCCGGATGCGCGGCGGCCGTCACATCGCCGCCGTCAGCGCCGTGAGCTTCGACCTGGCGGCGGGGGAGTGCCTGGCCCTGGTCGGCGAGAGCGGCTGTGGCAAGTCCGTCCTCGCGTCCGCCCTGCTCGGACTCCTGCCGGGCAACGCCCAGACCGCGGGTACGGCCGTGCTCGACGGCATCGACCTGCTCGCCGCCGACGAGCGCACGCTCACCCGTACGGTACGAGGACGGCGCATCGGACTCGTCCCGCAGTCCCCGGCCGCGCACCTGACGCCCGTGCGCACCGTGCGCGCACAACTGGAGGAGACGGTGCGCGAGCTGACGGCCACGCCGCGGGCGGACATACGGAAGGCCGCCGTGGCGGCCGCTGAACGGGCCTCGTTCCCCCGCGCCCTCCTGGACCACTACCCGCACCAACTCTCCGGCGGCCAGGCCCAGCGCGCCGCCACCGCCCTCGCGCTCATCGGCGACGCCCCGCTGCTGCTCGCCGACGAGCCGACGACGGGGCTCGACCGCGACCTGGTCGACCGGACGGCCGACGAACTGCGCCGGCACGCCGACGACGGCCGCGCGCTGCTGATGATCACCCACGACCTGGCGGCCGCCGAGCGGATCGCCGACCGGGTGGCGGTGATGTACGCGGGCCGGATCGTGGAACTCACCGGCGCCGCCCGCTTCTTCGGCGCGCCCGGCCCCCGCCACCCCTACGCCCGCGGCCTCCTCGCCGCGCTCCCGGAACGCGACTTCACCCCCATCCCGGGCTTGCCCCCGGAACTGGGCGCCCTCCCGCCCGGCTGCGCCTTCGCGCCCCGCTGCGACCGGGTTTCCGGGGCATGCGGTTCCGTGCCCCGGCTGGTGGACGGCGTCGCGTGCCACCACGTGGGCGGGGGCGGCGGCGCGGGCGCGGGTGGTGTCGACGCGGTTGGCGACGGCCGCGTCGACAGCCCTTCCCGCGCCCGTTCGCGCGCCCGTTCCGGCGCCGGTGCCGGCGCACAGACCACCGAGGAGGGCGCTCGTGCTTGAACTCGACGCCATCACCGCCGGATACGAACCCCGCACACCCGTCTTCCGTGGCGCCTCGCTGAGCGTCGCGCCCGGCGAGGCGGTCGGCCTGCTCGGCCCGAGCGGCTGCGGCAAGTCCACCCTCGCCCGGGTCGCCGCGCTGCTGCACCGCCCGGACGCGGGGCGGGTCGTCGTGGACGGCGAGGAGGTACGCGGCTGGCGGCACCGCGCCCCGCGGCACCTGCGCACCGCGATCGGCGTCGTCTTCCAGCAGCCCCGCATGTCCGCCGACCCCCGGCTGCGGCTGCGTGACCTGATCGCCGAGCCGCTGCGCGCGACGGGCCGCCGCGACGAGGCGACGGACCGGGTCGCCGAGCTGGCCCGCACGGTAGGCCTCACCGACGACCTGCTCGGGCGGCGCCCCCACGAGGTCAGCGACGGCCAGTTGCAGCGTGCCTGCCTGGCCCGCGCTCTGGTGCTGCGCCCGCGCTGGCTGGTGTGTGACGAGATGACCGCGATGCTCGACGCCTCGACGACCGCCGCCCTGGTCGCCGCGGTCGAGACGTACCGCGACGACCATGGCGCCGGGCTTCTCGCCGTAGGCCACGACCGCGTCCTGCTGGAGCGCTGGTGCGACCGTACGGCGCAGTGGGCGGACTGCGTGGAGCAGCAGCCTGGCGCGTGACCGTCACGCCCGAACTGCGTGGCCGTTACGCCCGGGGTGCGTGGTCTCACGCCCGGGCTGCGTGGCCGTCACGCCCGGGCCCGGGGAAACGGACGTCGAAGAGTCGGCCAACTCGGCGCCGCCCGGCCCTGCTTGGCGGTCACCGGACGCATACTCGGGTCAGTCCGCACCACCCAGCGCCCCTGGAGGCCCCCCCATGGCACCGCTGACCCGCCGTTCAGCCGTCGTCGCGTTCGCCGCCACCACCGCAGCGGCCGCCACCGCCGCCGTACCCGCCGCCGCCGTACCCGCCCGGGCGGCGACGCGGGCGGGTACGGCGGCGGCGGCCGTGACGCCCGTGCGCCGCGCACACGCGCACAACGACTACCTGCACCGCAGGCCCCTCCATGACGCGCTGGCACACGGCTTCACCAGCGTGGAGGCCGACGTCTTCCTCGTGGGCGGGGAACTCCTCGTCGCCCACGAGCCCGCCCAGCTCGACCCTGCCCGCACCCTGCGCGCTCTCTACCTCGACCCGCTGATGGCCCGGGTGAGGGCCAACCACGGCTCGGTGTACGCCGGTCACCACCGGCCCGTGCAGTTGCTCATCGACCTCAAGGCGGACGGCGTCGCCGCGTACCGGGAACTCCACCGCCAACTCGCCACCTACCCGCGGATGCTGAGCAGCTGCGTGAACGGCCGGGTGCGGCTCGGCGCGGTCACCGCCGTGGTCTCCGGGGACCGCGCGGCCCGCGCCCCCATGGCGGCCCAGCGCGTCCGGTACGCGTTCTACGACGGCCGCCTCGACGACCTCACCGCGCCCGCCCCCGCGTCGCTCATTCCGCTGATCAGCGGCAACTGGAACCACAGCTTCACCTGGCAGGGCACCGGCCCCTTCCCCGAGGCCGAGCGGTCACGGCTGCACGCGATCGTCGCCTCCGCCCACCGCTCCGGCCGGCGCGTCCGGTTCTGGGCCACGCCCGACCAGCCGGGGCCGGCCCGCGACGCCGTCTGGTCGGAGCTGCTCTCCGCCCGCGTCGACCACCTCAACACCGACGACCTCGCCGGTCTCGCGCGCTTCCTGCGCGCCCACGGCGAGTAACGGGTCGCCGCCGAGCAATACCCGTTCGGCCGACACGCCGTACGTCCGGACGGCGCCTCCGCTCCGCCAGACTGGCCGCCGAATGCCGCACACGGGGTGCGGCGACGGGCCGAGGAGGGCGACACATGGCCGTATCCATTTCCGTGGTGCTGCTTCTGCTGATCCTGGCGGTGATCTTCCTGCGCAACGGCGGACTCAAGGTCTCCCACGCGCTCGTGTGCGGCCTGCTCGGATTCTTCCTGGCCAGCACCAGCCTGGCGCCCACCATCTACAACGGGGTCCACGCCACCGCCGACGTCGTCAGCAGCCTCCACCCGTAGAACGCTGCCCGGGAAGGCGCCTGAGGGCCCGTCCCGTCCTCCGTATCGTGCCGGGTTCGCCCCGGAAGGCGCCCTAGGGGGCGTCCGGCCGGACGAAGACGCCGATGCCGTTCGGCACGGCCCGCTGGGTCCCGCCCGCGGGATGGTTGAGCACGCTCGCCTTCGCCGCCCCCTCCTTCCGGGCCACCAGCGTGGAAGACCCCCCGCCGTCCAGGTTGACGGCGTCCGCGGCGCCCAGGTCCCGCATCGCCTCCGCCAGTTCGACGACGGTCAGCCCGTTGCGGTACACCGGCGAACCGTCCAGCGCCAGCAGCAGCAGCCGCTGCCCCCCGTTCCCGACCCCCGCCGCCGTGCGTACCGCGGGAGTCACCGCGTCCATCCCCGCCAGCGGCTCCCCACCGCGAAGCACCGGATAGCCGCCCACCGCGAAGCGGTACGCCGCATCCTGGTCGGCGGCGACAAGCCCGTACCGGACGCTCACCTGGTCCCCGACCGCCATCTTCCGCAGCTCCCGCGCCCCCGCCTCGCGCCCCACCAGTACCTCCGTGCCCGGGGCGATCTCTCCCCGGCCCGGCGTCTCGGCAACCGCGACGACCTTGCCGCCGCGCACCGTCACCTCATGGGTCTCCTGGCTGCACGGTGCACTGCGCTGTGTGTCCGTGCCACATGTGGCCCGCGCACGTGATGCGGCGCCCCAGTCCTTGGTGAACACCCCCACCGCATCCACCGGCAGCGCGTACTGGTTGAGCCCGCCCAACGGCAGCTCACCTTGCGGCGCCGAAACCGTTCCCTCCAGCACCAGTTCGCCGATCCGGGCCAGACCGTCCTCGCCCACGCCCACCACCTGACGGGCGTTCGTCCCCGGCGGAAGGGCCGGCCCGAAGCGCTGTCCGTCCGGCACGGCGGCCTTCAGCGCCCGGCCGTCCGCGACGGCGGGCCCGACCGGCGCGCCCGTCGCCGCCACGCCCGGATGCTGCGTCTCCGACAGATGGAAGAAGTCACCGTTGACGCCACCCACCGCGCCCGCGCCGTCGGCCAGCGTGGACAGCGGGGAGCGCGCGGCGACAACCCCCGGATACAGCAGCCCCGTCGACACCCGCGCGTCGCTCAGGTCCACCGACAGCAGATGGGCCCGCGCCGTGCCGCGCGCCGACGGGATGTCGTACCAGCGGTACTCCACCCCCGCCGCGACACGTTTCCACACGGGCGCGGGCGCGGCCGGTGGAGCGCCCACGAGCGCGGTGCTCAGCAGGGACGCCAGAACGAGCAGCAGAATCGCACGGCGGCGCATCACGGTCACAGTCCCCCAGGCGTAAGGGCAACTCCCACAGGTCTCGAAAGAGTTGCCCAGCCGGGCCGGGCTACGAACCGGCCGCTCGGGAACGAGCCGGGAAACGTACGCCATTCGGCGGCCTGAGTCAGCCTGACGCACGCGGCCCCTGACCCCTCGTCACCCCCCACGGGGGGAACACCCGGCGTGGCGTCACCGGTTCCGCTCGAACCATCCCCGCGCGAAGTCCACCGCCTGCGCGAGGTCCAGCAGTCGGCACCGCGCCGATCCCACCACGCCCGTCCGTACGGAAGCGGCGCCGTCCCGCTCCAGGTCGGCCCCGAGCGCGTCGAAGTCGCCGTCGTCGAGGGCCACGTCCTCGTACTGCCACCACCGCCGCACACCGCCGTCCAGGACCACACAGCGGTACGTACGGCGCGGCGGCCACGCCACCCGGTACTCGCCCAGGTGGAAGGCGGTGCACCCGGCGAATGCCGTCCCCAGCAGCAGGATCCGCGCCCCCAGGTCGTACAGCCGGGCGAGCGGCGACTCCTCACCGAGGTGGCAGTCCGGCCGGTGCCCCGACACCACCCTCTCGGCGTGCGGCCCGAGCGCCGCGAACGACGTCTGCGGATGCGCGCTGCGCACCGCGCCCGGCCGGGTGCGCACGATCTCCGGCAGGATCCCGACCCCGTCGGACGGCATGGTGTCCGGGTCGTACGGCGGCATCGCCGCCCGCACCGCCGCCCGTTCCGCCTCACCCAGTCCGCACACCCGCTCGCGGTAGGCGGACGAGGTGTCCGAATTGCCCGCCGTGAACGTCGGCACCACGACCGTGCCGCCCGGCCCGAGCGCACCGCGTACCGCGCGAAGCACCGCCTGCGCGCCGCCCGCCACAGGCCCCACCGCCCGCAAGGACGAGTGCACCAGCAGCAACCCACCAGGCTCGACACCCAGCCGGGCGAGCTGCGCGGTGAGCTGACGCTCCGTATGGACTCCGGTCCCGGCCACGGCTCGCTCCCCGCTCGCTCGGCTCCCCGCCCCGCTTCGACGCGGGCCATCGTAGGGGCTGCGCACCCCCGCACCGGATACCGGAAGAAGCCGAGCCGCGGAAGGTGAGGCCGAGCCGCGCCGATGGCGGCGCCGCCATCGGCGGTGCCGCCCGAGCCCTGTGCAATACTCAGCGCGCTTGTTGCCCGCCCCGTAGCCCCTAGGGAACATCGTTGAAGCCCCAGCACCCCGTCCTCGGCACCGGACCCGCCGGAGGCGCCGACCCCATCGGGGCGGCTGTGCCGGGAGAGCGCCCCGCCGTAGCACGGCCGGCACCACGTGACATCCGCCGGAGCAGCGGCACGTGAGCGGAATAGCACTCACCACCCCCTATCTGGACACGGACGCCGACCAGCTCTCCTTCACCCTGGGACAGCCGGCGCGCGAGGCACTCGCCGTCCGCGACCTGACGGTCGGCGGGCTGGGCGTCCAGCTCAGGCTTCTCGGCGCGTCCCACCAGGTCTTCACCGGCCCTGTCCGGGAAACCGTGGCCTGCCTGCCCGGCGTGGCGGGAGGCCTGCCGGAGTCGGCGGGGCAGGAGTTCGACGACTGGAGCTATAGCTTCAGCGCCCGCGTCCAGCGCTTCTCCGCGACGGCCTTCAGCGCGCAGGTGGCCTGGATCCGCGGCCGGTCCGAGGGCGACTCCTGGGCGCTGTACGGGATCTTCCCCGGCTCCCAGGAGGCCGTCACCGCCCTGTCCGTCGAGCGGCACGGCACCGGCCTGGTCTGGCGCACCTGGCACACGTACCCGCAGAGCCGCCGGATCGTGGCGACGCACACCCGGCTGGAGGCCCGATGAAGACCGCCCGACTCATCAGCGTGACGATGCTCGCGACCGTCGCCCTGACCGCCTGCTCCAGTGAGCCGGACGATGACGACGGCGGCAACGGCGTGCCGTTGTCCTGGATCCGGCAGGAGTACGGCCGCAGCGGAGCGGGCTACATCGACAGCAGAGACCGCACGTCGAAGGTCGCCGACGAGATCCACGGTCACACCTCCGCCCGCGACCGCACCAGCGACGGCGACATGGTCTTCCTCCGCTACCGCGACGACATCGTCGCCATCAGCCCCTACAAGCGCGGCAGCCGGATCGAGGTCGACGACTACCGCTCCGGCTACAAGCGGTGGCGGTCCCGCATCGGAAACGTTTGGCCGGATCCGGACACCAGCGCGTTCCGCGGCGGCGGACCCGGCTCCGGCAAGTAACCGCCTCCGGCCGCCCGACCCCGGCCGCCCCCCCGAACTCCCGAACTCCCGAACTCCCGAACTCCGGAGCTCCCTGAACTCCGGACGACGACGTTCCCGAAAGGCACCTTCGTGGCAGAGATTCTCGAGTCGGCAGGCACCGCCCTGCTCTACGGCTTGACCGGCTTCATCGTGATGGCGGTCGGCTTCATCGCACTGGACCTCGTGACCCCCGGCAAGCTCGTCCATGTCGTGTGGACCGAGCGCAACCGCGGCGCCGCGGTCCTCCTCGCCGGCCAGACGATCGCCATCGGCCTGGTCATCGAGCAGTCCATCCGGGCGAGCGAGTCCGAACAGGGCCTTGCCCTTGGGCTGTTCAGCACGCTGCTGTACGGCCTTGCCGGAGTGGCCGTGATGACCCTCGTGGCGTGCGTCGTCGGCCTGCTGACCCCCGGCCGCCTGGGTGCCGCCCTGCTGGACGACAACGGTGACCGCCCCCATCCCGCCGCCTGGGTCCAGGCCGCGATGTACATCGGCACGGCCTTCATGGTCGGTGCCGCCGTCTCGTAGCCACGCCATGAGCACCACCCCGCTGGACCGCACGCCCATCCCCGCCCCTGCTCCCACGCCGTCTGTCCCGGTGGTGACCGCCCGCCCGCACGCGGTCCACTCGCGGGGGGCGCGTTTCCTGCTGCTGCTCGCCGTGTTCCTCTGCGCGGCCTGCGGTCTGGTGTACGAGCTGGCCCTGACGGCGCTGGGCAGCTACCTCATCGGCAACTCGGTGATGCAGACGTCCGTGGTCATCTCCGTCATGGTCTTCGCCATGGGCGTCGGTTCGCTGGCGGCCAAGCCGCTGCAACGGCGCGCGGTGGGCGCCTTCGCCCTCGTGGAGGGAGTGCTCGCGCTCGTCGGCGGCCTGTCGGTGCTCGTCCTGTACGTGTCCTTCGCCTGGCTGCGGGTGTACATGCCGTCCATGGTGGTGGTCACGTTCGTCGTCGGGCTCCTCATCGGCGCCGAGATCCCGCTGCTGATGACGCTGCTTCAGCGGATCAGGCGCCAGGAGGCGGGCAGCGCGGTCGCCGACATGTTCGCGGTCGACTACATCGGAGCACTGGTCGGCGGCCTGTGCTTCCCTCTCCTGCTCCTGCCCGCGTTCGGCCAGCTCAAGGGCGCGCTGGTGGTGGGTGCGGTCAATGCCGTGGCCGGAGTCATGGTGGTCCTGTGGATCTTCCGGCACCAGACGCGCCGTGTCGTGCGGATCGGGCTGCTGACGGGGATGGCGGCAGTCCTGGCCGTACTGGGCACGGTGTACGCCCTGGCGGACGACATCGAGGTCACGGCGCGGCAGCAGCTCTACCGCGACCCGATCGTCCACGCGCAGACCACGCCGTACCAGGACATCGTCGTCACCCGGTCCACGGCCTTCACCGGGGAGCCCGACGTGCGGCTGTTCCTCAACGGCGACCTCCAGTTCTCCTCCGTCGACGAGTACCGCTACCACGAGGCCCTGGTCCACCCCGCCATGTCGGGCAGGCACTCGTCCGTGCTCATCCTCGGCGGCGGTGACGGGCTGGCCCTGCGGGAGGTGCTGCGGTACGACGACGTCGAAGACGTCACGCTGGTCGATCTCGATCCGGCGGTGACCAGGCTCGCCCGCACCTTCGAGCCGCTGCGCGAGCTCAACGGCGACGCGCTCGCCGACCCCCGGGTCACCGCCGTCAACGCCGACGCCTTCAACTGGCTCAGGGACGCCACCCAGCGCTTCGACACGGTCCTCGTCGACTTTCCCGACCCGGACACCGCCGCGCTGGCCAAGCTCTACTCCGTCGAGTTCTACCACCTGCTCCAGCGCGTACTGACGCCGGAAAGCCGGGTCATGGTGCAGGGCGGCTCCCCGTTCTTCGCCCCCAAGTCGTACTGGTCCATCGCCGCGACGATCGGCGCGGCCGGTTACGGCACCACCGAGTACCAGGTGGACGTGCCCAGCTTCGGCAACTGGGGCTTCATCCTGGCCACCCCGGGCCGGAACCGTCCCCAGCCGCCCCTGCGCCTGGCCGAGGACGCCCCGCCACTGCGGTTCCTGGACGAGGCTGTCCTCAAGGCCGCCACCGTCTTCCCCCTGGACCGCCGCCCGCAGAATGTACGGGCCAGCACGCTGATGGACCCGGTGGTCCTGGAGTACACCCGCCACGAGTGGCAGAACTACTGATCCGCCGCCTTACGGAGGCGGGCGGACGGCGTTTCGGCCGCCCGTACGGAGCGGGTTTACTGACGGCCGCCCATACGGGGCGGGTTTACTGACCGCGGCCGCCCATCCCATACGGGACCGATCCGCCGCCGTACGGGGCGGACCGCTGATCCGTCACCCGTTCGGGGCCGGGGGTGCCGCACCCGGCGGCCGTATCGATCGCGAGCCGCACCGGCCAGGCGTCACACGTCGCCGTCCAGCAGGGCCGCCAGGGCCGCGGCCGGGCACGGGTCGGGCGGGCCCGCCGGGGTCCAGCGGCCGGACTCCTTCCGGTACGGCCACCAGCGGCCGTCGCGGCCGAGCCGCACCTGGGCGTCTGTGCCGGGCACGCCCCAGCGCCCCGGCCCGGTCGCCCTCAGCGCGGGCCGCTCACCGTCGTCCCAGGCTTCGGCGAGCCGCGCCCTCGCGGTCGCCAGGAGCTCGGGGCCGGGCGTCCACTCGTCGTCGCCCAGTACGGCGAGTGCCTCCGCGCCGCCCAGCCGCCACGCGCGCGTGGCGAGGTCCAGGTCCGCACGGCGCCGTCCGGTCCCGGCGGCGAGCCGGTCCATGACCACCGGGCCCGGCCCGGCCGTCGCGGCGAGCCGCACCGCGTCCTGAGACGGTGTCAGCTCATGCTCCACTGGCTGCTGTTCGTGACCGGGCGCCAGGGCGTCCACCAGCATCCGGTGCGCCCGCGCCGCCGCGTCCGCCGCCAGCAGCTCCAGCGCCCCCGGGTCGACACCGGGCTCCGGAGCCGTCTCGGTGTCGAGCGACGGCGGCTTCCCGGGCGCCTCGGGCAGCGCCGGCGGCGCGGGCAGCGGCGGCAGGATGTCCCGCGCGGCGAACGTCTCGTCCGCCCGTACCCCCTCGGGCCCATCGGGCGCGGATGCCCCGCCGGACACCTCGTCGTCGCCCCGAGCCGCCCGCGCCACACTGCGTACCTGCAACTCATCCAGCAGCCACCGCTCCCCGCGCCCCCGCATCAGCAGCAGGACGAAAGGATCCTGGTCCAGCAGCCGCGCCACCTGGTAGCACAGCGCCGCCGTGTGCGGACAGTGGTCCCAGGCGTCACAGGTGCACGAGGGCTCCAGGTCGCCGATGCCGGGCAGCAGTTCGACCCCGGCGGCCGCCGCGTCCTCCACCAGGTGTGGCGGTATGTCCCGGTCCAATAGGGCCGCGATATGGCCGGCCCGGTCCACCGCCATGTCCAGGAACCGGTCCCACTCCTCCTCGGACAGCTCTTGGAGCAGCACATCGCTGCGCCGCGCGGTGCCGTCCCGGTCCTTCACGACCGCGGTGATCCGCCCTGCCCGTACCGACACGGCGCCCACCGAGCCGTCCCGGGCCTGCTTGCGGCCCTTCCTCAGCTGCGCGGCGTCGAGCGCCGTGTCCTCCAGTGCCTTCAGCCAGGCCCGGCCCCACCAGGTCTGCGCGAAACCCAGGCCGTGCGCGGGCGGCAGCGCCGCGAACGTACGTGCGTTGTCGTCACCATGGCTCATCGCGCGCTCCCTCGCAGTTCCACCAGTTCCGCCAGCTCGGCGTCGGTCAGTTCGGTCAGCGCGCTCTCGCCCGAGCCGAGCACCGCGTCCGCGAGCTCCTTCTTGCGCGCCAGCATCGCGGCGATCCGGTCCTCGACCGTGCCCTCCGCGATCAGCCGGTGCACCTGTACGGGCTGGGTCTGCCCGATCCGGTACGCACGGTCGGTGGCCTGCGCCTCGACGGCCGGGTTCCACCAGCGGTCGTAGTGCACGACATGGCCCGCCCGGGTGAGGTTGAGCCCGGTACCGGCGGCCTTCAACGACAGCAGGAAGACGGGGATCCCACCGTCCTGGAAGCGGGTGACCATCGCCTCCCGCCGGGCCACCGGAGTGCCCCCGTGCAGGAACTGGGTGCGCACGCCCCGCGCCGCCAGGTGCCGCTCCAGCAGCCGCGCCATCCGCACGTACTGCGTGAACACCAGCACACTCGCGCCCTCGGCGAGGATCGTGTCGAGCAGTTCGTCCAGCAGCTCCAGCTTCCCGGACCGGTCCGCGATTTTCGGCCGGTCCTCCTTCAGGTACTGCGCCGGATGGTTGCAGATCTGCTTGAGCGCGGTCAGCAACTTCACCACGAGCCCTCGGCGTTCCATGCCGTCCGCCTCCGCGATCGCCGCCATGGTCTCGCGTACGACCGCCTCGTACAGCCCCGCCTGCTCCGCGGTCAGCGACACCGCCCGGTCGGTCTCCGTCTTCGGCGGCAGCTCCGGCGCGATCCCCGGGTCGGACTTCCGGCGGCGCAGCAGGAACGGCCGGACCAGCGCGGCGAGCCGCTCGGCGGCGGCCGGGTCGGCGCCGCCCTCCGCCGCCCGCGCGTACCGGCTGCGGAACGTGCCCAGACGTCCCAGCAGACCCGGCGTCGTCCAGTCCAGGATGGCCCACAGCTCGGAGAGGTTGTTCTCCACCGGCGTGCCGGTCAGCGCGACCCGTGCCTTGGCGCCGATGGTGCGCAGCTGCTTCGCGGTCGCCGAGTACGGGTTCTTGACGTGCTGCGCCTCGTCCGCGACGACCAGGCCCCAGCCCACCCGCGCGAGCCGTGCCGCGTCGAGCCGCATCGTGCCGTACGTGGTGAGCACGAACTCCCCGTCCGCCAGGCCCTCCAGGTCCCGTCCCGAGCCGTGGAAGCGGCGTACCGGCGTACCCGGTGCGAACCGCTCCACCTCCCGCTGCCAGTTGCCCATCAGGGACGTCGGGCAGATGACCAGGGTGGGGCCCGCCGCCGAGGGGTCGGTCTGCCGGTGCAGGTGCAGCGAGATGAGCGTGATGGTCTTGCCCAGCCCCATGTCGTCGGCGAGACAGCCGCCGAGCCCGAGCGACGTCATCCGGTGCAGCCAGTTCAAGCCGCGCAGCTGATAGTCGCGCAGGGTCGCGGCGAGCGCCGCGGGCTGCCCGATCTCCTGCCGTCCGCCCTCCGGGTCGGCGAGCCGGTCGCGCAGCGCCTGAAGCCACCCCGAAGGCTGTACGGCGACGGGGCGGCCGTCCACCTCCGTGGTGCCCGTCAGCACCGCGCCGAGCGCGTCGATGGGCGTGACCTTGCGGTCCTGCTGGTCCCGGGCGCGCCGCGCCTCCTCCGGGTCGATCAGCACCCACTGGTCGCGCAGCCGCACCACGGGCCGGCCGGCCTCGGCGAGCCGGTCCAGTTCCGCGCGGGTGAGTTCCTGGTCGCCCACGGCGAACCGCCAGTCGAAGGCGAGCAGGGCGTCGGCCGACAGGAACGCCGGCAGGCCCGAGGCCTCCGCCGCGTGCGGGCCGCCGTTTCCGGGCCCCTCCTCCGTGCCGTGCCGCCCGTCGTCCGGGGGGCCGATCACGGCACGCGCGGTCAGTGAGCGTGCCAACTGCCGGGGCCAGTGCACCTGTACACCGGTGGCGGCCAGCGCCCGCGCCGCCTCGCCCAGGAGCTCGGTGACCTCCTCGTCGGCCAGGTCGATCGCGTCCGGTACGGCGGCCGACAGCAGCGGGGCCAGCGCAGGCCAGGCGCGGGCGGCCCGCCGTAGCGCGAGGAGCGCGTCCATCCGCGAGCGGGGCCCGAACCGGTCACCGGTCGCGCCCGCCCAGACCTCGGCGGCGTCCGCGACGAGCGCCGGGTCGCTGACGCTGTGCATCTGCAGGACGGCGCGGAAGGTGGGGCTGGTGGCGATCTCCTCGGTCGTGTCCTCGGCCGTGTCCAGTCCCGGGACCTCGATGCGCAGCGAGAGCCGTACGCCCGCGTCATGGCCCGCCGCTACGTCCGCCGCCCACGCCCGCTGCGCGGGCAGGTGCCGCGGCTCCTGGGCCGCGAACGCCGGGCCGCCCGCCGCGAGCGGCGCCGCCGGTGTGCGGGGCAGTGTGTCGGCCACCGCGTCGAGGAACGAGCGCAGCAGCCGCTCCGGTTCGGGCAGCAGGACCATGCCGTCGGCCGCCGTCCCGACCGGCACGGCGTGCGCGGCCGGCGGCATCGAGGCGGCGAGCCTACGCGTCCGCTCCAGGTCCTCCGGGCTCAGCGGCCCGGCCCGCCACGCGTCGTGGTCGGTGGCGCTGAGGCCCGGCAGGAGCAGCCCGCGCGCGGCCAGTTGGAGCGCCAGCAGGGCCGCGGCGCCCCAGAAGGCGGTCGCGGGGGAGGCGTGCGCGGACCACCGCGCCCGGGTGAGCACGGGCAGCGCGTCCCGTACGGACATCACCAGCGCGCGCACGGCACACGTCTGCGCGTCGGGACCGACGACGGTCAGCTCCTCGACGCGGCCGGGACCCGGCGGTGGCTCGCCGTCTCCTAACCGCCAGAAGGCGACACGTCCGGTGCGCGCCGGGTCGCCCTGCAGGAATACCGTGGAGCAGCGGGCGAATTGGGGGATAACGGGGATCTCGTATGGCGTTGCTTGGGGAGGTCTGTGCACAGCGCTGCCGCATTCCTCAAATTTGACTAGTGGGGATCCGAAGCGCCGAGGGTACCTGATCGGTCCCCCGCGCAGGAGCAAAGGCGCCGTGACATAGTCCACTTCGTGGCCGGGGTGCAGGTACCACCACCCCAGTACCCTGGAAAGCCCCCACCCGGTTCCGGGTGGTGATCCCATGGCTCTGGGCTATCGCTCATCCGTACGTTCACCAGGCCGGCGCGCATGTCCGCGCACGGGCCTACACATCCGGAGAAGCCATGCCACAGGCCACCTCTGCCCTCGTCCTCCCCGCACCCATGGCACCTCCCGGTGCGCAGAAGGGCAAGCGCGGTTCCGGCAGCGAGTTCGCGCCCCTGCTCCGCACGATCAAGGAGCAGGCGTTGCTGGAGCGGCGTACCGGCTGGTACACCCTCGGTATCACGGTCAATCTGCTCGGCCTGACGGCCGTCGCCGCCGGCCTTGTGCTGTTCGGGCACTCCTGGTGGTCGCTGCTGCTGGCCGTCCCGCTGGCCGTCCTGTCCGCGAGGGCCGCCTTCTTCGGTCATGACGCCGGGCACGCGCAGATCAGCGCCGACAGGGGCAGGAACCGGCTCATACAGCTGGTGCACGCCAATCTCCTGCTCGGCATGAGCCAGGAGTGGTGGAACGACAAGCACAATCGGCACCACGCCAACCCCAACCACGAGGAGAAGGACCCGGACGTCGCCCCGGACGTCCTCGTCTTCGCCAAGCACCAGGCGGTCGGACACACCGGCCTCCGCGGCTGGCTGATCCGCCACCAGGCCTGGCTGTTCTTCCCGCTCACCACCCTCGAAGGGCTCGCCCTGAAGGTGTACGGCTTCCAGGCCCTGTTCTCCAAGGACGGACCACGCCAGACGCCGCGCGAGCGTGCGATCGAGGGCGGCCTGCTCTTCGCCCACGTCGCCGGATACCTGGCCCTGCTGCTGGCCACCATGCCCCTGGGCCAGGCCATCGTCTTCGGGCTGATCCACCAGATGCTGCTCGGCCTCCACCTGGGCATGGCCTTCGCGCCCAACCACAAGGGCATGGAAGTGCCCGACCCGGACGGCGAGCCCTGGGGTCATCTGCGCCGCCAGGTCCTGACCTCCCGCAACATCCGTGGCAGCGTCCTGACCGACTGGTTCCTGGGCGGCTTGAACTACCAGGTCGAGCACCACCTCTTCCCCAGCATGGCCCGGCCCCACCTGCGGCTCGCCCAGCCCGTGGTGCGCGCCCACTGCCGCGCGCTGGGTATTCGTTACACGGAGACGGGTTTCATCGACTCGTACCGCCAGGCGCTGGGGCATCTGTACGAGGTCGGTGCGCCTCTCCGTATGGCCTGAGCGGCGAACGTGGAACCGTGCCGCTCGATCGCACGTTCATAGGGCAGGAAGCGGCCGCGGCCGTGAAGGAGGCGTCGGACATGTCGACAAGGACGAAGATCGTCATCGGGGGAGTGGCTGTGGGCCTTCTCCTGTGGCCGCTGATCGGGTTCTGGCTGTCCCTGCTGGTGGTGCTCGGCGTCCCGGCCGTCGCCTACCTGGCACTGGACCCGGGCCAGCGGCGCAGGCTGCGCCGCGTGAGCCGCAAGGAACTCGGCCGCTGACGGGCCACGCATGACCAGTACGGCAGAGGCCGGCACGGCAGAGGGTCGGTACGACAGAGGCCGGTACGACAGAGGCCGGTACGGCAGAAGCCGGTAAAACGGAGGCCGCACAACAGAGGGGGGTCCGCTCGATGGGCGGGAGAGTCACGGCGGTCAGCAGTAACGGGCAGTACACGTTCACCAAGCCCAACCGGCCGGTCATCAGGCTGCTGGCGGGACTCGGTGTCGAGGGGGACGTGCACGCGGGGGCCACGGTCAAGCACCGCTCGCGCATGGCGCAGGACCCGACGCAGCCGAACCTCCGGCAGGTGCACCTCATCCATGAGGAACTCTTCGACGAACTGGCCGAGGCGGGCTTCACCGTCGCCCCGGGCGACCTCGGCGAGAACATCACCACCCGGGGAGTGGACCTGCTCGGCCTGCCCACCGGCACCCTGCTGCGCATAGGCGCACAAGCCGTCGTCGAGGTCACCGGCCTGCGCAATCCCTGCTTGCAGATCGACAATTTCCAGGACGGGCTGCTCAAGCAGGTCGTCGGCCGTGACGAGGCAGGCGCCATCGTCCGCAAGGCCGGGATCATGGGCATCGTGAAAGCCGCGGGATCCGTACGGCCGGGGGACCCGGTCGAGGTGGAGCTTCCGGCCGCCCCGCACCGCCCCCTGGAGCGGGTCTGAGCCCGGCACCTTGTGGGTACCCGCCCGGCCGGAACACCGGAGGGAGAGACCATGGACGACAAGCGGCTCCAAGGCGAGGGTCACGAGGGTGCGGGCATACCGAGGGACCTGCCGGACGAGCAGGCCGGCAACCGCCCCGACCACTGGGACCCCGACCTGTCGGAGGCGGCGGAGGGGGATCTGCCGGACGGGACGCCCGCCGAGGACACGCCCGAGGACGGTGACGCCGCCGAACCCAGCGGGTGAGGGGGCGGACGGGCGGCGGACGATCAGGGCCGCCCGCGTGGTCGGCGTCAGGCCGGACGTACCGCCATCGCGTCGAGAGCGGCCAGCAGAGCCGGCAGGTTCGGGCCACGGCCGACCGGCAGCACCTCGCGGGGCATCTCGTCCAGCAGGACGAAGGCCATGTCGTCCGTCCGGGCCACCAGTGACCAGCCGGGCCCGTCCGCCCGGAGCGTGCGAGCGCCGCCGGGCGCGAAACCGGAGCGCACGCGACCGGGCGGGGGCGGCTCCTCCAGGTAGCCGCGCAGCTCTGCCAGTACGCGCCTGAGGCGGCCGTGCCGGTCGTCGCCGCGCCGGTTGCCGGCCCGTTCCTCCTCGGCGGCTGCCGGAGCGCCGCCGCCCATGGAGCCGTCCCCGTGCCCGGAGCCGTCCTCGCGCATGGGCCCGTTCCCGCGCCCGTCACCGTTCCCGCGCATGGGCCCCTCACCGCGCCCGGGGCCGTCGCCGTCCCGCTCCGGTGGTTTGGCGAAGTCGCTCTCGCCGAGCTGCTCCCGCCAGGCCATCCACCGTAGGGCGACCTCGTCCGCGCCCAGCCGGCGCTGGGCCGGGCCCCACTGCCCGGGGTCGGGCGGCCTCAGCGGTCCCGGTTCGCCTGCGGCCGTTTCAGGGTCATGGGGCGCGGGCACCTGGGGCGCGGCGACCGCCAGGGCCAGCGGCCAGCCCGGAAGGGCGACGACGACGCTCCCCTCGTCGGGGGACAGGTCGTAGTCCATCCCGCAGTCCCACGAGGCGATCGCCACCGCGACCAGCGACACGTCGTCGACCACGACCGTCCACCGCGCGCCCTCGCCGTCCTGGCCGAGCACCAGCCCGTACCCCTCGGCGTACGGTTCGAGCCCCAGGGCCGCGCACGCCTCCGGATAGTCGTCACCGAGCACGCTCGGGAACTGCGCGGGGGTCAGCAGCACGGCCGTCAGGACGTACAGCGTGTCGTCCTGCGCGGTGCCCACGGCGTCACGGGCGTCAACCGGTTCCGGTCCGGCCATGGCGGCCTCCCCTCCCAAGCTCGTCGGCGCACCATAACCAGCGAGTAACCCAGGCGTCGAGGGTCCGGCCGCTCCCGGTGACGCCGCCGGACCGACGACGTCGGCAGGACGGCAGGACTGCAGGATGGGCAGGACGGCATCAGGCAGCCGGCAGGCCGAGAAGGCTACGAGCCACGGTCTGCGGGGACTCGTTCCGCTCGCGGGCGAGCGCGATGACCGCGCGGCAGGCCAGTTCGCCCACCCCGAAGGACAGGGCCTCGGGCGACACCCAGCTCTCGGCCTCGTCGATCCGCTCCTGGTCGTCCTCCGCACACGCGGCCACATAGGCCGCGGCGGCCTCGAAGATGTTGTGCTGGCGGTGGTCGTGCCGACCCTGCCCGGAGCCGTTCTTCCGTTCCGACGCGGGCAACCTCATCAACGTACGGAGTCTGCTGAACACCGGGCCCACCTTCCCGCTGCGCGGCGGCGATCACCGCCGGTCTTGCGACGACTCTGAACCTCCAACGTAGAGTCGGACCTACGACGACAGAAGGGGGAGGGCAGGGGAGGGGGCGGCGGGGCCGGATGCCGGGCACCCCGTTGCGTCAGTCCTGACGTACCGCGAGGGCGAGGAAACGGTTGTCCTCGTCCACGTACGAGACCATGCGCCAGCCCGAACCAGCGAGCAGGGGGCCCAGATTCGGCTCGGCGCGCAGGTCGTCGTCGGTGATGTGCCGCCCGTGGCGCGCTGCCAGCGCGGCGCGGCCGACGGGGTGGAAGAGCGCCAGCCGGCCGCCCGGCCGTACGACACGGGCCAACTCCCGCAGATCGTCGGCCGGGCGCGGCAGATGCGAGATGAGCCCCGCCCCGAATACCGCGTCGAGCGCCGCCTCCCGCAACGGCAGTCGCCCCACGTCGGCGAGCAGCAGCGTCCCGCAGCCGTCCCGTCCCGCCCGTACCGCCTCCTCCAGCATGGCGGGCGTCAGGTCGACGCCGATGACCGTCCCGTGGGGGCCGACCGCATCACGGAGGGGCGGCAGTGCGCGCCCGGTGCCGCAGCCCGCGTCCAGCACGGCGTCACCGGGCCGTAGCCCGACCTCCGCGACGGCCGCTGCGTACGCCGGCCCGTCGTCGGGGAACCGCGCGTCCCAGTCGGCGGCCCGTGCCGTGAAGAAGTCCTGCACATGTGCGTGGTCGTCGGCCATACGGACATGATCCCTCACCCATCACCGACCGTACGGTGCGGTACGGCGGGTAAGGCGGTACGGCGGGTACGGCGGGTACGGCGGGTACGGCACCGTACCGGCGCACACGTTCGAGCGCGGCACGATCGTTCAGGGTCAGCCCGTTGTCATATTCCGTCAGCTTTCGAATGCGCCCCCCGCGTGCGCCCCCGGCCGGGTCTAGCGTCCCTGAGTCATGGGACACCTTGACCACGCCACTTTCGGCTGGCTGACCCCCGTGACCGACGACAGCGGCACCGCCCCGCACGTGGCCGGGAGCCACTGGTACGACACCGACGCCGGGCCCCTCGTGCGTCCTTATGCCATGACCGGGGGCCGCGCCAAACCCGGCCAGAGCAACGTACGGTTCGACCTCATCGCGCTTGCCGTCGTCGACGACGATCGGCCCCGCGCAGCCGAGGAAACCCTCCTCAGTCCGGAACACCGGGCCCTTCTGTTCCTGTGCCGCGCCCAAACCCAATCCGTGGCCGATTTGGCCGTCGACACCGACCTGCCTGTCGGAGTGGTCCGCGTCCTCCTCGGCGACCTCCTGGAAGCCGGTTACGTACGGGTCAGCCGACCCGTACCGCCCGCGCAGCTGCCCGACGAACGGATCCTTGAGGAGGTGATCCATGGCCTGAGGGGTTTGTAGCCGGTGAAGGAGCCGAGGGAGGAGCCGTCCAACGAGCCAGTCCAGCGGCCAATCCAGCGGCCTGTCCGGCCCGTCCGGCGCGTCCGGCCCGTCCGGCGCGTCCGGCGCGTCCACGGGCCACCCGTACCGGCCTCAGGGCCCGCTCTCGTCGCTCATGCGCAGGAACCAGCCCCGTGCCGCGTCCGCGACCTGTTCCAGCGCCCCGGGTTCCTCGAAGAGATGGGTGGCTCCCGGAATCACACGCACTGTGCACGGAGCGGTCAGTCGCCGGGCGGCCTCTTGGTTCAGCCTCAGCACCTCGTGGTCGGCACCGCCGACCACGAGCAGTACGGGAGCGCGTACGCCGGCGAGCGCGGCCCCCGCGAGGTCCGGGCGGCCACCGCGCGACACCACGGCTCGTACCCGGTCCGGTCGGTCGGCAGCGGCCACGAGTGCGGCCGCGGCACCCGTGCTCGCCCCGAACAGCCCCACCGGAAGGCCGCCGGTGCCCCGCCGCTCGCCCAGCCAGTCGACCGCCGCCGTCATCCGCCGCCCCAGCAGCGGAATGTCGAACCGCAGCTCGGCGGTGATCATGTCGACACGCTCCTCGCCCGGGCTGAGGAGGTCCATGAGCAACGTGCCCAGGCCCGCCCGCTGCAAGGAGTCGGCCACGGCGCGGTTGCGCGGGCTGTGCCGGGAGCTGCCGCTTCCATGGGCGAAGGCCACCACACCCCGCGCCGCCTCGGGCAGGGCCAGGTCTCCCGCGAGCGTCACCTCACCCACATCGATGGCGACCGCCTCTGATGTCGTCGGCATGGCCGGAACCTCCTGTGAACGCTCCCGCCCCGTCCGGCCCCGGCGGGACGACTGCCGGCGTGCTCATACGTCATGGACGGGCTGGTCTGGGCCATCGCAGCCTTCCTTCCTTTTCCGCCCGTCACGGGCACCGCACCGAGTACCCACCACCTCGCGGCGGATACCCCGCGCGGGCGCACACTGACAGCATGAGGAGGTGGGACAGCGGATGTCGCAGGACGGGACGGCACTGGACATGGCCGTCATGGTCGGGTTGCAGGCTTCGGGCAAGTCCACCTTCTACCGGCAGCATCTCTCCGGCGGTCACGTCCTGGTGAGCAAGGACCTGTTCCCGAGGGGTGCCCGCAACAAGCAGCGCCGGCAGATGCGCCTGGTGGATGCGGCGCTGGCGGCCGGCAGGCCGGTAGCGGTCGACAACACCAATCCGTCGCCGGAGGAGTGGGCACCGCTGATCGCCCTGGGACATGCCCATGGCGCGACCGTGACGGCGTACTGGTTCCCTCCCGACGTCGGGGGTTCTCTGGGACGCAACGCCGCCCGCGAGGGCCGGGAGCGCATTCCGGACATCGGCATCCACGCCACGCACAAGCGGCTGCGCAAGCCAACCGTGGCGGACGGGTTCGACGCCGTGCTGGAGGTGCGATTCGACGGCCACGGCGGCTTCGAAGTGCGACCGGCCGCCAGCGTCCGGTGAGAAGTAGCTGTTGGCGTCACTCCTGAGAGAAGTGATCGATGGCCTCCGAGACTCGTCGAGTACGCGGCGAGCGTGCACACCGCCCCGCTGCTCGACCCGGTCTCCTGAGGCACACATGCTTGCCCTGCTCACGTCAGTACGCAAGGCTTACGGGGCAGCGGGGAACGTACGAAACGGGGAGGACCGGACATGGCACTGGACAAAGGACTCGACTGGCTCCTGGACGACCTGACGAAGCGGGTCAAACACATATGGCACGCCCTGGTGCTGTCCAACGACGGCCTGGTGACGGGCGCCAGCACGCAGCTCGCGCGGGAGGACGCGGAGCACCTCGCCGCGGTCTCGTCGGGCCTGCACAGCCTCGCCCGAGGATCCGGCAAGCACTTCAGGGCGGGCAGGGCGCGCCAGACGATGGTGGAGTTCGACGACGCGATGCTCTTCGTCACCGCGGCCGGTGAGGGCAGCTGCCTGTGTGTGCTCAGCGCGGCGGAGGCCGATGTCGGGCAGGTCGCGTACGAGATGACGCTGCTCGTCAACCGGGTCGGCGAGCATCTCGCGGTCGCCGCCCGGCAGCCCGGCGGGGTGGCCCTGACCGACCGCTGACCAGCGGCGCGTCCGCGTCCGGTCGCGGTTTTCCACAGGCCGGACGCGTGGGGCTCCACCCGCGCTACCTTCGTGACGCGACGTAATCGCATCGGACGCCTCACGGGGGAGGGCCGCCATGACGGTCAAGGAAGCCACCACAGCGCACACCGTTGCCTTCGGGCGCGCCGCGCAGCAATTGCGCATGAAGCGGCACGAGTTCGAGCTCGCGGTCCAACTGGGGCATGTGCGGACCGTGCCCGGCGCCGACGGCGGGCGGCGCCGGGTGGCGCAGGAAGAGATCGGCCGGCTGCGCGCCGCGCCGGACTTCCCCGACGGTCTGCGCGACCGCGTCCGCACGGTCCGTACGGCGGAGGCCGCCGGCCTCCTTTCGATCACGGGCGACCGCTTCACCAAGCTGGCCAGGACCGGCCATTTCAGCCCGGCCAGGTTCTACCTCAACCGCTACCGCGCGGTCGTGTGGCTCTATGTGGCGGGCGAGGTAGCCGAGTTCGGCGAACGACATCCCGCCCTGCTCAACGGCAGACTGCCGGCTCCGGTGCGCGCAAGGCTGGAGGCGGGAGAGGACGCCCGCCCGCGCAACTGGCGCTCTCGACGCCTCGGGCTGCTGCTGCGCCAGGCCGAGGATCCCTGGGCGGCCGCGGCCGCCATCGCGTCCCTCCTCGACCCCGACGAGGTCGCCGAAGCGGTGAAGGACCCGCACGAGCGGGCTCACCTCGACCGGCTCCGCCCCCAACCGCCCCAGCCGCGGCCGGAGTCCCTCACCGCCCGGGACATCACCGACCAGCTGCTCCTGGCGGACGACCCGGACGAGATTCTCTGGCACCGCATGAGTCTGTCCCTGGCCCTGGACGAGGCCCGCGCGGTCACACCCGCCCCTCGACCCAACCCCGGCGGTCACCGCCCCCCACCCACGAGACGCGGCCCCGGCCGCGCCGGGCTGCTCACCCGGCTGCGACTGGGCCGGCGAAGGGCGGTGCGCGCCGGATGATGCGCCGCGGAGGACGAGTTATGACCTACATGCCCCCTACGGTGACGCCATGACGACATCGCCGGAGAGCCACTCCCTCTCCCTCCCCGGCGAATGCGGTGAGCTGTTGCGCGCCCTCGTCGAGCAGCGGGAACAGGCCGTGGCAGTGTCGCCGGACCTGGAGAGGAGCGTTCCCCTGCCGAGGACCCCGTGGTCCCCACCGGAGACCGTCCCCTGGTCCGCGCGCCGGACCCTCCTGCACCTGATACGGGAGAGAGCCCAGCACGCCGGCCATGCGGACATCATCCGCGAGACGCTGCACGGTGCGGGCACCACCGCCCAGCGGTAACCGGTCGGCAGCGCCCTGAGGGCTCGCGTCGCGGAAGGTCACTCCTGATACAGGCCCTGGGCGCCGCCTCGGGGGAGCACGGCGGACAGCACGGCGGGCAGCGGGTACCAGTCGGCCGATACGACGCTGGCATGCCGCCCGGCCAGCAGGCCGACCCTTTCCCGCGCCTGCGCTTCGGTCGGACGGGTGCCGTCGATGGCGGGCGCCACGTTGTGCGCGTCCGTCATCACCACCAGGTAGTGCCGCTGGTCGTACCAGGCGGTGTCGATGGAGCCACCCGCGTAGGCGGAGGCGTCACCGTCGAAGACGACGAACCAGGGGCGTATGCCGGCGTCCGCGTACCGGGTGCGGGGATCGCCCGACGCGGCACCGTGCACCGCGGGGAAGGCGGCCGCATCCCGCAGCCGGCCCGCCGCCGCCAGGTCCCGTAGGTGCGTGGCGTACTCGCGGTCGGTCCACAGGGTGTCCATCGGGTTGTCCTCTTCGACGGTGCCGGGGATGAGTTCGACCACGAACTTCCCGGCCATCGCCGAGCGCGCGGGCCAGCCGTCCGCACGTACGGCGGTGTCGAGATCCGCCCGGCCCCTGGCCAGGTCGGCGGGCCGGAACAGCGCGTCGCCCAGGCGTGCGGTGAGCAGCGCGTCCAGGGCGGCGGGACCCCGGCCGCTCTTGCTCTGGAAGCCATCCTTCAACTCGATCTTCAGCAGGATCGGCCGGTGCCCCGGGTGTGCGTCGTGCCACGCCCGGATGTCGGCGAGACACCCGCCGAGGTCCTGGTTTCTTGGCTTCGTGCGCAACTCGCCCGCGTGCGCCGCGTTCTCGCAGTTGTTGTCGTTCCCGAGGGGGTTGCTGTGTGAGACCCGCCATGATCTGCCGAACGCGTTGGTCCACACGTCGATCTCCAGCATCCCTGCGCCCGAGTCCAACGCGTCGGCGAAGTAAGGGTACTTGGCCTTTTCGTACGCGTTGTGGACACCGACGCCGGTCGAGCCCGAGTAGGCCAACTGCCCGGGATCGGCGGATCGGGCCTCACCGGCCATGACCCCCAGACCCAGTGCCCCGGCCAGCACAGCCGCCCCTGCGGTACGCGACAACTTCCTCATGAACCCCTGCCTCGGTCGATGTGCGTCAAGTCGGCCGAACACTAGGGGAGTTGAGTGAATGAAGGGAGGCCTGCGGCTGACCGCTCCACCAACCCGCCCACTACCCACCCCCCCGGCCTGCGACCGCGCACCGCACGGCGCCATCGGGTCACCACGCACCACGCCCCGCGAGCTCGGGCAGGCGATTGCGGGACCCCGTGCCGTGGATGCCCACGTGCCGTCAGGCGGCGGCGGATCCGCGCGCCTGTCCCGCCGGGCTGTCCCCACCGGGCGGCGTCCCGGCTGCCGGGCCCGGCCGGGTCGCCGGCCTGCCCCGCCGCTCGCCGTTCCGTCTGCCTGGCGCCGCCCGCCACTCCCTGACCCGGCGGGACCCGCCGGGCCGGACCCGCCCCACCCGGGCCCCCCCCCCCCCCCCCGCGGGGCCCGCCCCCCCCCGCCCCAAGGGGAGAGGGGGGGGGGGGGGGCGGGGGTGTGGGGGTGTGGGTGTGCGGGGGTGGGGGGGGCGGGGGAGAAATCGTGTATGCTGGGGGGGGGGGGGGGGGGGGGGGGGGGGGGGGGGGGGGGGGGGGGGGGGGGGGGGGGGGGGGGGGGGGGGGGGGGGGGGGGGGGGGGGGGGGGGGGGGGGGGGGGGGGGGGGGGGGGGGGGGGGGG
>NZ_JAUEPL010000019.1 GCF_030406405.1 Streptomyces ficellus
GCGCCGGGGCACGCCCCCGCGCCCGCCACCGCACCCCCGTCCGGCCCGGCGCCCGCCTCCGCGCCCACCCGCGTCGAGCCGCCGGTCCAGACGACCGCGCGTCTGCGACCCGTCCCCGGGGCCAGGGCGGACGAATCGGCCACCGCCGACCTCCGGCCCGTCCCCGGGACCAGGTGGGACGAATCGGGCACCGCCCCTCGCCGGCCCGCCGTCGTGCCGCCGCCGCCCAGCGTGCCGCCCACCGTGCCGACGCCCAGTCGCCGGCGGCCCGTGGGCGCCGTTGACCTCACGCCACGGCCGGGGGCAACCGCCCCGTCGTACTGGGGCCCGCCGCCCGAGGCGCCCGTCGAGACCACCACCCGCCTCCGGCCCGTCCGCACCCGGCACCCCGCCCGCGCGGCCGGTGCCGTCGCCTGCCTGGTGCTCGGGCTCGGGCTCACGGGCGGAGCCGCCGCCGGTGCCTGGCTCGTCGGCGACTCGGCGGCCCACTCCTCCGCGGACGACCGCTGGACCGAGGCCCGCGGCATCTGGCACAGCGTCCCCGTCGACACGCTCTTCCCCCGCACCCTGAACGGCGACGGCGCGGGACCCGGCGGCGCCGACCGCACGTGGACGCGCGTCGCCGTCGGCCCGGACGGCCCGTGCACCGGCGCCCTCGACCCCCTGCTGATCAAGACGCTCCAGCCGGTCGGCTGCGAACGCCTGCTGCGCGCCACGTACACCGACGCCACCTCCACCAGCGTCACCACCGTGGGCATGGT
The DNA here is from genome assembly GCF_030406405.1 of Streptomyces ficellus. GTDB lineage: Bacteria > Actinomycetota > Actinomycetes > Streptomycetales > Streptomycetaceae > Streptomyces > Streptomyces ficellus_B. Next base: position 762 of record NZ_JAUEPL010000019.1, read on the forward strand.
GTTCACCGACGCCGACCGCCCCGGCATGGCGGCGCTGCGCAAGCGCTTCACGGGCGAGAGCCTCGACGAGCGCACCGACCTCATGCCCCGCACGCTCGACGCCCCGGGCACCCTCGCCGCCGGGTTCGGCCAGAGGCAGCGGGCCAGCTGGCGGGTGAGCGTCCTCACCGACGTACCCGTCGTCGTCTACGCCGTGTCCGGCTTCGCGGACGGCCGTACCGTCGACGACCCGCAGCCCGCCGCCGAGGCGATGGCCGACGGCCAGACGAGCGCACCCGCCCAGGCGGGCCTCGGCCACGAGGCCAAGGGCATCGCCGACCGCGTCGAGCGGGGCCTTCGCAAGACGGCCGACACCGCCATGCGGGAGCCGCGGTGAGGAAAACCGGATACCGCAGGCGTCGTACCGCCGTCGCCGCCGCCCTGGCCGCGACCGCGTTCGCCGTGCTGCCCGCCACCCCCGCCCACGCCGACGCCATCCGCACCCAGCAGTGGGGCCTCGAAGCGATGCGCACCGACGAGGCCTGGCGCACCACCAAGGGCGCCGGCGTCACCGTCGCCGTCCTCGACACCGGCGTCGACGCGGCCCACCCCGACCTCACCGGCAATGTCCTGCCCGGCAAGGACCTCATCGGCTTCGGCGCCGAACGCGGCGACCGCGCCTGGGCCCGCCACGGCACCGCCATGGCCGGCATCATCGCGGGCCACGGACACGGCTCCGGCGGCGAGGACGGCGTCATGGGCATCGCGCCCGAGGCGAAGATCCTCCCCGTCCGCGTCATCCTCGAAGGCGGCGACCCGGCCCGCACCAAGGCCCGCACCACCCGTGGCACCGCCCTCGCCGAGGGCATCCGGTGGGCCGTCGACCAGGGCGCCGACGTCATCAACCTCTCCCTCGGCGACGACAGCGAGTCCGCCCACCCCGACGCGGGCGAGGACGCCGCCGTCCAGTACGCCCTGTCCAAGGGCGCCGTCGTCGTCGCCTCGGCCGGCAACGGCGGCGAGAAAGGCGACCACATCTCGTACCCGGCCGCCTATCCCGGCGTCATCGCCGTCACCGCCGTCGACCGGTACGGCACCCACGCCGCGTTCTCCACCAGCCGCTGGTACGCCACCGTCAGCGCGCCCGGCGTCGACATCGTCATCGCCGACCCGGACCGCAAGTACTACGAGGGCTGGGGCACCAGCGCCGCCTCCGCGTTCGTCTCCGGAGCCGTCGCCCTGGTCAAGTCGGCCCACCCCGGCCTGACCCCCGCGCAGGTCAAGAAGCTCCTTGCCGACACCGCCCGCGACCGCCCCGAGGGGGGCGGCCACGACGACGACAAGGGGTACGGGACGGTCGACCCGGCCGCCGCGATCGAGCAGGGCGCCAAGCTGCGCCCGGCCGACCTGAGGGCCGCCGCCTCCGGCTACGGCAAGCGGTACTTCGGCGCGGGCCCGCCGAGCGCCGCCGCGGAGGAGGAGGGTCCCGGGCTGCTCGCCCCGGTCACGGGCGGCGTCGGCGTGCTCCTGCTGGCCGCCGCGGTCGTCCTGTGGCGCGGGGGGCGTGCGGCCGGGCGCTGAGCCCCGGCTAGGCTCGTCGCGTGGCGCTCAAGAACATCCCTGACCCCGGTTTCTCCGACGACGACGGCACCGCCGACCCGAGGCTCGCCGAGGCCCTCGCGGCCTGGGCGGAGGACCGGTCCGCCGAGCCCCGCGTCCTGGCGGCCCTCAAGGACGCCCGGCTGCTGGTCCCCATCGTCGCCGTCCTCGGCGAGCTGGAGGAGGACGAGAACGGCCTGCGCCGCGAGAAGACCAGCGACATGGCCGTACCGACGCTCACCGCCGGCGACCGCCGCGCCCTGCCCGCGTTCACGTCCACCGACGCGCTCGCCCGCTGGGACCCGGCCGCCCGCCCCGTCGCCGTACCGCTGCACCAGGCGCTCCAGGCCGCCGCCCACGAGAAGGCCGACACGCTCGTGCTCGACCTCGCGGGACCCGTGCCCTACCAGCTGACCGGCCCCGCGCTGCTTGCCCTCGCCGAGGGCCGCACCAGCACCGACCCGCTCGCCGACCCGGCCGTCACGGCGGCGGTACGGTCGGTGGTCGCCGCCGAGCCGACCGTGCTCCGCGCCCACCTGGGCCCCGGCACCGCGGACGGCACCCTCGCGCTGGTCCTCGCCCCGGACACCGCCCCCGCCGAGGCGGCCGGGCGCGTGGCCCGCGCCCTGGCGGCCGACGACACACTCAGGGCCCGCCTGGTGCGCGGCCTCGACCTGGCCCTCCTCCCGGCCACCGCCACCCCCCCGGGCGAGCCCTTCTACGTGCGCGCCTGAGGCCTCGGGGCCCTGCGGCCTCAGCCGATGACCGCCCCTCGGTGCCCGTCGCGTCAGCCGAAGACCGGGCCGGTGACGGCAGTCGCGCGCCACGCCGCGGGGCGTAAGCAGACGCCAGGCCCCGCCGCGTCAGCCGAAGACCGGGCCGGTGTACTTCTCGCCCGGGCCCTGGCCCGGGTCGTCCGGGACGATCGAGGCCTCGCGGAACGCCAGCTGGAGTGACTTCAGGCCGTCGCGCAGCGGCGCCGCGTGGAACGAGCTGATCTCCGTCGCGCCCGCGTCCAGCAGGCCCGCCAGCGCGTGGATCAGCTTGCGCGCCTCGTCCAGGTCCTTGTACTGCTCGCCCTCCTCGGTGAGCCCGAGCTTGACGGCGGCGGCGCTCATCAGGTTGACGGCGACCGTCACGATCACCTCGACCGCGGGGACCTCCGCGATGTCGCGGGTCATGGTCTCGAAGTCGGTGGTCTGGGCGGCGGAGGCGTTGCTCGGCGTGGCGTCACTCATGGCGCCCACGATAGGCGCCCGCGTCCCGGTTAGCCGCACCCGCCGGGAGCTGGTAACCTGGTGTGACGACCGGCTGGACGCGACTCGTGTTCCGGCCCACAAGTGGAGGCTCCGATCTCCCACCTGGCCGCCCTCCGGGGCGGCGGGTCACCGGTCAGGTGGCGCCCATCGTTCCGTACGGACGATGGAGCCGCCCGAACGCGCGCCCCGCGGTTGACCGCGGCGGTGCTCCGGTATCACAAGGAGCCCCGCCTGTGTCCCGTCCGGGGCATTTTTCATGCACCGGCGCGGTTGGTCTCACACAACAGACGTTACGCGTCCGTCCGCCAGGCGGTCGCGTGGTGCTACCGAGGAGGATCCATCAGCGCCGAGCCCCGCATCAACGACCGGATTCGCGTTCCCGAGGTGCGACTTGTCGGTCCCAGCGGCGAGCAGGTCGGGATTGTCCCGCTTGCCAAGGCCCTGGAGCTTGCGCAGGAGTACGACCTGGACCTGGTCGAGGTCGCGGCGAACGCCCGTCCGCCCGTGTGCAAGCTCATGGACTACGGGAAGTTCAAGTACGAGTCGGCCATGAAGGCCCGTGAGGCGCGCAAGAACCAGGCGCACACGGTCATCAAGGAGATGAAGCTCCGGCCGAAGATCGACCCGCACGACTATGACACCAAGAAGGGTCACGTCGTCCGGTTCCTCAAGCAGGGCGACAAGGTCAAGATCACGATTATGTTCCGTGGTCGCGAGCAGTCCCGGCCGGAGCTCGGCTTCCGGCTGCTGCAGCGGCTGGCGGAGGACGTCCAGGACCTCGGGTTCGTCGAGTCGAACCCGAAGCAGGACGGCCGGAACATGATCATGGTTCTCGGACCGCACAAGAAGAAGACCGAGGCGATGGCCGAGGCCCGTGAGGCGCAGGCCGCCCGCAAGGCGGAGCGCCAGGGCCAGCCCGCCCAGGCGGACGAGTCCGCCGACGAGGCTGCCGAGGCCTGATTCCCGGGCACCCGCCCAGGATGCAACCGACACACCTGACGCTCCCGCGCGCCGGTCTCCGGACCGGCTGGGAGCGCCACTGACGAGGAGAGAACGGCGCTATGCCGAAGAACAAGACGCACTCCGGTGCCAAGAAGCGCTTCAAGGTCACCGGCTCCGGCAAGATCCTGCGCGAGCGCGCCGGCAAGCGCCACCTGCTCGAGCACAAGTCGTCCAAGCTGACGCGTCGCCTCACCGGCAACGCCGAGATGGCCCCGGGTGACAGCGCCAAGATCAAGAAGATGCTGGGCATCTGACTGACTTCCCGCCCTCGGTGACGAGGGCAGCCCGACACCGGGACCCATATCGTTTCCGGGCCGTGTGAGTCCAACCACGGCCCCGCTACAAGGAGTTAACAAGTGGCACGCGTCAAGCGGGCAGTCAACGCCCACAAGAAGCGCCGGGCGATTCTCGAGCAGGCCAGCGGCTACCGCGGCCAGCGTTCGCGCCTGTACCGCAAGGCCAAGGAGCAGGTCACCCACTCGCTGGTCTACAACTACAACGACCGCAAGAAGCGCAAGGGCGACTTCCGTCAGCTGTGGATCCAGCGCATCAACGCCGCTGCCCGCGCCAACGGTATGACGTACAACCGCCTCATCCAGGGTCTGAAGGCCGCCAACATCGAGGTGGACCGCAAGATCCTGGCCGAGCTCGCGGTCAACGACGCGGGCGCGTTCGCCGCGCTCGTCGAGGTCGCCCAGAAGGCGCTCCCGAGCGACGTCAACGCCCCGAAGGCCGCTGCCTGATCTCCCAGGCCGCAGTTCTTCCCTCCGGACCCGCAGGCCCCGAGCCTGCGGGTCCGGTCTGTTCCGCAGACCTCACGACGAGAGAGCCGCCGACCACCATGGGCACCCCTGAGCTGATCTCCCCCCGTTCCCCGCGGGTCATCGCCGCCCGGCGGCTCGCCAAGCGCAACTTCAGGGGCAAGGAGCGCCGGTTCATCGCCGAGGGGCCCCAGGCCGTGCGCGAGGCCGTCGCGCACCGCGGCGGCGGGGAGCCCACGCTGGTCGAGCTGTTCACGACCGTCGAGGCCGCCGAGCGGTACGCCGACATCGTCGAGGCCGCCCGCGCCACCGGCGCCCGCGTCCACCACGCCTCCGACGCCGTCCTCGCCGAGGTCTCGCAGACCGTCACCCCGCAGGGGCTGCTCGGGGTGTGCCGGTTCCTGGACTCGCCGTTCGAGGAGATCCTCCGGGCCCGCCCCAAGCTGGTCGCCGTCCTCGCCCACGTACGCGACCCCGGCAACGCCGGGACCGTGCTGCGGTGCGCCGACGCGGCCGGCGCCGACGCCGTCGTCCTCACGGACGCCTCCGTCGACCTCTACAACCCCAAGGCGGTGCGCGCCTCGGTCGGGTCCGTCTTCCACCTCCCCGTCGCCGTGGGCGTGCCCGTCGAGCAGGCCGTCGCCGGGCTCAGGGACGCGGGGCTGCGGGTCCTGGCCGCCGACGGGGCGGGCGAGCAGGACCTGGACGCCGAGCTCGACGCGGGCACCATGGGCGGGCCCACCGCCTGGATCTTCGGCAACGAGGCGTGGGGCCTGCCCGAGGAGACCCGCGCCCTCGCGGACGCCGTGGTGCGCGTCCCGATCCACGGCAAGGCCGAGAGCCTGAACCTCGCCACCGCCGCGGCCGTATGTCTCTACGGCTCCGCCCGTGCGCAGCGTGCTGCCGGAGGGTGCCGCTCCGTCACCACTCCCTAGTAGGCTGGCGGGCTCGGGGGGATGCCCACTGTGCTGCACGGAGAGGTGGGATACCGGGATGACGCTGGGGACGAGCAGGCCGGCGCCGGCGAGGGGCGCCTTACTCGACGCCTCCGCCGAGCCGCCCGCGCACGCGTGCGATCCCGACGACCTGCCAGACGGCCTGGTCGTCGCCGACGAGAACGGCCGCGTGGTCTGCTTCAACGCCGCCGCCGTCCGCCTCACCTCCGTACCCCGGGCACAGGCCCTCGGCCGTCCGCTGGAGCGGGCGCTGCCGCTGGAGGACCTCAAGGGGCGCCGCTGGTGGGAGCTGACCGACCCGTACGGCGGGCTCGCCATCCGCGTCGGGCAGCCCGAGCGCAACCTGCTGCTGCCCGGTGGCCGTGAGATCCTCGTCGCCGCCCGCTACGTACGCGACCAGCCGCTCGCGCCGGTACGCAAGGTGGTCGTCACCCTGCGCGGGACCGAGGCCAGGCGCCGTACCGAGCGCAGCCACGCCGAGCTGATCGCCACCGTCGCCCACGAACTGCGCTCACCGCTCACCTCCGTCAAGGGCTTCACGGCGACCCTGCTCGCCAAGTGGGAGCGGTTCACCGACGACCAGAAGCGGCTGATGCTGGAGACCGTCGACGCCGACGCCAGCCGCGTCACCCGGCTGATCGCCGAGCTCCTGGACATCTCCCGAATAGACTCCGGCCGCCTCGAAGTGCGCCGCCAGCCCGTCGACATCGCCGCCGCCGTCGGCCGCCACATCCAGGCCCACACCGCGCGCGGCCAGTCGCCCGACCGGTTCTTCGTCCGCGTACGCCGCCCGCTGCCCGATCTGTGGGCCGACCCCGACAAGATCGACCAGGTGCTCGGCAACCTCCTGGAAAACGCGGTGCGCCACGGCGAGGGAACCGTCACCATCGAGGTGGCACCCGCCTGTGCGGACGACGACCAGAAGGGAACGACCGTCACCGTGAGCGACGAAGGCCCCGGCATTCCCGAGGAGTCGATGGGCCGTGTCTTCACCCGCTTCTGGCGGGGGAGCAAGCGCGGCGGGACCGGTCTTGGCCTGTACATCGTCAAGGGCATCGTCGAGGCGCACGGCGGGACGATCACCGTCGGCCGCGGACCCGGCGGCGGCGCGCAGTTCCGATTTACGCTGCCCGTGGGCGCCCCCTCCTATCTCACGTCATAGAGGGTCCAGGGCGTCCACGGGCTGATCCGCGGCGCATCCGCCTGCCCCCACCCCGTTAGACTCGTCCTTTGGCACCTTTGCGTCCTCGGTCGTCGAGCGGGGGCCCCAGCCAGCCCATCGGAAGTACGGGAAGAGATGTCGGCACCGAACAAGTCGTACGACCCAGTCGAGGTCGAGGCACTGAAACCGGAAGAGATCGAGCGCATGCGGGACGAGGCGCTCGCCGCCTTCGCCGCCGCCGGTGACCTCGACGCGCTCCACGAGGCCAAGGTCGCGCACACCGGCCCCGCCTCGCCGCTCGCCCTCGCCAACCGGGAGATCGGCGCCCTGCCCCCGCACGCCAAGGCCGAGGCCGGCAAGCGCGTGGGCCAGGCCCGGGGTGCCGTGAACAAGGCACTGGCCGCCCGCCAGGCGGAGCTGGAGGCCGAGCGCGACGCGCGCGTGCTGGTCGAGGAGGCGGTGGACGTCACGCTGCCCTACGACCGCGTTCCCGCCGGCGCCCGCCACCCGCTGACCACCCTCATGGAGCGGATCGAGGACGTCTTCGTCGGCATGGGCTACGAGGTGGCCGAAGGCCCCGAGGTCGAGTCCGAGTGGCTCAACTTCGACGCCCTCAACATCGCCGTCGACCACCCCGCCCGAGGCGAGCAGGACACCTTCTTCGTCGCCGACGCCGAGGGCAGGAGCGGTTCGGGTGTCGTGCTCCGCACGCACACCTCGCCCGTCCAGGTCCGCTCCATGCTGGACCGCGAGCCGCCGCTGTACGTGATCTGCCCCGGCCGTGTGTACCGCACCGACGAGCTGGACGCCACGCACACCCCGGTCTTCCACCAGGTGGAGCTGCTCGCCGTCGACGAGGGCCTCACCATGGCCGACCTCAAGGGCACTCTCGACCACATGGTCCAGGCGCTGTTCGGCGGTGAGGGCATGAAGACCCGGCTGCGGCCCAACTTCTTCCCCTTCACCGAGCCGTCCGCCGAGATGGACATGGTCTGCTACGTGTGCCGCGGCGAGTCCGTCGGCAACCCGGAGCGCCCCTGCCGCACCTGCTCCAGCGAGGGCTGGATCGAGCTCGGCGGCTGCGGCATGGTCAACCCGAAGGTGCTGACCGCCTGCGGCGTGGACCCCGAGAAGTACAGCGGATTCGCCTTCGGGTTCGGCATCGAGCGGATGCTGATGTTCCGCCACAACGTCGAAGACATGCGAGACATGGTCGAGGGTGACGTCCGGTTCACCCGGCCGTTCGGGATGGAGATCTGATGCGGGTCCCGCTTTCTTGGCTGCGGGAGTACGTCGACCTGCCGGCGACGGAGACCGGCCGTGACGTACAGACCAGGCTCATCGCGGCAGGTCTTGAGGTCGAGACCGTCGAGCGGCTCGGCGCCGGGCTCACGGGGCCGCTGGTGGTCGGCCAGGTCCTCACCATCGAGGAGCTGACCGAGTTCAAGAAGCCCATCCGGTTCTGCACCGTCGACGTCGGCCGGGCCAACGGCACGGGTGAGCCGCAGGAGATCATCTGCGGTGCCCGCAACTTCGCCGAGGGCGACAAGGTCGTCGTGGCGCTCCCCGGCGCCGTGCTGCCCGGAAACTTCGCGATCGCCGAGCGGAAGACGTACGGCAGGGTCTCCCGCGGCATGATCTGCTCCGGCGACGAGCTCGGCATGGGCGACGACGGCAGCCACGGCATCATCGTGCTGCCGCCCGAGGTCGAAATCGGCAGCGACGCCGCCGCGCTGCTGGAGCTGTACGACGAGGTCCTCGACATCGCCGTCACCCCCGACCGCGGCTACTGCCTGTCGCTGCGCGGAGTCGCCCGGGAGACGGCCACCGCCTACGGGCTGCCGCTGCGCGACCCGGCCCTGCTCGACGTGCCCGCGCCGAACGCGTACGGCTACCCGGTGAAGGTCGCCGACCCCATCGGCTGCGACCGCTTCACCGCGCGTACGGTCGTCGGGCTCGACCCCGAGGCCCGCTCGCCGATCTGGCTGCGCCGCCGCCTCCAGAAGGCGGGCATGCGCCCCATCTCGCTCGCCGTCGACATCACCAACTACGTGATGCTGGAGCTCGGCCAGCCGCTGCACGCGTACGACCGCACCCGCGTCCAGGGCGCGATCGGCGTGCGCCGCGCGGAGGCGGGCGAGAAGCTCACCACCCTCGACGGCGTCACGCGCGTCCTCGACGCCGAGGACCTGGTGATCACGGACGACCGCGGGCCGATCGGCCTCGCGGGCGTGATGGGCGGCGCCAACACCGAGATCGCCGACTCCGTCACCGACCCGGAGACCGGCGAGGTGCGCGGCACCACCGAGGTGGTCATCGAGGCCGCCCACTTCGACCCGGTCGCCGTCGCCCGCACCGCGCGGCGCCACAAGCTGTCCTCCGAGGCGTCCCGGCGCTTCGAGCGCGGGGTCGACCCGCAGGCCGCCGCCGCTGCCGCGCAGCGCACCGTCGACCTGCTGGTCCTCCTCGCGGGCGGCACCGCCGAGGCGGGCGTCACCGAGGTCATCGCGCCGTCCGCGCCACGCACGGTGCGGCTGCGGGCCGACCACCCCGACCGGGTCGCCGGTGTCGTCTACGGCCGCGAGACCGTCGTACGCCGCCTCCAGGAGGTCGGCTGCGACGTCTACGGGCAGGACGAGCTGACCGTCACCGTCCCGTCGTGGCGCCCCGACCTCGCCCACCCCAACGACCTCGCCGAAGAGGTCATCCGGCTGGAGGGGTACGAGAACCTTCCCTCCACGCTGCCCAAGCCCCCGGCCGGCCGGGGACTCACCGCGCGCCAGCGGCTGCACCGCCGCGTCGGGCGGGCGCTCGCCGGGGCCGGGTACGTCGAGGCGCTGAACTACCCGTTCGTCGCCGAGCAGGTCTTCGACCAGCTCGGTCTGGCGGCCGACGACCCGAACCGCGAGGTCGTCACGCTCGTCAACCCGCTCTCCGACGAAGAGCCGGCGATGCGCACGACGCTGCTGCCCGGGCTGCTCGGCGCACTGCGCCGCAACGACGGGCGCGGCAGTCACGACCTGGCGCTCTTCGAGACCGGGCTGGTCTTCCACCCCGGCGACCGGGCCGGTGCCGCGGTGGTGCTGCCGGTCGACCGCCGTCCCACCGACGAGGAGATCGCGGCCCTCAACGCCCCGCTGCCCGAGCAGCCGCGGCACGCCGCCGTCGTCCTCGCCGGGGCGCGCGAGCAGGCCGGCTGGTGGGGCAAGGGCCGCCCGTCCGACTGGGCCGACGCGGTCGAGGCCGCCAGGACCGTCGCGCGGGAGGCCGGTGCCGAGCTGATCGTGCGCCAGGGCCAGTACGGGCCGTGGCACCCGGGCCGCTGCGCCGAACTGGCCGTGGCCCTGGACGGGGAGCAGCGGACCGTCGGGTACGCCGGCGAGCTGCACCCGCGCGTCGTCAAGGCGCTCGGCCTGCCCGCCCGTACGTGCGCGATGGAGCTGAACCTCGACGCCGTGGAGCGGGCCTCGGCCGGTGCCCTGCGCGCGCCGCGGATCTCCGCCTTCCCGGTGGCCACGCAGGACGTCGCCCTCGTCGTCGAGCGGGACGTCCCGCACGCCGAGGTCGAACGGGCACTGCGTGAGGGCGCGGGCGAACTGCTGGAGTCCATCCGGCTGTTCGACGTGTTCGTCGGGTCGCAGATCGGCGAGGGCAAGAAGTCGCTGGCGTACGCGCTGCGGTTCCGTGCCGCCGACCGCACGCTGACCGTCGAGGAGGCCTCGGCCGCCCGTGACGCCGCGGTGGCGCTGGCCGCCGAGCGGACGGGCGCGGTGCTGCGCGGCGCCTGACGGTTCACCCTGTGGGTTGAGCGTGTGGTGAGGGGCATGTCCGGTGGGTCGGACGTGCCCCTCACTCGTTCGCGTGGGAAGCCCGGTGGACTTCCCCCCGGACATGCACGATCGACAGAATCGTCCCGATCGCCGGAGGAGCGTTCCTCCGGCTGGCGGACGTGCTCACCGAGACACTGCGGGGTGGCGCCGGTGCCCCCGGCGGCCCTGATCCACCGGGTGCACTCGGCGCTGCTGCGGCACACCGGCGGGCGGCTCACCGACGATGTGGCGTTGATGGTCGTGCGCGACGACCTTCCCGGGTGCCGGCGCAGCCCGCGGACCCAGGACTGCGCCGTACCCGCCCTGCTCCCTCCTGTCATGAGCGCTGATGTGGACGGAACGGTGCGGCCGGCGCCGTCCGCCCCGCCGCGGAGTGTCGGGCAGATCAATCCGGCGGGACGGAACGGCGCTTGAGCGGGCCGCCGCACTGTACGAGGGGGAGCCGGCGGCCCGGCCGCCTCTGTGAGAGACCCCCTAGTCAACCCGCGCCCGGGGCGCGGTGGCAGAGCGCGTGGCGCACGGATACGGGCACTCGCTTCACACCCCGTGCGAACCCGGCTCCACTACGCTGGGCGACACCGAGGCACCGGAGGGGCACCCATGCAGCCCAACACCCTGCTCGACGCCCTGCTCGACGAGGCGGGGATCTCGAACGCGGGCCTGGCCGCCCACGTCAACCAGGCCGGCCGGGCGAGAGGCCTGGCACTGCGGTACGAACACACGGCGGTGGCGCGCTGGTTGAAGGGCCAGCGGCCGCGCGGACAGGTGCCGGACCTGATCTGCGAGGTGCTCAGCGCCCGCCTGCACCGCCCCGTCACCCTGGACGACATCGGCCTCGGCGTCCCCGGCGAGACGGCCCTGACGCACGGCTCGCCGCTGTCCGGCTTCGTGGAGCGCGCCACCGCGCTGTGGCGCTCCGACGAACAGCAACGGCCGCACATACTGGGCGCCCCGGCCGTGACCGGCACCCCCGCCGTGATGCCCGTCTGGGAGTGGGAGAACCCGCCCGAGGACGCCGACGTCTCGCGTGACGGCCAGACGCACGTCAGCGTGTCCGACATCACGATGCTGCGTGCGGCGAGGGCGCACTACGAGCTGATGTACCGCAGGGCGGGCGGCATCGCCACGCGCGCCCGGATCGTCGGGTTCCTCAACGCCGAGACCGCGCCGCTGCTGCGCGGCAGTTACAACGACACGCTGGGCCGCCAGCTGCACCGGGCGACGGGCGGGCTGGTGGCGGTGGCCGGGATCTGCGCGTACGACTCGGACGCGCACGGGCTCGCCCAGCGGTACTTCCACCAGGCGCTGCGGCTGGCGAAGGCGAGCGGGGACCGGGGGCTTGGGGCCTATGTGATCGCCCTGCTGGTCAACCAGTCGCTGTTCATGGGGGAGTACCGGCAGGCGGTGGCGTTCGCGGAGGCGGCGCTGCGTACCGCCGGGAGCCAGATCACCCCGGCGCTGGCCGCCGACCTGTACGCGATGCAGGCGAAGGCGTACGCCCATCTCGGCGACGGAGCCGGTGCGCTGCGGTGCATCCGGCGGGCGGAGTCGGAGGCGGAGCGGATCCGGCCGGGGTACGAGCCGGACGAGACCGGCTACGTACAGCCGGGGCTGGTCAACGTGCAGGTCGCCGAAGCCCTGCTGAGCCTGGGCGACCTGAACGCCGCGCGGGAGCACGCCGCGGCGGCCGTACGCACTCCGGCGCACGACCGGGGCCGGGTGCACCGGCTGGCCATGCTCAGCCAGATCGAGCTGCGCCAGGGCGAGGCCGACCGGGCGGCGCGGACGGCGGCCGAAATGGCCGAGCGGGCACGGGGGATGGAGTCGCAGCGGCTGCGGGACCGGCTGCGGGAGGTGCGGGAACACCTGGTGGCGAGCGGTTGCAGGGACGCGGCGGAGGCGGCCGACCTCATCGACGGGGCGTTGCGCGTGCCGCTGTGACCTTCCCGCGCTTCGCGTGCGACGTTCCGCCGGGTCCGTAGGCCTGCTGCGATATTGCCATCTACTTGTCGGAAGGTGGCAGAAAAGTGCAGTGGACGAACCTGAGCGAACAAACCATCTATGAAAACCGCTGGTTCAAGGTGAACCTCGCGGATGTCGCACTACCCGACGGCCGGCACCTGGACCACTTCCTCATCCGGCTCCGCCCGGTGGCCGTCGCCACCGCGGTCAACGAGGCCAACGAGGTGCTGATGCTGTGGAGGCACCGCTTCATCACCGACAGCTGGGGCTGGGAACTCGCCGCGGGTGTCGTGGAGGACGGCGAGGACATCGCGGAGGCGGCCGCCCGGGAGATGGAGGAGGAGACGGGTTGGCGGCCGGGCCCGTTGCGCCATCTCCTCACCGTCGAGCCGTCCAACGGCCTGACCGACGCCCGCCACCATCTGTACTGGGCGGAGGACGCCACCTACATCGGCCATCCCGAGGACGACTTCGAGTCCTCGCGCCGCGAGTGGATACCGCTGAAGCTGATCCCGGACATGATCGCCCGCGGCGAGGTCCCGGCCGCCAACATGGCGGCCGGGCTGCTCATGCTGCACCATCTGCGGCTGGGCTGAGGTTCCCGCGTTCCCCCGGGGCGTCAGCGCCCGAGGGCCTGCCAGACGGCCACCGCCAGCGCGCCCACGGAGGTGAGCGCGGCCACGGTCGGCACGGGCCATTTGGCGTGTTCGAGCGCCGCGACGCGCGCGGCCAGATCGGTCAGATCGCGGTCGATCTGGCCGTGGCGCTGGGCGAGCAGTGCGAGCTGCCCGTCGATCCGGGCGAGCCCGACGTCAAGACAGCGCCGCAGCTCTGCGAACTCCTCGACGGCCGTTAAGTGATCGGGGTCCATGGTGGTCACGTTTCCGCTCCTCTTCGTCGACTGACCGGAGCCGAGTCAACTCCCCCTGGTGGAGCGGAGGGAGCGTGTGCGCAAGGCATATGCGAACACGCTCCGCACACCCCGTGCGAATTCCGGTCGCGCTGTGTCACGTCTCACGCGTACGGGTAGAAGCCCGAGCCCGTCTTACGGCCCAGGCGCCCGGCGTCCACCATCCGCTGGAGCAGCGGGGGAGCGGCGTACAGGGGCTCCTTGTACTCCGCGTACATCGAGTCCGCGACCGACGCGACCGTGTCCAGGCCGATCAAGTCGGCGAGCTTCAGCGGGCCCATGGGGTGGGCGCAGCCCAGCTCCATGCCGTTGTCGATGTCCTCGCGGCTGGCGATGCCCGACTCGAACATCCGGATGGCGGAGAGGAGGTACGGGATCAGCAGCGCGTTCACCACGAATCCCGAGCGGTCCTGGGCGCGGATCGCGTGCTTGCCCAGCACCTTCTCGACCACGGCCTGGGAGCGGCTGATCGTGCCCTCGGAGGTGGTCAGCGCCGGGATCAGCTCGACGAGCTGCTGCACGGGGGCCGGGTTGAAGAAGTGGATGCCGATGACCTGGTCCGGACGGGACGTCGCGACGGCCAGCTTCACCAGCGGAATGGAGGAGGTGTTGGAGGCGAGGATGGCGTCCTGACGGGTCACCACCTGGTCGAGGATCTGGAAGATCTCGGTCTTCACCTGCTCGTTCTCGACGACCGCCTCGATGACCAGGTCGCGGTCGGCGAACTCGCCGAGGTCCGTGGTGAAGCTGAGCCGGGCCAGCGTCGCGTCGCGCTCCTCCTCGGTGATCTTGCCGCGCTGGGCGGCCTTGGAGAGCGAGTTGTACAGCCGGGTACGGCCGAGTTCGAGGGCCTCGCCGGTGGTCTCGGCGACCTTGACCTCCAGGCCGCTACGGGCACACACCTCCGCGATGCCCGCGCCCATCTGGCCGCAGCCCACCACTCCGACGCGTTCGATGTCGGTCACATCGTGCCTTTCGCTGATCTTCCATGCGGCAGGATCCCCGTGTGATTCCGGCGCCCGCCTCGACCCCACGACGTTACTCCGTTCGTACGGATGGAGGGCGGCCCGGGGCGGGCATGCTCTGCGGGGACAGAGGGACAGTGGGACAGCTCACCTGGTAAGGGGCGATGAATGCGGCATATCGGGAGAAGAAGTCTCGCGGCGGCTGCGGCCGGACTGGTGGCGTCGCTGATGGTCGCGCCGGGGGCGCGCGCGGCGGGCGAGGGTTTTGGCCCGGCCGGGGCCGGGGCCGGGAACGGGAACGGGGGTGCGGACAGTGCCGGCGTCCGGCACGGCGGCGGCCGGGGCCGGGGCCACAAGGGCCGGAAGGCCGCCACGGAGTTCCGCGGGATGTGGCTGGCGACCGTCGCCAACCGCGACTGGCCGTCCAAGCCGGGCCTGCCCGCCGCCGAGCAGCGCGCCGAGCTGCTGGCGTACCTCGACAAAGCGGTGGAGCGGCGGCTGAACGCGGTGATCTTCCAGGTGCGGCCCACCGCCGACGCGCTGTGGCCCTCGCCGTACGAGCCGTGGTCGCAGTACCTCACCGGCGTACCCGGCAAGGACCCCGGCTGGGACCCGCTGGGCACGGCGGTGGCGGAGGCGCACGCGCGGGGTCTTGAGCTGCACGCGTGGTTCAACCCGTACCGGGTGGCCACCCACACCGACCGGACCAGGCTCGCGGAGGGGCACCCGGTCCGGGTGCATCCGGACTGGGCGCTCGCGTACGGCGGAAAGCTCTACTACAACCCGGGGCTGCCGGAGGTCCGGCGCTTCGTCCAGGACGCGATGCTCGACGCCGTACGCCGTTACGACATCGACGCCGTGCACTTCGACGACTACTTCTACCCGTACCCGGTCGCCGGGCAGGCGTTCCCCGACGACGACGCGTACGCCGCTCATGGTGCGGGCTTCCCCGACAAGGCCGCCTGGCGGCGCGACAACATCGACCGGCTGGTGCGGGAGATGTCGGAACGCATCGCCGAGACCAGGCGGGGCGTACGTTTCGGCATCAGCCCGTTCGGGGTGTGGCGCAACGCCGGCACCGACCCGCTGGGCTCGGACACCCGGGCGGGTGTCCAGACGTACGACGACCTGCACGCCGACACCCGCAAGTGGGTCAAGGAGCGCTGGATCGACTATGTGACACCGCAGCTGTACTGGCACATCGGCTTCGCCCCGGCGGACTACGCCAAGCTGGTGCCCTGGTGGGACGACGTCGTCCGGGGCACGGACGTCGAGCTGTATGTGGGGGAGGCGCTCTACAAGGCCGGTGACCCCGCTCAGCCCGCGGCCTGGCAGGACCCGGCCGAGCTGTCACGCCACCTGGCGCTCGCGGGGGAGCACCCGAGGGTGCGGGGCCATGTGTTCTTCTCGGCCAAGGAAGTGGTGACCGACCGCATCGGGGCGATGGCCAGGGTGGTGGCCGATCACTACCCGACGGCGGTCCGCCCGCCGCGCTATCCGGCGCTGTAGCTGTCCGGCGCTGCAGTCGGGGCCGGTCCGTCCACCGGTCCGCCGGGCCGCCGGTCCGCCCGTCCACCGGTCCGCCGGGTGGCCGGCCGATTCGGCTGGTCCGTGCGGCGGGCCGGTGGCCGTCAGCTGGGTTCCTTGTGGCGTACGACGCTGTCGGGGCCCGGTGACATCACGGCTTCGTGCCCATCGTCGTCGAAGCGGACGCGGTACGGCGGGTTTCCGTCCGGCCCGAGCACTTCGATGACCTCGGCGGTCCGGTCGTGCTGGCCGACGACCCTGCCGTGCACCAGCAATGTGTCGCCTACAGTCGCGTGCATCGAGTGACCTCCTCGTGCCGGTTTGCCCTACTTGTCGCTCGTATGGGGAGTCTACGTCGGCCGGTGTGGTCCGCGTCACCCCGGGAGGCCGTTCAGGCGTTGGCGCGCTGGGTGACCGCGATGCAGACCAGTACCGCTCCGGCCGCCAGGGGCGCGGCGGCGGAGAGGGTCTCACCGAGCAGCGACACCGACCAGACGAGGGTGAGTAGCGGCTGGGCCAGCTGGAGCTGGCTGGCCTTGGCGATGCCGATCGACGCCATGCCCCGGTACCAGACGTACAGCCCGAAGAACGTCGAACCGGCCGCGACCCACACGAGGCCGATGACGCCATGCGCGGTCAGCCGAACCGGCTCGAAGGCCAGCGCGACCGCCGACCCCGCCACGGCGAGCGGCAGGCAGAGGATCAGCGCCCAGCCGATCACCTGCCAGCCCGGCATCACCCGGGCCAGCCGTCCGCCCTCGGTGTACCCGGCGGCGCACACCAGCAGCGCGCCGAACAGGTACAGATCCCCGGCCGACACCGCCCCACCGCTCTGCTGAACGGTGAACGCGATCACCACCGCCGCCCCTGCCAGCGCGGCCGCCCAGAAGGTGCGCGAGGGCCGGCGGCCGGTGCGCAGCGCGGCGAAAGCGGCGGTCGTCAGCGGGAGCAGACCCACCACCACGGCCGCGTGCGACGTGGTCGAGGTCCGCAGCGCCAGCGTGGTGAGCAGCGGGAAGCCCACCACCACGCCGCCGCCCACCACGGCGAGCCCGGCCCAGTGCCGCCGGTCGGGGACGGGGACGCGCAGCGCCAGCAGGAAGGCGCCGGCGATCAGGGCGGCCAGCGCGCTGCGCACGGCGACGAGCGACCACGGGCCGAAGCTCTCCAGACCCCAGGCGGTGGAGGGGAAGGTGAGCGAGAAGGCGACGACGCCCAGCGCGGCGAGCAGGGTGCCGCCGCCGGTACCGCCCGCCGGCCGGGGCGGCCTCGGTGACACACGCGGCCGCGGTGACCGGAGCGCCCCGGGAGAGCGGGGCGACCGGCGTCGGCCGGGCGGCGGGACTGCTATCGACGTGGAGCCAGTAGCGCTATCGTGTGCTGTCATGCAAGAGCGTAGCAGCGTGGCGGAACTGGCGAGCACTCTGAAGCGAGAACTCAACCGCTACTCACCAGGTGGAAAGCTGCCGTCGAGCAGGGCGCTTGTGGAGCGTTACCGGGTCTCCCCGGTGACGGTCTCCCGCGCGCTGGCCCAGCTCGCCGCCGAGGGCCTGGTCGTCACCCGCCCCGGCGCGGGCGCCTTCCGGGCCCAGCCCCGTACCGGCACGCCGCCGCCCGGCGACACCTCCTGGCAGGAGGTGACCCTCAGCGCCGACGCCGCGACGGAGCTGGTACCGCGCTCCGTCGACGCCTCCGGCGTACTGGTCACCCTCGCCGCCCCGCCGACCGGTGTCGTCGAGTTCAACGGCGGCTACCTGCATCCCTCCCTCCAGCCCGAACGGGCCCTCGCCGCCGCCCTCGCCCGGGCCGGCCGGCGCCCCGGCGCCTGGGGCAGACCGCCCGTCGACGGCCTGCCCGAACTGCGCGAATGGTTCGCCCGCGAGATCGGCGGCACGGTCACCGCGGCCGAGATCCTGATCACCGCGGGCGGCCAGTCCGCGATCACCACCGCACTGCGGGCCCTCGCCCCGCCCGGCGCCCCCGTCCTGGTCGAGTCGCCCACCTACCCCGGCATGCTCGCGGTCGCCCGCGCGGCGGGGCTGCGCCCCGTACCCGTGCCGACCGACCGCGACGGCGTACGCCCCGACCTGCTGGCCGCCGCCTTCCGGGCCACCGGCGCGCGCCTCCTCGTCGCCCAGCCGCTGTTCCAGAACCCGACGGGCGCGACCCTCGCCGGTGAGCGGCGCCGCGAGGTCGTCCGGATCGCCCGCGAGGCCGGGGCGTTCGTCGTGGAGGACGACTTCGCCCGCCGCCTCGTCCACGAGGACGCGGGCCCGCTCCCGGCGCCACTGGCCGCCGAGGACCCGGACGGCGTCGTCGTCCACGTCTGCTCGCTCACCAAGCCGACCTCGCCGAGCCTGCGGGTGGGCGCCCTGGCAGCCCGCGGACCGGTGCTGGAGCGGCTGCGCGCCATCCAGGTCGTGGACAACTTCTTCGTACCGAGGCCCCTTCAGGAGGCCGCGCTGGAGCTCGTCGGGTCACCCGCCTGGAGCCGTCACCTCCGCTGCGTATCCGCCGAGTTGAAGAACCGTCGTGACACCATGACCACCGCGCTCCAACTGCACCTCCCCGAACTCGCCCTGCCCCACCTCCCCTCCGGCGGCTACCACCTCTGGCTCCGCCTCCCCGACACGGCCGACGAGCCCGCCCTCGTCGCCGCCGCCCTGCGCGCGGGCGTCGCCGTCGCCCCCGGCCGCCCGTACTTCTGCGCCGAACCGCCCGCCGGGCACGTGCGGTTGAGCTTCGCGGGCGTCGCCGGCCCGGCGGAGATCGCCGAGGGCGTGCGCCGGCTGCGCGGCGCCTACGACGAACTGCCGAGCTGACACCGCGAGGTCGCGAGGTCGCCAGGTCGTGACGTCGTGACGTCGTGACGTACGGGAAGACCGGCTTCGGGGGCTTGGACGGCACCGGATCAGTGGATGGCGTTCCGGTTCCCCGGGGCACCGGACGGGCCGCGGATTCCAGTAGGTAACGGGCGAGCGGCTAGCCTGAGGGCACAATGAACCGTTTGACCACGTCATGGGGCGAGTACGAGCTCGCCCGCTTCCCCGAGGACCCGCGCGACCGGCTGCGCGCCTGGGACGCCGCCGACGAGTATCTGCTGCGCCACCTGGCCGAGCCCGGGTCGCCGGGTCTGTCCGGCACCGTGGCCGTGGTCGGTGACCGGTGGGGCGCCCTGGTCACCTCGCTCGCCGCGCACCACCCCGTACAGATCACCGACTCCTTCCTCGCCCGCGAGGCGACCCGCGCCAACCTCGCCCGCAACGGCGTGGACGAGGCATCCGTACAGCTCCTGACCACCCGCGACACCCCGCCCGAGCGGATCGACGTCCTGCTCGTCCGTGTCCCCAAGAGCCTGGCGCTGCTGGAGGACCAGCTGCACCGCCTGGCCCCCGCCGTACATGCGGGCACGGTCGTCATCGGCACCGGCATGGTGAAGGAGATCCACACCTCCACCCTGAGCCTCTTCGAGCGGATCATCGGCCCGACGCGTACGTCGCTCGCTGTGAAGAAGGCCCGGCTCATCTTCTGTACGCCGGACCCGGCCCTGCCGCGTACGCCCAGCCCCTGGCCGCACCGCTACACCCTGCCCGACGACGCCCCCACCGTCGCCGGCCGGACCGTCGTCAACCACGCGGGCATCTTCTGCGCCGACCGCCTCGACATCGGTACGCGGTTCTTCCTCCAGCACCTGCCGCGAGGGCTCGGCCAGTCCCGGGTCGTGGACCTGGGCTGCGGAAACGGCGTGGTGGGCCTCGCCGTGGCAGTCGCGGAGCCCGGCGCGGAGCTCGTCCTCGCCGACGAGTCGTACCAGGCGGTGGCGTCCGCCGAGGAGACGTTCCGGGCCAGTGCCGAGCCCGGCACCAAGGCGGAGTTCCTGGTGGGCGACGCTCTCGCGGACGTACCCGCGGACTCGGTCGACCTGGTCCTCAACAATCCGCCCTTCCACAGCCACCAGGCGATGACCGACCTGACGGCCCGGCGGATGTTCTCCGGGGCGCGCCGTGCGCTGCGGCCCGGCGGCGAACTGTGGGTCGTCGGCAACCGGCACCTCGGCTACCACGTGACGCTGCGGCGGATCTTCGGCAACGCCGAGGTGGTGGCGGGCGGCCCGAAGTTCGTGGTGCTGAGGGCCGTCAAGAAGCCCTGAGCCGGGACCCGCACCGTCCGCAGAAGGAGACGTCGGACCCGTCCGGGGCGAGGCGCCCGCAGGCGGGGCACACCCGGTCGAGCAGGCAGGCCGACTCACCGCCGTCCCCGTCCCCTTCCCGTTCCTCGACCGCTGCCGTGTTACGGATGGACAGCCCCGGGCGGCGGCGGTGGACCGTGAGGTACGCCAGCCCCTCCGGCCCGGCCAGCACGCCGCGCCGGCCGCCGCGCGGCAGCCACACTACGCAGCCCGCCTCCAGCAGCCGCCCGCCCTCGGAGGTGTCGAGCCGCCCGGTGCCGTCCACGACGTACAGCAGCACGTCCACGTCGGGCTCGACATGCGCCGCGACCCGGGCGTCGGACGTCAGCCGGATCAGGTTGGCGTCCAGTTGCCGGCCCTCGGCCGCCAGCCGCCACAGGGCTCCGGTCCGGTCGGCGGGCACGTCCCGCATGAGGGCGGGGATGCGGGCGAGCACATCGGCCACCGCGTCCGCTGTCACCGTTCCTCCCGCTGCGCCGTCTGACGAGGCAGCGGATATTACCGCCGGCCCGCCCCTCGCCCCCGGCGTCTCGCCTCTCGTCCCCTCAACGAGTGAACAGCAGGGAGGTGTTGCGGCCGCCGTACCGGAAGGCATTCGCCATCGCCGCCCCGAAGAGGTGACCAGTCATCGACTTGGTCGCGGTGACGGCCGCGTGGGTGCCGATGGCCTCGGTGAGCGACTCCGCTTCGGCGTTATGCGTCGAGTGAGCCCTCGCCCGGGCGAACCCGGCCGGCGCACGCCGCTGATGCCCGGCGGGGTGGCGTGGTGGCTGCGGGAAGCTGTCGCAGCGTACGGACGGGGGAACAGAACACCGGGAGGAAGGCACCGGCCAGGCAGATCGCGCCCGCCCAGACCGCCATGCGTACCCCTGCCGCCTGGCCGATGAGGCCACCGAGGGCGGAGCCGATGGCCAGGGCGCCGGTGAGCAGGAACCGGAAGGTGGCATTCATGCGGCCGAGCAGCGGGTCCGGAGTCAGGTGCTGGCGCAGCGTGACGCCGAGGACGTTGTCGATGCCTGTCTTGGTCATGGCCGCGAGCCACCCGGCACCGGCCACCCACAGCCACAGCCCGTCGCCGACCAGCGCGACGGCAAGTCCGGCAGGTGCGAACCAGAGCCCGGCCAGCCCCAGAGTGCGACCGTGGCCGAGGCGGGCGGCGAGGCGGCGGGCGAGGCCGGCGCCGATCAGGATGCCCAGGCCGCCGGCGGCCCAGTACATCCCGAGCGCCCCGGCGGGCAGGCGTAGTTCGCGGATGAACAGCACCGGCAGCATGGCGTTGATCATCTGTGCGCCGAGGTTGGTCAGGGTCGCGGTGAACGCCAGCGCGCGCAGCTCGCGGCTGCCGAGGACGTGGCGCAGCCCTTCCGCCACCTCGGCCCGCAGCCGTCGCCGGTCGGGCGAGCCCACGGCAGCAGTGCGCGGTCGGCCGATGCCCATGAGGCCGGCGGCGGAGGCCAGGTAAGCGACGGCCCCGCCGAGGATCGCGAGCGGAGCCGTGAAGAGCTGGACCAGGAAGCCGCCGGCGCCGCGGCCGGCGATGTTGGTGCCGGCCGACATCCGCTACCGCGTCGGCCGCCTGGTCGAAGGCGGCGCCCAGCACCTGTTCGCTGACCTCGACCCCCAGGTCACCTGGGCCGGGGGCACCCTGCACCTGGAGCACCGCACCGTGCGCGGAGCGCGCCGGCTCGACGGCCGCGGCCTGCTGCTGGTGCCGTCCGCGTTCGTGTGGCCACGCGTGTTCTCCGTGCTGGACGAGCCGTGGCAGCCCTCGCTGCGCTACCCGCCACGCGCTGTGGCGATGCTCTGGCACAGGCGGTCCGCGACCGTGTCCGATGCCTTGGCGGGGGTGCTGGGCCGCTCCCGCGCGACCCTCCTGACCGAGTTGACAGCTCCCGCCTCGACCACCGGCCTCGCCCGCCGCACCGGGATGACTCCCGGCGGCGTCTCCCAGCACCTGACGGCCCTGCGCACCGCTGGTCTGGTCAGTGCCCACCGTGCGGGCAGAGAGGTGCTGTACGCCCGTACCCGGACGGGAGAAAACGTCGTGGAAGCCGCAGGCGCGGGATCCCCGCCGTCCACCGCCCACGCGTGAACCCAGGCCCCGTGGCGTGGGCCAACCAGGACGCTCAGCGGGCCGACTGAAGCGCCCAGTCACAGGCAGTCGTCGGTGGAGCGGCAGAAAACGCTTTGCATAAAAGTGCATGGGTGCGTATAGTCATGCCATCGACGAGGAGGGTTCGATGGCAGTACGAGCAGCAGTGGCGGGCGCGAGCGGATACGCGGGCGGAGAGGTACTCCGTCTGCTCCTCGGCCACCCCCAGGTCGAGATCGGCGCCCTGACCGGCCAGTCCAACGCCGGCCAGAGGTTCGGCACACTTCAGCCGCACCTGCTGCCGCTCGCCGACCGGGTGCTTGAGCCGACCACGGCCGAGGTGCTCGCCGGGCACGACGTCGTTTTCCTCGCCCTCCCGCACGGGCAGTCCGCGGCCGTTGCCGAGCAGCTCGGGGAGGACGTCCTCGTCGTGGACATGGGCGCCGACTTCCGGCTGAGGGACGCCGCCGACTGGGAGGCGTTCTACGGCTCCCCGCACGCCGGGACCTGGCCCTACGGCCTGCCCGAGCTGCCGGGCGCCCGCGCCGCGCTGGAGGGGGCCAAGCGCATCGCGGTGCCCGGGTGCTACCCGACCGCCGTGTCGCTGGCGCTCTTCCCGGCGTACGGCGGCGGGCTGGTCGAGCCGGAAGCGGTGATCGTCGCCGCCACCGGCACCTCCGGGGCGGGCAAGGCGCTCAAGCCGCACCTGCTGGGCTCGGAGGTCATGGGCTCCATGAGCCCGTACGGCGTCGGCGGCGGCCACCGCCACACCCCCGAGATGATCCAGAACCTCGGCACCGTGGCGGGGGAGAAGGTGACCGTCTCCTTCACCCCCACCCTCGCCCCCATGGCCCGCGGCATCCTCGCCACGTGCAGCGCCAAGGCGAAGCCGGGCACGACGGCCGAGGACGTACGGGCCGCGTACGACAAGGCGTACGCCGACGAGCCGTTCGTACACCTCCTCCCCGAGGGGCAGTGGCCCGCCACCGCCTCCGTGTACGGCTCCAACGCCGTCCAGGTGCAGGTCGCCCACGACGAGGCCGCGGGCCGCGTCATCGCGATCAGCGCCATCGACAACCTCACCAAGGGCACCGCCGGCGGCGCGGTGCAGAGCATGAACATCGCCCTCGGGCTCCCCGAGGACACCGGACTTTCCACGATCGGAGTGGCACCGTGAGCGACGCGCGCGCAGCCGCCGGGCCGCGGATGACGACGATGCCCGCGCCTCTGCGCTGCGCGGGCGGAGAAGCGAACGGAGAAGCACAGTGAGCGACGCGCGCGCAGCCGCCGGGCCGCGGATGACGACGATGCCCGCGCCTCTGCGCTGCGCGGGCGGAGAAGCGAACGGAGAAGCACAGTGAGCGACGCGCGCGCAGCCGCCGGGCCGCGGACGACGAAGATGCCCGCGCCTCTGCTCCCCCTGCCTTCGGCGGGTGGGGCCCCCAGCGCGGGTGACAGCGACACCAGCCGCTACCGCGGCGGGGCGAACGGAGAAGCACAGTGAGCGTCACGGCAGCGAAAGGGTTCACGGCGGCGGGCATCGCCGCCGGGATCAAGGAGAACGGCAACCCGGATCTGGCCCTCGTGGTCAACACCGGGCCCCGCCGCGCCGCCGCGGGCGTGTTCACCTCCAACCGCGTCAAGGCCGCGCCGGTCCTCTGGTCCGAGCAGGTCCTGAAGACCGGCGAGTTGCGTGCCGTCGTCCTCAACTCCGGCGGTGCCAACGCC
The DNA here is from genome assembly GCF_030406405.1 of Streptomyces ficellus. Lineage (GTDB taxonomy): Bacteria > Actinomycetota > Actinomycetes > Streptomycetales > Streptomycetaceae > Streptomyces > Streptomyces ficellus_B. The sequence goes on from NZ_JAUEPL010000019.1 coordinate 24,683, forward strand.
TGCACCGGGCCCAAGGGCTTCCAGGACACGCACGCCACCGCCGAGAAGGCCGCCGAGGTGCTGAGCATCGGCGCGGGCGAGGTCGCCGTCGCGTCCACCGGTCTCATCGGCGTGTTCCTGCCCATGGACAAGCTCCTGCCCGGCGTCGAGAAGGCCGCCAAGGAGCTCTCCGAGCACGGCGGCGAGAAGGCCGCCATCGCCATCAAGACCACCGACACGGTCCACAAGACGTCCGTCGTGACCAGTAAGGACGGCTGGACGGTCGGCGGCATGGCCAAGGGCGCCGGCATGCTCGCCCCGGGCCTGGCCACGATGCTCGTCGTCCTCACCACCGACGCCGACCTGGACGCCCCCGTCCTGGACAAGGCGCTGCGCGACGCCACCCGCGTCACCTTCGACCGGGTCGACTCGGACGGCTGCATGTCGACGAACGACACGGTCCTGCTCCTCGCCTCCGGGGCGTCGGGCGTCTCGCCCGAGTACGGGGACTTCGCCGAAGCCGTACGCCGGGTCTGCGACGACCTCGGCCGCCAGCTCATCGGCGACGCCGAGGGCGCCTCCAAGGACATCCGTATCGACGTCATCAACGCCGCCACCGAGGACGACGCCGTCGAGGCGGGCCGCTCCATCGCCCGTAACAACCTCCTCAAGTGCGCCATCCACGGCGAGGACCCCAACTGGGGCCGTGTCCTGTCCGCGATCGGCACCACCGGCGCCACCTTCGAGCCCGACCGGCTGAACGTCGCCATCAACGGCGTCTGGGTCTGCAAGAACGGCTCCGTCGGCGAGGACCGCGACCTGGTCGACATGCGCTACCGCGAGGTGACCATCACCGCCGACCTCGCCGCCGGCAGCGAGACGGCCACCGTCTGGACCAACGACCTCACCGCCGACTACGTCCACGAGAACAGCGCCTACAGCTCATGAGTACGACGAGGAAGCACACCGCCCTGCCCAAGGCGCAGATCCTCATCGAGGCGCTGCCCTGGCTCACCCGTCACCACGGCAAGACCGTCGTCATCAAGTTCGGCGGCAACGCGATGGTGGACGAGGAGCTGAAGGCCGCGTTCGCCCAGGACGTCGTCTTCCTGCGGCACGCCGGTCTCAAGCCGGTCGTCGTGCACGGCGGCGGCCCGCAGATCAGCGCCGCGCTCGACCGGCACGGCCTGGTCAGCGAGTTCAAGGCGGGCCTCAGGGTCACCACGCCCGAGGCGATGGACGTCGTACGGATGGTGCTCGCCGGACAGGTGCAGCGCGAGCTCGTCGGGCTGCTCAACCAGCACGGCCCGTTCGCCGTCGGCATGACCGGCGAGGATGCGCACACCATCACCGCCACCCGCCACCAGCCCCGCATCGAGGGCGAGCTGGTCGACATCGGCAGGGTCGGCGAGATCACCGAGATCGACACCGGCGCCATCGAAGCCCTGCTCTCGGACGGCCGCATCCCGGTCGTCTCCTCTATCGCCCGTTCCCAGGACGACGGACATGTCTACAACGTCAATGCTGATACGGCGGCTGCGGCACTCGCTGCGGCGCTGGGTGCCGAAACCCTGATGGTCCTCACCGACGTCGAGGGCCTGTACGAGGACTGGCCCCGCAGCGACGAGGTCATCAGCCGGCTCACCGCCACCGAGCTGGAGAAGCTGCTGCCCGAGCTGTCCAGCGGCATGGTCCCCAAGATGGAGGGCTGCCTGCACGCCGTGCGCAACGGCGTCACCACCGCCCGCGTGATCGACGGGCGCGTGCAGCACTCGATCCTGCTGGAGATCTTCACCGACGAGGGCATCGGCACGATGGTCGTGCCCGACGCACCAGGGGGAGCGCAGTGAGCAATGAGCAACTGACCCGGCGCTGGCAGGGCGCGCTGATGGACAACTACGGCACGCCCAAGCTGTCCCTCGTACGCGGCGCGGGCGCCAAGGTCTGGGACGCCGACGGGACGGAGTACCTGGACTTCGTCGGCGGGATCGCGGTCAACGCCCTGGGCCACGCCCACCCCGCCGTGGTGGAGGCGGTCTCCACCCAGATCGCCTCCCTCGGCCACGTCTCCAACCTCTTCGTCGCCGAACCGCCCGTCGCGCTCGCCGAACGGCTGCTCCAGCTCTTCGGGCGGCCCGGCCGGGTCTTCTTCTGCAACTCCGGCGCGGAGGCCAACGAAGCCGCGTTCAAGATCGGCCGACTCACCGGCCGGACCCATATGGTCGCCACGGCGGGCGGCTTCCACGGCCGGACCATGGGCTCCCTCGCGCTCACCGGCCAGCCCGGCAAGCAGCAGCCGTTCCTGCCGCTGCCGGGCGAGGTCACGCACGTACCGTACGGAGACGCCGACGCGCTGCGCGCCGCGGTCGGCGAGCAGACGGCGCTCCTCGTCATCGAGCCCATCCAGGGCGAGAACGGCGTCGTCGTCCCGCCCCCCGGCTACCTGAAGGCCGCCCGCGAGATCACCCGGGCCACCGGCACGCTGCTCGTCGTCGACGAGGTGCAGACCGGCGTCGGTCGGTGCGGCCACTGGTTCGAGCACCAGGCGCACGGCGTCGAGCCCGACATCGTCACCCTCGCCAAGGGGCTGGGCGGCGGGCTGCCCATCGGCGCGACCGTCGCCTTCGGCGCGGCGGCCGAGCTGCTGAAGCCGGGCCAGCACGGCACGACCTTCGGCGGCAACCCCGTCGCGTGCGCCGCCGGACTCGCCGTACTGGACACCCTCGCGGCCGATTCCGCCCGCGACCGGGTCAAGCGGCTCGGCGAGAAGCTGCGCGACGCGATCGAGGCCCTGAACCACCCGCTGGTCTCCCACGTCCGTGGGGCGGGCCTCCTGCTGGGTATCGTGCTCACCGAGCCCCTCGCGCCCCAGGTGCAGCAGGCGGCTCAGGACGCCGGTCTCCTGGTGAACGCGCCCGCTCCCGATGTCGTACGGCTCATGCCGCCGCTGATCATCGGTGACGACGAGGTGGACGCCTTCCTCCGGGCCCTGCCCGGCGTTCTCAGCAGCGTGAACGGGGAAAGACGATCCGGAGAATGAGACGACGATGACCGAGGCCCAGGACACCGAGCACGGCGGGCCGTCCGTTCCGCAGACCCGCACCGCACGCCACCGCCGGATCGTGGACATCCTCAACCGGCAGCCGGTCCGCTCCCAGAGCCAGCTGGCCAAGCTCCTCGCGGACGACGGGCTGAGCGTCACGCAGGCGACGCTCTCCCGCGACCTCGACGAGCTCGGCGCGGTGAAGATCCGCAACACGGGCGGCGAGCTGATCTACGCGGTGCCCAGCGAGGGCGGCTTCCGCACCCCGCAGGCCCCGCTCGGCGAATCCGCCAAGGAGGAGCGCATGCGGCGCCTCTCCGGCGAGCTGCTGATCTCCGCCGAGGCCTCCGCCAACCTGGTGGTGCTGCGTACGCCACCGGGAGCGGCCCAGTTCCTCGCCTCGGCCATCGACCAGGCGGAACTGCACGCCATCCTGGGCACCATCGCGGGCGACGACACGCTGCTGCTCATCTCCCGCGACCCGGCGGGCGGCCAGGCCCTGGCCGACCACCTGCTGCGGCTCGCGCAGAAGGAGAGCTGACGCTTCCGGGTCCGTCCGGCACGCACGGCGAGAGGGAAGGGTCACCCGCGTCACCGTCTCGGCACGCGGCGCCGCACGCCGCCTGCCGCGCGCGGCCTCAGTAGCGGACGATCGCCGTCCGCCCGCCGCGCGTCCCGATCGCGATGTGCGGCCTGCGCCCCGGCTCCGCCCACGCCAGGATCCGGCGCATCGCACCCGCCGGCACGGCCACGCAACCGGCCGTCGGACCCTCCCCCCTGACGTGCAGAAAGATGCCCGCGCCACGCCCGCGCACCGGGCGGTCGTAGTTGAAGCCGATCACCAGGGCGTGCGCGTACCGCGCCCCGTAGGTGACCAGGTGCTCGGCCTCGGCCGCCCGGCAGTCCGCCGGCAGGCCCTCCGCCCAGCGGTTGTACGACCGCGACCGGTTGTCCTGGCACCACCAGGACTCGCCCGTCACCCGGCGGTAGGGGTAGGCCGTGCCGTGCGGGGCCGGTTCGATACCGAAGGCGTACGGCAGGGAGTACAGGCCCGTCGGCGTGGTCGACGTGCCCTGGCGCCGCCCAGCCCCCTCCACCAGGCCGTTCGCGCCGAACCGCGCCGCCGCCGACCCCGCCCGCACCCACCGCCCGCCGCGCCGGTCCCACCACGTCACCGTGCCGGTGGTGGACCGGGCGTGCGGCGCCTCGGCCGTGATCAGCTGCGTACCGCCGCCCGTGTCGGCCATCCGCGCGGGCAGCGGGTCACGCTCCACGGGGGTGAGCAGCAGGAGTACGGACGCGAGGGCGAGACCGAGACCGAGACGCATGGTCGGGAACGTACGCGTACCGCCCGCGAGCCGCTCGTACGGCGCGTCCGAACGGCCGCTATCGGGGGAGTGCGTCTCCGGCGTGCCGGGACGCGCCCGCCAGGAGGCGGTAGTGGGCGCTCGCGCCGAGCAGTTCGTCATGGGTGCCGGTGGCGATGACCCGCCCTCCGTGGAGTACGACGATGAGGTCCGCCGCGCGGATGGTCGAGGACCGGTGGGCGATGACCAGCAGCGCGCACTGGTCGGCGGTCTGCCTGATCGACCGGCGCAGCACCTCCTCGTTGGCCGCGTCCAGGTGCGCCGTCGGTTCGTCCAGCAGCAGCAGCCTGGGGCGGGCCAGCAGGGAGCGGGCGATCGCGATCCGCTGGCGTTCACCGCCGGAGAGCGCCATGCCGTGCTCACCGGCGTCGGTGTCCAGGCCACGCGGCAGCCGGGACACCAGCTCGGTCAGATGCGCCAGTTCGACGACCCGGTCGACCTCGTCGGGGCCGGCGTCCGGGGCGGCGTAGGTCAGGTTCTCCCGCAGCGTGCCGTACAGCACGGGGGTGTGCTGTTCCACCAGGCCGATCCGGGCCCGGTGCTCGGCGCGGCTGAGCGTTCGTATGTCGCGGCCGTCGAAGAGGATGCGGCCGCGGTCCGGATCGTAGAAGCGCTCGATGAGCGCGAAGACGGTCGACTTGCCGGCCCCGGAGCTGCCGATCAGCGCCACCTGGACGTTCTGCGGCACCGCGAAACTCACCCCCCGCAGGACGGGCCGGCGCGGCTCGTACCCGAACCACACGTCCTGGAACTCCAGCACCGGCGCCCCGGAGGGTGTCGTCGCGGCCATGGACGGGGGCTTGGACACGGGCCTGGGCGCGGCGTCCTGCTCGGTCGGCATGGCCATCACTTCCGTGACCCTGCGGTAGGCGCCCACACCCTGCTCCATGGTGCTGAAGGACTGGAAGAGCATGCCGATCGGCCCCACCAGATAGATCATGTACAGCAGGAAGGCGGCGAGGTCGGCGATCGAGCCCTGCCGTTCGGCGACGCGCATACCGCCGATGAGCAGCACCACGAGGAACGACCCTTTCACGGCCAGCTCGACCGCCGGTGCCACCACCGCGTCCAGCTTCGCCATCCGCACACTGCCCGCGTACGCCGATCTGGCCCGGCTCCCGATGCGGTCCGTCTCGCGCTGTTCGGCGCGGCTGGCCCGGACGGTACGGATGGCGCCGAGCGCGCGCTCCAGGTCGGCGGTCATCGCGCCCGTCGCCTGCTGGGTGACCAGCGAGGCGACCTCGATGCCGCGCAGCACCGAGGCGACGATCACCGAGGCGATCGCCACCATGGCGAGCACGATCAGGAACAGGAGCCAGTCGAGCCAGACCATCAGGGCCACGACGCCGACCAGCCCGATGGCACCGGTCACCGCGTCCGTGAAGCCCTCGGCGATGAGCAGCCGCAGGGTGGTGCTGTCGGTGCTGGTACGGGAGATCAGATCGCCGATGCGCTGCCGGTCGTACACGGCCATCGGCAGCCGCAGCACCTTCTTGATGAGCCTGAGCCGGACGCCCAGGACGATGCCCTCGCCCGTACGGGCGAGGACGTACTGGGCGAGGCCCTGCACCAGCGCCTGGCCGACGAAGAGGACGACGAGCAGCACGATGACCAGGCCCACCGCGCTCCCGGCCGCGGTCGACTCGATCACCTTCTTCACCAGCAGGGGCTGGGCCAGGCTGAGCGCCGAGGCGCCCAGCGTCAGCAGCACGGCGAGGACGATCCACCGCCGGTGTCCGTACAGCAGGCGCAGGACGTCCCGCGGGCCGACCCGGCTGTGCTCACCTGCCGCTTCGGGCGTCACGGCTCAGGGCCCACGGGCTCATGGGAGTCCTGGGAATCCCGGGAGTGCTGGGAATCGCGGGAGTCATGGAAATCACGGGACTTCGAGGAGTCACGGGACTCAGGGCTCTCGTCCGGCCGCCGGGACTCACCGGATATACCGGACGTATCGGACTCGCGGCGCTGGTGCCGGACGGCGCACGGCACGGTGAACAGCGGACGGAAGTAGTCGGCCGGGTAGTCCTCGCCCACCGGCACCCCCTCCGCCTCCACCCACGCGTGCGCGCTGAACGGCGGCAGGCGCCGGGCGCCCACGCACCAGGTGGGCCACCTGCCGTGCAGGCGGCACAGCAGGGTCGTGGCCAGCGACCGGGGCAGGCACCCCTCCCGCCCCGCGCACGCCAGACTGACCGCGACCACCGTGTCCCGCGCCGCCTGAGCCTGCTCGAAGGTGGCCGGACGCGCACCCCGGCGAAGCAGGCCGAGCACGTTCCGGATGCGCCGGGGGCGCTGGTTGGCCAGCAGCCGTGCGGCGCCGACGACAAGCCGGACCAAGAGGCGGCGCCGCAGGGGCACCGAGCGCGGGTGGTGGAAAACGGCTTCCGGAGAGGTCATGAGGGCCTCTTCTCCGGCCGCCACCGGTGCGGGCGGCGCCGGGCCGGGGAATGCCCGGTGTGCTGTTCGACCAGGCCCGCCGAGCGCAATTCGCCGATCAGCTCTTCGACGTCCCGGTGCGCGCTGTCGGCGTCCACCGCGTACTGCTCGGTGAGCGCCCGCACGGCCTCATCGGGGCTTTTGCCGTCCAGCAATGTCCGCACGACGATGGCGGCGCTGGGATTGAGGGTCCAGTACTGGTCGTGGTCCTCATCGAGCAGTGCGATCCCGTACTCGGTCTCGGCCGTGAACACGCCGTCACGCAGCTTGAGCGTCGTCATTGCTTTTCTCCATCAGCGGCTGTTTCCGTCAGCCCGCGACGGTGGCGGTTTCCAGCGTACGCAGCCAGACTTCGCACGCCACGGTCTGAAAAAGCGCGTCGAATTGCAGGGTGGGAGGCAGCGGTCGGCTGCACACCTCGCGCAGTGCGTCCGGGTCGACCAAGTCCAGTCGGGCCAGCCGGGATTCCTCGCACAGGGCGAGCAATTCGGCCCGGTGCTCGCGCAGTCCCGCCTCCACCTCATAGGACCCCTCATCCTTGGTGTGGCGGGTGAGGCTCTCGTCGGGAACGACACCGCGCATCGCTTCGACAATGAGCGGCTTGTACTGCCAGGGCGTGATCCTGTCCTGCGGCCGCACCGCCAGCCCCGCCTCGATGACCCGGTCGTCGTAGTACGGGGCGGACAGGGTGATCCCGAGCCCGGCGGCCATCTGACCCAACTGCCTCACCATGCGCGACGTACTGCGCATCGCCTCCAGCTCGACGTGCTGCCCGCGCCCTTCGGCCAGGGGTTCGGCGGTGGGGGCGGCGGTGCGGATCAGCTCCCGCACCGCATCGACCGCGTGCGGTGTCGCCCACGGGGGCATCCGCGGCGGTGAGCCCCAGTCCAGGGTGGGCGTGTCCATCGGGGGTGGTACGGCGGTGAGTTGGCCGGCGACCCGGGCCAGCCACGCCCGGTAGGGGCTGCGGTCCCACAGTTGCCGCAGCGCTTCCCGGTGGGACCACGGGCGCTGGGCGGCGAAACCACGCACGCGCTGGAGCGCGGTCCTCGGGTGGGTGCGCAGCAGCGCGTGCAGGTGCGCCGGCGATCCGGCGAGCAACTCGTCCCCGCCGAAGCCGGTCAGGTGCCGTCGTGAGCCACGCGCCGCGGCCAGCCGCGGGACGACCAGCCATCGGCTGCTGTCGACGGCGGCCGGGCACGGCTCGTCGAACCGGTCGCGCGTGTCGCGCAGCCCCTCGTACACCATCGGCATCCGGTCCCCGGGGATGATGTGGTGCTCCACGTTCCCCAGCCCGGCGACCGTGCGGCGGGCCCACGTCACATCGTCGCCCACGGGGTCCCGGCCGTCGGCGGTGTACGCGACGACGCCGGCCCCGCCCCGGGCGGCCAGGGAGCACACCGACGTCGAATCCAGCCCGCCCAGGTCGCAGCTCACCAGATCCCGTCCCCGGACCCGTACCTCGACCGCCGCCGACAGCGCCTCCCGCAACGCGGGCGCGCCCTCGGCCATCGGAACCACTGGCTCCGGAGGCGTCCACCAGGTGACCGTCCGTCGCCGTCCGTCGCGACCGAGCACCAGGTAGCGGCCGGTCGAGAGGACGTCCACGCCCCGCCACACCGGCTCGCCCGCCAGGGGGTACAGCGCGAAGGAATCCAGCAGGTGGAGGGCCAGCCGCCGCCTGTCCACCCCGGCGTCGAGAAGCCCGGCCAGCACGTCGGCCCGGTCGGAGGCCACCGACACGTCACCGACGTCCGCGTGGAACACCGGGCGCAGGCCGGTGAGGGTCCCCTGGATCCGTACGTCACCGGCGACCGAGGCGGCCAGGTGAAAGCTTCCCGTCATGGACCCGGCGAGTCCGTCCAGGTCGGCGACCGTGCTGGTCCGACCCGCCGCCGTGGTGAGCCGGCCGGCGGTCACCGCGTGCTCACCGATGACGGCGATCCTTACCGGGCCCGCCTCGCCCACGGCCATGGAGTCCGGAGACCAGCGCCCGAGCAGCCAGGGCCGCCCCGAGGGATGGCTGACCTCCTGTACCGCCCGGTCGCGCAGCGCGGCCCCGACCGGGGCGGCCGCAGCACGGTCGGGAAGAACGACGAACCAGCCGGGGATCTCGTCAAAAACCGGAAAATCGACCACGACGGTGCCTTTCCTGGACGCCGCGAGGCGGGAGAACCACATGTGGTGGTGGGGTCAACGGAAACCCACCACCACCTGGCAACGCGTCACAGGCTGAACCGGAGGACGAGCCTCTTTTCCGGTCCCCTGTCGGTGCCCAAGCCGGTCTTGCGGAAAGAGCCGGCCGCGGTCAGAGTCGGACGCTCGTATGCACGCATGTCGTTCACCTCCTTTCGCATCTCAAGCGAATTGTGCGGTGTTCAAGGAGTCGTGTCTCAGCGCGACATTCACATCATCAACCTCACTGCCCAGCCTAGACCTTGGTGAGGAGATCGCAACACCGTTACCCTTTCAATGACTTCGCGCTGACGCACGCCCTATTCCCTGAATGCGCAACAGAATTCATTCACATTCAACGGTCATAGGCATCAACTGCTCAGCGTGAGAGGACGGTTCTCCTCCGCGCACCACACGGACCTGCGTGATGCCTCGCGGGCACGCGTGATGCCCCGTGGACGCGGGCGCGTGCCCGGCCGGGCCCCCGCGCCGCGCCCGACCGTCGCCACCGCACGCCCGCGCGTGTCCGCACAGGCCCACGTTGACGAAACATACGGGGGAGTGCATACTTATGCTCATTACCGCATGCACCGTTAAGGAGAAACCCGTGACCGAGCGCGTCGTACTCGCCTACTCGGGCGGACTGGACACCTCCGTCGCCATCGGCTGGATCGCCGAGGAGACGGGTGCCGAGGTCATCGCCGTCGCCGTGGACGTCGGCCAGGGCGGCGAGGACCTGGACGTCATCCGTAAGCGCGCGCTCGCCTGCGGTGCGGTCGAGGCTGAGGTCGCCGACGCCAAGGACGAGTTCGCCGACGAGTACTGCCTTCCGGCGATCAAGGCCAACGCGCTGTACATGGACCGTTACCCGCTGGTCTCGGCGCTCTCCCGGCCGGCCATCGTCAAGCACCTGGTCGCCGCCGCCAGGAAGCACAACGCCTCGATCGTGGCCCACGGCTGCACGGGCAAGGGCAACGACCAGGTCCGCTTCGAGGCCGGCATCCAGGCCCTCGGCCCCGACCTGAAGTGCATCGCACCCGTCCGGGACTACGCGATGACCCGGGACAAGGCCATCGCCTTCGCCGAGAAGGCGGAGCTGCCCATCGCGACGACCAAGAAGTCCCCGTACTCCATCGACCAGAACGTGTTCGGGCGGGCCGTGGAGACCGGCTTCCTGGAGGACATCTGGAACGGTCCGATCGAGGACATCTACGAGTACACCTCGAACCCGGCCACCCCGCGCGAGGCCGACGAGGTCATCATCACGTTCAAGGAGGGCGCGCCGGTCGCCATCGACGGCAAGCCCGTCACCGTGCTCCAGGCGATCCAGCAGCTCAACGAGCGCGCCGGCGCCCAGGGCATCGGCCGGATCGACATGGTCGAGGACCGGCTCGTCGGCATCAAGTCCCGCGAGGTCTACGAGGCGCCCGGCGCCATCGCGCTGATCACCGCCCACCAGGAGCTGGAGAACGTCACCGTCGAGCGTGAGCTCGCCCGCTACAAGCGGCAGGTCGAGCAGCGCTGGGGCGAGCTGGTCTACGACGGCCTGTGGTTCTCGCCGCTCAAGCGGGCCCTGGACGGCTTCATCAACGAGGCCAGCCAGCACGTCTCCGGTGACATCCGGATGACCCTGCACGGCGGCTGCGCCGTCGTCACCGGCCGGAAGTCGGACGAGTCGCTCTACGACTTCAACCTGGCGACGTACGACTCGGGCGACACGTTCGACCAGTCCAAGGCGCAGGGCTTCATCGACATCTTCGCCCTGTCGTCGAAGATCGCCGCGCGGCGCGATCTGCGGGCATAGCCCGACGCCGGCCTCGCCTGACCCGACTCGTTCGACAGCCGCCTCCTCACCCAGCGGTGGGGAGGCGGCGGTACATCCGCACCCCTCCAGAGGAGCAGCAGTGAGCAGCAACAACGGTGACGTCCGGCTCTGGGGCGGCCGTTTCGCCGACGGTCCCGCCGAGGCGCTGGCCAAGCTGTCGGCGTCCGTGCACTTCGACTGGCGTCTGGCGCCGTACGACATCGCCGGCTCCCGCGCCCACGCGCGTGTGCTGCACAAGGCCGGGCTGCTGACCGCCGACGAACTCACGCGCATGCTCGCCGGGCTCGACCAGCTGGAGGCGGACGTCGCCGACGGCTCCTTCGTCGGCACCATCGCCGACGAGGACGTCCACACCGCCCTGGAGCGCGGCCTGCTGGAGCGCCTCGGCCCCGACCTGGGCGGCAAGCTGCGGGCGGGCCGGTCCCGCAACGACCAGGTCGCCACGTTGTTCCGGATGTACCTGCGCGACCACGCCCGGATCATCGGCGGGCTCCTCGCCGACCTCCAGGACGCGCTCGTGGGCCTGGCGGAGGCGCACCCGGACCTCGCCATGCCGGGCCGTACGCACCTCCAGCACGCCCAGCCCGTGCTCTTCGCCCACCATGTGCTCGCCCATGTGCAGGCGCTGTCCCGGGACGCGGAGCGGCTGCGCCAGTGGGACAAGCGCACGGCGGTCTCCCCGTACGGCTCCGGCGCGCTGGCCGGCTCGTCCCTGGGCCTCGACCCGGAGGCGGTCGCCAAGGACCTGGGCTTCGAGAACGGCAGCGCCGGCAACTCGATCGACGGCACGGCCTCGCGCGACTTCGTCGCCGAGTTCGCGTTCATCACCGCGATGGTCGGCGTGAACCTCTCCCGGATCGCCGAGGAGGTCATCATCTGGAACACGAAGGAGTTCTCCTTCGTGACCCTGCACGACGCGTTCTCGACCGGCTCGTCGATCATGCCCCAGAAGAAGAATCCGGACATCGCGGAGCTCGCGCGCGGTAAGTCCGGCCGCCTCATCGGCAACCTCACGGGGCTGCTCGCCACCCTGAAGGCGCTCCCCCTCGCGTACAACCGCGACCTCCAGGAGGACAAGGAGCCGGTCTTCGACTCCTGCGACCAGCTGGAGGTCCTGCTGCCGGCGTTCACGGGCATGATGGCCACGCTCACGGTCAACCGGGAGCGGATGGAGCAGCTCGCCCCGGCCGGCTTCTCGCTCGCGACCGATATCGCGGAGTGGCTGGTCAAGCAGGGCGTACCGTTCCGCGTGGCGCACGAGGTCGCGGGGGAGTGCGTCCAGGAGTGCGAGGCGCACGGCATCGAGCTGGACCAGCTCACCGACGAGCAGTTCGCCAAGATCTCCGAGCACCTCACCCCGGAGGTACGGACGGTCCTGAACGTCCCCGGCGCCCTCGCCTCCCGCGACGGCCGGGGCGGCACCGCCCCCTCCGCCGTCGCCACCCAGCTCGCCGAGGTCAAGGCGGACCTGGTGATCCAGCACGCCTGGGCCGAAGCCAAGGGGTAACACAGCAGCCAAGAGCCCGCTCACAGCGCCGCCGTCCGGTTCGCCGGACGGCGGCGCTGTCGTTGTCGGACAGGAGCCGCCCCAAGCTGGTGAGACGTTGATGTCTCATTTGGGCTATGGTTGTCTCATGACAGTCGATCGTGAGCAGGTGCTGCGCACCGCCGCCGCCCTCCTCTCCCGCAAGGCGACCGCCACCATGGACGAGGTCGCCCGCGCCGCCGGCATCGGCCGCGCGACCCTGCACCGGCACTTCGCCGGGCGGGACGCGCTGGTCAGGGCGCTGGAAGCGCTCGGTATCCAGGAGTTCGAGGCGGCCATCGACCAGGCCAGGCTCCACGACGGAACCGCCGAGGAGGCGCTGCGCCGCCTCGTCGCCGGACTGGAGCCCGTCGCGGGACTGCTCGCGTTCCTCGTCACCGAGAACCAGCTCTTCGAGGGCGACCAGATGAACGAGGGCTGGGCCCGTCTCGACGCCCGGGTCTCCGCCCTCTTCCGGCGCGGCCAGGAGCGCGGCGAGTTCCGGATCGACCTCACGCCCGCTTGGCTCACCGAGGCGCTCTACGGGCTGATCGGCACCTGCGCCTGGGCCGTGCAGGACGGGCGGGTGGCCGCCAAGGACTTCCAGTACATGATCGTCGAGTTGCTGCTCGGCGGAGCACGCAGGAGCGTGGAGAGATGACCCGTACAGATCAGTCCGCCAAGGAATCGGAGGTTCTGCACCGCCCGGGCCGATGGCTGGCACTCGCCGTACTGGTCCTGGCCGTGCTGCTGGTGGCGGTCGACGCGACCGTCCTCGGTCTCGCGACCCCCTTCCTCAGCGAGGACCTCCGCCCGACCGGCACCCAGCTGCTGTGGATCGGCGACGTCTACTCCTTCGTCATCGCCGGGCTCCTCGTCACCATGGGCAGCCTCGGCGACCGCATCGGCCGCAAGAAGCTGCTGCTGACCGGAGCCGCGGCGTTCGGCGCCGTCTCCGTGCTCAACGCGTACGCCACCACGCCCGAGCTGATGATCGTCGCCCGTGCGCTGCTCGGTGTCGCGGGCGCGACCCTCATGCCGTCCACGCTCGCGCTCATCCGCAACCTCTTCCACGACCCGCGCGAACGCAGCCTCGCCATCGGCATCTGGGGCGCCATGGCCTCCGCCGGCGCGGCCGTCGGCCCGGTCGTCGGCGGGTTCCTCCTGGAGCACTTCTGGTGGGGCTCGGTCTTCCTGATCAACCTGCCCGTGATGGTGGTCCTGGTCGTCGTCGGCGCCAAGTTCATCCCCGAGTCGAAGAACCCGGCGCCCGGCCCGTGGGACCTGCCCAGCGTGGCGCTCTCGCTCATCGGCATGATCGGTGTCGTCTACGCCGTCAAGGAAGCCGCCGCGCACGGCCTGCGCCTCGACATGGGCGTCGCCGCCGTGATCGGCGTCGCCGCGCTGGCCTGGTTCGTACGCAGGCAGCTGCGGCTCGACGCGCCGCTGCTCGACATGCGGCTCTTCCACCACCGGGGCTTCTCCGGGGCGGTCCTCGCCGACCTGCTGACCATCCTGGGCCTGTCCGGGCTGGTGTTCTTCCTCTCCCAGTTCCTCCAACTGGTCCAAGGACGCCACCCCCTGGAGGCAGGGCTCGCCGAACTCCCCGCCGCGATCGGCGCGGTGACGGCCGGTCTGATCGCGGGCGTCGTCGCCCGCCGGTACTCGGTACGGTCCGTGGTCTCCGGCGGCCTCGCCGCGGTGGGCCTGGCGCTCGCCGTGCTCACCCTGCTCGACCGGTCCACCGGCTATCCGCTGCTCGGCGCGTCGCTGCTCGTCGTCGGCATCGGCGCGGGCTTCGCGTTCACGGTGACCGCGGACGTCATCCTGTCGAGCGTGCCCAGGGAACAGGCGGGCGCCGCGTCGGCGGTGTCCGAGACGGCGTACGAACTCGGCGCGGCGCTCGGTATCGCCCTCCTGGGCTCCGTGGTGACCGGCGTCTACAGCGACTTCGCCACGCCCGACGGCGTCCCCGCCGGCACGGCGGCGGCCGCGCACCAGTCACTGGGCGGCGCCGTGGAGGCGTCCGCCGACCTGCCGGAGGCGACGGCCGGCGCGCTGGTCACCGCCGCGCAGGACGCGTTCGTCGAGGGCCTGCGCATCGCCGCCGGTGCCGGTGCGGCGGTCCTGCTGGCGACGGCGGTCGCGGCCTGGTTCCTGCTGCGCGGCCAGAAGCTGGCGGAGGGCATCGAGCACCCGTGACGCACGAGGAAGGGCCGCGCCCCCGGCGGGGCGCGGCCCTTCCTGACACCTACGTCATACGTGGTCAGGCGCACTCAGGCGTCCTGTTACGCGGCCTTCGCCTTCGTGGCGTACATGTCCACGTACTCCTGCCCCGACAGCCGCATGACCTCGGCCATCACCGAGTCCGTCACCGCCCGCAGCACGTACCGGTCGCGGTCCATGCCCTCGTAGCGCGAGAACTCCATCGGCTCGCCGAAGCGCACCGTCACCCGGCCCGGGCGCGGCAGGCCCGCGCCGCCCGGCTGGAGCTTGTCCGTGCCGATCATCGCGAACGGCACCACCGGCGCGCCCGTCATCAGCGTGAGCCGCGCGATCCCCGTACGGCCCCGGTACAGCCGCCCGTCGGGGGAGCGGGTGCCCTCCGGGTAGATGCCGAAGACGTTGCCCTCCTCCAGCACCCGGCGCCCCGTCATCAGCGCGGCCACGCCGCCATTGGCGCCGTCCCGGTCCACCGGGATCATGCCGACGCCCGTGAAGAACCACGCCATCAGGCGGCCCTTGAGGCCCTTGCCCGTGACGTACTCGTCCTTGCCGATGAAGAAGACCTGCCGGTCGCACACGATCGGCAGGACGATCGAGTCGATGAACGTCAGATGGTTGCCCGCCAGGATGACCGGACCGGTGCCGGGGATGTTCTCGGCGCCCTCCACCCGGGGGCGGAACATCAGGCGCATGACCGGGCCGAGCACTGCCTTGATGAGCGCGAAGCGGGACAACGAGTCCTCCGTCGAAGTAGCCGACCACGTACGTGACCAGTATGTGCAGGTGAGGACGATACTCGCGGGTTGCCCCCGCCCGCACATCGGGTTCACCGAGTCGATACGCAGTGTTGACCCGCGTTTGCCACGAGTTCGTCCAGGGTCTCCCGTACGTAAGGCACCGCTGCCTACGATCGGCCTCGCTCAACAGTCCGAAAATTGCTCACGAAGGAGCCTCCATGACACAGGGTGCGCGCAGGAGTCCGGGCCGCCGGACCGTCCTCGGAGCGGCGGTGCTCGGCTCGGCCGCCCTCTCCCTGGGCCCGGGCGGCACCGCCGCGCAGGCGTCGACCCCGGCGGATTCCCGCCGTCGGCTGCCAGTCCCGACGGTCATCGCGCACCGCGGAGCCAGCGGCTACCGGCCCGAGCACACCCTCGGCTCGTACCAGCTCGCGCTGGACATGGGCGCCGACGTCATCGAGCAGGACCTCGTCCCGACCAAGGACGGGCATCTGGTCTGCCGCCACGAGAACGACATCACCGGGACGACGGACGTCGCCGACCACCCCGAGTTCGCCGCCCGCAAGACCACCAAGACCGTCGACGGCACGTCACTGACGGGATGGTTCACCGAGGACTTCACCCTGGCGGAGCTGAAGACGCTGCGCGCCAAGGAGCGCATCCCGGGCACGCGCCAGGAGAACACCGTCTACGACGGGCGCTGGACCATACCCACCTTCGAGGAGGTGCTGCGCTGGGCCGAGAAGGAGGGCCGCCGGCGCGGCCGCCCCGTCTGGCTGTACGTCGAGACCAAGCACCCCACCTACTTCCGGGGGCTCGGCCTCGGCCTGGAGGAGCCGCTCGCGAAGCTGCTGCGCCGGTACGGGCGCCACCGCGCCGACTCGGCGACCTTCCTCCAGTCGTTCGAGCCGAGCAGCATGCAGCGGATGGCCAAGCTCGTCTCCACACCGCGCGTCGTGCTGCTGTGGACCCCGGACGACCGTCCCTGGGACTTCCGCGAGGCGGGCGACCCGCGCACGGTCGCGGACCTGATCACGCCCGAGGGCCTGACGTGGATCGCGTCGTACGCACAGGGCATCGGCCCCCTGCTCGACCTGGTCATCCCCAAGGGCAAGGACGGCAAGCTGGGCAAGCCGACCACCCTGGTGCGGGACGCGCACGCCAAGGGTTTGATCCTCCACCCGTACACGCTGCGCAACGAGAACACCTTCCTGCCGGCCGACTTCCGGCGCGGCACGGACCCGGCGGCGTACGGGGACGTCTTCGGCGCGTACGAGGCGTACTTCGCCACCGGCATCGACGGCATCTTCACCGACCAGCCCGACACGGGCCTGCTGGCCGCCGCGGACTTCCGCGACCGCTGACGCGTCGCCCCGCGGGGTGGGGCGCCCGCGCGCATGGGCGCCCCACCTCCGGTACCGCACCGGGCACGCCCGTCAGCCGGCGGCCGGGGCGACCGCCCGGACGGGGGGTTTGAGGCGGAAACGGCAACCGAGGATGGGCCGGGCGGTGTCGTGCCCGGCATGACACCCCCCAAGCAGACTGCCGAGCAGAGCCCCGAACAGGCCCCCGAACAGGCCCCCGAACCACCCGACTCGGCCCTCCCCGCCCTGGTCGGAGCCCTGACGCCCCTGCTCGCCGCCGAGTCGCAGGCGGAAGCCGCGGCCGCCGGGGTCGAGCCCGCCGACCTCGAACAGGCCGTATGGCTCAGGCTCCTGGAGCGTTTGGACGGCGGGCCCGGCCTGCCGCACCGGCCCGCCGACTGGCTGCGCCGCACCGTCCGGGCCGAGGCCCGCCGCGCCCGCCGGACCGTCGTACGGGAACTGCCCTACGACGGGGACCCCGCGTCGGAGGCCGAAACCGACGTGGCCGCGCTCGGCGCCGAACGCCGCCGGGCGCTGCGTACCGCCGTCGGCCGCACGCCCCCGCACTGCCGTCGGCTGCTGACTGCGATGCTGTCGCCCACCGACCCCACCTACCGCGAAATCGCAGGGGAGTTGGGTATCTCACAAGGAAGTTTGGGACCCATGCGTTCCCGTTGCCTGGGATGTCTGCGCAGAATGCTCGCGGCGGAGGTTGCCGTTCCTGAACATCGGGGAAAGGAGCGGTAGACCGACAGGGCGGACCAGGTGAGCCGGAGGCATGCATTCATGGGCATGAGCGTGACCATCTCAGCGGCAAGCGCGCAGGACGCCGAGCAGATCCTCAAGTTGCAGTACCTGTGCTACCAGAGCGAGGCGGAGCTGTACGGCGACTACAGCATCGAGCCCCTCACCCAGTCACTCGACGACCTGACGGCCGAACTCGACCGCGGCCACGCCCTGGTCGCCCGCCTCGGCGACGAGGTGATCGGCTCCGTACGCGGCCGGATCGACGACACCGGCACCGCCACCATCGCCAAGCTCATCGTCCACCCACGCATGCGCCGCCACGGCCTGGGCGGCCGCCTCCTCGACGCCATCGAGCTGCACTTCGCGGCCGACCCCGCCGCCAAGCGCTACCAGCTGTTCACCGGCCACCGCAGCGAGGCCAACCTGAGCCTCTACCGCAAGAAGGGGTACGAGACCGTCGCCACCCGCGAGGCCGGCCCCCGCCTGACCCTCGTCACGCTGGAGAAGGCCGCGTAGGCGCCGTCCCCGCCTTCCGCAGCCACAGGATTCCGGTCACCGGCAGCAGCACCGGAATGAAGAGGTACCCGTATCCGTAATCGGACCAGACCGTGGCGTCCGGGAAGGCGCCCGGATCGGCCAGCGTCCAGGTCCCCACGGTCAGCACGCCCACCAGCTCGGCGGCGCAGCACACCAGCGCCGCCCTGCGGGCCCTCTCCCCGCCCCGCACCAGCGTGTACGTGATGAACACGTACACCACGGCGGCCATGGCCGAGAGTGTGTACGCCAGCGGCGCCCGGCCGAACTCGGTGACGATCTGCAGCGCCGACCGCGACACCGCGCCGACCGACATCACCCCGTACAGCCACACCAGCAGCATCCCCGGCCCCCGGGACAGACGGCGCCCCGTCATCTCAGCGCTCCCAGATGTCGAAGAGGCGCACTTCCAGCACCGCCAGCACCACCGCGCCCGCCGCGACGGTCGCCGAGCCCCACCGGGTGCGCTCCGCCAGCGACATGAACCCCGCCGCGGGCACCGCGCAGAACGCGCCGATCAGATACGCCAGGAAGATCGCCGTTCCCTCGTCGGCCTTCTCGCCCCGCGCCAGCCGCACAATGCCGACGACCAGCTGCGCCAGCGCCAGCACGGTGACCACGGCCATGCCGATGAAGTGCCAGTCCTTCGTCGGCTGGTCCCGGTACGCGGCGAAGCCGCACCAGGCGGCCAGGGCGAGCGCGGCCACGGAGAGTGCGACCGTCAGGGCGTGAAGCATGCGCACGAGACTATTACGGGCCAAAAGACCCGGTGTCACCGGCCCCGGCGGGGCGAACGTAGGGTCGATGACCATGAAGATCCACGCCGAAGCCCTCCTGTTCGACAACGACGGAACGCTCGTCTCCTCCCTGGAGTCCGTCCACCGCTGCTGGTCGCGGTGGGCGGAGGAGTACGGCATCGCGGCCGAGGACTTCGCCCGTGTCGAGCTGCACGGCCGCCCCGCCGTCGAGATCATCGCCGAGCTGCTGCCCGCCGACCGGACAGCCGGGGCCCTGGCCCGTATCGAACAGCTGGAGGTCGACGACGTACCCGGCGGCGTGGAGCTGCTGCCCGGTACCAAGGAACTGCTCGCCTCCCTCCCGGCCGGCCGCTGGGCCGTCGTCACCTCCGCGACGCGGCCGCTCGCCGAGGCCCGGCTGCGCGAGGCCGGCATCGAGGCGCCCGTCGTCATCGCGGCCGACGACATCACGCGCGGCAAGCCCGACCCCGAGCCCTATCTGCTCGCCGCCGCGAAGCTGGGCGTGGACCCGGCGGCGTGCGTGGTCTTCGAGGACGCGCCGGCCGGGCTGGCCGCGGGCCGGGCCGCCGGCATGGCCACCGTGGCCTTGACCACAACGCACGACCCCTCCGAGCTCGTCGCCGACGTGGTCGTACCCGACCTGTCGGCGGTATCCGCGCAGGCCACGGACGGGGGAGTGACGGTCGTCGCCGTGGGCGGCCCGTCCGCATGAGGGACAGCGGCTGTCCGCTATTCGGACAGCCGCCCAGGGGCCGAAAGCACCTCTGGTTTACTGGCACGCATGACCACGACGAGCAGCCGCACCCGTGCGACCGAGGCGATGACGACGCCCGGTGCTCGTTGTATGTGTCGAATGTGCGCCTTCTGAGGGCCCCTGACTGAGCCTCGCGCCCCGAAGCGAGGCCCGACAGCCGAGCCGTCGCCCCGTCCGTACGAAACCGCCGGACCGCGACGCCCGCCCCGCGCACGCGCCTCCCCGGCCACCCGCCGAACCAGCCGTGCCGCGCGTCGGAACGACGAATGCCCCGTGCCCGGCGGACACCGCGCCGTGCACTCGACAGTGACGGAAACCCTGTGATCACCACTACGGGCCTGACCAAGGTCTACGAGTCGCGAGGCCGCCAGGTCACCGCTCTGGACGGCGTCGACCTCCATGTCCGCGAAGGCGAGGTCTTCGGCGTCATCGGACAGAGCGGCGCCGGCAAGTCCTCGCTCATCCGCTGCGTCAACCTCCTCGAACGCCCCACCTCCGGCACCGTGACGGTCGACGGCACCGACCTCACCGCACTCGCCGGGCGCGGCCGCCGCGCCAACAAGGACCTGCGCCGGGCACGCAGCCGCATCGGCATGGTCTTCCAGCACTTCAACCTGCTGTCCTCACGCACCGTCAAGGACAACGTCGAACTCCCCCTGGAGATCCTCGGCGTCTCCGGCGCCGACCGCTCCCGCCGCGCCCTGGAGCTCCTCGACCTCGTCGGCCTCGCCGACAAGGCCAGGGCCTACCCCGGCCAGCTCTCCGGCGGCCAGAAGCAGCGCGTCGGCATCGCCCGCGCCCTCGCCGGCAACCCCAAGGTGCTGCTCTCCGACGAGGCGACCAGCGCGCTGGACCCGGAGACCACCCGCTCCATCCTCCAGCTGCTGCGCGACCTCAACCGGCAGCTCGGCCTGACCGTCCTGCTCATCACGCACGAGATGGACGTCGTCAAGCAGATCTGCGACTCGGCCGCCCTGATGAAGAAGGGGCGCGTCGTCGAGTCGGGCACGGTCGCCGAACTGCTCGCCACCCCCGGCTCCGAACTCGCCCACGAGCTGTTCCCGGTGACCGGCGACGCGTCCGGCCCCGGCAGCACGGTCCTGGACGTCACCTTCCACGGCGAGGCCGCGACCCAGCCGGTGATCTCGCAGCTCTCCCGTACGTACAACATCGACATCTCGATCCTCGGCGCCGCGATGGACACCGTCGGCGGCCGGCAAATCGGCCGTATGCGGATCGAACTCCCCGGCCCTTACGAGGAGAACGTCGTCCCCATCGGCTTCCTGCGCGAGCAGGGTCTCCAGGCCGAGCTGGTCGCCCCGGACGCCGATGCAGACGCCGGCGCAGGCGCAGGCGCAGACGCAGACGCAGACGCAGAGGCCGACGCCGACGCCGACGTGCAGGAGAAGGCCGCCGTACCTGCCCAGAACGCCCCGAAGCTGGTCAAGGAGATCGCCAAGTGAGCTGGTCGGAGATGCAGCCCCTGCTCACCCAGGGAACCATCGACACCCTGTACATGGTGCTGTGGGCCACCGTCGTCTCGGTCATCGGCGGACTGCCGATCGGCGTCCTGCTGGTCCTCACCGACAAGGGGGGACTGCTGCAGAACACCGTCGTCAACAAGGTGGTCGGCGCGATCGTGAACATCGGCCGCTCGCTGCCGTTCATCATCCTGCTGGTCGCCCTGATCCCCTTCACCACTCTCGTGGTGGGCACCTTCATCGGCCCGACCGCGATGATCGTGCCCCTCGCCATCGGCGCCATCCCGTTCTTCGCCCGCCTCGTGGAGACCGCGATCCGCGAGGTCGACCACGGCCTGGTGGAAGCCGTCCAGTCGATGGGCGGCTCGATCCCGACGATCATCCGCAAGGTGCTCCTCCCGCAGGCCCTGCCGTCGCTCGTCTCCGCCGTCACCACCACCGTGATCGTGCTCATCGGCTACTCGGCGCTGGCCGGCGCGGTCGGCGGCGAGGGCCTCGGCGCCAAGGTCATCACCTACGGATACCAGCGCTTCGACACCCAGTTCATGCTGGTCACCGTGGTGGTCCTCATCGTGATCGTCACCGTCGTCCAGCTCGTCGGCGACGGCATCGTGCGGCTCCTCGCCCGCCGTGGCCGCACCGCTTCCTGACCTCACCCCAAGCAGCCCGCACTCCTTGTCCGGGCGTTGTCCGCACCACCAGAAAGAGGCACTTTTCGTGCGTAAGAACATCAAGCCCATCAGGTCCGTCAAGCACACCAAGCTCACCACGGCCTTCGCCGGCATCACCGTCCTCACCCTCGGCCTGACCGCCTGCGGCACGGCCTCCGACCCGTCGTCCAAGGCCGAAGGCGGCAAGGCCGACGCGTCCAAGCCCCTCGTCGTCGCGGCCTCCCCGACCCCGCACGCCGACATCCTCACCTTCGTCAAGGACAACCTGGCGAAGAAGGCCGGCCTCACGCTGGAGGTGAAGGAGTTCACGGACTACGTCCTGCCCAACACCGCCACCCAGCAGGGCCAGGTCGACGCCAACTACTTCCAGCACAAGCCGTACCTGGACGACTTCAACAAGAAGAACGGCACCACCATCGTCCCGGTCGTCAACGTCCACCTGGAGCCCCTGGGCCTCTACTCCAAGAAGCTCAAGGACCTCAAGGACCTGAAGGCCGGCCAGACCGTCGCCGTCCCCAACGACACCACCAACGGCGGCCGCGCCCTCAAGCTGCTCGCCGACAACGGCGTCATCACCCTCAAGGACGGCGTCGGCTCCGGCGCCAAGCTCTCCGACATCACGGACAAGAAGGGCCTGGAGTTCAAGGAGCTGGAGGCCGCCACCGTGCCCCGCGCCCTGAACGACGTCGACGCCGCCGTCATCAACGGCAACTACGCCATCGAGGCCGAGCTCAGCCCTGCCAAGGACGCCCTGGCGCTGGAGAAGGCCGAGGGCAACCCGTACGCCAACTTCCTCGCCGTCAAGAAGGGCAACGAGAAGGACGCCCGCGTGCGGAAGCTCGCCACGCTCCTCAACTCGCCCGAGGTGAAGAAGTACATCGAGGACACCTACAAGGACGGCTCGATCATCCCGGCCTTCGGCGCGGTGAAGTAACCCCGCCCGTCCCGGCCCCAGGCCCCGCGCACCCCGTCCGGTGCGCGGGGCCTGTGCCGTATCGACGCATCCGTACCGACCCGCCCATGCGCACCACCGGCTGCATGCTGCATGCTGTGCGTCCACGGCCTTTACGGACGGTCCCCGGCATGGAGCTGCGCATGACTACCACCTTTCCGGACATCTCCATCAGCACGGAACGGTTGGTGCTGCGCCCCTACGAGGAGTCCGACATCCTCGCGCACACCGAGATGATGAACGACGAGATGGTCGTCGCCTGGACCTCCGTACCCCACCCGTACACCACCGCCGACTCCGAGGAGTGGGTCCGCAGGATCGCTCCTGCTCGACGCGGCGAGGGTCGCGGAGTCGTCCTCGCCGTCACCGAATTCCTCACCCAGCGGCTCGTCGGCACCATCGACCTGCGCAACACCGACTGGCGCACCCGCGCCACCGAAGTCGCCTACGTCACCGCCCCCTGGGCCCGCGGCGAGGGATACGCCACCGAATCCGTCCTCGCCGTCGCCCAATGGCTCTTCCGCGACCAGCACTTCGAGCGACTGGAGCTGCGCACCCCCGCCGACAACACCGCCTCCCAGCAGGTCGCCCAGAAGATCGGCTGCATCAGCGAGGGTGTGCTGCGCAACGCCTGGATAGCGAGGACCCAGACCGAGGACGGCGGCTGGACCGACATCAGGACCGACCTGATCGTGTGGAGCCTGCTCCCCGAGGACCTCGAAGGCGCCGCCGACCAGGTCGCCGACACCGGATACTCCTCCTTCACCGACTGGAACTGACACCCGGTTCTCCCAGGTGCCGGGTTTCCCCAGGTGCCGGGTTCCCCGGGTGCCCGAGGTACCCTCACCACGCGCCCCACGACCCGCACCAACACCCCAGGAGACAGACGAAGATGGCCGACCGGGTCACGGTGATCGGCTGGGACGGCTCGCCCCTCACCACGGCCGCCGGTTCCGCCCTCTCGGCCGCCACCCTCGTGGCCGGAGCCGCCCACCACCTGGCGCTCCCCGAAGTCCCGCCGACCGCCGAACGCATCCGCCTCGGCAGCGTCGACCTCGCCGCCCGCCGCATCGCGGGCCACCGCGGCACCGCCGTCGTCCTCGCCGACGGCGACCCCGGCTTCTTCGGCGTCGTACGCACCCTGCGCGCACCCCAGTACGGCCTGGAGGTCGAAGTGGTGCCCGCTGTCTCCTCCGTCGCCGCCGCCTTCGCCCGCGCCGGCATGCCCTGGGACGACGCCGAGATCGTCGTCGCCCACAGCCGTACGCTGCGCCGCGCCGTCAACGTCTGCCGGGCCCACCCGAAGGTCGCCGTCCTCACCTCCCCGGGCGCCGGCCCCGCCGAGCTCGCCCTGCTCCTCGACGGCGTCCACCGCACCTTCGTCATCTGCGAGGAACTGGGCACCGCGCGCGAACAGGTCACCGTCCTCACCTCCGACAAGGCCGCCGACCACGCCTGGCGCGACCCCAACGTCGTCATCGTCATCGGCGGCGCCCCCGCCGGGGCCGCACCGGCCGCACCCGGCGGCGGATGGCTGATGGGCCGGGACCCCGGGCCGGTACGCGGCTGGGGGCTGCCCCCGCACGCGTACGGCGGCGAGCTCGGCACCGGCGAGGCGGCCGGTCTGCGCGCCGCGCAGCTCGCCCGCCTCGGCCCGCGCACCGGCGACCTGGTCTGGGACATCGGCTGCGGCGCCGGAGCGCTGGCCGTGGAGGCCGCCCGGTTCGGCGCGGCCGTCATCGCGGTCGACGAGGACCCGGGCGCCTGCGCCCGCACCGAGGCCGCCGCTCGCCACTTCGGCGTACAGCTCGAGACCGTGGCCGGCCGCGCGCCGCACGTGCTGGAGCGGCTGCCGGAGCCCGATGTCGTACGGATCGGGGGCGGGGGAGCGGCCGTCGTCACCGCCTGCGCGGACCGCCGCCCCGAACGGATCGTCACCCACGCCACCACCCGCGACGAGGCCGAGGCCATCGGCGCGGCGCTCGCGGACGGGGGTTACGCGGTCGAGTGCGTCCTGCTCCAGTCCGTCGAACTGGACGCCGGTGCCTGGTCGGAACGCGACCGCTCGGTCGTCTTCCTGCTGTCCGGGCACAGGCCCGCCCCCTCCCCGTGACCATGCCACTACGGGACGGCAGGTAGGCTGGCCGATCGTTGTACCGCAGCCGGGTGTTCGGTGGTTCGTTCGCCAATGTCCCGAAAAAGTGACCCTTTTGGGGTGCGGAATGTGGTACAGCGCTACCGGGGGACGCGCGACGTGGCGCAGTCCACAGCCGAGGGTGGCGGATCTCGCTACCACGGCGGCCGAAGGCCGCGACAATACGTGATGTCCGCGTGCCGTTCGTGCCGCGCGGCGCGCACGCTCGTTGTTGTTGGCGGGCGATGGTCTGAAGGAGCACAACCGATGGGCGAGGGGTACGCATGACTGACACCGGCCAGGTCCCGGGCGAGGGGCAGCCGGAGAACGCAGGCATGGTGGAGCAGCCGGGCATCCCCGCTCCGGGCGCGTACACCTTCCTGGATCCCTCCGAGACCGCTGCCGAGGACGACGACCTGCTGCTGATGCCCGGTTCGCAGGGCGCGTGGAGCGAACCGCACACCCACGTGGACCCGGTGGGCGCGGCCATGATCGCGGAGCAGGCGCAGCAGGCGCAGCAGGCCGTGTACGAGTCGGTCGCGCAGGAGCAGCCCGCTCCGGTGTACGAGGCGCCCGTCGCCCAGGTGGACGCCCACGAGGCCGGTGGCCGTGACTCCGGCTCGGTCGACCTGGGCGGCGTACGCATGCCGGAGCCGCAGCCGCAGCCGCAGCCGCAGCCGGAGCCCGCGCGGCGGCCGCTCCACATGGGCCCGCCGGTTCCCGACACCTCGGGCGGCGTGGTCCGCTCCCTCGCGGACCGCGGCCCGGCGAACCCGGGTCCCGCGACCTCCGGTGGTCTGGAGTACCTGGACGTGCCGCGCGAGGAGCCCGCGCCCGTACTGCCGGGGCCCCAGCTCGGCGAGCTCCCGCCGCAGAGCGCGGAACCGTGGTCGGCGCAGCCGCAGCCCGCGGCAGCAGAAACGGTCGTTCCGGAACCGGCCCCCGCGCCGGCCGCCCGGTTCGTCCAGGTCGAGGGCTCCGTCCCGACCACCCCGCACCTCGCCCCGGTGCCGCAGCCGGCCGCAGACCCGGTCGCCCCCGCCCCGGAGCCCGTCGCCCCGGAGCAGCAGGCCCAGGCCCCGGAACCGGTCGCCCCGCCCGCCCCGGAACCGGTCGCCCCGCCCGCCCCGGAACCGGTCGCCCCGCCCGTCCCGGAGCAGCAGGCCCCACAGGCAGCGCCCGAGCCCGTCGCCGCAGCCCCGGAACCCGTCGCCGCAGCCCCGGTCCCTGCGCCCGTCGCTCCTGCCCCCGAGCCCGTCGCCACGGCGCCCGAGCCCGTCGCCGCAGCTCCCGCCCCGGAACCCGTCGCGCCTGCCCCGGCCCCTGCGCCCGTTGCCACGGCCCCCGAGCCCGTCGCCACGGCGCCCGAGCCCGTCGCCACGGTCCCGGCCCCGCGCGACGGCGGCCCCAACGCAGCCGAAGCCGCCGCGCCCGTCGCCGCCGCCCCCGAGGCACCCGCGGAGCCCGTGGCACCGGCGCCCCCGGAGCCGACTGCGCCCGCACCGGCGGAGCCCGTGGCGGCCGAGCCCGCCCCCGTAACGGAACAGCCCGCGGTCGCCGAACAACCTGTGGCCGCCGAGCAGGCGGTCCCGGCCGAACAGCCCGCCGCACAGCCGCTGGCCGCCGAGCAGCCCCCGGTCGCCCAGCCGGCCCCGGTGGAGCAGCCCCCGATGGCCGACGAGCTCCCGATGGCCGAGCAGCCTCCGGCCGCCGAACAACCGCTGGCCCCCCAGCCGGTGGTTACCGCGCCCGTGGCCGAGGAGCCCGAGGAGGCCGCAGCCGCCGACAACGGGCAGAACACCCACAGCACCCAGCACAGCGACAACACGCGGCACACGGAAAGCGCCACCGCCCCGGCCCCCGCCTACGGCGACGTCGAGCGGGAAGCCGTCCTCCGCGTCATGCGCGAGCGCCGCGACATCCGCAACGGCTTCCGCAGTGACCCGATCCCGCACGAGGTCCTCCTCCGCGTACTGGAAGCCGCGCACACCGCGCCGTCCGTGGGCCACTCGCAGCCCTGGGACTTCGTCGTCATCCGCTCCGCCGAGACGCGGCGCACGATGCACGAACTCGCCCAGCGCCAGCGCGAGGCGTACGCCAAGTCGCTCCCCAAGGGCCGGGCCAAGCAGTTCAAGGAACTGAAGATCGAGGCCATCCTCGACACCCCGGTCAACATCGTCGTTACCGCCGACCCCACCCGGGGCGGCCGGCACACCCTGGGCCGCCACACGCAGCCGCAGATGGCGCCGTACTCCTCCGCGCTGGCCGTCGAGAACCTGTGGCTCGCCGCCCGCGCCGAGGGGCTGGGCGTCGGCTGGGTGAGCTTCTTCGACGAGCGTGAGATGGTCCGGGCCCTCGGCCTGCCCGAGCACCTGGAAGTCGTCGCCTACCTCTGTGTGGGGTACGTGGACGAATTCCCGGAGGAGCCGGAGCTGATGCAGGCGGGCTGGTCCAAGCGCCGCCCGCTGTCCTGGGTCGTCCACGAGGAGACGTACGGCCGCCGTGCCCTGCCCGGCGAGGAGCCGCACGACCTGCTCCAGGAGACCGTCACCAACATCCGTCCACTCGACGCCAAGGCGCTCGGTGAGGCGTGGGAGCGGCAGAAGCGGATGACCAAGCCCGCCGGCGCGCTCGGCATGCTGGAGATCATCTCGGCTCAGCTCTCGGGCCTGTCCCGGAAGTGCCCGCCGCCGATCCCGGAGCCCGCGGCCGTCGCGATCTTCGCGGGCGACCACGGGGTGCACGCCCAGGGCGTCACCGCCTGGCCGCAGGAGGTCACGGCGCAGATGGTGGCCAACTTCCTCGGCGGCGGCGCGGTGTGCAACGCGTTCGCCAACCAGGTCGGCGCGGAGGTCTGCGTGGTCGACGTCGGCGTCGCCGGTGACCTGCCGGCCACGCCGGGTCTGCTGCCGCGCAAGGTGCGCCCCGGCACGGCCGACTTCACCACCGGCCCGGCCCTCACCCGCGAGGAGGTGCTCGCGGCGGTCGAGGTCGGCATCGAGACGGCCCGCGACCTGGTCGCGGCGGGCAACAAGGCGCTGCTCACCGGCGAGATGGGCATCGCCAACACCACCGTCTCCGCCGCGCTGATCTCGGTCTACACGGACATCGACGCCGCCGAGGTCACCGGTCGCGGCACCGGCATCAACGACGAGATGCACGCCCGCAAGGTCGACGTCGTACGCCGCGCGCTGGAACTCCACCAGCCCGACCCGGCCGACCCCATCGGCGTCCTGTCGGCCATCGGCGGCCTGGAGCACGCCGCGCTCGTCGGCTTCATCCTCGGCGGGGCGTCCCTCCGTACCCCCGTCGTCCTCGACGGCGTCTCGGCGGGCGCGGCGGCGCTGGTCGCCCGGGCCATCGCCCCCGAGGCCCTCGCGGCCTGCATCGCGGGCCACCGCAGCGCGGAGCCGGGCCATGTGGCGGCCCTCAACAAGCTGGGCCTGCGCCCCCTGGTCGACCTGGACCTCCGCCTCGGCGAAGGCACCGGCGCGCTGCTGGCCCTCCCGGTGATCCAGAGCGCGGCCCGGGCCATGCACGAGGTGGCCACGTTCGACTCGGCGGGCGTCACGGAGAAGTGAGCCCCGCGGTGTGAGGGGCCGAGGTCGAGGTGAGGGGTGCTCGGACGCAAAGGCGCGAAGCGCAGTCCGAGCCCCCACCGGAGCACCCGGCCCCCGCCCCTGCCCACCGCCAGGAGCCCACCGCCGAGCACCCCTCCCAAGGCACCGCCCCAAGGCAGGCCCCAAAGCATCCCCGCAGCGCACCCGTCACCGGGCACACCCGAACACCCCGGGCCCCATGCCCGCATGTCCCCACGCCCGGGGCACCGCCCACCGGGGCACCCACCCCACCCACCCCACCCAACGCCCCCGCCCGCGTCGCCGCCGCGACCCGTATCGTGGTCCGCAACGTCTCACCCCCCGCCCCACCAGCCGCTTCACCGTCGCAGCGGCCGCCGCACAGAGCAACACCCCGCCCGAGGAGCCCGCACCGCCATGGTCGAGTACGCCGAGCACCCCGCCTACCCCGTCGGACTTCGCCTCTCCGGGCGCCGTGTCGTCGTCATCGGCGGCGGGCAGGTGGCCCAGCGCCGGCTCCCCGCCCTCATCGCGGCCGGTGCCGACGTCACGCTCGTATCGCCGTCCGCCACCCCCTCGGTGGAGGCCATGGCGGAGGCGGGCGAGATCCGCTGGGAGCGCCGCCGGTACGAGGACGGGGACCTGGCCGACGCCTGGTACGCCCTGATCGCGTCCAGCGATCCCGAGGCCAACGCCCGTGCCTCCGCCGAGGCCGAGCGCACCCGCACCTGGTGCGTACGCTCCGACGACGCCGAGGCGGCCACGGCGTGGACGCCCGCGACCGGCCGCAGCGAGGGCGTCACGGTGGCCGTGCTGACCGGGCACGACCCGCGCCGTTCCGCGGCCGTGCGGGACGCGATCGTCGAGGGGCTGCGCGACGGCTCGATCGCGGCTCCGCACCACCGCTCCCGTACCCCGTTCGTCGCCCTCGTCGGCGGCGGCCCCGGCGACCCGGACCTGATCACGGTCCGCGGCCGCCGCCTGCTCGCCGAGGCGGACGTGGTCATCGCGGACCGCCTCGGCCCCCGCGACCTCCTGGACGAGCTGCCGCCGCACGTCGAGGTGATCGACGCGGCGAAGATCCCCTACGGCCGTTTCATGGCGCAGGAGGCGATCAACAACGCGCTGATCGAGCACGCCAAGGCGGGTAAGTCCGTGGTCCGCCTCAAGGGCGGCGACCCCTTCGTGTTCGGGCGCGGTATGGAGGAGGCGCAGGCGCTCGCCGAGGCCGGCATCGCCTGCACGGTGGTGCCGGGCATCTCCAGCTCGATCAGCGTTCCGGGCGCGGCGGGCATCCCGGTCACGCACCGCGGGGTGGCCCATGAGTTCACGGTGGTCAGCGGCCATGTCGCGCCGGAGGACCCGCGCTCGCTGGTCGACTGGGAGTCCCTCGCCAAGCTGCGCGGCACGCTGGTGATCCTGATGGGCGTCGACAAGATCGGCGCGATCGCCAAGGCGCTGGTCGCCCACGGCAAGGCCCCGGACACGCCGCTCGCACTGGTCCAGGAGGGCACGACGGCCACGCAGCGCCGCGTGGACGCGACGCTCGCGACGGTCGCGGAGAAGGTGAAGGCGGAGGATGTACGCCCGCCGGCGGTCATCGTCATCGGCCCGGTCGTCGCCGAAGGCCCGCACAAGAACACGAAGTAACACGCCGGCACCCCACCCCCGACGACCGCCCCACCCCCGACGACCGCCCTACCCCACCCAACCCCCGACAAGGCGTATCACCCAGTGGCCGAGCTCATCACCATCGACGATCCCGACGACCCGCGCCTGCGCGACTACACGGGCCTGACCGACGTCGAACTGCGGCGCAGGCGCGAGCCCGCAGAGGGGCTGTTCATCGCCGAGGGCGAGAAGGTCATCCGCCGCGCCAAGCAGGCCGGGTACGAGATGCGCTCCATGCTGCTGTCGGCCAAGTGGGTCGACGTCATGCGGGACGTCATCGAGGAGGTCCCGGCGCCCGTGTACGTGGTGACGCCGGACCTCGCCGAGCGCGTCACCGGCTACCACGTGCACCGCGGCGCGCTCGCCTCCATGCAGCGCACGCCGCTGCCCACGGCGGGCGAACTGCTCCATCACGCCCGCCGGGTGGTCGTCATGGAGGGCGTCAACGACCACACCAACATCGGCGCGATCTTCCGCAGCGCCGCCGCCCTCGGCATGGACGCGGTGCTGCTCTCCCCGGACTGCGCGGACCCGCTCTACCGCCGCTCGGTGAAGGTGTCGATGGGCGCCGTCTTCTCCGTACCGTACGCCCGGCTGGAGACCTGGCCCCGGGGTCTGGAGACGGTACGCGGGGCGGGCTTCAAGCTGCTCGCGCTGACCCCCCACGAGAAGGCCACCCCGATCGACGAGGCGGCCCCGCACCGTCTCGACAGGGTCGCCCTGATGCTGGGCGCGGAGGGCGAGGGCCTGTCCGCCAAGGCGCTGACCGCGGCCGACGCGTGGGTACGCATCCCGATGGCGCACGGCGTCGACTCGCTCAACGTGGGCGCGGCGGCCGCGGTCGCTTTCTACGCCGTGGCCACCGACCGCCCCGGGGCCTGAGAGCCGCCGGCTATCCCTGGAGGCCCTGCGCCGCCGCGATCCCCAGCAGCACGATCAGCGTCACCACCACGAAGACGAAGATCCGCTGACGCAGCAGTCGCGGGTTCGCCGGCCGGCGCCCGCCCGTGCCCGTACGCCCGCCCGTGCCCGTACGCCCGCCCGCGCCCGTACGCCCGCCCGCGCCCGTGCGCGCGCCGGGCCGGGACGCCGTCCGGCCGCCGCCGGTCCGTGACTGGGTGCGGGACGACGAGGTGCGGGAAGCCCGCGCCCCGGGCCCCGGGGCGGGCGTCCGGTGCGTACGCCCATGCGTGCCGCGCTCGCCACCACCGCGCTCGGTGGTGCGTTCCATCGTGCGCTCGGTGTACCGCTCGGTGAGCCGCCCCGTGGGCCGGTCGTCCACGGGCCGTGACGCCGGGCGCGGGGTGACGGGGCGCCCGTCCGGCAGGCCCTGAGCCTCCCGCGCGGCGATCTCCTTGAGCCGCATGGACAATTGCAGGGTGCTGGGCCGGTCCTCCGGGTCCTTCGCGAGGCAGGCCCGTACGAGTGGCGCGAGGGCGTCCGGCACGCCCTGCAACTGCGGCTCCTCGTGCACCACCCGGTAGAGCATGACCTCGGAACTTCCGTGTCCGAAGGGCGAGTCGGCCATCGCCGCGTACGCCAGCGTCGCACCGAGCGCGAACACGTCCGTCGCCGGAGTCACCGCCGCGCCCCTCACCTGCTCGGGCGCGAGGAAGCCGGGCGAGCCCACCGCCGTACCGACGTGGGTGAGCGTGGACGCGCCGGTCGCCCAGGCGATACCGAAGTCGATGATCCGCGGGCCCTTGGGCGACAGGAGGATGTTCGACGGCTTGAGGTCCCGGTGCACGACCCCGGCCTCGTGGACCGCCACCAGGCCCTCCGAGAGCGCCGCCCCGATGGCGGCCACGTCGGCGGCGCCCAGGGGGCCTTCCTCGGCGACCTTGTCGTGCAGGGAGGGCCCGGGCACGTACTGCGTGGCGAACCACGGACGCTCCGCCTCCAGGTCGGCCGCCACCAGGCGCGCCGTGCACCCGCCCCGGATGCGGCGCGCGGCCGACACCTCGCGGGCGAACCTCGACCTGAACTCCTGGTCCTCGGCGAGATCCGGCCGGATCACCTTCAGGGCCACCCGCTGCCCGCGCCGGTCGGAACCGAGGTACACGACCCCCATGCCGCCCGCGCCCAGCCGCCGGTGGAGCCTGAACGAGCCGACGACACGCGGATCCTCGCGCCGGAGCCGCATCATCGCCATGTCCATCCCCGCTGCCCAGTGTCCGTGTGACGTGGCACAGCTTACGTACCCACGCCCCAGTGCGCTCATAGGCCGCGCCCTCGCGAGGCGATCGATTGTCAGTGCCGGGCGGCACACTTGAGGAGTGGTCAGGGCCCGGCCTACCCCCGCCGGCGGACCTGTGCGGTTTGCCAACGCTGCGCCGTGGAAGGGGGATTGACTCCATGGCGCGGGGGACGGCGCGATGTGAAGGGAGACCAGGGGGTTACGGGGGGAGGGCAGTGGAGTGAGGGATGTCACCCATCCCCGGAACAGCCCCTTCCCCTCCGGGAAGACCCTCAGGCCCAGGCCCCCGTCTCCACCCAGGGGAGTACGCCGGGCGGCCGCGGGTCATCCTCCGGGAGGCCCGGGAATCGGTACGCGGGCATGACGCCAGGGTCGCTCCGGCTCCCTAATGTTGAGGTCAAGCGGCGGGTGGCAGCACTCGTCCCCCGAGGTCGGACACCCGCCGCCGCCAGATACGACAGGAGAGGGACCATGGCCGACACGGCTTCGCGGACGGTGATCCGCACGCAGGGACGCAAGGCGGTCGCCTCGTTCGGCGGCCGTCCGTCCGGCAGGCGTCACCCGCTGGTGGCGACAGCGATGGTTCTTCCTCTGGCCGCGCTCCTGGTGGTCGTCTTCGGCGGCTGGGAGGCAGTGGTCACACAGGCGTCGTCCGTGGGCGTGATGCTGGGGCGCTGAGCGGCGCCCCGGACCCGGGTGAGCGGCCCGGGTCAGGGACATCCGGCCAACAGCCCCGTGGGGACGGGGGTGCGGCGGACGGCAGCGGTGGCCGGCAGCTGGGGAGCTGCCGGCCACCGCTTTGTTCCCCCGAAGCCGGCTGTGCCGGCGCGTAGGGTCGGGGCGTGCAGCAGGAGATCCCCCCACTCGTCCGCGAGCTCGCCGCCGTCGCGCACGTCGCCGCGCACCAGCCCGCCCCGCCGGCACCGGCCACGTCCGCACCGCCCCTGCCCGCGCATCCCCCGGCGGTACCGCCCCCGGCCGCCCCCTGCCGAGCCTGCCGAGGCAGCGCGGCCGCTGCCGTGCTGGCCGACCGGGACGACGGCACCGTCGTGCGTCATGGGGGAGCCGTCGCCAAGGCGCACGCGCCGGGCACCGACATCGCGGCGCACCGCGCCCGGCTGGCCGTCGCCGCTCACCCGCGACTCGCCGGCATCCTCCTGCCGCCCCTGCCGGTCACCGCCCCCGATGTCCACGGCCGCCCCGTCACCGCCTGGCCGTACGGCACGCCCGTCGACCCCGCCGATCCGGACGCCGCTCCCTGGGAGGACGCCGCCGCCCTGCTCGCCCGGCTCCACTCCGTACCGCCCGCCGAGCTCCCCGCCCCGCTGCCGCCCATGCGCGGCCCCGCCAAGGCGGCCCGGGCCGTGGCGCGCATGGGGGCGGCCGGGCCGCACCCCGCCGCCGCGCCGGTACGCGCCGCCTGGCGCCGCCTGCCCGGGTGGGCCCGCGGCGAAGGTCCCCCGCCCGGGCCCGAACGCCTCTGCCACGGCGACCTCCACCTCGGCCAGCTCATCCGCCACCCCGCCGCCACCGGCCCTTGGCTGCTGATCGACGTGGACGATCTCGGCATGGGCGACCCCGCGTGGGACCTGGCCCGGCCCGCCGCCTGGTATGCGGCCGGCCTCCTGCCGCCCCTCGTGTGGAGCCGGTTCCTGGGCGCGTACCGCGCGGCCGGCGGCCCGGCCGTTCCCCCCGAGGGCGACCCCTGGCCCCGGCTGGACGTTCCGGCCCGCGCGCTGACCGTCCAGACGGCCGCCCTCGCCATCGCCAAGAGCACCGTTGAGAGGCGCGACTTGGACGAGGTCGAGCTGAGCGTTGTGGACGCGTGTGCCCGAATCGCCACCCTCCCGCCCGAGTTGGCCCGAGAAGTCTCGTCGTAAGGTGTGGACATCATCCCGACGGCGAGGAGTTGAGCCAAGCATGCAGTGTCCCAAGTGCCATGCGCCCATGCACACCTACAACCGCAACGGCGTCCAGATCGAGCAGTGCAGCGGCTGCCGGGGGATCTTCCTCGACTACGGCGAGCTGGAGGCGCTGACCCGCCTGGAGGCGCAGTGGGTCCAGCAGGCCCCGCCCGCGCCGCCGGCCCCGCAGGCCTACCCGGCCCCGGCCGCTCCCGCCTGGGGCGCGCCGCACCACGGCCACCACGGCCGCCACGGTCACCAGCGCAGCTTCGGCCGGATGCTCTTCTCCTCCTGAGGGAAGGGCCCGACGAACGACGGAGCCCCGGCCGCGTGACGCGGCCGGGGCTCCGGGCTGTGTGGACGATACTGGGATTGAACCAGTGACCTCTTCCGTGTCAGGGAAGCGCTCTCCCGCTGAGCTAATCGTCCTCGGGACCATGATCCGTAATTCGAGGATCATGGACACTGCGTGCGCGATACTGGGATTGAACCAGTGACCTCTTCCGTGTCAGGGAAGCGCTCTCCCGCTGAGCTAATCGCGCGGGGATCCTTGCGGACCGATCCTTGTGGATCAGTGGACGATACTGGGATTGAACCAGTGACCTCTTCCGTGTCAGGGAAGCGCTCTCCCGCTGAGCTAATCGTCCTTGGAGGTGGAGACGGGATTTGAACCCGTGTAGACGGCTTTGCAGGCCGTTGCCTCGCCTCTCGGCCACTCCACCAGGAGTGCAGGGGTTCGGGAAGATCCCCCACGTCGAGCGGACGACGAGATTCGAACTCGCGACCCTCACCTTGGCAAGGTGATGCTCTACCAACTGAGCCACGTCCGCTTGTCGTTTCCGATCCGCTTGCGCGTCCCGGCGACGTGTTGAACTCTAGCGGATTCCCGGTCCAGTACAAAAACGCGTTTGCGCAGCGTGCTGCGCTGACCCCGGCCCGAAGTGCGACAGGCGGCGCACACACGGTATCGGGACAGTGCCAGGGGCGGCGCCGGGAAAGCCACGGGACCGCTCCCGCGGACGGAGCCGGAGACCGGCCGCGTACGCCCCGCCCGGGACCGCCATAGACTCGCATCCGTGCACGACCTCCCTCCTCTGGCCCGTTTCGGTGGCCTCCTGGCCACCGATCTGCGGGATGTCACCAGTGACCCCGAGGCCCTCGACTCCGCCGGCTTCTGGGCCGTCTCCGCGGACTTCGAAGGCCGCCTGACCTGCGCCCGCTTCGGTGACGTCCGTCCCGCGCCGGTACCCGCGCCCGTGCCGGGCGCCTGGCGGGGCCCCGCCGCCGGTGACTGGACGTCGTCACTGGACCGCGCCGCGTACATGGCGGGCGTACGCAGGATCCGGGAGCACATCGCGGCGGGTGAGGTCTACCAGGCGAACCTCTGCCGCGTGCTCAGCGCGCCCCTCCCGGACGAGGCCGCCGACATCGACGACCTGACCGCGCTCCTCGCGCGCGGCAACCCCGCCCCCTATGCCGGAACGATTCGGCTGCCCGCCCACGGGGTCGAGATCGCCACCGCATCGCCCGAGCTGTACCTGCGGCGCGACGGCTCCACCGTGGAGTCCGGCCCGATCAAGGGCACCGGCAGGACCGCGCAGGACCTCCTGGACAAGGACCGCGCCGAGAACGTGATGATCGTGGACCTGGTCCGCAACGACCTGGGACGGGTCTGCGCCACCGGCTCCGTCACGGTCCCGGCGCTCTGCGCGATCGAGCCGCACCCCGGCCTCGTCCACCTCGTCTCCACCGTGCGCGGCGAGCTGTCCGTCAAGGCGGGGTGGAAGGACCTGCTGGAAGCGACCTTCCCGCCCGGCTCGGTCACCGGCGCTCCCAAGTCCAGCGCGCTGGAGATCATCGAGGCGCTGGAGACCGCCCCCCGCGGCCCATACTGCGGCGGCATCGGCTGGGTCGACGCCGACCGCCGCACCGGAGAGCTGGCCGTCGGCATACGCACGTTCTGGATCGACCGCGCGGAGGGCGCCCTCCGTTTCGGCACCGGCGCCGGCATCACCTGGGGCTCCGACCCCGAACGCGAGTGGGCCGAGACCGAACTGAAGGCATCCCGGCTGCTGGCGGTAGCGTCGGGGAGGTACGAGGCGAGCGGAAGGACCATCACGACATGAAGCTGTGGGTCAACGGCGGGCTGTACGACGCGGACGCCGCACGGGTCTCCGTACTGGACCACGGCCTGACCGTGGGCGACGGCGTCTTCGAGACGATCAAGGCCGTGGACGGCCGGCCCTTCGCGCTGGACCCGCACCTGGACCGCCTCACCCGCTCCGCGCGCGGCCTCGGGCTGCCCGACCCGGACCTCGACGAGGTGCGCCGGGCCTGCGCGGCCGTGCTTCAGGCCAACCCCATGCCGCTCGGCCGGCTGCGCATCACGTACACCGGCGGGGTCTCCCCGCTCGGCTCCGACCGCGGCGACACCGGCCCCACCCTCGTCGTCGCCCTCGGCGAGACCACGTACCGCCCCGACACCACCGCCGTGATCACCGTCCCCTGGACGCGCAACGAGCGCGGCGCCCTGACGGGCCTGAAGACCACCTCGTACGCGGAGAACGTCGTCGCCCTCGCCAGGGCACACGAGCGGGGCGCGTCCGAGGCACTGTTCGCCAACACCGTCGGACAGCTCTGCGAAGGCACCGGCTCCAACGTCTTCGTCGTCCTGGACGGCCGGCTCCACACCCCGCCGCTCGCCTCGGGCTGCCTCGCCGGCATCACCCGCGCCCTGACCGTCGAATGGACCGGCGCCCAGGAGACCGACCTGCCGTTCGACGTACTGGAGCGGGCCGACGAGATCTTCCTGACCTCCACCCTCCGCGACGTCCAGGCGGTCCACCGCCTGGACGGGCGCGAGCTGCCCGGCGC
This sequence comes from Streptomyces ficellus, assembly GCF_030406405.1. Taxonomy (GTDB): domain Bacteria; phylum Actinomycetota; class Actinomycetes; order Streptomycetales; family Streptomycetaceae; genus Streptomyces; species Streptomyces ficellus_B. Next base: position 61,615 of record NZ_JAUEPL010000019.1, read on the forward strand.
GCCCGGACCGGTCACCGCCAAGGCCATGCGGATCTTCGCGGAGCGGGCCGCCCAGATGTGACGCGACGGCCGCACGGTGGGTAGAACATCCCCGATGACCACCACCCTGCGGCCGACCGGGCCGCTCCAGCAGACCGCCGACGGCGCCCGATCGCGCTCCTACGACGTCTGTGTGAACAGCCGCCCCGTGGGCGCCGTCGAACTCGGCACCATGCCCGGACCCGGGCGGGCGGCCGGGGTGATCCGCTCGCTGCGCGTCGACGAGCCGGACCGCCGGCGCGGCCGGGGCACGGTGGCCGCGCTCGCCGCCGAGGAGGTGCTGCGGGGCTGGGGCTGCGACCAGGTCGTGATCTCCGTACCGGCCGGGGCCACGGCCGCGCTGCGCATGGCGAGCGCCCTCGGCTACACCGAACGCAGCCGCAACATGGCCAAGGACCTCACCGGACCGCCCCCCGAGCTGCCCGCCCACGTCGAGGTCCGGCCGATGAGCGAGGCGGAGTACCGCGTGTGGGAGGACCGGTCCACGGAGAGCTTCGCGCGCAGCTGGACCGAGCGCGGCGTAGCGGCGGAGCGGGCCAGGGCGAAGGCGGAGGTGAGCCGCCGCGAGAACCTGCCCGCCGGACTCGCCACCGAAGGCACCGCCTTCCATGTGGCCGTGCGGGAGGGTGTGCCCGTCGCGCACCTGTGGACCGGCCGCCGGGAGCTGGCCCCCGGCGAGGAGGCCGCGTTCGTGTACGACATCGAGGTCGCCGACGACCACCGCGGCAAGGGGTACGGCCGCGCCCTGATGCTGCTCGCCGAGCGGATCGCCCTGGAGGGCGGGGAGCGCCGGATCGGCCTGCACGTCTTCGCGGGCAACACCCCGGCGCTGCGGCTCTATGAGTCGCTCGGCTACCGGACGACCCATGTCCACAGCTACAAGCCGCTGCTCTAGAGCTGACCGCCCGGCTCGGCCAGAAGACGGTCGGCGATCTCCTCGATGCGCTCGCGCAGCCCCTCCTGGCTCTTGCCGCCGTCCAGCCGCTCGCCGCCGATCACATACGTGGGGGTGCCGGTCACCCCGATCGCCTTGCCCTCCGCCTGATCGGCGTCCACGATCAACAGGTGCCGGCCGTCGATCAGGGCCGTGTCGAACTCCTCGGTGTCCAGGCCCAGTTCGTCCGCCACCTCCAGCAGCAGCGGCTCGCCCTTCGAGGCCAGCTCTTCGGTCCTGGCCAGCACCGCCTCCGCGTACGGCCAGCCCTGCCCCTGCGCGAACGCCTCCTCGGCGGCCTGCGCCGCGGCGTAGGCGTGCTGGTGCCTCTCCAGGGGGAAGTGCCGCAGCCGTACCTCCAGCCGGTCCCCGTACCGGGCGCGCAGCGCGCGCAGGTCCTCCAGGGCGGCATGACAGTCGGGGCACTGCAGCTCGCACCAGACGTCGAGGACGACGGGCGTGGCGGTGCGCTCGGTGGTGGCGTCGTTCATGAGGGCAGTCTTTCAGCAGGGACGCGAGCGCCCCAACCGGGACCTGAGGAGGACCCGGTCCCGGAGATCTCCCCGAGGTCGCCCGGGACCATGGCCGCCACGCCGCCGCCCGGTGCAGGATGGAAGGGACGTATCGCCCGCCGCACGCCTGGAGGACCGGATGCTTGCCGAGACGATCTGTTCTGCGGTGTCCGCGGCGGGGCTGGGCATCGCGGCGATCACCGCGTACCGCAAGAGGTTCCTGACGGCCGCCCGTATCGCCGCGTACGCGCTGGTGCCGCTCGGACTGGTGATGACCGGCGCAGTGGAGTGGCTGGCCAGGACGGCTTTCAGCCCCGTGGCGTGGGCCGGTTTCGGTGTCCTCGGCCTGTCCTGGGTGCTGTTCACGACGACCCGGGCCGTCGAACGGCGCCGGGGAGGTACGCGCAAGGACCGCAAGGCGGCCGGGGCCGCACGGGAGCGCGAGGCGACCGCGCCGGGCGCGTCCGCGCCGTCGCTCGGGGCGGGTGAGCGGTCCACGGCGAAGCCGCGCGGCGCCACGGCCGCCAACGACGACTTCAGCGACATCGAGGCCATCCTGAAGAAGCACGGCATCTGACGTAAGTCAAACCGCCATGCGCGGGATGGAGTGAACCGGCGTACCGATCAGGGGGTTTTCACCCTTACGTGGGTGGTGGCCTGCGCCATGATCTCCCGCGAGATGCCGGAAACCTCGCGGGAGCCGTCCCCCGCCACCGAAGCCCCCACCGCGTTCCGCACCGGGATTCCCGCCGAGATGCCTGCGGAGATCCCCGGAGAGCGACGCGGATGCCTTTTCGCGCTCTCCCAGCCGCCGCTGGTGATCTTCCTGGCGGTGATCGGCTGTCTGCTGCTGATGGCCGCCGTACACGATCTCTTCGTGCTGTGAGCCTCGCCGCGGCCGGCGGCGTCCGGCGGCCGGGGTCAGCCGGCCGCCGCCTCCTTGCGGCGTGCCCGGTACGCCGCGACATGGAGGCGATTGCCGCACGTACGGCTGTCGCAGTAGCGGCGCGAGCGGTTGCGTGACAGGTCGACGAAGGCCCGCCCGCAGTCCGGTGCCTCGCAGCGGCGCAGCCGGTCCTGCTCACCGGCCACCACGATGAAGGCCAGCGCCATGCCGCAGTCCGCGGCCAGGTGGTCCGCCACCGACGCGCCCGGCGCGAAGTAGTGCACGTGCCAGTCGTAGCCGTCGTGGTTTGTGAGCTGGGGGGTGGTGCCCGCGGCGGCCACCAGCTGGTTGATCAGCTCGGCCGCGGTCCGCGCCTCGGGCGCCGAGAACACCTCGGAAAATCGTTTTCTTACGTCCCGTACGGCCCTCAGATCCTGCTCGCCGAGCTCGCCGACGCCGCTGATGTCGTGGCTCCGCACGAACGCGTACAGGGCCGCGACGTCCCCGAGCTCGTCGCCCCGCTCGCCTTGGGGCGCGGTGTTCATCAGATCGACGACGGTGTCGAGCGCGATCCGGGTGTCGTGGGGGATCAGCACGATTCGCTCCCTGGCCTGCCGCGGGCGGGCGCCCGCCGGATGGCGCCGACTCTAGCGGCTCGCCCACCGGGTGCCACGGGCCGCCGGGGTCGCGTGGGGGACAGGGCGCACGGCCGCCGGGAACGCGCGGCGGCGCCGTCACCGCGGTGGTTTCCGCGGTGACGGCGCCGGTGTCGTCGTATCAGGCCGCGAACGGCCGTACGAGGTCTCCGCGCGGCGCCGTCGCCCCGAGTCGGACGGCGCCGTGCGGCTCTCGGGCCTGGCTCAGCTTTCGGCCAGGATGTGCGAGAGCTCCGTGTCGAGATCGAAGTGACGATGCTCGGTGCCCGGCGGCACCGCGGCGTCGGTCCGCTTCAGGAACGACTCCAGGGCGCGTGCCGGGGCCTCGAGCAGGGCTTCCCCCTCCGGGGAGCTCAGCGCGATGCAGACGACGCCCTGGCCGTGGCTGCGGGACGGCCAGACTCTGACGTCGCCGGTGCCTGTGGGCCGGTGAAGCCCCTCGGCGAGAAGGTCGCGGGCGAACACCCACTCGACCGTCTCTTCGGCTCCGGTGTGGAAGGTGGCGTGCACGGCATACGGATCGGCCGTGTCATACCGCAGGCCCGCCGGTACAGGCAGTGAGGACTCGCTCGATACAACGAGGCGCAGGTGCAGCTCGCAGCTGACCGTGGTGTTCATAAGCGCCAGGGCCTTTCGCTCAGTGTGCGCTCGGGGATTCGCACGTCGGCGAAATCGACATGCCACCTACGGTGCCGTTGTAAACCCCTCTGTCTGTTTTGTGGCCCTTGAGGTACCTCGTATGGCGGTGTGCAACCGGCCCTTATGCGTCCATTCCGGTGCTCGGCCGAAGTCGGGTAGGTTAGGCCCTATGAATGCGGAGAGTGACGAGCGGGGGAAGGTCACCCCACAGGTGACCACAGCACCCGCGAGGGGGGACGTGACGGAAGAGGTGGGCGCGGAGCCGGCGCTCGGCTCCCGGGCGCCCGAGTTCATCAAGGCGCGCCGGACGCTGCATCTCAGTTGGCAGGTCGGCGTGTTCCTCGTCGGCCTGGCCGTGGTGGCCGCCGGCGCGGCCATGCTCGTGCTGCCCGGCCCCGGCTGGTTGGTGATCTTCGGCGGTATGGCGATCTGGGCGACCGAATTCGTCTGGGCGCAGCTCGTCCTGCGCTGGACGAAGCGGAAAGTGACCGAGGCGGCGCAGAAGGCCATCGACCCGAAGGTGCGGCGGCGCAACATCATCCTCACCACGGTGGGCCTGGTGATCATCGCGGTGCTGGTCGGCGTCTATCTCTGGAAGTACGGATTCGCCATGCCCTGGAACACCGGCCGATGACCTCCCGGCGGCCCGCACCGAGCCGCCCTCGGTGGTCGGGGGCACCCGCTGACATGCGGTAATGTTTGCGGTGCGCCCGGGCGATTAGCTCAGTGGGAGAGCGCTTCGTTCACACCGAAGAGGTCACTGGTTCGAACCCAGTATCGCCCACCACCCGGACCGGAGGCCCTGGAGACCGGATCAGTCTCCAGGGCCTCCGGCGTTCCGTCCGTGTCCCGCTTCCGTGTCCCGCTTCCGTGTCCCGGTCCACAGTCGACCGCGCGGCGTGAGCATGCCACATCGATGCAGACTGGGACCATGAACTGGTCCCACTTCCGTTTCCGCAGCGTCTGGGACGTGCCCGCCCCGCCGGACACCGTCTACGCGATCTTGGAGCGGCCCGAGGAGTACCCGAGCTGGTGGCCGCAGGTGCGCGAGGTGGCCCGGCTCGACGAGCGCACCGGCACCGCCCGATTCCGGTCCTTCCTCCCGTACGACCTCGTCGTCACCCTCACCGAACGGCGCCGGGACCCCGTGGCCCGCGTGCTGGAGTCCTGCCTCGCGGGTGACATGGAGGGGTGGGCCCGCTGGACCGTCACCGCGCACGGCGCGGGCCGCGCCCGCGCCGTCTACGAGCAGGAGGTCGACGTCCGGCGGCCCCTGCTGCGGCTCCTCGCCCTGCCCGGCAGGCCGGCCTTCCGCGCCAACCACACGCTGATGATGCGCGCCGGGCGCCGTGGGCTGGCCGCCCACGTCGGCCGTGCGGCGTGAACGAATCGGTGGGAAACCGGTTTGAACGAGAGCCGCCCGGACCTGTATGGTTCAGTGCGTTCCCGGGCGATTAGCTCAGTGGGAGAGCGCTTCGTTCACACCGAAGAGGTCACTGGTTCGAACCCAGTATCGCCCACCGGGAAAGGCCGGTCCGTCACCGTACGGACCGGCTTTTCGGCATCCAAGGAGCCTCCCCGGGCGGACTCACGCGGCCGCCGCCGGCAGCTCCGGCCGCAGCGGCCAGGCCGGATCGACCGCCTCCTGAGAGCCGTTGCGCGCGAACCACGCCTGGAGGCCCCGCGCTTGCGCCGCGTGCCACACGGCCTGCAAGGTGTGCAGCTCCGCCGGCGTCAGCCGCTCCAGACGGGACGCGTACCGGCGCCCCACCGCCCGTACGACCTCCAGCGCCGCCGTCGCGTCCGCGGCCGCGTCATGCGCGCCCTCCAGCGCCACGTCGTACTGCGCGCACAGATCCGTCAGCGTACGGCGGCCCTTGCGGTACCGGTCCAAGTGCTTGTCCAGCACCCGTGGGTCCAGGACGCACAGCGGTACGTTCTGCAGGTACCGGGACAGTGACGACGCGCGGTGGCGGCGCAACTCCCGGTCCAGGAGCGTCAGATCGAACGGCGCGTTCATCACCACCAGTGGTCTGCCCGCCGCGCACTGCTCGGCGAGCAGCCTCGCTATCTCCTCCATCACGGGTGAGGGCCAGCGCCCGTTGCGCTGGAGGTGATGATCCGTCAGCCCGTGTACCTCGGTGGCCCCGGGCGGCACCGGCACCCCCGGGTTCACCAGCCAGCGGGTGGCGCGGACCCGTCCGCCCGCCGCGTCCTGGACGACGACGGCGGCCGAGACGATCCGGTCCTCCTCGACGTCGACTCCGGTCGTTTCCGTGTCGAATGCGGCCAGGGGCCCTTCGTACCAGAGCGTCATTCCCCGAACTCCTCGCACATGCCTGGCAGATGGCGTGATCCCCTGCCCGAATCGGTGATACCCGGGCTGTTTGCGCCGTACGCAACACGGCGACAACACAGGGGAGGAGCTCAGCAACTGACGCTCCGTCGCCGGTCGGCAGCCAGCCGACCGCCAGTCCGGAAGGCACGAAGAGCCATGGCGCTCGCGCAGCCCGAACACGGGGGGCTGCTGCCCCAGCAGGCCACACCGCTGCGGGGCGCACTCGCCACCACCGCCTGCATGGAGACCCTCCAAGTGGGCTACCTGCACGCGGTCGCCGCCGCCGCAGGGTGCTCACTGTCCCAGCCCTTTCCCGACAACGGCATCGACTGGCACGTCAGCCACAGCGCCCCCGGGCACACCGTGGACGACGAAGTCACCATCAAGGTGCAGCTCAAATGCACCTACCAGCTCGCACCGCACCCTCCGGGACCCGCGTTCTCCTTCACCCTCGACAACGACCACCTGGTGAAGCTGGCCCGCACCCCCGTCTCGGTGCACAAGATCCTCGTCGTGATGATCGTGCCCAGGACCCGGGAGGAGTGGCTGCGCGCCGGCCACGACCGCCTCGACCTGCGGCACTGCTGCTACTGGACCAACCTCGCGGGCCACCCGGTCACCGGCAGGCGCCGCACCACCGTGCGCATCCCTACTCATCGGATATTCGACGACCGGGCGCTCTGCGAGATCATGACCCGGGTCGGGGCGGGAGGAAGACCCTGATGCACCGGCCGATCGACGAGCCCATGCGGCCCCACCCCACGCCCCCCGCACCCCCTGCGCCCCTGGCGCACAACACCCCGCTCGACCTCGCCCAGGTCGACCCCCTGGTTCTCGGCGCCCTGCTGGGCCGGCACGGCTGGCGCCGCCGAGGCGGCGCCCCCGGCCGCTACAGTCGCTGGACCCCGCCCGAGCCCGGTGCCGGGGCCACCAGCCTCCTCGTCCCCGAGAGCCGTGCCTTCCCCGACTGCGAAGACCTCCTCGGCGAGGCCCTCACCGCTCTCGCCCGCTGTGCCGCGCCCTCCGCGCGCGAGGTCCTCGTCGGCCTGAGCGTGCCGAGCGACGAGGTCCGCTGGTGGCGCGACGTCCCCCACAGCCCCTCCGGCACCCTCTCCTGGGCCGCGCAGGAACAACTGCGGTCCGCCGCCCGGCAGGTGCTGCTGGCCGGCGCGCTCGCGGTGCGCGGCCGCGCCGGCTACCACGGCGCCCGGCGCCGGCGGCAGGCCCAGGCGCTGCTGGACGAGGTGCTCGTCGGGACCGCGCACGGCGGGCGCGGGCTGACCGCGTTCGTGCCCGTCGAGCCCGGCCGGGCGGTCACGGCACGCCTCTACCGCGCGCTGTACGCCGCCCGGGAGGCCGTCGACTACCAGCGGGCGACCGGCAGGTGGGAGGCGTTCGACTCGGCGGTCGAGGCGGGCGTGAGCCGTGAGCTGACCGAGGCGCTCATCTCCCTCGTACGGGGTGCCGAGGGCACCCGGATCGCCCTGGAATGGGCGCCCGCCGCCGGCGTACCGCAGGGGTGCGCGGCGCGGCCGGAGCCCGTGGACTTCTCGCCCGGTGACCTGCCCGCGCTGCGGGAGGCGGGCGCGCGCTACCTCCAGGACGAGCCGTCCGTGCCGGTGCGCATCACCGGGACGGTGGTGCGGATGCGCAGGTCGGGGCCGGGCGGGGCGGGCACGGTACGGCTGCGGGTGCTGGCCGGAGCGGAGGTGCCGCACGTACGGGTGGCGCTGGACGAGGAGGCGTACCGCACGGCCGGGCACGCGCATCTGGCCGGGCTGCCCATCCAGGTGGCGGGGCGGCTGGAGAGCCGGGGCGGCTTCCGGCGGCTGACGGACGCCTCCGGCGTCGTACCGGTGCAGGTGGACGAGGCGGAGCGGGACCGGCTGATGAAGTCCCTCCATGAGAACCCCGGACTCTTCGGGGAGGCGTGCGGGCCCGGCGAGTGACGACGGGGGGCGCGGCAAACCGTTTCGCGGCCGGGCTGGGCGGCTCGGTACGATGCGGTAATGCGCGCGCGATGCGAATGCGGCGCTTCCCCTTCAGTCAGGAGAGACCGGTGTCAGACGTCCGTGTGATCATCCAACGCGATTCCGAGCGGGAAGAGCGCGTGGTGACGACGGGCACTACGGCCGCCGACCTCTTCGCCGGTGAGCGCACCGTCGTCGCCGCCCGGGTCGCGGGCGAGCTGAAGGACCTCGCGTACGAGATCGAGGACGGCGAGACCGTCGAGCCGGTCGAGATCTCCTCCGAGGACGGCCTGAACATCCTGCGCCACTCCACCGCGCACGTCATGGCGCAGGCCGTGCAGGAGCTGTTCCCCGAGGCCAAGCTGGGCATCGGCCCGCCGGTCAAGGACGGCTTCTACTACGACTTCGACGTCGAGCGGCCCTTCACCCCCGAGGACCTGAAGGCCATCGAGAAGAAGATGCAGGAGATCCAGAAGCGCGGCCAGCGCTTCTCCCGCCGGGTGGTGAGCGACGAGGCCGCCCGCGAGGAGCTGGCGGACGAGCCGTACAAGCTGGAGCTCATCGGCATCAAGGGCTCCGCGTCCACCGACGACGGCGCGAACGTCGAGGTGGGTGGCGGCGAGCTGACCATCTACGACAACCTGGACGCCAAGACCGGCGAGCTGTGCTGGAAGGACCTCTGCCGGGGCCCGCACCTGCCCACCACCCGCAACATCCCGGCGTTCAAGCTGATGCGCAACGCCGCCGCGTACTGGCGTGGCAGCGAGAAGAACCCGATGCTCCAGCGCATCTACGGCACCGCGTGGCCGTCCAAGGACGAGCTGAAGGCCCACCTGGACTTCCTCGCCGAGGCCGAGAAGCGCGACCACCGCAAGCTCGGCAACGAACTGGACCTGTTCTCCATCCCCGACGAGATCGGCTCCGGCCTCGCGGTCTTCCACCCCAAGGGCGGCATCATCCGCCGCACCATGGAGGACTACTCCCGCAAGCGGCACGAGGAGGAGGGCTACGAGTTCGTCTACTCGCCGCACGCCACCAAGGGCAAGCTGTTCGAGAAGTCGGGCCACCTGGACTGGTACGCCGAGGGCATGTACCCGCCCATGCAGCTCGACGAGGGCGTGGACTACTACCTCAAGCCCATGAACTGCCCGATGCACAACCTGATCTTCGACGCGCGGGGCCGGTCCTACCGTGAGCTGCCGCTGCGCCTGTTCGAGTTCGGGACGGTGTACCGGTACGAGAAGTCCGGCGTCGTGCACGGCCTGACCCGCGCCCGTGGCTTCACCCAGGACGACGCGCACATCTACTGCACCAAGGAGCAGATGGCGGAGGAGCTCGACCGGACGCTCACCTTCGTCCTGGACCTGCTGCGTGACTACGGTCTGACCGACTTCTACCTGGAGCTGTCCACCAAGGACCCGGAGAAGTACGTCGGCTCCGACGAGGTCTGGGAGGAGGCCACCGAGACCCTGCGGCAGGTGGCCGAGAAGCAGGGTCTGCCCCTGACCCCCGACCCGGGCGGCGCGGCCTTCTACGGCCCGAAGATCTCCGTCCAGTGCAAGGACGCCATCGGCCGCACCTGGCAGATGTCGACCGTCCAGCTCGACTTCAACCTCCCCGAGCGCTTCGACCTGGAGTACACGGCCGCCGATGGCACCAAGCAGCGGCCCGTCATGATCCACCGCGCGCTGTTCGGTTCCATCGAGCGGTTCTTCGCGGTGCTGCTGGAGCACTACGCGGGCGCCATGCCGCCGTGGCTGGCCCCGGTCCAGGCGGTCGGCATCCCGATCGGCGATGCGCACGTCGAGTACCTCCAGGACTTCGCCGCCCAGGCGAAGAAGAAGGGCCTGCGGGTGGAGGTGGACGCGTCCTCGGACCGGATGCAGAAGAAGATCCGCAACGCGCAGAAGCAGAAGGTGCCGTTCATGGTCATCGTCGGTGACGACGACATGAACGCCGGCACGGTCTCCTTCCGCTACCGCGACGGTTCCCAGGAGAACGGCATCCCGCGCGAGGAGGCGCTCGCGAAGCTCGCCGACGTGGTGGAGCGCCGCGTACAGGTGTGATCCGCAGCGGTGATCCGCGGACGTGATCCGCTGCCGAGGGGCGGTCCCTTTCCGGGGCCGCCCCTCGGCGCTTCCGGCGTCACCGTCAGCGAATATGCTGGCCCGCATGACGACTGAGCCGGAGCAGCAGATCGGAGTCGGGACGCCTGACGCGTTCCAGCGCCTGTGGACGCCCCACCGGATGGCGTACATCCAAGGCGAGAACAAGCCGACCGGCCCCGGGGCCGACGACGGCTGCCCGTTCTGCACCATCCCGGCCAAGTCCGACGAGGACGGCTTGGTCGTCGCCCGTGGCCAGAAGGTCTACGCCGTGCTCAACCTCTACCCGTACAACGGCGGGCACCTCATGGTCGTCCCGTTCCGGCACGTCGCCGACTACACCGAGCTGGACGAGGCCGAGACCGCCGAGCTGGCCGTGCTCACCAAGCAGGCCATGACCGCGCTGCGCACCGCCAGCGGGGCGCACGGGTTCAACATCGGGATGAACCAGGGCGCCAGCGCGGGCGCCGGTATCGCCGCCCACCTGCACCAGCACGTGGTGCCCCGGTGGGGCGGCGACACCAACTTCATGCCCGTCGTCGGTCACACCAAGGTGCTGCCGCAGCTCCTCGCCGACACCCGCGCGATGCTGGCCGACGCCTGGCCTTCGCGCTGACGGCGACGATCACGCGTCGTACGAGTCAGCCTTCCTCGGCGCCGGGTCCTGGACCAGGCCGCTGAGCACCATCGAGCGGTTGGCGAAGCGCTCGGTGTCCACGCCGTGGTCCTCCAGCACCTTGATCGTCGCGGTGTGCACCGCCCGCATCACGGGGGTCGCCGCGCGGATCGCGTCGTCGGCCATGAAGCGGTGGCGCCAGGGCTGGTCCGCCCAGGCGTGCCGCAGCCCGAACGGTTCCGGCAGCACCAGCTTGCCGCCGAGGTAGTCCAGGACCGGCGGGAACCAGGTGAGCGGGGCGCGGACGGCGAGGCGGACGACCTCGTCGGTGTCCACCAGCGGCAGCGGGATCTCCTTGGTCTCCCAGAACCGGACGGCCTTGGAGACCGCCTTGGTCTTGGGCGCCGGCTTGGTGGTGAACAGCGGGTGGACCGGGCCGAGTGCGTGCCCGGTGACCTCGATGCGCAGCGTGTGCAGCAGGGCCGTGACCGTGATCATCATGGTGAGCACCAGCTGGCCGTCCCACAGGACGAACTGGACGCCGAGGTAGTGGCGGTTGCCCTTGCCGAACTGGTTCTCGTTGCAGATGCGCTGTATCTCGTGCGGCTTGACCTGGTACGTGACGATGTTCTCGCCCTCCGGCCGGGCGACCTCCTTGGCGCCCTCGCCGACGGGAACCACGATCCAGTGGTTCACGGACGGGGTGGGGAAACCGGTCTTGAGGGTGCCGCGTTCCAGGAGTTTGAGCTGGTCGTGGATGGGACGGATGACGTCCCAGGTGCGGAAGGCGTGGATCTCCCTGCCGTCCTTGGGGATGAGCTCCTCGGCGAGCTGCCAGCTGCCCCAGCGGGTTCCCATGCCGAGTATGCCCTTGGGCCCGGCGTAGAACAGGACGTTGGAACGCTGCTCGGCGGTCAGCTTCTCCAGGGACTGGCGCAGCTCCTCGGCGGCCGTCTCATTGGGGTCCTGGGGCACGGCCTCGGGGATCTTGGGGCCCACGCCCCCGCCGCTGAGCAGCCCGTCCCAGCAGGCACGCAAATCCTTGGCGGTCGCTTCGCAGATCCGCTTGGCGAGGAACCAGCCCAGGACCGGCGCGACGATCATGGCCCGTAGATAGACCGCCAGGAAGCCGGTGAAGGGCAGCCGGACCATGAAGATCACGGCCAGGATCCCCACGCCGAACAGCAGCGCGGTGCCCATGGCCCCGGCGCGTTTGTCGGCGGCGCCCGCCAGGCTGCGGCGGAGGTAGATCACGGTCAGCCACAGCAGCAGTCCGGGCAGGAAGGCCACACCGAAGGCGAGGGTGACCAGGGTCAGAAGTTTGTCCCGCTGCTTGCGGATGCGCGTGGCCGCCAGGCAGTGCTCGACGATGGGCTGAGGCTCGGTGCCGAAGGACTGGATGAGTGGTTTGCGGGCGCCGCCGAGCATGCGCACCTGGACGGCGCGCGAGAACGCCTCACCCAGGTTGGGCCGGAACAGTTTGGAGAACTTCCCTGCCGTGACGGTCGATTCGTGCCACTCGTTGTTGGCTTTGAGGATCTCCTCGACCGGGCTGTCGCGGTACGCGGCGGAGGCCAGCGCGTGCGTCGCCACGGTCTGACCGGCCGAGCCCTGGAGGGGGACCTGCGCCCCGGGGCCGAAACTGTCCATTGTCACTGCCGCCCCCATCGCCACATGTGTCCGCACTGCGGTCTGTTCCCAACCCCTGTGCCCCGCACACCTGCTGAGCTGGGCACCACAGCCTACCGAGGTCGTCGGCGCCGCGTCGGCCCAGTGCGCGATGCCGCCCGCCGCGACGTCAGTCGGGCGGGCGGCACGCTCAATCGCCGTCAGTTTCCGCCGCGTTCGCGGATCTTCTCGGCGACGTGCGGGGGCATCGGCTCGTGGCGGGCGTAGCGGCGGTCGAACCGGCCCGTGCCGTGGGAGATGGAGCGCAGGTCGACGGCGTACCGTCCGATCTCCAGCTCGGGCACGTCCGCGCGTACCAGCGTCCGTCCCGGGCCCGCCTGGTCGGTGCCGACGACCCGGCCCCGCCGGCCGGACAGGTCGCTCATCACCGGGCCGACGTACTCGTCCGGTACCAGGACCTGGACCTCGGCCACCGGCTCCAGCAGGTTGATCCGGGCGTCGGCCGCCGCCTCGCGCAGCGCCAGGGCGCCGGCCGTCTGGAAGGCGGCGTCGGAGGAGTCCACCGAGTGCGCCTTGCCGTCGACCAGCGTGACGCGGACGTCGACCAGCGGGTAGCCGGCCGCGACGCCCTTCGCGGCCTGGGCGCGCACCCCCTTCTCGACGGACGGGATGAACTGGCGCGGCACGGCCCCGCCGACGACCTTGTCGACGAACTCGATACCGGAGCCGGGCGGCAGCGGTTCGACCTCGATCTCGCAGATGGCGTACTGGCCGTGCCCGCCGGACTGCTTCACATGCCGTCCGCGCCCGGCGGCCTTGTCGGCGAAGGTCTCGCGCAGCGACACCTTGTGCGGTACGACGTCGACCTGGACGCCGTAGCGGTTGCGCAGCCGCTCCAGCGCGACGTCCATGTGCGCCTCGCCCAGGCACCACAGGACGACCTGGTGGGTGTCCTGGTTCTGTTCCAGCCGCATGGTCGGATCCTCGGCGACGAGCCGGGCCAGCCCCTGGGAGAGCTTGTCCTCGTCCGCCTTGCTGTGCGCCTGGATGGCGAGCGGCAGGAGCGGGTCGGGCATGGTCCAGGGCTCCATGAGGAGCGGGTTGTCCTTGGCGGAGAGGGTGTCGCCGGTCTCCGCGCGGGAAAGCTTGGCGACGCACGCGATGTCCCCGGCGATGCAGCGGTTCAGCTGCCGCTGCTGCTTGCCGAAGGGCGCCGAGAGCGCACCGATCCGCTCGTCGACGTCGTGGTCCTCATGGCCCCGGTCGGCCAGGCCGTGTCCCGAGACGTGGACGGTCTCGTCGGGGCGCAGCGTGCCGGAGAAGACCCGTACCAGGGAGATCCTGCCGACGTACGGGTCGGACGACGTCTTGACGACCTCGGCGACCAGCGGGCCGTCCGGGTCGCAGCTGATCTTCGGACGGGGGTCGCCCTCGGGGGTGGTGACGGCGGGTGCCTCACGCTCCAGCGGGGTGGGGAAACCGCGGGTGATCAGCTCCAGCAGCTCCACCGTGCCCATGCCCTGCTTCGCCCCGGGGGCGGCGGGGGCGGCGGCGAGCACGGGATGGAAGGTGCCGCGTGCGACGGCCTTCTCCAGGTCGTCGATGAGCGTCTTGAGGTCGATCTCGTCGCCGCCGAGATAGCGGTCCATGAGGGATTCGTCCTCGCTCTCGGCGATGATCCCCTCGATGAGGCGGCTGCGGGCCTCCTCGATGAGCGGCACCTGCGCGTCGTCCGGCGGATTCTCCTTCCGTTCACCGGAGGAGTAGTCGAAGATCTTCTGCGTGAGCAGTCCGACGAGACCGGTGGCGGGCGCGTGCCCGTCCGGCGTCTGCGGGCCCAGTACGGGCACGTAGAGCGGAAGGATGGCGTCGGGGTCGTCACCGCCGAAGATCCGCGCGAGGACCCGGGTCAGCTCGTCGAAGTCCACGCGGGCGGTGTCGAGGTGGGTGATGACGATGGCGCGGGGCATGCCGACCGCCGCGCACTCCTCCCACACCATGCGGCACGACCCGGCGATGGCGTCGGCCTCCTGCGCGGCCGAGACGACGAAGAGGGCCGCGTCCGCGGCGCGCAGACCGGCCCTCAGCTCCCCGACGAAGTCGGCGTACCCGGGGGTGTCCAGCAGGTTGATCTTGTATCCGCCCCACTCCAGGGGGACGAGGGAGAGCTGTACGGAGCGCTGCTGGCGGTGTTCGATCTCGTCGTAGTCGGAGACCGTCCCGCCTTCCTCGACCCGCCCGGCCCGGTTGACCGCTCCGGCGGTCAGGGCGAGGGCCTCGACCAGAGTCGTCTTGCCGGATCCGCTGTGGCCGACCAGCACCACGTTCCGTATCGAAGCGGGCTGGTCGGCCGTTACTGCCCTGCCGGCGGCTCCGGGGTGTGCGTTCGCCTTGTCGCCCATGATTCTTCCTCCTGATCGCGAGTGCACGGGGTGCACGGTGGAGGTGGGGGCGCGGGCGCGGGGGAGCGCCTGGGGCAGCTCCGGCGGTGCCCGCGGTGGTCTTTCGAGCTTTCCACCAAGGCCAGGTTGCGTCCATACGTCCGACACCGCGACGGGAGCACGGGTGCCCCGGGGTGGCGGGCCGTGACGCCTGGCTACGATGGGCCAGCCGGTGGCCGTCGGGGCCGCGCGGCACACCGACCCTCGGGAAGGCCATGCTGAACAAGTACGCGCGTGCGTTTTTCACGCGTGTTCTCACACCGTTCGCCGCGTTTCTGCTCCGCCGCGGGGTCAGCCCCGACGCCGTGACGCTCATCGGCACGGCCGGTGTGGTGGCGGGCGCGCTGGTCTTCTTCCCGCGGGGTGAGTTCTTCTGGGGCACGATCGTCATCACGCTCTTCGTGTTCTCCGACCTCGTCGACGGCAACATGGCCCGCCAGGCCGGGATCTCCAGCCGCTGGGGCGCCTTCCTCGACTCGACCCTGGACCGGGTCGCCGACGGGGCGGTCTTCGGCGGCTTCGCGCTTTGGTACGCGGGCAAGGGCGACGACAATGTGCTGTGTGCCGTGGCCATCTTCTGCCTGGCGAGCGGCCAGGTCGTGTCGTACACCAAGGCGCGCGGCGAGTCGATCGGCCTGCCGGTCGCGGTCAACGGGCTGGTCGAGCGGGCGGAACGGCTCGTCATCTCCCTGGTGGCGGCGGGCCTGGCCGGACTGCACGGCTTCGGTGTGCCCGGCATCCAGGTGCTGCTGCCCATCGCCCTGTGGGTGGTGGCGGTCGGCAGCGCGGTGACGCTGGGACAGCGCGTCGTGACGGTACGGCGCGAGTCGGCCGAGGCGGACGCGGCCGGCCCCAGGGGGAGTGAGGCCACATCATGAGCGAGGTCAAGGACCGGCTTACCGCCGGGCTGTACGGGCTGGGCTGGGGCGTCGTCAAGAAGCTGCCCGAGCCGGTCGCGGTCGCGCTGGGCCGCCGTATCGCGGACACCGCGTGGAAGCGGCGCGGCAAGGGCGTGCTGCGCCTGGAGTCCAACCTCGCGCGCGTGGTGCCGGACGCCACGCCCGAGCGCCTGGCGGAGCTGTCGAAGGCCGGCATGCGCTCGTACATGCGGTACTGGATGGAGTCCTTCCGGCTCCCCACCTGGAGCGCGGAGCGCCTCAAGGCGACCGTCGACGTCAAGGAGCTGCACCGCCTGACCGATGGTCTGGCCGCCGGCAAAGGCGTGATCCTGGCGCTCCCGCACCTGGCCAACTGGGACCTCGCCGGGGTCTATCTGACCCGGGCGCAGGGCGTGCCGTTCACGACGGTCGCCGAGCGCCTGAAGCCGGAGACGCTGTACGACCGGTTCGTCGCCTACCGCGAGTCGCTGGGCATGGAGGTGCTGCCGCACACCGGGGGCTCGGCCTTCGGGACGCTGGCGCGCCGGCTGCGGGCCGGCGGAGTGGTGTGCCTGGTCGCCGACCGGGACCTGTCCGCGTCGGGGGTCGAGGTCAAGTTCTTCGGCGAGACGGCACGGATGCCGGCCGGACCCGCGATGCTGGCGCAGCACACCGGCGCGGTGCTGCTGCCGGCGACGCTCTGGTACGAGGACGCGACGACCATGAAGGGGCGGGTGCACCCGCCCGTCGACGTACCCAGGACAGGTACGCGCGCCGAGAAGACGTCCTCCATGACACAGGCGCTGGCCGATGCCTTCGCCACCGGGATCGCCGACCACCCGGAGGACTGGCACATGCTCCAGCGGCTGTGGCTCGCGGACCTGGAGGAAGGCCGACCGTGAGGATCGGAATCGTCTGCCCGTACTCCTGGGACGTGCCCGGCGGCGTCCAGTTCCACATCCGTGACCTGGCCGACCACCTCATCCGGCTCGGGCACGAGGTCTCCGTCCTCGCCCCGGCCGACGACGAGACGCCGCTGCCGCCGTACGTGGTGTCCGCGGGCCGCGCGGTCCCCGTGCCGTACAACGGCTCGGTCGCGCGCCTCAATTTCGGCTTCCTGTCGGCCGCGCGGGTACGCCGCTGGCTGCACGACGGGACCTTCGACGTGATCCACATCCATGAGCCCACCTCGCCCTCGCTGGGGCTGCTGGCGTGCTGGGCGGCGCAGGGCCCGATCGTCGCCACGTTCCACACGTCCAACCCGAGGTCGCGGGCCATGATCGCCGCGTACCCGATCCTCCAGCCCGCGCTGGAGAAGATCAGCGCGCGCATCGCGGTGAGCGAGTACGCCCGCCGCACACTCGTGGAGCACCTGGGCGGGGACGCGGTGGTCATCCCCAACGGCGTGGACGTCGACTTCTTCGCCAAGGCGGACCCGAAGCCGGAGTGGCAGGGCAACACGCTGGGCTTCATCGGACGCATCGACGAGCCGCGCAAGGGGCTGCCGGTGCTGATGAAGGCGCTGCCGAAGATCCTGGCGGCCCGCCCCGAGGCCCGGCTGCTGGTCGCCGGCCGCGGCGACGAGGAGGAGGCCGTCGCGTCGCTCCCCGCCGCCATGCGGGAGCGGGTGGAGTTCCTGGGCATGGTCAGCGACGAGGACAAGGCGCGGCTGCTGCGCAGCGTGGACGTGTACGTGGCGCCCAACACGGGCGGCGAGAGCTTCGGCATCATCCTGGTCGAGGCCATGTCGGCGGGCGCGCCGGTGCTGGCCAGCGACCTGGACGCGTTCGCCCAGGTCCTGGACCAGGGCGCGGCGGGCGAGCTGTTCGCCAACGAGGACGCGGACGCGCTGGCCGACGCCGCGATCCGGCTGCTCGCCGACCCGGCCCGCCGCCAGGAGCTCCACGAACGGGGCAGCGCGCACGTCCGGCGCTTCGACTGGTCCACGGTCGGGGCGGACATCCTGGCGGTGTACGAAACGGTCACGGACGGCGCGGCCTCCGTGGCCACGGACGAGCGCCTGGGCCTGCGCGGCCGATGGGGCCTGGCGCGGGACTAGGTGGGCTGCCGTGGCGAGCCGCTCCCCACAGGCCCTCGTCCTGCACGCGGTGACAGCCGCCGGTGCCTGAGCTCCACGTCGGACAGCCGGAGTCCGGCCCGGGGCGGGGCCGTGCAGGGTCGGCCCCGCAGGGACTGGCGGCGACGCATGGGCTCCGAATCATGGCACCCGAGGCCGCCGGCCCCGAGGAGCCGAGCCCGGAGGGGCCCCCCCCCCCCCCCCCCCCCCCCCCCCCCCCCCCCCCCCACCCCCCCCCGCACATCCCCACACCACCCCCCCCCCAACAACACCAACCACCCCCCCCCCACCCCGCCCACCCCCCCCCCCCCCCCCCCCCCCCCCCCCCCCCCTTCTACCCCCCCCCCCCCCCCCCCACACCACCACTACCCCTTACACTTTGCCCCCCCCCGCCGCTCTCCCTATCGCCGGCCCCCCGCCGGCCCCCCCGCCGGGGCGGCGGCGGGGGGGGCGCGGCCGGCGGGCCCTCCGTACCCGCCGGCCGCGCCCTTCTTCCCGTACGCGGAGTGCGGGAGCTTGTCCCCGTACGCGGCCGCGACGCGCTTCTGGTAGGCGGCGAGCGTGATGCCGTTGGCGCCCACCGCCCGTGTCGCGTCCTGGTCCAGCGGGAGCACCTTGCCGCCCTCGTGGACGTACCAGGCGTCGATCTGCGGCTCGCGGAAGACCGTCCCGCCGGGCAGCCGGCGGGCGCCCTCACGGGCGTACCGGGTCTCGTCGTCGCCGGTCGCGATGTTCACCACCTGCCACCCCTTGGCGCCCTGGCGGACGGTCCACACGGACGCCTTCCGCCCGTCCGATGAGACCGCCTCGGCGGCGTGGAACTCGACCCGCGCGACCGGCGCTCCGGCCCGGCCCGCCACGAAGTCCGGCGACAGGACGCGGACCGGGACGGTGGAGCCTTCGATACGGGGGTGGGCGGCCGCCCGCGTCACGGCACCGTCGCGGGCGAAGAAGCGGGCGAGCGTGTCGAGGGTGGCGGGGGCGGTGACCGCCGCGCCCGGGGTGTCGGCGGCGGTGGCGGTGGTGGGAGTGGCGAGGAGCAGCAGGGCGGGAGCGAGGGCGGCTGCCGCCACGAGACGACGTGGAGTCATCGGTCTCACGCCCCTATCCGGTAGAGCGAGTGGGTCCAGGAGAAGGAGCCGTTGTTGACGTACCAGGCGTGTGACGCCCAGTTGTAGCGGTCGCTGGAGGGCCATGGATCTCCCCAGTACACCCAGCTGTTGGCGTCGTCGTACCCGTAGATCACATGCATGTGTCCGCCGCCGCTCGCCCACTGGATACGGGTCTCGATGGGGCGGTCGGCGTTGATCTCGCTCTGGACGGTCGCGTAGCGCAGCCAGCCGTCGACGTACGAGCCGGGGCTGACGCCGGCCCAGCGCAGCCCGGTCTGCACGTTGCCCAGGGTGGCCTGCCAGTTGGGGCAGTCGTAGCCCTGCTGCCGGTTGAAGGCGGCGTTGCAGAACTGGTTCTGGCTGTAGCCGCGGCCGAACCAGGTGGCGATGGTGTTGCCGCCCGCGGCCCAGCACCAGTTGGTCTTCGCCTGCGCCTGCATGGTGATGTTCAGGCGCTTGGCGGCGAGCGTCGTCGCGGAGTGTGCGGAGTGAACGGAGTGGCCCTCGGCGGTGGCGGCTGACACCGGGAGGACGAGGGCGGTCGTGGCGGCGAGGAGCACCGCGACGATGAACTGTCTGGCTTTTCCTGGGGGGTTGCTCGGGTTGCGCATCGCGTTCCTCCGGCTGGGGATGTGGGGAGGGAGGATCGCGTCCGGACGCTGCTGGGAGCATCGATCGTTGTCGGGGGCAGGTCAACACGCTTCAATGCGGGGTGACACCGCGCTGTGAACGCCACCGGTTGACGAGTGAACGGCATCCCCGCCACCACCAGCCCGCCCGTCACCACCGGCCCGGTGCCGCCCCGCCCCGTCGTGAACGTTCACCGAGGAATCCCATGGGACACACCGAGACCGACCTGACGCAGATCCTGCATACCGGCCCCTTCCACCTGGCGCTGCGCGCGGCTCTCGCGGTGCGCGGGCTGCCGCTCCAGCGGGTGCAGCACCATCTCGCCCATCGCGGCATCAAGGTCGGGGTGACCAGCCTGTGCTACTGGCAGCAGGGCGCCCGCCGCCCGCAGCGGCCCGAGTCGCTGAAGGCCGTCCGCGCCCTGGAGGAGCTGCTCCAGCTGCCCGGCGAGTCCCTGATCCGGCTGCTCGGCGACACGGGCGGGGAGGGGGCCGCGCGGCCGGCGGCCCGGTCGTACCGCTCGCTGGTGGAGGTCTCGGGCGCGGTGGAGGAGCTGATCGCGCAGCTGGAGGCGCCCGCGGACGGCGGGCTGCACACGGTGGGGCACCAGGAGCGGGTGCGGATCGGGGCGGGGCGGGAGCTGGCCGGCCGGGACTCGCAGCAGGTGGTGCGGGCGCACCGCGACGGCGTCGACCGCTATCTGGCCATCCACCACGGGGACGCCGGGTGCGACCCGGAGCGGGTGGTCGTACGGGCGGGCGAGAACTGCCGTACGGGGCGGGTCCGCCGGCACCGCGAGACGGGTGTCGTGGTCGCGGAGCTGCTGTTCGACGCCCGGCTGCGGGCGGGTGAGACCTATCTGTTCGGGTACGGCTTCGAGGACGGGACGGGCGGAGTGAGCGGGGAGTACGTCCGGGGGTTCAGTTTCGCGGGCGGGCAGTACGTGCTCCAGGTGCGGTTCCACGAGGACGCCCTGCCGGTACGGTGCCGGCGCTTCGCCCAGACGTCGGCGGGCGCGCCGCGCGGTGCCCGCGGCGACCTGACGCTCAGCGGCCGGCACCGTACGGTGCACTTCGTGGAGCAGGGGGTGCGGCCCGGGATCCTGGGGATCGACTGGGACTGGGAGTGATCGCGCCGCTTACGCGTCGGGGCCCGCGAGCAGCTTGCCGTCGGTGACCTTGACGGGAACCTCGGGCAGGGCAGCGGTCGCCGGGCCCTTGAGCGGCCGGCCGGTGGTGACGTCGAAGCGGCTGCCGTGGCAGGGGCAGTTGCCCTCGATGCCCTCGACCTTGTCGAACACGCAGCCCGCGTGGGTGCACTGGGCGCTGAACGCCTTGTACTGGCCCTTGGCGGGGCAGCTCACCACCAGGCGCTGCTCGCGGTACAGCTTGGCGCCGCCGACCGGCACCTCGTCCGCCGCGCCGAGGTTCACCGGCGCTGTGGGGGTGGGGGTCTGGGCGTGGCCGAGCTTCGACTCCGTGGAGCAGGCGGCCGCGCCGAGCCCGGCGGCCCCGGCGAGCGCGGCGCCTTTCAGCACGGAACGGCGGGCGGGCGGCTGGCCGGGCATGGGGTCTCCACGGTGCGATGGGGGGCGTCGGTGACGGAACCGACGATACCGGCGCAGATCGGTGGCCCTTCCCGGGGGTCGTCACGGCCGTGGACGAGGGGTGGGCCATGGGTTACGTTCGGCTCGTGATCGTCGTCGCCGGAGAGTCCTTGATCGACCTCGTCCCCGGGGGGATGCCCGAGCGGCCCTCGTCACTGTCACCGCTGGTGCCGCGCCTGGGCGGCGGCCCGTACAACACGGCGGTGGCGCTGGGACGGCTGGGCGCGGAGACGGCGTTCTGCTCCCGGGTGTCGACGGACGCCTTCGGTGAGGCCCTGCTCGCCGGGCTGCGTGCGGCGGGCGTCGAAACCGGCCTGGTACAGCGGGGCCCGGAGCCGACGACGCTGGCCGTGGCGTCGGTCGCGGCGGACGGTTCGGCGCGGTACGGGTTCTACGCGGAGGGCACGGCCGACCGGCTCTTCGAGCTGCCTGAGCGGCTGCCGGAGGGGGTACGGGCGGTGTCGTTCGGGACCTGTTCCCTGGCGCTGGAGCCGGGTGCGAGTGCGTACGAGGCGCTGCTGCGGCGGGAGGCGGGGCGCGGAGTGCTCACGCTGCTGGACCCGAACGTCCGGCCGGGCCTGATCCCGGACGCGGACGCCTACCGGGAGCGGTTCGCGGGCTGGCTGCCCTATGTGTCGCTGCTCAAGCTGTCCGAGGAGGACGCGCGGTGGCTGGGCGGCTCGCCCGGGGAGTGGCTGGCGAAGGGGCCCTCGGCGGTGGTGCTCACCCGTGGCGCGGCGGGCCTGACGGTGTGGACGCGTGACGTGTCCGTCTCGGTGCCCGCGGCGCCTGTGACGGTCGCCGACACGATCGGCGCGGGCGACACGGTGAACGCCGCGCTCCTGCACGGCCTGGCGGGCCGCGCCCCGCACGCCCTGGACGCCGCCGCCTGGACGGCACTCCTGCGCTTCGCGGCCGACGCGGCGGCGATCACCTGCTCCCGCCCGGGCGCGGAGCCCCCGTACGCCACGGAGCTGCCGCCGCCCGGCCCTGCGGCGCGCTAACGCGCGGACGGCGGGCCGCCGCGGTGCGAGGGGGCCCGGGCCGGGAGCCCGAACCGCCGACGGGGCAGCGCCCCTGACGGCCACAACCCGAACGCCCCCGGGCGGCCCCCCGCACGGCGAACGGCAAGCCCCGGCCCGGTCCCGGCTCCCGCCCGTGACGGGCAAGCGGCCGGGCCGGGCCTGGCCGGGCCTGGCCGGGGCCCGTGACGGCCCGCCCGGCCGGGTCCCGTGACGGCCGCCCCAGACCAGCGCGCCCGCCCGTCGAACGACGGGGCGGCACCGCGGGCGACGGTCCCGTGACAGTCCAGTGACCGCGAGACAGCATCCCGGGCCAGGGCCGCCCGTGAAAGCCGACGCCCCGGCCGGGGCCCGTGACGGCCGCCCCCGTCCGGCGCGCCCGCCGCCGGACGGCGAGACGGCGCCCCGGCCACGGCCGTGACGGCCCGCCGCCCGGTGATGGCAAGCCACCCGGCTGCCGCCCGCCCGTGACGGGCAAGCGGCCCGGCCTGGCCGTGACGCCCGCCCGCCTGGGCATACGGCGATCCGGCGCGGGCGCCCCGGCACCCCGGGCCGGCCGTCAGGACTTGCGGGAGCGGGACGGGGGCGTGCCGACCTTGGTGGTTTTGACCGTGGCCGACTTGCGGGCCACGCCGTCCACCGCCGCCACGGTCTTGGCCGCCGTCTTCCTGGCCGTCGTCCGCTTCCGCGCCGCAGGGATCACCGCGTCGCTGACGCGGTCCGCGCCCAGGATGTCCCGCAGGAACTTGCCGGTGTGGCTGGCCGGGACGGCCGCGACCTGCTCGGGCGTGCCCTCGGCGACGACCAGTCCGCCGCCGCTGCCGCCCTCGGGGCCCATGTCGACGACCCAGTCGGCCGTCTTGATGACATCGAGGTTGTGCTCGATCACGATCACCGAGTTGCCCTTGTCGACCAGGTTGGAGAGCACGCTGATCAGCTTGGAGATGTCCTCGAAGTGCAGACCGGTGGTCGGCTCGTCCAGCACGTACACCGTCCGCCCCGTGGACCGCTTCTGCAGCTCGGAGGCGAGCTTCACACGCTGGGCCTCACCGCCGGAGAGCGTGGGCGCGGGCTGGCCGAGCCGGACGTACCCCAGTCCGACCTCCGTCAGGGTGCGCAGGTGGCGCGCGATCGTCGGGACGGCCTCGAAGAAGTCGAGCGCCTCCTCGATCGGCATGTCCAGCACCTCGGCGATGGACTTGCCCTTGTAGTGGACCTCCAGGGTCTCCCGGTTGTAGCGCGCCCCGTGGCAGACCTCGCACGGGACGTACACGTCCGGCAGGAAGTTCATCTCGATCTTGATCGTGCCGTCGCCGGAGCAGTTCTCGCAGCGGCCGCCCTTGACGTTGAAGGAGAACCGTCCGGGCAGGTACCCGCGGACCTTCGCCTCCATCGTCTCGGCGAACAGCTTGCGCACATGGTCGAAGACACCGGTGTACGTCGCCGGGTTGGAGCGCGGCGTGCGGCCGATGGGCGACTGGTCGACGTGGACGACCTTGTCGACCAGGTCGTCGCCGTCCACGCGCGTGTGCCGCCCGGGCACGGACTTGGCCCCGTTGAGCTCACGCGCCAGGTGCGTATAGAGGATGTCGTTGACCAGGGTCGACTTGCCGGACCCGGAGACGCCGGTGACGGCCGTCAGCACACCGAGCGGGAACGACACGTCGATGTCCCGCAGGTTGTTCTCCCGGGCGCCGTGCACGGTCAGCTGCCGCGACGGGTCCACCGGGCGGCGGACGTCCGGCGTGGGGATGGACCGCTTTCCGGACAGATACTGCCCGGTCATGGACTCCTTGTTGGCCAGCAGCTGCTTCAGCGGACCGGAGTGGACCACCTTGCCGCCGTGCTCACCCGCGCCCGGGCCGATGTCCACGACCCAGTCGGCGACCTTGATGGTGTCCTCGTCGTGCTCGACGACGATGAGCGTGTTGCCCATGTCACGGAGCCGGACGAGCGTCTCGATGAGCCGGTGGTTGTCGCGCTGGTGCAGGCCGATGGACGGCTCGTCCAGGACGTACAGCACACCCACCAGTCCGGAGCCGATCTGGGTGGCGAGCCGGATGCGCTGTGCCTCGCCGCCGGAGAGGGTGCCGGCCGCGCGGTTCAGCGAGAGGTAGTCCAGGCCCACGTCGACCAGGAAGCGCAGCCGCTCGTTGACCTCCTTGAGGACCCGCTCGGCGATCTTCTTGTCGCGGTCGTTGAGCGTCAGCTGCCGCAGGAAGTCGGCGCAGTCGCTGATGGACATCGAGGAGACCTCGGCGATGGACTTCCCCATGACCGTGACCGCGAGGACGATCGGCTTGAGGCGGGTGCCCTCGCAGGTGGGGCACGGCACCTCGCGCATGTACCCCTCGAAGCGCTCACGGCTGGAGTCGCTCTCGGCCTCGCTGTGCCGCCGCTTGACGAAGGAGACGGCGCCTTCGAAGGAGGGGGTGGTGTACGCCCGCTCCCTGCCGTACCGGTTGCGGTAGCGGACCTCGACCTGGGTCTTGTGCCCGTACAGCAGGGCCTTCTTGGCGCGGGCCGGCAGCCCGGCCCACGGGATGTCGGTACGGAAGCCCAGCGCGTCGGCGAGCCCGCCGATCAGGCGGCCGAAGTACTCCTTGGTGTGGCCGTGCGACCAGGGGTGGATGGCGCCCTCGTCCAGGGAGCGGTCCTCGTCGGGGACGATCAGCTCCGGGTCGACCTCCATGCGCGTACCGATGCCGGTGCAGTCGGGGCACGCGCCGAAGGGCGAGTTGAAGGAGAAGGAGCGGGGCTCCAGCTCCTCGAAGGACAGGTCGTCGTACGGGCAGTACAGGTGCTCCGAGTACATCCGCTCGCGCTCGGGGTCGTCCTCGGGGAGGTCGACGAAGTCGAGCACGACCATGCCGCCGGACAGACCCAGGGCGGTCTCGACCGAGTCGGTGAGCCGCCGCTTGGCGCTGTCCTTGACGGTGAGGCGGTCGACGACCACCTCGATGGTGTGCTTCTCCTGCTTCTTCAGCGTGGGCGGCTCGGCGAGCTGGATGGTCTTCCCGTCCACCCGCGCGCGGCTGTAGCCCTTGGTCTGGAGGTCGGCGAAGAGGTCGACGAACTCGCCCTTGCGCTCGCGCACCAGCGGCGAGAGCACCTGGAACCGGCTGCCCTCGGGCAGCTCCAGCACCTTGTCGACGATGGCCTGCGGCGACTGGCGCGAGATGGGCCGGCCGCACTCGGGGCAGTGGGGCTTGCCGATGCGCGCGAACAGCAGGCGCAGGTAGTCGTAGACCTCGGTGATGGTGCCCACCGTGGAGCGCGGGTTGCGCGAGGTCGACTTCTGGTCGATCGAGACGGCCGGGGAGAGGCCCTCGATGAAGTCGACGTCCGGTTTGTCCATCTGGCCGAGGAACTGCCGGGCGTACGAGGAGAGCGACTCCACGTACCGCCGCTGCCCTTCGGCGAAGATCGTGTCGAACGCGAGGGATGACTTGCCCGACCCCGAGAGCCCGGTGAAGACGATGAGGGAGTCGCGCGGGAGGTCGAGCGAGACGTTCTTGAGATTGTGCTCGCGCGCGCCACGGACGATGAGACGGTCGGCCACGCCGGTCCGCACCTTTCTTGAGAGAAGCGGGGGCACAGCCCCCGTCCCAGACTCTTCAAGCCTACGGGGGGCCGCCAAATGGATGCCTGACTTTCCAGGATGCCTCCACCGAGCGTATAGCACGCGCATTCGATTTCCGGCCGCGCTCTGCCACCTTCACCCGATCGTGTGGCAGCGCTAGGGTCAGCAGCATGATCGACCATGTTCATGACCTGGCCTCCGTACGTGAGGCGACCGACCGGCTGCTCACCGCAACCGCCACACTCGACAACGCCGCGGTCGCCGAGCCGTCACGGCTGCCCGGCTGGACGCGGGGCCACGTCCTGGCCCACCTCGCCCGCAACGCCGACGCGCTGGTGAACGTCCTCCAGGGCCGCCCCATGTACGCCAGCGCCGAGGCGCGCGACGCGGACATCGCGCGCGACGCCCCGCGCCCCCTGGCCGTCCAGCTCGACGACGTACGCGAGAGCGCCGCCCGCTTCCAGGCGGCGGCCGAGGTCCCGGCCGACTGGGACCGCAGGGTGGAGTTGCGCAACGGCGTGACCGACCGGGCCGTACGGCTCCCCTTCCGCCGCCTCGTCGAGGTGGAGCTGCACCACGTGGACCTGGGCATCGGCTATGAGCTGGAGGACCTGCCGCAGGAGTTCGTGGAGCGGGAGATCGCCTTCCTCGCCGAGCGCTTCTCCGGCAACCCGCAGGTGCCCGCGACCCGCCTCGTGGCACCCGGCCGGGAGTGGCGCACGGGCGGCGGCGAGGGCGCCGGGGTGACCGTCTCCGGAACCGCGCCCGACCTGCTCGGCTGGCTCGCCGGCCGCCGCGACGGGGCCGCCCTGGACACGTCCGGCGCCGCCCTTCCCGTACTGCCGCCGCTATAGGCTGGGCCCATGACGTACAGCGGATCGGTGAAGGTCGGCGGGGCCGCCGATGTACACGAATTGACGGACCTGATGATCTCCAAGGTCGCGGTCGGCCCGATGGACAACAACTCCTATCTGCTGCGCTGCCGGGCCACCGGCGAGCAAATGATGATCGACGCGGCGAACGAGCCGCGGACGCTGCTCCGGCTGATCGGTGACGACGGCATCGCGTCCGTCGTCACCACCCACCGCCACCGCGACCACTGGGACGCGCTGGCGGACGTCGTGGCGGCGACCGGCGCCCGTACGTACGCCGGGCGGTACGACGCCGAGGGCATCGACGTACCGACGGACGTGCCGGTCGAGGACGGGGACACGCTCCGGGTCGGCCGGGTGGAGCTGACCGCCCGCCGGATCGTGGGACACACCCCCGGCTCCATCGTGCTCATCTACGACGACCCGCACGGCCACCCGCATGTCTTCAGCGGCGACTGCCTGTTCCCCGGCGGCGTCGGCAACACGTGGGGGGACCCGGACGCGTTCGCGAGCCTGATCCTGGACGTCGAGACGAAGCTCTTCGACGCGCTGCCGGACGAGACCTGGGTCTACCCGGGCCACGGCAAGGACACCACGCTGGGCCAGGAGCGCCCGAAGCTCCCGGAGTGGCGCGAGCGCGGCTGGTAGACGCTTCCGCGCGCCCCCGTAACCCCCGGGCGGCGTGGGTAGTTGGCGCGACATGTGCCAGAGTCATCATCCACGGCCGCCTTCCATGAGGCGGCTCGCGGTCGCCGCCCTCGCCGGGACGGCCGTCGAGTTCTACGACTTCTTCGTCTACGGGACCGCCGCCGCGCTGGTCCTGGGGCCCTTGTTCTTCCCGACGTTCTCGCCCCTCGCGGGGACGCTGGCGGCGTTCGGTACGTTCGCGATCGGTTTCCTTTCACGTCCGCTCGGTTCTGTGCTCTTCGGGCACATCGGTGACCGGTACGGGCGGCGGCCGGTGATGTTCGCCTCGCTGCTGCTGACCGGTGCGACGACGGTCGCGGTCGGGTGCGTGCCGTCGTACGCGACGCTCGGCGTGACCGCTCCGGTGCTCCTGCTGGTGCTGCGCTTCCTGCAGGGGCTGGGGCTCGGTGGCGAGTGGGGCGGGGCGGTCCTGCTCACGGCCGAGCACGCGCCGGAGCGGCGGCGGGCACTGTGGGCCAGCTTTCCGCAGATCGGCCCCTCGGTCGGGTTCCTGCTGGCCAACGGGGTGATGCTGGCGCTCTCGGCCGGGCTGAGTGACGCCCAGTTCCGGGAGTGGGGATGGCGGGTGCCGTTCTGGGCGGCAGGGCTGCTGGCGGCCGGTGGGCTGCTGCTGCGCCGGTCGCTGACGGAGACGCCGCAGTTCCGGGAACTGGCCGAGAGCGGGACGCGGGCGAGCGCCCCTCTGGTGGAGGTGGCCCGGGGGCACTGGCGGCTGGTGCTGCTGACGGCCGGTGCGCTCGCGGTCGGGTACGCGGTCTTCTACGCGGTGTCCACGTGGGCGCTGGCGTACGGCACCGAGCGGCTCGGCGTGAGCCGTACGGTGATGCTGGTCTGCATCATGGCCGCGGTGGCCGTCAAGGGAGCGGTGACGCCGTTCGTGGCCATGCTGGGGGACCGCTTCGGGCGGCGGCCGATGTGCCTGGCGGGGTGCGCGGGGGCGGCGTTGTGGATGTTCCCGATGGTGGGCCTGCTGCACACGGCGGAGCCGCTGCTGATGTTCGCGGGGTTCACCGGGGCGCTGCTGGCGTTCATCACGATGTTCGCGGTGGTCGCCGCGTATCTGCCGGAGCTGTACGAGCCCCGGGTGCGGTGCACCGGCGCGGCCGTCGGCTACAACCTGGCGGGGGTGGTGGGCGGGGCCCTGACGCCGCTGGTGGCGACGGCCGCGGCGGGCGGTTCGGGCCCGCCATGGGGTGTGGCGGCGTATCTGACGGCGATCGCCCTGCTCAGCCTCGGGTGCTTCGCCCTGCTGCCGGAGACCTTGCCGAGGCCGGCGGTGGAGACGGCCATGGGCGCGAAGGAGCGGGCGCGGGAGCCCGCGGGCTAGCGGAGGCTCTCCCGAGCGCGGGGCGTCGCAGGTGGTGAAACCGTCGGGCGGGCACAGGGCGGCGAGCTTCCCGACAGCTTGCAGAGCAACGGCCGGTGCGGGCCACAAGTGCGGGCCCGCACCGGCCGGTGCGAAATGTCCTACGCCGTAGGGGGTCAGGCCTCGACGCTGTCCTTCGGGGCGTCGCCGGCCGCTTCCCCGGCGCCCGCGGCCTCGGCCGCCTCGCGCTCCGCCTGCTTCTTGGAGGCGATGAGGCTGGTGATCGTGGTGATGATCAGGACGCCGCAGATGACGGCGAGCGAGAACGGGATGGAGATCTCCGGAACGTGCACGCCGGACTCGTGCAGCGCGTGCAGCACCAGCTTCACACCGATGAAGCCCAGG
Source organism: Streptomyces ficellus (assembly GCF_030406405.1). GTDB lineage: Bacteria > Actinomycetota > Actinomycetes > Streptomycetales > Streptomycetaceae > Streptomyces > Streptomyces ficellus_B. The sequence continues at coordinate 90,579 of NZ_JAUEPL010000019.1, forward strand.
ATCACCGACAGTCCGTAGCTCAGGTGGACCAGCTTCTTCAGCAGGCCGCCGATGAGGAAGTACAGCTGCCGCAGACCCATCAGGGCGAAGGCGTTGGCGGTGAAGACGATGTACGGGTCCTGGGTCAGGCCGAAGATCGCCGGGATGGAGTCCAGCGCGAACAGGATGTCCGTGGTGCCGATGGCGAGCATGACCACCATCAGCGGGGTCATCACACGCTTGCCGTTGTTGCGGATGAAGAGCTTGGTGCCGTGGTACTTGTCGGCGACGCCGAAGCGGTTCTCGATGGACTTGAGGAGGCGGTTCTCCTCGTACTCCTCTTCCGGCTCGTCGGCGCGCGCCTCCTGGACGAGCTTCCAGGCGGTGTAGATCAGGAACGCGCCGAAGATGTAGAAGACCCACGAGAAGCTGGCGATGATGGCCGCGCCGGCAGCGATGAATATCGCCCGCAGCACGAGCGCCACCAGGACGCCGATGAGCAGCACCCGCTGCTGGAGGTGGGTGGGCACCGAGAACTTCGCCATGATGAGGACGAAGACGAACAGGTTGTCGACGCTGAGCGACTTCTCGGTGATGTAACCGGCGAAGAACTCGCCGGACGCCTGGCTCTCGCCGAAGAACAGCAGGCCCAGGCCGAACAGTGCGGCGAGGACGATCCAGACGACCGTCCAGGTTCCGGCTTCCTTGATCGATACGTCATGGGGCTTGCGCCCGATGAAGAAGTCGACCGCGATCAGGGCGGACAGACCGAGAACGGTCGCCACCCACAGGCTCATCGAAACGTCCACTGTGCCTCCGGCTTCGTACGGCTACTGAAACAGCGTCGTCGCTGCCGGAGGTCTCTTCCACCCGGGCCGCCCCGGCATCTGCCGCCGGGTCACACCACGGGCCGGCGCCCCGGGACCGGTCTCTGTCCGACCGTCCGTACTGACGGGAACGCCGCAGGTGGGAGTACTCCCCTCCGCTCGAAGAACACTACCCCAAAGACCAAGGGAAGGTAAAGAGAAAGGTAAAGAAACCCTCAAGTGCGCAGGTCAGTGACGCCTGTTGGGATCGGCTGCGGCGACGTGCGACAGCACGTGCCGCAGGATGCCACTGCCCGGCGGCAGCCTTGGCGGTTCGTACGTCCAGGCATGGCCGACCCACGGGTCGGCGAGGTGCTCGTCGGGGACGGGCGTCAGGCGCAGCAGCGAGCGCCAGAGAGGGTCGAGCACCGGTCCGTACGCACTGGCGTCCTCGCGGTCGGCGACCAGCAGCAGGTGCACACCGACCGCCGGGCCCTCTTCCGCGAGGTAGCGGAGCCGGGTGACCGCCCGGTCGTCGAAGCCGTGCGGGAAGTCGTTGACGATCAGCAACTGATCGGCGGTGTCCAGGTCGGGCGGGAGCGCGTCGGTCGCACCGCCGCGGACCGCCATGTGCACCAGCTCCACCCGCTGGGTCAGCCGGTCGAGGACGGCGGCCACTCCCCCGGGCCCGGCCGCCGGGGGCGCGGCCAGCACCCCGGCTTCGGTGAGCGGGGCGAGCCCGGCGGCCGCCGCACCCGCCGGGTCGATGACGTGGACCGCGTAATCGCCCGCCGGGTGGACCGCGAGCAGCCGCGCCGCGTGCAGGACCGCCGTGTCCAACGCCAGCCGCCGCAGCTCGGCGTCGTCCATCAGGACGGCCGCCGCCGAACCGGAACGGCCACTGTCCACCCACAGGCCCCGCTCCAGCGGCAGCCGCAGCAGCATGGGGATGCGCAGTTCGGGCCGCTCGGGCAGGTGGAGGTCTCCGAGGCGCAGGGCCATCGGGGCCTGAGCGGGAACGCGGTACGCCTGCCAGACCGGGCTGTCCCAGCCCGCGTACGCGACCGGAAGGGCGGGTTCGACGACCTGGGACTCGGCGGTGAGCTGCGCGAGGTCCCGGTCGAGCGCCTCGCGCGCCCGGGCGGTCAGCTCGTCGCACCTGGCACGGGCGGCCGCGCGGGCGGCGTCACCGGCGGAGCCGATGCGGCTGCGCGGGTCCGACAGGACGCGGTCGAGCTCCTGGTCCATACGGGACTCGGCGAAGTCCACGGCGGTGCGGTACGCGGCGGTCGCACGCGCCAGGTCCTCGAACATGCCCCAGACCTGGTTGTACAGGCGCTCGTCCATGGTCCAGCCGGTGGCATCCCCCGCGACGGGCGGAGCGGGCTGCCCGGCCTGCGACGGCTGGTTGGGGGCCGCCGAGGGCTGGTTCGGGGCGGCGGCCGATGGGGGCGGCGGCGACGCGGCGGCGCCCTGGCGGCGGGGATGGGCGTAGCTGATGGGGCCGGAGGGGGCGCCCGCCGGGGCGGTGGAGGAGGACGGGCCGGGGGCGCCTGAGGCGCCGGGGGCGGTCGAGTGCGCGGCGGCCTCGCCGGGCGCCCCCGGTGCGCCGGGTGTGCCGGTGTGGCCGGGTGTGCCCGGTGCGCCGGGTGCGCCGGGTGTGCCGGTGTGGCCGGGTGCGCCGGGTGTGCCGGTGTGGCCCGGTGCGCCGGGTGTGCCGGACGTCGTCAGCGAGGCTCCGCGCCTTGCCCGGTTGCCCTCGGCGGTACGTGGCGGCGGCACGGCGACCGACCGCGTCATCCCGTTCGCCACCGCCTCATGAATGGCGCCCGCGAGTTCGGCGGCCCCATCGAGCCCCTGGTCGGCGAGCATCGCGGCGAGCCCGCCCGCGTACCCCTGCCCGACCGCGCGGACCTTCCAGGCGCCCTGGCGCCGGTACAGCTCCAGGGCGACGACGGCGGACTCGGTGTCCAGCCCGGTGATGGTGTAGCCGGCGATCTCCGCGCCATCGAGTGAGGTCACCGCCACGAAGGGCGCGGCAACGGCGCCGAAGCCGGCCGGGCCGCCGACACCGACCGGCAGGGCGAGCAGCACCGTCACCCGGTGCACCTGGCCCGGCAGGGCGTCGAGGTCGACGGCGAGCCGGTGCTCGGCCGCCGCCTGCTTGGACACCTCCAGACCGGGCAGCGCCGGGGAGCCGGGGTGGGCGACCCATTCCACGCCGGCCACCCTGCCGCCCTCGTCGCCGAGCGTGGCGCCGGCCACGACGGGCTCCCCGGCCGACACCCGGATCTCCAGTCGGGTGTGGGGCAGGGGGTGGTTCTGCCCCCGGACCAGCTCGGCCGTCATGCCTGTGTCCCCTCGGGCTCTCGGTATCTGGTGGTGCGGTGTCTCGGCACCCGAACGCCCCTGCGGGCACGGTGCCTTGGTGTGCGGCAGCTCCCGGGGGCGGCTGGGGCCTCCGGGAGCTGCGGAGCTTCGGTCGCGGACGTACCGCTGCGAACGTACTGCTACGTACGCACCGCTGCGTACGTACCGCCGAGTCGCGTACCGCCGTGCCTACAGGTACGGCAGGATCGACGGCATCAGGTCCTGGAACGTACGGCCATTGGCCGGGTTGCCCAGGGCCGTCATCTGCCAGCCGGAACCCGCCCGGTGCACCTTGGCCATGATCTGCGCGGTGTACTGGCCGCCGCCGTCCAGGGTGTAGCGCGCGAGCTCCTGTCCGTTCGTCTCGTCGACGATGCGGCAGAAAGCGTTCTGCACCTCCTGGAACGTCTGGCCGGTGAAGGAGTTCACCGTGAAGACGATCTGGTCGATGTGGACCGGAACCCGCTGCAGGTCGACAAGGATGGCCTCGTCGTCGCCGCCCTGGCCCGCGCCACCCACCAGGTTGTCACCGGTGTGGCGCACGGAGCCGTCGTCGCTGACCAGGTGGCGGAAGAAGACCACGTCCACCGGCTGCTTCTCGGCGAAGAGCACCGCCGAGGCATCCAGGTCCACCTCCCGGGTGCGCGAGCCGAACAGACCGCGGCGCGGTGCCGCCTGCCAGCCGAGCCCCATCCGCACCGCGGTCAGGGTGCCCCCGTCGCTCTTCTGCAGGCTGATGGCCTGTCCCTTGGTCATATTGACCGTCACGCGCTGTCCCCTCTCGTTGCGTACCCCCGCGACCGTGTCCGAGTGCGGTTGCTCAGCACCCTACGCAGCGGGGCCGGGACGGCAGCAGGCCGGTCCCGCTTTTGTATCGGTGTTGCAACACACCAGGTGCCGCGCTGGACCCGGCCCGTGCCGCGCCGGTGCGGCGCGCGCGTCCAGCGCGGCCAGTGCGGACCCGGTCACGGCGCGCCCAGCACGGCCGGGTACTTGGCGCGTCGAGCACGGCGGGGTCAGGCGATACCGGCTTCCTTCATCTGCCGCAGTTCCTTCTTCAGCTCGCTCACCTCGTCGCGGAGCCTGGCCGCCACCTCGAACTGCAGCTCGGCGGCCGCCGCTCGCATGCGGTCGGTCATCTCCTCGATGATCCCGGCCAGTTCAGCCGCGGGACGGTCGCTGACGAGCGCGCCCTTGGTGCCCGCCTTGGCACCCTTCCCGCCGGCCTTGCCGCCCTGCGCCGCCTTGGCGCCGAGGGAGGGCACCGGAGTCTTCGCGCCCTTGCCGTCCTTCGACTGGCGATAGCCGGTACCGAGCAGTTGCTCGGTGTCGACCTCCTCGCGCGCGATGGTCGCGACGATGTCGTTGATCTTCTTCCGGAGCGGCTGCGGGTCGATGCCGCGGGCCTTGTTGTACGCGACCTGCTTGGCGCGGCGGCGGTTGGTCTCGTCGATGGCCTGCGCCATGGCGGGTGTGATGGTGTCCGCGTACATGTGGACCTGGCCGGACACATTGCGCGCCGCGCGGCCGATGGTCTGGATCAGAGACGTGCCGGAGCGCAGGAACCCCTGCTTGTCGGCGTCGAGGATGGCGACCAGGGAGACCTCGGGCAGGTCGAGGCCCTCGCGGAGCAGGTTGATGCCGACCAGTACGTCGTAGTCGCCGGCCCTCAGTTCTCGCAGCAGCTCCACCCGGCGCAGGGTGTCGACGTCGCTGTGCAGATAGCGCACCTGGATGCCCAGTTCGAGGAAGTAGTCGGTGAGGTCCTCGGCCATCTTCTTGGTGAGGGTGGTGACCAGTACGCGTTCGTCCCGCTCGGTGCGCAGCCGGATCTCGTGGACCAGGTCATCGATCTGTCCCTCGGTGGGCTTGACGACGACCTCCGGGTCGACCAGGCCCGTGGGGCGGATGATCTGCTCGACGAAGCCGTCGGAGCGGGAGAGTTCGTACTGCCCGGGCGTCGCCGACAGGTAGACGGTCTGGCCGATCCGCTCCTGGAACTCCTCCCACTTCAGCGGCCGGTTGTCCAGTGCGGACGGCAGCCGGAAGCCGTGGTCGACCAGAGTGCGCTTGCGAGACGCGTCGCCCTCGTACATCGCTCCGATCTGCGGCACCGTGACATGGGACTCGTCGATGACGAGCAGGAAGTCCTCGGGGAAGTAGTCGAGGAGGGTGTTGGGCGGGGATCCCGGCTCGCGGTCGTCGAAGTGCATCGAGTAGTTCTCGATGCCGGAGCAGGACCCGATCTGGCGCATCATCTCGATGTCGTACGTGGTGCGCATCCGCAGCCGCTGGGCCTCCAGCAGCTTGCCCTGCTTCTCCAGCTCCGCGAGACGCACCTCCAGCTCCCGCTCGATGCCGTTGATCGCCTTCTCCATGCGCTCCGGTCCCGCCACATAGTGGCTGGCCGGGAAGACATAGAGCTCATGATCGTCGCTGATCACCTCGCCGGTGAGCGGGTGGAGCGTGGACAGCGCCTCGATCTCGTCGCCGAACATCTCGATCCGGACGGCCAGCTCCTCGTAGACCGGGAAGATCTCGATGGTGTCACCGCGGACGCGGAAGGTGCCGCGGGCGAAGGCGAGGTCGTTGCGCGTGTACTGGATGTCGACGAAGCGGCGCAGCAGCTGATCGCGGTCGATCTCCTCGCCGACCTTCAGGGGCACCATCCGGTCCACGTACTCCTGTGGCGTGCCCAGGCCGTAGATGCAGGAGACGGAGGCGACCACGACGACGTCGCGGCGGGTCAGGAGCGAATTCGTGGCGGAGTGGCGCAGCCGCTCGACCTCCTCGTTGATCGAGGAGTCCTTCTCGATGTAGGTGTCCGACTGGGGGACGTACGCCTCGGGCTGGTAGTAGTCGTAGTACGAGACGAAGTACTCGACGGCGTTGTTCGGCAGGAGCTCGCGGAACTCGTTGGCCAGCTGGGCGGCCAGCGTCTTGTTCGGCGCCATGACGAGGGTGGGGCGCTGAAGCCTCTCGATCATCCAGGCGGTGGTCGCCGACTTGCCGGTGCCGGTCGCGCCGAGCAGGACGACGTCCTTCTCACCCGCGCGGACGCGCCGCTCCAGGTCGGCGATGGCCGACGGCTGGTCGCCGCTGGGCTGGTAGGGGCTGACGACCTCGAAAGGCGCCACCGAGCGTTCGATCTTGGAAACGGGCCGCATGAATCCACCGTACGACCCACCACTGACAGTCGGGCGTCGATCGAGGGACGCGGGCCTCGCCTCGGGCCTGTGGGAGGCAGGCGGACGGCGCGGGTCAGCGGCTCCCGGTGCGCCGGCGGCGGGTCTCCGTCCGGCCGGCGGGTTCGCCGTGGGCGTAGCCCTGGCGCCGCGCCGGCCCGCCGGGGCGGCGCGGCACCCGGTACGCGGGCTGCTGCCGGCCGGAGCCGCCCATCACCAGCAGCGGGTCCAGCATCACCACGACTCCGGCGAGCAGCAGGAACACCGCCGGGCCGATCAGCATGGGGGCGAGGAGTGAGGTCGCGGTGTCACCGCCGCCCGCCGGGAGACCGTCGCCGTGCAGGTGGACGCTGACGGCGGCCATACCTGTGTAGTGCATGCCGGTGACCGCGATCCCCATGACCAGGCTGGCACCGAGGCTGGGCAGGAATCCCTGGATGGAGACGGCCGCCCAGAGCGCCGCGGTCGCCGCCACCACGGCGATGAGGGCGGAGAGGGCGACGGTGACGGTGTCGTACTGGAGCCGCCCCTGGAGGCGCATTCCGGCCATGCCCAGGTAGTGCATGGTGGCGATGCCGAGGCCGGTGATGGTGCCACCGGTGACGAGCGCCATCGCGGTGGCGCCCCGGTATCCGACGATGAAGATCCCGATGCCGACCATCACGATGGCGACGGCCAGGCTGGTGAACGTGATGGGCCGGTCGTAGCCGACCGGGGCCTCCTCGACGCTGAAGCCCATCATCGCGATGAAGTGCATGGTCCATATGCCCGAGCCGATCGAGGTGGCGCCGAGCGCGAGCCAGCCGGGCCTGAAGGTGCGGTGGGTTCCGTGGTCACGCAGTGATCTGGTGGTGCAGCGCAGTCCCAGGGCGCCGCCCAGGCACGCCATGAGGAAGGCGGCCACCGGTGTGGCAAGGCCGTAACTGAAACCGTCGACTGTGCCCTGCATGCCCGTATGCCCTTCGCTCCTTGTGCCCGCCGTCGAGAAGCCTTCACGCCATTTGCCGTCGTGCCGGTGCTGCCGTCGCGCCGGTGCTGCCATGTGTACCGGCTGGTACGGGGCGACGCTATGGCGCCCGAGGCACCGAACAAAGATGTGGCGGCGGTATGTAGCGGCTGGGGCGCCGATGCCCGTTCCGGCCGCGTTGTCAGTGGCCGGCCGTACGGTGGTCGGCATGGGCAGCAAGGGGCGGTTCGTGGAGTGGGCCGTCGTCGGCAGTGACATCGGCCCGCTGCTGCTCGCCGCGACGGGCGAGGGGCTGGTCAGCGTGGTGTTCCACGCCGACGACGCGGTGCGCGGCCGGGCGCTCGGACGGCTGGCGGGGCAGTTGGGCGCGGAGCTCGTCGAGGATGCGTCCGGGCGGCTGGCCGAGCCGATACGCAGGCTGGAGGCGTATTTCGCGGGCGGGCTGCGGGAGTTCGGGCTTCGGCTGGACTGGTCGCTGACGACCGGGTTCAACCGCCAGGTGCTGCGGGAACTGGCGTCGGGCGTGCCGTACGGGTCGGTCGTCGGGTACGGGGAACTGGCCGGGCGAGTGGGGCAGGCGGGCGCGGCGCAGGCGGTCGGCGCGGCGATGGCCTCCAATCCGCTGCCCGTGGTGGTGCCGTGCCATCGGGTGGTGGAGAGCGACGGGCGGCTGGGCGGGTTCGGCGGAGGTCTGGAGACCAAGCGCCGACTGCTGGAACTGGAGGGGGTGTTGCCACCGCCACTGTTCTGAATCTGTAAGGGGTGGCACATGGGTGGCACACTGCCGCGGTGACTACGCACCCCGACATACCCGACGCGTCCGGGCCGGCGAACGCATCCGACTCGGCGCCCGCGTCGTCGTCCGCCACGCCGCCTCCGGTCACGCCGTCCGCCGTCCCCTCACCCGGTGCGGTGACGGCGGCCCGGCTGCCCGCTCTGCGGCGGCGCGTATCGGCCGTGCTCATCGCCAGCCAGATCCTGGGAGGGCTGGGGGTGGCGACCGCGATCGCGCTCGCCTCCGTACTGGCGCAGGAGGTGAGCGGGACGGAGGCGCTGTCCGGGCTGGCCCCGACCGCCATGGTCGCCGGGACGGCGCTGCTGTCCATGCCGCTGGCCGCGCTGATGACCGCACGCGGGCGGCGGCCCGGCCTGGTCCTGGGATACGGGGTCGGGGCGGTGGGCGCGGGTGTGGTCGTGCTCGCGGCCGTCATCGGGAGCTTTCCGCTGCTGCTGGCCGGCATGGCGGGTTTCGGTGCCGGATCGTCCGCCAATCTCCAGGCCCGGTTCGCGGCGGCGGATCTGGCGGAGCCGGAGCGGCGCGGGCGTGCCATCTCCACGGTGGTGTGGGCGACGACGATCGGCGCCGTGCTGGGGCCGAACATCGCCGCGCCCGCGGGGCGAAGCGTGGCGGGGCTCGGGATACCCATGGCGGCGGGACCGTTCCTCTGGGCGGCCGGGGTGTTCGTGGCCGCCGCGGTGCTGGTCGCGGTCCTGCTGCGGCCGGACCCGTTGCTGACCGCACGGGCGCTGGCGGCAGGGCCCGAGGAAGAGGCGGGGAAGGAGGGCCGCTCCTTGCGGGCGGGTGTGCGGGCGGTGCGGGACTCGCCCCGCGCGCGGCTGGCGCTCGTGACCGTGGCGGTCTCGCACACCGCGATGGTCTCGATCATGTCGATGACGCCCGTGGCGCTCAGTCACCACGGGGCGGGCATCCAGCTGATCGGGCTCGTCATCAGCGGTCACATCGCGGGCATGTACGCGTTCTCGCCCGTGATGGGGTGGCTGTCGGACCGGTTCGGCCGGCTGCCCGTGATCGGTCTGGCCGTCGCGCTGCTGGCCTGCGCCGCGTTCCTGGCCGGCACGGCGGGCGCCGGGCACGGGCGTACGGCGGCGGGGTTGTTCCTGCTGGGCCTCGGCTGGTCGGCGGGCCTCGTCTCCGGGTCGGCCCTGCTGACGGACTCCGTTCCACAGGCAGCCCGGGCCGCCGTGCAGGGCCTGTCGGACCTGACGATGAACACGGCGGCGGGCATCGGCGGTGCTGCGGCCGGCCTGATCGTCGCCCAGGCGGGCTACGGCTGGCTGAACGCCGTGGGGGCGCTCCTGCTGCTCCCGCTGGCCACCATGGCCCTGCGGCGTCGCGCGAAGCCGTTGACACCGAGCGCGTGACGTCGCCGGTCACCACGCGGGCATAATCTCCCGGCTGCCCGGCACCGCTTGCCGGCGAGGCCGTGAGGTTTGCGCGGGCCGCTGCCGCGCCAGGGATGGGGACATGCCTGAGACCACGGTGGTGTTGTCGGAAGAGGTACGGGAGGCGATGGCCGCCGGCCATGCCGTTGTCGCCCTGGAGTCGACGATCATCGCGCACGGCCTGCCCCGCCCGCGCAATCTGGCGGTGGCGGAGGAGCTGGAGGCGCTGGTTCGGTCCGGCGGGGCCGTTCCGGCCACGATCGCCGTCCTGGACGGCGTGGCGCACGTGGGGCTGGACAAGCGGCAGTTGGAGCGGGTCGCGACCGACCCTGGCGTACGCAAACTGGGCCACCGCGACCTGGCGCCCGCCCTGGCGATGGGCGCGAGCGGTGCGACGACGGTGTCCGCGACGGCGTTCCTGGCCGCGCGGGCGGGGATCCGCGTCTTCGCGACCGGCGGGCTCGGCGGCGTACACCGTGAATGGGCCCACACGCAGGACGAGTCGGCGGACCTGCGGCTGCTGGCACGGACCCGGATCACCGTGGTGTGCGCCGGGGTCAAGTCCATCCTGGACGTGCCGGCCACGCTCCAGCGGCTGGAGACGCTGGGAGTCGGCATCCTGGGGTACGGGACGGAGCACTTCCCCGGCTTCTATCTGGCGTCCTCCGGCGAGCCGGTCGACTGGACGGTGCGGGCGCCGGAGGAGGTGGCGGCGGTGATACGGGCGCAGGACGCTCTCGGCGGGCCGGAGGCGGCGCTGATCGTCGCCAACCCGGTGCCGGAGGACGCGCAGTTGGACCCCCAGCTGCACGACCGGGTACTGGCGCGCGGGCTGGACGAGTGCCGGGAGCGGGGAATCACCGGGCAGGCGGTGACACCGTTCCTGCTGGAGTACCTGATGCGGCACACCGGCGGGGCGTCCCTGGACGCCAACCTGACGGCGGTGCGCGGCAATGTGCGGCTGGCGGCGCGCATCGCGGCCGTGCTGTGAGCGGGCTTCTGGTCGTCGGGGACGTGGTCACCGACGTGGTGGCCCGGCACCGTACGCCGCTCGCCCCGGCGACCGACACGGCGGCGGAGATCCGGACGCTGCCGGGTGGGGCGGGAGCGAACGTGGCGTGCTGGGCGGCGCGTTCGGGCTGCCCGGACGTGCGGATTCTCGCCCGGGTGGGCACCGACCGGGCGGCCTGGCACGAGGAGCGGCTCCGGCGTGCGGGGGTGCGGCCGCTGCTGGTGCCGGACGCGAACGCGCCGACCGCGACGGTGGTCGCGCTGGTCGACGCGGCCGCCGAGCGGACGTTCCTCACGGACAGTGGCGCGGCGCTCCGGCTGGGGGTTGGCGACTGGTCGCCAAGCCTGCTGGACGGGGTGTACCACCTGCACCTGTCCGGGTATCTCTTCTTCGCCGGGACCAGCCGCGAGACGGCGCGGCTGGCCCTGGTGACAGCGCGGGAGCGGGGCGTGCCGGTGAGCGTGGACCCGGCATCGGCGGGGTTCGTCACCGAGCTGGGGGTGGGCCGCTTCCTGGCGGTGGTCGAGGGGGCGGACGTGCTGCTCCCGAACGCCGACGAGGCCACGCTGCTGACGGGCCTGGCGGACGCGGCGGACGCGGCCGCCAAGCTGAGCCGCCACTTCCCGCTGGTCGCGGTGACGCTGGGGGCCGCGGGCGCGCTGGTGGCGGCGTCGGGCGGGATCATCGCACGGGTGCCGGCGCCGGAGGTACGGGCGGTGGACACCACCGGCGCGGGCGACGCGTTCACGGGCGGATTCCTGGCAGCCCTCCTGTCCGGCGCGGATGCCGCGTCGGCGGCGGCAGCGGGCTGCCGGGCAGGCGCGCAAGCGGTCACCGCCCTGGGCGGACGCCCCCAGGAAGGGTGAGGCGGCGACGGGAAGGGTGCGGGGGCGACGGTAGCGGGGAGGGTGCGGGGGATGGGGGCGGGGAGCCGGTGCCGGACGGGGTGCGGTCCCGGACGGTGAACGGTGCCGGACGGGGTGCGGGGGTGATGGGGCGGGAGCGGTGCCGGACGGAGTGCGGTCCCGGACGGGGTGCGGACGGCGCCTGGCCGGGCCCCTACCGCAGGCCACTCCACGCCGGGTGGCGGGGATCGTCGGCGCGGACGACGACGTCGGCGGCGTCCGCGGGGGCGACCTCATCCTCGTACCGCTCGAAGGCCGGCAGCGTCCATGCCTCCTCGGTCCGCCGTGCCAGCGCGCCCCGCGACAGCCGCAGGTGCACCGTCAGGTCGAACGGGAACCAGTGCCCCAACAGCAACGGCCCGTGCAGTACCAGTACCCCGCCCGGCACCAGCGCGCGGTACGGGCTGCGCGTGGCGCGGTCCGTGACCGGGTCCCACAGGTCGGGCAGCACCCGCCCGCTGCCACCCGGCTCCAGCGGCCCGAAGACCTCCCGCCACAGGGCGGCGGTGTCGAACCAGCCGCTGTAGTACGTGTCGGGGTCCTCCTTGCCGTACTCGTACCGCAGCGACGCCGGCCGCAGGAACCCCTCCGTTCCCACGGTCATCACCGCCCGCCCGCGCAACCGCAGCGCCTCCGCCAGCATTCCGGCGGGCTCACCGGGCCTGGCGGCGGGCGGCCCGTCGACGCCGACCTTCAGCCACGGTCCCCCGTCGCCCGGGCTCAACCCGTCCACATGCACGGCGAGGGCGTCGGCCAGCCGTTCCCAGGTGATCGGTTCGAGTCTCACGCTCTCATGCTGCCTGAGTCGGCTGCCCGAGTCGCCTGCCGGTTCCACGTTGTTCGACGTTGCCATGGGCGGCAGGGGTGCGGGTTCGGTGACGTCACCGCGCGGGAAAACTCAAGGACACGCATATTTCGCCGAGTTCGCGGGAGCGCGGATTGTCGTCCTGCCCGCTCGTGGTGATCGAGCCGCTCAAGCGCCGCCACTGCGCCGAGTGCCGCGGCGGGCCCCTGGCCAGGCTGGTGCTGGAGTTCCACGCGCCGCTCTGCCTGGACTGCGCCGACCTGGGCCATCTGGTCTACCTGGCACGCGGCGACGCGGCCCTCACCCGCCGGGCCCGCGAGGCCAGTGGGCTCTGGGCGGTGGTCGTACGCCACAACCGGCGCCGTACGCGGTACGAGCGCCAGGGCATCCTCGTGGAGGAGGCGGCCCTCGCGCGGGCGGAGGCGGCGTGCCTGGCCGACGCCGAGGCTCGGGCCCGCCGCCGGGCCAGGGACGCGGCGCGGCGCGCGGCCGAGGACGTACGGTTCAGGGCCGCGCTGGCCGACGAGATCCTGCGGCTGTTTCCCGGCTGCCCGCCGGAGCGGGCGTCCGGGATAGCGGCGCACGCCGCGGAGCGCGGCAGCGGCCGCGTGGGCCGTACGGCAGCGGGACGTGCGCTGGACCAGGGCGCGGTGACCGCGGCGGTACGGGCATCGGTGCGGCACGTCGACACGGAGTACGACGCGCTCTTGATGCGGGGCGTCCCCCGCCGCCAGGCGCGTACCCGCGTGGCACCGGCCATCGAGGCGGTGCTGGAGGCCTGGCGGCGATGAGGAGCCAGAGGGGTCAGGCGCCGTCCGGCGTGGGGCGGAAGCGGCGGTACAGCAGTGCGCCGCCGAGCATGAGGCCCATGGCGGCGCCGCCCATGCCGAACAGCCCGACGTCGGAACCGGTCTCCGCCAGAGACGACGTCCGGCCCGTCTGCGTCACCGGAGCGGGGGCCTCTGCGGCCGGCGCCGGGGCGGGCGCGGCGGGGGCGGCCGGCTCGTCGTGCTCGGGCGGAGTGGCGGGCTCGTGGTCCTTCGGCGGCTTCTGCGGCGAGGCGGGCGGCTTGCTGCCGCCGTTGCTGGACGCGTTGCCGAAGGTGGGGTTGAGGAGCCCGACCAGGCTGACGGAGTTGCCACTGACGTTGGCCGGCAGGTCGAACGGCAGCTGGATGCCGTTGCCGGAGATCACACCCGGCGAGCCCTTCGCGACACCTCCGGCGGATGCCCCGCCTCCGCCGCCGCTGCCGTTCTTGCTCCCGTGCCCACCGTGCGACGTGCCCGGCCGGTCCTTGTGGTGACCGCCACCGTGGCCATGACCGCCCTTGTTCTCACCCCTGTTCGCGCACTTGTTGCCGTACGCGGGGTTGAGCAGCCCGACCACATTGACGGTGTTCCCGCAGGCGTTGACCGGTACGTCCACCGGCAGCTGCATGGTGTTGCCGGAGATCACCCCCGGCGAATCGGCCGCAGCGCCGACCGCGTCGGAGTCGGCGTGCGCATAACCCGCCGCCAGAGCGAGCGCGCCACCCGTGGCCATCAGTGTGACCAGACCATTTCGGCGAGTGTGCCTCATGGCTTCCTGCCTTCCGGAGACTTTCACGGGCACCCGCCCGCACCGGAATTAACGCCTTACACCTAAGCGGGGTTATGACGCATGCGCCATTCACTCCATCGAGTGGTGACTCATTCGAATCATCACACCCTTTTTACGTGTTGCGCGGCGCGGGCAATTCCTCTCCGAAGCGGTCGCCCTCGGCGGCGGGGAATCGGTCCTGGCACTCAGTCGCCTCAGCGGCCCCGGCTGTTCAGGTCGAGCCTGCCGATGGAGCCAGCCTGGATCACGGCGCCGTGCTGCACTCCCCCGCTGATGGTGTTGTGGACGTCGCCGGAAGAGACGGGCGCGGGGAGAGCGGGCATCAAGTCACCGAGAAGGGCGCGCAGTTCGGCAGCCGCTGCCGGGTCCGCCTGGAGGGTGCGGCGCATCCGGGCCCGCCATTCGGTGCGGGCCTCGGCCTGGGCGTCGGCCGTCGCCTGCTCGTCGCCCGACTCCTCGGCGGCGAGCAGTTCGGCCCGTACCGTCTCCAGCTCCGCGCCGACCGTCTCCGGGTCGGTGCCCGCTCGCCGGGCGAAGAAGGCGGTGACCCGGCCTCGCACCTGCTCCCATGTCTCGCCGACCAACTGCTGGACGAGCGCGGTCGCCCCCGCTGTCGCCAGTGCCACCAACTCGGCTTCCACCAGTCCCCCTCAGTCGTCTCTGGCGGTACGGCAGCAGCCTACCCATCAGCTCTCCAGGAGGTCGGTGAGCGCGCCCACCGGGTCCGTGTCGGGGGTGCCTCTCGGCCACCAGTCCTCGCGGCCGAGGTCCGATTCGTAGCCGTACCAGAGGCCGTCGCGGCCGTAGCGCAGCTGGAGGGAACCGCTGGAGAGGCGGTTGCGCCAGGGGCGGAAGTGCGGGAGGTCGGCGGCGATCAGGGCGGGGCGGGCCCGGTCGAAGGGGCCGGCGGGCGGGTCCCAGGGCTCTTCCAGGACGTCGAGTCCTGCCGGGCCGCCCTGGCGCCAGGCGGCGACCGCGCGGGCCAGGTCGGCGGGGGTGCGGTCGAGGGCAGCTGCGAGGTCGCGGTAGAGCGCGCGGGTGGAGGCGGTCAGGCCGGAGCCGGGGTGGGCGGCGGCGAGGCGGACGGCGTCCTGCCAGGGGGTGAGGGCGGCGACGGGGTCCTGGCCGGTGGTCAGGAAGGTGTGGGCGCGGACGGCCGCCTCGGTGGCGAGGAGTTCCAGTGCCAGCGGGTCGGGGGCGTCGGGGTCCTCCGGGTAGACGGGTGGGCGGCCGGGCCGGTCGGGGGCCGTCAGGGGCGGCGGCAGCGTCGTGGCGGGCGGGGCGGCGATGGCCGTGCGGGCGGGGACGGTGGCCATCGGCGGGGGCGCGGCGGTCGTTTCGGCTGCCTCGTGGGCGGCGTTGCGGTGGCTGAGCGCCGCGAGGATCTCCTGTTCACCGCGGCCGCGCATGAGGAACAGGACGAACGGGTCCTCGTCGAGGAGCCGCGCCGCCTGGTAGCAGAGGGCGGCCGCGTGCTTGCAGGGGTAGCCGTGGTCGGGGCAGGAGCAGTCCGGGATCAGGTCGTCGGGGGCGGGCAGCAGGTCGACGGCGGCGGCCAGGGCGTGCGGGACGTCCTTGTCGAGCAGGGCGGCGATGTGGTCGGGGCGGGCCGCGGCGGTGTCCAGGAACCGCTCCCAGTCCTCGTCGTGGAGCACCCGCAGCCGGATCTCGGTGCGGTACGGGCGGGGGCGGGTGCCGTGGACGTACGCCATGATCCTGCCCGGCGTCACGGTGATCGCGTCGACATGCCCGGTGGCCGCGTAGGCGCGACCGCGCGCCAGGCGGGCCGCGTCCAGGGCGCTGTCCTCCAGGGCCTCCACCCAGGCGTTGCCCCACCACGTGGCAGCGAATCGCCCGTCCGGTCCTTGAGCGGGGGCGAGCTGCGGGAACGTACGCCGGCGGTCGTCGTGGAGCGGGGCGCGCCGGGCGGCGCGAGCACGCGGCGCGGGTCCGGCTCGGGGCGCGCGTCCGCCTCGGGGCGCGGACCCGGCGCC